>JAWKKD010000015.1:0-99218 GCA_041393435.1 Solirubrobacterales bacterium | reverse complement strand
AGTCGACCTGGTCGTTGGCGACCACGCCGGGGAAGCGCTTGGTGACGCCGCTGGCTCCCAACATCACGCCGTTGTCCGTGGACTCGTCCTGACCCCGCACGAATGCCTCTCCCCCGGCTCGATGTGCGTGCGAGCCGGGCTCATCGTCGTCGCCTGGGACATCCCGCGCGGCCCCAGACCTGTCACCGGAGAGCGCAAAACTAGACTCACGACTGCGTGTCTGTCAAGTCCTAGCTGCTTAGCAGACAAGTCGGTATAGTGCCGCCCCGTGAGCCCCAGCCGACACGTTCCTGCCGGCCGGCAGCCGGCCTTGCGCCGGCGTCTGTTGGTCGACGAGGTCCGGGACACGCTGGCGCAGGAGCTGATCCTGAACGGGGCCGTCGCGCCCGGCGAGCTGTTGCCCAGCGAGAGCGAGCTGGCGGCGCGCTACGACGTCTCGCGAGTGACCCTGCGCCAGAGCATGCGCAGCCTGCAGGACGCGGGCCTCATCTCCAGCCGTCAAGGCGTCGGCTGGATGGTGCTACCGGGCGCCCAGACGCTGCAGCCGCGCCTCGAGGTGCTCCACTCGCTCGAGAGCTTCGCCCGCGAGGCGGGGACGCAGCTCGAGAGCGTCGACGTCGAGTGGCAGGAGACGACCGCCCAGGCGGAGGAGAGCCGTCGCCTGCAGATCCCGGTCGGCGATCCGATCCTCGTCGTGCGCCGCGTCAAGCTCCTGTCCGGCACCCGCGTCGCCTGGCTGATCGACGTGATCCCCGTCGGCGGCGTGGCCTTCGACGTCATGCGCGAGGAGTTCGCCGGCTCCGTGCTCGACATCCTCCTCACGCATCAGGAGATCGGCCTGGAGTACGCCGATACCGAGATCCGTGCCGTCAACCTGCCCGCGGACATCGCCGGCCGGCTCGGCGTCCCCGCCGGCGGCGCCGCCCTCTACACCGACGCGCTCGCCCGTGCCGTGAACGGGACGATCATCGAGTGGGCGCAGGGATGGCTGTTGCCCGAGCACTTCACCTTTCATGTTCGCCGGCGCCGCCACGTCGGCCAGTGACGTCCAGCCGAGGGGAGAGGCGCCGCACCGTGACGAGACCAGAGCCGCACCCCGCCGACGAGGAAGCCGTCGATCTCCTTCAGGAGCTCGTTCGCGCTCCTTCGCCCAACCCTCCCGGTGACGAGCGGGCGGCCATGACGGTCGTGCGTAGCTATCTGCGCCAGATCCCGGAGATCGAGGTCGAGGACGTGGGGGTCGCCCCCGAGCGGCCGATGCTCGTGGCCACCCTGCGCGGCGGGGCCGGGCCCGGCCGCACGATCATCTTCGGCGGCCACATCGACACGGTTCCGGCAGGCGACGGCTGGACGCGAGAGCCGTTCGGAGGCGAGATCGCCGACGGGCGTCTCTACGGCCGGGGCGCCAGCGACATGAAGGGGGGCATCGCCGGCTTCCTCGTGGCACTGCGCCAGCTGGCCGCCCTGCGCGACGACTGGAAGGGCACGGTCGTCGCTCACGTCGTCCCTGACGAGGAGCCCGGCGGCCAGCTCGGAGCTGAGCTGCTGCTCGAGAGCGGGCGCATCGCCGGCGATGCCGCGATCATCGCCGAGCCCAGCGGACTGACGGTCTTCCGCGCGCAGAAGGGCAACGTGTTCGCTACCGTCACCTTCACGGGGCGCTCGGCGCACGGCAGCACGCCCGAGCTCGGCGACAACGCCGTCAGCCATGCCGTGCAGTTCGCGATGGACATCGAGCAGCGGCTCGCGCCGCAGCTCGCCCGACGGCGCCACGAGCTGGTCGGGAACGCCAGCATCAGCATCGGCACCATTCGCGGGGGCGTGCGCACGAACGTCGTCCCAGACCAGTGCGTGCTGACCGTCGATCGCCGCGTCCTGCCCAGCGAAGACCTCGGCCAGGCAACCCGCGAGCTGTCGAGCTTCATCGACGGCCGCGGCACCATCACCTTCGATCACATCGGCGCGGCGTTCGAGACGCCGGCCGAGCATTGGCTTGTCCGGGCCGCCGTCGACGTCGTCGACGAGGCCCGCGGCGGCGCGATGCCAGTCGGCGGCCTCGTCGGATCGTCCGACGCCCGCTTCTACGCCGCGGGCGCGGGCATCCCGACGATCATCATCGGGCCCGGGACGATGGACCAGGCCCACGTGCCCGACGAGTCGGTCGACGTCGAGCTGCTGAGCTCGAGCGTGACGGTGTACCGCGAGCTGGCGCTGCGCCTCCTGGATCTCGAGCGATGAGCTTCGACGTCGTCGTCAAAGCCGGTCTGGTCGTCAGCGGCGAGCGTGCCGTGCGCGCCGACATCGGGATCGCCGACGGCCGGATCGCCGCGATCGAGCCAGAGCTCGACGCGCCCGCCCAGGAGACGATCGAGGCCGAGGGGTTGGTCGTGCTGCCCGGGCCGGTCGACGCCCATGTCCATCTCAACGATCCCGGGCGCGCGAGCTGGAGGGCTTCGAGAGCGGGACGCGAGCGCTGGCCGCGGGGCTCGACCACCGCGATCGACATGCCGCTCAACTCGATCCCGGCCACCGTGAGGGCGGATGCGCTGGCAGCCAAGCTGCGGACGGCGTCCGGTCGCGCCTACGTCGACTTCGCCCTCTGGGGCGGCCTGGTGCCCGGCAACGTCGAGCACCTGCCCGAGCTCGCCGCTCTGGGGGTGGTCGGCTTCAAGGCCTTCATGCCGACCACCGGAATCGACGACTTCATCGCCTGTGACGATGTCACGCTGTTGGAGGGGATGATGCAGGCGGCCGAGCTGCGGCTTCCGGTCGCGGTGCACGCCGAGTCGGACGCCATCACCACCGTGCTCACCGCACGTGCCCGCGCCCTGGGCGGCCGCGGTGTGACCGAGTTCCTGGCCTCGCGCCCGGTGATCGCCGAGGTCGAGGCCGTCGCCCGAGCGGTGGCGCTGGCCGAGGCCAGCGGCTGCTCGCTGCACGTCGTCCACGTGTCGAGCGCCCGTGCTCTGGCCGAGGTACTGGCCGGCCGCGCCCGCGGCGTGGACGTCACCTGCGAGACCTGTCCCCACTACCTCGTCTTCGACGAGGAGAGCCTCGAGCAGCTGGGGGCCCTGGCGAAGTGCACGCCGCCCTGCGCCCGGCCGCCGACGTCGACGCGCTGTGGTCGGCGCTCGTCGACGGACGGCTTCCGATGGTCGCCTCGGATCACTCGCCCGCGCCTCTGTCGCTCAAGCGGGCCGACGACTTCTTCGACGTGTGGGGCGGCATCTCGGGTTGCCAGCTACTGCTCACGCTGATGATCAGCGAGGGCGTTCACCGGCGCGGGCTGACTCTCGAACGGCTGGCGGAGGTGACGGCGCGCTACCCGGCTCGCCGCTTCCGCCTGCCCGGCAAGGGCGAGATCGCGATCGACGCCGACGCGGACCTGGTCCTCGTCGACCTCGACGCCTCGCGTCGCATCGAGCTGGACGAGCTGCTCGTGCGCCACCCCGACGTCTGCCCGTACGTCGACAGCACGGTCCGCGGACAGGTGAGGCGAACGATCCTGCGCGGGGTGACGATCTACCGCGACGCAACCCTGATCGCACCCGCGCGCGGTCGCCACGTCCGGTCGGGCCCGCCGCCAACATCCCGCGAACCAGAGGTGGACGATGGCTGACCGGATCCCGATGCGCGCGCTGGGCGACCTCGGGCGCGAGCGGTTCGTGGCGCTGCTCGGGCCCGTCTTCGAGCACAGCCCGTGGGTCGCGGAGGCGGCCTTCGACGCCGGGCCCTTCACCGCGCGCGGCGAGCTTCACGCCGCGATGTGCCGCGCGCTGTCGGAGGCGCCGGTCGAGCGGCGCCTGGCCGTCATCGCGGCCCATCCCGACCTGGCGGTCGGGCGGGACATGACGGCCGCGTCGGTCTCCGAGCAGCGCTCGGCCGGGCTCGATCGCCTGGACGCCGACCTGCGCGACCGATTGGTGAGCGCCAACGAGCGCTACCGCGCGCGCTTCGGCTTCTCGTGCATCGTGTGCGTCCGCCGCGCCGGGACGCTCGACGCCATCCTCGAGGCGATCGAGCGCCGCACCGACAGCACCCGCGACGAGCAGATCGACGAGAACATCGGCCAGATCTGCGAGATCGCGCGCCTGCGCCTGGCCGATCTGGTGGCGGCCGGCTGGGTGACGACGCACGTCCTCGACACCACGCGCGGCGCGCCGGGGGCCGAGATGGAGGTGACGATCTGCGCCCTCGCCGACGGCGCCGCTCGACCGGTCAAGACGCTGGTCACCAACGCCGACGGCCGCACCGACGAGCCGCTGCTCAGCGAGGACGAGTTCGCTCCCGGCCCCTACGAGGTCAGCTTCGGCGTGGGGTCCTACTTCCGGCGCCACGGCGTGCAGACCTCCTCGCCGCCGTATCTCGAGGACGTGCCGATCCGCGTCCGCTTTGCCGACGACGTTCACTACCACGTCCCGCTGATCGTCTCGCCGTGGGGCTACACGACGTACCGCGGCAGCTGAGGCCGGGGCGACCCGGCCTGCCGGGCCGCCCACCACGTCGTGATCAGACCGCCTCGAAGCGGATCGGCTGCGCGCCCTCCCACAGGCAGCGCTGACCGAGCGGGCGCAGCTGATCGAGGCCCTCCTCGATGGTCAGGAAGTGATTGCCGGCGAGCTGCCCGACGATGCTCGCGAAGCACGTCCCGCCGTAGGGGAACAGCACCTCGGTCTCGCTGATCCCTCCGGGGTACAGCAGCAGCTCGCCGGGGGCCGGATGGCTGGTCGCGTTCTCGAAGTCCAGGCCGGTGTGGAGGTCTCCGAGCGGGATCCACATCGACTCCCCGCTCCAGCGCACGTGGATGATGCGGTTGTCCCAGGGCAGCAGGGTCCGGAAGTACGCGCAGGTCGCGGGGGCGCGCTCCTCCTCCAGTCGACCGGTCAACTGCAGATCACCGACGCTGATGCGGATCTTGCTCATCGGGCAAACCTTCCTGTGGGGTGTCGTCGAGGGTCGTGCGGGAGCCGCCACGGCCGGTCGGAAGGCCGAAGCACTCACCCCCCTCCGGTGGCCGTGGCGACATACGCCGCGACCGCGGAGATCTGCTCGTCGCTGAGGCGACCCTTGAACGGGGGCATGGCGCCGCGACCGTTGGCCACGGTCTCGGCCACCGCTCTGCGAGGGGTTGCAGCGAATCGAGATCGGGGCCCACCTTGCCCGACGCCCCGGCCGCCTTCAGCGTGTGGCAGCTGGCGCAGCCGGCGGACGCGAAGACCTGGGCCCCGCCGAGCTGGCCGCGCCGCTCGCGGCCGCCTGGCCGGAGTCCGCGCCGCCGGCCGCCTGCGTGGTCTCGGGGCGGTGGTGCTGGGCGGCGCCATCCAGAAGACCAACGCGATGACGATGGCCGTGGCCGCCAACGGCGCCACCGTCGGCACCATCGGCACCGAGCCTCGGCGGTACAAGATGAAGGAGTGGCGAATCAGGGCGCCCACCACCAGCATCGCGAACAGCGCCAGCCACGCATCGGAAGAGCCGTAGATGAACGGCGCGTGGTTGCTGAGCATGAGGAACAGCACCGGCAGCGTCAGATAGGTGTTGTGCACCGAGCGCTGCTTGGCTCGAGCGTACGCCGACGGCCTGGCAGGGCTGCCTGCTGTGACGCCGCCTGCCGGCGGTTCGTCGGCTGGATGATGAAGAGGACGTTGGCCGACATGAACGTGCCCAGCATCGCGCCCACCTGCAGGAACGCCGCTCGCGGGCTGAACGCTTGTGGCCGCCAGGCCGCGCCGATCACGATCGCCACGAGCGACAGCGCCACCAGCCACTCCCAGCGCCCCAGCAACCGACAGGTCAGGTCGTAGAGAAGCCAGCCCACCAGCAGGAACCCGATGCTGATCGCCACGCTGCCGCGGGCGCGAGATTGGCCACCGACGTGTCGATCAGGTACGTCCGCGGGTTGGCGTAGTACACGACCGTGATCAGCGTGAACCCCGTCAGCCACGTCGAGTACGCCGGCCACGGGGTCGCCGGCGGCGCGCTACGCGCGCTGCGTGCCGGCCAGTCGTCGGTACTTGACCACGTGGTAGAAGCCGCTTGCGTGCACTCCCCAGTGCTCGCCGATCGTCGACGACTCGGACTCGTCGTCCTCCTCAGCCGGCGGCGCCAGCGAGTTGTCGAGGCGCACGAAGTAGATCGACGTCCCCAGCCAGGTCACGCCCACGATGACGTGAAACCAGCGAAACAGGACATCCAGCCAGTCCCCCAGATAGCTGGCCGCCACGATCAAGCTCATCGGGCGGCACTGTAGTTCGCGGCCCGCAGCCCATCAAAGTCCGGTTTGAGTACCCCCATAGGCAACGTCTATGAGGCGGCGTAGAGTTCACGCCTGTGAACCTGCGGCAGCTCGCCTACTTCCTGGCGGTCATCGAAACCGGCTCGTTCACCCGCGCGGCAGCATCCATGCACGTCACCCCAGCCATCGCTGTCGCAGCAGATCAAGGCGCTCGAACGGGAGCTCGGCGGCCCGCTCGTGGACCGTCTCCCGACCGGCGTGCGCATCACCCCGGCCGGCCGGGCGTTCGCGGCCCGGGCCCGTACCGCGGTCGTCGCCGCCGAGGCGGCCGCCCGACGCCGCCCGCCGCGAGCCAGCGGTTCCCGCGCGGGAGCCTGGAGATCTGCACGCCGCTTCGCTCGCCGTCGCGCGCGCTGCCGGCGGCGATATGGACCTGGGCGCCACGACCACCCCGAGATGGCCGTCCGCCTGCGCGAGTTCGACTACCACCGCGAGCTCGTCGAGGCCGCCGCCAGCGGCGCTGGCGATATCGCGCTGGGCCCCACGCCGACCCCCTGGAGCGGACCGGCGTTCGAGGTCGGCTGGGACGAGCTGCACGTCGTCCTGCCGGCAACCGATCCGCTCACGCGGTCAGACGGGCCGGTGAGCCTCGCCGGACTCGCCGATCGCGAGTGGATCCTGCTCGAACCGCCGCACGGCATCGAGGTCATCGCCGCGGAGGCGTGTCGTCGAGCCGGCTTCGAGCCCCGCGAGCTGCTGCGGACCGCGCAGCTCGACGGCGCGGCGCGCCTGGCCGTCGCCGGCCTCGGGCCGACCCTGGTGCCCGGCAACACGGTCCCGCAAGAGCTCGCCGATTACGTGCGCAGGCTCGACCCCGCGATCGTCTGGCCGGTCAGCGCCTATGTGCGCGATGCGTGGGCCCGCGCGGCGAAGGAGCTCGTCGAGACGCTCGCCGACGGACCACTGGCCAAGTACCCGCCGCCGGGCGCGCTGGTACTGGACCCCAACGCACCGCGGTCACCCGACTGACGGGCTCCGAGCCGTGCCGGGAACATCCCGGTGCCCCGGGCCGGGCGCGCGCCGCCCCGACAATAGCCGACGCAGCAACGGCCGGGCGAGCAGCTACCGCGGGCGGTCGCGGTCGCGCGACGGCTGCACGCGCTTGGGCTCGCCCGGCATCTTCGGGTAGTCGGGCGGGTAGGGCATGTCGCCCTGCTCGTCGGCCGCATACATGTCGAGCAGCGGCTCGAGCGAGTGGGCCTCGTCGTCGATCCGCGCGTGGCGGTCGCCGATCTGCGCGAAGCGCGCGGGCATGGTGGCGACGGTGAAGTCCTCGGGGGCGATATGCGCCAGCTCGTCCCAGTCGACCGGCGCGGAGACCGGAGCGCCGGGCTTGGGCCGGATGCTGTAGGCGGAGGCGATCGTGCGGTCGCGGGCGTTCTGGTTGTAGTCGACGAAGATGCGCTCGCCGCGCTCCTCCTTCCACCACTTCGTCGTGACCTCGCCGGGCCGGCGGCGCTCGAGCTCGCGGCCGAACGCGATCGCCGCGTGGCGGACGTCGGTGAAGGTCCAGCGCGGCTCGATGCGCACGTAGATGTGCACGCCGCGCCCGCCGGAGGTCTTGGGGAAGCCCGTGTAGCCGAGCTCCTCCAGCAGCGCACGGGCGGTCCCCGCGACCCGGACCGCGTCGGCGAAGTCGGTGCCGGGCTGAGGGTCGAGGTCGAGGCGCAGCTCGTCGGGGTGGTCGACGTCGTCGCTGCGCACCGGCCACGGATGGAACGTGATCGTGCCCATCTGCGCCGCCCAGGCGACGACGGCGATCTCGGTCGGGCAGATCTCGTCGGCGTAGCGGCCGGACGGGAACGCGATCCGCGCGGTCTGCACGTAGCCCGGCGCGCCCTTGGGGATGCGTTTCTGGAAGAACGCGTCGCCGCCGCCCCGCTCCCGGGTCGAGAGCACGATGCCGGGGTGCACGCCCTTCGGCCAGCGCTCGAGCGTCGTCGGCCGCCAGTGCAGGGCGCGCATGATCCCGTCGCCGACGGCCAGGTAGTAGTTGACGACGTCGAGCTTCGTCACCGCCGCGGTGCGCTCGGTGGCGGGGAAGATCACGCGGTCGGCGCTGGAGACACGCACCTCGCGATCGCCGGCGACGACGACGGCCTCGGTCTTGGCCATACGCGTGTTCTACGCCATGCGCGGTCAAAGCCCTCCGGCGACGCCCCGTCTCCGCCATGGCTGTCGCGCGCCCGCTGTCACACAGGCGCGGTCTTCCTCGTCTGAAGTCTGAGGAGGGCGCCAGGATGAAGATCGACAACCGTCACCAGCGCCGTATCGCCGCACCGCCGGATCGAGTGGCCGGGATCATCGCGCGGCTCGACGGCGTGTGGCCAACCCGGATCGCGCCGGCGCCTCGGGCGCTGGGACGCCGCCGCTACGACACGGGGCTGATGCTCTGGGAAGAGGTCGACCGCCCCGGCGCGGTGCGCGCCTTCCGGGTCGTGCGCCCCGCAGAGCTGCGGGTCGAGCACTGGTTCGAGCTCGTGCCCGCAACGAGCGGGACGCTTCTGCGCCATACGGTCGCAGGCGAGGCGCTCGGGCCCTACGAGACGCTCTGGCGCGAGCGCATCGAACCGCTCCATGACCGCGTGCTCGAGGCGCTCCTCGACAACGTCGAGGCAGCGCTCACCCCTGACCGCTGAAGCGCGGCTCCGGACCGGGTCGCCGCCCGCTTGCCGACCGCTTCAACGCTCTGCCGCGCGGCGCTGGCCGCGCTCGCGCAGGAGCTCCTCGACGTCCGCGAGCGGGCCGAGGTGGCCGAGCTTGTCGCGGTTGATGACCGAGCGGTCCGTCTGGACCACACCGCCGCGATGTCGACGGTCATGACGTTGATCAGCCGGCCGGCGCGATCGACGGACATCGCGCCCGGCTGCCCGTTGACCTGCTGCGTCGGACCGTCACGCCCAGGTCGCGCCAGGCTCCGCCGAGCCCGAGCAGCAAGCGCATCACGGTCGCACCCGACGACCGGCCGCACCACCGCTGGCGCCTGGCCGCCGCCGTCGCCGTAGACGACCACGTCCGCGGCGAGCAGCTCGACCAGGCTCTCCATGTCGCCGTCGCCGACCGCGTCGAAGAAGCGCGTGGCGAGCGCTTCCCGCTGCCGCCTGGACGTCTCGAAGCGCGGCTTCTCGTCCTCGACATGACGGCGGGCGCGGCTGGCGAGCTGCCGGCAGTTGCCCTCGCTCTGCCGATGGTCCGCGCGACCTCGCCGTAGCCGTAGTCGAACACGTCGTGCAGGAGGAAGACGGCCCGCTCGACCGAGTGAGCCGCTCGAGCACGAGCAGGAACGCCATCGACAGCGAGTCCGCCTCCTCCGCATAGCGCGCGCCGTCGACCGCGGTCTCGTCGGTCAGCAGCGGCTCCGGGAACCGCTCCCCGACGTACTGCTCCCGGCGCACCCGTGCCGAGCGCAGGTGGTCGATGGCCAGCCCGCGTCGTCACCGCCAGACAGAATGCGCGCGGCGACTCGAACCTGTCCGGCCGATCGACCAGCGCACCCTGGTAGCGGACGAAGGCCTCCTGGACGATGTCCTCCGCCTCGGCGACGCTGCCCAGCATGCGATAGGCGATCGAGAACAACAGCGGACGCAGATGCTCGTACGCCTCGACCACGCTCGACCTCCGACTGGACAGCTTCGTCTCCATCGCTCTACCCCAAGAGACGAAGACCGACCCGAGCTGTGACAGCCCGCGCGACCAGCCGCCGCCGCCAGCTGCACCGCCTCCTCGCGGCTCTCGGCGCTCGTCTCGACGAAGTCGCGCTCGCGAACGAGCAAGAACGACGCGACCGCCGCGGCGAACGCGACGAGCGCCCCGACGAGCAGGATCGCGTTCAGGCTGCCCACCTGCGCCGAGCGCGCGCTGACGACGACGAGGCCGCGCAGGGGCGCAGGCGTGGAGGCCACGACGTGCGCCGTCCGCCCGCGGCCACCGCGGACGCCAGCGCGGGCGTGATCGGCGAGCGGGGTGGCGCTCAGCCGGTCGACGACCGAGCCGCGGATGTGCGAGGCGAGGATCGTGCCGAGTCCCGCGACCCCGGTCGCGATGCCGACCTGGCGCAGGGTCGCGTTGATCCCCGACGCCATCCCGGCCCGAGCGGGGTCCACGACCCCGACCGCGGTCGAGATGAGCGGCGTGTTGACGAGGCCCCCCGCCGGCGACGATCATCCCGGCCAGGAGGTGCGTCCCCCCGAGCTCGGGGTCCGCCCGCGCATCAGCAGCAGGCCGGCGCCGATCGCTACGAACCCGACACCGATCAGCAGCTGCCGCGGCACCTGCGAGGTCATCCTGTCGGCGACCCTGGCGGTGAGGAAGAGCGCCACCGTGAGCGGCAGGTGCGCACGCCGGCCTCCACCGCCGAGGGGCCCAGGGTGTCCTGCATGCACAGGACCAGGTAGGTGAGCAGCGCGAACAGCCCGAACGAGATCGACCACGCCGCGATCAACGAGCCGCCGAACGTCGGCACGCGCAGCAGGCCGAGATCGAGCATCGGCGCGCTCGACATCCGCTCGACCGCCAGGAAGACCGCCAGCAGGATCGCGCTGGCCGAGAGCGTCCCGATGACCCAGCCCGAGCCCCAGCCGTCGCGCTGGCTCTCGATCAGGCCGAACACCAGGGCCCGAGGGCGGCGCTGAACGTCATGAACCCGACCAGGTCGGGCCGTCGTGCCGTCTGGCTGCGCGACTCCTCGACCCGCAGCAGCGTGATCGCGAGTGCGACGGCGCCGATCGGGACGTTGACGTAGAAGATCCAGCGCCACGAGAGGTCGCTCGTGATCAGACCGCCGAGCACGGGTCCGACGACGACCGCGCTGCCGGTGATCGCGCCGTACACCCCGAGCGCGACCGCCGCGCTCCCGGCCCTGGAACGCCTGCGCGAGCAGCGCCAGCGAGGTCGCGAACATGATCGCCCCGCCGACGCCCTGGTGCACGCGCCAAGGCAGAATCGTCAACTGGAGCCGGGCGTGGCTCCTTCCCGAGCATCTGCGCTTCTGCCTGCGTCGACGGCGAGCGTTCGAGCCCAACGCCGACTGAGCACGTCGCCCGGGCGGCGGTCACCCGCTCGTGCCACCGCCGCCGCGCTGGAGGCGCGCGGGTTCAGCGCCGAGATCGTCGACGACCCGGACCGGGCACGCGAGGCGGTCCTCGCCCGCATCCCCCACGGCTCGCTGGTGGTCACCAACCCGTCGGTGACCCTGGAACAGACCGGGATCGCCGCGACGATCGACGACGGCGGGTCCTACGGCTCAGCCCGGGCGAGGATCGCGGCGCTCGACCGCACGACCCAACTGCGGGAGATCAAGACGATCTTCGTCCTGCCCGATTTCGCGCTCGGCAGCGTCCACGCGGTGACCCACGACGGGACGCTCGTCGTCGCCTCCGCCCTGGGAAGCCAGCTCGCCTCCTACGCGTGGGGAGCCGCGAACGTCATCTTCGTCGTCGGCGCCCAGAAGCTCGTGCCCGATCTCGACTGGGCGCGCGAGCGGCTCGACGAACACTGCCTCGAGCTCGAGGACGAGCGCGCCCGGGCGGCCTACGGGCAGGGCAGCCGCGTCGGCAAGATCCTCGAGATCCACCAGGAGGACCCCGGCCGCATCCACGTCGTCCTCATCCGCACCGCGATCGGGTTCTGACGATCGCGGTACGCCCGCAGGACGACCGGAGGGCGTCACCCCTCAAGAGCCCGGAAGGGGACTCGAACCCCTGACCCCAGCCTTACCATGGCTGTGCTCTACCAGCTGAGCTATCCGGGCAGACTCGGCCATTCTACCGGCGCCGGGCTGGGCCCGACTCCGACCGCGCACAGCGCCGAACCCAACCAGCGACCGGCCGCGATCTGGTTGCCGCGACGTGACGTCACGGGCGGTTCACGGCACCGCCCGGCGGCTGCGACGTCAGAGGTCCCGCCGCACCACGACGTTGACCGGCTGGTACTCGTCGTCGACCAGCGAGACGTTGAGGATCTCGGTCTCGCCCAGCTGGTAGCGGCCGTAGCCCGGATGGATGTGGCCGCAGACGACCAGGCGCGGCTGCACGCGCTCGAGCGCCGCGAGCATCGCGGTCGAGCCGACATGGGCGCCGCCGCGGCGGGGAACGTCGTCGCCGTAGCCGTACGGCGGGCCGTGGGCGACGACGATGTCGGTGTCGTCGGGGATCGCGTCGAACTTCCGCGCGAGGAACGTCTCGCCGTCGTGACGCGGCGCGTTGAACGCCCAGTCGCCGAACCAGGGCTGCCACGGCGTGCCCCAGATGCGCAGGCCGAACAGCTCGATGCCCTCGTCGGCGAGGTAGCGGCAGCGCAGGCCGTCGGGCACGCCCCACGCCTCGATCGACTTGTCGTGGTTGCCCGCGACGAGCACGACCTCCTCGGCGGGCACCCGCTCCAGCCACGCGGCGAACTCGCCCTCCAGGAACGCGTGCATGCCGGCGAGATCCTCACGGAAGCCGAACGAGACGTCGCCGGCGATCAGCAGCAGGTCACAGGCCGGGATGTCGACGAGGTGCTCGTGCAGGTCGGAGACGCAGACGATCGCGGTCACGCGCTCGATTCTGGCAGCGCGGGCGCGCCCGACGTGCGCGTCGGCGACGGCGGCCTGGGACCGCACCCGTGGCGATCTGTGTCGTCGGGGACGACGGTATTCGCCATCCGTCGCCTCGCGGCGCTACCGAGCCACGCTCCACAACGCGTCGTCGCCGAGCTGCGTGCGCCGCACCCGACCGTCGGCCACGGCGTCGATCAGCGCCGCCTCCGCGGCCACGAGGTCGGGCACTCGCAGGTCCGGCGTCATGATCGCCGCGACCTCGGCCGTTGTCAGCGCGTAGTCGAACGCCGCCAGCGCGTCGCCGGGATCGGCCGCGACCGACCGGCGCTCGAGCCGCGGGTCGAGGTTGGCCAGCACGACGTCGTAGGCCTCGAGGGGCTGGAAGCCGCCCGCCTCGAGCGTCGTCCCGTTGGCGCGGAAGATCAGCGACGGCGCCGTGTAGCGCACCGGCCCGTCGCTCGTCGCGTGCTTGCCCTGGGCGTGCGTCGGCGTGCCCTCCGCGGTCCGCGCCTCGGCGCGGTCGGCCTCGTAGGCGGCGGTCACCTCGGGCGCGTCGAGCGCCCCCACGACCGCCTCGACGTCGAGCCCGTCCACCCGCCGCAGCGCCTCGCGCAGCGAGTCGTCGAGATCCATCACGAGGTCGGTGGTGAACTGCGCGAACTGCAGCGCCCGGAACGCCTCGCGCTCGCGCCGGGGATCCAGCCGGCGCACCGCGTGGACCGCCCGGCACATCCGCGCCGTCGCCGCCGGCCGGGCCTTGAGCGGCGACGCGAACGGCATGCCGAACCGGCGGAACTGCCGGCGGGCCTTCGCACTGCCCGCCGGCGTGTAGCCGCGTTCGACGTACTGCTCGTAGCGCTCGGTCAGCCCGATCGTGACCATCCGCCACGAGAGCTGCTCGCCGTAGCGCCACTGCAGCACCGCGAGCGCCGGACTGGCGGAGTACGCCCAGGGACAGCCGGGATCGGTGTGCTCGATCAGTTCGACGGTCATCGAACAATGGTTGCATACGCCGGGCACGAGCCTCCGGCGATGCTCCACGACCGACCCCGACCGGCGCCGGTCGCGTCAGCCTCGCCTGGTACGGTGGGCGCTGTCCGCCGGAGGACCACGTCCACGATGTCGACCGACCCCACCCTGACCTACCAAGAGCCGGTCGCCGGAGCGCGGCCCGTCGCCGAGACGCGCGCCGTCTTCGGCCAGGTCATGGGCCTGGTGGCCTTCACCCTCGGCTTCTTCGCGCTCGGCGCCTACATCGGCCGCGACATCTCCGGCGGCGCCGGGATCCTCTGCATGATCGGCGCGATCGTCCTGTTCGTCGCGCTGAACTTCGTCGTGCGCCGCTCCGAGCAGGCCGCGATCGCGATCCTCTTCGGGGCCGGCCTGCTCCTCGGCATCGGCCTCGGCCCGGTGCTCAACGAGTACGCGCAGTCCGACCCGTCCGCGCTCTGGCAGGCGGGCGGCGCGACCGCGGTCTTCGTCGCCGGGCTCGGCGCCTACGGCTACGCGACCCGGCGCGACCTGTCGAGCTGGGCGCGCACGCTGTTCTGGGCGCTGCTGGCCTTCCTCGGCCTCGGCCTCGTGTTCATCTTCGTGAACATCCCTGCCGAGAACATCATCTGGTCCGTCCTCGGCCTGGTGATCTTCGGGGCCTACACGATCTTCGACTTCAACCGCCTGCGCCGCGCCGGCCAGGAGTGGGCGGTGCCGATCGCCGCGGGGATCTTCCTCGACGTCGTCAACATCTTCCTGTTCTTCCTGCAGATCTTCGGCGGCGGACGCGACTGAACCGAGACACGAGGGGGCACTCCTAGGCTGCCCCTTATGCGTGTGCTCGCCCTCGCCGACGCCCCACCGGCCGTCGTCCCGCATGACGTCGACGCCGTCCTCTGGATCGGCGATCTCGAGCCCGCTTGGGTCGAGCCGATCCGCGCCATGACGGTGCCCAAGCTCGGCGTGCACGGCAACCACGACGCGCCGGCGGCGCTCGCCGAGCACGGTGTGACCGACGTGCACCTGCGCGTCGCGGCGCTGGGCGAGCTGACCGCGACCGGCTTCGAAGGCTGCCCGCGCTACCGCCCCGGCGGGCGCTACCAGCTCACGCAGGAGGAGGCGCAGGCGCTCGCTGCCCGCCTGCCGCCGGCCGACGTCCTGCTCACCCACGCGCCGCCGCTCGGCGTCAACGACGAGCCCGGCGACCCCGCCCACACCGGCTTCGCCGCGTTGCGCGCATGGGTCGAGCGCCACCGCCCGCGCTGGCTGCTGCACGGCCACACGCACCCGCGCCCGATGGGCGCGACGACCCGTCTGGGCGACACGAACGTCGTCCACGTCCACGGAGCGACCGTCCTCGATCTCGCGTGACGCCCCGGCGCCGGCTCGAGATCGACCACGTCAGCAAGCGCTACGGCGACGTCGTCGCGCTCGACGACATGACCTTCGACGTGGCCGCGGGCGAGCTGTTCGGCTTCGTCGGCTCCAACGGGGCGGGCAAGACGACGACGATGCGCATCGCGATCGGCGTGCTCGCCGCCGACTCCGGCGCCGTGCGCTGGGACGGCCGGCCGATCGACCTCGACGTCCGCCGACGGATCGGCTACATGCCCGAGGAGCGCGGCCTGTACCCGCGCATGGCGGTCGGCGACCAGCTCGAGTACCTCGCCCGCCTGCACGGCCTGGAGTCCGGCGACGCCCGCCGCGCGGCCGAGCGCTGGACCGACCGCCTCGGCATCGGCGCCCGCCGCGACGACGAGGTCCAGAAGCTCAGCCTCGGCAACCAGCAGCGCGTCCAGCTCGCGGCCGCGCTCATCCACGACCCCGAGATCCTCATCCTCGACGAGCCGTTCTCGGGGTTGGATCCCGTCGCGGTCGACGTCATGAGCGAGGTGCTGCGCGAGCGCTGCGCCGCCGGCGTGCCGACGATCTTCTCCTCGCACCAGCTCGACCTCGTGGAGCGGCTGTGCGATCGCGTCGGGATCGTCCGCGACGGCGCGATGGTCGCGTGCGGACCGGTCGGCGAGCTGCGGGCGGCCGGTCCCGCGCAGCTCGTGGTCTCCGCGCCCGCGGCGCCCGACGGGTGGGCGGACGCCCTGGCCGGCGTCACGACACGCGGCCGCGAGAACGGCCGCACGATCCTCGAGCTCGCCGCCGGCGCCGACGACCAGACGGTGCTGCGCGCCGCGCTCGCCACGGGGCCGGTCCACGAGTTCGCCCGCCGCCTCCCGCCGCTGGCCGAACTGTTTCGTCACGTCGTCAGCGAGGAGACGAGCGCGTGAGCTCGCGCCGCATCGTCGCGCTCGTCGCCGCACGCGAGGTGCGCACCCGCCTGCGCTCACGCGCCTTCCGCATCACCTCCGCCGTGCTGGTCGCGGCGCTCGTCGCGCTGATCGTCGTCCTGGACCTGACCAGCGGCGGGTCGTCGGCGCAGACGGTCGGGCTCACCCGGCCCGTGGCGGGCCTGGCCGAGCCGCTGCGCGACAAGGCGCAGGCGGGCGGGACCGAGGTCCGCACGCGCCTCGTGCCCAACGCCGCGCTGGGCGAGCGCCAGGTGCGCGACGGCGACCTCGACGCGCTCGTCACCGGGCGCCCGCAGGACCTGCGCATCGTCGTCAAGGACGACCTCGGCGACAGCCTGCGCGGGATGCTCACCGCGCTGGCCCAACAAGAGGCGCTCGACCGGCGGATCGCGGCGCTCGGCGGCGACCCGGCGGAAGTGACCCGTGAGGTGGCCGGGGTGCGGTTGGACGTCGCGGTGCTCGAACCGCCGCCGCCGCACCACGACGAGCGGCTCGTGATCGGCATGCTCGTCGGCATCCTCATCTACCTGGCGCTGCTCACCCTGGGCCAGCTCGTGGCGCAGGGGGTGGTCGAGGAGAAGACGAGCCGGGTCGTCGAGCTGCTGCTGTCGACGATCCGCGCGTGGCAGCTGATGGCCGGCAAGGTGCTGGGCATCGGCCTCGTCGGGCTGGCGCAGGTGGCGCTGCTGCTGGGCACCGGCGTCGCCGCGGGCCTGGCCACGGGGCAGCTGACCCTGCCCGCATCGATCGCCGCCGGGACGCTGGCCTGGGCGATCGTCTGGTACCTGCTGGGCTTCTTCCTCTACGCGCTGCTGTTCGCCGCCGCGGGGGCGCTCGTGTCGCGCCAGGAGGACGTCGGCGGAGTGACGATGCCGCTGATGCTGCTGATCATCGCGCCGTACGTGATCGGCATCTCGGCGCTGCCCGGCGACCCGGACAACGCGTTCGTGGCGTGGCTGTCGCTCATCCCGCCCTTCGCGCCGATGCTGATGCCGATGCGCGAGGCGATGGGGGTCGTCGAGCCATGGGAGCTCGCGGTGTCGGTGACGGCGACCGTCGCCCTCATCGCCGTGCTCGTCCGCGCGGCGGGGCGCATCTACAGCAACGCCGTGATGCGCACCGGAGCCCGCGTGCGCCTGGGCGACGCCCTGCGCGGAGCCTGATCGCCGCTGGGTGGCGCCGCCCAGCGGTTGCCGCGGGCACCGGTCATCTGAGACAGTTCCTCCCACGGGGACACCGGTCCCACCTCACCCAATCTGGAGGCAGCGTTGGCACAACTCCCCATGGCCGTCGACTATCCGTTCCTGAACATCCTCTGGTCGATGCTGGTGTTCGTCGGCTTCGTGTTCTGGATCTGGCTGGCGATCACCGTGTTCATGGACGTCTTCCGCCGCCGCGACATGGGTGGATTCGTGAAGGCGCTGTGGATCATCTTCGTGATCTTCATCCCGCTGCTCGGCGTCCTGCTCTACCTGATCGTCTACCACAGGTCGATGGCCGATCGGAACGTCAAGCAGGTCGAGGCTGCCCAGGCCGCGTTCGACCAGCAGGTCCGCGAGGCGGCCGGCAAGTCCGGCCCGGCGACCGAGATCGCCACGGCGAAGACGCTGCTCGACGCCGGCGCGATCACCGAGGCCGAGTACGAGGACCTCAAGCGCAAGGCGCTCGCCGGCCAGAGCTGACTCGTTTCACGGACGAAGCCCCGCCTCGGCAGGGCTTCGTCCGTGACGATGGCGGGGGCAGGATTCGAACCTGCGAAGGCAGAGCCAATGGATTTACAGTCCATCCCCTTTGACCGCTCGGGAACCCCGCCGGGACCCGTCCGGGCGTGGCCGAGTGTAGCGCCCGGCACGTCGCCCCCTCGGCAACGCGGGCGCCGCTGAGCCGGCGCCGTCCGTCGTCGCGAACAGGCCGTCCGGCCGAGCGATCGGCTCAGCCGGCGTCGCGGAGCCGCTGCGCCTCGGGCAGCGACTCGAGCTTCTTGAGCGTGTGGTTCTCGATCTGGCGGATCCGCTCGCGCGTGACGTTGAACGCGCGCCCGACCTCCTCGAGCGTCCGCGGCCGCTCGCCGGTCAGCCCGAAGCGCATCTCGATCACCTCGCGCTCGCGCTGTGGCAGCGCGGCCAGCGCCCTGCGCACGTTCTCGCGGCGCAGGTTCTCCGACGCCAGCTCGAACGGCGACTCGGCGGTCTGGTCCTCGACGAAGTCGCCGAGCTCCGACTCGTCCTCCTCGCCGATCGGCTTCTCCAGCGAGATCGGCTGCTGGGACATGCGCAGGATGTCGCGCACCTCGCGCTGCGAGCACTCGAGCTCGCGTGCGATCTCCTCGGGCGTCGGCTCGCGGCCGAGCGCCTGCACGAGCTGGCGCTCGACGTGCACGACCTTGTTGAGCTTCTCCACCATGTGCACCGGGATGCGGATGGTCCGGCCCTTGTCGGCGATCGCCCGCGTGACCGCCTGGCGGATCCACCAGGTGGCGTACGTCGAGAACTTGTAGCCGCGGCGGTAGTCGAACTTCTCCACCGCGCGGATGAGGCCGAGCGAGCCCTCCTGGATGAGGTCCAGGAACGTCAGGCCCCGCCCCAGGTAGCCCTTGGCGATGGAGACCACGAGCCGTAGGTTCGCCTCGACCATCTGCTGCTTGGCCGACATGTCCCCGCGCTCGATGCGCTTGGCCAGCGACACCTCCTCCTGCGCCGTCAGCAGCGGCACCCGCCCGATCGAGCGCAGGTAGAGCCGCAGCGAGTCCAGCGACGGCTCGACCGTGAGGTCGATCTCCGGCTTCTTCGGCGCGGCGTCGACGGCCGGATCCTCGTCCTTCTCGCGCTTGGGCTCGGACCCGCCGGCAATCGGCTTGCCGTCCGCTCCGAGGATGTCGATCCCCTGCTCGACCAGGTGCGTGTGCAGCTCGGAGATCTGCTCCTTGGTGACCTCGATCTCCTCGAGGCAGGTCGTGATCTCCTCGATCGTAAGAAACCCGCGCTCGTGGCCGCCAACGATCAGCGGCTGCAGCTCCTCCAGCTCGTGGATCGGAGCTTCATCCGCGAGCAGTACGTCAGCCTTGTCCGTCAAACCTGCTCCCCCTGGGCTCACAGCCGATCGTGAGAACGCACGTGCTCCGACTCGTATCGACCAAGCCGGTCACGACCTTGATCCCTGCCCTCTCATTCGTGATTGATAGCACGCGTCCCGCTACCGTTCCAAGCCATGAAGCTTGTCGCCTCTCCTGACGTCCAGGCTAGCCAACCGACCGTGCAGGTCTCCCTGTCCCGCGTCGGCGTCACCGGGGTGGAGAAGGTCATCCGTGTCGCGCAGCAGCTGTTCTGGGCGCGGCTGGAGTGCTTCGTCGACCTCGGACCCCACCAGAAGGGCGCGCACATGTCGCGCTTCGAGGAGACGGTCAACGACGTGATCGGCGAGGTCATCCTCACCGAGCAGGCCTTCCGCGCGGAGACGCTCGCGGTGCGCATCGCCGAGCTCGTGCGCGAGCGCCAGGACGCGTTGCGCGCCGAGGTCACGATCGCCGCGCGCTACCCGGAGTACAAGCCGGCGCCGGTCTCGGGCATCCGCACGCAGGAGATCTATACGATGTTCGGCAGCGCGGTCGCGGCCGAGGCGGGAACCCGCCGGCTGGTCGGCGTCGCCGCCCAGGGCATGACCGCGTGCCCGTGCGCGCAGCAGCTCGTCGCCCGCGCGGCGCGCAAGCGCCTCGACGAGCACGGCTTCAGCGACGGGCAGATCGAGCAGATCCTCGACGACGTGCCGGTCGCCACCCACAACCAGCGCGGCCTCGGCACGCTCTACATCGGCTGCCCGGAGACCTGCGACATCGAGATCGACGCCAAGGTGCTGCTCGGCATCGTCGAGGACTCGATGTCCAGCGAGATCTACGAGCTGATGAAGCGCTCCGACGAGGGCTCGGTGGTCGAGAAGGCGCACCGCCGGCCCCGCTTCGTCGAGGACTGCGTGCGCGAGATGGTCCAGGGCGTCGTCGACGGCCTGCCGGTCCTCTCCGACGAGCACTTCGTCTCCGCCCGCCAGGAGAACCTCGAGACGATCCACCAGCACAACGTCGTCGCGGAGCGCTTCGGCCTCCTCGGCGAGCTGCGCCGCGAGCTGCAGACCGGCGAGCACGCCCGGCATCAGGTCTCGATGCGGGAGTGGATGGACGGGCGCGTGTGAGCGTGTGAGCTACGACGCCCGCTCGCGGGCGCGCGCGGCCAGCGTCCGCCGCAGCCCGAAGAAGTACTCGACCCCCGACAGCACGGTCACCGCGACCGTCACGTAGACGAGCGCGTCGAGCCACGCCGGCGATCCGCTGACCGCGATCAGCAGGAAGATCGTCGCCACCTGCAGCGCGGTCTTGCTCTTGCCCCAGCGGTTGGCGGAGATCACGACGCCCTGCGCGCCGACCGCCATGCGGCTCATGGTCACGGCCAGCTCGCGCGCGATGATCACCATCGCCACCCAGGCGGGCAGGCGGTCGAGCGAGACGAGCGCGACGAGCGCCGCGACGACCAGCAGCTTGTCGGCCACCGGGTCCATGAGCTTGCCGAACGTCGTCACCGAGCCGCGGGCGCGCGCGAGGTAGCCGTCGACCCAGTCGGTGAGCGAGGCCAGCGCGAAGACGATCGCCGCCAGCAGGTCCCCGTTCGGCGTCTCGTCCAGCAGCGCCACGACGACGACCGGCACCAGCAGGATGCGCAAGACGGTGAGGACGTTGGGGACGTTGAGCGGGAACATCGCCTGGGTCGAAACGTTAGGCGTCGGGCGAAAGTGCGGCGTTTCTCGACGCGCCCGCGCTCGCGGCGACGACGAGCGCGATGGCCACGACCTCGCGCGTGTGCAGCGACTGGCCGAGCACGACGAGCCCGGCCAGCGCCGCCACCGCCGGCTCGAGGCTCATCAGCACGCTGAACACGTGGCGCGGGATGCGCCGCAGCGCCTCGGTCTCCAGCGTGTAGGGCACGGCCGAGCTGAGCAGGCCGACCGCGAGGCCGATCAGCAGCATCTCGGGCGCCAGGAGATGCGTGCCCCCCTCGACGATCCCCGGGCCGAGCGGGACGAACGCGGCGACGACCATCGCCAGCGCGACCCCGTCGGCGCCCCGGAAGCGCGGCCCGGCGTGCGCGGCGAGCACGATGTAGACCGCCCAGCACACGCCGCCGACGAGCGCGAAGGCGAGGCCGAGCGCGTCGATCCCGTGCGCGCCGCCCGGGTTGGCCAGCAGGACGATCCCCGCCGCGGCGAGCGCGACCCAGAGCAGGTCGAGCGGCCGGCGCGAGCCGATCACCGCGACGGCGAGCGGGCCGACGAACTCGACCGTCACCGCGATGCCGAGCGGGATGCGGTCGAGCGCCTCGTAGAGGCTGAGGTTCATCACGCCGATCGCCAGCCCGAACCAGAGCACGAGGCGCAGCGACGCGAGGTCGTAGCGGCGCCGCCACGGCCGCACCGCGACGCCCATGATCAGCGCGGCGAAGGCGATGCGCAGGAACGCCGCGCCACCCGGGCCGAGCTCGTCGAACAGCGTCGTGGCCAGCGCGGCGCCGAACTGCACCGACACGATGCCGCCGATCACGAGCGTCAGCGGCGGGACCCGGTCGGCCGGACCGCGCGCGGGCGCCGCGTCCGCTACGGCTTGAGCTTGTGCCCGGTCCGAAACAGCCACGACGACCACGCGACCATCACCGCCGCCATGGCCGCGGTCACGCCGAGCGCCAGCGCCACGCTGACGTCGCTCGTGCCGAGGAACCCATAGCGGACCGCCTGCACGATGTAGAAGATCGGGTTGGCGTGGGAGAGCTCACGCCAGGGCTCGGGGAGCAGGTCCACCGAGTAGAAGACGCCGCCGAGGAACGTCAGCGGCAGGATCACGATGTTGTTAACGAAGCCCGCGTGGTCCCACGACTCGGCGTAGATGCCGACGACGACGCCGAGCGAGGCGAACAGCGTGAGCGCCAGCGCGACGGCGAGGACGAGGATCAGCGGCTGGTGGATCGGCACGCCGGTCACCGGCACGCTGAGCACCAGCAGCGCCACCCCGATCACCAGCGCGCGCACGACCCCGCCGAGCGTCAGGCCGAGGTTGATCTCCCAGTGGCGCATCGGCGAGGCGAGGATGTCGTTGAGGTAGCGGTCGAAGCGCGCCTGGAAGACGGTCGACGAGTTGTTCGAGTACGCGGCCTGGATCATCGCCATCGTGATGAGGCCGGGGACGATGAAGACCTCGTAGTCGACGCCGTCGACCTGGCGGATGCGCCCGCCCAGCGACAGGCCGAAGACGAGGATGAACAGAAACGAGGAGACGACCGGCGCGGCGATCGTCTGCGACCACAGCTTGAGGACGCGGACGACCTCGCGGTGCGTCAGCGCCAGCAGCCCGTTCCAGCCGGTCATGCCGCCTGCGCCATCGCCTTCACGTAGACCTCGGCCAGCGTGTCCGCCGCGAACGCCGCGCGCAGGTTGGCGGCGCTGTCGCGGGCGAGCAGGTGGCCGCCGCGGATGAGCGCGATCTCCTCGCACAGCTCCTCGGCCTCCTCGAGGTAGTGCGTGGTGAGCAGGATCGTCGTGCCGCCCTGGTGCAGCCGGCGGATGTAGCGCCACAGCTCGACGCGCAGCTCGAAGTCGACGCCGGCGGTCGGCTCGTCGAGGATGACCAGCCGCGGCTCGTGCATGAGCGCGCGGGCGAGCAGGAGCCGCCGGCGCATGCCGCCCGACAGCATCGGCGCGCGCACGCCGGCCTTCGCGCGCAGGTCGAAGACGTCCATCATCTCCCGCGCGCGGCGCCGGGCTGCGGCGCGCGACATGCCGTAGTAGCCGCCGTGGAAGAGCAGCGTCTCCTCGACGTCGAGGAAGCGGTCGAGGTTGACGTCCTGCTCGGCGAGCCCGATGAGCCGGCGCGCGTCCCACGTGCGGTGGTCGTGGCCGAAGACGCGCGCCTCGCCGGCGGTGACGCGGATGAGGTTGCAGACCGCGCTGATCAGCGTCGTCTTGCCGGCGCCGTTGGGCCCGAGCAGGCCGAAGAAGGCGCCGTCGGGAATCGTGAGATCGAGGCCGTCGAGGGCGAGGAAGCCGTCGTCGTAGCGCTTGATCAGGCCGATGAGCTGGAGGGCGGGGTGGGACATGCCGGCCCAGACGGTAGGACGCCGCCCTAGATTCAGCACACGACCTCGGCTGCGCCTGGGTGGCGGTCGGCACCCCGAGAGAACCCACGGGGGCCCGCCTCCCCGCCCGCAGCATTCAGCACTCAACCTTGGCTGCGCCTGGGCGGCGGTCGGCACCCCTAGCGTGAAGGGGATGCAGACGCGATCGCTTGGTGACGGCCTCACCGTGTCCGCCCTCGGCCTGGGCTGCATGGGCATGTCCGAGTTCTACGGCGCCGGGGACGAGCGCGAGGCGGTCGCCACGATCCACCGCGCGCTCGACCTCGGCGTGACGCTGCTCGACACCGCCGACATGTACGGGCCGCACACGAACGAGGAGCTGGTGGGGCGGGCGATCGCCGGCCGGCGCGACGAGGTGGTGCTGGCGACGAAGTTCGGCATCGTGCGCGACCCGGCGCACCCGACCGCGCGGGGCACCGACGGCCGCCCGGAGTACGTGCGCTCGGCCTGCGAGGGGTCGCTGCGCCGGCTCGGCGTCGACCACATCGACCTCTACTACCAGCACCGCATCGACCCCGGCGTACCGATCGAGGAGACCGTGGGCGCGATGGCCGAGCTCGTGGCGGCGGGCAAGGTGCGCCACATCGGGCTGTCGGAGGCGGGGCCCGAGACGATCCGCCGCGCGCACGCGGTCCACCCGGTGGCGGCGCTGCAGACCGAGTACTCGCTGTGGTCGCGCGACCCCGAGGACGAGCTGCTGCCGACGGTGCGCGAGCTGGGCATCGGGTTCGTCGCCTACTCGCCGCTGGGGCGCGGCTTCCTGACCGGCGCGATCACGTCGATCGACGACCTCGACGCCGACGACTACCGGCGCACGTCGCCGCGCTTCCAGGGCGAGAACTTCACACGCAACCTGAAGCTCGTCGGCGTCGTCGAGCGGCTCGCCGCCGAGCGGGGCGTCACGCCCGCCCAGCTCGCGCTGGCGTGGGTGCTGGGCCAGGGCGAGGACATCGTGCCGATCCCAGGAACGAAGCGGCGCTCGTACCTCGAGGAGAACCTGGCGGCGGCGACGCTGACGCTGAGCGCCGACGAGCGGCAGTCGATCGCCGAGGCGCTGCCGGCGCCGGCGGGGACGCGGTACGCCGAGCATCTGATGGGCGGCCTCGGTCGCTAGCGGCCGCTAGCCTGGATCGTCATGCCCCTCGTCCCCACGGTCGTCGAGCGCAGCTCCCGCGGCGAGCGCGAGTACGACATCTACTCGCGTCTGCTCAGCGAGCGCATCATCTTCCTGGGTTCCGCGGTCGACGACCAGGTCGCCAACCTGATCGTGGCGCAGCTGCTGCACCTCGAGTCGGCCGATCCCGACAAGGACATCTCGCTGTACATCAACTCGCCGGGCGGGTCGATCTACGCGGGCCTGGGGATCTACGACACGATGCAGTTCATCAAGCCCGACGTGCAGACGATCTGCTGCGGGATCGCGATGAGCATGGGCTCGCTGCTGCTGACCGGCGGCACCAAGGGCAAGCGCTTCTCGCTGCCCAACTCGCGGATCCTCATCCACCAGCCGTCCGCCGGCTTCGAGGGCCAGTCGACCGACATCGAGATCCACGCGCGCGAGATCCTCAAGACGCGCGCGAAGATCGACGAGATCTACGCGCACCACACCGGCCAGACCGTCGAGCAGGTCCACGCCGACATGGAGCGCGACCGCTTCTTCAAGCCCGAAGAGGCCGTCGAGTACGGCCTGATCGACCGAGTCATCGAGTCGCACTAGTCAGGGGTTGCGGAGGCATTGACGATGGCCGTCCGGCCCGACCGCGCCACCTACGACGACCGCGCTCACGATCCGCTGAGCGCCGGTGACCTCGCTCGTCGATCGTCTTCGGTGGTGCGCAGGGCGGACGGCGCTTGGGAGGTGCTCGGGCACGCGGAGGTGGTCGAAGCGGCCCGCGACGCGACCCGCTTCTCCTCACAGGTCTCGGCCCATCTGCAGCTGCCCAACGGACTCGACGGGGATGAGCACCGGGCCTACCGCGCGCTCATCGACCGCTACTTCACCCCCGAGCGCATCAGCGCGTTGGAGCCGACGATTCGCGCGGTGGCCCGTGAGCTCGTCGACGAGCTGCTGCGGGCCGGGCGGGAAGGCTCGGGCGCCTTGGCGCTGGATGCGGTCGCCGATCTGGGGGCGCCGTTCGCCGTGCGCGCCCAGACGAGATGGCTGGGCTGGCCCGAGTCCCTGGAGCCGGAGATGCTGCAGTGGATCCGCGACAACCAGGCCGCTTCCAGGTGCGGGAGTCCGGCCGAGAAGGCCGAGGTCGCGCGGCGGTTCGACGAGATCATCCGCTCCGTTCTGACCCCACGCCGGGCCGCACCGGACGGCGCGCCGGCAGACGTGACCAGCGAGCTCATGAACGACGACTTCCTCGGGCGACCGCTGTCAGACGAGGAGCTCGTGTCCGTTCTGCGCAACTGGACCGCCGGAGATCTGGGCTCGCTCGCCCTGTGCGTCGGCGTCATCCTGCAGTTCCTGGCCACCCACCCGGCTGTCCAGGATCGCGTCAGATTGGGGGTCAGCCGCCGTGAGCTGGAGGCGATCATCGACGAGATCCTGCGCATCGACGACCCGTTCGTCTCCAGCCGGAGGGTCACGACCTGCCCGGTGGAGCTCGGCGGCGTGCGGCTGGAGGCCGGGGAGCGGGTGAGGCTGAACTGGACCTCGGCCAACCGCGACGAGGACGCGCTCGACGATCCCCAAGCGTTCGATCCGGTCGCCAACGGGCCGCACAACCTCGTGTACGGCGTCGGTCCGCACCACTGCCCGGGACGATCGCTGGCCACGACTGAGCTGTGCATCCTCGTCGAGGAGCTGGTGGCCGCGGCCGCGCCCATCGAGACGAGCCCGGACGCCGACCCGATCCGGGCCGAGTCTCCCGCCGGCGGCTATGCCCGGGTCCCGCTGCTCATCCGGCCGCACGGCCTGATCGACCGAGCCATCGAGTCGTACCGACGGCGCGTCGCCCAGCCGGGGGCGTCGCACGTCATAAGCGCCGGACAGCGGTGCGCCACGTGGTGGTATCATCCTGTGTCAGCGATACCCGAGTCCTGGGCCCCGTCTGGCAACGCGGCGGCGGGAGTCGCCCTGGCAGAGCGAGTCCACGCGACCGGCTCACCTACGAGCCGCTCGCCGAGATCGTCGAACAGCTCGCCGCCAGCTCGCCGGCTCCGGCGTGGCGCAGACGACGTCGTCGCCTACAACCTTCCGCCCGGCCCGAGAACGTGGTGGTGTTCCTGGCGTGACCGCGGCGCGCGATCGCCGCGCCCCTCCAATCCGCCTACCGCGAGGAGAGTTCGTCGCTACCTCGAGGACCTGCGGCCGGCGACGGCCCTCCTGCTCGAGCACCATGCCGAGCGCACACCGCGCGTGCGCGCCTCGCTGCGGATCCCACGCTGTCCCTGCGCACGCAGCCGCGTTCGACTGCGTCGTGGCCGGCGCGCCTCAGCGGCTGACGAGCCCGGACCCGGACGACATCGCCCTCATGCTTCACACGAGCGGGACGACGAGCAAGCCGAAGTCGGTGCCGATCCGCCAGCGCCACCTCGCCGCGTCGAGCGCGTCGATCGCCGCCGCCTACGGGCTCTCCGAGACGACATCATCGAGTGCGTGATGCCACTCTTCCACGTGCACGGGCTCGTCAGACGACGCTCACGCGACCCTCCACAGCGGCAGCACGGTCGTCGTCGGCCGGCGCTTCGGCGAGCGCGTTCTGGGACCCGCCGAGCGCTACGGCTTTTGACGTGGTTCACCGCCGTGCCGACGATCCACCACGCGCTGTGCCAGCGGCCGGGCGCGAGGCGCCACCTGCGCTTCGCGCAGTCCTGCTCGTCGGCGCTGCCCCGTCGCTCCAGGGGCTGCCTGAAGGCGCTTCGGCGTCCACTCGTCGAGGCCTACAGGATAGACGAGGCGGCGCGTCGATCGCTTCCAGCGCTCCGCCACGGCTCGCGCGCGTCCGGAGTCGATCGAGCATGCGAGCCGGGCCTGCGAATCGCGAAGTCATCGACGGCGCGTGGAACCCGGTGCCCGCGAGGCCACCTGCGGCAGGTCGTGGTCCGCGGACCGTCGGTCGTGGACGGCTATCTCAACGATCGGAAGCCACCGCAGCCTCGTTCCGCAGGGAGTGGTTTCGCACGGGCGACTCCGGCACGCTCGACGCGGCCGGATACCTGGCTCGAAGGGCGCATCAAGGAGCTCATCAACCGCGGCGGCGAGAAGATCTCGCCCTTCGAGGTCGAGGAGGTGCTCCTGCGACACGCGCAGGTGGCCGAGGCCGTCGCCTTCGCCGTGCCCGACGAGCGCTACGGCGAGGTCGTCGGGGCGGTCGTCGTCGGCGACGCCGTCGTCGAGGACGACCTGCGCGCCCATTGTGGCGAGCACCTCGCCGCGTTCAAGGTGCCCAAGCGCATCGCCGTCCGGCCCGCGATCCCGAAGGGCTCGACCGGGAAGGTCCAGCGGCGCCTGCTCGCACGAGAGGTGGAGCGATGAGGATCGCCGTGCTGGGCGCGGGAGCGATCGGCGCCTACGTGGGCGCCGCGCTGGCCCGCGGGGGCGCCGACGTCCACCTCGTGGCGCGCGGCGCCAATCTGGAGGCGATGCGCGAGCACGGAGTCGCGGTGCTGTCGCCGCGCGGCGACTTCTCCGCTCACCCGCCAGTGACCGACGACCCGCGCGAGATCGGCCCGGTCGACATCGTCTTCCTGGGGCTCAAGGCCCACCACTACGCCAGCGCGGGACCGCTGCTGGCCCCGCTCACGAAGGCCGACACCGCCGTGGTCGCCGCCCAGAACGGGATCCCGTGGTGGTACTTCCACGGTGTCCCCGGTCCGCACGCCGATCGGCGCATCGAGGCCGTTGACCCCGGCGGCTCGGTCTCGGCCACGATCCCGCTCGAGCGCGCCATCGGCTGCGTGGTCTACTGCTCGACCGAGCTCGAGCGTCCGGGGGTCGTGCGCCACCTCGAAGGCACTCGGTTCACCATCGGCGAGCCGACCGGCGCGATCTCCGACCGCTGCCGCGCATTCAGCGACGCGATGATCGCCGGCGGCCTCAAGTGCCCGGTCGTCGACGACATCCGCAACGACATCTGGGTCAAGCTGATGGGCAACGCCGTGTTCAACCCGCTGAGCGCGCTCACCCGCGCGACCATGGCAGCGATGTGCCGAGACGCGCCGATGCGCGCCCTCGCCCACTCGATCATGTCCGAGATCGTCCTCATCGCGCGCGCGACGGGCACCGACCCGCAGGTCTCCATCGAGCGCCGCCTCGACGGCGCCGAGAACGTGGGCGAGCACAAGACGTCGACGCTTCAGGACCTCGAGGCAGGCAAGCCGCTCGAGCTCGGGGCGATCGTCGACGCCGTCGTGGAGCTCGCCGACCTCTACGCGATCCCCGCCCCCTCGCTGCGCGCAGTCGGGGCCTCGGTGGGCATGCTCGCCACGACGCTCGGGCTGCGCGCCGAGGCCGCCCGGGCCCCCGCGGCGCGGACGGGCTGACGCCCGGCGGCCCGACGCCGCCGGGCGGAGGAGGGCTCAGCGATGCGCGTCGCTGCGCGGGTCGGCGCCGGCGGCGACGGTCCCGTCGTCGCCGCAGGCGATCGCATGGGCGTGACCGAAGCGATCGCTGCCCGCCTCGAGCACGTCGATGCTGACGTGGGCCTCGGCGAGCGCGTCGATCGTCTCCGGGTCGAAGCTGCCCTCGACGTGCAGGACGTCCTCGTCGTCCTCGAGCACGAACCGGCCGTGCAGCACGCGCGGCGCGGCGACGGCGTCGCTGGGATGGGCGCCGGCCAGCAGGTGGTGCAGGACCTGGACGTTGGTCTGCGGCTGGCCGTCGGCTCCCATCGTGCCGAAGACGTAGCGCAGGCGGCCGTTCTCGAGCGCCATGCAGGCCATCAGCGTGTGGAGCGGACGGCCCCCCGGCCGCAGGCAGTTCGGGTGCTGGGGCTCCAGCGAGAAGGAGTGCGCCCGGTTGTGCAGCAGCACCCCGGTCTCCCCGCACACGAAGGCCGACCCGAACCCGTAGTAGATGCTCTGGATCAGCGAGCAGGCGTTGCCTTCGCCGTCGACGGTGCACACGTAGACGGTGTCGCCACCGATCGGCGGCGACACCGTGCCGGCGACGCCGTCGAGGTCGTGGCTCAGCAGCGCATCCGCGGCGATCGACATGTGCGCCGGGTCGGTGATGTACGCGTCGCGGATCGCAAACGCCGAGCGCTTGGCCGTCACGAGCGCCTGGACGAATTCGGCCGGCTGGCCCTGCACGCGCGGATCGCGCGCCATCGCGCGCAGCATGAGCAGCGACGTGACGCCCTGGCTGTTGGGCGGCGTGGTGAGGACGTCGAGCCCGCGGTAGCTCAGCCCGAGCGGCCGCGTCCATTCCGGCTCGAAGCCGCGGAGGTCCTCGGCCCGCAGCAGGCCGCCGGCCGCCTGGACCGCCGCGACCAGCTCGGCGGCCAGCTCGCCGTCGTAGAAGTCGCCGGCGCCGTTGCTGGCCAGCCGGTTCAAGGTCGTCGCGAGCCGCGGCAGGCGCACGGTCGCGCCGGCCGGCAGGGCGCGGCCCTCGCCGTCCAGGAACGCGCGCGCCAGCGACGGGTCGGCGGCCAGCTCGCTCGTGTGGGCCGCCATCCACTCGGCCAGCCCGCGCGTGACCTCGAAGCCCGCCCTGGCCGTCGCGACCGCGGGCTCGAGCAGGACGCGGAGCGGTCGGCTGCCGAACCGCTTGAGCATCGCGTCCCACGCCCGCACCGTCCCGGGCACCGTGACCGACAGCGGCCCGCGCGCCGGGACCTCGTCCAGGCCGCGGCCCAGGAAGGCCTCGCGCGTGGCGAGGGCCGGGCTCGGCCCGCTTCCGTTCAGGCAATGGACCTCACCGCTGCGCGCGTCGTAGTACAAGAAGAACGCGTCCCCACCGACACCGCACATGTGCGGGTAGACGACCGCGAGCATGGCATTCGTCGCGATCGCCGCGTCGAGAGCGTTGCCGCCGTCGAAGAGCACCTCTTGGCCTGCCGCCGTCGCCGCCCAGTGCGGCGAGGCCACGGCCCCGCGCCTCTTCGCGTCTGTGATCACGTCGAACCTCCGCCAAGCCCGAAACTGAGATAGAAACAAGTGAGCCCCACCATCCTACCACTTTGGTCCTATCATCCTTCCAAATATTCGGTTGTCGACGCAGTCACGACCGCAGACATCCGGCCGACCGCGGCCCGGCGCCGTCAGGCGCCGCGGACGCCGGCGCGCAGCAGGTCAGCGACGTGGTTCAGGTGAACGGTCATCGCCTCGCGGGCCGCCTCCGGATCTCGGCGCTCCATCGCCTCGAGGATGGCCCGGTGGTCGGCGAGCGCCTCGACCGACGCCTCGCGCGGGCGAAACGACACCTCGCGGCTGTGACGCAGCGACTCGGCGAGCCCGGCGACGAGCTCCATGACGATGAGGTTGTCGGTGGCTCGCGCGATGGCGCTGTGAAACGCCGAGTCGTACTCGACCACGCTCTGCCCCGCCTCGATGCCCTCGGCCATGAAACTCGACGCAGCGGCGCAGCTCCTCGTGGGCGGCGGCCGTCGCGCGCTCCGTCGCGATCGCTGCCACTTCGGGCTCCAGGATCCGCCGCACCTCGATCGGGTCGAGCAGCGGATCACGCGACGGCGGCTGACTCGATGCCCGCCCGATGTGAAGCGCGCGGGCTCGTGCCGTCCGCCCGAAGCGGGTCTTGCCCCGCGTGTCGATCACGCCCATGCGCGTCAGGGCGGACAGGGCCTCCCGCAGGACGTTGCGGCTGACGGCCAGGTCGTCGCAGAGCTGGCGCTCCGGCGGGAGCCTGACCTCCTCGGTGTTGCCGGCGGCGATCAGCCGGATGAGCTGATCGGCCACCTCCTCCGGGAAGACCCTTGCGGCGGGCCGGCGCCGCGGTCGGAAGCACGCCGGGCGCCTCCCGCGCCGATTCCTGTCTTGCGGCCACTCTTTCCTCCTCGTTGCCGTTCCGCCTGGCCCCCGCGGCACAATCATGGGACCTTTGGGAAGGATCGTATCCACGCGGCGATGCGTGATCGCCCGGCCGGGCGATGCCGGCCGGGCTCCGGTGACGGCACGCGCTACCCGGGGTCTGCCAGCACGGGCCCCTGCTGTGTCTTGACGGCTGCTCGCACGACCACTTCTGCCTACAGTGCTGTGTAGCCACCGTCGATGGCGATCGTCGCGCCCGTGAGATAGCTCGACTCGTCTGACGCCAGGAAGACGACCGCCTCTGCGATCTCGCCGGGGAGGCCGAGGCGCCCTAACGGGGTGCGACTGGCGACCATATCCGCGTTGTCTTGACCGGACTGCGCCATGATGTGCGTCACGACGCCGCCCGGATGTATGGAGTTGACGCGGATCCCTTCCTTGGCATACGCGACGGCCGCGTGCTTCGACAGCACGGTCACACCGCCTTTGCTGGCATGGTACGCCGCCGCTCCCTCGGCCCCAACGAGCCCCCAGATCGACGATGTGTTGACGATCGCTCCGGTCCCACGCGCGCGCATCAGCGGAAGCACGGCTTGCATGCCGAGAAAGACGCTCGTCAGATTGACCTCGAGCGTGCGATGCCAGCCTTCGATGTCCTCGTCGTGCAGTGCTCGTCCGTTGAACATGCCCGCGTTGTTCACGAGGATCGACGGAGTGCCCAACTGCGAGGTGCACGTCCCGACCGCGTCGGCCCAGTCGTCCTGACTCGTGACGTCGAGATGACAGAAGCTCACGTCGTGACCTTCCGCCCGCAGCAACCGGCAGGTCTCCGTGCCCTCCTCATCCAGCACGTCTGTCGCCAGGACGCGTGCTCCTTCCTCGCTGAACCGTCGACTGATCGCAGCGCCGATCCCGTCGGGCCGCCCTGCTCCCGTCACGATGGCCACGCGGTCGCGCAACCGTCCGCTCATACCCCACCTCCTTCGCTCCAAGCGACGTACACGACCTAGATTGCGGTGAACCCGCCATCGACGACGAGCGTTGCGCCCGTCATGTAGGACGCGTCGTCCGAGGCCAGGAACGCAATCGCCGCGGCGATCTCCTGCGGGTCGCCGAGCCGTCTCATGGGCGCGCGGCTGGCGGTGGCATCCTGGTTGGCCTGGCCGGTCTCCTCGATCATCGTGGTCTGCACGCCGCCGGGATGCACCGAGTTCACGCGAATGCCCTCCTGGGCATACGCCGCTCCGGCGTGCTTCGACAGCAGTGTCACACCGCCCTTGCTCGCGTGGTAGGCAGCGTTGAGCTCGCTGGCGATCAGTCCCCACATCGACGACGTGTTCACGATGGCGCCGCCGCCATCTTCGAGCATGTACGGAATGACCGCCCGCATGCCCAGAAACACGCTGGTGAGATTGACGTCGATCGTGCGCTGCCAGCCCTCGGGCGTCTCGTCGTGCACGCGTCGTCCCGTGTACATGCCCGCGTTGTTGACCAGGATCGATGGTCCGCCCAGCTTCGCCCGGCAATACTCGACGGTCTCGGCCCACTCACGTTCGCTGGTCACATCGAGGTGTCGATACTCCACCTCATAGCCCATCCCACACGCAGGCGCTCGTATGTCTGGGCGGCGTCTTCGTCGCGTATGTCAGTCCGCCAGCACGCGCGCCCCTTCATCGCAGAAGCGCTGCGCCACCGCGGCACCAATTCGTTCGAACGCGCGGCACCGGTCACGATGGCCGTCTTGCCGCTCAGTCGTTCGCCCATCTGGTCTTCCTCCTTTTTTGGGCCGGTGGGCCACGCGCGTCCACTCACGCAGACGCGCGTGACACCGCCGCTCGCTAGCACACAGACAACGCCGCGCTACGTCGCGCGACGTCGCGACCTCTCTTGGCCGCGCCGACTCACACGTGCCACTCGGGCTCCACGCTGTCGACGTTCTGCTTGGTGATGACGCTCGGAACCTTCGGGTAGTTCAGGGCGTCCCACACCTTCCTATCGGGATCCCATCCGGGAATCTCGATCGGCTTGCCGTCGAGCGTGTTGATCGCGGCCGTAACGGCGTAGGCCGCCTCCTCGCGCGGCAGCGACATGATCAGGCGGTGATGATGCCCTGCTTGATCAGGTCGAATCCCTGCGTGGTGCCGCCGAGCGTGACGATCTTGCGGTCGCCGAGCTTGTTGTTCTGCTGCATCCACTTGATCGACGGGATGGCCATGTGGTCGACGTAATAGAGCAAGCCGTCCACGTCGGGATTGGACTGCAGGATGTCCTGTGTCGCCGCCAGGCCTTGGCCGGGTCCTCCTGGCCGTCGATCTGAGCGACGAGCTTCACGTCGGGATGCTTGGCCAGCGCGTCCTTGATGCCCTTGTTCGCCATCTGGACGCGACCGACGTTCTCGTGACCCGAGATGTACCCCAGCGTGCTTTGCTGCCGCCGAGCGCTTTCGCCGCTTGCGTGCCGAGCAGCTGACCGGCGACGTACTCGTCACGACCGAAGTAGCCCACGGTGCGGGGTGTACAGCTCCTTGTAGCGGCCGCAGATCGGAGTATTGAAGACCGACGACCAGGTCCTCGGCGGCACAGGTGACCGACACCTGAAGTGTGACGCCATCGACGGACTCGACGACCAGCGCATCGTACTTCCCGCTCGCTAGAGCGTCCTGCACTTGGCCGATTTGCGCGTTCGCATCCCAGTTGGCGCTGATCACGTCGAGCTCGGCGCCCCCATCGGCCGCCGCCTGCTTGGCCGCATCGACGGCGGTCGTCGAATATGGGTTGTCCAGCCCGTCCGTGAAGAAGGCGATCCGCTTCTCCTTCGACGAGCTGCTCGTGGCGCTCGACGTGCCCGTGCTCGCGGAATCGCCAGATCCGCAGGCCGTCAACGCGACGATGCTGCAACAGGCGACAGCGACTATCAGCTTGGGACGTAGGTGGCCCAACATGTACTCCTCCTTATGACGTTTTCGATCTGCCGGAATGCGGGCAGGCCCGCACGCGCACGACGAGCCGCGTCCGGGACAAACACGTGATGTGACCGGCCTCGCGATGGCATCCACTCAGGCGGTTCGCCGCCCGGTGGGGGCAGTAGGGAGCCCGGGAGCCGCCTCCGATGTGGCGGTCGATCCGCCTATCTGCGCTGGACTTCGACCGGCTCGGGCGGCGACGGGCCTGGCGGAGTCAAGCCTCCGCCGCCTCCGCCATCGGGTTTGCTTCGCCCACGCCTGCTCCCCAGGTGCCGCATGTCACGCAGGAACACGCGCGGGGGCCATGGTGCGGATGCTTGGCGAACGAGTCCAATCCGACGGCGGCGATGATGATGACGCCCTTGAAGACGAGCTGCCAAGAACGCATCGATGTTCTGGGAGTTGAAGAAGTTCTGCAGTGCCGGCCAGCAGGGCGATGCCCGCCGCGGCGCGCCAGACCGCCCCTTGTCATGCGGCGATCGAGATGCCGCCGATCAGCGCCGCCGCGGCGATCGTCGAGCTCGATACCCGCGGCGAGATTGCCCTGACCGTTGCCGATGCGTCCGGCGCCGTCCGCTGTCGGCGAGCCGCATCGGAGAGCACGTAGGTCGACGCGGATCGATCGGTGTGGATGCCCGAGGAGGTAGCTGGCCTGGTCGTTGCCACCGAGTGCATCGCTCGCCCGAACAGCGAATAGGCCAGGATCAGTCCGAAGACGATCATCACGACAGCCGCGATCGCGAACGACACCGGGATTGGGCCGATGTCCCCGCCGAGCCAGTCGTACAGGCCGTTGGACACAGGAATGCTGCTGCCGCCGGCCACGATCAGTGCCACGCCGCGCGCGATCTGGGCCATGCCCAACGTCGCGACGAACGGGTTGACGTTGACCTTCGTGACCAGGGAGTCCGTTGATCAAGCCGACGAAGGCACCGACGGCGATGACCGCCGCGAACGCGACACCTGGTGGCTGGTGCTCGAGGAAGCTCGCGCTGAGCGTGGCCGACAGAGCGAGCGTCGCCCCGACGGACAGGTCGAAGCCGCCGCCGATGAGCACGAACGTCATGGCCGCCGCCATGATCATCGTCGGCGCCCACTGATCGCCGATGTTCAGCAGGTTGTCGGTGCTGATGAAGTTGGAGTTGATGCTCTGGACGACGACGATCATGACCGCCAGAGCGACGAGAATTCCATACTCGCGCAGCGGCCTGGTCGCACGGCGGGCGAGAGACACGGTCGTAGCGGCCATCAGGCCTCCGCAGGAGCATCGCACGGCCCAGCTCGTCAGCCGAGATCTTCGAGGGCTCGGCGAACTCCGTCGCCACGGCGCCATTGCATAACACGATGATTCGGTCCGCGAACGCGATCAGCTCGTCAGTCTCCTCGGACACGATGATCACTCCCATACCTTGTTTGGAAAGGTCTTCGATGAGGCCGAAGATCTCGGCCTTGGCCCCGACGTCGATGCCCCTGGCCGGTTCGTCGGCAAGGGAGGATGCGCGGTTCGGCGCGCAGGCACTTGGCGAGCACGATCTTCTGCTGATTGCCGCCCACCGACAGCGTTCCCGACGCCGCGGCGAGCCGCGACGTGGTGAATCCGACCCTGGGCAGTCGCGTCGGCGGCGCGGCGAATCGACCTGCGGGTCGCGAAGCCGCCACGCCCCACCGTCTGCAGCGACGACAGCACGACGTTGTCGGCCGCGGAGCGGCCCAGGACGAGACCTTGACGGCGCCGATCTTCCGGAGCCAGCGCGATGCCCAGGTCCCAGGCCCGGCGGGCGGTCGACGGCCAGTTCACTCGCCGTCCGTCGATCTCCAGCGTGCCGGTGGCCGACTGCTCCAGGCCCGCCACCGCGCGCAGCAGCGTCGTGCGGCCCGCGCCCACCAGCCCGGCCACGCCCAGGATCTCCCCACGGCCCACTCGCAGCGAGACGTTCGCCAGTCGGCCGGGCACGGTCAGACCGTCGACGGCCAGGCGCGTACCTCGCTCCATCGTCTGGCGCTGGCGCTGGTGCCCGGTGCGCGCGCGCTCCAGCGCGTTCTCGAAGCGCTGGCCGAGCATCGCATCCACCAGACCGTCGACGTTCGTATCGGCGGCGCGGGTCTCTGCGACCTTGCGACCATCGCGCATGACGGTGATGGTCTCGGAGAGCTCGATCACCTCGTCGAGCTTGTGGGATATCAGGAGGATCGCCGCCCCGCGACTCAACAGGACGTCGATCGCTCGGTGCAGGGCGGCGATCTCCGTGTGAGACAGCGCGGCCGTCGGCTCGTCCATGACGATCACGCGAGCGTCGCGCTCGAGCGCCCGCATGATCTCGATCGACTGCTGCATACCGATCGACAGCGTGGCCGCGGACCCCGTCGCGGGCACGTCGATGCCCAGGACCTCACCCCACCGACGGAAGCGCTTGCGCATCGCGCGCTCGTTGCGCAGGACGCCGAACCGGGGGATCTCCTGGCCCAGGAACACGTTGGCGACCGGCGACAGGTACGGGACGATGTGCGGCTCTTGATAGATCGCCGCCACGCCGAAGGCCTGGGCCGCCAGCGGTGTGCTGATCTGCGCACGCTGGCCGTCGACGACGATCTCCCCGGAGTCCGGCGAATGGGCCCCGGCGAGCATCTTCACGAACGTCGACTTGCCCGCGCCGTTCTCGCCGACCAGCCCGTGGATCTCACCAGCGACGAGCGACATGCTCACGTCGTCGACAGCACGAACACCCGGGAACGACTTGCAGAGGCCTCGCGCCTCGAGGACCACGCGGCCGGCCGGTTGTCCATCCGCGGAGCGCGTCCTGGGTTCGTCGACCCTGAACCTCGCGGGTTCATCCTGCATTGACAGACACCACCCTCGTTACTGCGGGACCACCGCGGCGACGACCGCCGAGCGTACTGGTCTGACGGACATCTCTTTGGGTCTTCTCCTTACTCACACGTTCACCATCGCGCCGGCCCATCGCGCCCTCTTCGCGCAGCCAGCGCCTGCACATTTCCCGCGCGCGTCGAGCCACCCGCCGCTCACCGGCCGGACGGCTCGACGCACATGTGCTCCGCTGGGGTCAGACGTCCCACTCAGCTTTCAACTGGTCGACGTTGTCCTTGGTGACGAGCGCAGGCTGGTTGGGGTCCTGCAACACGTCGTAGACCTTGGCCTGCTCGTCCCATCCGGGCACGTCGATCGGCTTGCCGGCCAGCGACTGGATCGCGGCCTGGACCGCATACCCCGCCTCCTCGCGCGGGAGCGAGTTCACCGAGGCGGCGATGACGCCGTCTCTGATGTACTTGAAGCCCTGCTCGGTGCCGCCCAGCGTGACGATCTTCGGGCCGTCGTCGAGCTTGCCGGACGACTGCATCCACTTGATCGACGGCACGGCCATCTGATCGACCCCGTAGACGATGCCGTCGACGTCGGGATGGCCCTGGAGGATGTCCTGCGTCGCAGCAAGGCCCTTCGCGGGGTCCCAGCCGCCGTCGACCTCCGACGCGGAAAGCGACGTCGGGATACTTCTTCAGCGCGTCCTTCAGACCGTCCGTGGTCGTCTTGACGATGCCGACCTGCGTCGGGCCGGAGACGGCTAGGCGAGGATTGCCCTTGCCGCCGATCGCCTTGGCCGCCTCGCCGAGCATCTGCCCCGACTGAACTCGTTACGACCGAAGAAGCCGATCGTGCCGGGCGAGTACAGGTCCTGGAAGTGCCCACAGATGGGGGCGTTGTAGATCGAGACGACCATGTCCTGGGCCGCCTTCGTCAGCGCGTTGCACAGGGTCTGGCCGTCGACCGACTCGACGACGAGCGCGTCGTACTTGCCGCTGGCGATCGCATCCTGCACCTGACTGAGCTGGGTGTTCGCATCCCATCCCGCGCTGATCACGTCGAGTTGGGCGCCGTTCTCCTGCGCTGTCTGCTTGGCCTCGTCCACGCCGGCCTGCAGATACGCGTTGTCCAGCGAATCGGTGAAGAACGCGATGCGCGCGGGGTCGCCCGACCCCGACCCGGTCGTCGCTGCCGCGGTGGCCGAGCCGGATGTCTCAGCTGATGATGTTGCTGTTGAGGTGTCGTTGGATCCGCACGCCGCCAAGGCGAGCACCGACGACAGCGCGGCGACGGTTACCGCCCAGCGCACTGGTCTGACGGACATCATGGCTCTCCTCCTTCTCACACGTTCGCCATTGGCGACTCGTCTTCGGTGACCAGCCCTTCCGGTGCCCGCGTAGGACAGGCGGGCACGTGCCCGTTAGCGCCCGGTGGCGCGGGGCGCGGCCGACCCGCGGGCAGCGGGGGCCGAGGTGATCCGGGGCGACCGGCACGGGCGCCCCGGATCGGCCTTCGACTACAGGCTCGGCGTCGGATCCGGCAGGTTGTCGTCGTAGGCCTCGGTGGCCTCGCGCATGGTGGTCATCCACACGTCGGTGTGCTCGCTGACATACCGTACAAGCCCGTCGAGCCACGTGGCCTTCATGTCACGACCGCAGGCCTGCGGATGCAGGATCGTGTTCCAGACTCCCCCCGGCACGTTGTTGTAGCAGTAGTCGAAGCTGCCGGAGAAGTTCTCCATCACCTGCGAGGCCGTGTTGAACGGTGATGGAGAGAACCACGGATTGTCTGAATTGAGGTAATAGCCCAAGAACTCGAACTGCGCGAAGTCGTTCGTGTCCCAGTGCAGTGGGATCTCGAGGAGGCTCGACGGCTCACCGAAGCGCACGGTGTGCGGCTCCTCGGCCAGGACCTCGTCGCCGATCCGCAACCGGTAGGGCACGAAATCGTGCCCCTGCAGGCTGCTGTCGTAGGTGAATCCCATGTCGATGAGGTGCTTGGGCACATCCTCGCCGACCCAGTCGCCGATCGGCGACCGGAAGCCGACCGGACGCTCGCCGGTCACCTTCACGATTGCCTCCACCTGCTGCTCGAGGTATCCACGCTGCTGCTCCGGGGTCGCCGGCTCGATGCCGCTCATGGCGAGCCCGACCTCGTAGGGAGCGTGGTACATGCTGTGCGCCGCGACCTCGTGGCCGTTGGCGTGAATCGCCTTGACGGCGTCGGGGAACACCTCAGCCGTGTGACCCGGCACGAAGAACGTCGCGCGCATGTCATAGCGCTCGAGGATCTTGAGGATGCGCGGGACGGCGACGGTCGCGCCGAACTCACCGCGCGAGAGCGGGTTCGCGGTCGTGAACCGAAACAGTCCCAGCCAGAGCGACAGCGCATCGAAGTCGAAGCACAGACAGCTGGCCATGCGCTTGCCTTCCGGCATGCGGACGGATCCCATCACCTTCTCCTCTCATGGAGGGTTTGAGACGGCCCGGCGCGCGACGCCGGCCCGTCGCCTAGATCAAGCCAAGTGGGGGTCGGCCTCCGTGACGGAGTGACCCCCGACGATGTCGTCCAGATCCGGTCGCGCGTACTGCTCCGGCTCTGCCACGACGTCGATTAGATTCTCGATATCACGCTCGTAGACCTCGGCGAGGATGCTCTTCAGGGTGCAGTACGCCGTCGGGTAGTCGTTGCTCGTGAACGCGATGGTCCCGGGCTTGGGCGATGTCGTCCCGGGATGCGTGGCGAGCACCAGGTCCACGTCGCTGAGGGGACCTCCGCTCCAGCGCTCGTCGATGAACCGGTCGTTGTCGTCGTGGCGCGCGCCCAGCGGCGGGTCGTTGACCGGATCGCCCGACAGGTCGACCTCGATCGTCACCGGGAGCTCGCACGTGACCGGCTTGATCTTCTTCGCGCTGGCCACCGCGTCGCGAGCCGTGGTGCGCAGGAGCTGACGGCTCTCGGCCAGCGGCAGGTGGTTGCCGCTGAAGAAGCCCGTCGAGGTCTTGACCTGGGCGTAGTGGATGTCGCCGATGACGGGCTGGGACTCGACGATCACCTGATCGTCGCCGCTGACCATGACCAGCGGCACCCCGAAGGCACCCGCGAGATAGGCGTTGAGCGACGTCTCGGGTACCGACTGGCCGTTGACCCGGACGTCGCGGAAGCCCGTGATCCACGTGTGGCTGAGGATCGCGTCCGCGTTGCCCGCCTTGGCGTGATAGCCGACGAGCAGGGCGCAGTCGTACGCCGAGTCGAACGTCTTCATCTGACAGTACGTGCGTCGCAGCTGGCCCCGCTTGAGCTGGACCCCCGAGCGCAGGTCGTCGGGGTTGATGTTGCACATGTAGCCGTGAGCGTCGCTGACCACGATCTCGTCGGCACCGGCGTCGATGGCGCCTGCGACGACCGCATTTGCGTCTCCGGCCATCAGCTGGCGGAAGCGCTCGTAGCCCGGGAGACCGCGAAAGATCTCCTCGAGGCGCTCCAGGCCGCTGGTCCCCTCCATGTCAACCGACACGAACACCCTCATGAGGCGAACGCTCCTCCCCTCGGCTTCGGTAGGATATTGGGACCAAAGTACCCAGATGCAAATGCGATGTCAAGCGCCTGCGCGCAATCGCATCGCGGCGTCCGTGCCGGACAGCCGCCGGAGACGCAAGGCCACGCTGCCGGAGACCGGTCACGGCCACAGCGCGCTCGCCGCCCTCGTCGCGGCGCCTTGACCACGCCGAATGAAGCCTCTAGTTTGGACCCATAATCCTACCGAGGAGGCGGGCAGTGGCGACAAGGGACGACGTCCGCAAGTGGCTTGAGGCCTATGGCGATGCGTGGGAGCACCAGGACGCGACGGCGGCGGCGGCGCTCTTCACCGACGACGGCGTGTACGCCTGGGGTCCGTTCAGCGAGCCGATCCGCGGCCGGGAGGCGATCGACCGCGCGTGGCGGATCGCCACGCAGCAGCACCAGACCGACATCCGGTTCGGCTCGGAGGTCCTGACCACGACCGAGGACGGGCGCGGCGTCGCGCGGTGGTGGGCTTCGATGAACGCGATGCCGTCGGGCCAGCCGATGCGCATGGAGGGGGTGTTCCTGATCACCCTGGACGACGACGGGCGCTGCCGCCTGTTCCGGGAGTGGTGGAACGAGGACCCGCCGGCGACGGGGGCCTCCGAGTTCATGTGATCGTCGCGGGTGCGCGGGGCGGCGGCGTCCTCGCCCCCGCATCCGCCTCAGCCGGCGTTCCCTGTCGGGCGGGATCGTGGTAGCGTGTTGCGTACTCCGCAATTGCGTTTTCGTAGAACGAAAATTGCGGAGCCGAGAGGTCAGCTCGACGCGAGGAGCCCCAATGTCATCCCCTGCGCCCATCTCGCCCGCACCGCCGCTCGTGGCACCGCCGCGTCTGCTCACGGGCCCGGGACCGTCCAACGTGGAGCCGTCCGTGCTCGACGCCATGCGCCAACCGATGCTCGGGCACCTCGACCCGACCTTCCATGACCGGATGGACGAAGTCGTCGCGATGCTGCGCGCCGTCTACGGCGTCGCGGGCGATGACGTCTGCATCCCGCTGCAGTCCACGGGCATGTCCGGGATGGAGGCCGGCATCGCCAACCTGGTCGCGCCCGGCGACACGGTGATCGTCGGGCACGCCGGCTTCTTCGGCGCGCGCATCGCGGCGATGGCCGTCCGCTACGGCGCGAACGTCGTGGAGGTCGCCCGTCCCTGGGGGCAGGTCGTCCCCAACGACGCGCTGATCGATGCGCTCGACCAGCATCCGGACGCCCGCCTGCTGGCGGTCGTCCATGCCGAGACGTCGACCGGGGCCCAGCACCCGCTGGAGGAGCTCGCGCAGGCGATGCGCGGCCGCGAGACGCTGCTGTTCGCCGACTGCGTCACGTCGCTGTCGGCGATCCCGCTGGCCTTCAGCGAATGGGGGGTCGACTTCGCCTACTCGTGCACCCAGAAGGCGCTCGCCGCGCCCCCCGGCATGTCGCCGATCGCCTTCTCGGAGCGTGCGCTCGCGCGCGCCCGCACGCGGTCGGACACGGTCCCGTTCAGCTTCGACATCGGCCTGCTCCTGGACTACTGGATTCGCCGGCCGCCCGCGTATCACCACACCGCTCCGATCCTCCACATCTACGCCCTCCACGAGGCGCTGCGCGTGGTGCTCGACGAGGGGATCGAGACGCGCTGGGCGCGCCATGCGGAGGTGGGGCAGCACGTGCAGTCCGGGCTGCGCGAGCGCGGCCTCGAGCTGCTCGCCGATCCCGCCCATCAGCTTCCGCACATGGCCGCGGTGCGGGTGCCGGCCGACGACAACGGCCCGCGCGTCCAGCAACGGCTGCTCGCCGAGCACGGCATCGAGGTCGGGGGCGGCCTGGGCCCCGACGCCCCGCCGATGTGGCGCATCGGCACGATGGGGGCCAACGCCACCATCGCGGTCGCCGACCGCGTCCTCGGCGCCCTCGACGCGGTTCGCGCCGACGAGCGGTCGTTGGCCACGGCCAGCTGACCGGCAGCCCGGTCGGGCCCGAGCCGCCCGCGCCCGACCGGGATCCGATCTGGGTCTCCTCGCGGCGGGCGGCGGCTCAGTGCCCGACGGGCGTCGCGGCACCGGCCCCGAGATCGGCCGACGCGCGGTCGGCGTGCTCGCGCACCAGCGCCCCGAGCGCGTCCAGGCCGTGCCCGCGCATGCGGGCCGCTGGTCCGGAGACGGTCACGGCCGCGACCGGCTCGCCGTCGGCGCCGCGCAGGGCAGCGGCGACGCAGACGACGCCCGTCTCGTACTCCTCGTCGTCGATCGCGTACCCGCGTGCGCGGATCCGCGCCAGCTCGTCGCCCAGGGCGCGCGACGTGACCAGCGTGCGCTCGGTGAGTCGCGCGAGCCCGCCGGCCACGAGCTCGTCGACCGCTGCGGGCGGCGAGAAGGCCGCGATCGCCTTGCCTCCGCCCGATGCGTGCAGGGGGACGCGACGGCCGATCGTGGTGAACAGCCGCACGGACTGCGGGCTCTCGGCCTGATCGACGTAGACGACGGCGTCGTCGTCGGCCATGACGAGGTTCGCCGTCTCGCCGGTCGCGTCGCGCAGCGCGCGCAGGTGCGGATGGACGATCGCGCGCAGGCGCACGTCCTGGTCGCGCGCCGCGGCGGCCATCTCCAGGAGCTTGGGGCCCAGCCGGTAGGTCCCGTTCTCGGCGCTGCGCGTGACGTACCCGCGAGCCGCCAGCGTCGCGAGCAGCCGGTAGGCGGTGCTCGGTCCGAAGCCGACCCGCTTGGCCAGCGCCACGAGGCCGAGCTCCTCGTCGGCGATCGCCTCGAGCAGGTCGAGGCTGCGCCCGACCGACTGCACCGGCAGTGGGCCGACCGTTCCGTTCGTTCGCGCCATGGGCAGGGCGACCGTAGCAGCGCACCGCCGGTCGCCCACCCGCGGCGCGGTGCGTTCAGGCGATCGCGTGCTCGATCGCGCCGAGTGACTCGATCTCGATGCGCACGACGTCGCCGCGCGACAGCAGCGCCGGCGGGTCCATCGCCGCCCCGACGCCGCTCGGCGTGCCGGTGAGGATCAGGTCGCCCGGCTCCAGCGTGCAGGTCTGGCCGATGAACTCGACGAGCTCGGCCACGCCGAAGACCAGGTCCGATGTCGACGAGTCCTGACGCAGGTCCCCGTTGACCCAGGTGCGCAGCCGCAGCGCCTCGGGGTCGGCGACCTCGTCGGCGGTCGTGATCCACGGCCCCCAGGGACAGGAGTTGTCGAAGCCCTTGGCCCGCGTCCACTGGCGCTCGCGGCGCTGGAGGTGGCGGGCGGAGAGATCGTCGGCGACCACGTAGCCCGCGACCACGCCGCCGGCGCCCATCACGATCGTCAGCTCGCCCTCGTAGTCGAGTCGCGCCCGCACCGCCTCGGGCACGTCGACCGGATCGTTCGGGGCGCAGGAGCTCGACGGCAGCTTGAGGAACACCATCGGCGCCTCGGGCAGGTCGTTGCCGGTCTCCTGGACGTGGGCGCGGTAGTTGAGGCCGATGCAGAAGATCGCGCGGGGGCGCGGGATCGGCGCGAGGAGCCGCACGTCGGCCAACGGCCAGCTCTCGCCGCGGGCCGGGGTGCGATCGCCGGAGGCGAGCCGGTCGAGAACGGTCGTGCCGTCGGTGAAGGCGGTGACGTGCTCGCCCACGGTCTCGCCGCTGAGCGGGCGGTCGGCGCCGCGAGGAAGGAACGTGGTCAGGCGCATGACGTGCGCAACCGTAGTCGATCGTGGCAGGGCGAGGGCGGCGGGGTCGGCGGGTGGGGCGGCGGGGGATGACCGCCACCGCGAAGTGCGGTTTTCCCCACCCGACGACGCCAGGTCGCCGCATGGCGCGGCGGACGCGCCGCGACGAGCCTTCTCCGCGATGCCCTCCCCCTCCCGATCCCGGAGGTCCACCATGCGCGAGAACCTCGCTGCCCGCGCCGGGCGCTGGAGCGCAGCCCACCGCAAGACGGCCATCTTCGGGTGGCTCGCCTTCGTGGCGCTCAGCCTCGTCATCGGCTCGGCGATCGGCACCAAGACGCTCGACGACGTCGATGCCGGCACCGGCTCGTCGGGACGCGCCGAGCGCGTCCTCGACCGTCAGTTCCCGCAGCCCGCGTCCGAGCAGGTGCTCGTGCAGTCACGCGACGGCTCGCTGCGCGCGGACGACCCGAGGTTCAAGGCCGCCGTCCACGACGTCGTCGCGCGCACGAAGGCGCTGCCCGAGGTCGGCAAGGTCCGCTCACCGCTCGTGCGCGGCGCCGGCGACCAGATCTCGCAGGACGGGCGCTCGGCGCTCGTCAAGGTCGACCTGCGCGGTGACGCCGACGACGCCGACGACCATGTCCAGCCGGTCATCGACGCGGTCGCCGCCGCCCAGCGCGAGCATCCCGAGCTGCGCATCGAGCAGTTCGGCGACGCCTCGTCCAGCCAGGCGATCAGCGACCGGATCTCCAGCGACTTCAAGCGCGCCGAGACGCTCTCGATCCCGATCACGCTGATCATCCTCGTCGTCACCTTCGGCGCGCTCGTCGCCGCCGGGCTGCCCGTGCTGCTCGGCCTGACGTCCGTGGCGGCGGCCATCGGCCTGGTCGCGATCCCCAGCCAGCTGATCCATCTCGACGAGGCAGCCTCGTCGGTGATCCTCCTCATCGGCATGGCGGTCGGGGTCGACTACTCGCTGTTCTACATGCGCCGTGAACGCGAGGAGCGCGAACGCGGGCACGACGCCAGATCGGCGCTGCAGATCGCGGCGGCCACGTCGGGACGCGCCGTGCTCGTCTCCGGCCTGACCGTGATGGTCGCGATGGCCGGCATGTTCTTCACCGGCAGCGGCGTGTTCACCGGCTTCGCCGTCGGCACGATCGTCGTGGTCGGCGTGGCGATGCTCGGCTCGGTCACGGTGCTGCCGGCGATGCTGAGCGTGCTCGGCGACCGCATCTACAAGGGCCGAGTCCCGTTCCTGCATCGCCTGCGCCGGCCGGGCCGCGAGCCCCGCGTGTGGGGCTGGCTGCTCGATCGCGTCCTGCGCCGGCCGCTGCTGTGGGGCGCGGCGGCGCTGGCGATCCTCCTGCTGCTCGCCCTGCCGACGCTGCGGCTGCACACCGTCAACCCGGGCGCCGAGGGGCTCCCGCACGACCTGCCGGTCATGAAGACCTACGAGCGCATCCAGAAGGCGTTCCCCGGCGGGCCGATGCCGGCGGTCGTGGTCGTCCAGGGCGACCTCGACGCACCGCGGATGACGCGCGCGCTGACCACGCTGAGGGACCGCGCGATGGCGTCGTCCGACATGGGCGGGCCGATCTCGCTCGACGTCTCCAAGGACCGCTCGACCGGCGTGATGAGCATCCCGCTGGCCGGCAACGGGACCGACGACCGGTCGGAGGCGGCGCTCGCCTCGCTGCGCGACGACCTGATCCCGGCCACCGTCGGCGCGGTGCCCGGAACGCAGGTCGACGTGGCCGGGGTGACCGCGGGGTCCAAGGACTTCAACGACCTCATGAAGGGCCACGCGCCGATCGTGTTCGCGTTCGTGCTCGGCATGGCGTTCCTGCTGCTGCTGGCCACGTTCCGCTCGATCGTGATCGCGATCAAGGCGATCGTGCTCAACCTGCTCAGCGTCGCCGCGGCCTACGGCGTGCTCGTCTGGATCTTCCAGGACGGGCACTTCGAGAAGGCGCTCGGCTTCCAGTCCGACGGCGGGATCACGTCCTGGCTGCCGCTGTTCCTGTTCGTGATCCTGTTCGGCCTGTCGATGGACTACCACGTGTTCATCCTCAGCCGGATCAAGGAGGCCCACGACCGCGGCCTGCCGACCGAGCGGGCGATCAGCCACGGGATCCGGGCCACGGCGGCGGTCGTCACCAGCGCGGCGATCGTCATGGTCGGGGTGTTCTCGGTGTTCGCCACGCTGTCGATGCTCGAGTTCAAGCAGATGGGCATCGGGCTCGCCGTCGCGGTGCTGCTCGACGCCACGATCATCCGCGGCGTCCTGCTGCCCTCGGCGATGAAGCTCCTCGGCGAGCGCAACTGGTACCTGCCGAGGTGGCTGGAATGGCTGCCGCGCTTCGATCACGAGCCGGTGGCGGTGGAGCCGCCGCGACCGCCGCAGCCGCGCCGGCCGGAGCTCGAGCCGGAGCCCGCGCAGGCGGCGTAGACCAGCGGCGGCCTCGGCACGCGAAGCCGGGGCCGCCGCGCCGCATCGAGCGTCGACTTCCTCGGCCTCAGCCCGAGGAACTCGACGCTCGATGTGCGTCAGGCGCGCGCGAGGTGCGGGCCGAGGCGCTGCTCGAGCTGGCGGCGCGGCAGCGCGCCGACGATCCGGTCGATCTCCTGCCCGTCGCGGAAGACGACGAGCAGCGGGATGCTCATCGCGCCGAAGCGCTGGGCCAGCGCCGGGTTCTCGTCGACGTTGACCTTGACGACCTTCAGGTGGCCGGCGTGCTCGGTGGCCAGCGCCTCGAGGACCGGCGAGATCATCCGGCACGGCCCGCACCACGGCGCCCAGAAGTCGGTGACCACGGGCACGGAGGCGCGGATCTCGGCGTCGAAGCCGGGCTCGCCGACGTCGACGATCCACGGCAGGTCGCGGTGGCACTTGGCGCAGCGCGGGTGCCCGGACGGCGTGGGGCCGACGCGGTTGCGCGTCTGGCAGTGGGGGCAGCGGACGATCGCGGCCATGCGCCGCAGGCTGCTGCATCGAGCGTCGAGTTTCGGGCTGAGGCCGAGAAACTCGACGCTCGGTGCGGGCGGGCGCGCTACTTCGCCAGCTCGCGCTCGAGCAGCGCGTTGCCGGTCTCGAGCTGCTCGCGGGTCGCCGCGCCCACCGACCGCGCGCCGGTGCGCCGGTTGATGCGCGCGTGGACGTCGCGGTGCGGCTGGCCGGTGCGGCGCGCCACGGCCGCGACCAGCCGCGAGCGCCCTCGCGCAGCCGCTCGCGCGAGACGAACCCGGCGTCGGCCGCCGGCAGCGCATCGCCGCGCGGCGCGGCCGCCGCCGGCGCGTCGACCGTGAACGCGGCCAGCGCCGGGCTCGGCCCTGATCGGTCGCGAAGAGCTGCAGCGTGGTCTGCGACAGGATCTCGCCGTCGAGCTGCGCGCCGGTCGAGCTGAGCGTCCTCGGAAGCCCTCGCCCTTCGGCGCCCGCTCGGCGGGCGGCTCGTCGAGCCCTCCATCTCGCGCGGAGAGAGGTCCAGGGCATGCCTTCGCTCCTCCTCGATCTGCGTCGCCAGCGCCTTCAGGCGCATGTCGGCCGGCAGCAGCAGGTAGCTCATCTGGCGCTCGGGCGCCGGCGTGCGGCGGATGAAGCGCCCGACGACCTGGCGGAAGAAGAGCTCGGTGCGCGCCGCGGTGGCGTACACGCCGATCCGCAGCCGCGGGATGTCGACGCCCTCGGAGACCATCAGCACCGACACGAGCCAGCGCCGCCGCGACGCGCCGAACGCGGCAATCCGCGCACTGGCCTCGGGCTCGTCGCTCATGACGATCTCGGCTCCTCGCCGGCGATCCCGGCGAGCCGCGCCGCGATCGCCCGGGCGTGCTCCTGGTCGGAGGCCACGACGAGCCCGCCCGCGTCCGGATGGCCGTCGGCACGCACGCGGTCCAGGCGGGCGTCGGCGTCGCGCAGGACCTCGCCCATCCAGTCCCCGTGCGCGTCGAGCGCCGTGCGCAGCCGCCGCGCCGTCTCGGCCTGCGGGAGCACCACGTCGAACGAGGCCTGGCGGAGCCGGCCGTCGCTGCGCCACTCCATCTCGCCGTCGTAGGGCAGGAACGTGATCGGCCGGCACACCTCGTCGACGAGCGCCTGGGCGTAGCCGTAGACGTAGTCGGCGCGGCTGACGCCCTCGTCGTCGTAGTCCACCCACGGGATCGCGGCGTTGTCGGAGCGAAACGGCGTGCCCGACAGCAGCAGCCGGAACACGGCGCCCTCGAACGCCCGCAGCGCGTTGCGCCCCCACGCGGCGTGCTCGCCCATGTGGTGCGGCTCGTCGGCGATGAGCAGCGTCGGCCGGCGCGCGGCGCGGGCATGCCCCTTGGGCCCGGCGGCGATCGTCTGGTAGGTGACGGCGACGCCGTGGCGGTCGCGCGGCTCCGGCCCGTCGGCGTTGGGCCGGTTGGGCTCGAGGTCGATGCCGTAGCGCGCGGCGTCGGCGGCCCACTGGCGGCAGATGTGCGTCGTCGGCCCGGCGACCACGACCCGCGACACGCGCCCGGCCCGCAGCAGCTCCCACGCGACGCGCAGGCCGAACGTCGTCTTGCCTGCCGCCGGGGTCGCGGAGGCGAGCATCGAGGGGCCGTCGTGGTCGAGGACGAGCGCGAGCGCCTCGCGCTGCCAGGCGCGCAGGGGCCGGGTCGCGGGCCAGTCCGGGAGCCTCCCGGCCGCGGATGATGGGTGAAGCGAGGTCGGTCAAGCGGAGCGGGGAAGGTTAGGGCGCCGCACCGGTCGGAACGCGGGCGGCCGATGGCCAGCACGGACGCGGCCTCCTGCGCGGCGCGACGAGCCGGCGCGGTCGACGGCGATCGCGCGGATGTGGGGATTAACACCCATACACGCCGACGGCCTGCGGCGGCATCCTTGGCGTGTGCAGCATCGACGTCGGCGTGCAACTGCTCAGCAGTCCGCGCCAGTCGATCGCCTGTCGGCGCGCTCGCCGCCGGTCCGCGTCAGCGCCCTGGGACGGCCGGGCGCATGACCAACGAGCTCGCCGTCCTCGGCGCCGCGCTCCTGCTGGCCGGGCTCTTCGCTCGCGTGGGCCGGCGCCTCGGCCTGCCCACGATCCCGTTCTTCATCGTCGCGGGCATCGTCTTCGGGCCGCAGACGCCGGGGCTCGTCGTGCTCGAGGACCCCGAGCACCTGCATCTGCTCGCGACGTTCGGGCTCGTCCTCCTGCTCTTCCACCTGGGGATCGAGTTCTCCATCAACGACCTGCTCGCCGGTGGGCGGCGGCTGTTCTGGGCGGGAGGCTCGTACATCGCGCTCAACTTCGGGGCCGGGCTCGTCCTCGGCTGGGCCCTGGACTGGGGCACGCGCGAGATCTTCGTCATCGCGGGGATGATCGGGACGTCGTCGACGGCGATCGTCACGAAGCTCATCCTCGACCTGCGGCGGATCACCAACCCCGAGACCGGGATGATCCTCGGCATCATCGTGGTCGAGGACGTCTTCCTCGCCTTCTACCTCGCGCTGCTGCAGCCCATCTTCGGCGAGCAGGACGGCGTGGGCGAGATCGTCCGGTCGGTCGTCATCGCGTTCGCGTTCCTGCTCGGCCTGTTCTCGCTGGCGCGATGGGGGGCGCGCCTGGTCCGTCCGGTCGTCTCGACCGGGGACGCCGAGCTCAGCGTGATCCTCATCGTCGGCTTCGGCGTCTTCGTCGCCGGCTTCGCCGAGATCGCCGGCGCCTCGGACGCCGTCGGGGCGCTGCTCGCGGGCATGGTCGTCGCCGGGACGGGGATCGGCGCGCGCGTCGAGCGGTTGATCGTCCCGCTGCGCGACACGTTCGCCGCGATCTTCTTCTTCTGGTTCGGCCTGACGATCGCCCCGAGCGACCTGGGGGCCATCGCCCCGGCCGTCGCCGCCGCGGTGGTCGTCACGCTCGCGTTCAACGTCATCGCCGGGGTCGTCGCCGCCCGCATCTACGGCTTTGGCCGCACCGCCGCCGCCAACACCGCGCTGATGCTCGTCAGCCGCGGCGAGTTCGAGCTGATCCTCGCCTCCCTGGCGGTGGCGGCCGGGCTCAACAGCAAGGTCGCCCCGTTCGCCGCGCTCTACGTCCTCGTCCTCTCGATCCTGTCGCCGCTGTTCTCCGCCCGCTCCTTCGTGCTCGCCCGCTGGCTGCCCCGCCGCCTCTTCCCGCCCCAGCCGGCGGCCGAGACGGTCGCCGAGCCCCCGGACCACGAGCCGATCATCGAGGTCGGCATCATCCGCCGCCTCGGCGCCGAGACCGTCGAGCATGCGGTGCGTCGCGACGACGCCATCGTCGGCGCCCACGTGCGCGACCTCGGGCTGCCGCGTGACGCGCTCGTGAGCGTCATCGTCCGCGACCACGAAGCGGTCGCGCCGCGGGGCTCGACGCGGATCCGCGCCGGCGACCGCCTCCACGTCCTCGTGCGCCAGGAGGTGGCCGCGGACGTCGACGCGCTGCAGGAGCGATGGCGCACGGGCCCGATCGGCACGCCGCCCCGGCCCCGCCGCAAGCTCCGCGGCTCGTCACCGATCTTCACGGTCCGTCCCGCCGAGGGCGCGGTCACCGGCGCCCTCGACGCGCCGGAACGCGTCCTCGACCAACCCGTGGTCGCGCGTCTGCGTGTCCGCCGCGACCGGCCCGGCGCGCTCGTCGCCCTCGAGGACGGTCGCTACGCCATCACGGGGCGGGTCCTCATCGCCGGCTCGCGGGAGGACCTCACGACCTACGCGCGGCGCCACGCCCAGCGCACCGAGGCGGAGCGCCGCGACTGGCTGCAGACGGTCGTGGGCGCGCTCGCGATCGACATCTTCGACGCGGCGCCCGTCCAGCCGCCGCAGCTGCCGCGGCTCCCGCCGGCATCGATCGAAGCGATAGATGCGACGACCGACCGCCGGGAGCGCCTGCCCCACGCCGACGGCGCACCTGCGCCATGACCTTCGAGGAGGACAACGCCGCCATGACCGCTGACCGCAACGACTTCGTCGTCGTGGGCGTCGACGGCACCGACCGTGACGCCGACGCGCTGGTGCTCGCATCCCGGCTCGTGAGCGCCCTGGGGGCGCCGGTCGTGATCGCCCACGCCCATCCGTACGGACCGCTCAGCGGCCTGCTCGGCGACGGCGAGCACGAGCGGCTGCTGCGCGAGCTCGCCGAAGCCATCGGCGAACAGGCATCCGCTCACCTGCGAGACGCCGACGTGACGATGCAGCTGCTCGCCGACACGTCCCCCGCCCGCGCGCTTCACCGCATCGTCGCCGACCGCCGCGCGCAGATGCTCGTCGTCGGCTCGTCGGTCCGCAGCCGCGTCGGCCTCACCGGCCCCGGCAGCATCAGCGAGCGCGCCATCCAGGGCAGCCCCTGTCCGGTGGCCATCGCCCCGCTCGGCTACGCGACCACGGCGCCCGCCCGCCTGTCGGCGATCGGCTGCGCGTTCGACGACGATGCCCCCGCTCGGGCGGCGCTCGAGCATGCCGCCCGCTTGGCCGATGCGTGCGCGGCGCGGCTGGAGGTCACCGCGGTCTTCGAGCCGATCTCCTACTCCCCTCCGCTCGACGCCTGGACGGTCAACGGCCGGCTGCGCGACGACCTGCAGCGCGCCCCTGACCGGCGCCGTCGCCCCCATCGCGGGCCTGCGCGTCGAAGCGATCCTGTTCGACGGCCGCCCGGCCGAGCGCCTCGCGGAATGGTCGGCGCAGGTCGACCTGCTGGTCACCGGATCGCGGGGCTACGGCCCGCTGCGGTCGATCCTCCTCGGCGGGGTGTCCGGCCAGTTGATCCGCACCGCGCAGTGCCCGGTCGTCGTCTGTCCGCGACCGGCCGACACCACCTCGAGCCGGAGCGCCCCGTGACGTTCCCGCCGCGGGCGCGCCCGCGCCGGGCGGTCTCGTCTGCCATCCCACATCCTGCGTGACGTCGGCGCCCTCGCGACCCACGATCGAGGCGCCCTGGGCCGTCGCGGCCGGCGACGTCGTCGCCGAGCTGGCCGGGTCGCCCGAAGGGCTCACGAGCGACGAGGCCCGCGCGCGCCTCGCGCGCGACGGGCCCAACGCCGTCGAGCAGCATGCCGCGACGCCGCGGCTGGTGGTGCTCGCTCGCCAGTTCCGCAGCCCGCTCATCTACATCCTGCTGGTGGCGGCGCTCGTCACCGTCGCGCTCGGCGAGTACGTCGACGCGGGCGTCATCGCCGTCGTCCTCGTCATCAACGCGATCATCGGCTACGTCGAGGAGACTCGCGCCGAGCGCTCCGTCGACGCGCTGCGGCGGCTGGCGAGCACGTCGGCCCGGGTGCTGCGCGACCGCCGCGAGATCGCGGTCGACGCCACGCACCTGGTCGTGGGCGACGTGGTGCTGCTCGAGGCCGGCGCGAAGGCGCCGGCCGACTGCCGCATCCTCCACGCGACCTCGCTCGAGGCCGACGAGTCGCTGCTGACCGGCGAGTCGGTGACCGCCGGCAAGAGCGTCCGGCCCGTCGACCCGCACGCGGGCGCGGCCGACCGGTCGAACATGCTGCACATGGGGACGGTCGTGACGCGCGGGCACGCCCGCGCGGTGGTCGTGGCCACGGGCCGGCGGACCGAGCTGGGCCGGATCGCGGGCAGCGTGCAGCAGATCCGACTGACCGAGACGCCGCTGCAGCGGCGGATGGGCCGGTTCACCCGCCTCGTCGGCGGGGCGGCGCTCGCCGCCTCGGCGCTCGGCTTCGTGCTCGGCGTCGCGCGCGACGAGGACGCGCAGGAGATGTTCCTGGCGATGGTCGCGCTGGCGGTCGCGGCCCTGCCCGAGGGGCTGCCGATCGTGATGACCGTCGTGCTGGCGATCAGCGTCAGCCGGATGGCCGCGCGGCGGGCGATCGTGCGCCACCTGCCGGCCGTCGAGACGCTCGGCAGCTGCACCGTCATCGGCTCGGACAAGACCGGGACGCTGACGCAGAACCGGATGACCGTCGAGGCGATCCACGCGGGCGGACGCCGGTACGAGGTGACCGGGGGCGGCTACGAGATCGCCGGGGCGGTGCTCGACGGCGACGCGCCGGCCGACCTGGAGGCCGACGAGCCGCTGCGCATGGCGCTGCTCGCCGGGGCGTTGTGCAACGAAGCCGCCGTCATCGCCCCCGAGGGGGCGGCGGAGTTCGAGGTCACCGGCGACCCCACCGAGATCGCGCTGCTGATCGCCGCCGCCAAGGCCGGCCTGTACGTCGACGAGCTCACCGACGAGCTCCCGCGCACCGGCGACATCCCGTTCGACTCCGAGACCCGCTACGCCGCGAGCTTCCACCAGCAGGGCGACGCGACCCTCGTGCTCGTCAAGGGCGCGCCCGAGCGCGTGCTCGACATGTGCGCCACGGCGGCCGGCGGCCTGGCCCTCGACCGGCGCGCCGTCCTGGAGGCGGCCCACGCGCTTGCGCGCAGGGGCCTGCGCGTCCTGGCGATGGCGTACGCGCAGCGGCCGGGCGGGCACCGCGACGACGCCCGCGACCTGGTCTTCGCCGGCCTGCAGGGCATGATGGACCCGCCGCGCGAGGAGGCGCACGCCGCCGTGACCGCCTGCCGGCGCGCCGGCATCCGGCCGCTGATGATCACCGGCGACCACGCCGCGACCGCGCTGGCCATCGCCCGCCAGCTCGGCATCGCGGGCGAGGACGACCGCGTGCTGACCGGCCACGACCTCGAGCGGATCGACGAGCGCGAGCTCGAGCGCACCGTGCGCGAGGTCAGCGTCTACGCCCGCGCCTCGCCCGAGCACAAGCTGCGCCTCGTCCAGGCGCTGCAGCGCAACGGCGCGGTCGTGGCGGTGACCGGCGACGGCGTCAACGACGCCCCGGCGCTGAAGGCGGCCGACATCGGCGCCGCCATGGGGCGGTCGGGGACCGACGTGGCCAAGGAGGCGGCCGACATGGTCGTCACCGACGACGACTTCGCCACGATCGTCGACGCGGTGCGCGAGGGCCGCGTCGCGTTCGACAACGTGCGCAACACGACGTTCTTCCTCATCTCCGGCAACGCCGCCACCGTGCTCGCGGTGCTCGTGAGCATCGCGTTCCAGTTCCCGCTGCCGTTCGTCGCGGTCCAGCTGCTGTGGCTGAACCTCGTGACCAACGGCGTCCAGGACATCGCGCTCGCGTTCGAGCCCGGCGAGGACGACGTGCTCGACCGGGCGCCGCGCCCGCCCCGCGAAGGGGTGATCTCGCGGCTGCTGTGGGAGCGCACGGTGCTGGCGGCGATCGTCATGGCCGCCGGGACGCTGCTGCTGTTCCTGACCGCCCGCGACGCCGGCGAGGACCTCGCCTACGCGCAGACCCTCGCGCTGACGACGATGGTGGTCTTCCAGGCGGTGCACGTCGGCAACTGCCGGTCCGAGTACCGCTCCGCGTTTCGCAAGAGCCTGTTCTCCAACCGCTTCCTGCTGATCGGCACCGTGTCCGCGGTGCTCATCCACGTCGGCGCGATCTACCTGCCGTTCACGCAGGAGGTGCTGCACCTCGAGCCGCTCGTGCTCGGCGACTGGGTGACGATCGCCGCGGTGGCGCTGAGCGTGATCGCCGTCGTCGAGCTGCACAAGCTCGTCCGCCGCGACCCAGACCGCGGGCGCGCGACCGCGGACCGGGTCGACGCGCACCGGTGAGTCGCGGACCGCCCACCGCCGCGCCGCTACCCGGCACACTGGGTCCTCACGTGCGCCGCCTGCCGCTGATCATCGTCGCCGTCGCCGCCGGGCTCGCGCTGGCCGACTCCTCGATCGTCGCGCTCGCCCTGCCGCCGATCCTCACCGACCTCGGGACGACCATCGAGGGCGTCGCCGCGGTGATCGGCGTGTACACGCTGGTGCTGGCGCTCGGCATCCTGCCCGCCGCGTGGCTGGGGCGGCGCATCGGCCCGGGCCACGCCGGCGCCATCGGCATGCTCGTCTTCGGCGCCGCGTCGATCGGCTGCGGTCTGGCGAACGATCTCACCGTCCTGCTGATCTTCCGCGCGATCCAGGCCGCGGGCGGCGCCGCCGGCCTGCTCGCCGCCTTCGACCTCATGGACGCCGGCGGCGACGACGCGTCGCTCGGCCGCCGCCTGTGGATCGCCGCCGCGGTCTTCGGCAGCGCCGCCGGCCCGGCGATCGGCGGCGCGCTCACCGACGCCCTCGACTGGCGCGCGATCTTCTTCGCCCAGGCCCCCGTCGCGTTCGCCGCGGCGATCGCGAGCTGGCAGCTGCGCATCCCGGCGCCGCACGCGCAGGCCAGCGAGCCGCTGAAGTGGGCGCCGGCGATCGGCTTCGCGCTCATCTCCGCCGCGCTGACCGCCGTGCTCTTCCTGCTCGTCCTCGAGCTCGTCGCCGGCTGGAGCGTCGACCCGCTCGCCGCCGCCGCGGCTGTCTCGGTCCTCCCGGTCGCCGCCCTCGCCGCCGCCCGCATCCCCGGCAACCCCGCCGTCCGCGCCATCTCCGGCTGCGCGCTCGTCGCCGCCGGCGCGGGCGCGCTGGCCTACCTGCCCGACGCCGACCTGCGATGGACGATCGCCCCGCAGATCCTGGCCGGCGCCGGCATGGGCCTCGCCTTCCCCGCGCTCGCCGGCGGCCTGCTGCCCGAGCGCACGTCGGTCGACGCCGCCCGCCTGCTCGTCGCGCGCCACATCGGCATCGTCGCCGCGCTGCTCGTCCTCGCGCCTGTCGTCAGCAGCCAGCTGACCTCGATCACCGAGAGCGCCCGCTACCAGGGCGTCGCCGTGGTCCTCGACGCCAAGCTCGACCCGCGCCAGAAGATCGACCTCGCGCCCGCGCTGCTCGGCGAGGTCGAGAGCGAAGACCCGCGCGGCGGGCTGCAGCGCGCGGTCAAGGCCCACGAGGGCGACTTCGAGGGCGACGCGCGCGCCGAGTTCCACCGCATGACCGACCGCCTCGACGACGTGATCGTCGCCTCGGTCTCGCGCGCGTTCAAGCCCGCGTACCTCATCACCGGCGGCCTCGCGCTGCTGGCGATGCTGGTGCTGCTGGCGGGCGTGCGGATCCGGGCGGCCGGCGCGGTCGCCGTGGCCGCCGCCGCGGCGCTGTCGGCCGCCGCCTTCGCCGCCGCGATCGTCGTGCGCAACCGCGAGCAGGCGCCGCCGGTCAAGCTCGCCAGCCCCTGCCTGGACCGCAAGCTGCCCGACACCGGCGGGCTGTTCGGGGTGCTGCAGGACAGCGCGCTGATCCTGCTCGACAAGGCCGCGTGCGGCTACGGCTCGACCCGCGAGGAGCTGGTCATGGCGCTGGCCGACGACGCCGAGTACGAGCGCTTCAAGGCGAAGTACCACGAGGACCCCCGTTCGGCCAAGGGCATCCTCGAAGGGCTGTTCGGCTGACGCCGTCTACCCTGCACCCATGGCCGCCGACACCGAGACCGACCCCGCCCTCCAGGACGCCGCCTGGGACCTGCGCCCGCTGCTCGACGGCGGCGGCGAGGAGGCGGTCGACGCGCAGCTCGACGAGGCGCAGCGCCGCGCCGACGCGTTCGCGCAGCAGCACGCCGGCCGGGTGGACGCGCTCGACGGCCCCGGCCTCGTCGCGGCCATGCAGGAGCTGGTCGCCATCTTCGAGCTCGTCGGCAAGGCCGGCAGCTACGCCAGCCTGCGCTTCTCCACCGACACCGCCGACCCCGCCCGCGGCGCGCTGCTGCAGAAGGTCCAGGAGAAGGGCACCGCGATCGAGACCAAGCTCCTGTTCTTCGGCCTCGAGTGGGCGGCGCTCGACGACGGCCAGGCCGAGGAGCTGCTGGGCGCCGACGGCCTGGACTTCGCGCGCCACCACCTGCGCATGGAGCGCCGCTACCGCCCGCACCTGCTCTCCGAGCCCGAGGAGAAGCTGGTCAGCGAGAAGGCGGTGACCGGGCGCAGCGCGTGGTCGCGGCTGTTCTCCGAGCAGGTCAGCGCGATCGAGGTCGACGGCGCCCCGCTGGACGTCGCGCTCAGCCGGCTGCTGTCGGCCGACCGCGAGGTGCGCCGCGCCACCGCCGAGCAGGTCACCACCGCGCTCGAGCCGGGCCTGCGCACGCGCGCCTACATCTTCAACACGCTGATCCACGACAAGGCCGTCGACGACCGCCTGCGCAGCTACCCGACCTGGCTGAGTGCCCGCAACCTCGCCAACGAGGTCTCCGACGAGTCCGTCCAGGCGCTCGTCACCGCGGTCAAGGGCCGCTACGATATCCCGCAGCGCTGGTATCGGCTGAAGGCGCAGATGCTCGGCCTGCCCCAGCTCACCGACTACGACCGCAGCGCCGCCATCACCACCGAGGACGAGCACTACGGCTGGGAGCAGTCGCGCGATCTCGTGCTCGACTCGTTCGGGTCGTTCTCGTCCGAGATGGAGCGCCTCGCGCGCCGCTTCTTCGACGAGCAGTGGATCGACGCGCCGGTCCGCCCCGGCAAGCGCGGCGGCGCGTTCGCCACCTCCACGGTGCCGAGCGTCCACCCGTACGTGATGCTGAACTTCACGTTCAAGCGCCGCGACGTCCTCACGCTCGCCCACGAGCTCGGCCACGGCCTGCACTTCGCGCTCGCCGCCGACCAGGGGCTCCTGCAGCAGGGCACGCCGCTGACGGTGGCGGAGACCGCGTCGGTGTTCGGCGAGACGATCGTCTTCAACCGCTTGCTCGAGCAGGCGTCCAGCGCCGAGTCGCGCCTCTCGCTGCTGTCGGAGGCGATCGAGGGCGCCATCGCCACCGTGTTTCGCCAGACGGCGATGAACCAGTTCGAGGAGGCCGTCCACACCGCCCGGCGCACCGAGGGCGAGCTGTCGGTCGACCGCTTCAACGAGGCGTGGGTGGCCAGCCAGCGTGAGATGTTCGGCGACTCGGTGGAGATCACCGACGGCTACCGGACGTGGTGGAGCTACGTGCCCCACTTCATCGGCACGCCGGGCTACGTCTACGCGTACGCCTACGGGCAGCTGCTGGCGCTGTCGGTCTACCGCCGCTACCTGGACGCGGGCGAGCCGTTCGTCCCCCGTTATCTGGAGATGCTCTCCGCCGGCGGCTCGATGCTGCCGGAGGACCTCGGCCGCATCGTCGGCATCGACCTCACCGACCCCGGGTTCTGGTCGGCCGGGCTCGAGCTGGTCGAGGGCCAGCTGCGCGAGGCCGAGCAGGCGGCGCGGGCCGCGGGCCGGCTCGCGGGCTGAGGCGCTCGACTGAGACGGCGCTGCGCCGATAGCTGATCGGCTGCTGCGGCCTGCAGGCGCAGACAACCGACGCGGGCGCCGCTCCGTGGCCGCCAATTTGTGTACGGTCGTACATGTGCCTGCCGCCCTCCTGGCGCTTGCGATCCTCATCGAAGTGGGCGCCACCACCTGCCTGAAGTACTCCGACGGCTTCACGAAGCTGTGGCCGAGCGTCGGCACCGTCGTCGGCTACCTGATCTCGTTCGCCCTGCTGGCCCGAGCGCTGAAGTCGATCGACGTCAGCGTCGCCTATGCGATTTGGTCAGGCGCGGGAACGGCGATCATCGCCGCGATCGGGATCTTCTGGCTCGGCGAGCCGGCCACGGCGCTCAAGCTCGGCGGCGTGGCGCTGATCATCGTCGGCGTCGTCGCGCTGAACGTGGGCGGGGCGCACTGAGCGTGGCCGGCGGGCGCGGACCCGGCGATCCCGGCCGGCGCGACCGCATCGCGGCCGCCGCGCTCGAGATCGCGCTCGCGCAGGGCGTCCACGCGGTATCCCATCGCGCGGTCGCGGCGGCGGCGGGCGTGCCGCTGGGCTCGACCACCTACCACTTCCGCACGCTCGACGACCTGCTCGCCGCGGCCATGGGACGGGCGGCCGCCGCGTTCGCCGCCGAGCTCGACGCCTGGGACGCGGCGCTGGGCGACGACGCCGACCTCCCCGCGGCGCTGGCCGACCAGGTCCTCGACGCGCTGGCCACCGAGCGCCCCCGGTTGGTGGCCGAATTCGAGCTGTACTTCGCCGCGATCCGGCGCCCGGCGCTCGCGCCGGCCAGCGCAGCGTGGGTCGCGGCCTACGCCGACGTGCTCGCGCGACGTGCCAGCGCGGCGAGCGCGCGGGCGCTGACCGTGGTCGCCGACGGCGCGTTCGTGCACGCCCTCGTGACCGGCGTGGACCCCGACCGCGACGAGCTCGTCGCGTTGCTGCGCCGGGTCGCGGGCTAACGGGAAAAGCCCACAGCGGGCCCGCCGTACCGCCGCAGGATTCAGCGGCTCACCTGCTGCGCCCGGGCAACCTAGCGCGCGCTCGCGGCGACGCCGCCGCCGGCGTTCTGCTCGGTCTGCTGCGCGCCGCCGACCTTGATCTCGAAGGGGCCGCTGGCGCGCGCGCCGCGCGAGCAGCGCACGTGGATGAGCGGGGTCGTCACCGCCACCGCGCGCGAGTCGGCCGGCGCGGCGACCGCGAACCCGTAGAGGCCCGGCTGGGTCAGGCGGACGGCCGCACGGGCGCGGGAGCCGCTCACGCGCATCTGCACGCGCTTGACCGTGCGGTCGCGGCCGTCGCGGCCCCGCTTGGAGACGGTGACCTCGACCTTGCGGCGGGTCGGCTTGAGGTCCGCCTCGACCACGACGGTGCCGCCCACGCCGATCCGCTTGGTCGACAGCCGCGTGGTCATCGACGGCACCGCGCTCACGTCGAGCACGGGCGACGTCAGCGGCGCGCCGCCCAGGTCGGCGTCGCCGTTCCAGTACGCGCGCAGGCGGGAGTTCTGGCGCACGAGCACGTTCGTGTGGAAGACCCCCTCCCCATCGGTCACGGCACGCGCCGCCGTCGACCAGCGCGTGGCGCCGAGCTTCTGGATGCGCACCTGGGCGGCGGACATCGGGCCGCCGTCGACGTCGACCAGCGTGCCCGACACGAGCACGCTCGAGTACGCCGCGACCTGCGTGGACGCCGCGTTGATCGTGATCTGCGACGTCGTCTCCGGCGTCACCGCCACCGGATAGTCCCTCGCCGCCGCCCGCCGGCGCAGCTCGGGAAGCTGCGCGTAGAGGGCGCTGCCGGGACAGCTCGTCTTGTCGCCGTCGCGATGCCCGGAGATCCGCTGCAGCGTGACCGTCCGTCCCGCGCCGTAGCGGTTCGAGGCCCCGCCGGCGGAGACGACGGCGACGTCGCCCTCGACGGGCGCGCCGTGGAGCGCGAGCTTCCAGCCGATGAGCTGCGCCATCGCGTTGAGCGCGGCGTCCGTCTGGCCCACCGACTCGAACGTGCCGATGTTCGAGACGCCCGTCGAGACCGAGTTGTAGCCCTGGGCCTGCGCGCCGATGACCGCCGCGGTGATGCCGCCCGCGCGGCCCTCGAAGATCTGGCCGTACTTGTCGACGAGGAAGTTGTAGCCGATGTCGTTCCAGCCGTTGCCGCTGATGTGGTACTTGGCGATGGCGAGGACGATGGCCGCCGAGTCGCCCGGGCCGTAGTCGTTGGCGTTGACGGTGTGATGGACGAACGCGAGCTGGACCGAGCCGTACTCGGGGCGGCCGCGCAGGCGCAGGCCGTCGCCGCCCCACTGGGCGCGGGTGATGATCGGCGGGCCGCCGTCGGTGGTGGCCGGCGGGGCCTGCGCGGCGCGGGCCACGACGCCGCGCGGGCGCTCGGTGCGGACCGTGTGCAGCGTGAGCCCGTCGACCGGGCGGTCGAGCCGCAGCTGGACGGCGCGGGCACGGCCCGTCCACACCGGGTCGGTGGCCGCGGCCGGCGCGCCGCCGTCGGGCCCGTGGTCGTGGGCGTGGGCGACGGGGAGCCACTCGGTCCAGCGCCCGCTCGCACGCCGCGCGCGCAGCTCGATGCGCGGGTGCGCCGCGCCGGTCCAGCGCAGGCCGGCCAGATCGAGGCCGCCGGGGACGTCGATCGGGCCGATGCGCGTGGCGCGGGGCAGGCCGATCGCGGCCGACGTGGCGGTCGGGCCGCGGCCCGACCGTGCGAGCGCGCGGGAGGCGCCCGGCACCGCCTCCAGCCACACGGCGCCGGCGGTGAGCAGGCCGAAGCCGATCAGGCGCCGGCGGGTCAGGTCGTCGTCAGCTGAGGTCATGCGTGGCTCATCATGGTGGCCGTCGTCGTCCCAGAACACGGCACGACCGCTTGCAGAGCGGTCCGCCCGCTCATCTCATCCGAACGGGTCGCAGAACCAAAACCCATCTCATCTGGTCGGGATTTAGACTCTCGCCCTTGCGCGACGGTGAGCTGATCCTGGTGGCCGGCGCCCTGCTGGCCGCGGGCGTCGGTGCGTCCCTGCTCGCGCGGCGCGTGCGGCTGCCGGGCCTGGTGCTGTTCCTCGGCCTCGGCATGCTGCTCGGCTCCGACGGGCTGGGCTTGATCGCGTTCAGCAACTACAAGCTCGAGCAGACGATCGGGATCATCGCGCTGGCCCTGATCCTCTTCGAGGGCGGGCTCAGCGCCGGGTTCGGGGAGATTCGCCCCGTCCTCAAGCCGGCGCTGTCGCTGGCGACCATCGGCACGCTCATCACCGCGATGATCACGGGCTACGCGGCCACGCTGATCTTCGACCTGCCCCTGATCGAGGGCCTGCTGATCGGCGCGGTCCTCTCGTCGACCGACGGCGCCGCCGTGTTCGCGCTGCTGCGGGGATCGACGCTGCGCCGCCGCCTGGCCCGGACGCTCGAGGGCGAGGCGGGCTTCAACGATCCCGTCGCCGTCCTGCTCGTCCTCGGGTTCATCGAGTGGATCGAGAACCCGGACTTCGGAGTGCCGGACCTGGCGGTCAAGTTCGTCGAGGAGATGGCGATCGGCGGCGCGATGGGCCTGGCCATCGGAGCGGCCGCCGTCTGGATGTTCCGCAACGCGCGCCTGGACACCGCCGGCCTGTACCCGGTCGCCTCGGTCGCCGCGGCGGCGCTCGCCTTCGGCGCCGCCAGCGTGCTGCACGGCTCGGGCTTCCTCGCCGTCTACCTCGCCGGGCTCGTCCTGGGCAGCAAGCCGATCCCCGCTCGCACGACGATCTCGGCCTTCCACGAGGGATTGGCGTGGGTCGCGCAGATCACGATGTTCCTCACGCTCGGCCTGCTCGTGTTCCCCTCCACGCTGCTGGACTACTGGTGGCAGGGCACGTTGATCGCCCTGACCATCTGCTTCGTCGCACGGCCGATCGCCGCCTTCGTCGCCACCTCGTTCCAGGGCTTCACCATCGCCGAGCAGACGCTGCTCGGCTGGGCCGGCCTGCGCGGCGCCGTGCCCGTCGTGCTCGCGATCTTCCCGGTCATCGCCAACGTCCCCCACGACGACGAGCTCTTCAACGTCGTGTTCTTCGCCGTCGTGATCTCCACGATCCTGCAGGGCGTCAGCTTCGTGCCGCTGGCCAACTGGCTCGGGCTGACGACCGACGAGCCGGCCGTGCCCCGCCCGCTGATGGAGACGGGCGCAGTCCGCGAGCTCGGTGCGGAGGTCGTCGAGTACCCGGTCGGTCCCGACGACGCGATCGTCGGGCGGCGCGTGCGCGAGCTCGGCCTGCCGCGCGACTCGCTGCTCAACGTCATCGTCCGCGACGGCCAGGCGCTGCCGCCGCGCGGCTCGACGCGCATCGAGGCCGGCGACCGCCTGCACGTGCTCGTCGTCCAGGCGGTGGCCGGCGAGTTCCAGGAGCTGCTCGAGCGCTGGCGCCACGGACCGTTTCAGGAGGCCCCGCGCCGGCGGCCCGCCGTCTACGGCCGCCAGGTCATCTTCTCGACCCGCCCGTGGGACGAGGCGCTGGGCGACCCCGCACACCCGGTCGAGGTCGCCAGCGTTCCGGTCATCGAACGCATGCGGATCCGCCGCGACACCCGCGGCGCGCTCGTGGCGCTCGACGACGGCCGCTACGCGGTCACCGGTCCGTCGCTGGCCATCGGCTCGGCCAGCGACATCCAGCGCTACGCGCGCGGGCGCCTGGAGCGCGCGACGACGGACGCCGAGAGGGGCTGGTGGCAGGAGGTCATCGGCGCCGTGGCGCGATGACCGTTCACGACGCGCAGCGCTCGCACTCGCCGTGCAGCACCACGTCGTGCTCGCCGACCGTGAACGCCGGCACGCGGTCGGCCAGGCGCGCGATCGTGCGCTCGAGCTCGGGGTCCTCGAACGGCTCCACCTTGCCGCACGTGTCGCACACCATGTGGTGGTGGTGGTCGCCGCCGGGCAGCGCCGCCTCGTAGCGGGCGGTGCCCTGGCCGACGTCGAGGCGGGTGACCAGGTGCAGCTCCTCGAGCTGCTCGAGCGTGCGGTACACCGACGCGCGGCCCACGGCGCGCCCCTCGGCCCGGACGCGCTCCTCGATCTCGGCGGCGGTCATCGCGCAGTGGCCCTCGGCGAGCAGCTCGATCACCGCCCGCCGGGAGGCGCCGCGCCGGTAGCCGGCCTTGGTCAGCCGCGCCTCGGCGTACTCGATCCACTCAGCGCTCACGACGCCCCCGAGGGTAGCTGTCGCCCGAGCGCGCGAGTCGTGAGCGCCGCGACCCACAGGGCGACGGTGACGAGCGCGATCGAGGCGCCCGCCGCCGTGCCCGCGTGGTAGCTGAGCAGCAGGCCGCCGAGCCCGCCGACCACGGCCACGGTCACCGCGACCGCCATCATCGCCGGCATCCGCCGCGCCAGCAGCCGCGCGGTCGCGCCCGGTCCGACGAGCACCGCCACGACGAGGAGATTGCCGAGCCCCTGGACCGCGACGAGGATCGCCGCCGCCACGAGCACGAGCAGCACCGCGTCGACCAGCGCCGGCGCGGCGCCGAGCGACCGCGCGGCCGAGCGGTCGAAGCCGACCGCCAGCAGCCGCCCGTGCCCCAGCCGCAGCGCCACGACGACCACGACGGCCAGCCCCGCGGCCAGCCACAGGTCGCCGTCGCTGACGCCGAGGATGTCGCCGAACAGCAGCTCGCCCAGCCCGGGCGGCGTGGCCCGCGACAGGGCGAGCAGCACGCCCGCGCCGAGCAGCGTCGTCACCACCACCGCCACCGCGTTGTCGCGTCCGATCCCCGGCGCCCGGCCGGCCCGCGCGACGGCGAGCGCCGCGACGAGCAGCCCGGCGGCGCCGCCGATCAGGATCGGAACGCCGATCAGCGCCGCGGCGACCAGCCCGGGAAGCAGCGCGTGCGCCAGCGACTCGGTCCCGTAGGCGAGCTCGTAGAACACGATCCAGCAGCCGAGCAGGCCGCCGGTGACGCCGAGCAGGACCACCTCGAGCGCCGCGCGCTGGACGATCGGGTCGCGAAACGGGTCGAGCAGCCAGCCCATCACGCGTGCTCGTGGTCGTGGTGGTGGGCGGGCATGACCCCGCGCCCGCCGCCCGGCAGCTCGACGACGTGGGCCCCGTACGTGCGCTCGAGGACCGGCCGGGTGAGCACGCGGTCCGGCGCCCCGAACGCGACCTGCCGGCGGTTCAGGCACAGGACGAGGTCCCACGCGCGCGCCTGGTCGACCTCGTGGGTGGAGATCAGCAGCCCCCGCCCGTCGCCGGCGAGGTCGGCGAGCAGCGCCTCCAGCCGGCGCGAGCTCGGCTCGTCGAGCCCGGTGAACGGCTCGTCGAGCAGCAGCAGCCCGGCGTCCTGCACGAGCGCACGGGCGATCAGCACGCGCTGGCGCTGACCGCCGGAGAGCTCGCCGAACGTGCGCCGCGCCTCGTCGCCCAGCCCCACCCGCTCGAGCGCGCCGGCGGCGGCGCGACGGTCGTCGCGGGTCGGGCGCCGCCACCACGGCAGGCGGGCGAGCGTGCCCATCAGCGCGACGTCGAGCGCACTGACCGGGAAGTCCAGGCGCGAGCGCTCGGTCTGCGGCACGACCGCGCAGCGCGTGGCGACCTGCAGGTCGCCACGCACGACCGGCAGCTCGCCGAGCAGGGCGCGAAACAGGGTGGTCTTGCCGCCGCCGTTGGGGCCGAGCAGGCCGACCCGCGTGCCGCCGCGCAGCTCGAAGTCCAGCCCCTCGATCGCGAGGGGGCCCCCGCCGCCGTAGCCGCCGGCGAGGCCGTGGGCGCCGACGAGCACCTCGCCCCCGCGCGCGGCGTCCCCCGCCGCCCGCGCGCTCACCGCACGACCCCCTCGCAGCGCACTGCCCCGCCGCTCATCCCCCGCGCGATCGCGTCCGCGTTGTGGCGCTCGGCCGCCAGGTACGTCGCGCCGCTCGAGCCCTCGGGGCCGAGGGTGTCGCCGTAGAGCACGCCACCGATGCGCGCACCGGTCTGCTGCGCGATCGCGTCGGTCAGCTTGCCGTTGACCGAGCTCTCGGGAAAGACCGCGCGCACGCCCTCGGCGCGGATCGTCCGCACCAGCGCCGCGACCTCACCGGCCGACGCCTGCGCCCGGGTCGTCTGCGACGGGATGACGGCGCCGACGACGTCGAGGCCGTAGCGGTGGGCGAAGTACCCGAGCGCGTCGTGATCGGTGACGAGCCGGCGCTGCGCCGCGGGCACCCGGTCCAGGCAGCGGCGCGTCTGCGCGTCGAGCGCCCGCACCCGCGCGACGAAGGCGTCCGCGCGGCGGGCGAACGCCGCTCGCCGCTGCGGGTCGGCGTGGGCCAGCGCCGCTTCGATCTCGCGCGTCGCCGCGATCGCGTTGCGCGGGTCGTGCCACCAGTGCGGATCGTGGTCGTCGCCGTCGTGGCCGTGCTCGCCGGCCAGGACGACCGGCAGGCGCGCGCTGAGATCGACGACGCGCGCGTCCGAGCCGCCCTGCGCGACGACCTCGTCCACCCAGTGATCGAGGCCGAAGCCGCTCTCGAAGACCACCTGCGCCTCGGCCGTGCGCACGACGTCGGACGGCCGCGGCTCGTACTCGTGCGGGTCGGAGTTCGCCTGCAGCAGCTGCGTGACGTCGATCGCGTCGCCGCCGACCTGGCGGACGAGGTCGCCCACCACCGGGGTCGTGGCGACGACCGCCATCCGGTCCGAGCCCGCCGACGACGCCCCGCAGCCGCCGGCGGCCACGGCCGCGGCGGCCACCGCGGCCAGCGCGACCGCCCGGCGCGCCCGCAGCGCGCGCGCGAGCGCCGCGACGGCGAACGCGCCGCCCGCCACGACCGCGATCGTCGCGCCCGGCGGAGCGTCGGTCTGCACCGACAGCCACAGCCCGAAGACGCCCTCGGCCGCGGCGAGGACGACCGTCATCGCCTGCCAGGCGCGCAGCCGGGTGCAGAGCAGGCGCGTCGTCACCGCGGGCACGACGAGCAGCGCGGTGGCCAGCAGCGCCCCGACCGCCGACAGCGCCGCGACGGCCGTGATCGCGACGAGCGCCAGCAGCACCGTCTCCGGCAGCCGCGAGCGCAGGCCGAGCGCGCGGGCCGAGCCCGGGTCGAAGCCCTCGGCCAGCCAGCGCCGGCCCAGCAGCAGCGTCGCGAGCGCCACGAGCGCCGCCGCGCCCGCCGCGATCGCCACGTCGCTCCAGCCGATCAGCAGCAACGAGCCGAACAGCAACGTGTCGACGTTCGCGGCGGAGTGGAAGACGTCGGAGGCGAGCACGACGCCGCCGGCCAGGCAGGCGACGAGCACGAGCGCGACCGGTGGGCCGTGCTCGTCGCGGCCCCGGCGGACCGCCACCGCGACGCCCGTCGTGAACAGCGCCGCGGCGCCCAGCGCCCCGACCGGCGCCGCGAACCCAAGCCGTCGGCGAGCACGAGCCCTGGGAACGTCGCCGTGCCGACCGCATGCGCGTGGAACGCCAGCCCGCGCAGCACGATCCACGTGCCCAGCAGCCCGCTGGCCACGGCCAGCAGCAGGATCTCGACGACGCCGCGCTGGACGAACGGGAGCGCGAACGGGTCAAACATGAGACTGAGTCTACTTCTTATCTCGATGAGCGAGGCTCAACCCGAGTGGCATTGATCCAGGCATTCGCTCAACCATCGACAAGGCAGGCCGACTGGTCATCCCCAAGCCACTGGGGGATGACGTCGGTCTGCGCCCGGGTGCGGTCGAGGTGTTCGTCGAGGGCACCGGTCTGCGCGTCGAGCCCTTGGCCACCGAGTCGCTGGAGGAGCGGAGACTCGGCTCGTGATCCCCGCAGGCGGCGCCGAGATCGACGACGAGCTCGTCCGGTCGCTGCGGGATGCCGGTCGGCGCTAGAGACCCGCTCCTCGTCGATACGAGCATCGCCGTCGCGCTCACGGTCGCCGACCATGCCCACCACGAAGCCACGTTTCGGGCGCTGGGCTCACGTCGGCTCGGGCTGGCCGGACACGCCGCCTTCGAGACCCTCTCGGTCCTGACCCTCGCGACGCGCGACCGGCGCGCGCTCGATACGTACCGTGCGCTCGACGTCCCCCTCGAGCTGCTCCTCTGAACCCGGTCAGCGGTTGCGCTGCGCGGCCACCTGCAGCAGCGCCGTGCGGTCGTAGAAGTCCACCGCGACGATCGCGACCGGCATGTCCCGGTCGCGCGCGCAGCGGTTGATGCGGCTCGTCAGGAATCGCGCGGTGCCGATGCGCGCGTTGTCGGACACCCGCGGCGGAAAGCGGTCGATCCAGTGGTTGAGCATGAGGATGGGGCTGTCGGCATCGCCGCGCCAGCGCGCGCACGACAACTCGCTGGGCCGCTGCGCGCCCAGCGGGGTGTCCTGGATGTACGAGAACGCCGGCATGTACCACGGCCGTGCGCCGCCGTCCATCTCGGTGAAGACGATGAGCCGCTGGCCGGTATCGATGAGCCGGCGCAGGGTGGGCAGCGGCTGGGTGCGGTCGAACGCCACGGCCTGGTCGAGCAGGCCGGTGCGCCGCATCGCGTCCTCGATCGCCCCCGGCGGCACGTAGGGCTCGAAGATGATGGTCACGACCTGCTGGGGATGGGTGTCGAGGAAGCGCCGGATCACCTGCAGCTCGGCGTCGAGCGGCTCGGCGCCCAGCTCGCAGAGCGTGTGGCACAGGTAGAGCTCTCGCGGCCCGGTCAGGTCGCCGATGCCGATGCCGCCCGCGACGCGCTGGGCGGCGCGCAGCCCCTGGGGGCCGATCTGGGCGACGACCTTGTTGTGCTCCATGCCGTCGGCGTCGAGGTCGGTGCGGACGCGGCCGGTGCGCGGGTCGCGCACGCCCCAGTGCACGTCGAGCGTGAGGCCGCGGATGCCGTCGGCGAGCTGGCGGCCGATCGGCCGGCGCTGGTTGGGAAACACCCAGCCGGGCTGGTCGGCGGCGGCGTACGAGTTGTGAGTGGCGGGCCAGAAGACCTGGTCGACGCGCTCGTCGCACAGGCGCTGGGAGCCGTTGCAGCCGGCGGGCGGCGGTGGCGGGGCGGGGGGCGGGATGCTGGGGACGCTGAGCGCCGCGGCACCGGCCGCCGCGGCCGCGCCGAGGACCGTCGCGATGGCCAGCGCGGCAAACAGCCCATCGCGGGAGCGCGACCGGCCCGGGCGCGCCTCGGCCGGCGCCGGAACCCGCACGACGTCGCGCAGCCCGAAGTAGATCAGCGCCGCTCCCAGCGCGAGGACCAGCACGCGCTCCGCCGCCCCGGGCAGCAAGAGGACGAGGGCGCCGGCCGCCACCAGCCCGATCCGACGGACCGCCGGCGGGACCCGCACGCGGCCGGCGAGCTCGCGCACGCGCGCACCGGCGCCGACGGGCTGCACGATGCCGGCCGAGAGCACGGCGAGGACGACACCGGCGGCGGCGACGATCAGTCCCGCCGTGCGCAGGTCGCCGAACAGCGCCTGCCACAGCGCGTCGAGGGCGGCCCGCTCGTCGTCGGCATGCAGCTGCCGCCAGCGAGCGATGGCGCCGGTGACCGCGCTGCCGCCGGCCATCACGACCCCGACCGCGACCAGGCCCGCGGCCACGAGCGCAGCCCCGAGGTGCCCCACCGTCCGGCGCCGATCGGGGGCCACCACGAAGGCCGCGATGGCCGCGAGCACGGCGGCGCCGATCAGCCACCATCCCCACCGCGATGCGTGGATGACGCGCCGGAGGATCACCAGCGCGCTGTTGTCGCGGTTGATGCGCGTGAGCACGGGCCGCACGTCGCCCGACGTGTGCGCCGCGACCGTCGGCGAGACGCTGCGCAGCGCGGCGATCACGGCGCGGCCGGTGCCCGAGACCCGGACGATGAGGCTGCCCTCGCCCGCGACGAGCTGGCGATGCGTGTCGGCCAGCCCGAACGCCGCGGCGCGCCGGAACGGCTGCGTGCCGACGAGCCCCTCGACGACCGTCGCGAGGATCGGCCGGACCGCGAGCAGGTCGCCGTTGGCCCGGCTGATCAGCGCGTCGGCGGTGTGGTCGGCGAGCACCTGGCGCACCACCGGCTCGTCGAGCGACGACGCGACGCGCTGGCCGAACTCCTGCTCGTCGGCGATCTCCGTATGGACGTAGACGAGCACCCCGCCGACGGCGAGCAGCACGCACGTCAGGGTCATCAGGAGGATCGAGAGGATCCCGCGGCGGCCCAGGGCGGCGCGGGGGGGCGGGGCGGACACGCCGGGCAGTCTGCCCGATCGTATGCGGCGACGACCCCGGCGCCTCGCGACGTCGCCCCGTCGAGCGCGGATCGCGACGGCAGCTCGAGCAGGCGGCAGCCGTTCACCCAGCCGCCGCGACCCGCAGCGCGCTGGCGGCCAGCGTGACGCAGGCCTCGTAGAAGTCGCGCAGCACCGCCTCGTCGATGTACGCGATCGCGCTGAGCTGCCAGTCCTCGTCCTCGTCCTCGCCCTCGCCCTCGCCCGGCACCGCCACCGCGAGCGCCGTGGTCGCGACCGCCCCGAGCGCATGCGAGCAGCCGAGGGCCGACGACTGCGCGCGCGCCCGCGCGTCGGCCGCCGCCCGGGGGACCGCCTGGTCGAGCCCCGGCCGATCCGCGAACGCACCGTGCACGGATGCCGCCGCGTAGGCGGCCATCGCGGCCAAGCGCAGGGCCGCCGCGAGGTGCCGGCGGCGGCCGAAGGGGTCGACAGCGTCCGGGTCGAGCCCGGTGTACGCACGCGTGAGATGGACGGCGGCTCGCAGGGGCGGTCCGAGCCCGTGGGGATGGGCGGCGCGAACGCGTGCGAGCTCGATGTCGAATCCTGCCGGGATCGTTCGTCTTTCGCTAGACCGAACCTCGAACATCCGTTGAGATGGATGTTGCAGAACTCGATGTCGGCTTGCACCCAGCCGACATGACCAGAGAGCGCCCCCCTGGGGGACGCCCTCTGGTCGCCTGACGATCAGGCGCGAAGATCAGAGCTTGAAGCCCATCGTGGCGCTCCTTCCCGCCGCATGTCCGTGCGGCGTCTCGTAGGTATCCCAAATACCGCCTTGAACAGAGCGGGCGTTGGCGCGCCCGCTCTGTGACGGTGCCACTGTAGGCAACCCGCAGGACGTCCGACCAGAGCCCTTCGAGCATTTCGTCGCATTCTGGACGGATGTTTGATTCTGACCGCACGGGCAGGCCCGAGCGGTTGGCGATCGTTCAGGCGACGAACGCGTGGACGCGCGCTTCGAGATCCAGCTCGGCCTCGAAGTCCGCGTCAGTGGCGTGGCGGAACGCCACGGAGGAGCCGCGCAAGAGCTTGATGAACGCCTCCACGATCCGCCCGTCGAGCTGCGTGCCCGATACTCGGCGCAGCTCCTCGATCGCCTGCTCCGGAGGGACCGGCTCGCGGTAGGAGTCACGGGCGGTCATCACGTCGTAGGTGTCCGCGACCGAGATGATGCGCGACAGCAGCGGGATCGCCTCGCCGCGCAGGCCGTGCGGGTAGCCGGCGCCGTCGATGCGCTCGTGGTGGCAGCGGATGACGTCGGCCACCGGCCCCAGCCGCGCGACCCGGCCGACCACGCGCGCGCCCTGGGCCGGGTGGCGCTTGACGATCTGCCAGTCCTCGTCGGTGAGGCGCTGGCTGGCGAACAGGATCCGGTCGGGGAAGATGAACTTGCCGATGTCGTGCAGGAGACCGGCGGTGTGCACGAGCTCCTGCTGCTCGGGCGGGCAGCCCAGCGCATGCGCGATCGCCCGCGAGTAGCGCGCGACCGCAGCTGAGTGGCGCGCGGTCATCTTGTCGCGCAGCGAGAGCGTCTGGACGAGCGCGGCGAGCACGCCGACCTGCAGCGAGGCCAGCTCGGTCGTGCGGGCCTCGAGCTGCTCGGCGCGCTCCTGCGACTCCAGCAGCGCGCGCGTGAGGTACTGGAACGCGATGATCGCGACGATCACCACGCCGAACGCGGTGATCCCGATGCTGATGTAGATCACCGACGCCGCGAGCACGAGCGTCGCCGCCGCGAGCTCGGACGGCAGCAGCGGCAACAGCACGCGGCGGAACTGCGGGCCGACCGGGTTGCCGAGCCACAGCCAGCCGCCGATCGCGGTGAGCACGAAGTTCAGCACGATCGTCGCCACGTAGATGCCGAAGACGACGAACCCGAAGGTCAGCGTGTCGGGGTCGGCACCGAGCTCGCGGGCCAGGCGCCCGAGCAGCCCGCCGGCCAGCGGGAACAGCGCATACGTCACGAGGTTGCTGAGGGTGCGCGCGGGCGACAGCCACTCGCGCACGGCGTCGACGACGATCGTCAGCAGGGCGATCGTCACCGCGGGCGCCGGACCGAGGAAGGCCATGGCCAGCACGATCGCGATGAACGAGCCCGACAGCCGCTGGCCGCGCGTCTGGATGCTCAGGGCGTCGCTGAGGACCGCGAGCACGCCGAGGAGCAGGACGAGGGCGACCGGCGACCAGTCGGCCGCCCGCGACGTCAGGACGGCGATCGATACCGCCCCGACGAGGACGACGATGTGGCCACCGATCAAAAAACTGCGACGCACAAACGCGTCTATCGGCCACTGCTACCGAGAAGTTGAGCAACGCATGGGCATCGAGCGTTCGCGATCTTCTATCCTGCCGCGCCTCTTGATCGAGAAACGAGCACCGCTGCGCGTCGCGGGCTTTCCGCGATTGGCGCTCTCGTACTCGGTCAACGAGCTCGGCGACAACCTCGGCGTCGTCGCGCTGGCGATCCTCGTCCTCGACGGGACGAACTCCGCGTTGGCCACCGCCGGGCTGTTCGTCTGTGCGCGCTTCCTGCCGGCGCTCACCGCCCCGTGGTTGACCGCCCGGCTGGACCAGCGCGCGGTCAACCGCTCGCTGCCGCTGCTGTACGCGCTGGAGGCCATCGCGTTCGCCGGCCTGGCGCTCATCGCCGCCGGCCCGTTCTCGCTCGCGGCGGTGCTGGCGCTGGCCTACGTGGACGGCACGCTGGCGCTCGCCGGGCGCGGCATCTCGCGCGCGGCCGTCGCGGCGCTGCTGCTGCCCCACGGCACGCTGCGGGAGGGCAACGCCCTGCTCAACGCAGCGTTCGCCGTCACCGCGGCGGCCGGCCCGGCCGCGGCCGGAGTGCTCGTCAGCACCGCGGGGGCGGCGGCGGCGCTGTGGGTCGACGCGGCGTCGTTCGCGCTCATCGCCGCGCTGCTGTTCGTCGCGCGCGACCTGCCGCCCGGAGACGGCGGGGTGGGTGGGGTCGGATTGGCGGGCCGGGTGCGCGAGGGCGTCGCCGCCGTGCGCCGCGAGCCGATCCGCACCCTGATCGCCGCCCAGGCCGTCGCGTTCGTCTTCTTCTTCCTCGTCATCCCGATCGAGGTCGTCTACGCAAAGGAGACGCTCGGTGCCGGCGACATCGGCTACGGCGTGCTGCTCGCGGCCTGGGGCGTCGGGCTCGTGCTCGGCTCGGCCGTCTACGCCCGCGTGCGTGAGCGGCCCACGCGCGTGCTCGTGGTCGGCTCGACGCTGCTCGTCGGCGTCGGCTACCTCGGGCTGGCCGCGGCGCCGGGGATCGTGCTCGCCTGCGTCGCGTCGGTAGTCGGCGGCACCGGCAACGGGGTGCAATGGGTGTCGGTGCTCACGGCGGTCCAAGAGGCGCTGCCCGAGACGCTGCAGGCCCGGGTCGTCGGCCTGCTCGAGTCGATCGCGGCGGCCGCGCCCGGCATCGGCTTCCTCGTGGGCGGCGTCCTCACCGCGATCTGGTCGCCCAGGCTGGCCTACCTCGTCGCCGCCGCCGGGGTGATGCTCGTCGCCGCCGCGATGGCGCGGCGGATCGACCCGCCCGCGCGTTCACGCTGACCCGGCGCGAGACGTGGGCGCCGATGCGCGGCGCGCGCGGGCGGGCCGGCGATCAGAGCAGCGACTTCAGCAGCGCCATGCCCGCGTTCAGAGGGGCTTCGCCCTGGGGCATGATCGCGTTCGCGGTGGCGACGTGCGCCTGAGCGCCGCCGCAGTCGTGCGCCGCCCACGCGGTGAGCGCGGCATCGATCTCCCGCATGCCGCTGATGAACGGCGCATTGGCGGTGAGAACCTTCGTCGTGCCGCTGCGGAGCTTGCGGCGCTTGGCCTCCTGGTTCCGCCAGACCCGGGTGAACGTCTCCTTGAGCGCGCGCGTGCTCTTGGCGGCAACGTCCTGGCGGTTCTCGGCGTCGTCGAAGATGGGCCTGGCGTCCTCGTTGACCACGATGTCGAGCGCCTGCCAGAACAGGAAGGCGTACTGCTGCATGTCGGGATCGCTCTCGGCGTCCTTGGCCTGCTGGCAGAGCCCAGTGGCGCTCTGGGTCTCGCCGGCGAGCGCCTTCTGGTCGTTGAGGAAGAGCCGCCAGGCCGTGTCGACCTTGCGGAGCTCGTTCTTGTAGCTGGGCGTGTGCCGCTTCGCGGACGCCATTGCGGGCGACGTGAGCGCGACGGCGGCGACCGCGGCGAGGAGGACCATGAGCAGGCGCGATGACATTCCGGCTTCTCCAGGACTTGGGGCGTCCACGAGTATGTGCCGCCGCGGGCGGGCCCGCATCCGGGGCCGACCGTAGCGCCGGATGGTCGAAAAATACGGACCGTGCGCGCGTGGTCGCCGGCACGCGCCACCGTCCGCGACGCACGCGCCACACTGGGGGAGTGACCGAACCCGTGGACTCCCTGCGCGGACAGCTGCTCATCGCCGGGCCGGCCCTCCTGGACCCGAACTTCTGGCGGACCGTCGTGCTCGTCTGCGCGCACTCGCCCGAGGGCGCGCTCGGGCTCGTGCTCAACCGCCCGTCGCCGATCGACGCGCTGGAGACGCTGCCGGAGCTGTCGGAGACGCTGGCCTCCACCCCGCCGCCGCGGCTGTGGATCGGCGGACCGGTCCAGGAGCAGGGCGTGGTGCTGCTCGCCGACTTCGTCGACCCCGGCGAGTCGCTGCTCATCGAGGGCGACCTCGGGCTCGTCACCGACGGCGCGACGCTCGAGGACCTTCCGGCCCGCACGCGGCGGCTGCGGGCCTTCCTCGGCCACTCCGGCTGGGGGCCGGGCCAGCTCGACGCCGAGCTCGAGCGCGATGACTGGATCGTCGCGCCGCTGTCGGCCGGCGACCCGTTCGCCGAGGACGCCGAGGACCTGTGGCCGCACGCCCTGCAGTCGCTGGGCGGCGCCTACGCGCTCGTGGCGCGGATGCCCGCGGACCCGTCGATGAATTGACTGCGGTCGCATCATCCGGAGGTGGCCGCGCGCGGCGGCGAGTGGCAGGATGCGCGCCATGGCCGAGCCCACGAAGTACCTGCTCTCCGAAGACGAGATCCCCACCGCCTGGATCAACCTCATGGCCGATCTTCCCGGCCCACCCCTCCCGCCGCTCTCCCCGGGGACGATGCAGCCCGCCGGGCCCGAGGATCTGTCGGCGATCTTCCCGATGGAGCTCATCGGCCAGGAGGTCTCGGCCGAGCCGGAGATCGCGATCCCCGACGAGGTCCGCGAGGCCTACCGGCTCTGGCGGCCGACGCCGATGTTCCGCGCCCGCCGCCTGGAGCGCGAGCTGCAGACCCCGGCGCGCATCTACTACAAGTACGAGGGCGTCTCCCCCGCCGGCTCGCACAAGCCGAACACCGCCGTGCCGCAGGCGTGGGCCAACAAGCAGGCCGGGATCACGCGGCTGAGCACCGAGACCGGCGCGGGGCAGTGGGGCTCGTCGCTGGCCTTCGCGTGCTCGCTGTTCGGCATGGAGTGCGAGGTCTTCATGGTCGGCTCGTCCTACGACCAGAAGCCCTACCGGCGCTCGATGATCCAGGCGTGGGGCGCGACCGTGCACCGCTCCCCCAGCGACCGCACGCAGGCGGGCCGCTCGCAGGCCGCGCACCCGACCGGCTCGCTGGGGATCGCGATCTCCGAGGCGGTGGAGATCGCCGCGCAGCGCGAGGACACCAACTACTCGCTCGGGTCGGTGCTCAACCACGTGCTGCTGCACCAGACCGTGATCGGCGTCGAGTCGATCGCCCAGATGGAGATGGCGGGCGACGAGCCGGACGTGGTCATCGCGTGCGTCGGCGGCGGCTCGAACTTCGGCGGGATCGCGATCCCGTTCCTGCGCCGCGTGCTGCACGGCGAGTCCACGACGCGGTTCGTGGCGACCGAGCCGGCGGCGTGCCCGACGCTCACGCGCGGCGCCTACCGCTACGACTTCGGCGACACGGTCGGGCTCACGCCGCTCATGCCGATGTACACCCTCGGCCACGACTTCGTCCCGCCGCCCGTGCACGCCGGCGGGCTGCGCTACCACGGCGACTCGCCGCTCGTCTCCGCGCTGGTCAAGCAGGGGCTCGTCGAGGCGCGCGCGTACCGCCAGAACGACTGCTTCGCGGCGGCGGTGCAGTTCGCGCGGACCGAGGGGATCATCGCCGCGCCGGAAGCGTCGCACGCGATCCGCGCCGCGGTCGACGAGGCGCTCGCGGCGCGCGAGGCCGGCGAAGAGCGCGTGATCCTGTTCAACCTCTCGGGCCACGGCGACTTCGACATGTCGGCCTACGACGCGTACCTCGCGGGCGAGCTGGAGGACCCGGAGTTCTCGGAGGCCGACATGGAGGCCGCGCTCGCGCGGCTGCCGGAGACGCCGGCGATCGGCTGATGGCGCTCACCGGCGAGCACACCGTCGAGATCGCGGCGGCGATCGACGCGGTCTTCGCGATCGCCGCCGACCTCGAGCGCGCGCCCGAATGGCAGGGCTCGCTGCAGTCGGTGACGATCCTCGAGCGCGACGGGGACGGCCGCGCCGCCCGCGTCGAGACGGTCTCGGACGCCAAGGTCAAGACGATTCGCTCGACCCTGCGCTTCTCCTACGTCTCGCCCACCGCGATCGAGTGGACGCAGGAGCGCGGCGACGTGAAGTCGCTGTTCGGGCGCTGGTGGCTCGAGGAGCTCGGCGGCGGCCTGACCCGCGCGACGTACCGGCTCGAGGTCGACCCGGGCCGGATCCTCGGTCTGCTCGTGCGCGGGCCGGCCGAGGACCGGGTGCGCCAGGTGCTCGTCGGCGACGCGGCCGACGGGCTCAAGGCCCGCGCCGAGCGCGACTAGGCGACGAGCTCCTCGCCGGCGACGATCGTCGGCTCGGACGGCGAGAGCGCGTCGGCCTGGTTGAGCAGGGTGCCGGGCGCCGGGGCGACCGGGCCGTCGAGCAGCGGGTCGCCGGTCTCGCGCATCCACCCCTCCAGGCGCCCGCGCAGCGCGGCGACCACGCCGGCATGCGCGGGGTCGGCGGCGAGGTTGGCCATCTCGCCCGGGTCGAAGACGAGGTCGTAGAGCTGCTCCGCGGCGACGGGCCGCTGCGCCCACCCGTGGTCGAGCAGCAGCTGCTTGGTCGGGCTGTCGTCGGTGTTGGCCGGCCGCGGCCGCTGGTCGCCGGTGAAGCGGCGGATGTACTTCCAGCGCCGCGTGCGGATCGAGCGCTGGGGCTCGTAGGCGGCGTGGAACGTGATCTCCGCGAAGACCTCCCCGTGCAGCTCGCCGACCTGGTCGTGCGCGAGCGCCAGCAGCGACCGGCCCTGCAGCCACGACGGGTGCTCGGCCTGCGCGAGGTCGCAGATCGTCGGGTACAGGTCGAGGTGCGTGACCATCGCGTCGACCACCCGGCCGCCGTGGAAGCCGCCGGGCCCGCGCAGGACGAGCATCACGCCGAGCCCGCGATCGGTCAGGGTCGCCTTGGCGCCCGGGAACGGCAGGCCATGGTCGGTGGTGAGGATGACGAGCGTGTCCGCCGCGGCGCCCGATCGGTCGAGCGCGTCGAGCACCGTCCCCACCCCGTCGTCGAGCCGCCGCGCGCTGGCCTTGAACGCCGCCATGTCGCGCCGGGTCTGCGGCGTATCGGGCACGTTGGCCGGCGGCAGCGCGCAGTCCACCTCGCGCTCGCCGACCGGCGCGAAGAAGTCGCGGTGGGTCTCGAAGAAGCCGACCGACAGGAAGAACGGCCGGTCGCGCGGCCGCGTGCGCAGGAGCACGTCGGCCGCGGCGGGCGCGACGGTCGCGGCGTGGGTGTCGGGGACGTCGACCAGGTGGTCGTAGTCGAGGACCGCGGGGTCGGTGCTGACGTGCTGCTCGCCGATCAGCGCCGTCCAGTAGCCGGCCGCGCGCAGCGTGTGGGTCAGGTGGTGGGTGTAGTCGCGCAGCGCGTAGCCGCGGTGGGCCAGCCCGAGCATGCCGTTGGTGTGCGCGTACTCGCCGGTCAGCAGCGCGGCGCGCGACCCGGAGCACGCGGGCACGGCGCAGAACGCCTGGCGAAACAGCATCCCCTCGTCGGCGAGCCGCTGGATGTTCGGCGTGGGGACCGCGTGGCCGTACGGTTGCACGCAGCGGCCCGTGTCGTGGGAGTGCAGGTAGAGGATGTTCGGGGTAGCGGTCACGACTGAGGACAAACTAGCAATCTCTACCAAGTTAGTGGATATTCTGCGCATGATGCCCTCACCAGCCGAGTCGCTCTTCATCTGCGCGACCCCGCGCAGCGGGAGCACGTTGTTCTGCGAGGCCCTGGCGGCCACCGGAGTCACCGGACGGCCCGCGGAGTACTTCGAGGCGCTGCGCGGCACCGATCTGCCGCGCCAACCTCAGGAGTACTTCGACGTCCTCACGCCGGACCTTGAGGCCCTGCTCCCCCGCTTCGACCAGGCGCCCGCGCCCGAGCTCGCCCGGGCGCGCACGTACGCCGACTATCTCGACTGGGCCCGCGGGCAGGGCACGACGCCCAACGGCGTGTTCGCGGCCAAGCTGATGTGGGGCTACCTGGGCGAGTTCACCGACCGTCTGCGCGAGATCGGCTACTCGGGTTCCAGCGAGCTCGACGTGCTCGCCGCCGCGTTCGCGCACCCGCGCTACATCCGGGTGGTGCGCCTGGGCAAGGTCGAGCAGGCGGTCTCGCTGTGGACCGCGATCCAGACGCAGACCTGGCGTGACGGCGAGCGCGTCGCCGACGCCGGGCGCCAGCCGGTCTTCCACCGCGCCGCGATCGACCACCTCGTGCGCCGCCTGACCGAGCAGGAGGACCGCTGGAGCGCGCTGTTCGCCGCCGCCGGCCTGTCGCCGCTGACGATCGTCTACGAGCAGCTCGTCGAGCACTGGGAGCCGACGCTGCGCCGCGCGCTGCGCTATCTCGGCGTGCCCGGCGCCGACACGATCGAGCTGCCCGAGCCGCCGCTGCGCCGCCAGTCCGGCGGGCGCTCGCAGGAGTGGGTCGAGCGGTTCGCCGGCGTCCCGGCGCTCAGCCGCTCGACGGGCTGACGTCCGCCGCGCACCGGAAGCCGACGTTGCCCGACGAGCTGTCGGGCGTGTCGCCCGTGCGCGCGGCGACCCGGTAGCGGTTGCAGTAGGAGTTGTGGCAGAGGTACGAGCCGCCGCGCATGACGAACGCGCCCGGCGTCGGCGCGAACGCATCGGCGCAGCGCTCCCAGACGTTGCCGGACATGTTGTGCAGCCCGTAGCCGTTGGGCGCGAACGCGTCGACCGGCGCGGTGCCGAGATAGCCGTCCTCGAGCGTGTTGTGCCCGGGAAACGTCCCCTGCCAGATGTTGGCGCGGTGCTCGCCGCCCGGGGTCAGCTCGTCGCCCCACGGGAAGCGCGCCTGGACGAGCCCGCCGCGCGCGGCGTACTCCCACTCGGCCTCGGTCGGCAGGCGCAGGCCCGCCCAGGCGCAGTAGGCGAGCGCATCGTGCTGGCTGACGTGGACGACCGGGTGGTCGAGCCGGTCGCCCGCGGTGGACTGCGGGCCCTCGGGATGCGCCCAGTCGGCGCCGTGGACCTGGCGCCACCACGGCGCGGCGGCCACCGCGCGCGTCGGCGGGAAGTCGTCGGGCAGCAGGCCCGCGAAGACGAACGACCAGCCGAAGCGCTCGGCCTCGGTCGTGTGGCCCGTCGCCTCGACGAACTCGGCGAAGCGCTCGACGGTGACCGTGTAGCGATCGATCGCGAACGTGGCGACGCGGACCTCGCGCACCGGCCCCTCGTGGTCGGCGAGATGGGCGTCCTCGTCGTCGGTGCCCATGAGGAACGGACCGCCCTCGAGGACGACCAGCGTGTCGCCGTGCCGGGTCACGTGCGCAGCGTAACGAGCGTCGCGGCGACCGACGACCGGCCAGGGGCCGTGGCTCGCGCATCTAGCCTGTGGGCGATGAGCCCCGACGCCCGTGAGCTGAGCGCCGCCGACGTCACCGCGCAGGCGCACGCCGCCTACGGCGAGGCGCTGCGCGAGCTCGGCCGCTTCAACCTGGCGATCTTCGGCAAGACCGGGGTCGGCAAGTCGACGCTCATCAACGCGATCTTCGGCAGCGAGGTCGCCGCGACCGGCACGGGCCGCCCGGTGACGCTGAAGACCGAGTACCACGAGCATCCCTCCGGCTACTTCGGGGTCTACGACTCCGAGGGCATCGAGGTCGGCCAGGAGGGCGACGAGATCCTCGCGCGCTTCCGGGCGCTGATCGAGGAGCGCCGACAGGGTCCGGTCTCCGAGCAGATCCACGTCATCTGGTACTGCGTGCGCGCCGGCGACCTGCGCTTCGAGGACTCCCAGGCCGAGTTCGTGCGCCGCCTCGCCGCCGACGGCGTGCCGGTCCTGTTCGTGCTCACCCAGGTGCCGACCCGCGACAACGCGATCCACCCCGAGGTGCGCAAGCTCGCCGAGAGCGTGCTCGAGCGCGACCTGCCGCTGGCCGGCGGCAACCGCGTGTTCTTCACCATGGCCCGTCCCGACGACTTCGGAGGCTTCCCGGCCCACGGGTTGCGCGAGCTGCTGGATGCCACCTTTCGCGTTGCTCCCGACGCGGTCGAAACGGCGCTGATCGCGGCCCAGAAGATCGACCTCGAGCGCAAGGTCGCCAAGGCGCGGACCTACACCAAGGCGGCGTCGGCGACCGCGGCGGGGATCGGCGCGACGCCCATCCCGATCGCCGACGCGGCGCTGCTCGTCCCGGTCCAGGTCGGGCTCATGGCGAAGATCGCGGCGATCTTCGGGCTGAACGTCTCGACCGGGACGTTCGCCAGCGTCGCGGGCGCGGCGTTCACGGCGGGCGGCGTGACCCAGGCCGGGCGCTACCTGGCGACGTCGATGCTGAAGATGGTGCCGGGCGCGGGGACGATCGCCGGCGGGACGATCCGCGCGGGCGTGGCCAGCTCGTTGACGTATGCGGTCGGCGAGGCGTGGATCGTCGTGTGCACGCGCCTGCTCGGGCTCGGGCCGCGAGCGACCGGCGCGCTGGAGAGCAAGGCGATCCGCGAGATGTTCGTGCAGGCGCTGAAGGAGCGGTCGGGCTCGTCGCGCCGGCAGCGGCAGATCACGCGGGGCCGGCGCTGAGCGCCGGCGGCCGTCGGGTAGCGTGCCGCGGATGCGCTTCTTCAAGGACGACGAGCAGGAGTTCCTGACCGCGATCGCGCTCGGCGCGGCGGCCTACCGCTGCTCCGAGGCGGGCGAGGTGCTGGCCACGGCGGCGACGGTGCGCGACGGCGATCGCGAGTCGTGGATGACGGCCTGGCTGGCGCTCGCCGACCGCGTCCGCGCCATCGCCGACGGCACGTCGGGCGTCAGCGCCCGCGACGCCTACCTGCGCGCGGCGCTGTACTACGGCCTGGCCGCGTTCCCCGCCCTCGGCACCAGCCAGGCCGAGCGCTGGCCGGAGATCTGGCGGTCGGGGCGCGACGCCTGGGCGCGCGCCGCGGAGATGCTCGGCGGCGAGGTCGTCTCGATCCCCTACGAGGGCGACGTGCCGATGCCCGGCTGGCTGTTTCGCCCGGCCGGCGAGGGCCCGTTCCCGCTCGTGATCCTCAACAACGGCTCCGACGGCGCGAACGTCGACGTGTGGGTGCAGGGCGGCGCGGCGGCGATCGAGCGCGGGTACGCGGCGCTCGTGTTCGACGGCCCCGGCCAGAACGCGATGCTGCACGAGCACGAGATCGGCTTCCGGCCCGACTGGGAGGCGGTGATCACCCCGATCGTCGACTGGGCGCTGCGCCAGCCCGGCATCGATGGCGCGCGGCTGGCGCTGGTCGGCGTGTCGCAGGCCGGCTACTGGGTGCCGCGCGCGGTCGCCTTCGAGCATCGCATCGCCGCCGCGGTCGCCGACCCCGGCGTGATCGACGTGTCGTCGTCGTGGATGCGCCACCTCCCGCCGTCGCTGCGCAAGCGGCTGGACCGGGGCGACCGCGAGGGCTTCGACCGCTCGATGAAGTGGGGCATGCGCTTCTCCAAGCAGGCGCGCTTCCAGATGGCGTTCCGGGCGCACCCGTACGAGATCGACGACCCGTTCGACGTCTACCGGGCCGTGCAGGAGCACCGGCTCGACGACGCGACCATCGCCGCGATCCGCTGCCCGATGCTCGTCTGCGACCCGGAGAACGAGACGTTCTGGCCGGGCGAGTCCGAGGCGCTGTACGAGAAGCTGACGGGGCCCAAGGAGCTCGTGCGCTTCACCGCGGCCGAGGGCGGCGACCTGCACTGCGAGGTCAAGGCGCCGACGCTGCGCAACCAGCGCGTGTTCGACTGGCTGGACCGCACGCTGGGGACGGCGTAGCGGGGGCGCGGCGAGCTCCGCGCCCTACTGGCTGCCCCACAGCCGCGCGCGCAGCCCCGACGCCCGGGCCGCGGGCCGGGCGACCGCGGTGCGCACCGCGTCCTCGGTGGCGACGAGGATCAGCCGCTCGCGCGCGCGGGTGACCGCGGTGTAGAGCAGCTCGCGGGTGAGCAGCGGCGAGGTGAGATCGGGGAGCACGACGGCGGCGGTGGCGAACTGCGAGCCCTGGCTCTTGTGGACGGTCATCGCGTAGACGGTGTCGACGGCGGCCAGGCGGGCCGGGCGGACCTCGAGCACGCCGCCCTGGCGCTCGAAGGCAGCGCTCACGCGGCCCGGTCCGGTGGCGATGACGACGCCGGTGTCGCCGTTGTAGAGCCGTAGGCCGTAGTCGTTTTCGAGGACGAGCAGCGGGCGGCCGGCGTACCACTCGCCCTCGGCGCCGAAGCCGTCGACGCCGTCGGCCAGCCAACCCTCGATGCGCGCCATCCAGGTCTCGACGCCGTAGGGGCCGCGGCGGTGCGCGCACAGAAGGCGGAAGGCGCCGAGCGCGGCGAGGGCGGCGGGCGCGTCGCCGGCGCGGGCGGCGGCGACGACCGCACGGGCGGCGGCGACCGCCTGATCGCGCACCGCGGCGGCGGCGCGCGGTGCGGTGGGGTCGGCGGCGTCGGCCTCGATCCAGGCGATCTCCGGCGCCGAGCCGCTGAGCGCCGCGACGGCGCCGTCGGCGTCGCCGGCCCGGATCGCCTGCGCGAGGCGGCCAATCCCGCCGCCGTAGCGGTGCACGCGCTCGAGGATCACGATGCCGTCGCCGATCCCGGCACGAGCGCCCGCCGGCGGATCGGACGCCGTGACGACGGCGCCGGTCGCCGTTCCCAGCCGCCGGCGCGCATCCGCCCCGATCCGCAGCCCACCGGCGGTGGGGCCGACGATGTCGCCGAGCACCGCCCCCGCCTCGATCGACGTGAGCTGGCCGGGATCGCCGACGAGGATCAGCCGGGCGTCGGGCCGCACCGCCTCGGCCAACCGTGCCATCAGCGACAGCGACACCATCGACGTCTCGTCGACGACCACGACGTCGTGCGGCAGCCGGTTGCCGCGGTGATGGCGAAACCGGCTGTGGCTCCCGGGCCGCCAGCCGAGCAGCCGGTGCAGCGTCGACGCGCCCAGGGCGAGGAGCCCGTCGCGCACAGGCCCGGCGACGTCGAGGGTTGCGGCCTGCTCGTGGACGGCCTCCGCCAGCCGGGCGGCGGCCTTGCCGGTGGGCGCGGCCAGCGCGACGAGCGGGGCCGGCGCGGCCCGGGCCGCGGCCTGCTCGGCGAGCAGCGCGACGATCCGGGCCACCGTCGTCGTCTTGCCCGTGCCCGGCCCGCCGCCCACCACCGCGAAGCGCCGCAGCACCGCGGCCGCCGCCGCGAGCGGCTGGAGCGCATCGGCCGGCGCGCCGAACAAGCGCCGGATCCCGTCCGCGAGCAGGTCGGGGTCGACGTCGTCGGGCGGATCGCCGGCCAGCGCCTCGAGGTCGGCCGCGACCTGCGCCTCCTCGCGCCAGTAGCGGTCGAGGTAGAGCACCGTGCCGGCCAGCCGCAGCGGCCGGGTCGCCTCGACGGCAGGGCGCCGCCTCGCCCTCCACCGCGACGAGCTCGCTGCCCGCGACCCGCGCCACCCACTCGCGCGGGCTGCGGCCAGGCCAGCGCGCCCAGGTCGACCGGCTCGTCGGCGTCGACCGTCGCGGTGTCGCGGATGGTCCGAGGTCCACGCACGTGTGCCCGAGCCGCGGTCCGCGCACCGCGAGCGCGACCGCCAGCGCGACCGTCTCGTCCTGCTCGCTCGCCAGCGCCCCAAGCGGCGCGCCACGTGCACGTCGGCCGCCGCCAGCACGCCCGCGTCGTTGAACTCCCGCAGCAGCCCACGGGCGCCGAGCGCCAGCCGGCCGGCGAAGGCGTCCGCGTCGGCTACGGTCATCGAGCGCCCTCGCGTTCCCGCTGTCGCCTCGATCGAGCACGTCGCTCAGCGCCACGATGGCCGAGGCGGGCGGCCGCCACGCGAACACCCCGCACGGGGACCCGTCGATCACGGGCGTGCCCGCACCCGTCATCCCACGGACGAACAGGTAGAGCACCCCGGCGATGTGGCGCTCGGGGTCGTAGCCCCGGACCCGCCAGCGCAGGTAGCGGTGCAGCGCCACCGCGTACAGCAGCGCCTGCAGCCCGTAGTGCGCGTGCTCCATCTCGGCCGCCAGCGCGGCGGGCCGGTGGTGCCACGCGCTGAGCTCCTCCCCCGCGGGGGCCAGCCAGTTCGTCTTGTAGTCGGCGATCGCGAACCGCTCGCCGGCCCGCAGCACCAGGTCGATGCTCCCGGTCAGGTAGCCCCGCACGTCGCGCCGCAGCGCCGGGTCGTCGAGCCGCGCCGCGTACCCGGCGAGCGGATCGCCGGCCGGCAGGTGCTCGCGCAGCACCGCGGCGATCGCGTCGACCGTCAGCCGGCCCGTCGGCGCGTCGCCCCCTACGAGCGGCAGCTCGAAGGCGAGCTCGTCGAGCCGGTCGGCGCGCGCCACGTCGCGCAGCCTCCGCCCCTCCACGAGCGCCCCCAGCGGCGTCTCCAGCACCGCTCGCAGCCCGGCGACCGCCGCCTCCACCTCGCCCAGCTCGATCCGCCGGCCCGCCTGCGCCGCGGTCACGCACGCGGTCAGCTCCGCGTCGAGGTCGGTCGCCCCGAAGTCCACCGCCTCCATCACCCGGTGCACGAGCGTCCCCACGTGCGCGCCCACGGGCATGCCGGCCAGCGGCGACGGCACCGCGCGCAGCATCGCCTCGTCCAGCGACGCCTGGCCGGCCGCCGGGATCGCCGCCGGCGCCGCCTCGTCGGGCTCGTCGCGCAGCGCCGGCTGCTCGGGCTCGCTGGCCACCCACGCCTCGTGCGCGGCGGCGGTGATGTCCGAGTACGACGTCCGCCGCCACCCGCGGTCCAGGCGCCGGTCGAACCGCGCAGCCTCCAGCGCCCCCGGCGCGGTGATCGCCGCGCCCCACTCCTCCCGCCGCGCCGGGATCGCCGCCTCGACGCTCACGCAGCCGGGCGCCGCCTGCGCGAGCGCCTCGAAGCGGGCCAGCGCCGCCTCGTCGGTCGGCACCGCGGCGCCGGACGGCGCCACGTTGCCCCGCTCGTCGCGCGAGAAGAGCAGCCGGGTCAGCGGCCCGTGACCGCTGTCGTACGAGCCCGCCCACCACAGCACGGCCTGATGGCAGGCTCGGGTCAGCGCCACGTACGCGAGCCGCAGGTCCTCGCCGCGCTGCTCGACCATGTGCTGGCGCTCGTGCGCGCCCCAGCGCGGCCCGCCGAGCCCGACGTCGACCGTCCGCGCGTCGCCGTTGTCGGGGTCGTGGAAGAACACCGGCTGGCGGTCGGGGATGTAGCCGGGCTCCCACAGGAACGGCAGGTAGACGATCGGGAACTCGAGTCCCTTGGAGCGATGGACCGTCAGCACCTGCACCGCCTCGGCGTCGGACTCCAGGCGCCGGCTGCGGTCCTCGTCGCCGGTCTCGTCGGCGGCGGCCGCGATCCGCTCGCGCAGCCACGACGTCAGCGCCGTGACGCCGAACTGCTCGGCGGTGCCGGCGCCGTGCAGGAGCTGGCCGACGTGACGCAGGTCGGTCAGCCGCCGCTCGCCGTCCGTCGCGCTCAGCATCCGCCCGGGCAGGCCCTCGCTCAGGGTGATGAGCTCGAGCAGCGACGCGACGCCCCGGCGGCGCAGCACGCCGGCCCAGCGATGCAGCCGCCGGTGCAGCTCGTCGATCTCGTCGTCGCCGGCACACGCGAGCCGCTCGGTGCTCCAGCCCAAGAACGGCGTGAGCGCCGCCGCGCGGGCGCGCGGGTCGGACGCGGGCCGCTCGAGCGCCTCCAGCAGCGCCTGCCAGTCGCGGGCCGGGCCGGTGGCGAAGACGCTGCCCGCGCCGTTGATGACCGCGGGCACGCGGACCGTGTCGAGCGCGTCGCGCACCAACGCGGCGGCGCGGTTGGTCGGCACGAGCACGGCGACGTGGCGGGGACGGACCGGCTCCCGGCCCCGGGCCACGCCCGCGTCGTCGCGGATCTCGATCGACGCCGGCGAGTTGAGCAGGCGGACGAGGTCGGCGGCCAGGTCGCGGGCGACCAGGTCGCGCGCCGACGGCTTGCCGGCGTAGCCGCGCGGGGTGCGCTGGACCGAGGGATGGTCGCGCGAGACGACCCGGATGCGCAGCGGAGCATCCACCGGCGCGCCCGACAGCCGCGCGCTGCGGTGGGCCGGGGCCGAGCGCACCTGGCGGTAGACGATCCCCTCGTGACCGAGCCGCGTGCCGCCCAGCAGCGCGTCGTAGGCGTCGATGAGCGGCTGGTCGCTGCGCCAGTTCGTCGTCAGCGTCCGCCGCGTGCCCGACGCGCGCGCCGCGTCGAGGTAGGCGTAGACGTCGGCGCCGCGGAAGGCGTAGATCGCCTGCTTGGGGTCGCCGATCAGCACGAGCGTCACGCCGCTGCCGGCGCCGCCGAACGCGCGCCGCAGGATCGCCCACTGGATCGGATCGGTGTCCTGGAACTCGTCGACGAGCACGACCAGGTAGCGCGCGCGCAGCCGGGCCGCGGCGGCCGGGTTCGCCTGCAGCGTGTCGTGCAGGCGCGTGAGCAGGTCGTCGTAGGTCATGACGCCCAGGCGCCGCTTGCGCGCGTCCAGCTCCTGGCGAACGGCGTGGGCCAGCCGCACGCGCATCGCCTCGATCGTGTGGCCCGGAGCGTCGGCGGGCTCGATCGGCGCCGTCGGGTTGTCGACGGCCGCCCGTGCGATGTCCATGGCCTCGCGGCGCGTGAGGTCCGGCGTGCCGCCACGGTGGAAGCGGCGGACGTAGAGGTCGTCGACGACCTCCTCGAGCAGGTCCGTGAGGTCCTCGACGAACGTCGTGTCGGGCTCCACGTCGGCGGCGACGCCAAGGCCGCCGAGCACCTCCTGGCAGAAGCCGTGGGTGGTGGCGATCGTGGCCGCGTCGAAGTCCGAGACCGCCCGGGCCAGATGCGCCCGGCGCAGCGCCACCGCGGCGGGCGAGCCGTCGGCGAGCAGCTCGACGACCTCGTCGCGCTCGGCCCCGGGGGCGCCGGCGAGCGCCTGCTCGGCCGCGACGAGCCGCTGGCGCACCCGCTCGCGCAGCTCGCCCGTGGCCATGCGCGTGAACGTGACGAGCAGCAGCTGCTCGAGCGGGATGCCGCTGGCCACGTAGCGCGCCGCGAGCGCCGAGATCGTGAAGGTCTTGCCGGTCCCCGCGCTCGCCTCCAGCACCGTGACGCCGGTGGGCAGCGGGCCGCGGACGTCGAACGGCTCGGCCGCCAGCTCGGGCGGGCCCACCATCACCGGTCCACCATCTCCTCGTGCGCCAGCAGCCCGTCCCACAGGCGCCGCGCATAGCGGCCGAAGCGGCTGTCCTCGGTGTCCTCCCACGCCTCGTCGGGGCGCGGCCGGTCCCCCAGCAGCTCCTCGATCGTGCGCACGCCCCCGAGGACGCGCTGGTGCTCGAGCTCGCGGTCCTCGCGCTCGTAGCCGTAGGGCGACTCCCACTCGCCGCGCGCGGCCTGGACCGCGTCGCCGCCGCGGCTGGCCGCGCGCGCGTACGCCGCGGACGTCGCGCAGTACAGCGGCAGCGGCTCGCACAGGCCGCGGTCGTGCAGGTCGACGAGCGCGAGCAGGTGCGCGACGGCCTGCTCGCGGCGGGCGGCCGCGTCGTCGGCCAGCGGCGGCAGCGTCGCGATCGTCACCCGTGCGCCGGCGGGCGCGCCGCGGCGCGCCCGCCCGACGATCGTCCCCTCCCACGGCCGCTGCGGATGCGCCGCGGTGAGCGCCAGCCACTGCACCCACAACGCGAGCCGGTGCTTGGCCGCCACCCGCGAGTACGTCACCGTGCGCAGGACGTCGCCGCACACGCCCGCGACCGTCCCGGTCAACCGCCGGCCGCCGGGCAGCGTCAGGTTGACGTCGCGCGAGCCGGGCGTCCCGCCGATGTCCGCGCGGCGGCCGCGATCTCCTCGACCACCGGCCGCACCCGGGCCAGGACGGGCTCGGCCAGCTGTCTCCGGCGGCAGCGCCCACGTGCACGCTCGGCCGCGGCGGCGGCCTCGAGGCCGGCGCCGTCGAGCACCGCCTCCAGCAGCCGCTGGCCGACCCCCACTCGCCGAGCCCGTCGAGCTCGACCGGCAGCGCGTCGGCGACCTCGTCGTCGCGCTCGCCGAGGCTGATGCCGAGCCGCTGGCGCAGGAACGCGCGGACGGGATGCCCGGCGAAGCGCACGAGCGCGTCGAGCTCGACGATCGGCGAGCGCAGCGGCGGCAGCGGGTCGCGCAGGAACCGCGGCGACCGCAGGCGCGGGCCCCGCAGCGCGCGGGCGCCGTCGAGCGTGACGCGGTCGAAGCTCCACGGCCGTCCGGCCGCGAAGTTGCGCGGGTCGAACGGCTGCAGCGGATGCGCCACGCGCACCCGCTCCGCGCCGCCGGAGCCCGCCGTGCGCTCGATCACGTCGAGCAGCTCGCCGATCGGCACCGCCGGGGGCTTGGGCGCGTTCGTGCGCTCGTCGTTGCCGGTGTAGGTGACGACGAGCCGGTCGGTGGCCGCCATGAGCGCGTCGAGCAGGAGCTGGCGGTCCTCGGTGCGCGGGTCGCGGTCTCCGATGTGCGGCTCGTCGAGCATGAGGTCGTCGCCGTCGCGGGGCGCCCGGCGCGGGAACTGGGCGTCGTCCATGCCCAGCAGGCAGACGACCCGGTGGGGCACCGAGCGCATCGGCATGAGCGTGCACACCGTGAGGTGGCCGGTGCGGAAATTGGCTCGGGTCGGCCGCCCGCGCAAACGCTCGGCCAGCAGCGCGCGGACCTCGGGGGTGGCGAGCGGGGTGACCCGGCCGCCAGCCTCGGCGACGACGTCGTCGAGCAGGCGCTGGAGCTGGTCGCGCTGCCAGGTCTCGCGGGGCGCGGTCGCGGTCAGGGTGTCGGCGGCGGTCGCCAGCGCGGTCGCCCACGCCGAGATGGGCTGGGTGCGGGTCAGGGCGTCGAGCGCGGTCCGGACGCGGTCGACGAGCTCGGCGAAGCGGCCGGCGAGGTCGATCGCGCCGCTCTCGACGTCGTCGAGCGGCAGGACGTCGTGGTACAGGCGCCGGCCCTCCTCGCTCATCGTCACGCCGACGAGCAGGCGGTCGAGCCCGGCGCGCCAGGTGCCGGACTCGAGGCGGTCGAGCTTGAACGGCGCGCGGTGGGCGGCGTCGAGCCCCCAGCGGATGCCGCTCGCGGCGACCCAGTCCTCGAGCCGGGCCAGATCGGCGTCGTCGAGGCCGAAGCGGCGGCGGACGGGGTCGCGGTCGGCGAGGTCGAGCAGCTGGGAGGCGGTGACCCGCTGGCCGGCCAGGTCGAGCAGCTCGGCCACCGTGCCGAGGATCGGGTTGGTCTGGCGCAGCGAGCGGTCGGCGAGCCTCACCCGCAGGTCGGGCGGGCGGACGTCGTCGGGCAGGGCGTCCTCGTCGTCTTCGGTGGTGAGGTCGCCGACGCCGAACGTCGCGTGGATGAGCGGGGCGAACGCCTCGATGTCGGGACAGAGGACGATGACGTCGCGCGGCTCGAGGGTCGCGTCGTCTTCGAGGAGATGGAGGATCGCGTCGCGCAGGACCTCGACCTGGCGGGCACGGCCGTGGCAGGCGTGGATCTCGATCGAGCGATCGTCGTCCGTCAGGGGCTGCGGGGTGGGCGAGCGGTCGGCGCGGATGTCGGCCTGGATGCGCTCGAGGAGGGTGCGCGGGTCGTGCTCGGCGGGGTGGTGGTGATCGGTGTGGGGGTCGTCGTGGCCGGTGACGACGAGCTGCAGCTCGCGGGCGTCGTGGCCCCACGAGGCGAGCAGGCGGTTGGTGGGCAGCTCGGAGGTCGGGTGGGCCTCGCGAACCATGATCGGCGGGCCGGGCGGCGTGGCGCGGGCGATCGCGGACCACAGCGCCGGCGAGGGGTGCAGAAGGAAGAGATGGACGTCGCGGTGGGCGGCGAGCGCGCGCAGGACGTCGAGCTGGCCCGCCGGCAGGCGGGTGAGGTTGAAGAGCGCGAGGCGGCGCGGCAGGTCGGCGAGGGCGGGGTCCTCGCGCAGGCGCGCGCACGCGTCGCCGCGGCGGGCGGCCGGGTCGGGACGGGCGATCCGTGCGGCCAGGCGCCGCCAGAGCTCGGCCTGCCAGCCGTCGGCGCCGCTGCGCGCCCCGTCCGCGTCGGGCCGGCCGGCCTCGCCCCCCAGCGCCCACGCCCGGACCATCTGCGGGCGGTGCAGCGCATACCGGTCGAACAGGTCGGCGAGGTGACGCACCGTGGCGAAGCGGCGCACGGCGCTCGACTCGCCGGCGCCGAGATGGTCGGCGAGCGCGCGCAGCCACGGCTCGGGCAGGCTCTCGTCGACGACGTCGAGCAGCGGCCAGACCGATCGTCCGGGCGCCCACGGGTCGGCGTCGGGATCGAGCCCGCACGCCGCCGCGACCGCCTCGTCGACCAACCGCCGCGGCGACGGGAACGCGACGTTCGCGCACACGCCGTCGCGGCGCCCGGCCCCCGCGCCCAGGGTCTCGGACAGCCGCTGGGTCAGCCAGCGCTCCATCCCCCGCGTGGGCACCGCCACGACCTCCGGCGCGAACGGGTCCTCGAGCGGGTCGGCGAGGAGATCGCGGAGAGCGGCGACGAGAGCGTCGGCGCGTTCGGCTCGGTGGATGTGCAGCACGTGCGATCACCCTACGAGTCGGCCCGGGCGGTCGCGAGGGCCGCCGCGCCGCGCCGCGTCGACCGAAGATCTGCGGGCGACTACGTAGGACAGCGCTGCCCGCCGCCGTCACCCTATGGGCATGACCCAGCTCCGCGAAGCCCTCGACCTTCGGGCTGCAGGTCCCGGCGCTCCGCCACTCGCAGCCGGGACCTGGCATGTCGACCCCGAACGCACGACCGTCGGCTTCTCCGTGCGCCACCTCGCGTTCTCCACGGTGCGCGGCACCATCGACGTCGCGGACGCGACGATCGTCTTCGACGACTACGGCGTCCGCATCGACGGCAGCGCCGACGCCGCCTCCGTCCACACCGGCAACGACATCCGCGACCACCGGATCAGCAACGAGCTCTTCGATGCCGAGCACTATCCGCTACTGCGCTTCACCGGTGGCGTCCGCGGCCGTGACCGCGTCGAGGGCGAGCTGACCGTCGGCGCGCTGAGCGGACCGGTCACGTTCGACATCGAGGTCGAGGCGCTCGAGCCGGGCGCCGTGCACATCACCGGCGAGGCCGAGATGAGCCAGAAGGCGTTCGGGATCCAGTGGGCGGCGCTGCGCGACGCCGGGCGGCTCGTCGTGTCCGATCGCGTGCGGCTGTCGGTCGACGCGGTCTTCGTGCGCGCGCCGCTACCTTGACGCCCATTCGGACCTGACGAGAAGACCACCGCGTTTCCGGCGCAGCCACCGGGCTGGGCGTCGTTCTCGCGTTCGTCGGGCTGGCCGCGATCCTCGCCGGCGTGGTGGCGCTCGTCCGCCTGTCGCACCAGGACGAGGTCCTGCCCGGCACGCGGATGGCCGGGCTGTCGCTGGGTGGGTCGACCGAGGCCGAGGCGCGGCGCCAGCTGCAGGAGGTGACCGAGCGCGACCGGCCGATGGCGCTGACCACCGGCCGGCGGGTGATCCGGCTGGCGCCGAGCGCGGCGGGCTACACGCTCGACGCACGGGCGAGCGCCGCGCGGGCGATGCGGTCGGGCCGCGACGGGGCGCTCGGCGGCGCGTGGGCGACGCTGCGAGGGCTGCTGGTGCCGCGCGACGTCCCGCTCGCGGCGCGGGTCGACCAAGCGAGGCTGCAGCGCGCGGTCGAGTCGGTCGCGCAGCGCCTCGACCGGCCGGCGTCGGTGGGCGAGCTGGACGTCGATGTCGACGCGCTGACGGTCCGCGCGAGTGCGCCGCGCCCCGGGCTGGCGGTCGACCAGCGCGTGCTGACGGCGCGGATCCACCAAGCGCTGAGCATGGACGCGGGGCGCCGGGTCGTCCACGTGCCGATCGCGCGCACCGCGGTGGTCGACGGCGATCGGGTGCGCGCGCTCGCCCGCGACGCGCAGGCCTATCTGCGGCGCCCGCTGCGCCTGTCGGGGGCGGGCGCGACGGCCGAGATCGGCCCGCGGCGGCTCGCACGGCTGATCCGGATCGAGCCGGTCGACGACGGGCGCGACGCCCAGCTCGGCGTCCGGCCGGTCCGGGCGCGCGCGGCCGCGGCGCGGATCGCCGCGGCGGTGCAGCGCCCGCCGCGATCGGCGCGGCTGTCGGCGCCGGCGCACCCGGTGGTGTTCGACGAGAAGGGCGACACGTCGTGGCGGCCGCGGTCGGCCCGGGTCAGCGTGCGGGCGGGCCGCACCGGCCGCACGGTCGACCAGGCTCGGCTGGTCGAGTCCATCGCCGCCGCCATCCGCTCCGGCCGCCACACCGCGTCGCTGCGCGCCCGGAGCGTCCCGCCGCCGGTCACCACCGCCGCGGCGCGCAAGGCCGACCGCCTGATCGGCACGTTCACGACCCACTACGCGCCGGGCCAGCCGCGGGTGCGCAACATCCAGCGCATCGCCCGCGCGGTCGACGGGACGGTGATCGCGCCCGGCGCCCCGTTCTCGCTCAACGGGGTCGCGGGGCCGCGAACCCGCGCGAAGGGCTACGTCCCGGCGCCGTTCATCGCCGAGGGCAACCGGCTCGTGCCGTCGGTGGGCGGCGGGGTCTCGCAGTTCTCGACCACGATGTACAACGCGGCGTACTTCGCCGGGCTGCGGATCGACGCCCACCAGCCGCACAGCCTGTTCATCGACCGCTATCCGCCCGGCCGCGAGTCGACCCTGGACTACCCGACCATCGACCTCAAGTGGACCAACGACACCGGCGTGCCGGTGCTCGTGCGCTCGACCGCGGACGCGACGTCGGTCACGGTCAGCCTCTACGGCGACAACGGCGGCCGCCGCGTGCGCGCCGAGTCGAACGAGCGCGAGCCGGTGCCCGGCGGCGACTTCTCGATCGTCGTCACCCGGGTGGTGCGCTATCCGGACGGACGGACGGTGCGCCAGCCGTTCACGACGCGATACGGCGTGCCGGCGGCGGGCTGACCGACGCGGGCGCTGGCACCGGCGGCCACGGCACGTACGCTCTGCGCCGTGCAGATCATCGTCGTGGGGGCCGGGCATGTCGGGACGACGATCGTCGAGGCGCTCCATGACGACCACGAGCTGGCGGTCGTCGACCTCGACGCGCGCCGCCTGCAGGACCTCGCCTACGCCTACGACGTGCGCACCGTCCCCGGCAACGGCGCGAGCCGGCGGGTGCTGCAGGACGCCGGCGTCGAGAGCGCCGACCTCGTCCTCGCCTCCACCGCCCGGGTCGAGGCGAACCTCGTGGCAGCGATGCTCGTCCGGCGCCTGTCGAACGCCGCGACGATCGTGCGCACCACCAACGTCGAGTACCTCGAGTCCTGGCGCGAGGGCTACCTCGACGTCGACTACATGGTCTCGTCGGAGATCGAGACGGCGCGGGAGATCGCCAGCGCGATCACGGTGCCGGCGGCCCGCGCGACGGAGATGTTCGCCGACGGCCAGGTCCAGATCGTCGAGTTCGACATCCCCCGCGACGGCGGCGGGTCGACGCTCGTCGGGCGGCCGCTGGCCCAGGCCGAGCTCCCGCCCGACTCGACGGTGTCGTGCATCGTCCGCGATGACGCGATCGTGCCGGCCCGCGCGCAGCAGGAGATCCGGCCCGGCGATCGCCTGATCATCATCGGCTCGCCCGACGCGGCCCGGGCCTGGAGCCGGCACCTGGCGCCCGAGGACCGGCCGATCGACGACGTCGTGATCTTCGGCGCCGGGCGCGCCGGCGCCACGGTGGCGCAGGAGCTGCTGGACCGGGGGATCCGGGTGCGCGTCGTGGAGCCCGACGCCGAGCGCGCACAGCGGATGGCGGCCGAGCTGCCCCGCGCGCGTGTCTTCCACGCCACCGGCGCCGATCGCCAGTTCCTGCGCCGTGAGCGCATCGGGCAGGCCGCCGCAGTGGTGACCGCGACCGGCAACGACGCGAAGAGCCTCTACCTGGCGATCCTGGCGCGGTCGATCGGGGTGCCGTACACGCTCGGCGTGGTCGACGACCCGGTCTCGGTCGCCGTGTTCGAGCAGGCCGGCGTGAACGTGGCGGTCAACCCTCGCAACGAGACCGCCGAGGCGATGATCCGCTTCGCGCACGATCCGCGCACCCGCCAGGTCGCGATGCTCGACGACGACCGCTTCGAGGTGCTCGACATCGTGGTGCGCGAGGAGAGCGCGATCGCCAACATGCACTTCCGCGACATGCCCCACACCAGCTCGGTGATCGGGGCGGTCGTGCGCGACGGGGTCGCCGTGTTCCCCCGCGGCGACGACGTCCTGCTGCCCGGCGATCGCGCGATCATCCTCGCCGAGGCCGCGCGCGTCGCGGCGATCGAGCGAGCGCTCTAGTGGCCGGTTGCGGGACGGGCCGCTAGCGTGCCCGCCACGCGCAGCCGTCCGCTGGGAGGCGCCCTCGGCGTCGACGTCGACGCGGCGCTCGACCTCGTCGGCGGCGTGCTGAAGTGGGTGGGACCGGCGTTCCTCGCTCCCGCGGCGGTGGCGGTCGCCGCGCGCGAGCCCCCGTGGCCGTTTCTCGCCGCCGGCGCGCTGACCTCCCTGTCCGGGGTCCTGCTCGACCAGCTCACCCATGAGCGCCGCGACGACCGCATCGGCCCGCGCGAGGGCTTCCTCGTCGTCGCGCTGGTGTGGCTGCTGGTGCCGGCGTTCGGCGCGCTGCCGTTCCTCTTCGGTCACGTCCCCCAGCTCTCGGCCCCGCTCAACGCGTACTTCGAGGCGATGTCGGGCTTCACCGCGACCGGCGCCACCGTGGTCGACAACCTCGACCGGCTCGGCCGGTCGATGCTCTTCTGGCGCCAGCTCACCCACTGGCTCGGCGGGATGGGGATCATCATCCTCGCCGTGGCGGTGCTCCCGCGCCTGCGCGTCGGCGGGCGGCGGCTGCTGCAGGCCGAGCTGGCCGGGCCGGCGGAGATCGAGCCGCTCACCGCGACGATCCGCCAGACCGCCCGCCGGCTGTGGAGCCTGTACGTCGGCCTGAGCGTGGTCAGCACGCTGGTGCTGGCCGCGTTCGGCTGGCTCGGCCTCGACCGCACGCTCGACCTCTTCGACGCGTTCTCGTACGCGACGTCCGCCGTCGCGCTGGGCGGCTTCTCGCCGCGCAACGGCTCAGCCTCGACGCTGGCCCCGATCACGCAGTGGGCGCTGTGCGCGACCATGGTCGTGGCCGGGATCAACTTCCTGCGGCTGTTCCGGCTGCTCGTGCAGCGCCAGGTGCGCGCGGTCTCCCGCGACGAGGAGCTGCGCCTCTACCTCGCCCTGTTCACCCTCGCCGGCGTGCTCCTGCTCGCCGAGGTGCTCGCCGACGGCATCGCCACCGGCGAGACCGCGCTGCGCGAGACCGCGTTTCAGGCCATCTCGACGATGACGACGACCGGGCTGGCGGTGGCCGACTACACCAAGTGGGGCGCGCTGGCGACGATGACGCTGCTGCTGCTCATGTTCATCGGCGCGTCGGCGGGCTCCACCGGCGGCTCGATCAAGGTCGTCCGCCACCTGCTGCTGTTTCGGATCGTCCGCCGGGAGCTGATGACCGCCGCGCACACCGACATGGTCGTCCCGGTCCGCGTCAACGGCGTGGCGATCGACGAGCGCGCGCTGCGCTCGGCGGTCGGCTTCGTCGCGCTGTACCTGCTCACGTTCGCGCTCGGCTCGCTGGGGCTGGTGATCGTCGCCCAGCACGCGCACAGCGGGCTCGGCGTCTTCGAGGCCATCGGGGCGTCGGCGTCGTGCCTGGGCAACGTCGGCGCGGGGTTCGGCTTCGCCGGCCCGTTCGGCTCCTACGCACCGTTCAGCGATCTCTCGACCGCGATCCTCACCGCCCAGATGTGGCTCGGCCGGGTCGAGATCATCCCGGTGATCGTGCTGCTCACCCGCAGCTTCTGGCGCGGCTGACGCCGACCGCGGCGGCTCAGGGCGCCGCGCGGCCCAGCCAGCCCCGGTAGAAGCCCTCGAGGTCGGGCAGGTACTCGTGGATGACCGGATAGCCCGGCGGCACCGCCTCGGTGTCCAGCAGCTGACCGGAGATCGGGCAGTAGTACTCGCGCAGCTCCATCCAGCGGCCGTCCGGATAGGCGAGCTTCGGATAGATCTCCTCGTAGAGCTCGTCGCTGTCGCGGACGAACATCGGCGCGTGCATCTTCCAGTTCTGGTCCCAGCGACAGAAGTCGTGGCCGGCGTCGGTGCGGATCACGAGCTCCCCGTCGCTGCGGCGGCGGACGATGTTGAGCCCCTCGCCGAACGGGAGCACGATCGGGTCGTCGTAGGCGGCGCGCTCCTGGAGCAACGCCACCCACGTCTCGAACCGGTCGGGGTCCTTGTGGCCGGACTGGATGTCGTGCACAGCCCGGCGGCTGAGCTTCTCGTCGAGCAGGTCGGCGAGCAGCTCCTTGGTCATCGACGAGGCCACCGGCACCTCGACCACGCCGTCGGGCCGGTAGACCTCCGAGGCGGCGAGGAACGCCCTGACCGACTGCTCGGGGGTGACCTTGCCCGCCGCCGCCCGCGCGACCATGACCGTCGGGGTGATCACGTCGAAGTCGAAGTCCTCGGGGAGGTCCCAGAAGCCGCGGAACTCCGCCGCCCACTCGGGGCCGAGGCGCATCGACTCCGCGTACATCACCTTGACCGGCTCGCTCAGGTCCTGGGCGAGAATCCGCTGGCGCTGCTGCGCCCACCACTCGGCGGCCGGCCGCGCCCGCTCCAACCGGCGACGGCGGGCGCCGTCGCGGTCGTCCATGCCGTAGGCCTTGCGCGCCCACGGCTGGGTCATGTGACCGTCCTCGACGTCCCGGGCGATCGCGTCGTCGCCGCGCAGCAGCGGGTCCCCGAGGCCGCCGCCGCCGCGCCCGGACGAGAGGTAGAGGTCGCCGGTCTTGACCGCCTGCATCAGCGTGTAGGGGTCCTGCTTGATCACGTGCTCGCCGCCGAACGCGGTGAGCGCCAGGTCCTCCCCGGAGACGTCGGCGACCGGGTAAGCCTCGCCGCGGGCGGCCCGCTCGTCGATGTCCGAGCCGTAGATGTTGTGCACGTAGCACTGCGCGCCGGGATAGCCGCCGAACAGGCCCGGCGAGGTGAACATCCCGCCACAGCCGATGTTCTCGATCTCGAAGTCCGGCGTGCCGTGGATCAGGAACAGCGACTCGAACGACGAACCGCCGCGGTGGCGGCCGATCCCGCCGGTGTACGGCTTGATCCGCCGGCCCAGGTAGATCACCGGCTTGACCAGCTCCCACATCTCGACGTCGCCCATGTCGCCCTCGGGGTTGAACACCGCGGCGCCGTAGTCGAGGCCGTCGAGCACGTACTTGCCGCCCTGGCCCTGGGCGCCGATCTCGAAGTTCATGAAGCCCGAGACCTGCCCGTACTGGTCGATCCCGCCGCCCTGGGCGACGTTGCCCGGGACGGTGTAGGTCGACACGATCTCCTCGATGTAGCCGCGTGACTGCAGCGCTCGCGAGATCGCCCGCAGGTAGCCCGTGGAGGTGCAGAACATCGGCATCCACGGAAACGACGACGAGCACGGCGCCTCGGCCAGGTCGGCCCACGTCCCGGGCGTCAGCTTCAGCTCGGTCGCGTAGTAGGCGCCGTCGTTGATCTTGTCGTTGCAGATCAGCGTCTGCGTGAACAGGATCCACTGCATCCCCTGCTGGGCCGACGGCGTGGCGTTGAAGGAGTGCCAGCCCCAGGCCGAGCAGCCCCGCAGGTCGGTGGTCCAGCGGCCGTCCTGGTCGACCACCGCCTCGTAGCAGCCGTGCATGATCTGGTCGCGCCGCGCCCGCTTGGGCATCTCGGTCTTGTCCGCGTAGCGGGCCTCGGTGAAGCCCGCCGAGCGGTAGCGGCCCGGGACCAGCAGCGACCGGACGCGATGCTTGAAGGCGCGGCGCCCGTCCTCGATCGCCTCGCGCATGAACTGCTTGAAGTCGTCGATGCCCTCCTCGAGGATGAGCCGCTCGACCGTGTCGCGGATCATGTGGCAGCCGGCCAGGCGGGTGCGCTCGTCGAGGATGTAGAGGCCGGGAGCGCGCGACTGCATCGACACGCGCTTCATGTGCCACTGCGCGATCGTGTCGCCGGCGCCGATCTTCATGCAGTGCAGGTCGATGCCGTCGTCGAACCGGGTGGTCGGCGCCACGCAGACGCCGCCCGGGGTGGTGGCGCCGATGTCCATCACGTGGATCACGCCGCCGGCCCAGGCCGCCAGCTCACCGCTGCCGGTCGGGTCGAAGATCGGCACGAACGTCTGCACGTCGGCGTTGTGGACGTCGCCGATCGTCGGCTGGTTGTTGGCGAAGATGTCGCCCGGCTCGATGCCCGGGTTCTCCTCCCAGCCGTTGCGGACCATGTACTTGATGGCCTCGCTCATCGTGTGGACGTGGACGATGATCCCGGTCGAGAGCGACACGTTGTCCCCCTCGGGCGTGTAGAGCGCGAAGCAGATCTCGCCCAGCTCACGCACGATCGGCGAGGCCGAGATGTTCAGCGCCGTCTCGCGGGCCGAGACCATGCCGCCGCGAACGCGGGCGAACAGCTTCTCGAAGCGCAGCGGGTCGCGCTCCTTCATGTCGAAGCGCTCGAGCCCCATGTAGTGGCCGGTCCGCGCGAACAGCTCATCGGAGCGGGCGAGCATCCCGGCCAGGGTCTCGCCCTCCCACCCGATCGGGGCACGGCCCTCAGGCTCCTCGAGCTGCTGGCGGGTGCGATCGATCGTGGCCATGGATCAGGCCTCCTGGGACTTGTGCTCGAGGTGGAAGATGCCGTGCTCGTCGAGCCAGGCGTCGCGATCGGGTGGGATCGGGAAGGTGGTGGACTCGGCCTCCAGGATCGCCGGGCCGCTGAGCGTGTGCCCGGGGCGGATGTCGGCCATCTCGTAGATGGCCGTGCTGGTCCAGCCGTCGCTCCACCAGACGGGGCGGGCGTCCTTGCGCGGCGGGGTGCCGGTCTCGGTCTCGAGCGTCGGCAGCACCGGCTTCTCGATCGGCGCCGAGCCCTTGACGATCGCCTGGGCGACGAGATAGCCGAGCTCCGGCGAGGAGGCGGCGCGGGCGTACATGCGCGTGTACGTGCGCTCGAACGCCGCGCACAGCGCGTCGGCGTCGTCGGCGCTGCTCAGCTCCGCCAGCGGCGAGTCGAGCTCGATGTCGACCAGCTGGCCGTTGTACTGCATGCGGACCATCTGGGTGAAGGCGACGCTGTCC
>JAWKKD010000014.1:0-126842 GCA_041393435.1 Solirubrobacterales bacterium | reverse complement strand
TCAGTCGGATCGCGGTGGCGCGTCGCGCGGCGCTTCGGTCCTGCAACTCCCACAGCACGACCGTGCTCGCTCCGATCTCCAGCAGGGAGTCGAAGCCGAAGGCGATCAGTGCGACGGAGCTGGCGGCCACGGCCGACAAGACCAGGACGACGCAGCCGACCACGTTCCAGCTGAGCGTGGCCAGCTCGAGGCCGATCGCGCGGTGCCAGTCAGAGAGAAACGGAGTGGGCACGGGTCTACGAGGCTCCGAACGTTCGGTGGCTGGTCTCGTAGACGCCATCAGCCGGCTTGTGCGGCGGTTCGACCCCGGTTGGGTCGAGCGGGCATCATCGCTCGCGCTCTACGGTAGCGGCGGCCCTGGCAGCGCACTGGTGGACCAGTGAGGCACCGAGGACGGTCGGGAGGAAACGAAATAAGAACGCCCGCTAATCCATCTTATGTCGAGTGACTTGACACGAAGCAGAGGTCCTGCTCAATCCCGCTGCGGATCATCTACAGGCGCGCGCTCGCACGACGAAGCAGTCGGTCACGACTGCACGCTCCCGCGGACGCTCGTCCGGGGCGTCGCCCGCTGATCAGGCGTCGCTGCTCCGCGGTGAGCTTCAGCGTGTGGGGCAGCCGGCGGGGAGTGACCGAGGGCTGGGCTGCTCGCCGTGGCACGTCCGCCGCCTCGCCGACAGTCAGCCGACAAGCTTCGTCGGCTGACTGAGCCTGAATCCACCGACGTTCGGGCGCGGGACTTCGCGAGCGGGGTGATTGATGGCGGCGGCAGCGGTCGGCGGCCTCGGAAGTGGTGATGTCGTGGTCGTGCTGGCGGGGGGCCGTTTCCGTGGAGGCGGTTTCGGCCGTGTTCGGCCAGGGCTGGCCGGCGCGCTGCCGCGCGCGGGAGGAGCGTCTTGACGTCGCGGCTGGTCCGGCCGGGTCAGGCGGCGGCGGGCAGGGCGCGGATGCGGGCCAGGGCGCGGATGAAGTCGTGTTGCCAGGGCCAGCGGGCCGGCAGGTGCAGCGTCCAGCGACGCGCGCTGCGGGTCAGCCGGCCGGGCAGCGTCAAAAGCCGGCGGCGTAGCGTGGCGGCGACTCGGATGGTGCTGTCGGGCAGGCCGATCAGGGTGGTCCAGCGCAGCAGGTTGTGCGCCAGTGCGGCGATCACCGTCCAGGCGGCGTTGGCGTTGAACTTCCCCGACGGGAAGTGCGCGAGCGCCTGGGCTTTGAGGTCGCGGATCGCCAGTTCGACGACGGCGTGCTGGCGGTGTTCGGCCTCGACGACCGCGAGCTCGTCGGGTCGGTTGGTGACGAACGCGAAGTGTCGCCAGTCGGCGAACAGCTGGCCCTGCGGCGACAGGGTCCGGACCCGTCGGATAATCAGCCGCCGCTGGCCGATCTTGGTCTCGGCGATCTCGGCCTCGCCGTCGTCGGGGTAGTCGTCGAGCCGGACCCAGGCGCCGGCGGGGATCTGGTCGATCGCGGCCTGGACGTGTGGCTGCATCCGCACGCCGATCGAAAACTGCCAGCCGGCCCGGTCGAGGCGGTCGAAGATCTGGTTGTTCCAGAACGCCGAATCGGCGCGCAGCAGCCGCGGCCCCGCCGCGTTCGCGGTGGCGCGCCGGACGCGGGCGATCAGCTCATCGACAAACCGGCTGGCGCCGCGGGCGCTGTTGGCCGACCCCTTGCGCAGCCGGATGTGCAGCACCTCGCCGGTGTCGGCCCGGGTCGCCAGCAGCGGGTGATAGCCGCGCTGTCGGGTGTAGCCGAACGCCGCGCCCTGCTTGCGGTAGCCGTGCACCTCGCCGACGAAGCTGTCGAGATCGATCACCAGCCGCCCCCGCCCGGGGCCAGCGCCGGCCGCCCACGCCCGCCGCAGCGTCTCATCAAGCACGTGATCGAGCTGGCGGACGTGCCCGAAGGTAAACGCTCGCAGAAACGTGCCCAGCGTCGATGGCGCCGCAACCCGGTGGCCCACGACCGCCGCCGTCTGCCCCGACCGCAGCACGTCGCAGTCGGCGATGCAATCGGCTCCCAGCGCCATCGCCGAGACCAACGTCATCACCTTGCCCCCCGGATTCGCGGCGCCCGCCCGTTCTCCCAGACCGACCGTCTCATCGACCAACGCCTCCAACCCGAGCCGCCCGGCCAGCGTGGCCGGCAACAGCACACCGGCGTTCGCGACCGCCCGCTCATCATCGAACACGACGGCCGCCGACTCGTGCACCATGCAGGTGACCTCCTGGATCAGGGCCGCGACAGCCGCAATCTGTCGCTACCAAGCCCGATTCAGGAGGTCACTCCACCCGCCGTCCCGGACAGAACGGTGGATCCAGGCTCAGTGCGGCGCGGAGACCTGCCGCGCGTAGAACGCGATCAGCAGGCTGCCAGCTGCCACGCAATGCCCCGCCCGCATCGAGCACTGCCACCGCAGATCGCCGCCGCGCACCACGCACCCGTAGCCGCGGGCCACATTCCGACCGCACCGCGGCCGATACGCCTTGCGCGCGAACCGGCTCAGCACCCGCTGCGCCACCCCGCACGACACCGTCGCCCCGCGATTGCTCTCGTACACCACGATCCTCGAGAACTCGAACCCCGCGCCCGACGTCGTCGCCTTCGCGCTGACCGGCGCGCACCGGACCGCTGCCTCCGCGGTAGCCGGCCCTGCACCCACTGCCATCGCCATCGCCGCCGCAGCCGCGAGCGTCACTGCCTTCCGCAACAGAGCCTCCAAGCTCGATCGACGGCGCCAGGCTAGCGAGACGCCGAAGGGTCGGAGGGGCGGGCCGGGACACCGCTGAAGCCCGGACGCGCCCTCAGAAGCGACGTTTGGTCTGGGGCACGGCGCGAGCGGGCAGTAAATGCCGCAGGCGCTACTGCTCCCTGATCGCCGGCCGGCCAGAGCCGGGGTCGAGGCCTGCGCGCTCAAGGAGAATTTCCGCAGTGGCCGATAGGCGGACTAGGGCCGCCCGACGACCTGCTGCGGTGGCCGAAGCTTTCGACTGATTCGAGGCGGACGCTGTTCCGAGCTCGCTCCGCCTCGGTGCTCGCCACGGTGACCTCATGACGACGTTGACGTTCTGCATGCCCTGATGGCCCTCACGTTTCGCGCGCGCCGCGCTCAGGCGGTCGAGCCGGTCACCATCGCTCAGCCGGCGGGCGACGTCGACGTCGCCGCCCCGTACCACCCCATCGTCACCGCGCTGCTCGACCGCCTCCACGAGCACCATCCCGCCAGCGCCCAGCACTCCCAGCGCGTCGCGGCGCTGTCGGAGATGGCCGCCGCGACTATGCGACTCGACGTTGAGGACCTCGAGGAGGTGCGCCTCGTCGGTCTGCTGCACGACGTCCGGCAAGCTCTACGTGCCGTCCCAGCTACTCGACAAGCCAACCCGGCCGTCTGGCCGCGAGCTCCGACTCCTGCGCGCGCACAGCACCTACAGCGCCCAGCTCGTGAGCGAGCATGGCCTGTCCTGGCTTGCCGCAGCCGTCGCCAGCATTCACGAGCGAGTCGACGGCGCCGGCTATCGGCCGATGCGCGGCTCGGAGATCTCGCTCTCCAGCCGGCTCGTCGCGGTGTGTGACGCCTACGACGCGATGACGAGCCACCGCAGCTACCGGCGCGCGTTGACCAGCACGCAGGCGATCCGGGAGATCTGCCGTTGCGCGGGGCGGCAGTTCGATGCCGCGTGCGTGGCGTCGTTTATCGCGGCGCTCGCCGGCGGCTACTGACGACGATTCGGGCGCCCGCCCAGCCGCATCGGTGGCGGCCCCGGTGGCGTGAGCATCAGCGTCCGCGCGCAGGGCCGGCACAGGCCGTCGACCCGCCCGTCGACGTAGGCCTGGAACTCCAACGCTTGACCGCAGCGCGGGCATGGAACTTCGCCTTTGATGCGCAGACGCCGGTCAAGCATTCGACGCCGCGGGCGGCTGGCGGTCGCGGTAGGCGCCGACGACCTGTGCGCACGCGGCGAGCCCGCAGGCGGCGAGGACCTGCTCGAGGTCGTCGAGCGCCGCCGCGCGGACGTCCGGTCGCGCGGCAGGGCTTTGAGGGCGCTGTGGATGCGCTCGCGCTGATCGAATGGAACTGCGACGGCTTGCTGGAGGCGGACGAGCAGGCGCGCGCAGGCGCGGTCGTAGCGCTGGGCGTTGTCGCGGCTGATGCAGAGCACGAGCGCCAGGCTGTCCTCCAGGCGCGCCAGCTGGCCCCGCCGTGGGCCGGCCGGTTTGACACGACCGGCTCGCAGGTATAGGGCATTCACCACCTCAACGAGGACCGCCACGATGATCTTCGAACCCTGTCCCACCGGCGAATGCACCGGAAAGGTCATGATCGGACGTGCTGCCGGCACGGAGCACGAGCCGGCGAGCAGCGCCGCGATCGACCGCGCGTATTGTCCTCTGTGCCGGCAGTCGTTCGAGCGCACCGCGGGCGACGCCGGCTGGCAGCCTGCGGGCGTCCAGTACGCGAGCGCCTAACCAACTACCGCACGCATCTCAAGCAGCCGATGGCAGCAATCGCCGTTCGAGACGTCGAGACGTTGACGCCGACCGCCGTTGGGGCGGCCATCCCGACGATCGAGGTGGCATACGCGAATCCGGTGCCGCATCGACCAGCCTGCCGGGAAGGACGGCCTGCACGCGGCGATGTTTCATCGTGCAAGGCGACGCGTGGACGATTGTTGGCCGGCAGGCCGTTCGCGCGATGCGGCCGACCGTGCGGCACTGGTAGCGACACGGATGCTGACCGCCCCGCTCGTAGCGCGCGCACCGCGTGGTTGCCTCCGGCGCCCGCGGGTGAGAGAGTCGGTCCTGCGATGGCCGAGATGTGGGACAGCGTCGCATCGGGTTGGGAGCGCAACGCGCAGTTCGTCGACGCCCACATCGCCCCGGCGACCGAGCTCCTGCTCGACGAGGCGACCATCGGCCCGGGCGACCGGGTGCTCGACCTCGCGACCGGCCCGGGCGGCGCCGGCGTGGCGGCCGCCGAGCGCGTCGGCGACGGCGGGCGGGTCGTCCTGGCCGACGTCGCCGGCGAGATGGTCGCCGCCGCCGGCCGGCGCACGGCGGACGATCCTCGCATCACCACGCTGGTGTGCGACCAGATGGCGATCGACGCGCCGGACGAGAGCTTCGACGCGGTGATCGTCCGGCACGGGCTGATGTTCGCCGAGGACCCGGTCGCGGCGGTGCGCGAGGCGGCGCGCGTCCTGCGTTCCGGCCGCCGTTACGCCGCGATGACCTGGGACCGCCGCGACGCCAACCCCTGGCTCGGCGTGACGCTCGACGCGGTCAGCGAGCACATCGGCGCGCCGGTCCCGCCGCCCGGCATCCGCGGGCCGTTCTCGCTCGACGAGCCCGACCTGCTCGTCGCAGCCTTCGGCGACGCCGGACTCGAGGACGTGCGCGCGCGGACGGTGGCGACCCCGATGACCGCCGCCTCGCTCGAGGACTGGTGGGACCGCGTGCTCGCGCTCGCCGGGCCGCTGGCGGTCGTGCTCGCCAACATGGAGCCCGAGGCGCGCGCGGCGGTCCGCGAGCGGGCGCTACGCCTCGGCGAGGCCGCGGCCCGCCGGACCGGCGACGGGATCACGCTCGCCGGATCGGTGATCGTCGCCTCGGGCCGGCGCGCCTGAGCTGGCTAGCCTCAATTCGATGAGCGTCGTCGCTCGTCCCCTGTTCGCGTTCGACAACACGTTCGTGCGCGACCTCGCCGGCCTCTACGAGCCGTGGTCGCCGGCGCCGGTGCCCGCGCCGCGCCTGCTCGCGCTCAACGAGCCGCTCGCGCGCGAGCTCGGTGCCGATCCGGACGACCTGCGCGCCGACGCCGGGGTCGCGGTGCTCGCGGGCAACGCCGTGCCCGAGGGCGCCGAACCGGTCGCGCAGGCCTACTCGGGCCACCAGTTCGGCGGCTTCTCGCCGCGCCTCGGCGACGGCCGCGCGCTGCTGCTCGGCGAGGTCATCGACGTCCACGGCCACCGCCGCGACCTGCACCTCAAGGGCTCCGGGCGCACGCCGTTCGCCCGCGGCGCCGACGGCAAGGCGGCGGTCGGGCCGATGCTGCGCGAGTACCTCGTCGGCGAGGCGATGCATGCGCTCGGCATCCCGACGACCCGCGCGCTCGCGGTCGCGGCCACGGGTGAGACCGTCCATCGCGAGACGCCGCTGCCCGGCGCCGTCCTCAGCCGCGTCGCGGCCAGCCACCTGCGCGTCGGCACGTTTCAGTATGCGGCGCTCGCGCGCGACCGCGCGCTGTTGCGGCGGCTGGCCGACTACGCGATCGCCCGTCACCACCCCGAGGCCGCGGGCGCGGACGACGCGTACCTGGCGCTGTTGGACGCGGTGGTGCACCGGCAGGCCGATCTCGTGGCGCGCTGGATGCTCGTCGGCTTCATCCACGGCGTGATGAACACCGACAACATGACGATCTCCGGTGAGACGATCGACTACGGCCCGTGCGCGTTCATGGACGCCTACGACCCGCGCACGGTCTTCAGCTCGATCGACCACGGCGGGCGGTACGCCTACGCCAACCAGCCGGCGATCGCGCAGTGGAACCTGGCCCGGTTCGCCGAGACGCTCCTGCCCCTGATCGACGACGACCAGGACCGGGCGGTCAACGACGTCATGCCGCTGCTGGAGGGGTTCACCGACCGCTTCGACCGGCGGTTCGCGCGCGGCACGCTCGCCAAGCTCGGGCTGCGCGAGGCCCCGGACGACGACGGCGCGCTGATCACCGACCTGCTCGGGCTGCTGCAGGCGCAGGGTGTCGACTTCACCTCGTTCTTTCGCGCGCTGGCCGCGACCGCTCGCGGCGAGCGCTCCGGCGCCCGTGACCTGTTCGCCGACCGCGCGCCGTTCGACGCCTGGGCGGTCCGCTGGGACGCCGAGCTGTCGCGGGCGCCGGCGGGCCCCGACCCCGGCCAGACGGCCGCCGCGATGGACCGCGTCAACCCGCTCTACATCCCGCGCAACCATCTCGTCGAGGAGGCGCTGGCCGCCGCGACGTCGGGCGACCTCGGACCGTTCCACCGCCTCCTCGGCGCGATCGGCGCGCCGTTCGACGAGCGGCCGGGGCTCGACGCCTACGCCGAGCCCGCGCCCGAGAGCTTCGGCCGCTACGTCACCTACTGCGGCACCTGACGGCCCGGCGGCCGCGGCAGGCCGATCATCGGCGTGTCGACCGGCGCCGCCGCGCCGATGAACTCGACGAGTCCGTCGCCGCCGACGATCGGGCTGATCTGCGCCCAGTTGTTGGCCACCCACGCGTTGCCGGACGCGTCGATCTGCACCGCGGTGACATGCTGCAGCCCGCCGTTGGTGAACCCGTGCAGCCGCGGCGAGATCGGATCGCCGGTCTTCACGCCCGCCGGGCAGGCGGCCACCGTCCGCCCGCAGAGCTTGGTCACCTTCTGGCCGAGGAAGCTCGCGACCCACACGTTGTCGTCGCCGTCGATCGCCACGCCCCACGGGCCCTGGATGCTCGGCGCGCGGAACTGGCCCTTGACCGTGCCGTCCTGCCCGAGCCAGGTGACGCTGTTGTCGACGAGGCTGGCGATCCACAGGTCGCCCGCGGAGTCGAGCGCCATGCCCTGCGGCGAGCGCATGTCGTCCACGACGATCGGCCCGACCGCCTGGCCGTCCGGGGTGATCTTCGTGACGCTGCCGGGCACGCTCGGGTCCAGCGAGCCGTTGTCGACCCACGCGTTGCCGCCGGCGTCGATCGCCACCGTGAACGGGTTGTAGAGCCCGCCGCCGGAGATCGTGCGCGCCTTGGTGTGGTCGCCGCCTTCGTAGACCGTCACCGTCTCGGTCCCATGGTTGGCGATCCAGACGTTGTCGCGCTGGTCGACCGCGATGCCCTGCGGCGCGTGCAGCTCGCCGGTCAAGAACCCGGTCGGCGGCGACAGCGCCGTGCCGTCCTGCGCGAATAGCGAGGCGGCGATGCCGCCCTTGAAGTCCGGGCTGTAGAACTCGGCCGGGTCGGCCCCGGTGAAGTTGCTCAGCCACACCCGGTCCCGGCGGTCGACGGCGATGCCCCACCAGTTGCCGCGGATGCCACCGCCTGTCACGGGGCTGCCGTTGCGCGCGCGGCCGGTCGGGTCCAGCGAGATGACGCCGAGGCCGGCGTCGGTGCCCGGGGGCTCGAAGTTGTTCGTGACCCAGATGTTGCCGTCGGAGTCGAACGCCATGCGGCCGGGGCCGTCGTAGCCGCCGTCGGTGTGCTTGAGCGTGAGTACCCACGAGCTCGGCGCCTGATCGAGCGCCGGGCGGTAGGCGCGCGCCCGGCTCAGCCGGTAGATCGCGTCGACCCGGCTCGTCGGGTTCAGGGCGATGGCGTGCACGGCGTCGAGGGTGTTCGCCGGCCGGTCACCGCCGGCCGGGGTGGCCGCGCGGAACAGGGCGCGGCAGGCCGCCGGCCCGCCGCGCGTGCATCCGGCCAGCACGTCGGCGAGCGTACGCAGGGTGGCCAGCGAGTCGGTCTCCGTGCCGTTCGGCGCGGCGGCGATCGCCGCACCCACGGTGCCGACCGCGGGCCGCACGAAACTGGGCACGGTGGCCGCCGCGTTCGGCAGGCCGGGGGCGGGGCCGCTGACGGCGCCGCCGTCGAGGAACCGGGCGAGCGAGTACGCGGCGGCGACCGTCGTCAGCTCGTTGAGGACGAGGCGGCGCGGCGCGACCGCGGCCCGCGGGTCGGCGACGGCCATGAACCGCAGAGCGCGGCGGGCGGCGCTGCGCCCGCCTGACGCGATCGCGTAGACGACCGCGCCGGGCGCGGCGCGCCCGTGGTGGATGACGAACCGGCCGCGGGCGTTCGTGCGCGCGCGGCCGAGCGCCGTGGGCGCGCCCGCTCCGGCCGCGAACAGCGTCACCTGGGCGGCGGGCACGGGGCGATGGGCGGCGAGCACGCGGCCCGAGAGCTGGGCGGCGTCGGCGGCGGACGCGGTCAGCGCGGCGGTGGCCAGGCAGGCCGGCAGCGCCGCGGCCGCGATGCATCGGCGGGAGCGGGGGAACACGGATCCTCCGGAATGAAGGGCGTTATTGGCGGGCGCCAATAACGTACAGGCGGCCCGCCGGCGAATGCAAGGCGCGCTGCTAGCATCGCGGCCCGGCCGGCATTCGAACTCGACATGGGGAGGCAGTGTGCGACGCCGCCTGGACCCAGAGGTTCGTCGCGGCGAGATCCTGCGCGCGGCCGCCGCGGCCTTCGCCACGCGGCCCTACGACCAGGTGCAGCTCGACGCGATCGCCCGTGACGCGGGCTCCAGCCGCGGGCTCATCAACCACTACTTCGGTGACAAGCGCGGCCTGTTCATCGCCGTCGCGCAGCGCGTCGTCGAGCGGGTCCCGACCGTCGTGCGCACGGACCTCGACGGCAGCGTCGAGCAGATGGTCGACGCGAACACCGACGCGTGGCTGACGCTCATCGAGTCAAACCGCGAGGCGTCGCTGCTGTTCCTCGGCGCGGGCGCGCTGAGCGGCGACCCGGAGCTCGACCGCCTGCAGGACGACCTGCGCGACCGGGTCGTCGAGCGCATCCTGCGCAACCACCTCGGCGACGGCGAGATCCCGCTCGCCGCGCGCCTCACGATGCGGGCGACCACAGGGCTCATCGAACGTGCCCTGCGCGACTGGGCGACGGGCCGCGGCGGCAGCCGCGTGCGGACGCACGCGCTGGTCTCGCAGGCATTCTCGCGGTCGTGCGCCACGTGCTGCCCGCCGTGGTCGCCGCGGGCGACTAAGAACCAAGCGCCTGGAGCACCCGGTCCGGGCGCAGCGGCAGGTCGCGCAGCCGCACGCCGGTCGCGTGGAAGAACGCGTTGCCGACGGCGGCGGCGGTGCCGACGATGCCGATCTCGCCGATGCCCTTGACGCCGATCGGGTTCGCGTCGGGGTCGGTCTCGTCGATCCAGTGGGCCTCGATGGCGTGGACGTCGGCGTTGACCGGCACGTGGTATTGCGCGAGGTCGTGGTTGAGGAAGTCGCCGAACGCGGGGTCCACGACGCTCTCCTCCATGAGCGCCATCGCCATCCCCATCGTCATCCCGCCCACGAACTGTGAACGGGCGGTGCGCGGGTTGAGGATCCGGCCGGCCGCGAACACCCCGAGCAGCCGGTCGACGCGAATCTCGCCGGTGTCGACGTTCACGCGAAGCGCGGCGAACTGCGCTCCGAACGCGTGGCGAGACAGCTCCTTCTGGCGCTCGACGTCGTCGGACGTGTCGTAGGTGACCTCGGCCTCGTGCTCACCCGCGGCCAGCCGCTCGCGCAGCGCCCGGCACGCGCCCTCGACGGCCGAGCCCCACGACGCCGTGCCCGCGGAGCCGCCCGCCACCGGCGCGCGCGGCAGCGCGCTGTCGCCGACGAGCATCCGGACCTGGCCGGGCTCGACGCCGAGCGCCTCGGCCGCCACCTGGGTGAGCACGGTCCGTGCGCCGGTGCCGATGTCCGCGGCGCCGATGCCGACGACGTAGCGGTCGTGCCCCTCGGCGCGGGCGAACGCCTGCGCCGGCCGGAAGCGAGCCGGGTACGTCGACGCGGCCACGCCGCTGCCCGCCAGCCAGCGGCCCTCGCGCCGCACGCCGGGCGCCGGATCGCGGGACGACCAGCCGAAGCGCTCGGCGCCGTCGCGCAGGCAGGCGACGAGGTTGCGGGTGCTGAAGGGGATGTCGAGCTCGGGATCGGCGTCGGGGTCGTTGCGCACACGCAGCTCGACCGGGTCGATCCCCGCCGCGACGGCGAGCTCGTCCATCGCGGACTCCAGCGCGTACATCCCCGGGCACTCGCCGGGGGCGCGCATCCACGACGGCGTCGGCACGTCGAGGGCGGCGAGCCGGTGCGTCGTGCGGCGGTTGGGCGCCGCGTACATGACCCGCGTCGGCGTGGCGGTCTGCTCGGCGAACTCGCGCAGCGTCGACGTCTGCTCCTGCACGTCGTGGCCGATCGCCACGAGCCGCCCGTCGGCGTCCGCGCCGAGCCGCATCCGCTGGATCGTCGGCGTCCGGTAGCCGGTGAGCGCGAACATCTGCTGGCGGGTGACCGGGAGCTTCACCGGGTGACCGGGAGCTTCACCGGGCGGCCGGTGACCTGGGCGGCGAGCGCGGCGAGCACCGCCTGCGGGCGCGGTGTGCCCTTCGAGCCGAAGCCGCCACCGACGTGCTCGGCCACGACGCGCACGCGCTGCTCGGGCAGACCGAGCACCTGCGCCAGCGGCGGCCGGGCCGACGGCGCGCCCTGCGACGAGTCGTAGAACGTCACGCCGTCGGAGTCCCACACCGCGAGCGTCGCGTGCGGCTCCATCGGGTTGTTGTGAAGCGCCGGGGTCGAGTACGTCACGTCGACGTTCACCGCGGCGGCCGCGAAGGCGCCGTCGAAGTCGCCGCGCTCGGTGTCGGTCGGCAGGTTCGGGTTGACGACCTCGGGGCGGTAGAGCTTCGGGTGGTCGCGCTCGAGGATCACGTCGTGGCGCTGCGCCTCGTACTCGACGCGCACGAGCGCGGCGGCCTCGCGCGCCGCCTCGGGCGATTCGGCCACCACGACGCCGACGGCCTGGCCGCGGTAGGCAACCTCCGGCCGCTGCAGGACGAACAGCTCGGCGTTGTCGGTGTCGTGCAGCCGCGGCGCGTTGTCGTGGCTGAGCACGGCGATGACGCCGGGAGCGGCGAGCGCGGCGGCGGTGTCGATGGACGCGATGCGGCCCCGCGCCACCGTGGAGGTCACGATCCAGCCGTACGCCACCGTGTCGAACGGATGCTCGACGGCATAGCGCGCCGCGCCGGTGACCTTCTCGCGCGCCTCGACCCGCGCCAGCGGCAGCCCGGTGCTCATCCCGCCGTCAGCTCCGCCAGCGTCCGCACGATCACGTTGCAGGCCAGCGGCCGACCTTGTAGGCGTTGTCGCGCAGCGGCTGCGCGACCGCCAGCTCGGCGGCGTCCGCCGCCCGGGCGAAGGCCTCTCCGCCGGGCCGCCGCGCGGCTCCTCCTCGGCGGCTGCGCTCACCACGGCGCGTAGGCCGCGCCGCCGAGCGCGACGGCACAGTCGCGGATGGTGCCGTCATCGGCGACCTCGAGGACCGCCGCCACCGACACGGCCGGCGCGAACGCGAACGACGCCCGGCTCGCGCACCTTGCGGTAGCGCGACCGCGCCAGGCGCCGGCGGCCTGAGCTCCACGCCCGTGATGAGAACCAGCCGGCCTCGACGCGGTGTCGCCAACGCCGGGTGCGTCGCCGGCCGGCGGTGCAGGCCGGGCATGCCGATCGACCGGTCGCCGCCGGGACCGGTCACCGTCACCGTAACCGAGCGCGGTGAGGGCGACGCCATGTCCGACGGGTGCGTCGCCACCGGTGCGGCGAGTGACCGAGGATCGCCAGGTTGCGGTGCGCGCCCTCGACCGCCGGGCAGCCGGACCCCGGATGGCGCTTGTTGCACGGCTTCGTGACGTCCTGGAAGTACGGGCAGCGCGTGCGCTGCAGCAGGTTGCCGGCGGTCGTCGCCAGCCAGGTTGCCAGCTACCCCGACGCCCGTGCAGCAGCGCCTGCGCGAGCGGTGGCACCGTTCGCGACGGATCGGCCGCCAGGTCGCTGTTGCGCACCGCCGCGCCGATCCGCAGCCCGCCGCCGTCGAGCTCCTCGACCCGGCCCAGCGGCAGGTGGCTGACGTCGATCAGGTGCGCCGGCCGCTCGACGCCGAGCCGCATGAGGTCGGTGACGAGGTTCGTGCCGCCCCCGAGGTAGCGCACCGGTCCGTCGAACGCCTGCGCCGCGGCGACGCGCCCGCCGCCTCGGCCGCGCGCTCGTACGTGAAGGGCCTCATGGCGCCGTCTGGGCGATCGCCGCCACGATGCCCGGATACGCCCCGCAACGGCGAATGTTGCCCGCTCATGCGCTCCCGGATCTCGGCCTCGTCGAGCGCGGGCTCCGCCTCGAGGTCCTCGGTCACCGCGCTCGGCCAGCCCGCCGCGGCCTCGTCGAGCATCCCCGCCGCCGAGCAGATCTGACCGGACGTGCAGTACCCGCACTGAAAGCCGTCGTGCTCGATGAACGCCTGCTGGAGCGGATGCAGGTCCGCGTCGCCAGCGGGCGCCCTCGATCGTCGTGATCCGTGCCCCGTCGTGCGCGACGGCGAGCGCGAACTCGCGTTGGCCCTCGCCGTCGATCAGCACCGTCACGCCCGCACCCGTGGTCACCCAGCCCTTCTTGGAGCCCGTCAGGCCGAGCTGCTCGCGCAGCAGGTCAGCAGCGACGTGCGGTGTCGACGGTGAGCCGGTGCTGCGCCCGTCGACCTCGAGCGCGATCTCGGCCCGGCACACCGTCGTCGCCCATGCGCGGCGGGTACCAGAACACGACGTCGTCAAACTGCTCCTGCGCACGCGGCGCCCCGCCGCGTTGGGCCGAGACGGGTCGACCGTGGAGGGGGGCCATCGCCGCCGCGGGCGGCGGCGATGGCCGGTGAGGATCGGCGGCGAACTCGCCGACGACGGCATAGAGGCCGGGGCCCGGCCGGGCGATCGCCGCCGTGCGCTTCGCGTACTCGGCCGCGTCCGGGTCGGCCTGCGTCGCCTTCACGTCGTCGGCGCTTGCCCATCGTGCGACGTTGATGACGCGGGTCCGGTCGAGGCTGGCCAGGAGCGTGACGGAGATGAAGCCGGGCCGCTTGGACATGACCTTCTCGGTCCCCTCGGCCAGCAGGTCGATCAGCTCCTGGTGCTTGGACGGGTCGACGTCGATGACGTTGACGAACGTGACCGGGTCAGACATTGCTTGCTCCTTCGCTCGTGGTACGTGATCCGTGTGGCACGACCAACCTCCCGGTGGCCTCGCACGGACCTGTCGGCCGGTAGACGAGGTAGCCGTGCGAACTGTCACGCCGTGGACCCGCGAGATCGCGCGCGGGCTCACACTTCTCCTGGCCGTCTCGTCACGTTCTCGGCGTTCCGTGCTCCCGCGCGAGCGAGGGTGCCGGACGGGCGCCACTCACCCGACTCACGACAGAGCGAGGATCGATGCCGACAGAACCAGGACCGAGGGCCGGCGAGCCGCCGGAGCTGATCGACGCGGTCCGCGAACGAAGCGTGCTCCTGGGACTCAGCTATCGCCTGCTGGGTTCCCTGGTCGATGCCGAGGACGCGGTGCAGGAGACCTACATCCGCTGGTACCGGCTCAGCGATGAGGAGCGAGGCCGGATCATCAACCCGAGGGCCTGGCTCATCAAGACCGCCAGCCGGATCGGTCTCGACATGCTCGGCTCGGCCCGCGCTCGTCGCGAGCGCTACGTCGGGGAGTGGCTGCCCGAACCGCTGCCCACGGCGGGCGGCTGGAGCAGCGGGCATCCCGGCTCAGCGGCGGATCCGGCCGAACGTGTGACGCTGGACGATTCGGTGTCCATCGCCCTGCTGATGGTGCTCGAATCCATGAGCCCGGCCCAGAGGGTCGCGTTCGTTCTCCACGACGTCTTCAAGTACACCTTCCCGGAGATCGCCGAGATCGTGGGACGCTCGCCCGCGGCGTGCCGCCAGCTCGCCTCGACGGCCCGGCGTCGCGTTCGCCGATCACCCGTGATGCACGCCGCCCCGGCCGGGCACGCGGCAGTCGTCCGAGCGTTCAAGCAGGCGTGGGAGACGGGCGACCTCGCCTCGCTCATCGAACTGCTCGATCCAGACGCCACCGCCATCACCGATGGTGGCGGGATCGTGTCGGCCGCGATCGAACCGCTGGCCGGTGCCGAGGCGATCGCGCGCTTCTTCGTCGACGTTCATCGCCGCCAGCCCGACCTGGAGATCCAGGAGGCATCGGTCAACGGCGAGCTCGGGCTCGTCGCCACCGGCGCCGGTCAGACCCAGGCGGTGATCGCGATGTCGCATACGGAACGGAGGGTCGACCGCATCTGGGTGGTCCGCAATCCCGACAAGCTCACCGCGTGGGGCCGGGCCGAGTGAACGGCATGGTGGGACCGAGAGGATGACGATGGGGCTCCGAGTCGCGTTCCTTCGCGGTCTGGGCCATGCCGAGATCTCGACCGTTCGGCAGGGCGGCAACGTCGTCTTCGCCGCCGACGACGCGATGCCCGTGCCGGCCGTGATGCGCGACGGTGAAGTGCTGGTCGATGCCGGCGTTCTCGAGCTCATCGACGACGGCGATGGCCAGATCGGGCGCCGAGATCCACGACGCCCCGTCCTCGTCGGTCAGCAGTGTGCCGGTACCGCGCCGATACCGACCGCTGCGCGCGCCCGGCGCAAGCACGGCGGGCGGGCTGAGGTAGGTCCAGCGCCGATGGGAGTGCATCCGGGCGGTGTCGAACTGCTCCAGGCTGGCCCGCGCGATCGCCCGCCAGGCCGCGGGGACTCGGTGAGGATCGTCGATGACGAGCCGGCCGGGAAGGTCCGGAGATCGCAGCGGGGCCGAACCGCCCACGATCAGGACGCGGGTGTCCTGCCGCTCGGCGCCGTCCAGGAGATTTCGGGTCATCGGTGCGAGCCGGGTCTCGTCGCCCGGTCGGGGGCGTACGGCGAGCACCGCCGCGTCCACCTCGGCCAGCACCGGGTCCAGCGCATCGGAGTCGCCGACGTCGACGGCTCGGACCGAGATCCGATCCGTGGCGATCGCGCGGTCCGGGTTTCGGGAGAGCGCGACGATGCGGTGCCCGCGGGCGTGTGCTTCGGCGACGACGGCGCGGCCGACCATGCCGGTGGCGCCGAAGATGGCGATCCTCATGACGGTGGGAGTCTCCTTGCGTTGAAGGGGTCGAGTTGCCCGGCGATCATGGCGGCGAGGGCGAGGGCGAAGCCGGACAGTTGGACGATGCTCAGGGCTTCGCCGGCGATCGCCGTGCCGAGCGTCGCGGCGACGAGCGGGGAGAGCAGGGCGAGCAGTGCGGTCGCGGTGACCGGCAGCCGGCGGATCGCGGCGAACCAGATCGTGTAGGCGAACAGGGCTCCGACGAGGCCGAGCCAGGCGTAGCCGGCGGTCGCGGGACCGTCGATCCCGGGCGGTATCCCGTCGGCGAGCAGCGCGGGGGCGAGTAACACCAGGCCGCCTGCGGTCAGTTGCCATCCGGCCAGGCCGATGGCGGAGACCCCGTCGGGTCGGCCCCACTTCTTGGTCAGGACCACGCCGGTGCCCATGGACAGCGTCCCCGCCAGCCCGGCGGCGATGCCGATCGGGTCGAGTGCGGCCTGCGGGCCGAGCACCACGAGGGCGACCCCCGCCACTCCGACCATGCCCCAGGCGACCCTCCAGACGGAGAGACGCTCGCGCAGGATGGCGACCGCGAGGAAGGCCACGGCGATCGGCTGCGCGGCGCCGAGGGTCGCGGCGACCCCGCCCGGCAGATGCTGCGCCGCGACGAACAACAGGGGAAAGAACGCGGCGATGTTCAGCGTGCCCAGCACGAGGCTCTTGCCCCACCACGTCCCGTGCGGCAGCCGCCGCGACAGCAGCAGCGCGATGACCCCGGCGGGCAGGGACCTCATCATCGCCGCGAACACCGGGTGCCCTTCCGGCAGCAGGTGCGTGGTCACGATGTACGTCGTGCCCCACACGGCCGGGACGACCGCCGTCAGTGCCGTCCAGCCGCTCCTGTGCGCTCCGAACGCCTCGGAGGGGACCATCGACGGCGAGATGGATCCGGTGCTCATCGGCGCATTGTTCGTCCTCCCGTGCGATGAGACCAACACATTGTTGTCATCGTGACGATGAGCTCATATCATGATCGGGTGGAGCTGCGGCAGATGCGCTACGTGGTCGCCATCGCCGAGGAACGCAGCTTCACTCGCGCCGCCGAGCGTTGCTTCGTGGTGCAGTCTGCGCTCAGCCACCAGATCAAGGCTCTCGAACGCGAACTGGGTGTCGCGCTCTTCGCCCGAACGAACCGTCGCGTCACGCTGACCCCCGCCGGCGAGGCCTTCCTGGTTGCTGCGCGGGCAAGCCTGGACGCCGCGGATCGAGCGATCGTCGACGCCGCTGCCGCAAGCGGCGAGATCCGCGGAACTCTCTCCATCGGCATGATCCCGACCGCGACCGCCATCGACATCCCCGGTGCTCTCGCCGCCTTTCACCGAGCCCACCCGGCGGTACGGTTCCGTCTGCGCGGCGGTGGCAGTGACGAGTTCATCACCGCCATCAACGACGGCACTCTGGACATCGCCGTGCTCGGGCTTCCCGAGACCGCGACCCCGCGCGGGGTGAGCACCCGCGTGCTGGCGCGTGAACACCTCGTCGCGGTTCTCAGCACCAGGCACGCTCTCGCGGGCCGACGTCGACTGCGCCTTCGGGATCTGGCCGGCGAGACGTTCGTGGACTTCCCCGCCGGCAGCCCTGGCCGAATCCCGTCGGACCAGGCCTTTCGCGCCGCCGGGATCCATCGCGACGTCGCCTTCGAGGCCATGAGCACCGACCTCATGCTCGACCTCGTCCGTCAGGACCTCGTGGTCGCACTGCTGTCGCCCGAGGTCGTCCCGTCCGACCGCGATCTGCGGGCCATCCCGGTCACCGCCGGTCCCACCCGGATCGAGTATCTCGCCTGGAGCGACTTCAATCCCTCGCCGGCCTGCCGCGCCTTCCTCGACCTCGTCGAGTCGCGGACGTCGATGAGGTGACGGGCTAGCCGCGGACGGCGGCGATGCTCTCCTCGAGCGCCTTCATGAGGTCGCTCACGGCGGCCGGCGTCTCGGGCTGCTCGGGCGCCTCGATCTCCTGGCCCTTGCGCTTGGCCTTGACGAGCTTCTCCACCTGCTTGCGGTGGCGGTCCTCGTAGCGGGTGGGATCGAAGTCGCTGCCGAGCGCCTCGATGAGCTTGATCGCCTGGTCGACCTTCTTCTTGGCCGGCCGCGCCTTCTTCGGGCGCGAGTCGCCGAGCGCGCTCGCCGGGCGCAGCTCGTCGGCGAACCGCAGCGTGCTGAGCGTGATGACGCCGTCGCGCACCCGCAGCGCGGCCAGGTACTCCCGCGTGCGCAGGACGAACCGGCCGAGCGCCGCCTCGCCCGCCTCCTCCATGACCTGCGCGAGCAGCCGGTACGCGCGGGCGGCGCCCTCGCCACCAGCGGGGACGACGAAGTAGGCATGGTCGTAGAGGACGGGGTCGATCTCGGCGACGTCGACGAACGCCTCGATGTCGATCGTCCGCGTCTTGCGCGGCTCGAGCGCGCTGAGCTCCTCGTCGGTGACCATGACGCACTCGCCGCCGATGTCGTGGCCGTGGGCGACCTCGTCCCAGTCGACCGGCTTGCCCTCCTTCGAGCAGCAGCGCCGGATCTCGATCCGCGTCTTGCTCTTGGAGTCGACCAGGTGAAAGTGCGGCTGCAGGTCGCGGGTCGCGCTGCGCAGCGTCACCGGCACGTTGACCAGCCCGAAGCTCACCGCGCCGGTCCACAGCGACCGCGGCGCCATCAGCCGCGCACCGCCTTCACGCTCGCCTCCAGCGCGGCGGCCAGGTCGTCCCCGGTCTCCTCGGGCGCCTCGTCCTCGGGCAGCTCGACGTCCTCGCCCTCGGCCTTGCGCCCGAGGTAGTCGAGCACGCGGGCACGGTACTCGTCTTCGTAGTCGCCCGACTTGAAGCGCTGGTGCAGGCCCTGGGTGAGCTTGGCCGCCATGTCGACCTCCTGCTTGGTCGGCGTGCGCGACGGCGCGCTGACGTCCACGTCGCCGGGGTCGATCAGCTCGTCGGCGTAGCGCATGGTGGACATCTCCAGCAGGTTGTCGGCCCCGGCCCGCACCGCGACGAGCTGCTCGCGGCCACGCAGCACGACCCGCCCGATCCCGACGCGTCCCGCCTTCTTCAGCGCCGCGTGCAGCACGGCGTAGGGCTCGCGCCCGTCGTCGCCGACGCCCAGGTGGTAGGGACGGTCGTAGAACGCCGGGTCGACCTGGTCAGCCGGCACGAAGTCCTCGATCTCGATCGCCTTGCGGGCCGGCGCCTCGATCGCCTTGATCTCCTCGTCGGTCAGCAGCACCCAGCGCCCGCGGCTCGTCTCGTAGCCCTTGACGATCCGCTCCGACGGCACCTCGCGCCCCGTCTTCGACGACACGCGCCGGTGCTCGATCGGCGCGCCGTCCTTGGCGTGCAGCTCGCGGAAGTGGACGGTCCGGTCCTCGATGGCCGAGTACAGCTTCACCGGGACCACGACCGATCCGAAGACGATCGCGCCGTTCCAGATCGACCGGGCCAGCGCTCAGCTCCGGCCGTTGGCGCGCTGGTCGCTGCGGAGGATCTCCTCACCACGGCGCCCGAGGCGAAAGCGCGTGCGGCCGGCCTCGTGCGGGATCGGCTCCACCACGCGGGACTCGCGGGCGAAGGCCAGCCAGGTCATCGCCTTGGAGTTGACCCGGCTTCGTGGACATTCGATCGCTTGGGCCGCAAGGTCTGGGCAGAGAGGATGTCTGTATGCCGAAGACCCGTCCGCCGTATCCGCCGGAGTTCAAGCGCCAGGCGCTCGAGCTCGTGCGGTCCGGCACCCCGTTGCAGCAGGTCGCCGATGAGCTCGGCGTCTCAGCGCAGACGCTGCGCAACTGGCGTCGCCAGGCCGAGGTCGACGAAGGTCGCGCCGAGGGGCTGACCAGCGACGAGCGCGAAGAGCTGCGCCGCCTGCGCCGCGAGAACCGCCGCCTGGTCCAAGAGCGCGAGATTCTCAAGAAGGCCGCGGTTTTCTTTGCCCGGGAGACCGATCAGCGGTGACGTGCTTCCGGCTGATCGAGGCGGAGAAGACACAGCATCCCGTCTCCCTGCTGTGCGACGTGCTCGGCGTCTCGCGCGCCGGCTTCTACGCCTGGAAGACCCGCCCCGCCTCGCCGCGCCAAGTCCGCGACCGCGAGCTGCTCACCCAGATTCGCGAGATCCACAGCGAGAGCAAGGGCACCTATGGCTGGCCGCGCGTGCACGCCGAGCTGCGCCACCGCGGTGTCCGAACGAGCCGTAAGCGGGTGGCTCGCCTGATGCGCCAGCACGGCCTGTCGGGCATGGTCAAACGCCGCCGACGCGGAACCACGGTCTCGGTGCCCGGCATCCAGACCGCCCCCGATCTCGTGAGCCGCGACTTCGACCCCGACGCCCCCAACCGGCTCTGGGTCGCCGACCTCACCGAGATCTCGACATGGGAGGGCAAGCTCTACGTGGCCGCGGTCATCGACTGCTTCTCGCGCCGCTGCGTCGGCTGGGCGATGGCCGACCACATGCGCGCCGAACTCGTCGTCGAAGCCCTCGAGATGGCGCTCTGGCAGCGCCGTCCCGACCCGGGCCTCGTCCATCACTCCGATAGGGGCGGCCAGTATGTGTCGCTGATCTTCGGCCAGACCGCCCGCGACGCCGGGATCGCGATGTCGATGGGCGCCAAAGGCTGCGCACTGGACAACGCCGTCGCCGAGAGCTTCTTCGCCAGCCTCAAAAAGGAGCTCACCCGCCGGCGCTCCTGGCCATCGCGGCGTGAGCTGCAGAGCGCGGTCTTCGCGTGGATCGAGGGCTGGTACAACCTGCGCCGCCTGCACTCCAAGCTCGGCTACCTCGCCCCCGCGCAGTACGAGGCCATGACCATGCACAATCATCACCAAGGAGAACGACAGGCGGCATAGCCGCTACGTGTCCACCGAGACGGGTCAACTCCAGGCTTCTCGTGAGAGCGAGCTGGACTTCACGTGCGCCATGAACGTCCGCACCAGGCCGGCAACGCGATCTTGATCAAGGGGCTGGGCGCCCGGGATCGGGCGATCCGGATCCCAGTCGAGCACCAGACCATGGCGCTGGAGATCGCTCGCGAGTTTGACAAAGCCCTTGAAGTCGATGATCTCGTGCCACGTCGTCTCGATCAGCGTGGTGCCGTACTGCTGATGGATCTGCTTCTTCCATCGCATCGCCTCGGCGTAGCCGTGGAAGCTGTCGGGCGGAGTACCGTCCGCTCGTAGCGCCCAGTGTTCATGCCAGGCCTGAATGTCGGGGTAGAAGAAGTCAGGCTGGTATTGCGCGTGTTCGCTGTCTGCGACGTCATGGACGTACGGGCGCTCGTATTGGTAGTTCACGCCGTTGAGAAACAGCCAGTCGGCGATCAACCGCTCGCCTTCGCTGCGCACCGTCTCGCCGCGAAACGTCCGAAAGCCTGTCAGCCGTCTTGATCGGTCGTAGCTGTCGGGCTCGCCACCGTCCGGTTCTTCGGACAGGCGCCCGTAGAGCAACCGGAAGGCGTCCCACTTGACTCGGAAGTCGGGATCGCAGTCGCGGAGGTCGTCGACGATCTCAGTTACCTTGGCAACGTCCCTTCCGTTCTCGACCCAGGCAGCGATCCGCGGCTTGCGACCCATCACTTCGCCGATCACCGACAGTCCGAACGCATGGAATGTGCTGGCCCGCACACCGTGGGGCAGGCCGAGCAGCCGCAGACGCGAGCTGACGCGCTCGCGCAGTTCCGCCGCGGCGTCGGCGTTGAAGGCCAGCATCAGGATGCGATCGGGTTCCGCGAACCCGCGCTCGATCGCGTAGGCCGCGCGGGCGACCATCACCGACGTCTTGCCTGACCCTGCCGCGGCGATCACGCGCACACGATTGTCAAAGCATGCGACAGCGGAGGCCTGCTGCTCGGTGAGCGGTGACTTCTCCACAGCGGCAAAGAAGGCCCTCCGCGTGGCCAGCTCTCGCGTGAGGATCTCGTCGTTGGTCGTCGCGACACGCGCGAAATGGTCCTCGCCCAGAAACCCCAGCGCAGCGCCCTCTTGGCTGGTCATGGTCTCCTTGAAGGCCATCCGCTCGGCGTCGCTCAGACGAGACAGCACCTCCTCTTTGTCGGGCAACTCACTGAGCACCGATTGGACGGTGTCGTGGGCGATCCAGCGCTGTGCGGTGAGATGCGAGCGCAGGAGCTCCTCAAGGGCGAGCTGCTGCTCGGCGGCCCGTGCCAGAGCGTCTGCGACGGCGCCCCGGGCGCTGATTTCGCAAATCGCGGCTTGGACCACCGGAGCGTCCCGGCGGCGAAGCCCGAGCAATTGTCAAGAGTTGTGGATGACGGGCTTCGAGGATGGTCAGGCGGCGACCTTCTCGTCCGGCGTGTGCGGGTGCTCGTCGGGGGCCCGGATCCCGTCCTTGAAGGTGGCGCCGGCGAGGACGTCGGTGACGAGCTCGTGGCCGTTGAAGCGCCGCCAGCGTTCCTGGGCGGCGTCGAGCAGCTTGTAGGCCATCGCCAGCGCGGCCTTCTTGCTGCCGGCGCCCTTCGTGACGCGGGTGCGCAGCTTGACGGTCGCGAAGCTGCTCTCGATCGCGTTGGACGTGCGCAGGTGGCGCCAGTGCTCGGCCGGGAAGTCGTAGAACGCGGTCAGGTGCGCCCAGTCGTGGTCGAGTTTCGCCGTGGCCTTGGGGTACTTGGCGTCGAACTGCTCGCGGAAGCGCTCGCGCCCCTTCGCGGCGTCCATGCGTGATGGGGCCTCCATGATCTCGTGCAGCAGCTTCTTCGCATCGGGTTGCAGGCGCTTGGGCAGCGCGTCGAGGACCCGCGCGATCTCGTGCACCCAGCACGCCTGCCGGCGCGCGGCGGGGAACACGTCGCGCAGCGCCGCCCACGTTCCGAGGGCGCCGTCGCCGATGACGAGCTTGGGCGCGTTGATGCCGCGCTGCTTGAGATCGCGCATCACGGCCGCCCAGCTCTCGGTGCTCTCGCGGTAGCCGTCCTCGACGGCCAGCAGCTCCTTGACGCCGTCCTCGCGCACGCCGATCACGACCAGCAGGCACAGCCGGTCGTCCTCGCCCAGGCGCACGGAGACGTGCACGCCGTCGACGAACCAGTAGGCGTAGCGATGGAAGCGCAGCGAGCGGGTGCAGAACCGCTCATGCTCGGCCTCCCAGTCCTTGCACAACCGGCTGATCGACGCCGGCGACAGCCCGGCGGCGTCCTCGCCCAGCAGGTCGCGCAGCGCGGGCCCGAAGTCACCGGTCGACAGGCCGTGCAGGTAGAGCACCGGCAGCACGTCGTTGACCTTCGGCGAGCGCCGCGCGTAGGCCGGCAAGATCCGCGAGCTGAACTTCTGGCGCTGTCCGGTGTCCTCGTCGACGCGCTTGTCGTTGACCCTCGGCGCCCGCACCGCCACGGTGCCCGACCCGACCGTCAGCTTGCGCTCCTTCGCGCGGCCGTTGCGGACCACCAGCCGCCGGCCGTCCTCGTCGACCTGCTCGGCGAAGCTGTCGATGTAGTCGGCCACCTCGGCCTCCAACGCCGTCGCGATCATCCGGCGTGCGCCCTCACGGGCGAGATCGTCCAGCGTGACGGCGGGCTGCTGGTCCTCCCCGACGGGGAGCGTGCGAACATCTGACATGGCGTGCCTTCCTTCTCCGCCTTCCGGCGGTCGGTCTTCAGCAACCGGGAAGGTACGCCGCCTTCTTCCTCACCCGCATCCACAACTTCTGGGTATAGCTCATGAAGCTCTTCCTCAGCTTGCCGAACGCCGCACCGTCGGCAACCAATGCCCGGCCGAACCACCCACGACGGATCGACAACCGCCGGGCGTCTATCCCGACGAACTCTTCGACGACGTCTCCGATGGTCAATACGAGCCGGTCCTCGCGGCGCAAAAGCATCCACCCGCGCCTACCTGACCATGCATTACTCACTGAGAGCCGACTCTCTGTCACGCGGGGAGTAGAACGCCCCGCCGCACGATCGTCCTTGCGAGCCACCAACCCCTTCGTCGGCACGTCGCCGTCGCTCCAGCAGCACGAGCGGCCAGGCGTGCGTTAGCGGTCCCAGTCCAGATCGAGTGGATAAGCGGTCGGGACCGCTGTGGTGTTCGCTTGCAGGCGCGCCCGACCCCGAGTGCAGCGAAGCACGCCCGTACCGAGAGAACACCGCCATCCCCTGACGCGCGTATAGGAATCAGACATGCCGTGCGCGCCCGCGACAAACGTGCCCTTCCCGCTCATGAAGTCGCGCGTCACCGACCAGGCGGTGGGACACGAGGCGCCGCGAACGGCAACAGCCCGCACCTGGGTTTCCGCGCCAGCGATACGCGCGACCTTGCAGCGCTGATCCGCACGGGCAACCGATGGGTAGACCGCCGCGATCGCCGAGCACGCGACAGCTGCCAGGACGGTACAGCGAAGTAGTTGTGCTCGGTTCCCCCCGATCATGACGACACGGTATCCATGAACGCTCGGCGAAGGGAAGGGCCCAGACTGCGGTGTCGACCCTTCCTCTCAAGCACCTTGCGACAGACCCGCCGACCAGTTAGAAACACGCCACCGATGCGGCCGACGCAGATCCTGCTCAACAACCTGCTCTACGACACGAGCGAGATGACGATCCCGACCGATCGCGTCGCGGCGCTGCATCTCACCGAGCTTCTCGACGCCGTACGAGGATCCCAGCGGTCCGCCGTCGAGCAGGGTGACGAAGGCGTCCTGTCGGAGCCCCATCAGCCCGCACAGGTGCATGGTCTCGGCGAGGACGGTGACCATGGCGACCATCCAGTGGTTGGCCGCCAGCTTGAGGCGGGAGCCCATGCCCAGGTCTCCGACCCACTGGACGCGCGAGCCGAGCGCGGCGAAGACCGGTTCGACGCGATCCCGGCCCGGCTCGGGGCCCGAGGCGAGGATCGTCAGCTGCCCCGCCGAGGCGGGGTGCGTGCTGCCCGACACCGGGGCGTCGAACATCGTCACCCCGTGGGCGGTGGCGATCTGCGCGAGCCGATCGGCCTCGGCCGCCCCCACGCTGCTCATCTGCAGCCAGATCGTCGGCGCGGGCCACGCGTCGAGCAGCGGCTCGACGACGGCGAGGACCACGTCCGCGGTCGGCAGCATCGTGATCACCGCGTCGGCGCCGCTCACGACCTCGGCGGCGGTGTCGACGATCTTCGCGCCGCGCGGCCCGAGCGGCCTCGAGTGATCGGGATTGCGGTCCCACGCGATCACCGAGCGGCTCTGGTCGAGCAGGCGATGGGCCATCGCCGTTCCCATCAGGCCCGTGCCGAGCAGCCCGATGCGGCCGTTGCGTTCAACGCTCATCTCCGTCTCCTCGATCGGCGGACACCGCCTTCGTCGTCCAGGCTTGACGCCTTCGTGTCCAGGCTTGACGCCGTCGCCGGCCGGCAAACCCGGACCGTCGGGCGGCAAACCCGGACCGTCGGGCGGCAAACCCGGACCGTCGGGCGGCAAACCCGGGACCGTCGGGCGGCAAACCCGGACCGTCGGGCGGCAAACCCGGGACCGTCGGGCGGCAAACCCGACCGTCGGGCGGCAAACCTGGACCGTCGGGCGCCGACCGGTCGAAAGGGACCCGTGCCCACCTCGGGGCGGTTGAGCGGCGGCGCGACAGCGGAGCCGGGCGCCCCAGCGAGGGCTCAGCCCGGCGACGCGGCGAGCGCGAGCACCAGGCGGTTGCCCGACGGATCGCGGACCACGAGTCCGGCGGCGTCGTCTTCGGGGATCTGCCCGTGGGCCTGCAGCCGCTGGCGCACGCGGTCGCGCTCGGCCTCGTCGGGCAGCAGGATGGTCGCATGACGCAGCGCGGCGCTGCCCGGCGGCGGCGGCGACGCGCCCGCGCTCTCCCACGTGTTGGCGCCGATGTGGTGGTGATAGCCCCCGGCGCTCAGGAAGGCGGCGTACGGGCCGAGCTCGGCCATGAGCGCGAACCCGAGCACGTCGCGATAGAAGCCGACCGTCTCGGGGATCCGGGCCACCTTCAGGTGGACGTGGCCCATGACCGTGGCCGCCGGCAGCCGGTCGAACGGCTCCGTGCGCGGATCCGACAGCTCCCCCAGCAGGTCGTCGACATCGAGGGGGAGCGTCGTCATCTGCTGGGCGACCCGTCCCTCCCACTGCTCGCGAGGCCGGTCGCGATAGATCTCGATCCCGTGTCCGTCGGGGTCGGTGAGGTACACCGCCTCGCTGACGACGTGGTCGGAGAGCCCGACGAGCGGGGCCCGCTCGCGAGCGGCATGCGCCAGCCACCGGGCCAGCGCGACGCGGGACGGCAGCAGCAGGGCGAAGTGGTAGAGGCCGGTGTGCCGCCCGGCCGGCAGGGCTCCGCGCTGCTCGACCAGGCCCACCAGCTCGCGCCCGGGGCGGCCCAGCGAGGCCGAGTCCCCGGTGCGGCCCAGCAGCTCCAGGCCGACGACGCCCTCGTAGTACTCGATCGAGCGGCCGAGATCGGCCACCGTGAGGTGCACGGCGCCGACCGTGGCCGCCGCCGCCAGCTCCGCGCGGGCCGGAGCGCCGCTTGCCTCCAGCTCCTCGGGATCCAGGGGCGAGACGCCCTCGCTCATGGTGAGAACCTCACCGGCCGATCGTAGCCCGCGCCCGGCGCGCGGTCGAGCGCGGGGCGCGGGACCGTAGGCGGACATGTCGTCGTCGCCGCTCGCGGGCTCTGGCAAGATCACCTCGGCCCGTCCGTTCAACCAGGGAGCCGTGGCACATGGCGCACGATCAGGTCGCAGCCAACCTCGAGGGCATGGATGACCTCGACTTCACCGGATGGAACAACGCCGACTGGCACGGCGTGTTCGCCCACCACCACACCGACGACGTGTACGTCGACTGGAAGGGCCAGGAGCCGACCCGCGGGGTCGACGAGCACATCGAGGCGATGAAGTCGTACGTCGATTCGGCCGGGGCACCCCGCCCCAGATCGTCGCCCACCCGATCAAGTTCGGGTCTGGGGACTGGACCTGCGTCGTCGGAGAGTTCGAGGGCGGGGGCCGGATGGTGACCGTGGCGAAGTGGAAGGACGGGGCCATCGTCGAGGAGTACATCTGGTCGTGACCGCACGTCGCCGGGGGATCTGAGCGCTCGGCGGCTGCGACCGGCCGCGGACGGCGGGCCGGTCACCCCGGGGCCGGTCGCGTCGATGAGGTGGCGGGCTCACCCGTGTGCCCCAGTATCGGCGGACCGCTCCTGCAGCCAGCGATGCACGAGCGCGATCGCCGTGGCGCCCTCGCCGACCGCCTCGCCGACGCGCTTGGTCGAGCCGCAGCGCAGATCGCCGGCGGCGAACAGACCGGGGACGGTGGTCTCGAGCGTGAGCGGATCGCGGGGCAGCGGCCAGCCCGGCGGGCGGCGCCCGCGGTCGAGCAGGTCGGCTCCGGTGACGACGTAGCCGGCGTCGTTGGTGCGCACCCCGGCCCCGGCGGCCCACGCGGTGCACGGCTCGCCGCCGATGCACACGAACAGCGCGGTCGCCGGCCGGCGCTCGGACCGGCCGCCGGCGTCGGTGATGGTCAAGCCACGGAGATGATCTCGCGTCGCGTCCACCGCGGTGACCTGAGCGCGCAGCTGCACGCCGATCAACGGATGGCGCTCGATGCGATCCACCAGGTAGGCAGACATCGTCGTGCTCAGCCGCTCGCCGCGCACCACCATCGTCACCCGTGCCCCCGCGTCGGCCAGGTGCATCGCGGCCTGGCCGGCCGAGTTGCCGGCGCCGACCACGAACACGTCGTCGCCCCCACAGCGGCTCGCCTCGCTGCGCCCGGCGCCGTAGTAGACGCCGCGGTCGAGCAGCTCGGAGACCCCGTCGACGTCGAGTCGCCGCCACTGCATCCCGGTCGCCGCCACCACCGCCCTGGCGCTCACCTCGTACCCTCCGCCGAGGCGCAGGTGCATCCGCCCGTCGTCGGACACGCTGCCGCCGACGACCCCGCGCAGCATCACCAGCTCGGCGCCGAAGCCCTCGGCCTGGCGGCCGGCGCGCCGCGCCAGCTCGGCGCCGCCGATTCCGTCCACGAACCCGAAGAAGTTCTCGATCAGCGACGTGTGCGACGCCTGCCCACCCGGGACGTCGGCCTCGATCATCAGCGTCGACAGCCCGTCGGACGCGGCGTACACGGCGGCCGCGAGCCCTGCCGGTCCGGCGCCGATGATGGCGACGTCGTAGCGCGAGCTCCTCGGTGGATCGGCGTAGTCCCACGCGGCGGCGATCGACGCGATCGTGGCGCCCGAGTGGACCACGGCGCCGTCGACGACGATCGGCAGGTCCGCGTCCGCGAGCTGTCGCTCGGTCCGGAGCCGCTGGGCCTCGGGTGACCCGTCCTCGAGGAACTCGTAGGGCTGGGCGATCCGGGTCAGGAAGTCGCGCAGCCGGTGATCGGCCGGCTCCAGGCTGCGCCCGATCAGCTGAACGGTGGGCCGGAGCGCCATGCGCCGATGGTAGCTTCGCCGTCGTGGCCGGCAACCCGGAGAGCCCGTGACGATCGCGCGTCGCGCCGGTCGGGGTTCGGCCGCGGGCGGCGAGGTCAGCCGCGGCGATCGGCGTCGCGCCGCGTGCTCGGCGCGACGGGGACGTTGACGCCGTACCTCAGGCCGATCAGTCGCACGGCCACGCAGACGACGACCCCGAGCAGCGGGAAGGTCGGGCTGTCGCTGCCGGCCTCCTGGGCCGCGACGAGCACGCCCGCCCCCAGCAGCGCGGGAATGGCGTAGAGCTCGTGGCGCAGCACGGTCGGGACGTCGCGCAGCAGCACGTCGCGCAGGATGCCCCCGCCGATGCCGGTGATCGCCCCGAGGATGATGGCCTGGACCGGCCCGAGGCCGAAGTCGAGCGCCTTCGTCGCACCGGTGACGCAGAAGAGGCCCAGCCCGAACGCGTCGAAGATCAGCACGCTGCGCCGGATGCGCTCGAGCGCCGGAGCGGCGAAGTAGGACGCCAGTCCGGCGGCGCCGACCGCCGCCAGGTAGCGCCAGTCGCGGAACGTGGCCGGCGGGGTCCCGATCAGCAGATCGCGGGTGATCCCCCCGGCCAGCCCGACGACCGCGGCGAGCACGACGACCCCGAAGAGGTCCAGGCGCGCCCGGACCGCCGCCAGCCCTCCGCTGAGGGCGAAGACGGCGGTGCCCGCGATGTTGAGCGTGAGGATCAGCGCCGGGTCGAAGCCATGGGGCACGTCCATGACGGCAAGGATGTCCGAATCCGCGCGCGCGGCGTACCTTGATGGCGCGGCGGGCGTCGGCCCGCGCGCCAGACAGAGAGGTGAGACATGGTCGAGACGTCGCGTCGCAGCTCGGTCCTCGACGGCCAGGCCGCCATCCAGGCTGACCTCGAAGACCTCTACCGCGACCTCCACGCGCATCCGGAGCTGTCGATGCAGGAGCACCGCACCGCGGCCCGGGCCGCCGAGCGGCTGCGCGCCGCCGGCTGCGCCGTCACCACGGGAGTAGGCGGCACCGGCGTCGTCGGGGTGCTGTCCAACGGCGACGGACCGACGGTGATGCTGCGCGCCGACATGGACGCCCTGCCGGTCCGGGAGGCCACGGGCCTGCCCTATGCCAGCACGGCCACCGCGGTCGACGCCGACGGCCACGAGGTGCCGGTCATGCACGCCTGCGGACACGACATGCACGTGACGTGGCTGGCCGGCGCGATGGCCCTGCTCACCGGAGCCCGCGACGGCTGGGCCGGCACGGTGCTCGCCGTCTTCCAGCCCGCCGAGGAGACCGCCCAGGGGGCGCAGGCCATGATCGACGACGGCCTCTTCGAGCGCTTCCCGCAGCCACGGGTCATCCTGGGCCAGCACGTCATGCCCGGCCCCGCGGGCGAGATCGGCTACCGCTCGGGGACGACGCAGGCCGCCGCCGACAGCCTGCAGGTGCGGCTCTTCGGCCGCGGGGCGCACGGCTCGATGCCGGAGTCCAGCGTCGATCCCGTCGTCATGGCGGCCGCCACCGTCATGCGCCTGCAGACCATCGTCTCGCGCGAGGTCGCGGCCAGCCAGGCCGCGGTCGTGACCATCGGCGCCGTGCAGGCCGGCACGAAGGACAACGTCATCCCCGACGAGGCGCTGCTCAAGCTCAACGTCCGCACGTTCGACGCGACCACGCGCACCCGCGTGCTGGACGCGATCACCCGCATCGTCGAGGCCGAGGCGACGGCCTCCGGCGCACCCCGGCCCCCCGAGATCACGACCACGGAGCGCTACCCGCTGACGGTCAACGACCCGGCCTGGACCGCGCGGGTGGCCGCGGCGATGCGCCGCCGGTTCGGCGACGACCACGTGCACCAGCTCGCGGTCCCGTACTCGGCCAGCGAGGACTTCGGCTCCTTCGGCACGCAGTGGGACGTCCCCTCCGTCTTCTGGTACGTGTCCGGCACCGACCCCGATGCCTACCGCGAAGCCGCGCGGTCGGGCCGCGTCAGGCAGGACGTCCCGACCAACCACAACGCGCGGTTCGCGCCGGTCATCCACCCGACGCTCGCGACCGGCGTGCAGGCGATCACCGTCGCCGCACTCGACGCCTTGCGCCCGTCGTGACCGGACGCGCCGGTCGCACAGGTACGACCGGCGCGTCCGTGAGCGCCCGGGGTCGGATGCGGCCGGCGCTCAGCGTCGAGCGGCCCACCAGGCGTCGAAGCCGACCGCGCCGATGCGCGCGCCGGGACCGGTGGTCAGCTCGCGGCCGGGCAGCTCGGTGCCGAAGTAGCGAGCGCGGGGGTCGGCGAGGACCGCGCGATGGTCGCCGGTGGCGGCGAACAGGCGCCGCGCCCACGCGTCGAGGCCGAGCCGCTCGGGCCCGCCGAGCTCGACCCGGCCGCCGACGGGCGATCCGACCGCGAGCTCGGCGACCGTCGCGGCGACGTCGTCGGCGGCCACGAGCTGCATCAGCCCGGTGGGCAGGCGCACGGTGTCTCCGTCGGCGCCCGACTCGACGATCTGGGCCAGGAACTCGAAGAACTGGGTGGCGCGCAGGATCGTGTACGGGACGGCGCCGGCTTCGAGCTCGGCCTCCTGGGCGGCCTTGGCGCGGAGGTAGCCGCTGTCGGGCAGCAGGTCGCAGCCGACGATGGACACGGCGACGTGATGAGCGACGCCGGCGACGTGCTCGGCGGCCAGCAGGTTGCGCGTCGAGGTGACGAAGAAGTCACGGACCGCGTCGTCGTCCCACACCGGGGCGTTGGACACGTCCACCACGGCGTCGGCGCCGGCGAGCGCGTCGGCGAGGCCCTCCCCCGTGATCGTGTCGACGCCCGTCGAGGGCGACGCGGGCGCGGGGTCGTGTCCTTGGGCGATGAGCCGCCGCACGACGTTGGCGCCGATGCGGCCACTGCCGCCGATGACCACGATCTTCATGGTGTTGCTCCTTGGTGGTGTTGGACGAGGCGCAGGCCGGCGAGGCGCGCGCGGAACAGCGCCACTCCGGCGACGTACAGCGCGGGGCCGCCGAAGACCATCGCCGGCCCGATGCCGCTGAGGGCACGGCCGGGGTCGCCGATCAGCAGGTCGTCGCCGACGGCGACGGCGATGATCCCCGCCACGATGGGGACGTGCAGGTACGTGTAGGCATCGCGCGCGAGCCGGCCGGGGTCGGCGCGGGCGGGCAGCGCCGGGCGGCAGCGCTCGCCGGTGGCGCCGACGTACAGCCACCACAGCGCGGCGCTCTCCAGGAGCGCGGCGACCAGCGAGAGGACCACGGTCGCGGTGAGGCCCGCGATCGCGGCGCTGGCGCCGGTCACCACGATCGACTCGCCTAGCGCGATGATGACGAAGCCCTGGCAGCGTTCGCCGAAGTGCTCGCCCTCGATGTCGTAGTCGTCGGTCGTCGCGCGCCCGCGGCCGGGCAGCCAGTAGCCGGCGGCCGGCGCGCCCAGGTCGAGCGCGAGAGCCGGCGCCCACAGCGCCAGCCGCTGATCCGCGTCGACCACGGCGCCGGCCAGCCACAGGGCCCCCGAGACGACGCTCCACGACGAGCCGTTCGAACACGTCGCGCAGCGGCGGCCGCGACGGAGGAGGCCGGCGGCGGCAGCGTTGCGACCGACCTGCAGCGCGACGTAGCAGCCCGCGAACAGGGTCGCGTCACCCGCGAACGCGCCGGGCAGCGCCGCGGCCATCAGCAGGCTGGCGAGCATCACGCCGATGAGCACCGCGCGGACGGCGGGCGCATGCGGATCGAACCAGTTGACCATCCAGGTCGTGGAGATCCACGCCCACCAGACGATCGCCAGCAGGAACGCCGCGCGGGCCACCCCGCCGACGGTCGGGTCGTCGAGGATGACGTGCGACAGCTGCGTGACGGCGAAGACGTAGACGAGGTCGAAGAACAGCTCGACGGTCGTCGTGGGCTGGCGGACGCGGTCGCCGCGGGGGCGCAGCTGGCTCATGTCGCCCAGGCTCCCGCGACGACGCCCGGATCTCCTCCGGGTCGGTCCCCAGTCGGGTGCCCAGTCCCGTGGGTCAGTCCAGCTCGGCCAGCGCGCCCTTGAGCTCGGCGCGGGAGCTGATCCCGAGCTTGACGAACACCTTGCGCAGGTGGTACTCGGCGGTGCGGGCGCTGATGAACAGGCGCGCACCGATGGCGCGGTTGGTCAGGCCGTCGCGGGCCAGGCGGGCGACGTTGAGCTCCTGGTCGGTCAGGTGGTCCAGCGTGTCCGGCGTGCGGGCGCGCAACGTCTCGCCGGTGGCGGCCAGCTCGCGCGCGGCGCGCTCGGCAAAGCCCGCATAACCGCAACGGGCGAGCGCCTCGTGCGCGGCGCGCAGCTGCTCGCGCGCGTCGACGCGGCGCTGCCGGCGGCGCAGCATCTCGCCGTAGAGCAGTTGGGCCCGGGCGACGAGCATCGGAACGCCCACCGCCTGGAACCCCGCGATCGCCGTCCGGTAGAGGGCCTCGGCCGCGTCTCCCTCGCGCAGTTGGGCCTCGGCCATCGCCGCCATCGCCTGCGACCACTCGTTGTCGACCGGCTCGGTGACGGCCTTCAGCTGCGCGCAGGCCTGCTCGGCGAGCGCTCGCTCCCCGCTGCGGACGGTCGCCTCCACCAGCTCGAGCAGGGTGCGCATCGCGTGGTAGAGCTCGTGCGTGTAGGGCAGCTCGCGCCGGGCCGACGCCAGGGCGTCGGCGTAGCGGCCGGCGCCGTTATAGACGAGCGCCTCGGCCATGTTGGCGGCGCACAGCGCGTAGCCCTCGCCGCGCGCGTGCCCGTCGGCGCGCAGCTCCTTGGCGCGTTGCTCGACTTCCTCGACGCGTCCGCGGTACGCCGCCAGGAACAGCCGCGCGGTCTTGGGCAATGGCTGGCCCGTCACGCTGACGATCGCGTCGATCTCGTCGCAGACCGCTTCGGCCTCGTCGACGTGTCCGTCGAACATGCGGACAACCATCAACTGCCCCAGGGCGCTGGAGAGCACAGTGAGCTGACCGCCGGCGCGCGCCAGCTCGGCCTGGCGATCCGCGAGCGTGCGCATCGACTCGGCGTCCCAGATGTCCTGCGCCGCGCGGGCGCCGAACCACATCCAGTGCACCTCGAGGGCGTCCAGCGGCTGCTGCGCGAACGCCCGCAGCGCGCGGCGGAGGGTCGGCAACGCCGCGGCCTGCCCTTCGGCGGCCAGCAGCGCCTGGCCGCGCAGGATGAGGTCCCGAGCCCGGTCGGACGTGTCGTCGGCGGTGGCGTCCAAGATCGCCCGCGCGACGTCGGTCACGACGTCGGCATCGCCGAGGCGCCCCGCGCTGAGCGCGGCCGACAGCGCCAGCAGGAACGTGTCGCGGGCCAGCACCGGATCGAGCGGCTCCAGGCCTTGGGCGGCGGCCAGCAGCTGGCGCGGGCCGCTGCGGTCACGTCGCAGCGCGTAGTCGGCGCGGGCGCGCAGCCGGGCGATCAGCGCCTGCTGCAGTGCGGTCAGCGGCTCGTCGCGGGCGGCGTCCAGCAGGCGCAGGGCGGCGTCAGGGGCGCCCGCGTCGTGCTTGGCCTCGGCGGCGGCGATCAGCCGTTGCGCCCGCCGGCGCGGATCGGGCGACAGCTGCGCGGCCCGTTCCAGGAACGCCGCCGCCGCGGCCACGCCGCCCCGCGTACGGGCGCGCGCCGCGGACCGCTCGAGGTCGGCAGCGACGTCCTCGTCGGGCAGCAGGGTCGCGCTGGCGCGGTGCCAGGCGCGTCGGTCGGGGTCGCGCTCGACCTCGGTCGCCTCGGCCAGCGCCGCATGGACGGCGCGCCGGTCCTCCGGCGACGCCGCGCGGTAGACGGCCGATCGCACGAGCGGATGGCGAAAGCCGACACGGGTGGCGACGACGAGCGCCCCGGCCTGCTCGGCGGCGTCGCGGGCCCCGGCATCCAGGCCGAGGAGCTGGCTGGCGCGCAGCAACCGCGCGGGGTCGCCCGTCGGGTCGGCGGCGGCGAGCAGGAGCAGCAGTCGGGCCGGCGCGGGCAGCGGTTGCAGGCCGGAGATCACGCTCTGCTCGATGCGGCTCTCCAGGGGCATCGACCGGGCCAGGGCGAAGCCGCCGGCGAGCGCCTCCGGGCTCAGGGCGCGGGGCAGCTCCTGGAGGGCCAGCGGATTGCCGCGCGCCTCGGCGATCAGCTGGTCGCGGACCCGCCCGTCGATCGCTCCAGGCAGCGACCGTCGCAGCAACGCGCGCGCGTCGTCATCCCCCAGGCCCTCGACGACGAGCTGCGGCAGGTCGCCGAACTCGTCGTCGACCTGGCGCATGACGAGGACGATCGCGATGCCCTCCGCATCGAGTCGACGCGCCACGAAGGCGATGGCGCGGGCCGACACCTCATCGAGCCATTGGGCGTCGTCGACGACGCACAGCAACGCATGGTCGTCGGCGACCGCAGTCAACAGTCCGAGGACCGCCAAGCCGACGAGGAACGGGTTGGGCTCGCCGCCGGCGCGCAGCCCGAACGCCGCCTCCAGCGCCTCGCGCTGTGGGTCCGGCAGGTGGCCGGCCGCGTCGATCATGTGGCCGCACAGCAACTGCAGCCCGGCGTAGGGCAGCTCCATCTCGGCCTCGGAGGCGACCATCCGCACCACGCCCACGCTGGAGGACACCCGCTCGACGACGTCGTCCAACAGGGCGGTCTTGCCGACGCCCGCCTCGCCGGAGACGACCAGCGCTCCGCTGCGCTTCGTGCGCGCGCGAGCGACGAGCGCATCGAGCTCGGACCGCTCGACGTCGCGGCCCCGCAGTCGCGGGCTCCCCGTCGCGGTCGCCATGCGTAAACCCTAACCGCCGGGTCCCCAGTCGGCCGCGGCCGGGGCTCGGACTGGGGACGACGACAGAAGCGACGGGTGGGGGTCGACCGCGACCGTTGTCCCGCAGCGTCCAGCACCTACCCGAAAGGACCACCGATGCTTCCCACCGTCGTCCTCGTCCATGGCGCGTTCGCCGAGTCCGCCAGCTGGGCCGGCGTCGCCCGGCACCTGCACGCCGCCGGCCTGCCCGTGGTCGCCGCCGCCAACCCGCTGCGGGGCGTGCGCGCCGACGCCGATCAGGTCGGCGACCTCGTGCGCACCCTCGACGGCCCGGTCGTCCTCGTCGGCCACTCCTACGGCGGATCGGTCATCAGCAACGTCGCCGCCGACGCGGCCGACATCACGGCGCTGGTCTATGTCGCCGCGTTCGCACCGGCCGCCGGCGAGAGCTGCCTCGAGCTGGCCGGGCGCTGGCCGGGCAGCACGCTGGGCGATGCGCTGCTGCCGATCCCCCACGGCGACGGCAGCGCCGACCTGGTCATCCTCCGCGACCGCTTCCACGAGCAGTTCTGCGCCGACCTGCCCGCCGCCCAGGGCGGGCTGATGGCGGCGACGCAGCGGCCGGTCGCCCAGGCCGCGCTGGCGGAGCCGTCGGGCCCCGATCCGCTGTGGCAGCGCATCCCGTCGTACTTCGTCATCGGCGGCGCGGATCGCAACATCCCCGCGGCGCTGCAGCGATCGCTGGCCGAGCGGGCCCGGTCGCGCGGGACGGTCGAGATCGCCGACGCCTCACACGCCGTCGCCGTCTCGCACCCCGACGAGACCGCCGCGCTGGTCCTCGAGGCCGCCCAGGCCGCGGTCGCGGCGTAGCCCCCTGCGCGTGAAGGAGGACCGACGATGCCCAGGATCCACGTCTCCGTCGTCAGCCCAGAGGAGGCATTCAACGGCAACGCCGAGTTCTGGTGCGGCCGTGAGCTGATGGCCGTCACCGTCCTCGAGGACGGCCAGCTCCAGCTGCGCATCGATCCCCGCCCCGACGACCGGCCCTGGCTGCTGGAGACCAGCAGCCTCGCGGCCAGTCTCGCCGAGGCCGAACGACTCATCGGGAGCCACTGACACCCATGTCCGAACCGATCATCATGCACGTCGCCCCGCCCCCGCCTCGAACCCGCAGCCGGGACCACGACGACGCTCCGAGCGTCGGCGCCTTGATCGCCGCGCCGTTCTACGCGATCGATGCGATGGTCATCGGCGGCACGACCTGCCCCGGCCTGCTGTTGTGCGTGCCCGCGATCCTCCTGGTGATCGCGCCGGTCGTCCTCGTCGGCGCCGTGCTGGTCCTCGCCGCCGTCGCCCTCGCATCCGCTGCGGCGCCGGTGGCCGCCGCGGCCACGCTCGCGGCCCGCCTGCGCGAGCGCTCGCCCGCCGGTCGCGGCGTACGCGTCGACCTCACGACGCCCGCGGGGCCCGCCGCCGGCGAGGCCCTGCGGCGCCGGGGCTCGGACCTCGAGCTCTACGCCCACCAGGCCCGGTCCGCGTCCCCGTGAGAGACCCGGCTCGCCCGCCGATTCCCGGTGCGTCGCGGTCACCGACCGGCGCCTCCGCCGGCTCCGTTCAGCCGCTGGCGGAGCGGGCCGCCGAGGACTCCTCGTCGATGACCGGCTGGCCCCAGCTCACCGCGTGACCGCTGTCGTCGTTCTGGTGAATGGCGATGCGTTGTACAGATGCCCACGTACAGTTGCGACACGACGACGTTGCAGCACGCGGTGCCGGCACCGGCCCTAGCCGCCGGCGCCGCCTGGCTTTAGAGTGCCGCGGACCTGACGTCGCCGAGGAGGTCCGCCGTGCCGGTCATGCCGAGGTTGAAGGTAACGAACGAGCTGTTGACGACGTTCGTTGACGAGCGAACGGCGCAGGGAACGTGGTCACGCACGAGCATCCCGAGGCTCATTTTCGCCGACTCGGGGTTCCCCCCAGGCGGGGCGACGTTCCACGGGGGCGCGATCGGCACGGGACTGCCAGTGCAGCTCATCTTCTGGGGCGCGTTCTGGATGGGAGCCGAGGGTCAGACGCGTCAGCAGATGATCATCGATCGCACCCAGCGGCTGATCGACTCACCGTATTTCTCCGGGCTGGCGCAATACGGCATCGCGCCACCGACGTTCCGGGGTGCGTTCACGGTTACGAGCCCGGACGCGCCGACGAGCTTCCCGGCGAATTCGATGAAGCCGGCGCTGGAGCTCGTCGAGACGCTCATCGACGATGGGCAGCTCCCCGACCCCGACGACGGGCGTATCGCCTTCCTGCTGTTCATGCCCAAGGCCTTCACCAACAGCGCCGCGAACGGTGCCCACAGCGCAGACGACACCTACGACTTCCCGTTCGACTCCGATGCCTTCTGGGTGAGCTGGACGCGCTACTTCGACCCGAGCCTGCCGGGCGCCGATCAGGACCCGGAGGCCACGATGCGCACCACCTCGCACGAGATGGTCGAGCTGTTCACCGATCCCGAGCCGCCGACTGGCTGGTACATCGGCGGCAACGCGCTCAAGGGCGAACTGGCCGATGGCGCCTTCAGCGGAGCGACGCCACAGCCCGACGGGTACGGCACCGGCGGGACTCGGCAGACCGCGTTCGTCAACGGCGTGATGGTGTCGTCGTACTGGTCGAACGCCGACAACGCGATGATCATCCCGATCGACCAGGACTACGCCGGGCGGCTGACCGCCCGCATCACGCAGGTCGGCCAGGTCGCGACGAGCACGGGCACGTTCCGCCCCGAGCCCACCCCGCGCATGTGCGCGCAGAGCCCGGCGTGCTGCTTCGAGGATCGTGACTACACCTGGACGGTGTACGGCCAGGAGGAGCGGGCGACGATCTCGCTGGTGGTCGAGCGCTACCGGCAGCCGTCGGCGACGTGGACAGTCGCCGGGCAGCCCGTCGTCGGCGCGACCGGGACGCTGTCGGTGTCTCTCCACGGTGAGCGCTACAACGGGCTGGACCTCGTCGGCGTCGACCAGGTGGTGTCCATCGACTACGTCGCGACCGCGACCTCGAGTTCGAGGGTCAGTACACCGAGCAGTTCGAGCGTTGCCTGCAAGCGCTCACCGCGCGCTTCAAGGAGAACTTCGAGCCCGACTGGACCCTCCCCGACGGCGGCGGGCCGATAGAGGTCGATCCGACGGTGCTGGAGGCGCTGCCACTCTGGACGCGGATCGAACTGTACGAGCGGAGCGTGCAGGCGGCGCGTGTTGTGCGCCTCGCCGCTCGGGAGTTGCCCGACGACGCCGTGCTGGAGCTCCGTGACACGGTGCTGCGCGTCCATCCGGAGCTCACCTACGCCCGCGAGTTTCGCCGGCGGACCGGGATCCCGGGCGCGTAGACCTACCGGTGAGGGTCCGCGGCGGTTCACAGCTCATCTGGCGTTCGGATCGCAGAACCAGCCGGTAAGGATCGGTAGTCTTACACCATGCGCGTCACCCAGAAAGGCCAGGTCACGATCCCGTTGGCGGTCCGCCGAGCGCTGGGCATCGAGGCGGGCACCGACGTCTCCTTTGAACTCGACCCGGACGGCGCTCGCTTGATCGTCGACCCCGCTGGCGCAGCACGCGAGATCGAGCGCATGCGCGGCGCCGGTGACGTTGCGATGACGACCGACGAGATCCTCGCCCTGACCCGCGAGTGACCGGCGCCGGAACGGTCGTCGACAGCAACGTCCTGCTGGACGTCTTCACCGAGGACCCCACCTGGCTGACGTGGTCGGAGGCACATCTCCTCGCCGCCGCACAACGAGGAGCGCTTGTCCTCAACGCCGTCGTGGTTGCCGAGATCGCGCCGCGCTTCTCTCGGATCGAGGCGCTGAGGGACGCATTGCCGTCCAGAGCCTTGATCGAGGACATCCCTCTCGAGGCTTCGTTTCTCGCAGGGCACGCGCACGCGGCGTACCGGCGCGCCGGTGGCGAACGCCAAGCCGTGCTGCCCGACTTCCTGATCGGTGCGCACGCGGCCGTTACGTACCGGCCGCTATTGACGCGCGATCCTAGGCGGGTTGAAAGCTACCTGCCCGGTGCCCAACTGATCTGTCCCTGAGCGCGGGCGTCAACGGGGGCACCACCGGCGGCGCCGTCGATGGCCGCCTCGCGATCCCATGTCGATACCATATTGGGATGAGCAAGCAGATCGCTGTGCGGCTGCCTGACGACCTCGTCCGCTTCGTGGATGAGATCGTTGCGGCCGGCGACCAGCCGAGTCGGGCCGCCGTGGTCACCAAGGCGCTGGAGCGCGAGCGGCGAAGGGTCGTCGCCGCGCGTGATGCCAAGGTGCTGGAGGCTGCCGGGCCCGATCCAGACCTGGCGGGCCTAGCCGCGTTCGCGGCCGGCGTTGGGCCAGCCGATTGATGCGTCCGATCCATCTCGCGCATCTCGACAAGACCAGGCCCGTCGTGGTTCTGACGCGCGAGCTCGTTCGCCCGCATCTCAACACCGTCACGATCGCGCCGATCACCACGACGGTGCTTGGCCTCTCGACCGAGGTCGTGTGCGGACCGACCAACGGGCTTGAGCGCACCAGCGCCATCGCCTGCGATCACATCACCACGATCCCGGCGGCACGCCTCGGTCGCCAGATCGGACATCTCCTCGACACCCAGGAACCGGCGCTCACCGCGGCGATCCACGCCGCGTTCGACCTCGACTCGATCTAACTTTCCTACGTCGTCCAGCGGAAGCCGACCGCGTCAGGGCGCGGTGCCAGCGGGCTGGCCGGCAGCTCGCCCGTCGGGTCGTCCTCGTTGTAGGCGCTCGGCGCCACGTCGTTGGGCGCGTCGGCGTGGAACAGCGCGGCCAGCAGCTCGATTTGCCCGCGACCGACGCCCAGCTCCCCCATCCCGCCGCCGTACATCGCCCGCCGCTCTCGGGCGCAGCGCGCGTACACCTCGAACAGCGCACGCAGGCTGCCGATGCGCGACGGCTTGACGTTCACCACGCGCGCCGGAAGCGGCGTCGCATCGAAGTCCTCGGCGCTGCGGATCGGCGCGTCGTAGGAGACGCGCTCGACGTGATCGCGCAGCCGCCGCCCGATCTCGGGCAGGTCGTGCGGATCCTCCAGGTACGCGTCCGGGAACGCCGCCAGCACGCGGTCGTACAGCACGCCCAGCGCCTCCGGATCCTTCACCTCGAGGCCGTACTGGCCTTTGAAGTCGATCGTGTCGACCGCGCCGGTCGCCGCGACCTCGTCAACGAGCGCGGGCGACCAGGTCGCCTCCGCGTCGAGCTTGAAGCGCACGTTCGGCGAGCGGGCGAGGCGCCGGCGCACATGCTCGATGGAGGGCTGCTCGCCGAGGCCGAGCGAGTTGACGAAGCGCACCGACCGCGGCTCGAGGCCGAGCACGTCGTGCAGGGCACGACCGGCCTGGCGCAACGCGAGGTCCAGTGCCGCCGACTCGAAGGCCCAGTGGCGAAAGCGCCGCGCCGCCTCCCACTCCGGCGGCTTGGGCCACGGATCGAGCGTCGCGAGGTGATCGCAGAAGCCGTCGAGCGTCCACTCCACCGCGAGCGGCAGCGCGCGCTGTGTCTCGTGCAGCGAGCTGCCGTCCTCGACGTGAACCGAGACGTCCTCCCCGAGCCCGTCGGCGCCGGCGCCGACCAGCCGCACGTGCGTCGTCACGCGCTGGAACTCGTGGGTGAGGACCGCGTGCAGCCGGTCGTACTCGCATGACTCGACGATGAGCGGCAGCTTCGCCAGCCGCGGCCAGAGCGATTCGATGTGAGCCATCGCCGGAGCCTCAGTCGGCCCGCCGCACCCCTGCATCACGCCCTCGTCGGAGACGTGCGTGACGGTCGTCCGCTTCATGGCCGCAGATCCCTTCAGTTGGTTTGGCCGTCGCCCGGTATGACCGGACCGCCGCACCGATCTCATCGGTCGACCAAGCCGGATGTCCTCCCTGCGAGGTCGTCGCCGACGCAGCCGGGCCGTTCGAGATGAGCGTCGATGCGTGCTTCCATGTCGAGAAGCGCCGATCGGCTCCGCTCACCAGGTAAAGGGCCTCGACTGGCGGGGCCCGCGACACCAGGAGACCACGATGCCGAAGTTCCTGCTGCTCAAGCACTACCGCGGCGGCCCGCAGCCGCACCATCCGTTTCCCCCGATGGACCAGTGGGCGCCCGAGGACGTGGAGGCGCACATGGCCTTTCAGAGGCACGTCATCGAGCTGCTGGAGGAGAACGGCGAGTACGTGGATGCGCAGGCGCTGACGCCGGCGCGCACCTGGGTGCGCTACGGCGGCCCGGACGCCGCGCCGGTCACCACCGACGGTCCGCACCCCGAGACCAGCGACCTGATCGCGGGCTGGTTCATGATCGACGTCGAGTCGCGCGAGCGCGCGGTCGAGGTGGCGGCCTACGTGTCGTCCGAGCCCGGCCCGGGCGAGGAGCCGCTGTATGAGTGGATCGACGTCCGGGAGGTCCTGTCCAACGCGCCGACCGAGGGCTGACGCGGCGTGATCGACGAGCCGGCGCGGCGGCTGGACGAGGGCGCGCTGCGCGTCCTCGTCCCGCAGGTGCTGGCGGGCCTGGTCCGGCGGGGCGAGGACTTCGATGCCGCCGAGGACGCGCTGCAGGAGGCGCTGCTGGAGGCGCTGCGGGTGTGGCCCGAGCATCCGCCGGACGACCCGGGAGCGTGGCTGGCGACGGTCGCGACGCGGCGGCTGGTCGACGCGCGGCGCAGCGAGGCCGCACGTCACCGTCGCGAGGAGGCCACGTACGCCGAGCCGCAGCCGGTCAGCAGCGACGAGGTGGGCGACGACACCCTCTTCGTGCTCTTCTGCTGCTGCCACCCCGACCTCGCCCCCGCCTCCCAGGTGGCGCTGACCCTGCGCGCCGTCGGCGGTCTCACCACGCGGGAGATCGCCGACGCCTTCTACGTGCCGGAGGCGACGATGGCGCAGCGGATCAGCCGGGCCAAGCGCGCGCTTGCCGGACCACCCGCCCGGCGCCTGGACGAGCCCGGTGACCTCGCCGTCGTGCTACGCGTGCTCTACCTCATCTACACGACCGGCCACGCGAATCGGGTCGACTTGGCCGGCGAGGCGATCCGGCTCGCTCGCCAACTCACCCTCGCCACCAAGGAACCGGAGGCGCGCGGGCTGCTCGCGCTGATGCTCCTCAACCATGCCCGCCTCCCCGCGCGCCTGGACTCGGAGGGTCGCATCGTCACGCTCGACCGGCAGGACCGCGGACTGTGGGACACCCGCGAGATCGCCGAGGGCGTACGCGTCCTGCAGTCGGCGCTGGCTTCCCGTCGCCCCGGGCGCTACCAGATCGAGGCCGCCATCGCCGCCCTGCACGACGACGCGGCCAGCGCCAGCGAGACCGACTGGCCGCAGATCCTCGCCTGGTACGACGATCTCGTCGCCCTCACCGACGACCCCGTGCGCCAGGACCCCGCCGCGGTGCTGGGGCGCGCGGTCGCGGTCGGCCACGTCCTCGGCGCCGCCGCCGGATTGCGCGAGACCGACCGGCTCCGTGAGGTGCTCGGCGACCGGCACCGGTGGCACGCGGTCCGCGGCCACCTGCACGAGCTCGACGGCGATCTGCCGGCCGCCGGCGCGGCGTACTCGGAGGCCGCCCGTCGAGCCACGGTCGTCGCCGAGCGCGACCACCTGATCCGCCAGGCCGCTCGCGCGCGGGCCGGCGAGCGATGCAGCTGACGGACCCGAAGAAAGGCGCTGTCGTCGCGACCTGACCTGACGCTCGAACTCCGTGAGGAGTGTCACCGACATCGATCGCGTCAGAGCCGCGGATCGACGGGCTCGCTCTCCATTGCGAGGACACCGAACACGCACTCGTGCACGCGGTAGAGCGGCTCGCGGCGGACGAAGCGCTCGAGGGCTTCGATACCGAGCCCGAACTCGCGGATCGCGAGCGAGCGCTTGCGACCGAGGCTGCGCGAGCGGAGGCGGTCGATCTGGCTCGGGTCGACGTACTCGGGGCCGTAGACGATCCGCAGGTACTCACGGCCGCGGCACTTGATTCCGGGCTGTATCAGGCCTTTTCGGCCGCGAGCGACGAAGCTCATCGGCTTGACGACCATGCCCTCGCCGCCGGCGGCCGTGAGCGCCTCCCACCACGCCGCTCCAGCCGCCTGGCTGTCGGTATCTGTGACGTCGACGACCAGGCGGTCGGTTCGCTTGAACCAGTCCGGGTCGGAAGCGACGAGCTGGTCGCAGCGATCCATGTGCCAGGTGTGCTCGCGGTCGACGAACACGCCGGTCTCGGCCGCGAGGACGTGGAACGGCGCGAGCTTGAGATCGGCCACGCCGGCGACCGGCCAGACGTAGCGGCGATAGGCGCCGATGTAGCGATCGACATGCTCGAGACGGTGCCGTTGCGTCTCGAGCATCTCGGCGACGTCGAGGCCGCGCGCGGTGGCCCGCTCGAGCGTGGCGATCGATGCGCTCAGACCGGCGTGCGCGGCTGATCCGACAGCGGCGTATTGGCGCTGGATCAGTTCCGTCGCCTTCGCCGACCATGGCAGCAGCTCGCAGTCGAGCACCAGCCATCCAGTGCCGAGCTCGTCCCACAGACCGGCGGACTCGATCGCGCCACGGACCCGGCTCAGGGCCGCCTCCGTCTCGGCGGCGCCGTCCAGGAACGGCCGGCCCGTACGCGTGTAGATCGCTCCGGTCTCACCGCTCTCGACGCCGAAGCGCTTGCGCGCGACGTCGGCGTCGCGGCACACGACGACGATCGCCCGCGAGCCCATGTGCTTCTCCTCGCAGATCACCTGCGGCACGCCCACGGAGCGGTACTCGGCAAACGCTTCGTCAGGGTGCTCGAGCAGGTCCGCCCGGTGGGAGGTCGCGGTCGGCGCCATCGTCGGCGGCAGATACACCAGCCAACGTGGGTCGGTCGCGAAACGGCTCATCACTTCGAGCGCGGCCGCGGCGTTCTCCTCGCGCACGGTCACGGTGCGAGCGAGTCGCGTCTGGATGATGCGCTTGCCGGCCACATCGTCGACGTCGAGCAGGAACGCCGGCCGCTCCTCCACTGCGGCGGGCGCGGCCTCCGCCGGCGGCAGGAACGGCTTCGCCGGCTCGTGGTAGGTCCGGCTGGCCGGCACGGACACCAGCTCGCGCTCGGGCCAGCGCAGCGCCGTCAGCCGCCCACCGAACACGCAGCCGGTGTCGATGTTGATCGTGTTGTTGAGCCACTCGGGCTCGACGACCGGTGTGTGGCCGTAGACGACGGCCGCCGTGCCGCGGTAGTCGGCCGCCCACTGCAGCCGCATCGGCAGCCCGAGCTCGTCGGTCTCCCCCGTGGTCTCGCCGAAGAGCGCGAAGTCACGGACGCGTCCGGACGATCGGCCCTGGTAGGCCTCCTTCATCCCGGCGTGCGCGACGACGAGCCTGCCCCCGTCGAGGACGACATGGCTGACGAGCTTGTCGAGAAAGTCGCGAACGGCCGCGCGGAGCTCCTCGGACTCGGCCTCGAGCTGGTTCAGCGTCTCACCAAGACCGTGCGTGATCTGCACATCGCGACCCTTGAGCTTGCGGACGAGCTTGACGTCGTGGTTGCCCGGCAGGCAGATCGCCGTCCCGGCCTCCGCCATGGCCATCACGAGCTTCAGGACGCTCGGCGTATCGGGTCCACGGTCGCCGTAGTCGCCGACGAAGACCGCTCGCCGGCCCTCCGGATGCGTCACCGTCGTACCGTCGCCGTCGACCACATAGCCCAGCTCGCGCAGCAGTTCGGCGAGCTCGCCGTGGCAGCCGTGAACGTCGCCGATGATGTCGAACGGCCCCTGCTCAGACCGCCGATCGGTCCACAGCGGTGCCCGCCGGACCTCGGCCGCCGCGACCTCCTCTGGCGACCGCAGCACCCACACACGTCGAAACCCTTCGCGCTGCAGTCCCTTCAGCGAGCGGCGCAGCTGCGCGCGCTGCCGGCGCACGACGTGCGGACCGAAGTCGCGGTCTGGGCGTAGGCGATTGCGCTCTTGGCAGATCTCCTCCGGGGTGTCGAGGACGATCGCGACCGGGAACAGGTCGTGCTGCTTGGCGAGCTCGATCAGCGGCTTGCGCGCCTCGCGCTGCACGTTGGTGGCGTCGACGACGGTGAAGCGCGGCTGCGCAAGGCGTCGGCCGGCGATGAAGTGCAGCACCGCGAACGCGTCGGCCGTCGCGCACTCTGGTCGTTCTCGTCGTCGGCAACGAGGCCACGGCAGAAGTCCGACGATATGACCTCAGTCGCCGCGAAGTGCTTGCCCGCGAACGAGCTCTTGCCCGACCCGGACGGACCGATGAGAACCACGAGGCCGGGATCGGGAGATCGATCCTCATCGAGTGAACACGGCCATCTGCGTCGGAGGTCCGACCCGCGCATCTCCGGGCCGACCGGCAGGTACCGGGCGGTGTAGCCGTGCCGCTCTGCGACGCCGCTCGCCCATGCGGTGAACTCAGACCGCGTCCACTCGAAGCGATGGTCGGGATGCCGGAATTGACCGGCGGGGAGCGTCTCCCACATCACGTTGTATTCGGCGTTCGGTGTGGTGACGACAACGGTCGCTGGGCGCGCGGACGCGAACACGTTCTGCTCGGCGGCGGACAGCCGTGGCGGATCAAGGTGCTCGATCACCTCGACGAGCGCGGCCGCGTCGAACCCGACCAGCCGCTTGTCGCGATACGTCAGCGGACTGTGCAGCAGCTCGATCCGCCGCCGCTGGGCGTCATGCATCGCATCGAGCTTCAGTCGTCGCGCGGCCTGCTCGAGTGCCCGCACCGAGACGTCGACCCCGACGATGCGCTCGTAGTCGCCGCGAAGCAGCCGCTCCAGCAGCGCGCCGGGACCGCAGCCGAGATCCAGGACCCGGCGAGCGCCTGATCCCTTGAGGACCGCCTCGACCGCTCCGAGCCGCTGGTCGCGCAAACGACACGCGCTCCTCGAGCTGTTCCTCGCCACCGGGCCCATCGGGCTCCTCGTCCGGCGCCGTCGCCTCGTCGAGCTGCACGAGCGCGGGGTAGTACAGGTGCGCTTGCTTCTTGAGGTACCGGCGGACGATCAGATCCCGTTCGGGATGCGCGGCGAGCCAGCCCTCGCCACGCCGCATGAGCTTGTCGATCTCGGCCTCGTCGACCCAGTAGTGCTTGTCGTCATCGAGGACCGGCAGGAGCACGTACAGGTGGGTGAGCAGCTCAGAGAGCCGCCGTTTCGCGACGAGACGCAGGCCCACATGGCGACCGTCTCCCCAATCGGCGTACGCCGGATCGAGCGCGATCGGCGTCACCTCGACCTGGTAGCCCAAGGGCTCGAACAGCCGCCGCACGAGCGCTTCCCCACCGCGCGCCGGCACGACGGGCAGCCAGGCCTCGAGCGGAATCGCGGACGCTGCCAGCTCCTCGTACCCCTTGCACGTGCCCGCCATCGCGCTCTTGAAGACGTTGACCAGCGCGACCGACAGGAACGACGACGCGACGTACGGCCGATCGTTCACGTACTGGGCGAGCGCGAAGCTGCTCACGCCGCGGCCGCGCCGAACGAGGCCGACCGGATCGATGTCGAGCAACATTGCCGCCGTGCAGCGCGCCTCGGTCGCCTCCGGGTAGAAGACGCGCGCCTTGCCGAACGGCAGCCCAACGACTGCACACGATCCGGATGCTTGTGCAGCAGATAGCCGAGATCCGTGGCCGGGCGGTGTGTCGTCGTGACGGTGAGCAGCACTACCGGGCGAGGCTACCGTCAGCGCTCGCAAACTGCGCATCTCGCGTTCGGCTCGCGCCCGCCTTCAAAGACCGCGATCTCGCGCGGCCACCTTCGACCAGGTGCTACGACCCGGATTTCGACCGGCTAGACACGCGCTCATCAGCGACCGAGGTCCGCATCCAACCGGCGCAGGAGCTACCAGCTCAAGCTTCCAGAGCCCGCTTCCATGGGGGTCTTTCACTGGCAGCTCGTCCAGATCTGTGCCATCACCTTCGAACCACGGCGAACTCGATCCGTACTGCGCCCTCAGACATATCGGGGGTCGCCTCCGAGTGACGCACTCCAAAGGAGCAAGGCAAGCGGGCACGACAGAAACTTGCCGTATCTACTGGCAGCAAAGCGATAGCTCGTCGAGCACGAGTCTCACTTTTGGCACTGACGCAAGAGAGCCGTGGCGCGGTTGAGGCGACCCGCCCGTCATCTTCCGCACACGAGCGCGACCGTTGCGGACCATCAGCTGCCGGTAACCCCGTCGTTCTCAGCAACCGGGACGACGCGCCACCTTCTTCATCGCTGTTCAGCAAATGTCTGCGTTGAGCTCGGGGAAGGCCCACAGGGAAACCTGTAGTGTATCTCCATGGACAGCGAGTGGCCGCCGGCTTCCGATGCCGAGTTGCGTCGGCTAAAGATTACATGCAAGGGACTTGCAGCGGCGCTGTTCATACTGATCGCAACTCTGTTTCCGGGCTTCGTGACCCGCCAGCTGCGTCGCGAGACGAGTCTACGTTGGGTCGTCGCAAGCGCAGTGTGGGGCTTTCTCGTGCGACAGTACGGGACTCGGCTTTTGGAACGATCTGCGCCGCCGGAGGCACTGCGCTAACTTTCACGGTGTCGATCACGGGCGGCGACGGTTGTGCGATATTGCCGCCCGTTACCGAGAATCGCGGTGTTGCGAAGGTCGAGCGGTGCCCCGTGTGCTGGCCAGGCCGCGGTGGTCGGCAGACTGATCAGGCGACAATCGCCACTCCGACGGCTCCCGGATCGATGACCGCGAGCAGATCCTAGTGCCCTTCGCCCGTCAGAAGAGCGACCACTCCAGCCGACGCACACAGCCGCTGATGCTCTTGGGCATCCTATCTTCGGACTGGTCAACGACGAGATCACCCTTCCAGCATGAACTGTCGGCGCGCACCGTCACGCGATACCGGGCAGACCCGCTGCCGCTCTTACCTCCGACCGTGCAACTCCATTCGCCGCCGCTCGATCCCACCCTCTCGCAAGGGTCACCTACGTCCGAGAAGGCAGATCCCGCAACGTTGCTCACCGATTGAAAGAGCGACCGCTCGTTGACAGGGCCATGAAGGACGAACGTGGCGAGCACGGTGTAGATGCCGATTAGGACCAACGCCGCGGCAACGAGACCGGCACCGACGACAAGCACGCGCACTGCCCAGCGTGCCGATCGCCGGTAGGACGATGAATCGCTGGTGTTCATGGACTCCTCGTCTGGCCGACGGGCCGCCGAGACGCGACAGAGCGTTGCAGTGCGACTCGACACCTGCTGTCAGGCATCGGTTCGTCGGATCCTTCGCCGAGTGTGTCGCTCTTGGCGGGCACCTCGACGCTCAATATGTATGCCATCGAGCTGTACAGACTCCGCTCCCTTCGCTGTGTTCGTGGTCGCACAGAAACCGCAACCTTCTTGCCCGATCGCTCGGCACCCGGCATCGATGCGACCGCGATCGGCAGTGAGGGCCGAACGCGCGACTCGGTCCGGCCGCTTGGGATCGCGCGCGATGGTGGGTAATATTCGCGCATGGCCCACGGAAGGGAGCTGTTTCCCGCCGACCGCGGTCTGCAGGCGCGGATGGTGGCGGTCTGCGTGTTCACGCCTCTGCTGTTGATCGCCTGGATCGTCGCGATCGTCGTCTTGGTGCCGCTGGTGATCGTGGCGTACCTTGCGCCGTTCTTGCTGTTGGGCATCGCGGCGGCCGTCGCCGCCTCCCGCAGCCAGCCCTACCCGAGATCGTCGGCGCGCCACGAGGCGCCGGAGCTACACGCACTCGTCGAGCGGGTGTGCGCGATGACGGGGTTGGCTAAGCCGCGTATCGTCTTCCCCTCGTCTCAGCCGAACTCGTACCGTCGTCCGCCCTGGCTACATCCGGCGCGGTTGTTCATCACGATCGGCATGCTCGAGCTGCTCGAGGCCGAGCTCGAGGCGGTGGTGGCCCACGAGCTGGCCCACATCGCCCATCACGATGCGGCGGTCATGACGATCGTCGCAGGCCCCGGCGTGACCATGCTCGCCGGCAGCCTGCTCCTCGTACGCAAAGGACTGCCCTGGTGGCTGTTGAGCGCAGCCATCGCGACGCCGGTCGGAGTGATCACCCGGATCGCGACGGCGGCGCTCTCGCGCTATCGCGAGCTCGCGGCGGACGCGTCGGCCGTCGCCATCACCGGCAAGCCACTCACCCTGGCCCGGGCACTGCGCAAAGTCAGCGGCACCCTCCAGGCGACCCCGTCGCGAGACCTGCGAGAGATCGCCGTCCACGACGCATTCAACCTCGTCGCCGCCGGACCCCAACGTCATGCGTGGCTGCGCACGCATCCCGACATCGAGCACCGGATCGCGCGGATCGAGGCGATGGAGCACCGCCTCCATACCGCACGACTTCCCGACATCGTCCGCACCTCCCCGCCGGCTCCCGGGCCATCCTCGCCCACGTCGCCGACCCTCGATCGTTCGGCTCACCAACGATTCCGCGTCCCAGATCCACCCACGAGCTACAGCGACGGCGACATCGACGAGGACCGCGCACCACCCATCCCCCGACAAAGCAACGTCACGCTATCGACGCCCGCCCCCGACACGCACACGGCCTCAATCGTCAACGATCAAGCCGACGCGGTCGTGTTCACGGTTGACCGTCACGGCAAGCGCGTCCTGATCGTCAGGCCACCACAAGCACCGTAACCCACCACAGCCAAGCGAACCCCTGACGTTGACCTCACATGCGGGGCAAGCTGAAGTCCGCCGGCGATGACAAAACAGCGCCGCTCTCGGTCGTACGTACCGTGCCTTCTCTCACCGGCTGTCCGCCGCGAGGACGCTACCTGAGTCAGGTCGATGGTGTAGTACAGGCTATACGCATGGCACAATCACCAACATGCACAACCACCTCAGTCGACGCTGCGTGACCGTGAACTGCAGCCCCCTATCCGCGCTGCAACCTTCACTGCGTCGGCGGACGAGTCCGCCAGATAGAAGTGCCCGCTTGACCCATGGCGACTACCGCTAAACGGGTCCGAGCCGCTCGCTTGCCCCATTCCACGCTTCAGCAGCCGCGACGCCGCCGAGCGATCGCGAACCCGTCCAGCATTCAGCCTGCTCGCCGCAGCTTCACGTCCGACGGGTCGATGCGCGTCCCCGCTACCTCGACGTCCCAGCCGCTCCACCGGCCTTGAGCCCACCAACTCTGGTCGTACTCACCAAGCGCGAACATGACGGAGGAACCGTCGATCGGGATCTCGACGCTGATCGATTCGACTGCCTGGGCATCGCCGATGGGACGGTCGCGGTCTTTGTCCGAGTCCGCGAGGTGCTGGGCGAGCAGCCAGGTCGCGAATGGCAGCGAGAAGTCGATCGTGTAGCCAGTGCCGACGGTGACCTGGACACGCTGTACCCCTGGCGCGACGCGACTGGGACCGAAGATCCAGCCGGTGCCGGTCACGTTTTGCCCCGAGGACTGTGACTGCGCGAACTCGATCGGGTGACGGACTCCCTCAAGTGGCGTGAGCGTCCCTACGCGGCATCGGCAGTGACACAGCCCCGCCGCGCGGGCACTCCGTGCTACCCGATCTCCCCCACGCTCGGCTGCCGGACACGCGACGTCGCCCGAAGACGACCGGCGCACGATCGCCCGGCGCCAGCCGCGCACAACGAAACCCCATCCCGGCGAGACCAGTTGCTCTACATGGTGGGTAGCGAGCAATGATCATCCGAACATTGGCGAGGCAAATCGCGTCGGAGCCACAGCCGGACGTCCCTGTGTCGGCACCAGGTAGCTCGGTCGGTCGAGACGCTCGTCGCGCAGGGCCCGGGTCCGACGACCCACAGTCTACGGGATGAACACGTGGTGGGGCACCGAGCGACAACGGCTTCCTGGCTACAACAAGCTGCGGATTGCGATGTACCACGCGACTGTCGCGCCGATGATCAGCACGATGGCGAGGTCGCGGAAATAGCCAACCTGAGGAACAACGTCTTGGGGATGCCACTCCATCGACGCTTCGGCGACCTGGTGGCGCTTGCGCCAAATAGTGATACCGAAGAACATCAGGACAGCTCCGATCACGAGGATCACGAGCGATACCGCGTCGCGCACCGACACCGTCCCAACCGCGGTCAGCACGGCCAGGACAATGAGGCCGAGCACGACGCCGTTCGGAATGATCAAGACGGCGGCCGAGGTCCACCGGCCCCACTCATCCATAGGCGCAAAAAGCGGGTCTCAACCGGCTTGGGGCTGGATCGACGCTGCGGCGCCTTTATCAAGATCCCGTGCACGACTCGAGGTTGGCCAGCTTGTCGGCAAGTAGTGTCGCCAGCACTTCCACGCTCCTGCAGGTTCGCTTCTGACGATCAGATCAAGCACGGTATGAAGCGCAGTGACACAGAGCGATCGAACAATCGTCCATCACGCGGGTAGGGCGGCATCGTCGCGCTGGGGACGCTCACCTCCAGTCGTCGTCGAGCGAGTGACCACTCCAGGCGACGCACGCCGCCGCTGATGCTCTTGGGCCTCCGATCGTCGGACCGCGTCAGGGATGGGTTCGCCGAGATCGGCCTCTGCGCCCAAGAGGTCGGACGCTCGCCTATCATCAGCGGGGAGCGATGAGGCTCGCTCATAACCGCGGCCCGCGTCCGCTGATGGCCTCTACCCAGACCAGCGACGCATGGGAGGCCACGGTGAGCGACCTATCAACACAGCGGGCGAGCATCTGTCGTCGCGGCATCGACGGCGGACACGCGGACCATCCGAGGGTGGTGTTCGAGGCGCTCGCGGTGGGGCACTGTCCCCGGTGCCGGCGCGAATGGCCGGCTCATCTCGGCCAGTGCCGCGACTGCGCCACGGTGCTGCAGCCATCAGCTCGACGCGAGATCGCGCTCGTCACGCCGCCGTTGGCGGCGACCGCGCCAGGCTTCGGTGTGGCGGCCGGGGCCATGGTGGCCATCGAGCTCAGCGCAGGCCGGGAACTGCTCCCGCGGGCTCTCACGGACGCCGAGGTCCTCGCCCAGGCGCTCGCGGAGGACGGGGCAGCGTGGTGCGCCGTCGCGCCCGGACTCCTTCTCGGCCTCTACGTGGGCGACGCGCTCGACGCAGCCGTCGACCGCGCCGCAACGCTCTGCGCCGGCATCGTGCAACGGCGACGTGCCGTCGCGGAGGTGCGCTGCGGCGCCGCCGTCGGTCTGGTCGACCTCGGCATGGCTGCGCGTTCGGACACCGCGCGGCGGGCGATGGCTCTCGCGAGGATCGGACTGCCCGGCCGGCCGCTCCTCAGCTTCGCAGCGGCGCGCGAGATCGACGACCGCTGGCTGACGAGCCCGGCCGGCGGCCTGCCCCGCCGCGCGGAGGACGACGACATCCCGTGCGTGACCCTCGTCGGCCCGCGAGAGCCCGTTCGCGCGCCCTGGGCGCTCGCGCAAGGACGCCACGGGCCGCTCGTCGGACGCCGGGCCGAACGGGCCGCGCTCGACGCCCAATGGCGTCGCGCCCGTGCCGGCGACACGCGCTGGTGCCGAGTCATCGCCGCGGCCGGCGGCGGGAAGTCGGCGCTGTTGAGCGCCTGGGTGTCACATCTCGAACCCGGCGTGCGTCTGGTGGGCGCCGGTGCGTCGCCCTTCGGCGCCGCCCCACTGGCGCTCGCCCGCGACCTCGCGCTCGAGCTCGAGGCAGACCCGCCGCGCGACCGCGAGTCGGACGCGACGATCGCCGATGGGCTGGCCGCCGCTATGGCGGCCGTCGCGCCCTGCGTCGTCGTGCTCGACGACCTGCACTGGGCCGATGGCCGGTCACTCGCGGTCCTGCGCGAGCTCGCGGCGCGGCAGATGGGATCCTGCCTGGTCGTCGCAGCGCTGCGACGCTCGTTCGCCGCCGCCACAGACTGGATCCCCGGAGGCCGCATCGACCTCCCAGGCCTCGACGCCGCGCAGCGCCAGGTGCTGGCCGGCCGCCTCCTCCCCGGTGCGCAGCACGCCGAAGCGCGGCGCCGGCTTCTGGAGCACTCCGCCGCGGCCAGCCCGCTCTACGTCCACCAGGCGGCTGCGCTCCTCATGGAACGCGACGATCCGGACGACCCGCCGCCCTCGATCGCCGGCGTCGTGATCGAGCGGCTACAGCGGTTGCTCGCCAGCGTCGGACCTCGCGGCGTCCAGCTCGGAGCCGACGAGCTCGACGCGATCGAAGATCGCGCCGGAGAGTGGCTCGACCGCATCGAGACCGCCGATGTCGGCGACCGCCAGGTCGTCGCGCAATCGCTTGCGCTTCTGGAGTCCATCGATTCGGCCCTGGTCGTCGCTCGCAGCCTCGCGGGCGTCCCCGTCACGCGCAACCGTCGGCTGCGCGCCGCGGTCGACCGGTTCTACACGGCCGCGTTCGATGAGCGTATCGACGCCCTCGAGAGCGTCGCGCGCGAGCATCCCGCCCAGGCCGCGTCAGCGGCCGGTCGCGCCGCCGACGCTGCGCTGCGCGCCGGTCGCCTGCACGACGCGATCGGCTATCTGACGTCCGCCACGCGCTGGGGCGGCGGCGACTCGGGCTCACGCCGGATGCTCGCGCTCGGCGATCTGTGGCTGAGCCGCGGCCGGCCCGATCGCGCTGAGTGGGCGTACACCAAGGCGGCGCAGCTCGACGCGCGGCTCGCGCCGGTCGCCGGCCGGCGGCGCGCACGCGCCGCGATCGCCAACGACGAGCCGGACCGCGCGGTGCACCTGCTGACATGCGCGCGCGGCCAGCTTCGGCTCGACGAAGCCGCGTGCGCGGACGCCGATCTTGCCGTGCTTCTGAGCCAGCGCGGTGCCATCGACCAGGCCCACCACGAAATCGAGCGGTGGTCGGCCGCCGCGCTCCAGCCGCCAACGCGCCGCCTGCTCGAACGCGCCGGTGTGCGGATCGCCCTGGCGAGCGGCACCCGTCCGCGCCTGCCGTCGGCGCTCCTGCTCGCCGCCGCGGACGACGATTCGACGCTGTGGCTGGCGGAGCTCATCGAGTCGACGGCATTGATCCGCCGCGCCTGGCCGGACCGATGCGACACGCGCCTGCTGCGCGCGGCCCGCAGCGCCGCACGGGTCCTCGACAACCCGCGTGCTCTCCGCGCGCTCGAAGGCGGCCAACAGTGGCAGCCGATCCACGCGATCGCGTGACCTGCGAGGTCTGCGAGGGAGAGCACGCCGTTCGACCGGTCAACGCTCGCGGCGGGTGATGCGTGGTGGCTCGGCCTCCTCGTGCCGAGTCGCTACGCCCCGGACGCCCGCATCCGCGTCGTGGCGAAGCACCGCGAGGATCTGGGCGGGATCTCCGACGAGCGACAGGGCGAGATCGGCCAGCACAAGCCGCAGATCCGGGTCCAGCGAATGCGCGAGGCGGGCCGCCTCGTCGTCGCCGAGCGGCGCACCCAGCTTGGTCAGCGCGCGCAGCGCCATGGCACCATGCGCCCCGTCTGCTTCCTCGCGCAGCCGCGCCGCGGCCGGTCGCGACCCAGCACCGCTCGGCCAGCCGCAGAGCTCGTGCCCGCACGAGCGAGTCATGGTCGGCGAGGGAGGCGCTCAACAGCGCCTCCCCGGCCTCATCGCCGCCCAGCTCGCCCAATCGGCCGGCGGCCGCTGCGCGCACGCTCCCCTGGGGATCGCACTCGAGCACGCCGATCAGCAGATGGGCGCTGCTGGGTCCGGCACTCGCAGCGGCAGTCGCGCGCACGTTGGGATCGTCGTCGGTCAGCAGGCGCGCGACGTCGGGGATCGGCAGCCGGCCCGAGAGTGCGGCCACCTCGCGACGGACAAGGTGCGCCGGGTCGTCCAGCGCGGCACGGACAGCCGATGCCGGAGCGGGGCTGAGACGTCCGACCGCACGCACCGCCCGGCGTCGGACGTCGGCGCTTTCGTCGGTGACGCACACCGCGGCCGCGCGCGCGGCCATCCGATCCGGGCCGAACTCGGCCAGTGCGTCAAGTGCGGCGGCGCGCACCGTCGCGTTCGCGTCGCCCACCGCCGCGGTCAGCGCCGGCAGCGCCTGCCAGTCGCGCAGCACCCCGAGCGCCCGGGCCGCCCGACCGCGTTGCGCCGGCCGGCAGTCGCTGCGCAGCCGTGCCTCGGCCATCCGTGCGGCGTCGCGATCCCCAACCGCACGCAGAGCCGCGGCCACGTCCTCGACCAGCGCGGGGTCGCAACGCCACAACAGGTCCTGCAGCGCGCCGATGTCTTCGCGCCGTGGGTCCGCGATCAGGCGCTCGAGAGCGCGGCGGGCGACATCGATGCACGGATCCGCGACGGCCTCGAGCACGATCTCGCGCGGCGGATGCTCGTCGAGCTCACGCAACCGGGCCACGGGGTCGGCGTGCGCCCAAGCGCGCATCGCCCGTCGACTCGCCGTGGTCTCATGGCCACGCCTGCTGCGGGTGCCGCTCGCCGGTGCGTCAGCGAGAGCCTTGCAGAACCCAGGCAACCAACGACTCAAAGGGGGCACAGCTCCTCCACGATCGATTCCGGGTCGTAGAGGCCATCAGCGGCGCTCGGGTCGCGGTCAGAGCGAGCCTCATCGCTCGCCGTCCACGGTATCAGACAGCAGGCGGTGACCGGCGCGAATGGAGCGCCTGACGCGCGAACGGGGCATGGCCGGCATACAGCGCGTCGCCGCCGAGCTCCTCCTCGATGCGCATGAGACGGTTGTACTTGGCGATGCGCTCGCCACGGCACGGCGCTCCTGCCTTGATCTGCCCAGCGCTCGTCCCGACGGCGAGATCGGCGATCGTCGTATCCAGGGTCTCGCCCGATCGATGCGACACGATCACTCCCCAGCCGGCCTGTCGCCCCAACCTCATGGTCTCGAGCGTCTCGGTGAGCGTCCCGACCTGGTTGGGCTTGACCAGGACCGCGTTGGCCAGCCTGCGGTCGATTCCCTCGTTCACCCGGGTCGGGTCGCTGACGAGCAGGTCATCGCCGATCAACTGCACCCGCTCCTCCAGCCGGGCGTGCAGCGCCATCCAGCCTTCGACATCGTCCTCACCCAGCGGGTCCTCCAACGCGATGATCGGGTGGCGCCCGACCAGGTCGACCCACCGGTCCACCAGCTCCCCTGACCGCAGCGTCACGCCCTCGCGCGGCAGCTCGTAGCCGTCGCTGCCGTGCCACTGGCTGGCGGCGGCGTCGATGGCCAGCATGACGTCGTGGCCGGGATGGTGACCGGCGCGCTCGATCGCGGCCTCCAGGAGGCCCAGCGCCGCCTCGGTGGACGGCAGGTCCGGCGCGAAGCCCCCCTCGTCGCCGACGCTCGTGCTCGCCCCCCGCTCGACGAGCAGATCCCGCAACGCCCAGTGCACATCGACGGCGACGTGCATGGCGTCCGCGAAGCTCTCGGCGGCCCACGGAACGATCATGAGCTCCTGGATGTCGAGCGAGCTGCGCGCATGCGCCCCGCCGTTGAGGAGGTTGAGCATCGGCACCGGCAGCACATGGGCCCGGTCGCCCCCCAGGTAGCGCCACAGCGGCAGGCCTGCATCCGCCGCCGCCGCGTGCGCGCAGGCCAACGACACCCCGATCAGCGCATTGGCGCCGAGCCGTCCCTTGTCGAACGTCCCATCCAGCTCGATCAACCGCAGATCGACCTGAAGCTGGTCGCCGGCGTCGACGTCGTGCAACGCCGCGCCGATCTCCTCGCGGACACGGTGCGCGACGCTGCGCACCCCGAGACCGTGAAAGCGGCGATCCGGGTCGCGGGCCTCGACCGCCTCGCGCGCGCCGGTCGACCGACCGGCCGGCACGCCGACGCATCCGCGGGCGCCCGAGCGCAACCGCACCTCGACCTCGAGCGTCGGAGCACCGCGGCTGTCGAGCACCTCGCGGGCCCGTATCGCCGCGATCCGGGCATCGCTCACCGACCCCCACCTCGCCGACTGCTGCAGTTCGCTCATCCCGACTCCTCCGTTGACGACAAGACGACGGAGAAGCCATCAGCCGCGAGCAGCGGCGGTTCGGGGGCCAGGACCCCCACCAGAGCCTCATCTGGTCAGGCCCAGCGTAGGAGCGCCGCGACGGCGCGTCAAGTATCGTCGAAGGCTCCGAGCGATGAGGCTCGCTCGATACCCGCAGCATCGGGCTGCTGATGGCTTCTACCCCCGACGACCGCCGTGGTCGCAGAAGCCGTCATGTCCACACAGCTCCGACTCCCCTTCCCCACCGGCCCCGTGACGCGCGACGGCGTGGCCGTCCGCACGTGGATCGTCACCGCGACCGTCTCGGCAGCGTCCCAGCAGCGACGAAGGAGGTCATCGTGAACATCCGGCGCGTGCAACTCGATGTCGACTGGGCCGCGTCCGGGCCCGGAATCCGCGACGTTGCCGAAGCGATCGACGACGTGACCGGCGTCGCCGCCGCCACCATCATCATCACCGAGATCGACCTCGAGACGATCGGGACCGACATCGCCATCGAGGGGCAGGACGTCGACCTCGATGAGCTCATCAAAGCGATCGAGAACGCGGGCGCCGTCGTGCACAGCATCGACCTGCTCGCATTCGGTGAGCGCATCGTCGACCACATCCCCCGCGTCCGGTGAGAACGAGCCGCCAACTGCTGCTGCCGATCTCGCTGGGGTCGGCCGACGGGATCCTCAACGCGCTGACCCTCGCGGCATCGAGCTTCATCGGCGGTGCGCGGCACGCCACCGTCGGGCTGGCGTGGCGAATCTCGGTGGCGGCGCTGGTGACCGCAGGCTTTGCGGTGTTCGTGGCCGACTACAGCGAAGCGCGCGGCAACCTCCGCCACGCCTCGCGCGAGCTGAGCATGCCGACCGAGACCGGGCTGCTCGACACCGAGCTCGGACGCACAGCGCTGCACAAGGCGGCCCGCAACAGTGCGCTGGCCAGCGGCGCGAGCCTCGTCGGGGCGCTCGCGCCGCTGCTGCTGGCCGCGATCCTCCCCGGTCCTGGCTGGATCGCCGCCGCCATCGCCGTGCTCGCGCTCGGAGCGCTCGGCGTCGCACTGGCCCGCGCCGTGCTCGCCAACCCCGTGCGCTGGGCGGTCACGCTGATGCTCGGCGGGATCGCCGTCACGGCCATCGGCGCCTGGCTGAAGATCGCGTGACCGACTCCGCTTGCCACATCCTCCCAGCGTGCGCGTGGGCCTGCAGGCGGTGGTGCGCCTGGTCCTCCCGGCGGAGGTCGGTCACGTCCGGGAACGGGACTCGGCCTGTGGCTGCGGCAGGGTCGCCGGGGCGGGCGGGTAGACGTGCTCGTGGTGGTAGCGAATCGCCGCGATCAGGTCGACGACGTGGTGGTCGTGCAGCCGGTAATCGGCATGGCGCCCGTCCCGGCGCACCGAGACGAGGCGGCCGTGGCGCAGCAGCCGCAGCTGGTGCGATGTCGCGCTGGGCGACATGCCGGTCATCTCGGCGAGGTCGTCGACGGTGTGTTCCCCGTCCAGCATCGCCCACATCAGCCGCAGGCGGCTGGCCGTGCCGAAGGTGCGCATGGCCTCCGCCAGCTCCTCGGCCTCGGCGAGTCCGAGTGGACGTCGTGCGGACTCGTGCTCGGATGGGTGCGGCACATGCGTGAGGATACACACATATGTGCAGCTCTTCATACGTTCACGCTAAGGTGCCGCCGCGCATGGGCACCAACGACGAAGCGCAGTCAGGCCTGAACGGCCATCTTGAGGGCCCGCACATGTCTTCACGCGGTCCCGTCGCGTCCGTCGGGCGTGTGTGCGCGACCTGCGCTCGTGGTGCGCGCGGCTTCGCCGGCCGCTATCGCGAGTTCCTGCTCGAGCCCGGCACCGTCGTCACGTTCGCCGCGCTGGTCCTGCTCGTCGTCGCGTTGATCGACAACCCCGAGGGCGCCATCTCGTCTGGCGGCGGGGCCGCGGACACGCCCTGGTACATCGCCTCGGCGCTGGTCGGGTCGATCTACATCTGGTGGTCGGCGATCCAAGGGATCCGCCAGCGCGACTTCACCGCGGACATCCCGGTCTCGTTGGCGACCATCGCCGCGATCGCCGTGGGCCAGTTCTCCGCCGCCGCCATCGTCGCGGTGCTGCTGCTCGTCGGAGGTCTGCTGGAGGAGTTCGTCGCCGCGCGGGCTGGCCGCGCGCTGGAGGCACTCGAGGCGCTGCTGCCCGACGAGGTCACCGTGCGCCGCGACGGCCACGACGAACGCGTGGCGCTGGAGGACGTGGTGGTCGGAGACGTGGTGCTCGTGCGCCCGGGCGAGCGGATCGCCGTCGACGGCGAGGTCGTCGCGGGCACCGCGTCGGTCGATCAGGCCGCGATCACGGGCGAGAGCGTGCCGGTGGACCGGCACGTCGGCGATCACGTGTTCGCGGGCACCCTCGCGTCCCTGGGCGCGCTGGAGGTCCGGACTGCCAGCGTCGGGGCGGACACCACGCTGGGGCAGGTCCGCCGCATGGTCGCCGAGGCCGAAGACCAGAAGGCGCCCGTCGAGCGGGTCCTGGACCGCTACGCCAAGCTGTACACCCCGACCGCGATCGTCCTGGCGGCCATCCTGTGGGCCGTCACCGGCGACATCACGCCGGCGATCACGATGCTGATCGTGTTCTGCCCCTGCGTGATGGTCCTGGCCACGCCGACGGCGCTCGTCGCGTCGATCGGCAATGCCGCACTGCGCGGCAGCCTGATCAAGCAGGGCGCAGCCGTCGAGGCGATGGCCGCGATCGACACCGTCGTGTTCGACAAGACCGGCACCCTCACGACCGGGCGCCCGCAGCTGGTCGCGGTGCACTCCCTCGACGGGCTCGCCGAGCCTGACCTGCTCGCCCTGAGCGCCAGCGCCGAGAAGTTCTCCGAGCACCCCTTCGCGCAGGCGATCGTGCGCGCCGCCACCGAGCGGGGCATCGACGTCGCGGACCCCGACCGCTTCGAGGCGCTGCCAGGACGGGGCGTCCGCGCGCGGGCGCACGGACGGGAGCTGCTGATCGGCCGCCCGGCGCTGCTGGCCGCGCCCGCCCATGCCGCCACCGCGGGGACGAGCGTGGCCGTGGCCGTCGACGGCCACGCGGTCGGGGTCCTGGAGCTGCGAGACGAGCCGCGCCCCGAGGCGGCGGCGACCATCCGGCGACTGCACGAGCTCGGCGTCCGCACCGCCATGATCAGCGGCGATCAAGAGCCGGTCGCCCGGCGGATCGCCGCCCAGCTCGGCATCGACGATGTCCGCGCCGAAGTCCTGCCGCAGGACAAGGCCCAGGTGATCCGCGACCTGCAGCAGGCCGGGCACCGCGTCGCCTTCGTCGGCGACGGCGTCAACGATGCCCCCGCGCTGGCCGCCGCCGACGCCGGCGTGGCCATGGGCGTCACCGGAACCGACCTGGCGCTCGAGACCGCCCAGGTCGCGCTGCTCTCCGACGACCTGTCCAAGCTCCCCCACCTCCTCGGGCTCTCCCAGCGGGCGATGCGCGCGATCCGCCAGAACCTCGCGTTCTCGCTCGGCGTCCTCGCCATCGCCGTCGGACTGACGATCGCGCAGATCCTGCACCCGGTCACAGGCGCGTTGCTGCACGAGCTGTCGTCGATCCCGGTCATCGCCAACTCGGCCCGGTTGATCGGCGTGCGCGACCGCACCGAGCGATCGGTCGCGCCAGCCGCCGTGGCATAATCGTGGCATGGCTCGCATACGTCTGACTGCCGCGTGACCTCGCCGGCCCGCGCGCCCGGCCGCGCTCAGCCGTTGGCGGAGCGGGCCGCCGAGTACTCCTCGTCGGTGACCGGCTGGCCCCAGCTCACCGCGCGACCGCTGTCGTCGTTCTGGTGAATGGCGATGTGGACCATGAAGCGGTCCGGGGCGGCGCCGTGCGTGGTTCTCCCCCGGCGCGAAGAACACGCGGTCGCCGGGGCGGATCTCCTCGATCGGGCCGCCCTCGCGCTGGCACAGGCCGAGCCCTCGGTAACGAAGATCGTCTGGCCGTGCGGGTGGGTGCCACGCGGTGCGGGCGCCGGGCGTGAAGTGAACGCTGGCCGCGGCGAACGCCGAGGTCTCCGCGGGGGCGGCGACGGCGTCGATGTAGACGCTCGCTTATGAACCACTCGGACGGGCCTTCTGGGTCTCGACGGTGGATGAGCGGGTGATCCGTATGCGGTGCCTCCGTGATCGGGTGGTCGGCGGTCAGTCCTCCAACAGGTGCCACCGCCCTGCCGCCAGGTCCGGCGCGACCCGAGCCCACCGCGTGCGCCGGGCGGCCGTGCTCGTCGAGCAGGGTGCCGCACGATGCGCATCGGCGTCTGCGCCACGAGGTGCTCGGAAGTCCGTCAGCGTGCAGAGGTGGATGTTGGGTGTCTGTACCAGCGGTACGGTGCGACCGGCTGCGCGGCATCCGGGTCGCGCAGCGCCAGCTCGGCGCGCAGCCTCCAGTGGCCGAAGTTCGGCAGCGAGACCACGCGCCGCGGGGCCACGCGGGCCATCTCGGCGAGCACCTGGGCCGGCCGGCGCATCGCCGGCAGGGTGAGCGACAGCACCGCGCAGTCGAACTCGCCGGAGCCGAGGTGCGCCAGCTCGTCCTCGAGGTCGCGCTGGGAGACGGGCACGCCGCGCGCCACGCAGGCGTGAAAGCCCTCCTCGGAGTGCTCGATGCCGTGCCCGGCGCAGCCCTGCTCGACGATCAGGTGGGCCAGCAGCGCGCCGTCGCCGCACCCGAGGTCGAGGACCCGCACGTCGCGGCCGACGAGACCGGCGACGAGCTCCAGGTCGGGACGCACGGCTCAGCCGTCCTGCGCCGTCTCGGCGGCGAGGCGGTCGACATAGCCGGCCACCGTGCGGTGGTACTCGGGGACCGCCATGAGGAACGAGTCGTGTCCGTGCGGCGCCGAGATCTCGCGGAACGTGACCGGCACGCGCGCCGTGGTGAGAGTCCGCACGATCTCGCGCGCATGGTCGGTCGAGAAGCGCCAGTCGGAGTCGAACGACAGCACGAGGAACCGCGTATCGACCTGCGCGAGCTTGCGGGCGGTCACGACCGGGTCGCCGAACGGGTCGTAGTAGTCCATGGCCCGCGTCAGGTACAGGTAGGTGTTCGCGTCGAAGCGCTCCACGAACGACTGCCCCTGGTACTGCAGGTAGCTCTCGACCTCGAAGTCGACCTCGAACCCGTAGCGCGGCTCGTCGGCGTCCTGGATCCGGCGGCCGAACTTCTCGCGCATCGACTCCTCGGACAGGTAGGTGATGTGTCCGATCATGCGGGCCAGCGAGAGGCCGCGGTCCGGTCGCGCGCCGCCGTAGTAGTCGCCGCCGGCGAAGTCCGGGTCGCGCATGATCGCCTCGCGCGCGACCGCGGAGAAGGCGATGTTCTGGGCCGACAGGCGGGCCGACGCCGCGACGACCAGCGCGCCGTGCATCTCGCCGGGATGGTCGAGCGCCCATTGCAGGACCTGCATGCCCCCCAGCGAGCCGCCGATCGCCGCGAGCAGCCGCTCGACGCCGAGATGGCGCGCGAGCGCGCGGTGCACCGTCACCAGGTCCCCCACCGAGAGCTGCGGGAAGCGCAGGCCGTAGGGCCGGCCGGTCGCCGGATCGGTCGAGCCGGGGCCGGTGGTTCCCTTGCAGCCGCCGAGCACGTTCGCGCAGATCACGAAGAGGCGCTCGGTGTCGAGCGGCCGGCCGGGCCCGATGATGTTGTCCCACCACCCGGGGCGCGCTCCGTTGCCGTGGTGGCCCGCGGCGTTCGCGTCGCCGGTCAGCGCGTGGCACACGAACACGGCGTTCGTGCGCGCCGGGTTCAGCCGGCCGTAGGTCTCGTAGGCGACCTCGACGCGCTCCAGCCGGGCCCCCGACTCGAGCACCAGCGGGTCGTCCTCGTCGAAGAGGACGACCCGCCGCGTCTCGACCAGACCGAGGCCGCTGCTCACGCAGCGACGCCCTGCTGTGCCTTGGCCAGCGCCTGATCGAGGTCGGCCAGGATGTCGTCGATGTGCTCGATGCCGACCGAGAGCCGGACCATGTCCTGCGGCACGCCGGCCGCGTCCAGCTCACCGTCGTCGAGCTGCGAGTGCGTCGTCGTCGCCGGATGGATCGCCAGCGACTTCGCGTCGCCGATGTTGGCCAGGTGCGAGAACATCTCGAGCGCGTCGATGAACGCGCGGCCCGCCTCGCGACCGCCCTCGATCCCGAACGTGACGATCGAGCCGGCGCCGCCGCTGAGGACGCGCTGGGCGACGTCGTGGTAGCGCGAGCTCTCCAGGCCCGGGTAGTCGACCCACGAGACGCCGTCGTGCCCCTGCAGGTGCCGCGCGACCGCGAGCCCGTTCTCGCTGTGGCGCTCCATCCGCAGCGGCAGCGTCTCGATGCCCTGCAGGAACAGGAACGAGTTGAACGGCGACAGTGCCGCGCCCATGTTGCGCAGCAGGACCGTGCGCACGCGCCCGATGTACGCCGCCGGGCCCAGCGCGTCGGCCCACACGACCCCGTGATAGGACGGATCGGGCTGCGTCAGGCCCGGGAAGCGCTCGGCGTTGGCGACCCAGTCGAAGTTGCCGGAGTCGACCACCAGGCCGCCGATCGACGTGCCGTGCCCGCCGATGAACTTCGTCGCGGCGTGCACGATGACGTCGGCGCCGTGGTCGAACGCCCGGCAGAGGATCGGCGTCGGGATCGTGTTGTCGACGACCAGCGGCAGGCCGTGCGCGTGGGCCGCGTCGGCCCACGCGCGGAGGTCGACGACGTTCAGGCGCGGGTTGCCGATCGTCTCGGTGAAGACCAGGCGGGTCTTCGCGTCGACGTGCTGGTCGAGGACGGCCGGGTCGTCGGGATCGATGAAGCGGACCTCGATGCCATATTGCGGCAGCGTGTGCGCGAACAGGTTGTACGTGCCCCCGTACAGCGTGGAGTGGGCGACGATGTTGTCCCCCGCCTTGCACACGTTGAGCACCGAGTACATGACGGCGGCCATGCCGGAGGCGACCGCGAGCGCCGCCACCCCGCCCTCGAGCGCGGCGATGCGCTCCTCGAGGACGTTGCTCGTGGGGTTCATGATCCGCGTGTAGATGTTGCCCGGCACCGCGAGGGCGAACAGGTCTTGCGCGTGCTGCGCGTCGTTGAAGACGTAGGACGTCGTCTGGTAGATCGGGACCGCGCGCGAGTTGGTCGTCGGGTCGGGCTCGTGGCCGTGGTGCAGCGCGATGGTCTCTGGGCGCATGGCTGGCTGGGCTCCTGCTGTCAGGGGGGCTCGTGACGAGACCGGAGAGTGTCGCAGCTGGACGGGCCGGGTGAGCCCAGCGCCCTTCGCGTCAGGCCGCCAGCCGCGCCTTGCGCGCTCCCCGCAACCACGACTTCACGGTGCGGTACGTCAGACGCGGCTGCATCTTGTGGTTGGTCAGGGCGGAGTCCCACGTCGTGAATCGCGAGGGCGCCAGCCAGTGGTAGAGGTAGATGCGCGTGATCCGCCGGCTCAGCTTCGAGAGGTTCAGCACGTAGCGCGTCGACTTCGCGGCGGCGCGAATGCCGTAGTTCTTCGTCATCGTGCCGTTCCGGCCCTGGACGCGCATCTTCACGACGCCGCCCGTCTCGGTGAACCACAGCTGGCCCGTGGTCAGGCGGAGCATGAGCTTCGTCGAGTGCGGGATGCGGGCGTTCGCGTCGTGGTAGTTGTGCAGCCCCCAGATCGCCGGCCGGTAGCGCAGATGGCGCCGGTAGCGCGTCAGCCACGACTCGAGGTTGCGCTGGTCGAGCACGTCGCCGGCGACGACGTCGCAGCTGCGGCAGATCGACCGCACGATGTTGTAGTAGGCGGCGGCGCGCGCCGGGTGGCCGCCCGTCAGCGAGCCGGCGTTGTTCGCCTCGTTCCACGGCACCCATGTGCGCACGTGCGGATAGCGGTCGTGTACCGCCCGGAACGCGCGCCGGTAGGCCGCCCGGGTCGGCAGGGTCTTCGCCAGCCGGGCGCTGCGCAGGGAGTGCTGGAAGCCGATCAGGACGCGGGCCCCGGCCGCGTCGGCCGCGGCCATCCAGGCATCGAGCTTGTCGCGCTCGCGCGGGTCGCTGGTGACGTCCCACGGAGCGATGTAGCGGACGTCCGGGGCGTTGAGCGCGAACCACGCGGGGCTGCGGAAGATCTCGGGGGTCTGCTGGCCGATCCCGATCGTCACCTTCGCCTGGGCGGACGGCGAGGCGGCGAGCAGGAATCCGGCGAGAAGGGCGAGCGTGAGCGCGGGGATGCGGAGAGAGCGGGCCGATGTCATCGATCGCTCCAACGCCGCCGGAGGCCGGACGATGCGGCGCCACCCCCGAACGGGTGGGAACCGCCCGGCTGGCTGGGACGACCCTCAGCGTGACGTTCGCGGGGACCGGTCAGTCGGCTGGCGCCGGCGTGATGTCGCGCTCGTAGCAGCGCGCCCGCGGATCGCTCGCGTAGTCGCCCCAGCACTCGATCGCGCGGTAGCCTGCGCCCGCGTAGAGCGCCTCCGCCTCGGGCTGGCGGTCGCCGATCTCCAGACGGACCGTGACGAAGTGCCGCAGCGCCGCCTCGCGCTCGAGCGAACGCAGGATCTCGCGCCCGAGCTGCCGGCGACGGGCCGCCGGGGTCACGTACATGCGCTTGATCTCGACGATCTCGGGCGTGTGCTCGTGCAGCGCGCCGCAGCCCAGCGCCTCCCCCGTCGCGGCGTCGCGCGTCACCAGGAAGACGGTGAGCTGCGAGCCCGGTGTGGGCGTCACCGCGGGCCCGGTGAGCTCCCCATACCGTTCGGCCAGCTCCTGCTTCTGGGCCGACAGCAGCCGGGCGCCGTCCGCGCCGTCCGCGGGCTCCTCGGTGATGCGGATCTCGGTCATCGCAGGGCAATCTACCCCTGATGCGTCGACGGCGCCGGGTGCGCCGGTAGCCTGCCGCCTTCCGTGCGCCGCGTCCTCCTGCTCCTCGCCGCCCTGTGGTCCACCGCCGTGCTGGGGCCCGCCGCGGCGAGCGCGGCGCTGCCCGCGGGCGACATCCCGATCGGCGCGGCGTTCTCGGCCACGGGTCAGGGCGCCACGTACGGCGGCCAGCAGGCCGACGCGGCGCGGCTGGCGGTCGAGGAGGTCAACGCGTCCGGCGTGCTCGGCCCGGCGCGGCTCGTGCTCGACGTGCGCGACGACGGATCCTCGCCCCGCACGGCGACCGCGGCGTTCACGGCGCTCATCGACGGCGGTGCGGTGGCGCTGCTCGGACCGACGTTGTCGACCTCGGCCCTGGCCGCCGACCGGGTCGCGCAGGCGCGCGGCGTGCCGGTGGTCAGCGTCTCGAACACCGGCGACGGCGTGCTCGACATCGGCGACGACGTCTTCGGCGTGGCGCTGCCCGAGCGGGTGGTGCAGCCGGTGACCGTGAAGGTCTCGCACCGCCGGCTGCGCTACCGGCGCGCCGCGATCATCTCGGCCACCGGCGACGCGTACTCGACGAGCGCGCGCGCCGTGTTCCGCCGGTCGCTGAAGCGGCTGCGCGGCGTGCGCGTGGTGGCGGATGCGACGTTCGCCGCCGGCTCGCCGACGGGGCGGCGCCGCGCGCTGCGGCAGGTCGCCCGCAGCCGGCCGGACGTGCTGTTCATCGCCGCGCTCGCGCCCGACGTCATCGACGTCATGGCCCGCGCCCGCGCCACTCCCGCGCTCGAGCGCGTCCCGTTCGTCGGCGGCGACTCCTTCAACACGCCGGGGCTCATGGACCAGGCCGGCGACGTGGCCGACGGCGCGATCTCCGGCACGGCGTGGATCGCCGGCGCGGACACGCCGGGCAACGCCGAGTTCGTGCGGACGTACCGCGCACGGCTCGGCTACCAGCCCGACCAGTTCTCGGCCCAGGCCTACACCGGGGTCAAGCTGCTGGCGGCCGCGATCGTGCGCGCCGGCTCCGCCGAGCCGCGCGCGATCCGCGACGCGCTCGCCCGCCTGCGCGGCATCGACACGGTGCTCGGGCGCTTCTCGTTCGACCGCCACCGCCGGCCGGTCTACGACCCGGTCGTCCAGCAGATCCGCAACTACACGTTCGTGCGGATCGGCTGACGCGGCCGGGCGCGCCGCATGGTCCTGCCGCCCGTCGCCGTAGCATCGCCGGGCATGACCGTCACGCCACAGCACCGCTCGTTCGCCGACACGGTCGCACGGTCGCGCCTCGTCGACCCGCGGCCCACCTTCGCGGCGCTGGCGGCCGCGACGGGGATCGGGGTCGACGACCTCGTCCACCACGCGCTCGTGCGGTGGGCGTCGGCCGGCGCGGAGGCGCTGATGGCGGTCGAGCCGCCGGTGCTGCGCGAGCTCATCGAGGCGCGGCGGCGCGAGGACTGGGCCGCCGTCGCCGGCATCGTCGATTGGCTCGAGGCCGGAACCTAGCGCGCGCGGATGCCGTCGAGCGCCATGCGCAGCACGTGCTCGCGCTGGGCGTCGCTGACGTAGGTGCCGGCGGTCACGCCGGTGAGCATGCGCAGGACGTCGTCGAACTCGGCGTCGGCGCGGATCGCCCCCGCCGCCTGGGCCCGGCGGAACAGCGGCTCGCACGCGGCGACGAGCGCGGTGCGGCAGTCGCGCAGCGTGGTCGAGTCCTTGTCGAGCCCCTCCTTGATCGCCATCTTCGTGGCGACGTAACCGGCGAAGCGGTCGACCCACGCGGCGAACGCCTCCCAGGGCGGGAGCTCGTCCATCCCGCGCGCGGTCGCGCAGAGCTCGTCGACCTCGCCCCGGTAGACGGCGTCGAAGAGATCCTGACGCGAGGGGAAGTTGCGGTAGAGCGTGGCGATGCCGACCCCGGCGCGGCGGGCGATCTCCTCCAGCGACGCGTCAGTGCCCTGCTCGGCGAACACCTCTCGCGCCGCGGCGAGCAGCGCGTCGAAGTTGCGCCGGGCGTCCGCGCGCTGCGGGCGGCGGAACGCGACGGTTGCAATGGTGGTCGGCGGGTCTGACATCTTCCTGAGAAGTGTAGTGAACCGGAGGCGATCCTCCGCTATAGTGGAGGCCATCCTCCAGATCACCGACATATCCCCCGCTCCCGCCGCGCGCGGCGCCTCGCGCCTGGCCCGCGGCGAGCAGGCCGTCATCGCGCAATGGCTGCGCGACCCAGGCGACGCCAGCACCACCCCGGCCGGTCGCCGCGGCGGCGAACGCCCGCCCTGCCGCCGCCGCGCGCACGCTGCCGGCATGTCCTCGCCTCGAGCCGCCGTCGCGGCCGTCGCGCCGCCGGCCATCGGCCGCGCTCGGGTGGCCCGGCCGGCGGGTCTGAGCACGCGCTCCGGGCAGCCCGCCGGAGCGCCGACGTCCTGGCGCGCAGACGCACCTTTTTCCCGCATCCCATCCGCCATCCCCGTAGGATCGCGCCCGTGGCAGCTACGCGCGACCCCCAGGCGGCTCGATATCGGGAAGGTCATCAACGAGACATTCTCGATCTACGCCCAGAACGCCGTCGTGGTGCTCGCGAGCTCGGTCGCCGTGTTCGTGGTGGTCAGGGTGGTGTCCGGGCTGCTCCAGAGCGGCGGCGGGATTCTCCTGCAGGCGCTCGGCGGCATCGTCCGGATCGCCGGGGCGGCGTTCTACACCGGGCTCATGGTCCGGCTCGTCGAGGACGTGCGCGACGGCCGCCGCGACCACTCGCTCGGCACGCTGATGTCCTCGGCCGCCCCCGCGATCCTCTCGCTCGCCGTGTTCGGGATCCTGTTCGGCATCGGCGTCACGATCGGCCTGTTCCTGCTCATCGTCCCGGGCCTCATCCTGATCACGTTCTGGTGCCTGGGAGCGCCCGCGATCGTCGTCGAGCGCGTCGGCCCGATCGCCGCGTTCGGCCGCAGCTGGCGCCTCGTGCACGGCAACGCCTGGCCGACGTTCGGCGCGCTGCTCGTGATGCTGCTGTTCATCGTCGTGATCGGCGTCGTGCTGAGCATCATCGCCACGCCGATCGGCGACGGCGCGATCATCGTCGCCAACGTCATCGCCAACGTGCTGACCGCCCCGCTCTTCGCGATCGCCGTCAGCGTGATGTTCTTCGACCTCGGCGGCCGGCGCTCCAGTCCCGCCGCCTGAGGACGCGCAGCCGCCGCTCGACGCTCCGGGCAGTGCGCGGGTCAGCCGCGCACCACGGTCACCGCACTGCGGCCCGGGCGCCCGGGCGATCCACGCGTCCGCGGTGACCAGCAGGCACTCCAGCGCCTCGGCGAGCGCGACGTACGTGGCGTCGTACGCGGACAGGTTCTCGCGCAGCTCCCACACGCGCGCCAGCAACCCGGCGGCGGCAAACCGGCGGATCCCCAGCCGGCTCCACCGCTCGAGCGCGCGCCACGCATCGTCGGTGCCGATCCGGTCCTGCCGCACCTGGCCACGCAGCGCGTGCGCGACCTCGGAGTCCGCGAGATGCGGGACGGCGCACGGCTCGCCAGCCAGGATGCGGCGTGCGTCGCCGGCGTTGAGCAGCCCCAGCACCGCCGCCGAGGCGTCGAGGACGATCACCGCTCCGCGCGCGCGGCCTGGACGCCAGCGACGACCGCGTCGGCGGGCACGCCGAGGTCGGGCAGGTCGGCCAGCAGCTCCGGCGCGCGGGCGCGTTGGGCCGCCGCCGCGAGCTCGCGCACGGCGAACGCCGACACGGACATGCCGGCTCGCGCGGCGAGCACGGTCAGCCCGTCGCCGACCTCGTCGGGCACGTTGCGCAGATAGAGCGTCCGCATGTCGCAAAATGCTAGCGAGTCGTGGCGACAGCGTTGCGCCTGGAGAAACCTCAATCCCCCGATCGGGCGGGTGGTCGAGCCGCCGCCCCGGGCGATACGGTGGCATCACAGATGGGCGTCACCCGGAGAAGGACGGAATCTCGGGAGCGGGTCGTCGTCCGGTTCGCCGGCGACTCGGGTGATGGGATGCAACTCGCCGGCGGGCAGTTCACGTCGGCCACGGCGGCGGTGGGCAACGACCTGGTGACGTTGCCGAGCTTCCCGGCGGAGATCCGGGCGCCGCAGGGCACGCTGGCGGGCGTCTCGAGCTTTCAGATCCACTTCGCCAGCCGCGAGATCGCCACGCCGGGCGACACGCCGAATCTGCTGGTGGCGATGAACCCGGCGGCGCTGCGGGCCAACGTCGGCCAGCTGGATCCGGGTGCGGGGATCATCGTCAACGAGGATGCGTTCTCCAAGCGCAACCTGCTGAAGGCGGGCTATGAGGAGAGCCCGCTGGACGACGATTCGCTGGCGGCGTTCCATGTCACGCGGGTGCCGATGACGACGCTGTGCCAACGCGCGGCCGAGGCGGTCGACGGGGCCAGCAGCCGTGACGCCCAGAAGGCGCGCAACCTGTTCGCGCTGGGGCTGGTCTGCTGGATGTACGACCGCCCGACCACGGGCACCGAGGCGTGGATCGCCGAGAAGTTCGCCGGGCAGCCGCTGGTGCGTGACGTCAATCTGGCCGCGCTGCGGGCGGGGTTCACGTTCGGTGAGGCGACCGAGATGATCGGTGCGCAGATCGAGGTCGCGCCGGCCAGCGACATCCCGCCGGGCACGTACCGCAACGTCAACGGGACGCAGACCACGGCGATGGGCCTGGTCGCCGCGTCGGTGAAGTCGGGGATGGCGTTGACGCTGGCGGCGTATCCGATCACGCCGGCCTCCGAGCTTCTGCACACGCTGGCGCGCCGGCGCGATTTCGGGGTGCGTACGGTGCAGGCCGAGGACGAGATCGCGGCGGCGGGGATCGCGCTGGGCGCGTCGTTCGGCGGCGGGCTCGGGGTGACGGCGACGTCGGGGCCGGGGATGGACCTCAAGGCGGAGACGATCGGGCTGGCGGCGATGCTCGAGCTGCCGTTGGTGATCGTCGACGTGCAGCGGGCGGGCCCGTCGACCGGCATGCCGACGAAGACCGAGCAGTCCGATCTGCTGATGGCGCTGTATGGCCGCCACGGGGAGGCGCCGGTGCCGGTCGTGGCCGCGGCGACCCCCGGCCATTGCTTCGAGGCGGCGTTCGAGGCGGCGCGGATCGCCGTGGTGTACCGCACGCCGGTGATCCTGCTGACCGATCTGTTCCTGGCCAACTCGTCGGAGCCGTGGCGGATCCCGGCGGCCGCCGGCCTGCCGCGCATCGACCCTCGCTTCGCCCGCCATGACGATCCGGACGCGCCGTTCTTGCCGTACGCGCGCGACGAGCGCGGCGCGCGGGTGTGGGCGATCCCGGGGACCCCGGGACGCAGCACGTGATCGGTGGTCTGGAGAAGGCCGACCGCACGGGCACGATCAGCTACGACGGCGCCAACCACGCGCGCAGGACCGAGCTGCGCGCGGCGAAGGTCGCGGGGATCGACGTGCCCGACGTGGTCGTCGACCACGAGGAGGGCGCACGGGTGCTCGTGCTGGGGTGGGGCTCGACGGCCGGGGCGATCCGGGCCGGGGTGCGCCGGGCCCGCGATCGCGGCCGGCCGGTCGCGCGCGCCCATCTGCAGCACCTCAACCCGCTCCCGGCTAATCTCGGCGCGGTGCTGGGCCGCTACGAGCGGGTGCTCGTGCCGGAGGTCAACACCGGCCAGCTCGCTCACGTGCTGCGTGCGCGCTATCTCGTCGACGTGATCAGCCACGCGCGGGTGGAGGGCCGGCCGCTGCTGGCCGGGGCGATGGAGGAGGCGATCCTCGAGGCGATGCCGGCGTGAGCGCGACCGAGCTGACGAAGGCCGACTTCCAGTCCACGCAGGAGACCAGGTGGTGTCCGGGCTGCGGCGACTACTCGATCCTGGCCGCCGTGCAGGGGTTCATGCCGGAGCTGGGGCTGGCGCCGGAGCGGATCGTGTTCGTCACCGGGATCGGTTGCGCGGGCCGCTTTGCGTACTACATGAACACGTACGGGATGCACGCGATCCACGGGCGGGCGCCGGCGATCGCCACCGGTCTGGCCGCCGCGCGCGACGACCTGTCGATCTGGATCGTCTCCGGCGACGGCGATGCGCTGTCGATCGGCGGCAACCACCTCATCCACGCGCTGCGGCGCAACATCCCGGTCAAGATCCTGCTGTTCGACAACCGCATCTACGGGCTGACCAAGGGCCAGGCCTCCCCCACCTCCGAGCGCGGCAAGGTCACGAAGTCCACGCCGTCGGGCAGCATCGAGGCCCCGGTCGATGCGCTGTCGCTCGCGCTGGGCGCCGGGGCGACGTTCGTCGCGCGCAGCGTCGACCGCGACAAGCAGCACCTGCCCGAGGTCCTGCGGGCGGCGGCTGCCCATCCGGGCGCCGCGTTCGTCGAGATCCTGCAGGCCTGCCCGGTGTTCAACGACGGCGCGTTCGAGCATGTCGAGGACAAGGCGCTGGCCCCGGCCCACCGGATCCCGCTCACCGATGGCGAGCCGATCGTCTTCGGCGCCGAGCGCGAGCGCTGCGTCGCGCGCACGGACGACGGCTTGCTGCAGATCGCCGCGGTCGCCGACACCGCGCCCGAGCGGATCGTCGTCCACGACGCGCGCCGGCGCGACCCCAGCCTCGCGTTCGCGCTCAGCCGCCTCGGCGACCTCACGCACGGTCCGGTGCCCGTCGGCGTGTTGCGCGCCGTGGCCGACCCGCCCTGGGGCGACGGCATGATCGCCGCCGACCATGCCGCCCACGCCGCCGCCGGAGACGCTCAGCTCGACGCGCTGCTGAGCGCCGGCGACACCTGGTCGGTCGCGTAGTCGCGCGCGGCGCGCCTACGCGTAGGGCGCGTATCGGTGGTGGAGCATCAGATCGTTGCCGTCCGGGTCGGTGAAGAACGCCATCTTGCACACGCCGGTGTCGAGGACCTCGCCGAAGAACCCGACGCCCTGGCTCTCGAGCTCCTTGCGCGCGGCTTCGACGTCCTCGACATGCAGGGCCAGGTGGCCGTTCTTCTGCGGCGCGAACGGCATGCCGAGCTTCTCCGGCTCCCAGATCGTCAGGCACGTGTCGCCCACCCAGAACTCGTACTCGCCGTGCTCGTCGGGGCGCAGGCCGAGCGTCTGGCCGTAGAAGCGGCGCGCGCGGTCACCGTCCTGCGAGGGGATGGCGACGAAGTCGAGCTTGGTCACGAGGGGCATGGCCAGACCTCCGGATGGTGGGGTGCGGGTTGCTCGATGATCGCAGCCAATGCGGCCACCTGGCGACCGCTTTGGCCCGCGGTCGCGCCGAAGATCGGCGGCGCCGTCTCGCGCACGAGGCAAAGATCTGGGAGACCGGCGACGGCGATCGAGCCCGTCGGCGGGTTGGCGGCTGGTGACAATCGGCGCGAGGGCGGCCCGATGCTCGGTGCGGTGGCGGCTGGTGACAATCGGCGCGAGAGCGGCCCGATGCTCGGTGCGGTGGCGGCTGGTGACGATCGGTGAAGGCGACCACATGGTCGGCGCAGTGGCGGCGGGGCGGCGCTACGGCAGTCCGGCGTGGGGCACGTCGACGCGCGCCGTGTACAGCGCCTCATCGAGACCGCCGGCAGCGCGCCGTCGGGCAGCCAGCCCAGGCCGGACGGCTGCGCGATCTCGAGCACGGTCTCGGCGCGGCCGTCGGAGCCGACGGCGATCACCCGGTCGGCATAGAAGTCCGACACGTACCAGCGGCCGTCGCGCCAGCGCGCCCCCTCGAAGAAGGTGCCGCCGTCGAGCAGCAGGGTGAGCTCGCGCACGCGCCCATCCAATTCGCCGGCGCGGCGCACCTCAACCCGGCCGCAGCGGCAGCGTGTGGGACGCCCCAACGCCGGCACGCGCCTCAACCTGTGGCGGGCGGGATGCGGGGCGTTCCCACCCGGCACACCACGGACGCCGGACGACCCCGGTTCCGCCGAGGGGCCGCGTATCGTCGGTCACATGCCCGCCGACGCGAAAGGACTCCGTCCCGTGATCGCCCGCCTGGTGCCGTTGCTCGGCGCCGCCGCCGTGCTGGCCGGTCTGCCGGCTTCGGCGGCCGCCAAGACTCGGACCGTCGACTGCGACGGGTCGCCGCAGCAGTGCACGGCGACGTTCCCGCTGGCGGGCCTGAAGTCCGGAGACCGCCTCGTCGCGCGCCTGCCCGACACCGACCTTCAGCTGCGCGCGGTGGTGCCGTCGTCGCGCGCGGTGCAGGCCGCCATCGGCTTCCAGGGGTTCTCGATGCGCCTCGGAGGATCGCTCTTCGTGGCCAAGCTCGTCGTCGCGCGTCGGCCGCCGGCCGACGCGCGCGTGTCACCTTCCGCTTCGCCGTGCCGCCGCGCATGCGCCACCTGTGGCGACGTCCGCTCCGGGTCGCCGGTGCGACGATCCGTCTCGGCGACCTGCAGGCCCGGGGACTCGGGTGCCGCAGCGCCCGGCGCGTCGCGCGCCGATGCGTGTCCGGCGTCGGGCCGGGCCCCCGCTGGCGGCCGCTGCAGGTCGACCGCACGGTGATCCTGACCCGGCGCGCGCAGCGCATCGCGTTCGATCTCGTCAACGTGAACGCGAGCTGTGCGCCCAGCGGCTGACCCGCGGCGTCGCCGTTCGCAACACCTCCGCGACCGCCGGATCCGTCGGGCAACGGCTCGACGAACCCGGCGACCACGCAGCTCCGACCCACCGTCTGCCACGTCCGTCCGGTAGCGGCCTGACGAACCCGGCGACCACGCAACTCCGACCCACCGTCTGCCGCGTCCGTCCGGCAACGGCCTGACGAACCCGGCGACCACGCAACTCCGACCCACCGTCTGCCGCGTCCATCCGACAACGGCCTGACGAACCCGCCGACCGCGGGCGGGGCTCAGCTCTCGAGCTTGGCGTCCAGCGAGATGTCCTGCACGCCGGCCAGCGCCTTGCTCACCGGGCACCCGCCCTTGGCCGCGCGCGCGTGCTCTTGGAACGTCGCGTCGTCGAGGCCCGGCACGCGGGCGACCGAGCGCAGCGCGATCGAGGTGATCGTCGGGGCGCCATCGACGATGCGCAGCGTCACCGTCGCGTCGGTCTTGACCGACTCCGGCGTCGAGCCCGCCTCGGCGAGGATGTTCGACAGCGCCATCGAGAAGCACGCTGCGTGCGCGCCGGCGATGAGCTGCTCGGGGTTGGCCCCCGGGCCGTCCTCGAAGCGCGACTTGAACGAGTAGTCGCCGCTGATGCTGTCACCGGCGGTGAAGGTCCCCGTGCCGTTGCGGAGATCGCCCTTCCACTCTGCGCTGCCCTTGGCCGGCATTTCTGCTGCTCCTTGGTTGGGGAACGTCTCCTCACAGTATGGCCCTTCGCTTGGCCCGGCAGCCGCCGTCCACGACGAGCGTCTGCCCGGTCACACGTTGACCTGGCCGCCGTGGGTCGCGGACTCGAGGACGAGCGGGGCCACGCCGGCCATCGTCCGGCTCCTATCGTGCGACAGATGGACGATGCCGAGATCCGGTCCTCCGACGCCGAGCGCGAGGCGGCGATGGCCCGGCTGCGCGACGCCGCCAGCGAGGGCCGGCTGACGTTCGAGGAGCTGGCCGATCGCCTCCAGGCCGCGGGGACCGCGACGACCCGGGGCGAGCTGGAGACGCTCACGCGCGACCTTCCCGCGGCCGGTCCGCCGGCGCCGCCGACGTCCGCCCCCGTACCGCCGCCGGCGTCCGCCCGCGTACCGCCACAGGCGCCGGGGCGCTCGAGCGTGTTCGGCGACGTGCGGGGCGAGGGGGTCTGGCGCGTCCCGGCGAGCTCGCGCTGGTTCACGGTGTTCGGCGACGTGGTCCTCGACCTGCGCGAGGCCCGCGTCCGGGACGCGGTCGTGACCGTCGACGCGAGCACCGTGTTCGGGGACATCGACCTGCTCGTGCCCGAGGGCATCGCCGTCGAGGTGCGCTCGCGCACGATCTTCGGCGACGTCCGCCAGGACGCGGGCGACAGCGTCGATCCGAACGTTCCCCGCGTGGTGCTCACCGGATGGACCGTCTTCGGCGACGTGCGGGTGCGCGCGCGCCGGCTGCGCGAGCGGCTCGTGGACCGCTGGCGCGCCCGCGGCGGCTGACTACGCCACCTCGCCGGGCAGCACGATGCCCGCGGTCGAGCCCGCGTCGATCGGCATCTCGGAGACGGCGATCGCCGCCCCGATGCGCCCGAACGCGACCGCGGTGGCCCGGCCGATGCCGCCCGCGGCGCCCGTGACGAGGCCCGCCTTGCCCTCCCTCAGTCCCGCCACGTGAGCTCGCCTCCTCGGGGATCGTGCTCGCCGGCCGAGACCATCGGCGCGCCGTCGGCCCAGGGCGACGGCCCCGGGCGCGCTCCGCGTAGCAGCCACGCGACGTGCGCCTGATGCTCGACCGCCTCGGCCACCGTCACCGCGCTCGCGACGTCGATGCCCACCGCCACGACCCCGTGGCCGTGCAGGAGCACGGCGCCCGCATCGCCGAGCGACCCAGCGACCGCCGCCGCGAGCTCGGGCGAGCCCGCGGGGGCCGGCGGCGCGACGCCGACCTGGCCGATCCCGTAGTACGTCATCTCCTCGGTCGGCGGCGCGAGCGGCTCGCCCAAGAAGCTCCACGCCGTCGCGTGCGGGCTGTGGGTGTGCACGATCGCGTGCACGTCCAGCCGCGCCGCGTACACGGCGAGGTGCAGCCACAGCTCGCGCGACGGGCGGTGCGCGCCCGCCAGCACGCGACCGCGGCCGTCGACCTCGATGAGGTCCGACTCCCGCATCGCCGCGTAGTCCCGGCGCGACGGCGTGATGAGCAGCCCGGCGCGGGTGCGCACGCTGGCGTTGCCGACCGTCCCGACGACGAAGCCGCGCTCGCGCAGGCGCCGCATCGCGTCGATGATCTCGGTGGGGTGCCGCGTCGGGCCCACGACGGGGCATTCAACCGCACCGGCTCGCTGCGAGCTACCGCTTCTCGCGCAGGCCAGCCGGGGCGCGAGGGCGATCGCGGGTGGACGGGCGGTGGTCAGGTGAGCGCGGGCTGCTTGCGGTGGCGGGGCCGCACCGCCCCGACGACCAGCAGGCAGATCGCGGCGACCAGGCCCATCAACACGAACCCCAGGCCATAGCCGCCGGTCGCCGACTTGACCGCGCCCATCACGAGCGGCGGGAAGAACCCGCCCAGGCCGCCGGCGGCGCCCACGACGCCGGTGACCGCGCCGACGCAGTCGGGGAACCAGTCGGGCACGAGCTTGAACACCGCCCCCATGCCGAAACCCAGGAACAGCGCCATGACCAGGCAGGCGATCGTCAACGGCACGATGTGCTCGTAGGTGGCGGCGAGGACCAGCGCCCCCACGAGCACGACGACGAACGAGGCGACCAGCACCCGCGCCGCGCCGATCCGGTCCGACAACCAGCCGCCCAGTGGCCGCCCGACGACCGCCAGCAGCGCGAACCCGGCGGCGCGCGCGCCCGCGTCCGCCTTCGAGAGGTCGTGCACGCCGGTCAGGAGCTTCGGCAGATAGAGGAACATCGCGACGAACCCGCCGAACGTCAGGAAGTAGAACAGCGTCAGCGCCCACGCCCGCCCGCTGCTGCGAAACACCGACAGCGAGCTGAACATGCCCGGCGCCGGGCCGCTCGCCGGCGGCGCCGGCGCGTCGCGGGCCAGGACCCAGAACACGATCGCGGTGACGGCGACCAGGCCCGTGGCGACCCAGAACGGCGCCGCCAGACCCCACGCGTCGGCGATCGCCGGCGCGGTCAGGCCGGCCAGGACCGTGCCGCCCATGCCCATGCCGTAGACGCCGAGCGCGACGCCCTGGCGCTCGACCGAGTACCAGCGGTTGATGAACGGGACGCCGACGGCGAACGACGCCCGGCGAACCCGAGCAGGAAGCCGAACACGATGATCGACGTGAGCGACGAGTGCCACAGCGCCTCGCCGATCAGCGGTAGCGGCGTGAACACCATCAGCGCGGTGAACACCCGCCGACCGCCGTAGCGGTCGGTCAGCCAGCCCAGCGGGATGCGCATGATCGACCCCAGCAGCACGGGTACCGCGGTCATCACCGACGTCTGGATGTCCGACAGCCCGAGCTCCTCTTGGATGTCGGGCGCCAGCGGGCCGAGCAGGCTCCACGCGTAAAAGCAGACCGTAAAGGCGATCGTGGCGAGCGCCAGCTCGGTCCCGGCGCTCGCCGCAGGGCGAGCGGGCGTGCTCATCAGCGGCGTGTCGCCGTGCTCATCGATGGCGCGTGGGCGTGGCGGCGAACCGCCGCCGGTACAGGATGTACGGCCGCCCCAGGTACTGCAGCGGGATGCTCCACACGTGCACGAGCCGGCTGAACGGGAACAGCGCCCAGAAGCCCCAGGCGACGATCGCATGGATCTGGTAGACGGTGTTCGCGTTCTCGACGGCGCTGACGTTCGGCTGCAGGATGAACAGCGACCGCCACCAGATCGAGATCGAGGACCGGTAGTTGTACGGCGACTCGGTGAGGAGGTTGTGGGCGAAGGTCATCCAGCACCCGAGCCCGATCAGCACGACGAGGAAGGTGTACACGAGCAGGTCGGTGCGCGACGTGGTGCGCCGGACGCGCACGTTCGTCGTGCGCCGGTAGACGAGCCCGACGAACCCGACGACGCAGACCGCGCCGGCCACCCCGCCGGCGATCGCCGCGATCCACCGGTACATCTCCTCCGAGATCCCGACCGCGTCGGTGAACGACGCCGGGATCAACAGCCCGATGACGTGTCCGCCCACCGCGGCCAGCGCGCCGTAGTGGAAGGCCGGCCCGGCCCAGCCCAGGATCTTGTGCTCGAAGATCTGGGTGGAGCCGCTCGTCCAGCCGAACTGGTCGGCGCGGTAGCGCCACCAGTGCCCGACGATGAACGTGGCGACGGCGGCGTAGGGCAGGATGATCCACAGCAGGACCTCTCCGGCGCTCATTCGACCCTCCCTCCGGCGTAGCGCCGGGAGCGCCCGGTCGCGTGGATGGTGTCCGGCGCTCCTTCCGGCATGGCCTCGGGGGGACCGTAGGGCTCGAGGCCGACCGCGTCCTCGGGCGGGCCCTCGCGCGCGAGCTTGGCGACCTCTGCCCGCTCGGAGACCGTGAGCGGCGCCAGCAGCGCGGCGACCGCGTCGAGCACGTCGGCGTACGGGCTGTCGATGTCGTGCAGCGACAGGCGGACGAGCTCGATCGCGGCGCGATGCTCGGCCAGCAGCGCCTCGCCGTGGCCGGGCGGCGCCACCGCGGCGAACGCGAGCATCACCGTGAGGTCGTCGGGCATGTGCGCGGCTTCGAGGGGCAGGCCGGCGCTGCGGTAGAGCTTCTTGAGGCGCAGCAGCGCCATGCCGCGCTCGCGGGTGTCGCCGTGCGCGTAGTACGTCAGGTGCAGGCTGTTGCGCCGGCGCAGGTCGAACGTCTCGACGTAGCGGGCGGCGAGCTGCGTCGCGTCTCCGGTGAAGCGCTCGAGGAAGCGCTCCAGCGACTCGCGCACGGGGCCGTCGGGCAGCGCGGCCACCTCGACGGCCAGCTCGTCGCGCGCGTCGGCCACCCGCTCGTCGGGGTAGCGCAGCAGGAACGACAGCAGCGCCCACGGGGCCGGCGCGTCGCGGTCGGGTCGGGAGCGGCGGCGGAGGATCACGGCCCGTAGTGCTCTTCGCGCTTGAGCAGGTCGACGACGTGGAAGGTCTCGCCGTCGTAGGGCACGACGGGCGACGACGTGTCGGGGCGCGGGTCGACCGCGCCGCAGTTGCCGGGCCCGCCGGCGAAGTCCAGGCCGCAGCCGCCCTGCTCCTGCATGAGCCGCTCGCCGAGCTCGGCGTGCGCCTGCGGGATCACGTAGCGGTCGTTGTAGTCGGCGATCGCCAGCAGCCGGTACATGCGCTCCAATTCAGGGCCGGTCAGCCCCACCTTGCCGGGCAGCTCGTCGTCGGTCTCCCCCAGCACCTCGCGCTTGCGCACGTACGCGCGCATCCCCGCCAGGCGGCCGAGCACCGCGCGGATCTCGTCGACGTCGCCGGCCGTCAGCAGGTTGGCCAGGTACTGCATCGGGATGCGCATGTGCTCGATGGCGCCGAACACGTCGTCGGGATCGGCCTCGTAGCCGTCGGTCTCGAGCGTGGAGACGATCGGCGACAGCGGCGGCACGTACCAGACCATCGGCAGCGTGCGGAACTCCGGGTGCAGCGGCAGGGCGACGCCCCAGCGCATCGCCAGGTCGTAGACCGGCGAGCGCTGGGCGGCGGCGATCCAGTCGCGCGGGATGCCGGCGGCGGCGGCCTGCGCCTCGACCACCGGGTCGTGGGGATCGAGGAACACCTCGCGCTGCGCGGCGAGCAGGTCGCGCTCGTCGGGGACCGACGCGGCCGCCTGCACGCGGTCGGCGTCGTAGAGGACGAGGCCGAGGTAGCGGATGCGCCCGACGCAGGTCTCCGAGCAGATCGTCGGCTGGCCGAGCTCGATGCGCGGGTAGCAGAGCGTGCACTTCTCCGCCTTGCCGGTGCGATGGTTGAAGTAGACCTTCTTGTACGGGCAGCCCGAGACGCACATCCGCCAGCCGCGGCAGCGGTCCTGGTCGACGAGGACGATGCCGTCCTCCTCGCGCTTGTACATCGCCCCCGACGGGCAGGACGCCACGCACGACGGGTTCAGGCAGTGCTCGCAGATGCGCGGCAGGAAGAACATGAACGCCTGCTCGTAGGTCATGCGGACCTGCTCCTGCATGTTGGCCAGGCGCGGGTCCGAGATGGCGTGCTCGGGGCCGCCGGCCAGGCCCTCGTCCCAGTTGGGCCCCCACTTGATGTTCATCGGCTGGCCGCTGAGCTGCGAGTGCGGGCGCGCGACCGGGTCGAGGTCGCCCACCGGCGCGTCGACGAGCGTCTCGTAGTCGTAGGTGAACGGCTCGTAGTAGTCGTCGATCTGCGGCAGGTCGGGGTTGGCGAAGATCGTCAGCAGCTTCTTGACCTGGCCACCGGCCTTGAGGCGCAGGCGCCCCTTGCGGTCGAGCTCCCAGCCGCCGTTCCAGCGCTCCTGGTCGGCCCACCGGCGCGGGTAGCCCTGGCCCGGCGCGGTCTCGACGTTGTTGAACCAGACGTACTCGGTCCCCGGCCGGTTCGTCCACACCTGCTTGCAGGTCACCGAGCACGTGTGGCAGCCGATGCACTTGTCCAGGTTCATGACCATCGCGACCTGAGCCTTGATGCGCATCAGTGCGTCTCCTCGGGACGATGCGTCTCAGCTGCGGCGATCGGCGCCCCGCAGGCGGCGCGGAGTGCTCCGAGGGGGCCCATCAGTAGATGACCTCCTGGCTGCGGCGGCGGACGATGGTGACGCTGTCGCGGTTGGAGCCCGTCGGGCCGTAGTAGTTCGGCGCCCACGCGAGCTGCGCGTACCCGCCGATCATGTGGGTCGGCTTCATCGCGATCGTGGTCAGCGCGTTCTCGGTCCCGCCGCGGCGGCCGTCGATCGTCGAGCGCGGCGTCCCGATCTGACGGTCCTTGGAGTGGTACATGAGGCAGACGCCCTCGGGCACCCGGTGCGAGACGACCGCGCGCGTGACGAGGATGCCGTTGCGGTTGTGGGCCTCGATCCAATCGTTGTCGTGCACGCCGATCTTCTCCGCGTCGACGGGGCTCATCCACAGCCCGGAGCCGCCGCGGAACAGCGTGAGCATGTGGAGGTTGTCCTGGTACTCGGAGTGGATCGACCACTTCGAGTGCGGGGTCAGGTAGCGCAGGGTGACCTCGGGGATGCCTTGGTTGTCCTGCGGGATCCCGCCGGCGAGCATCAGCCGGTGGTCGACCGGCGGGCGGTAGGCGGGCAGCGCCTCGCCGAGCTCGCGCATCCAGACGTGGTCGAGGTACAGGGCCATGCGCCCGCTGAACGTGTGCCACGGCTTGTGGCGCTCGACGTTGATCGTGAACGCGGCGTATCCGCGGCCCTCCTCGTCGATGCCCGACCACTCCGGCGACGTGATCACCCGGCGCGGCTGCACCTGCGTGTCCTGGAACGTGATGCGCGTCTCCTCCGCGACCTCGGCCAGGTCGGTCAGCGCGACCCCGCAGCGCTCCTCCAGCGACCGGAACCCCTCGACCGCCAGGCGGCCGTTGGTCACGCCCGACAGCGCGAGCATGGTCTCGGCCGCGTCCTTGGCGGTGGCCAGCGTCGGCCGGCCGGCGGCGGCGCCGTCGCGCACCCGGCCGTTGAGGTCGCCGAGCTGCTGCACCTCGCGGTCGGGCACCATCGTCGCGCTCTTGACGACCGAGCCGAGCTGCTCGGCCAGCGGCCCCAGCGCCCCCCACTGGTCGGCCACCGCGCCGTAGTCGCGCTCGACCACGGTGAGGTTGGGCATCGTCTGACCGGGGATCGGCTCGCACTCGCCGACGCGCCAGTCGGCCACCTCGCCGCGCGCCTGGGTGATCTCTCCCGGCGAGTCGTGCAGCACCGGCGTGGCGACGATGTCGCGGCGCACGCCGAGGTGCTCGGCAGCGAGCCGGGAGAACGCGCGCGCGATGGTGCCAAACGCGTCCCAGTCCGAGCGTGCCTCCCACGGCGGCGGGATCGCCTCGTTGAACGAGTGCACGAACGGGTGCATGTCGGTCATCGACAGGTCGTGCTTCTCGTACCAGGTGGCGGCGGGCAGGACGATGTCCGAGTACAGCCCCGTCGTCGTCATGCGGAAGTCGACGTTGACGAGCAGGTCGAGCTTGCCGCGCGGGATCTCGTCGCGCCAGCGAATGGTCGCGGGCCGCTCGTCCGGCGGCAGCGGCTCGGCCAGCGGCCCGTCGTGGGTGGCGCCGAGCAGGTGGCGCAGGAAGTACTCCTGGCCCTTGCCCGATGAGCCGAGCAGGTTCGAGCGCCAGACGAAGAACACGCGCGGGAAGTTCTCCGGTGCGCTCGGGTCGTCGACGGCGAAGCCCAGACGCCCGGACTTCAGCTCCGAGACGACGTGCTCGGCGGCGTCGACGCCCGCGGCCTCGGCCTCGTCGGCGAGGTCGAGGGGGTTGCGGTCGAACGTCGGATAGCCCGGCATCCAGCCCATGCGCACCGCCTTGGCGTGCTGGTCCATCGCCGTCTGTCCCGCGAACAGGCCCTTCCCCAGCGGCGTGGCGAAGAGGTCGGGCTTCAGGCGGTCGTAGCGCCACTGCGAGGTGTGCGTGTAGAACCAGGACGTGCCCTGGGCCTGGCGCGGCGGCCGCTTCCAGTCCAGTCCGAACGCGAGCGTCGACCAGCCCGCGAACGTGCGGATCTTCTCCTGGCCGACGTAGTGCGCCCAGCCGCCGCCGTTGATGCCGACGCAGCCGCCGAGCAGCAGCAGCGCGATGAACGAGCGGTACGTCTCGTCGGAGTGGAACCAGTGGTTCGTGCCGGCGCCCATGCAGATCATCGAGCGCCCGCCGCTGACCTCGGCGTTGCGGGCGAACTCGCGCGCGACCTTCACCGCTTGGCGGCGGTCGACGCCGGTGATCGGCTCCTGCCAGGCCGGCGTGTGGGGCACGCTCGCGTCGTCGTAGTCCGCCGGCCACTCGCCCGGCAGCCCGTCGCGCCCGACGCCGTAGGTGGCGAGCATGAGGTCGAGCACGGTCGTGACGAGCTTGCCGGCCACGCGGATCGCCGGGACGCCGCGGCGCATGACGCTGCCGCCGGGCGTATCGCCGATGTCGAAGCGCGGCAGCGCGATCTCGACGGCCTCCTCGTGGCGGCCGTGGAGCGTGAGCACCGGGTCGAGGTCGCCGAGCAGGAGGTTCCAGCGGCCCTTGCCCTCCTCGCCGTAGCGGAAGCCGACCGAGCCGTTGGGCACCGCCGGCTCGCCGGTCGCCCCGTCGAGTAGGACGGGCTTCCAGTCGGCGTTCTCGGTCTCCTGGCCCAGGTCGGCCGCGGTCAAGAAGCGGCCCGGGACATGCGCGCCGTCGGCTGTCGGCTCGAGCGCCACCAGCAGCGGCAGATCGGTGTAGCGCTTGCCGTAGTCGGCGAAACGCGGGACCGAGCGATCGACCCAGAACTCCTTGAGCATCACGTGGCCCATCGCCATCGCCAGCGCGGCGTCCGTGCCCGGCTGCGCGGGCAGCCAGTCGTCGGCGAACTTCACGTGGTCGGAGTAGTCCGGCGAGACGACGACGACCTTCTGGCCGCGGTAGCGCGCCTCGGTCATGAAGTGCGCGTCGGGCGTGCGCGTCATCGGCAGGTTCGTGCCCCAGATGATCAGGTAGCTCGAGTCCCACCAGTCAGCCGACTCGGGCACGTCGGTCTGGTCGCCGAAGACCTGGGGCGAGGCGGCCGGCAGGTCGGCGTACCAGTCGTAGAACGTCGTCGTGTGCCCGCCGATCAGCGTCAGGAAGCGCGAGCCGGCGGCGAAGGAGACCGGCGACATCGCGGGGATCGGCGTGAAGCCGCCGACGCGGTCGGGGCCGTAGGTCTTGATCGAGTGGACGGTGGCGGCGGCGATGAGCTCGGCCAGCTCCTCCCAGCTCGCGCGGACGAAGCCGCCGCGGCCGCGCTCGCCCTTGTGCGTGCCCTCGGCGGCCACCTGCGCGAACGCAGCGACGGGATCGGGTGCGCTGGCCAGCGCGGCGCGCCAGCGCTCGATCAGGCTCCCGCGCACGTACGGGTAGCGCAGCCGGACCGGCGAGTAGGTGTACCAGGAGAACGATGCGCCGCGCGGGCAGCCGCGCGGCTCGTGGTTGGGGCGGTTGGCGTCGGTGGCCGGGTAGTCGACCGCCTGGCTCTCCCAGGTGATCAGGCCGTCCTTGACGTAGACGTTCCACGAGCACGATCCGGTGCAGTTGACCCCGTGGGTCGAGCGCACGACCTTGTCGTGGCGCCAGCGGTCGCGGTACGCGTGCTCCCAGTCGCGGCCGCGGCCGATGAGCAGCGACCAGCCCTCGGCGTTGGCCGTCCCACGACGGAAGAACTCGTGGGCGACAGTGATCGTCGCCTGCCCTCGTACCGGGGGGACTCTCTCTCCTGTCACGGTCACGGCCATCGGGACCGTACCCCTTCCGTCCGACGGATAACAGTCCCCCCGACCTGAGACGCTGCTGAATCGGTCAGCGTGAGGACCGCTCGACCAGCTCGCGCAAGCTCGCGTGCTCCTCGTCGCAGGCCGGGCAGCCGGCGAGGTGGGCGCGCATGCCGGGGATCTCGGCGTCGGCGTCGTGGCCGGCGACTTCGAGGTCCACGTAGCGATCGAGCAGGTCGAAGCACTCGTCGCAGCCGATTTGCGGCCCGGCGGGGCCGAGCAGCGCGCGCAGGCGAGCGCGGGCGTCGCTCATGCCAGGCTCCGCTCGATGTCGTAGCCCTGCGCCGCAAGCTGCCGGCGGAGCTTGACGCGGGCGTCGTGCAGGGTCTTGTACAGCGCGCCGCGCGTGGTCGACAGGCGCTGCGCGAGCACGTCGACCGGCACGTCGTTGAGCGCGAGCGCGACGAGGACGTCGCGCTGGTGCGGCGTCAGCGTCCGTGCGATCGCGCGGGCGACGGCGGCGAGCAGGTCGGCCATCTCCGCGTCGGCCCCGGGCGCGGCGCCACGGTCGGACAGGCGCATCCAGGCCTCGTCGGGGAGCGGGATCTCGCGCCCCTCCCACCGGCGCCGGCGCGCCTTCACCGACGCCTCGAGCAGCGCGAACTTGTACGCCCACGTCGTGAAGCGGCTGTCGCCGCGGAAGGTCGGCAGCTTGGCCAGCACGGCGACGAGCGCGTCGTCGGCGGCCTGCAGCGCCAGGTCCTCGAGCTCCTCGGGCGTGGGCGCGCCGGTCGCCCGCCGCCGGCGATGCAGCTCGAAGCGCGCGCCGCGCAGCAGCAGGTCGTGCAGGCGCGCGACCGCCTCGTCGCGCACCGGGCCGGCTGCCGTCAGCGCCTCGATCCACGCCGCCGAGCTGGCGTCCGGCGGCGCGGGGCCGCGTCGTGCGGCCGACAGCGGAGCGGTCACGTCGGCCGTCGCTCCCGCGTGTCGAGCGGGGCGAGGATGCGAACCGCGAGCTCGGGCGGGCAGCCGCGGTCCACGAGCGCGAGCAGGGCGTGCAGGTCGGCGTGCAGGTCGCAGGCCAGGTCGGCCGCCAGCGCAGCGGGGAAGCCGGCGGACCGCAGTTGCGCGCGCCGCCAGTCGATCAGCTCGACCGGGGAGGCGGTGGTCCGGCGGGTGGTCATGAGCACGTTGGCGACGATGGCACACCCGTTCTTACCACGTCCCCGGCCCCCGGCCCGGCCCCCGCACGGCGCTCAGCCCGGCCTGCTCGGTGCGGCCCCGGCCCCTGGCCCGGCCCCAGACGGCGCTCAGCCCGGCCAGCGCGGTGCGGCCCGCACGGCGCTCAGCCCGGCCAGCCCGGCTCGACCAGCTCGCCGCGGTCGCCGTCGGTGTGCGTGCCGAACGCGAGGAGCTCGAGGCCCTCCGGGCCGGCCTCGAACGAGCGGACGCTGGCGGCGGGCACGCGCAGCGCGCTCCACGGCCGCAGCTCGACGATCTCGCGGCCGTCCCCCGACGACGTAAGGATCGCCCCGGCGGCCGACGCGATCAGGTCACCGAGCATCCGTCCGAGAGGAGGCCCGCATGGCCACCACCGCCCTGCCCCGGTCTGGGGACACGACCGCTGCCGCGCCGGCGAGCGCCGCCTGGCGCGACCCGCGCTATCAGGCGTTCGCGCTGCTGCGCATCGCGTTCACCGTCGCGCCCATCGCCTTCGGCCTCGACAAATTCTTCAACGTCATGGTCGACTGGCCGGGCTACCTGGCGCCGTGGATCGACGACATCGTCCCCGGCAGCGCGCAGGACGCCATGTACGCGGTCGGGGTCGTCGAGATCGTCGCCGGCGTCGCCGTGGGGCTCAAGCCGCGCTACGGCGCGTACCTGGTCGCCGCCTGGCTGGCCGGCATCGTCGTCAACCTGCTGACGTACTCCGGCTACTACGACATCGCGCTGCGCGACTTCGGCTGCTGCTCGGCGCGCTGACCCTCGCCCGCCTGGCGTCGGTGTACGACCCGCCGCTGCGTCTGCGCCGCTGACGCCTCGGGGCAGGCCCGCCCCCTTGTGGTTGGCTTGCGCCATGAGCGACGCGCCGCCGGCCACGGACGCCCGGCGCCGGCCCAATCTCCGCGCACGGTTGCGCGCCGGGCTGGCCGCAGCCGCCCGCAGCACGCCCGGGCGGCTGGCGCTGCTGGTCGCGACGGTCGTCGCCATCTGGCTCGTCACGGCGGCCGCCGCCGCGCTGACCGACGCCGAGTCGAGCTACGGCATGGCGCTGTGGAGCGGGCTGCGCCACCTGTTCGACCCTGGATCGCTGGGCGACGACGAGACGACCGCCCAGCGGATCATCGGCGTCATGCAGGTCTTCGCCGGCCTGATCTTCCTCGCCGGCGTCGCGTTCACGGTGCTGGCCGAGAGCGTCGACACGGGACTGCGGCGCCTGAGCGAGACCGAGCCTCCGGTGACCGCGACCGGCCATCTGCTCGTCATCGGCGCCGGCGACGTGCGCACCGCCATGCTCGCCGGCCTCGGCGACGACGCGCCCCATCCGGTGGTCGTCCTCTCGCCCGCCGCGGACACCGCCGTGACGCCCGTACGCGGACGGCTGCTCTCGCGCGTCGGCGACGGGCGCGACCCCGCGGTGCTCGCCGCCGCGGGCGCCGCCGCGGCGCGCGCGATCATCGTGGCCGGCGGCGCCGGCACCGACCCCGAGGTCGCCGACCTGACCGCGCTGGAGACGGTCGGGGCGCTGGCCGACGCGCTTCCGCGCGAGGGCGGGCCGCTGGTCGCCGTGTATGTCGAGCGCGCGCGCAACATCGGGGCGATCTGGTCGCTGCTGCCGCCCGCGTTCGACGCGGTGCCGGGCGATCGCAACGTGGGAGCGATCCTCGCGCTCGCCGTCGCGCTGCCGGAGCACCCGAGCCTGCTCACCTCCCCGGCCGGCGGCGACGGGTCGACGCCCTTCGTCGTGCCGGCGGGCGGTCTGGCCGGCCTGCCCTTCGCCGCCGCGTTCGATCGCTGCCCGCGCGGCGTCCCGCTGGGCCTGCTGCGCGACGACCGGGCGCTCTACGTCCCGGCGCCGGAGACGCCGATCGCGCCCGGCGACGGCCTGATCATCCTGGCCGCCGACCGCGCCGCGGCGCTGGCCCGGCGCGAGCCGCCGCGGATGGCGCGGCGCGCGCGTCCGCGTCGCTGCCGGTCGAGCCCGCGACGCGGCGGCCGGGCCGCGTCCTCGTCCTCGGCTGGAGCACGGCGGGCGACGACCTCGTCGGCGAGCTCGGCCAGCCGGCCGACCTGACCGTGCTGGCCCAGCTCGACAGCGCGCCGCCCGGCGTGCCGGCCGACCGGCTGCGCCGCGGCGACCCCGGAGATCCGGACGCGATCGCGGCGGCCATGGCGGCGGTGGAGCCCGAGATCCTCGTCGTGCTGGCCGGCGCCAACGGCGGGACGGACTCGGTCGGCGCGCATGCGCGCGCGTCGCTGTCGGCGCTGAAGGTCAGCGGCACGGTCGACCGCCCCGACCTGACGATCGTGGTCGAGCAGCATGCCAGCGAGCCGGCCCGCCGCCTGCGCCGTGCGGACCCGCGCATCCGCGTGCTCAGCCGCGCCGAGATGGTCGCCTACACGCTGCTGCTGTCGGCCACCGATCGCCCGGCGCTGCGAGCGCACGAGGCGCTCGGCCTCGACCCCGACCTGTCGATCCGGGCCGTCCGCCACGCCGGGGCCGACCCGGTCGCGCTGGCGGCCGCCTACCGCGCGCTGCTCGACCAGCGCATGGTGCCGCTGGCGATGTCGCGCGGCGGCGAGGAGTTCGACATGCTCGACCCCGAGGCCGCCGTGCTGCGCCCCGGCGACGGCCTGCTGGTCCTGCGTCGGGGGTAGATGGTCAGAAGACCCCATTCCGGAGTGCCACGGGGTGGGCGATCATCGGAGCATGGTCAACCGTCTTTCCGCCGACGGCGCCGCGGCTCGCGGCGCCGTCGCCGCTTCTGCAGGTCAGGTCGCGCACGTCAACGCCACCCGTCCGGTGCTCACCACGCGCGGAGCGGAGATCCTCGCGGCCGAGATCGAGCGGCTGCGGTCGCTCAAGGAGCGCGAGTTCCGCGAGCGGCGTCGTGACGCGCTCGACGTCGCCCAGGCCGACGAGGACGCGCAGCTGGCGATCGGCGACGACGAGGCCATCATCGAAGCGCGGATCGCCGCCCTGTCGACGCTGCTGCATCAGGCGACGGTGCTCGACGACGAGCCGACCGGCGAGGACATCGTCACCATCGGCGCGAAGATCGTGCTCGAGGACCTGCGCAGCGGCGCGAGACTCGAGTACGAGATGGTCGCCTGGCACGACGGCGCCAAGGCCGGGACCGTGTCCGCCGCCTCGCCGGTCGGCCAGGCCATCCTCGGGCGCGCCGCCGGCGACGAGCTCGAGATCACGCTGCCCGGCGGGCGGCAGCGCTCCCTGCGCATCGCGGCCGTCGAGAGCCCGGCGAACCTCCTCGTGTGACCGCGCCAGCCGGGTGACCCGGTAGCCGGTCAGGGGCCGGCGCAGGCATAAAACCCGATCCGATTTCGGGTATATACGTGGTACGATCCGCCCGCGGCGGTCGCTGTGGCGCGTCGCTTCATGAGTGAGTCGACGAACCGAAGGAACGAACGAATGCGGCGAGCGGCATCCTGGTGGCGAGCGGGCCGACCATGACCGAGCTGGGGCTTGCGGGCTCGATGCTCACGGCCGACCAGCTGGAGCAGGCGGCTGGGCTCGCCCAGTCGCTGGACTACGAGCAAGCGATCTGGATGAGCGGCTACTTCGCCGGCCTGAGCCATCAGGCCCGCGCCGGCGTGCTCGCGCTCCCGGATGGCGGACCGGACGCGGCGCACCACGCGGCGCCGGCCGCACCGCTCCCCGCAACGCGGCTCGTGACGATCCTGTTCGGCAGCGAGACCGGCAACGGCAAGGAGCTGGCCGCATCGCTGGCCGATGCCGTCCGGGCCCAGGGCGTCGAGCCGCGCGTCGTCGACATGGGCGACTACAAGCCGCGCGCCCTGCGCGACGAGCAGGACCTGCTCGTGATCACCAGCACGCACGGCGAGGGCGATCCGCCGCAGACGGCCGTGGGCTTCTTCGAGTTCCTCGAGGGCCGCAAGGCGCCCAAGCTGCCCGACGTGCGCTTCGCCGTCCTGGCGCTGGGCGACTCGACCTACGAGGAGTACTGCGGCGCGGGCAAGCGGGTCGACGAGCGCCTCGCGGAGCTGGGCGCGCAGCGCCTGGCCGACCGCGTCGACTGCGACGTCGACTACGAGGACGCGGCGGCCGGCTGGATCGTCGACGTCGCGGGCCTGATCGTGCCGGACGAGCAGACGGCGGGCGTGAGCGCCGCCGCGGTCCCCGCGCGCAACGGCGTCGCCGTCCCGCGCGCCGTGTTCGACAAGAAGCACCCGTTCACGGCTGCGGTCGTCGAGAACATCGTGCTGACCGGCCGCGGCTCGACGAAGGAGACCCGCCACGTCGAGCTGTCGCTCGAGGACTCCGGCCTGACCTACGAGCCCGGCGACGCGCTGGGGGTCGTGGCGCGCAACGACCCCGCGCTCGTCGCCGCGCTCCTGGAGGAGCTGGACCTGTCCGCCGACGCGACGGTGACGGTCAAGCAGGAGGAGACCACGCTCGGCGAAGCGCTGGCCGGCACGTTCGAGATCACCGCCGCGACTCCGCGGTTCCTCGACCACTGGGCGGAGCTGACCGGGGCCGCCGAGCTCCAGGCGCTGCGCGCGGCCGATCAGGCCGGGCCCGCACCGCGTTCCTGCAGGGCCATCACGTCCTCGACATCGTGCAGCGCTTCCCGGCGCCCGGCATCGAGCCGGACCGGTTCGTCGCCGGCCTGCGGCCGCTGCAGCCGCGGCTGTACTCGATCGCGTCGAGCCTCGCCGCCGCGCCCGACGAGGTGCACCTCACCGTCAGCACCGTGCGCTACGAGCTGCACGGCCGGCCGCGTACCGGTGTGGCGTCGGGGCACCTCGCCGAGCTCACCGACCCCGACGCGACCGTCCCCGTCTACATCCAGGCCAACGACCACTTCCACCTGCCCGACGACGACACGCCGGTGGTGATGATCGGCGCCGGCACCGGGGTCGCGCCGTATCGCGCGTTCATGCAGGAGCGCGAGGCGCGGGGCGCGCGGGGCCCCTCCTGGCTGTTCTTCGGCGAGCGCAACTTCCGCAGCGACTTCCTCTACCAGGTCGAGTGGCAGGACCTGCTCAAGGGCGGCGTGCTGAGCCGCCTCGACCTCGCGTTCTCGCGCGACGCCGCGCCCAAGACCTACGTCCAGGACCGGCTGCGCCGTCAGGGCCGCGACGTCTACGGGTGGCTGGAGGACGGCGCGTGGCTGTACGTGTGCGGCGACGCGGCGAACATGGCCCCCGACGTCCATCGCGCGCTCGTCGACATCGTCGCCGAGCACGGTGGCCTCGATCGCGACGGCGCGGACGCGTACCTGGCCGAGCTCAAGCGCGACCGCCGCTACCGCCTCGACGTGTACTGATGGAGACCTGATGGACGCCAAGACCCAGCCCGACCGCAGCCGCGATCTCTCCCAGCCGCTCGACCAGCTCGGGCCGGACGAGATGCTCAAGGCCGACAGCGACCATCTGCGCGGCACGATCCAGGAGAGCCTGGTCGAGGAGGTCACTGCGGCGGTGGCGGCCGAGGACGCCAAGCTCATGAAGTTCTTCGGGATCTACCAGCAGGACGACCGCGACATCCGCGACGAGCGCCGGCGCCAGAAGCTCGAGCCGGCCTTCTCGTTCATGGCCCGCGTGCGCCTGCCGGGCGGCGTCTGCAGCCCGAGCCAGTGGCTCAAGCTCGACGACCTGGGGCGCCGCTACGCCGGGGAGACGCTGCGGCTGACGACCCGGCAGACCTGGCAGCTGCACCGGGTCTCCAAGCACGACCTGCGCACGGTCATCCAGGGCCTGCGCGACGTGCTGCTCGACACGAAGGCCGCCTGCGGCGACGACACCCGCGGCGTGATGTGCACGGTCAACCCGAACCTGTCGAAGCTGCACGGGCAGGTCTACGTGCTGGCCAAGCAGGCCAGCGACCACGCCACGCACAAGACCGGCGCCTACAGCGAGATCTGGTACGGCGCGGAGCGCCAGCACAAGGACGGCCCCGAGGAGCCGTTCTACGGGCGCACCTACCTGCCGCGCAAGTTCAAGATCGGCTTCGCGATCCCGCCCAGCAACGACATCGACGTCTACAGCCAGGATCTCGGGTTCATCGCGATCGCCCGCGACGGCGAGCTGCAGGGCTTCAACGTGGCCATCGGCGGCGGCCTCGGCCGCACCGACCAGGCGCCGGCGACCTACCCGCGCCTGGGCAGCGTCATCGGCTACATCGAGGCCGACCGGCTGATCGAGACGATCGACGCGGTCATGTCCGTCCAGCGCGACTACGGCGACCGTGTGGACCGCGCCCACGCGCGCTTCAAGTACACGATCGACGACAAGGGGCTCGACTGGATCACGGACGAGATCGAGCGGCGGCTCGGGTTCGCGCTGGCGCCGGCCGAGCCCTACCGCTTCACGTCCAACGGCGACCCGCTCGGCTGGACGACCGGCGAGGACGGCCGCGAGCACTGCACGCTGTTCATCGAGAACGGCCGGATCGTCAACACCCCGGACCGCCCGATGCTCGACGGGCTGCGCGCCATCGCCGAGGTCCACACCGGCACGTTCCGGATCACCCCGAACCAGAACCTCATCATCTCCGACGTCGAGCCGGGCGAGCGCCCCGGGATCGACCAGCTCCTCGCCGAGTACTGGCTCGACGAGTTCGAGAGCCGCAGCGGGCTGCGGCTGAACTCGATGGCGTGCGTCGCGCTGCCGACGTGCGGCCTGGCGATGGCCGAGAGCGAGCGCTACCTGCCCGACCTCGTCACGAAGATCGAGGGCCTCCTGGCCACCCACGGCCTGGAGGACGACCCCATCACGATCCGCATGACCGGCTGCCCGAACGGCTGCGCGCGCCCCTACATCGCCGAGATCGGCCTGACCGGCCGCGCCCCGGGCAAGTACAACCTGTACCTCGGCGGCGGCTTCCACGGCCAGCGCCTGAACAAGATGTACCTCGAGAACGTCGGCGAGAGCGCGATCCTCGAGGCCCTCGACACGACGCTGGGCCACTACGCCCGCGAGCGCGAGCCGGGGGAGCGCTTCGGCGACTTCGCGATCCGCGCGGGGTATGTCGTCGAGGTCACCGAGGGCCGGTTCTTCAACGACTGACCGGCCGTGGCGCGGTTAGGCGTGGTCGCGCGCCAGCGCGATCGCGCCGTCGGGGCGGAACACGATCGGATCGAGCCCCAGCAGCCGCAGGTCGGAGATCAGCTCGGTCACGGCGTCGTCCGTCTCGGCCGCCGGCGACGACACCTCGAGGCCGACGACCCACGTCGCCCCGTCGAGCGGCGCCGCCTCGACGTCCGCGATCGCCGGCTCCAGCACGAGCTCCCTGCGCCGCCCGTGGACCCAGTCGCGAAACTCGTCCTCCGACAAGCGGGCGTGGAGCGAGCAGCGGATCAGCAGGGTGGGCATGCCTGCGATCGTCGTGCAGCGGGCAGGCGAGTGCTATGGGGTCCGACCCCCATGCTCGGGTCGTGCGTCGCCCACTCGTCAGGTGGCGAGCGCGGCGGCGACGAACAGCAGGACGAGGCTGAGCACGCCGATGGCCGCACGCAGCGCCCGGGCGCGCGCCGCTCCGCGCCGGACGGCGTCGGCGAGCCTCGCGTCGCCGGGCGCGCGCACCGCACGGGCGCGCAGGCGGGTCATCCCGCGGGCCTGCACCACCCCGGCCGCGGTCACGAGCACGATCGCCGTCGCGCACACGACCGCCAGCAGCGACGCCGTGTCCCAGGGCCGGCCGGCGAGCAGCACGGCGCCGCCCGCGAAGGCGACCGCCAGCGCCCCGACCCCCACGCTGAGGTAGCGCCGGCCGAGCGCGCGGAAGAACGCCACCTGGGCGGGCCGCTCGAGCTGGGCGCGCGCGACCCGCGCCACCACGACGATGGCCACGAATCCACCGAGCCATACGGACGCGCCGAGCAGCGCCGCGAAGGCCGCAAACGTGGTCCCGTCGACGGCGCTCAACGGTAGGGCGATCATCCAGCGGAGATTTTACACAGGGCTGGAGGGAAAATAGTTCGAGGCGGTCGCGCGCAACGGCCGGGTGCGCGACGGCGCCGCCGCGGGCCACCCGCCGCGGCCTGGGGCGCAACCACCACCGCGAAATGGTCAGTGGCCCCCATGGCCGCGGCGGCCACGCTGCGGCACGGTGACGTATCGGGCGCGGCGTGAGGCGCGGCCACTCCGCCGGCGCATCTCATCGACGGCCGCGCAGGAGGGACCGATGCGAGAGATCGCGGTCATCGTCCGGGGCATGGCCACGCTGGCGCTCACCGGACTCGGAGTCATGGTCGTTCTTCGGGGCGACGGGGCGGCGACCCACGCCGTCTTCGGCGCACTGCTGATCGCGACCGGGATCGGCGCCGCGACGATCGGGCGTCTGCTCGAGATCGTCGACGGCGGCTTCCCGGTCCGGCGCGTGCGAGAGAGGCTCTGAGATGGGCGCCCGGAGATCCGGCCCCCGCCACTGGGAGACCGACCGCCTGCTCAGCGAGATGGTGCTCGAGCGCACCCGAGCCGCCGCCGCGCGCCGGGCCCAGCCGCGGCCCGACGCCCGGCCGGGCGCGGCACCGCCCGGCGACGCGGGCCGTCAGGGCTCGACGAGCCCGCGGCGGATGGCGTAGCGCGTGAGCTCGACGCGGTTGCGCATCCCGAGCTTCTCGAGGATGTTGGCCCGGTGGCGATCGACCGTCTTCTTGCTGATGAACAGCATGGCGGCGATCTCCTCGCTCGTGTGGCCCTCGGCGATGAGCTTGAGGACGTCGAGCTCGCGCGGCGTGAGCGGGTCGGTCGGCGTCTCCTCGCCGCGGCGGGCGCGCTCGAGGTAGTCGCGGATCAGGGCGACGGTGGCGGACGGGTACAGAAACGGCTCGCCGCGCATCGTCGCCCGGCACGCCTCCACGAAGTCCGCGTTCGCCGCCGTCTTGAGCACGTAGCCCGACGCGCCGGCCTTCAGCGCCTCGAAGAAGTACTGCTCGTTGTCGTGCATCGAGAGCATGAGGATGCGCAGGTCGGGCCGGCGCTGGGACAGCTCGCGCGCCGCCTGGAGCCCGGTCATCCGCGGCATCGACACGTCGAGGATCGCCAGGTCGACGTCCTCGCGCAGACCGAGCTCGACGGCCTGCGCGCCGTCGGAGGCCTCGTGGACGACCTCGAGGTCGGGCTCGGCGTCGAGCACCAGGCGCAGGCCGCCGCGGACCACGGCGTGGTCGTCGGCGAGCAGGATGCGGGTCTTCAGCGGGACGGGCACGCCGTCTCCGCCAGCGGGATGCGCAGCTCGACCTCCGTCCCCAGGCCGGACCGCGAGCGCAGCGCCAGGCGCCCGCCGGCGAGCAGCGCCCGCTCGCGCATGCCGGCGATGCCGGTGCCGCGCTCGGAGTCGCCACCGGGGGCCAGGCCGGCGCCGTCGTCGCGGACGGTCAGCGTCAGGCCGCCGTCGCCGGCGTCCAGCGCCACGTCGGCGGTGCGCGCGCCGGAGTGGCGGATCACGTTGGTCAGGCTCTCCTGCGCGACGCGGTAGACGACGACCTCGGTCTCCGGCGGCAGCGGCGGCAGCGACTCGGCGGCGTGGATGGCGACCCGCACCCCGCTCTGCGCGCTGACCCGGCGGCACAGCGAGATCAGCGCGTTGACGAGGCCGAGGTCGTCGAGCGCCTCGGGGCGCAGCTCGCGCGCGATGCGGCGGACGTCGTCGAGGCTCTCGCGCACCGCGGTGGCGGCCCGGCGCAGCGCCTCGGAGCGCTCGTCGGTGCCGGCGCCGGCCGCGCGCTCGGCTTCGATCGCGGTGGCGGTCAGCGTCTGGCCGATGTCGTCGTGCAGCTCGCGGGCGATCCGGATCCGCTCGGCCTCCTGCGCCTCGACCGCGCGGCGGCTGCTGGCCCGCCGCTCGTCCTCGAGCCGGTCGAGCATCGCGTTGAACGCGTGCGCGACCGTGATGACCTCGCCGTAGCGGGCCTCGCTCTCGTCCAGGCGGCGGCCGGGGCTCGCCGGGTCGATCTCGGCCATGACCGCGGCCAGCCGGCGCACCGGAGCCAGCACGCCACGCAGCAGCAGCAGGCTGATCGCCGCCATGGCCAAGAAGCCCGCGACGACGATCGCCACCTCCACCGCGGCGATCTTCGGCGTGATGCGCACCGGGGTGACGATGAGCAGGACGGCGCTGACGCCGAGGACCGCGACGTTGACGAGCACGATGGCCCAGAACATCGAGACCGCGGCGCTGCGCGGCGGGCGCGTGGACTCATCGGGACGACGGCCGGATCCGGGCATGACCGGTCCATCGTCGACCGGTCGCGGCCGGGTCTCCATGGGGACCAATGCGCACATCGATCCCCACTGTAGGCGCGCGAGGGTGGATCAGCTCAGACGCGCGACTTGCGGTAGTAGTCGGCGTTGAGCTCGATGAACCGCTGCCACTCGGGCGGCACCATGTCCTCGGGGGTGATGGCGTCGACCGGGCACGCCTCGACGCAGGCGTCGCAGTCGATGCACTCCTCGGGATCGATGTAGAGCTGGTCGTGCTGCTCGAAGTCCGGCTCGTCTGGGGTGGGATGGATGCAGTCGACGGGGCACACCTCGACGCACGAGGTGTCCTTCGTGCCGCAGCACGGCTCGTTGATGACGTAGGTCATGGTCGGTGTCCGATCTGGTTCGAGGATGGTGGTTGCGTGGGGCCGCTGCGTACCGGCGCGCGCGGGCGAGCGGGCGTCGGCGGATGCGCGCGGCGACGGGCCGGCGCGGGCAGCAGCCGCGCCAGGCGGACCGGGCCGCGCAGGCGTACGCGGGCGGGCCGCGCGTCGGGGAAGCGGGGCCGCCGCGCGGCCGCGGCGAGGACGGGGGCGGCGGCGGACCGCCGGGACCACTATCGCCGCGCTCGTGAGGCTCCTCGGCGCCGCCACCACGCAGCGCCATGACCAAAGGCCTGCGCCGGCGACCATCGCGACGACGTGGAGGCCCACTGCGAGCGCGACGCCGTGGCTCATCTCACGCTCACGGTCTCGGTCTCGCGCTCCGTCAGCTCGGCGACGCGGCGGCGGGCGTCCTTCATCGGCTCGAGCGAGCGCACCACCGGCACGACGTCGAAGTTGTGCGCCGGCGGCGGCGACGGCGTCAGCCACTCGAGCGTGTTGCCGCGCCACGGGTCGGGCCCGACGCGCGGAGCGCGGCGGCGCGACAGGGTCCACAGCACGTTGATCACGGTCAGCACGACGCCGATGCCGAGGATGTAGGACCCGATGGTCGAGATGAGGTTGTCGGTCCCCCACCCCATGTCCGAGCCGTAGGTGTAGATACGGCGCGGCATGCCCGACAGCCCGAGCGAGTGCTGGATGAGGAACGTCCCGAGGAAGCCGATGAACTGCAGCCAGAACGACCACTTGCCCAGCGTCTCGTTGAGCCGGCGGCCGGTCATCTTGGGGAACCAGTAGTAGAGCGCGGCCATCACAGCGGACACCGACCCCGCGACCAGCACGAAGTGGAAGTGCGCCACGACGAAGTACGTGTCGTGCACCTGGCGGTCGATCGGGAAGATCGCCAGCATCACGCCGGTGATGCCACCGAGCGTGAACAGCACGAGGAAGCCGGCGGCGAAGTACAGCGGCGTGGACGCATTGATCGAGCCGTGGAACAGCGTCGCTACCCAGTTGAGGATCTTCACCCCCGTGGGTATCGCGATCAACATCGACGACAACATGAAGAACGCCAGCGCGGCCGTGGCCATCGGCGTCGCGAACATGTGGTGGGCCCAGACGAGCATCGACAGGAACGCGATGCCGACGCTCGAGGCCGCGATCGCCTTGTAGCCGAAGATCGGTTTGCGCGCGAAGACGGGCAGGATCTCCGAGATCGCGCCGAACGCGGGCAGGATCATGATGTAGACCTCGGGGTGCCCGAAGAACCAGAACAGGTGCTGGTAGAGCATCGCCGAGCCGCCGCACGTCGGTTCGAAGAAGCAGGTGCCGAAGTGGCGGTCGGTGAGCATCATCGTCACCGCCGCCGCGACGACCGGCAGCGTGAGCAGGATCATGATCGCCTGGGCGACCAGCGACCAGCAGAACAGCGGCACGCGCCCCCAGCCCATGCCCCGCGCGCGCATGTTCGAGATCGTCACCGTGATGTTGATCGCGCCGAGGATCGAGCTCGTGCCCGTGAGGTGGATGAGGAAGATCCACGCGTCGGTGCCGTTGCCGGGGATGTACGGGCCGGTGGACAGCGGCGTGTACGCGGTCCAGCCCGCTTCGGGCGGTGAGAAGAACAGCGTCGCGTAGAAGACGACGCCGCCGGCGAGGAACAGCCAGTACGACAGCGCGTTCATGCGCGGGAAGGCCATGTCGCGGGCGCCGACCTGCAGCGGGACGAAGTAGTTGGCGAAGCCGGCCCACAACGGCATGAGGAAGAGGAAGACCATCGTCGTGCCGTGCATCGTCAAGACCTGGTTGTAGATCTCGGGCGTCAGCACGTCGTTGCCGGGCCGGGAGAGCTGCGTGCGCATCATCAGCGCCTCGACGCCGCCGACCAGGAAGAACGCGATCGCGGTGGCCAGGTAGAGGATCCCGATGCGCTTGTGGTCGGTGGTCGTGACCCACTCGACCCAGGCGGGCCGGCGCGGCCGCGTCATGCGGTCGGTCTTGATGGTGGGCGGGCTGACCGCAGGGCGGGTCGCGGTTCCCTCGATGATCGCCATCAACCGGCTCCCTGTTGTGATTCGAACTTGGCGGCGTCGCGCTTGCGGGCGGCCTCGGCCGCGGCAAGCTGCTGCTTCTGGCGCTGGATCCACGCGACGTACTCATCAGGCGGGACGGCGCGGACCTGGGCCAGCATGTTCGCGTGGTTGCGCCCGCACAGCTCCGCGCACTGCCCCCGGTAGACCCCGGGCTTGGTGATGCGGAACCACGTCTGGTGCGTGTAGCCAGGGATCGCGTCGAACTTGCCCCCCAGCTTGGGGATCCACCAGGAGTGCGCGACGTCCTGCGACGTGATGTTGAGCTTCACCGTCACCCCGGTGGGAGCGACCATCTCGGTGTAGGAGTAGGCCCCGCCCGGATAGCGGTACAGCCAGACGTACTGCATCCCGACGACGTCGATGTTCAGGGACTGGCCCTCGCCGGGCTTGACGATGCCGGCCTGGACGGCGGCGGGCGAGGCGGCGGCGGTGTCGGGGTCGTCGATCGAGGCGAGCTTGGTCAGCGAGAACACGGCGAGGAAGACGATCAGCGCGGTGGCGGCGAGCGTCCAGCCGATCTCCAGCCGTGTGTGGCCGTGGATCTGCGCCGCGACCTTGTTGCGGCGCTCGTGATAGCGCCAGAGGGCGTAGCCGAGCGCGGCGACGACGCCGACGAAGACGATGCCGGCCAAGACCAGGACGACGGTGTACAGGGAGGCGGTGCGGTCAGCGTTGGGCGAGCCGCCTCGTTCGGGCAGGAGCGTGCCGGCGTAGGCGGGCGCGGCAACGGCGAGCGTGACGCCCACCGCCATCGCCGCACCCACGACATAGGCTGCGCAAGATCGTTTCTCCACGGCCGGGAAACCTATCACTCGCGCCGCGGGGTTCTCCTCGTGCCGCCGGAGTTCTCAAACCGCGCGTGTGAAAAACTACAGGCCAATGACCGTCCAAGAGACGCCCCGGAGCTGCCGGCGCCGCGCACGTCCGCTGCCCCCCGGCGGCCTGCGCCCCACCGACCTCCTCGGCGGCTTCTTCGTCGTGGGAATCGGCTTCCTCGTCGCCGCGGGCGTGGTCGGCGTGCTCGACACCGCGGGCGCGCTGCCGTGGTGGGGCCATTGGCTGGCGCTGCACCTCGCGTTCCTGGGCGGCGTCTCGCTGCTCGTGCTCGGCGCGGCCCAGTTCTTCACCACCGCCTTCCTCGCCACCGACCCGCCCGCGCGCAAGCTGGCCCGGGCGCAGCTCGGACTGTGGACGGCCGGGACGGTGCTGGTCGCCGTCGGCATCCCCGCGCGGCTCACGGGGCTGACCGACGTCGGCGCGCTGGCGATCCTCGTCTCGCTCGGGCTGTTCGGCGCGTCGCTGTGGCTGCTCGAGCGCAGATCGCTGCAGCACGCGCGCTGGGCGGTGCGCTGGTACTACGCCTGCGCGGGGTGCCTGGGCGTCGGCGCGCTCGTGGGCGTCGCCATGGCGCGCGGGGTCTCGTGGCCGCACGGGAGCCTGCTCGGCGCGCATCTCGCCCTCAACCTCGCCGGCTGGCTGGGCGCGGCGATCGTCGGGACGCTGCATACCTTCTATCCGTCGCTGACGCAGACGCGGCTGCGCCGGCCCCGGTTGCAGCCGCCGACGTTCGGCGCCTGGCTGGGCGGCGTCATGCTGCTCGCGTTCGGCGCCGCGTTCGACGCCGGCGCCCTGCTGGCCGCCGGCTGGGTCGCGCTCGCCGGCGGCGCGGTGCTGCTGGCGATCAACGTCGTCGAGGGCCTGCGCGCGGCATCGCGGCCGCTGAGCCTGCCGGCCCGGATGGTCGGTGCCGGCCAGGCCTTCCTCGTCGCCGGCCTGCTGGCGGCGGTCGCCGTGGTCGTGGCCGACGGCCCCTACGCGCCGCTCGAGGGCCGCGCCCGGTCGGTGCTGGCGATCCTGCTCGTCGCGGGCTGGATCGGCATGACCGTCGCGGGGTCCCTGCTGCACCTGCTGACCGTCCTGCACCGGGTGCGCAGGCTGGCCGGGGCGATGCCCGCCGCCACCCCCGGCCGCGACCGCGCGCTCGTCGGGCTGGCCTGCGCCGCGGTGGCGGCGCTGGCCGTCGCACGCGCGAGCGGGCTCGACGGGGCGGCGACCGCGGCGCGGGTCGCGCTGGCCGTCGCGGCGGCGATCGTCGCCGCGCGGGTGGTCGTGCTCGCCGTCCGCGCGGTCGGCTCCGCCGGGCTGCGGTTCTGACGACGGCCCGGCCTATCTCGCCGTCGCCGCCCGCACGCGCGGGAACAGGATGTTGTTCTCCTCGTGCACGTGCTGGTGCAGGTCGAGCTCCAGCTCGGACAGCGACTCGAGCAGCGCCCGGTGCGTCCCGCACAGCGCCCGCTTGGCGCCGTAGCCGCCGGACAGCTCGCGCAGCGCCGCGAGCGCCTGGCCGACCTCCACGTGATCGGCCTCGTGCTCGGCCAGCAGCTCGTCGTCGACGCCGCGCATCGTGCCGGCCTCGGTGGCCCGGCACGCCGGGAACAGCGTGTCCTCCTCGAGGGCCATGTGGGCCTCGAGATCGGCGCTCATCGAGGTGAACACCCGCTGCAGGTCGAGCAGCTCGGGGTGCTGGACGCCGTGGACCCGCACGACCGTAGCGGTGAGGTCGGCGATCACCGGCAGCTCACGGCGCATCTGGTCGTGGTGGGCGGTGACGATGTGGTCGCACAGGTCGCCGATCGAGGCCCTGGTGACGTCGTGCGGCTCGCGCGCGCGGTCGGGCTCGGCGTCAGTGGCGACGATCAGCGTCGCCACCGTGTCCGTGTCCAGACCGCGCTGGGCGCACGCGTCGGCGAGCGTCCGCGTGCCGCCGCAGCAGTAGTCGAGCTGCAGCTGCTCGAACAGGCGCGCGCGACCGGGCTGCTCGACGACCAGGTCGGCCAGCGTGTCGGTGGGCTCGATCAGGGTCATGGGGCTTCCCTTCGGTAGGCGGGGAGGGGATGGTCGCCCGCCCGCTCACGCCGGCGGGCGAGGCAAGTGCTCTTGCGGGCCGTGGTCATGACCGGATATTTTCACAGGTGCAGTAGGAAAAACAACGTCAGGAGGAACGGACCATGTCCGCCACCGATCAGCAGCTCGACGTCCGCCAGGAGCCGCCCGCCCGGCGCCACACGCTGATCTTCGACACCTGGGAGGCGCTCGCGCCCGGGGCCGGCTTCGTGCTCGTCAACGACCACGACCCCAAGCCGCTGCGCTACCAGTTCGAGGCCGAGCACGCCGGCCAGTTCACGTGGGACTACCTCGAAGAGGGCCCGCAGGTATGGCGCGTGCGCATCGGCCGCTCGGCGGCCGCCTAGTGGCTCGTCTCGTAGTCATCGGCCCCCATTTCGGGTCGATGGTTGCGGAACGGGGCCACTAGCGCCGACCCTGGTGCCGCGGGCTCGTCCCGGATGTCGGGCGAGCCCGCGGCCTGCGGGCGCGCACCGCTTTGATTGCACAAGCTCCGTGTGTAAACTCGCAGGGTGGACGTTCCCACGCCGACGCGCGACGCTCTCTCCCAACCCACCCGGGCGCGCCTGTTCGCCCTCCTCGAAGAGCTGCGGCGGCCGGCCGGCACCGACGAGCTGGCCCAGGAGCTCGGGCTGCACCCCAACGGGGTGCGTCTGCATCTCGAGGCCCTGCACGAGGCGGGCCTGGTCGAGCGCGAGCGCGAGCGCCGGCCGCGCGGGCGACCCCGCGACCGCTGGGCGATCAGCCCCGATGCGCAGCCCGGCGGTGAGCCGCCGACCGGCTACGTCGACCTCGGCCGCCTGCTGCTGGAGGTGATCGCCGTGAGCGGGATGGACGCCGGCCAGGTCGAGGCCGCCGGGCGTGAGATCGGCCGCCGCCTGCCGCCGCCCGATCCTTCGGCCACGCCCGACGAGCGCATGCACGCCGTGCTGACCACGATGGGCTTCGCTCCCCGCCGCGTCGAGGACCCTGAGCGGCCCGGCGAGGTGACCTACTGCCTGGGCAACTGCCCGTACCGCGACCTGGTGCACGAGCGCGCGTCCGTCGTCTGCGGGCTGCACCGCGGGATCACGCGCGGCATGCTGGAGACGATCGAGCCCGAGACCGAGCTCGCGGGCTTCGTGGCCCAGGACCCCGACGAGGCAGGCTGCCTCATCGACGTCCGGGGCCTGCTGGCCGAGCAGGCCGCCGCCTGACGCGCGCCGGCCGGGCCGGCGGATCGCGCCACGGGGGCACGCCGCGCCTCCGCCTCAGACCAGCCCGAGCGCCAGCATCCCGTCCGCGACCCGCACGAAGCCGGCGATGTTCGCGCCCGCCACGTAGTCGCCCGGCATCCCGAACTCCTCGGCGGTCTGCTCGATCGAGTCGTGGATGTCGCGCATGATCTCCACCAGCCGCTGCTCGGTGTGCTCGAACGTCCACGAATCGCGCGAGGCGTTCTGCTGCATCTCGAGCGCGCTGGTCGCCACGCCGCCGGCGTTGGCCGCCTTGCCCGGCGCGAAGGCCACCCCCGCCGTGCGCATCAGCGCGATCGCGTCGGGCGTGCAGGGCATGTTCGCCCCCTCCCCCACGGCGATCACGCCGCCGTCGACGAGCCGGCGGGCGTCGCGCGCGGTCAGCTCGTTCTGCGTCGCGCACGGCAGCGCGACGTGGCAGGGGACCTCCCAGACGCTCGCCCCCGGCACGTGGCGAACATGATCGCCGCGCCGGTGCGCGTACTCGATCAGCCGCGTGCGCTCGACCTCCTTGACCTGCTTGAGCAACTCGACGTCGATGCCGCGCGGGTCGTGGATGTAGCCGGTGGAGTCCGAGCAGGCGATGACGTTGGCGCCGAGCTGCTGGGCTTTCTCGATGGCGTAGATCGCGACGTTGCCCGCGCCCGACACCACCACGTCGCGCCCGTCGAAGGACGCGTCGCGGGTGGCCAGCATCTCGGCTACGAAGTAGACGCAGCCGTAGCCGGTGGCCTCCTTGCGCACCCGCGCGCCGCCCCACGCCAGGCCCTTGCCGGTCAGCACGCCGGACTCGTAGCGGTTGGTGATCCGCTTGTACTGCCCGAACATGAAGCCGATCTCGCGCTCGCCGACGCCGATGTCGCCGGCCGGCACGTCGGTGTGCTCGCCGATGTGGCGGTGCAGCTCGGTCATGAACGACTGGCAGAAGCGCATGATCTCGGCCGCGGATCGACCCTTGGTGTCGAAGTCGGCGCCGCCCTTCGCGCCGCCGATCGGCATCCCGGTCAGCGCGTTCTTGAACACCTGCTCGAAGCCGAGGAACTTGATGATGCTCGCGTTGACCGAGGAGTCGAAGCGCAGCCCGCCCTTGTACGGGCCCAGGGCGCTGTTGAACTCGACCCGGTAGCCGCGATTGATGTGGACCTCGCCGCGGTCGTCGCTCCAGGGGACGCGGAAGATGATCTGGCGCTCGGGCTCGCAGATGCGCTCGAGCAGCTTGGCCTCGACGTACTCGGGATGCTTGGCCACGACGGGGCCGACGGTCTCGAGCACCTCCCGGACCGCCTGGTGGAACTCCTGCTCGCCGGGGTTGCGGCGCAGCAGCGTGTCGTAGACGCCTTCGAGCTTTTCGTCGAGTCGGGTCGACGTGGCGGCGGGAGATGGTTGAACGACGGTCACCCGGGAACCGTAGCAATTTGCCCCGTTTTCCCATCTGTGTTGTGGAAAGCGAAAAGCTGCTCGAGCCCGTCGCGATCGATGGTCTCGCGGCGCATCAGCGCGGCCGCTCCGGCCTCGAGCACGGCTCGGTGCTCGACCAGGATGTCGGTAGCGCGTTGGTGGGCGGATTCGACGATGCGGCGGATCTCGTCATCGATCTCGCGCGCGATCTCATCGCTGTAATCCGGCTCCGAGCTGAACTCGCGCCCCAAAAACGGCTGACCATGATCATGCCCGAACACGCGCGGGCCGAGCTTGTCGCTCATCCCAAAGCGCATGACCATCTGCTTGGCCGTCTGCGTCACCTTCTCCAAATCATTCGACGCCCCCGTGGTGATCTCATCAAAGACGATCTCCTCCGCCGCCCGACCCCCCAGCGTCATCGCCATCGTGTCCTGCAACTCCGCCCGCGTGGTCAAAAAGCGATCCTCCTGGGGCATCGAGATCGTGTACCCCAACGCCTGACCACGCGAGACCACACTGACCTTGTGGACCGGGTCGGCGAACTCGAGGACGTGGCCCACGATCGCGTGGCCCATCTCGTGATAGGCGGTGATCAACCGCTCCTTCTCGCTCATCACCCGCGTCTTCTTCTCCGGCCCCGCGATCACCCGCATGATCCCCTCCTCCAACTCCAACTGGGTGATCTCACGCTTGCCGTTACGGGCCGACAACAACGCCGCCTCATTGACCAGGTTCGCCAGATCCGCCCCCGTAAAGCCCGGCGTCTGACCCGCCAACGCGTCGACGTCGATCTCCTTGGCCAACGGCTTGCCCCGCGTATGGACCTCGAGAATCTTCGCGCGGCCCTTGCGGTCCGGGCGGTCGACGACGATCTGGCGGTCGAAGCGGCCCGGACGCAACAACGCCGGATCCAAAATGTCGGGCCGGTTGGTCGCCGCGATCAAGATGATGTTGTCGGTCATCGTAAACCCGTCCATCTCGACCAACAGCTGATTGAGCGTCTGCTCACGCTCATCATGCCCGCCACCCAACCCGGCACCACGATGACGCCCGACCGCATCGATCTCGTCCATGAAGATGATGCACGGCGAGTTCTGCTTGGCCTGCTCGAACAGGTCGCGCACCCGCGACGCCCCCACCCCGACGAACATCTCCACGAAATCCGACCCCGAGATCGAGAAGAACGGCACCCCCGCCTCACCCGCCACCGCCCGCGCCAGCAGCGTCTTGCCCGTGCCCGGGGGCCCGTAGAGCAGCACCCCCTTCGGGATGCGCGCGCCGAGGGCCTGGAACTTCTTCGGGTTCTCGAGGAACTCCTTGATCTCGTGCAGCTCCTCGACCGCCTCGTCGGCGCCCGCCACGTCGCGGAACGTGATCTTCGGCGAGTCCACCGACATGCGCTTGGCCCGCGACTTGCCGAAGGACATCACCTTCGACCCGCCGCCTTGGACCTGGTTCATCAAGAAGATCCAGAACCCGATGAAGATCAGGAACGGCAAGACGTAGGTGAGCAGCGACAACCAGCCGTTGCTCTTCGTCCCCTGTGCCGTGAAGTCGTCGATCTTGCCGGCCTTCTTGGCCGCGGTCAGGCTGTCGATGAGCTCAGCGCCGTAGTCCGTCGGCCAGCCCACCTCGTACTTGGACTTGTCGCGGCGCTCGACCTCCATGGTGTTGTCCTTCTGCTTGACCGTCACCTTGGCGATCTGCCCGTCGGCGAGCTGCTGCTGGAAGTCCGCGAAGGACGTGTTGCGCTCGGGCGTGCCCGGGCTGATCAGCTTCTGGGCGAAGAAGGCCAGCACCACCACGATGAGGATGGGGAAGGCGGCGCTCTTGAAGAACCTGCTCATGAAAGGGATTCGCTTCCCGGAGGGGTGGCGGAGGACTTAGGCTACCAACACGTATTCGGCCGATCTGCCGCTTGCGGTGAGCGTTTCCGCCCCATCGAAGCCGACGGGCCGGACCTCAGTCCTCCAACGCGGCGACGTACGGGAGGTTCCGGTAGCGCTCGCGGTAGTCCAGGCCGTAGCCGATGGCGAAGCGGTCGGCGATCTCGAAGCCCAGGTAGCGCATCGGCAGGTTGACCTTGCGGCGCTCGGGCTTGGTCAGCAGGGCGCAGACCTCCAGCGAGGCCGGGTTGCGGGCGCCGAGGTTGCGCATCAGGTACTGCAGCGTGAGGCCCGAGTCCACGATGTCCTCGACGATGAGGACGTGCCGGCCCTCGATCGACGCGTCCAGGTCCTTGAGGATCCGCACGACGCCGCTGGACGCGGTCGACGACCCGTAGGAGGAGATCGCCATGAAGTCGACCTCGCACGGGCACGAGATCTCGCGCATGAGATCCGACAGGAAGAAGATCGCCCCCTTGAGGACGCCGATGAGCAGCGGGTTGCGGTCCTGGTAGTCGGCGGTGATCTCGACGCCGAGCTCCTGTACGCGGCGCTGCAGCTGGTCGGGCTGGACGAGGATCTCGCCGATCTGGGCGTCGCGCATCCGCGCGCAGTCTACGGGCGCCGGGCGCGTCGGGAAGACGGGCCCGGCGGCAGGCCCTCGGTGGGATCTCGCCGCTCCATGCGCAGGATCCCGTGCTCGACCACCGCCCGCACGCCGTCGCCGACGTCGAGCGCGGTCCACGCCCGCGCGGGATCCAGGGCGAGGATCTCCTCCGTCCGCGCGGCCGCCCGCGGCACGAGCGCACCGGCGGCGTCCTCGGCCAGCCGCACGACGACGAGCCGGGCCAGCGCGAGCGGGGCCGCGCGCAGTCGGGCCAGCGGCACCGATGCGCCGCCCTCGAGCACGCCGTCGACGGCCGCGTCCAGGACCGCCGCCTCGTCGCGCAGCAGCTCGGCGGTGCGCACGACGTTGGCCTCCGCGCCGGGATGGATCGCGCGCAGCGCCGGCAGCAGCGTCGCGCGCACGCGGTTGCGGGCGAAGCGGGTGTCCTCGTTGGTCGCGTCCTCCGACCAGGGCAGCCCGCGCGCCCGACACCAGGCTGCGGTCTCCTCGCGGGTGACGCCGAGCAGCGGGCGCACGAGCCGGCCGGAGCGCGGCGCCATGCCCAGCAGCGCCCGCCGGCCAGGCGAGGACGCCAGCCGGTAGAGGATCGTCTCGGCCTGGTCGGTCGCGGTGTGCCCGGCGGCGACGTCGGCGGCGCGCGCCTGCGCCAGCGCGTCGGCCCGCTCGTAGCGCAGGGTCCGCGCCCACGCCTGCAGGTTCCCGCCGGCGGGGGGTGCCGGCGCGCGCACCACCTCGAGCGCCACGCCGAGCCGCTCGCACAGGTCGCGGCACAGGGCCGCGTCGGCGCCCGACTCGGCGCGCAGCCCGTAGTCGACGTGCAGGGCGCTCACCGCCGGCGCGCCCGCCACCGCGACGGCGACGTCGAGCAGGCAGACCGAGTCCCGCCCGCCCGACAGCAGCACCACGACCGGCCGGCCCGCGACCAGCAGCCCGCCGGCGCGCACCCGAGCCAGCAGATCGCTCACCGGCCCGCTCCCGCACACGCCCCGCGCCGCCACCCGCTCACCGACCCGCTCCCGCATCGGCCGCCGCCAGGAAGAGCTCGGTCGCGTCCGCGAACCCCTTCAGGCGGACCTCGCCGATGCGCTCGAACTCGAGATGGCCGCCCGCGGCATCCACCACCGGCCGCGTGACCAGCACCTCGCCGCCGCCCGAGCGCGCCGCCACCCGCGCCGCCAGGTTCACCTCGCGCCCGTAGTAGTCGCCGTCGCGGTACACGCACTCCCCGACGTGGATACCGATCCGCGGCAGCGGCCGGCGGTCGTGCTGCTCCTGGAAGCCGACGGCCCAGTCGGTCAGCGCGCCGGCGTCGCTGCCGACGATCATCACCTCGTCGCCGATCGTCTTGATCACGCGCGCGTCGTCGGGCAGCGTCGCCGCGACCGACTCGATGAAGCGCTCGACCGCGTTGACCGCCTCCTCGTCGCCCGCCTCCTCGGTCAGGCGCGTGTAGCCGGCGAGGTCCGCGAACGCGATCGCCACCCGCAGGCGGCCGAGGTCGAGCTCGCCCGGCGCCGACTCGGCCTCCATGTGGCCGATCACGTCCTGCTCGATGAAGTGCTGCAGGTAGCGCTGGTGCAGGTAGTCCATGGCCGGTGAGGCGAGCGGCAGGGTGTCCGCGGTCAGCCCCTCCATCGCCTCGGCCATCTCGGCGCCGCGGACCCCCTCGCGCATGAGCGGCTCGTGCACGTAGAGGTGGAAGAGCCGCACCTCGGCGTCGGCGACCTGGGCGATGGCCTGCCCGTAGACGCGCGCGAGCTGCAGGAACGCGATCAGCGGGAGGCCGGCGCGCAGCACCGACGCGCCGGAGCGCAGGAACCGCAGGTCCTCCCGGGTGAGATGATCGAGCCACCCCGAGCTGAACCCCACGGTCTGGAAGATCCGCTCGATCAGCGCGGGCTCGAGCCCGGTCTCGCGCGCGGCATGCTCGAGCGTGATGGTGCCCTGGCGGGCGGCGAACAGGTCGTCGACGACGCCGAACGCGAGCCGCCCGTCCGCGACCGCGTCGCGGATGCTGGCCAGCGAGTGGCCGCGGGCGCGCAGCCGGGCCACGATGCGCGCCTGGGTGGCGGCCGCCGGCGTCCAGCCGCCGGCGTCGAGCGCGACGACGCCCTCGCGGACCCAGCGGCGCAGGGTCGCCGCGGTCACGCCGGCCTGCTCGGCCACCTCGGCCGTCGTCAGGACCCCGGTCATGAGAACGGCGGGACCTCGACATGTCGAGAGGTCCCGCCGCCGGCGGGCGCGGCCCGCGGTGTCAGCCGGCGACGCCGCAGCGGAGCCGGTGCTGATGCCATCGTGGGTGCCTCCCGGTCTACTCCTCGTCGGTGTCCCTGTCAACCGCGCGCGTCAGAGCTCAGACGACGAGGTGCGGGTACTCCTCGACGAGCATGGCTCGGTAGCGGGCGTAGACCGGCTTGGTGATCGGGATGAGCGACAGCGCGGCCTTGACGTCCCCGCCGGTCTTGATGCGCCGGCGGGCGATGGCCAGGGCGACGTTCTCCTTGCCCTGGAAGTACTTGTTCGCGGTCTCGCTGGACATCTCCATCTTGACCTTCGGCTCCCAGTCGACGTCGTCGGTCCACTCCCAGTAGAGGTTGCCCTCCTCGCCGGCGCGGGCGGCGCGCACGTTGATGACCATGTCGACGTCGCCGAACTCGAAGCGCTGCGGGACATCGGCGTCGCGCAGCTTCGGCCCCATCTCGGGGTCCTCGCTCATCATCGAGAACACGCGGTCCATCACGTCGCGAAACTCCTTGCGCGACGAGAACTCGGGCGTGGCCATGGAACCGATCTCCTCCTTGGGCGCGCGGTCGGTGCGCGCCCGTCGTCATGTCGAGTGCTGGCGCTCCAGGGCGCTGACGCGCTCGGACAGCGCGCGGACCTGATCGCGCAGCTCGCGCAGCTCGCCGCTGGTGGCGGGGCGCAGGTCGCGCATCCCGCCGGCCACGTGCGTGAGGTCGCCGACGAGGTCCTGCGCGCGCTCGCGCGTCGAGCTGGCCTGGCCGGCCGCGGCCGCGAACGCTTCGTCGACGGCGCTGCGCACCGCGTCGGCCCGCGTCTGCTTGCGATCGGGCATGGGCTCCGAGTCTACGGTGCGGACCGACGGCCGGGACGTGTCCGAGCCTCACCGGCGCCACCTCCGTCCGGCTCTACACTCGCGCGCCGTGCCGGCCCCGCCGCCTCCGCATCCGATCCACCTGCGCCCCACCGCGCCGCTCGCCCCGCGCGTCCTGCTGCCGGACGACCCGGGATGGGCGCTGCAGCTGGCCACGCTGCTGCTCGACAAGCCGCTGATGTTCAACCATCACCGCGGAATGTGGGGGTACAGCGGCGCGGCCGCCGATGGCGAGCCGCTGACCATCCAGTCCACAGGCACGGGCGGACCGAGCGCGGCGTTGGTGGTCGGCGACCTGGCGGCGCTGGGCGCGACGCGCGTCGTGCGGGTCGGGACCTGCCGGTCCCTGCGCGGCGATCTCGGGCTCGGCGCGCTCGTGGTGGCCACCGAGGCGGTGGTGGGCGACGGAACGAGCCGGGCGCTGGGCGCGGGCGAGCGGGTGGCGTCCGACGGCGCCCTGCTCGGCGCGCTGCGGGCCGGCGCCCCCGACGCCGCCGCCGGACCGGTGCTGACCACGGACGTGCTCGACGGGGGCGGCCTGCGGGCGCCCGACGACGCCGTGGCGGTCGAGATGGAGGCCGCGGCGATCTTCCAGGTCGCCGCGCGGGCCGGCCTGGCCGCGGGGTGCGTGCTCGCCGTGACCGAGGAGCGGGCCGGCGGCGCGCAGCGGCGGATGGACGACGACGCGGTCGCGGCGGCGGGCGAGGCGGCCGGACGCGCGGGCGCCGCGGCGCTGCTGGCGCCCGCGCCCGCCGCCTGACCGGCCCACCGCATCGAGCGTCGACCTCGGCCGGACCGAGGAACTCGACGCTCGATCGCGCGGACCGGCGCCACCTTGCGCGCACCTCGACGCCCCACGGCCGCGGCCGGCCCCTTGCGCGCCTCGGCCCGGCCGCGCGCCCGGCCCACCTGGCGCGCCTCGACGCTCAACGGCGCGCGAGCCGGCGCCACCCCGCGCGCAGCTCGACGCCCGACGGCGCGCGGGCCGGCGCGGCCCCGCGCGCTACGCGCCCTCGCTGACCTCCAGGCGCTCCTGCTCGCGCGGCTGCGGCGACGCCGCGGCGGGCAGCGCCTCCTGCAGGGCGGCGATCTGGCGGCGCAGCGCGTCGAGCGCCTCCTCGATGTGGCCCAGGCGGCCTTCGAGCCCGCCGGCCGCACTGACCTGGGCCAGCGTGGCCAGCCGCTCGTCGAGGCGGTCCACGCCGTCCTCGAGGCCCTCGAGCCGCTGCGAGACCGACCGCAGCCGGCGCGTCAGGCGCTCGATGTCCGCGGCCGAGGGCAGGTTCAGCGCCCCCATCGCCACCTCCTGGGCCGCCGCCGCCTTCTCGCGCGCCTCGAACGCACGCGCGATCGCCCCGCTCACCAGGGGGTTCTCGAGCAGGTCCTGCGCCAGCTTGCCCAGCGCCTCTTCCCCGGAGCGGCCGAGCCGCTGCTTGATCCCATCGCCGCCTTCCGCCATGGCGGGCAGAGTACCCCGCGACGCGCCCATGATGCGAGACCTCGACCTCTCCTAGAGGGTCATATCGAGCGACACCCGAAACCATCGTCTCGCCGTCACGTTGAAGACTCGATGCCGTGCGCGCATGGCCGCCCCGGAGCACCGGCTCGACCGGAGGCAGGATTTCGCCCCTCGACAGCGCAAGTCCGGGAGCGATCGTGCGTTGCCGCCCCCGATCCACCTGGATGTCGTCCGACGCCGTCGGTCCCGTGCCCGTGCTAGCTTCGAGCGCGCCGGTACCGGTCGTCGACCGCGTCGGGTGACCCCCGGGGAGAGGTCGACGGTCTTGAACATGGTCAGGCGCAAGCTGCTCACTCTGCTGTTCGGCGTCGCCCTCCTGGTGGCGCTGGTCGCCCTGCCTACGGCGTCGGCCTCCGCCGAGACGCGCACCCTGCTCGTCACCCTCCAGGACGGGCAGCAGCTCACGGTCACCGTCGACGTCGCGCCCGGCACGCCGCTGGACCAGATCCAGATCCCGGGGGTCAACGGGGTGATCGTCTCGGTGTCCGAGGCCAGTGACCCGGCCGCCGCACCCGCTCCCACGGCGACCACCACCGCGCCCGCGCCGTCGACCACGCCCACCCAGACGACGCCATCCACCACGCCCACGACCCCGTCGACGACGCCGAGCACCACTCCGACCACGCCGAGCACCACCCCCAACACGACCCCGACCACCAAGCCGAGCACCACGCCGACCACGCCCACGACCCCGAGCGACGACGACCCGGTCGGCGGCGACCCGTCCCGCGGGCCAAGGCGACGCAGGACGGCCGGGCCCAGCGCCAGGCCCAGCGGACGACGAAGGACAACCCTAAGGCTCAAGTCGAGGATGAGATAGACGCCGATCGCGCCGCGCGCAAGCCAGCGCAAGCCCAAACCGACCACGCGAGCGACGGCGGCGGCGACCGGGCCCGCACCGACGGCGGCCAGCCCACGCCCGCCAATCCGACCTACACGCTGGCCGAGCCGGGCCCCGCGCCGATCGGCGTCCCGAACTTCTTCATCGACAAGTTCCGCATCCCGCCCTTCCTGCTGCCGATCTACCAGGCCGCGGGCATCGAGTACGGCGTGCGCTGGGAGGTCCTGGCCGCGATCAACGAGATCGAGACCGACTACGGGCGCAACCTCAACGTCTCGACCGCGGGCGCCGTCGGCTGGATGCAGTTCCTGCCGTCGACGTGGAAGCAGTACGGCGTCGACGCCAACGAGGACGGCCGCAAGGACCCCTACAACCCGGTCGACGCGATCTTCGCCGCCGCGCGCTACCTGAAGGCGGCCGGCGCGTCCGAGGATCTGCGCAAGGCGATCTTCGCCTACAACCACGCCGATTGGTACGTCGACTCCGTCGTCCTGCGCGCCCGGCTGCTCGGCGGGCTGCCCGCCGACTTCGTCGGCTCGCTGACCGGCCTCACGCAAGGCCGGTTCCCCGTCCACGCCCGCGCGGCCTACGCCGACGACATCTCCGAGCGCGAGGCGCTGCGCCGCGTCCGCCGCGGCGAGAACGCCGCGGTGGCGGTCGAGTCGCAGTCCGGACGCCGCTCGATCGACATCTTCGCCAAGGCCGGCGCGCCGGTCGTCGCCGTCCAGGACGGCAGGATCGTCGCGATCGGGCGCTCGCCGCGCCTCGGCCGCTACATCCGCCTGCGCGACGCCTACGGCAACGTCTACACGTACGCGCACCTGAAGTCGGTGTCGACCGAGTACCCGGTGCCCAAGCCGCCGGCTGAGCCGTCGAAGGCCGAGGCCGCCGAGCCCGAGCAGCCGGCCGACCGCCAGGACCAGCGGACCCGGTCCCCACGGCGCCCGCCACCGCCGGCCGGCAGACGACGCAAACCGAGCGCGCCGACAAGACCCGCCTGCACGCCAACCCGTCGCGGGCGACCGCCAAGGAGACCGGGGCCAGCGCGGGCAAGGAGCGGCTGTTCGCCAACCCGACCCGGCCCAACGTGCTCGACGCCGGCGGGCGCGAGCAGATCCTCGACGCGGGCGGGTCGATCGGCGGCCTCACCACCGTCAAGGGCTACGTGGCCGGGGTCTACGGCCTCAAGAGCCAGGACGTCGTCCTCAAGCGCCTGAAGGTCGGCTCGCGGGTCATCGGCGGCACGATCCTCGGTCGCATCGGCCGGCTGCGCGACGGCCGCTCGCCGCGGGTCACGTTCGCCATCCGCCCCGCCGGCCGCGGCGCGCCGCTCATCGATCCCAAGCCGATCCTCGACGGCTGGAAGCTGCTCGAGTCGACCGCGATCTACCGCGCCGAGGGCCGCAACGCGCTGACCGGCTCGGGCGACGACCCCAGCGTCGGCCAGGTCCTGCTCATGAGCAAGGACGAGCTGACCCGGCGCGTCCTGTCGGACCCCCGCGTCGAGATCTACGGCTGCGGGCGCCAGGACATCCGCTCCGGCATCATCGACCGCCGCGTGCTGGCCACGCTCGAGTTCCTGTCGGCCTCCGGCCTGCGGCCCACCGTGACGAGCATGCGCTGCGGCCACTCGTACCTCACGGCGTCCGGCAACGTCTCCGAGCACTCCAGCGGCGACGCCGTCGACATCGCGAAGATCAACGGCGTCCCGATCCTCGGCCACCAGGGTCCCGGCTCGATCACCGACATCACGATCCGCCGCCTGCTCACGCTGCAGGGCACGATGGAGCCGCACCAGATCATCAGCCTCATGACGTATCCGGGCGCCGCGAACACGCTCTCGCTGCCCGACCACGCCGACCACATCCACGTCGGCTTCCGCCCCCTCGGCTCCGCGGCGTCGCAGAAGTTCGACTCCGTCCTCAAGCCCGGCCAGTGGACGAAGTTGATCGAGCGCCTCAACTCCCTGGACAATCCCACCGTGTCGCTGCAGCCATCCAAGTACGCGGTGGCGGTCCCGGAGTCCGAGCGGGCGGACCACGCCCAGCCCGCGGGATAGCCAGGTACTTCCGCTTCGCGCAGTTCGAATTCCCGTGGGCACTGGGACCGGCCGACGGGCGCTACGTGCTGCGCCCGCACGCGGGCGAGGACCCCAGCCACGTGCTGGTGCTCGCCACGTTCGGCGCGCCCCCGCGCCGGCGCCTGCGCGGGCGCCGGGCGCGCAGCGTCGCCCCCGATCCGCCCCCCACCCCCACGCCCGTGACCCGCGCGACCGTGATCGACGCCGGCGGCATCGACGGCGACGCCGCCGCCCGGCGCTGGTTGGATGGCGTCGACCGCGACGCGCTCGTCGCCGTGTCGCTGGCGCGGCTGAACCGCGTGCTGCAGGCGCACCGGATCGCGACCGCCGACGCCAGCCCCCGCGACGTCAGCCGCGGCCAGGCGCTCACCGTGCGCATCGGCTACGGCGCCGGGGAGCAGGTGGCCGAGGGCCGCCACACCGCCGCGCTCGAGCTGCCGGCGCCGGCCGCCGGCCGCGGGCTCGGCTCGAAGCGCTCGGCCGCGCTGCGCCCGCAGGAGCGCCTCGCCGCGCTGCTCAGCGGCCGCGACGCGGCGCTGGCCTGCGAGGAGCTCGCGCTGCGCGCCCGGGCCGATCTCGCCGCCGGGCGTTGGCGCGAGGCCGCGCTGACGCTGCGGGTCGCGCTCGAGGCGGCGCTGTCGGAGCTCGGGCCGTGGCGCGACCGCAGTGACCTCGCCACCCGCCTGGACCGGTTGGCCGCGTCGCGCGACGAGGTGGCGGCCGCCGCCCACCGCGCGCTCGACGGCGGGCTGGACCCCGCCGAGCAGGAGATCGTCGAGCGCGTGCTCGGCGGGCTGGAGGCGGCGCTGCGCGCCCGGACCGCGAGCGGGATCGAGTGAGACCCCGCGGGTCCTCATCCACGACGGTCGCGACCGCTCGATGAGCGGCCCTGACCTGCACGACGGCCCCGATGGGCGCCCCCGCTGCCGCTGGGCCACCGCGAGCGACGACTACCTGCGCTACCACGACGAGGAATGGGGCCGTCCGGTGCGCGGCGACGACGCGCTGTTCGAGCGCCTGTGCCTCGAGGCCTTCCAGTCCGGGCTGTCCTGGCTGACGATCCTGCGCAAGCGCGAGCGCTTCCGCGCCGCGTTCGCCGGCTTCCGCATCCCGGCGGTGGCGGCGTTCGGCGACGACGACCGCGCCCGCCTGCTGGCCGATGCCGGCATCGTCCGCAACCGGGCGAAGATCGATGCCGCCATCCGCAACGCCCAGGCCGCTGCCGCGCTGGCGGACACGACGCTCACCGAGCTCGTGTGGTCGTTCGCGCCGCCGCCCCGCCCGGCGCCGGCGTCCTTCGCCGACGTCCCGGCCCGCACGCCCGAGTCCACCGCGCTGGCCCGGGAGCTCAAGCGCCGGGGCTTCGTGTTCGTCGGGCCGACGACCGCCTACGCCACGATGCAGGCCTGCGGGCTGGTCAACGACCACCTCGCGGGCTGCGTGGCGCGCTGAGCGCCAGCGCGGCGACGAGCGCCTCGAGCTCCGAGACGACGTCGCCGTCGAGCTTCACGGCGGCGGCGGCGTCGAACGGCGTCGAGCCCTGGGTGACGATCGCCACCGTGCCGCCGGCGTCGAGCGTGACCTCGACGAGCCCGGCCACCGGCCACACCTCGAGCGACGAGCCGATGCACACCAGGACGTCGGCGCGCGCGGCGAGCGCCGTCGCCTCCTCCATCGCGCCGCCCGGGAGCACCTCGCCGAACAGCACGACGTCGGGCTTCAGCGGGCGGGCGCAGTCGCAGCGCGGCACGCCCTCGGGGTCTTGGCCCAGCCGCTCGCGCACCTCGCGCAGCGGGAAGCGCGCCCCGCAGGCCAGGCACGACGACGACGCGATCGTCCCGTGCACCTCGATGAGCCGCTGCGTGCCCGCCTTGCGGTGCAGCATGTCGATGTTCTGCGTGACGACCGCGTCGAGCACGCCGCGGCGTTCCAGCTCGGTCAGCGCGCGGTGCGCGCCGTTGGGCTGCTTGCCCTCGAGCACGCAGAAGCGGTGGCCGTAGAAGGCCCAGAAGCGCCGGGGGTCGCGCCGCCACGCGTCGATGTGGGCGACCTGCATCGGATCGACGTTGGCCCACAGGCCGGTCTGCGGCGTGCGGAAGTCGGGGATCCCGGAGGGCACCGAGATCCCCGCGCCGGTGAGCGCGACGACCGACCCCGCGTCGCGCAGGAGCTCGGCGAGCTGGGCTAGTGGAGGCATCCGCCCGCTCTGGTCGTTTCGCGGGCGGATGCCTCCACTATTTGCCCTGCCACCGCGGCTGCCGCTTGCCCAGGAACGCGCCGATCCCCTCGCGCGCGTCCTCGCTGGCGAACACGTCGGTGAACGCGGTGCGCTCGGCGGCGAGACCGGCGTCGAGGTCCCCGGCGGCGGACACCTGCTTGATGCGCTCGACGGCGAGCGGCGCCTGCCCGGCGAGCTTGCGGGCCCAGGCCAGCGCGGTGTCGAGCAGCTCGTGGTCGGGCACGACCGCCGCGGCGAGGCCGAACTCGAACGCCTCCTCGCCGGTGATCGCGTCGCCGGTGAGGTTCATCTCGAGCGCCTTGCTCTCCCCCACCAGCCGCGGCAGCCGCTGCGTGCCGCCGAAGCCGGGGATGATGCCGAGGTTGACCTCGGGCTGGCCGAAGAGCGCCGAGTCGGCGGCGATGCGCACGTCGCAGGCCATCGCGAGCTCGCAGCCGCCGCCGTAGGCGATCGCGTTGACCGCGGCGATCGTCACCACCCCGCTGCGCTCCATGTCGCGCAGCAGCCCGTGCATCTGCTCGAGCATCGCGCGGCCGGACTGCTCGTCGAGCGTGGTGAACGCCTTGATGTCGGCCCCCGCGCAGAACAGCAGCGGGTTGGCGGAGGCGATGACCAGCGCGCGCACGCCCGAGCGCTTGACGTGCTCCCACATCGTCGCCAGCGCCTCGTTGACCGTGGGCGACAGCGAGTTGGCCGGCGGGTTGTTCAGCCAGGCGATGGCCACGTCGCCGCGGGTCTCCAGCTGCACCGGCCCCTCGGCGAAGCCGTCGTCGGGGCGCGGCCACGGGAAGAAGCCCTGGCCGGCCGTCTGGCCGAGCCGGCCCTGGGCGACCAGGCGCCGCAGGATGTCGGGCGGGGCGAAGCGCTCGCCGTAGCGCTCCTGCGCGTCCTCGAGGCGTTCGAGCGTCGCGTCGAGGCCCTCGACGTCGGCGCGCAGCAGCGGCGGCAGGATCCCGCGGCGCGGGTCGAGGCCGGCGCCGGCCATCAGCCCGAGATCGACCGCGCGCGCCTGCGCGACCCGCTCCTCGAGGACGAGGCACGCCTCGACGAGCATCTTCAGGACGAAGAGCTCGGCCAGCTCGTCGGCGTCCGCGTCCGCGTCGCCGGCGATCTGCGGCTCGCCGTCCTTGTAGAACCCGGCGCCGCCGGTCTTCGCGCCGAGCTGGCGGTCGGCCACGAGCTGGCGCATCCCCGCGTGGACGTAGAAGCGCTCGGGCCCGTAGGACTCGAGCAGGTGCTCGCCCACGTGCAGGACGGTGTCGAGGCCCAGCAGGTCGATGAGGAAGAACGGCCCCATCGGCGCGACGTTCTTGGCCCCGACGCCCTCGTCGATCTGCTTGATCGACAGGCCGCGCTCCTCCTGGGCGCGGAAGACCTCCGACAGCGCCGAGGTGAGGATGCGGTTGACGACGAACCCGGGGACGTCGGCGCAGGTGATCGGCTGCTTGCGGATGGCCTGGGCGAAGTTGATCGCCGCGGTCAGCGTCTGCGGCGAGGTCTCGTCGCCCTCGACGATCTCGATCAGCGGCATGACGCTCGCCGGGTAGAAGGCGTGGAAGCCGCAGACCTGCTCGGGGCGCGTGGTCGCGTCGGCGATCTCGGTGATCGACAGCGAGGACGTGTTCGTGGCGAGGATGGCGTGGCCGGGCGTGACGGCGTCGAGCTCGGCGAAGACCGCCTGCTTGAGCTCCATGCGCTCGGGGACCGCCTCGATGACGAAGTCGACGTCGCCGAAGCCGTCGTAGCCGGTCGTCCCGGTGATCCGAGCCAGGAGCGCCTCGACCGCCGCGTCCGCCTGCTCCTGGGTGATCTTCTCCTTCTTGACCAGCTGCGCCTGCGCCGCGGCGGTCACCTCTCGGGCCTTGTCGAGGCCCACGTCGACGAACTTCTGGTCGACGTCCTTGAGCACCACGGGGATCCCGGCCGCGGCGACGACCGCAGCGATCTCGCCGCCCATCGTGCCGGCGCCGACGACGGCAGCTTTGAAGACGAACATGGCGGGTCAGGGTACGGACTCGGCCCCACCCTCCACCTCGAGCGCGAAGCGGTCGACCGTGCGCCGCAGGGAGTCGCCCATCGCCCGGCGGACGAACAGGAGGTCCAGCACCCGGCCGTGGCCCTTGAGCCGGTAGTCGAGCTCGAGCGCGACGGCGCCGGGGGCGAAGCGCAGTCGCTGGGCGCCGGTCATCGCCGGATCCTCGACGTCGAGGTCCTGGCCGGACCGCGGTTCGAAGCGGGTGACGCGCTCGGTCACCCGGCCGCGGCCGCCGGGGTGGGAGTCCCAGACGAGCGTGCCCCGGCGCGGCCAGGCCGCGTCGTGCTCGACGACCGCCGCGAAGCCGTCGACGAACGCGGGCCAGCGGGCGAGGTCGTACCAGAGCTCCTCCATCGCACCGACCGCGATGGCCGGGTCGATCCGGGCCTGCGCCCGGACCCGGGTCATCCGGTTGCCCTCAGCTCCCGGCGCACGGCCTCGATCGCCGCCGCGGCGGCGTCGAGGCGCGACTCGGCTCGCCGGCCAGACGGGCGCGCTCCTGCTCGCCGGCCTCGGTGAGGCGGTAGAAGCGCCGCGACCGGCGCTCGGGGTGCTCCCACTCGCCGCGGATCAGGCCGTCGGCCTCGAGCCGGCGCAGCAGCGGGTACATCGTGTTGGGGTTGACGGCGACGAGCCCGCCGCTCAGGCCGCAGATGCGGTCGATGAGCTGGTTGCCGTAGCAGGGCGCCTGGCCGCACAGGTGGAGGACCAGCAGCTGCAGCAGGCCGGCGCGGCGCAGACCGGCGACGAGCGGGTCCGACGAGCCGGCACCGCCGGCGGCGCGGCGCGCGTCCTGCAGGGAGGCCGCCTCGGCGACGGCCTGCTCGGTGGGGGTCCGGGAGCGCAGGGCGCTGACGTTATCGAGCACGGGTCAGCCAACCGGTCGGCGGCCACGCGGACACACGTGGAGCCCGCGCGGCGGCGGGCTCCACGGGCCTTCGGTGAGAAGGGGTGCGGCTACGCGGACGTGGCGGCGGGCTCCTCGACCCGGCGCGGCAGGAGCGTCTCGCGGGCGATCACGAGCCGCTGGATCTGCGACGTGCCCTCGTAGAGCTGCATGATCTTCGCGTCGCGCATGAGCTTCTCGACGGGGTACTCCTTGATGAAGCCATAGCCGCCGTAGATCTGGACGGCGTCGGTGGTGACCTCCATCGCGGTGTCCGCGGCGAAGCGCTTGGCGTGCGAGGACTCGATCGTGTTGCGCTGGCCCTGGTCGAGCAGCACCGCCGAGTTCCACGTGGCCAGGCGGGCCAGATGGATCTTCGTCGCCATGTCGGCGATCATGAACTGGATCCCCTGGTGCATGGCGATCGGCACGCCGAACTGGACGCGCTCCTTCGAGTACTGGGTGGCGAACTCGAACGCGGCGCGGGCGATGCCGGTGGCCATCGCCGCCACGCCGGGGCGCGTGCGGTCGAGCGTCATCATCGCCAGGCGGAAGCCGTGGTTCTCCTCGCCGAGGAGGTACTTGGCGTCGACCTCGGTGTCGTTGAACGTGATGGTCGCGGTGTTCGAGGCCCGCTGGCCCATCTTGTCCTCCTTCTTGTCGACCGTGACGGTGTCGTCACGGCGGACCAGGAAGGCGGAGATGCCGCGGTGGCCGGCGTCGGGGTCGGTCTTGGCGTAGACCGTGTACCAGTCGGCGTAGGTGCCGTTGGTGATGAAGCACTTCGAGCCGTTGATGACGTACGTGTCGCCGCGCTTGACCGCCCGCGTGCGCATGCCGGAGACGTCGGAGCCAGCGTCGGGCTCGGTGAGGCAGAACGACGCCAGCGCCTTGTTCTCCAGCAGCTCGGTGAAGTACTCCTTCTGGACGTCGTCGGAGCCGCCGAGGATGACGGGCGCGGCCGCCAGCCCGTTGGCGCCGATCGACGTCGCGATGCCGGAGCAGCCCCACGCCAGCTCCTCCTCGATCAGCGTGCCGTCCATGGCCGACAGTCCCGGGCCGCCGTAGCGCTCGGGCGCGTGGGTGTTCATGAGACCCACCTCCCACGCCTTGTCGATGACGTCCTGAGGCCAGGTGCCGTCCTTGTCGTACTCCCAGGCGACCGGGCGGATCTCCTTCTCCGCGAAGTCGTGGGCCATCTCTCGGAGTGCTTTCTGCTCGTCGGTGAGGGTGAAGTCGACCATGGTGCTGTCCTTGTGAAATCGTGGGCGATTGACTCGTCAGTCAACGTCTTGATCACAGCGTACCCGAGACGGCGGCGTCCGAACCCGCAAGAACCCGCACATCCGTCCGTACGTCGCCCGATGGCGGCACGACGGGGACGTGCCGTTCGGCGCCCGACGGGGCACGGGGACGTGCCGTTCACCGCCCGATGGCGGCACGACGGGGACGTGCCGTTCGCCGCCCGGTCGCGACGCCGCGGGGACCGCGCCGTCCGTCACAATGACCACGTGGAGAGCGCGATGGAGCTCGTGGTCATCGGCGTGGTGGCGTTCGCCGCGCTGGTCGCGGTCGCCACCTTCGCCGCCCGCTCGAGCGCCTACGACGAGATCGGCCGCGGCGGGCTCGACCTCGACCGCCCGCCCGCGAGCACCGCCGCCGTCCGCACCGCCGAGATCCGCCAGATGCTCGAGGCGGCCAACGAGCGGCGCATCCGCCGGGGCGAGCCGCCGCGCGACGTCGAGGCCGAGCTCGCCCGCCTCGTCCGCCCCACCGCCGACCCCGAGCTGGAGGCCGAGGTCCGCGCGCTCGTCGCCGCCCGCAACGAGCGCCGCGCGCGCCGCGGCCAGCCGCCCCTCGACGTCGAGGCCGAAGTGGACAAGCAGCTCGGCGCCCTGCCGTGAGCGCACGACGCGGCCCGCCGCTGCGATCGGCCGCCCGAGAAGCTGATACAACGCGCATATGGCTGACCCGCGCGTGTTCGAGCTCGACGACCTCCTCAACCGGCCGGGCACGTACTTCAACCCGCAGACCGAGATCCTCATCGTCGTCGACGACTCCCCGGAGATCGATCAGGAGATCTTCAACATGGAGGACTACGAGGGCGCCGACTGGGTGCTGATCGCCGACGAGGTCCCCGTCGACGAGCGCGGCCGCGACGAGCTCATCGAGGCCTTCCAGGTCCGCTATCACCCGGGCTCCGAGCACGCGCTCAACGCGTCCGAGGACGAGGAGGACGACGTCGAGGTGGACGAGCTCGAGCCCGACGACCAGGAGGTCGGGCGGGACTGACCCCGTCGGAGGCTGGGCGCCCTACGCGGTCGTCCGCGCCGCCCGCTCGGCGCGCTTGGCCTCGGCGTCGGGATCGCGGCGGTCGGCGATCGTCGAGGCGATCATGCCGACCATGAACGCCACGACGACGATGGCCAGGCTCACCACCGGCCCGATGTGCACGAAATCCTCGATCAGCAGCTTGACCGCCACGATGGCCAGCACGACCGCGATCGTCTCGTCCAGGTAGCGGAAGCGCCGGATCAGCCCCTCGACGAGCACGAACAGGGCCCGCAGGCCGAGCAGCGCGAACGCGTTGGCCATCCAGATCGCGAACGCGTCCGTGGTGATCGCGAACGCGGCGGGGATCGAGTCGATCGCGAACGCGATGTCGGCCACCACGATCGACACGAGGCACAGCGTCAGCGGCGTCGCCGACGGGCGGATCTTGCGCGCCATCCGCACGGCCAGCGTCTGCTCGGGATCCTGGTCGTGGCCCACGCCCTTGAACATCCGGTAGGCGAGGAACAGCAGCGTCACGCCGAGGACGTAGATGACGATGTGGAAGCGCTCGATGAGCGCGGTGCCGCCGAGGATCGCGAGCCCGCGCAGGACGAGCGCGAGCACGATGCCCCAGAACAGCAGCTTCGGCCGGTCGCGGCTGGGGATGCCGAAGTACGCGAACAGCAGCAGGAAGACGAACAGGTTGTCGAGCGACAGCGTGCGCTCGATCAGGTAGACCGTCGTGTAGTCGATCGCCGTGTCGGTGGTGTCGATCACGGCGATCAACGGCGCGACGAGCAGGCTCAGCACCAGCCAGCCGATCGACCACGCGACGCCCTCGCGGAACGTCGGCTCACGCCCGCGGGCGAACAGCAGCAGGTCGACGAGCAGCAGGCCGACGATCACGCCAGCAGCGCCGAGGATCGGCAGAGGTCCGGAGATGACGGCGGTCACGCGAAGAAGAAGCCGAGGGCGAGGACAGCGTAGACCGCGAGCAGCTGCACGCCCTCGAACCAGGTGGACTCGCCCTCGTTGGTGACGTGGGTCGCCACCAGCACCGCGATGATCAGCGCGCCGAGCTCGAAGCCGTTGAACACGAGCGGCAGCGGGCCGGGGCCGATGAAGAACGAGGCGATCACCAGCACCGGCACGGCGAACAGCGCGATCTGCGCGCTCGAGCCGATGCCGATGTTCACCGCGAGGTCCATCTTGTTCTTGCGCGCGACGAGCACGGCGACCCAGTGCTCGGCCGCGTTGCCGACGATGGCCACGACGATCACGCCGACGAAGAACTCGCTCAGGCCGATCGTCTCGGCCGCCTCGGAGATCGAGCCGACGAGGATCTCCGACATCACCCCGACCGCGACGCCCGCGATCGCCAGCGCGACGACCGCCTTGCGCACGCTCCACGGCTGCTCGTGGTGCTCGTCGGGCGCCTCCTCGTGGACCGGGTTGAACAGCGCTCGATGCGTCTTGAGCGAGAACAGCAGCCCGAGCAGGTAGGAGACGATCAGCACGATCGCCACCGCCAGCGACAGGTGCTCGACCGTCGGCCCGTAGTGGACGCGCTCGGCGCCCGGTGCGGGCAGGCCCTTGCCCTCGACGAGCTCGAAGATCGCCGGCATCGCCATCGCCGCGACCGCGAGCAGCAGCATCAGCGACTGGGAGCTCGCGGCCGTGCGGTCGAAGAACTGGCGGTCGCGTCCCATGCCGCCGACGACCATCGACGCCCCGAGCACGAGGAGGATGTTGCCGAGGATCGAGCCGACCAGCGACGCCTTGACGACCTCGTGCAGGCCGGCGCCGAGCGCGAACAGCGCGATGATGATCTCGGGCGCGTTGCCGAACGTCACGTTCAGCAGCCCGCCGATGCCGGGGCCGGAGCGCGCGGCGAGCTCCTCGGTCGCGCGCCCCATGAGCGCGGCGGTGGGGATGACGCCAGCGGCGGAGACGAAGAACACGACCACCGGCCCCGCGTGGATCAGCTCGAGCGCCACCGCAACCGGGATGCACGGCACCAGCAGGTACGGCCAACCCTCGGAGGTCAGCAGGAACGAGCGCGCGCGCACCGCGGGGAAGATACGGACCGCAGCGCGCCTACGGGGCGAGCTTCGCGCAGGCCTGGAGCTCGGCGATGTCGTTGCCGGCGGCCTGGACGCACTCGAGGTAGCGCTGGGAGGAGGCGCCCGACGAGCTGGGCGCGGCGGCGCCGAGGGCCGACAGCAGGCCGGTGATCGACTTGGCGTCGGCGGGCGCCGTGATGTCCTGCGGCTGGTTGAGCTGGTCGAACTGCAGCGTCAGCTTCACGTGGCCGGTGGTGAGCTGGAGGTCGAGGACGAACTTGCGCAGCTTGTGGTCGTCGGCGCCCGTGTAGAGGTCGACCTTGGCCGACTTCACGGACTTGGCCAGCGCGTCCACGTCGGCGGCGCTCAGCTGGGCCTGTCCCGACGCCGAGCCGACCTTGCCGGCCGCGGTGCGCACGTCCGCGAGCAGCTTGGGCACGTCGATGCCCGCCGTCAGGTGGATGGTCTGCGTGCCGCCGACGTCGGCCTCGCCGGCCTTGCGCGGGTCGGTCAGCCACCTCAGCGGGTCGATGCCCAGCGACTGCAGCGACGGCGCCTGGCCGCTGGTGCGGTCGCAGGCCGGTTGCGGTAGCCGTCGAACTGCCGGAAAGTCATCGAACCTGCGTAGTCAATATGCCCTGGTAGCTGAGGAAGCCCTTGTCCACGGTCGAGGTCGCGCCGATGGTCTGGGTCGCGCCCCTCGTCGTCACCGACAGCTCGAACGCGAACTTCAGCGGCTCGGTCGTCAGGCCGCTGCTCTGGAACGGACCGTTCAGCTTCAGCGCGACCACGGCTCGGCCACACCCTGCACGTCGGCGTCGAGCGCGAGCGTGAGCACGCCCGATTGGATGCTCGTGCCGCCGCTGAACGTCGCCTTGAGCAGCTCGGCGGGCGGCGTCGGTCACGCCGGTCCGTCACTGCCTCCTCCACCGCACAGCCCGCGACGGCGAACGCAGCGAGCAGCAACTTGCGGCCACCATGGCGGGCAACGCAACTTGCAGCCTCATCGGTGGTTGAACCTAGCATCGAGATGGTGCTCCGCACGGCAGTTCTGACCGCCATGCTGAGCCTGGCGCTGACCGCCTCCGCCACCGCCGCCCGGTGCACGTCCTGACCCAGGACGGTCGTGAGGCCTGGTGCGCCCGGGATCGGCATCTACCCCGCCGACCCGCGCCCGCCGCCCGGCGGGCTGCCGGCCACCGCGTGCGCACACGGCAGCCGAAGGCTGGCGCAAGACGACCGGCACCGAGCTGCCGCCGTGCCGCGACGCCGGCGAGATCACGCCCGAGGCCTACGCCGGCGCGCTGCGCATCTGGCGACGCGCTCGGCGCTGCGCCGGCTCGACGTGGCCGGCGCGCAACCGAGCTGGGCAACGTCATGAAGATGGTCGACGCCCTGGCCGCCGACGGCCAGCTGACCGCCGGGCGCGTCCCGTGCTGTTCGAGATCGTCCGGCGCAACCGCGAGTGGTGGGGCGGCAACGGCTCGCTGCTCGGCTACGGCGCGCGGGCGAAGTTCACCGGCAGCCGCGTCGTGTCGTATCGGGCGTGGGCCTGCAACCGCAGTGGCTGGGCACGTTCGGCGGCACCAACGCGCTGGCCAAGTCGCGGCGCATGACTCGAACACCGCGCTGGCCGCGCGCTGCTCGACGAGGTGCTGGAAGGCTTCGCGTCGCCGCGAGGGCGGCGGCATCGCCTGGGAGAGCTTCTTCCCGTTCAGCGGGGCGCCGCCCGTGTGGGTGAGCGCGCTGTCGCCCAGGGCACCGGCATCAGGCCTGGCCCGCGCGTCGCGCAAACTCCGGCCAGCCCACGACTACCTGCAGGCCGCGACGTCGGCGCTGGGCATCTTCGAGCGCCGCCGCCGGAGGGCGTGGCGCTGAAGACGCTGCCCGCCGGCACGCATACCTCATCTACTCGACGAACCCCAAGCTGCTGGTCCTCAACGGCTTCTTGCGATACTGATCGGACTCTACGACACGCAGATCTCAGGCGACCCCCGAGGCCAGGCGCTGTTGCAGCCGGCGACCGCGAGGCGCAGACGGAGGTCGGCGGCTGCGACACCGGCGCCTGGTCGCTCTGCGACTGGCGTGCCAGGAGTCCGACCTCGGCTACCACCGGCTCGTCACGCAGTTCCTCGAGAACCTCTGCGACCGCACCTCCACCGCGGTCTGCGACACCGCGACGCGCTTCGTGGCGGACGAGACGACGCCGCCGGCGCTGCGCATCGTCACCCGCCGGGCGGTGACCAAGCAGCCGGTGCCGATCCGCTTCACGCTCTCGAAGATCTCGACGGTCACGCTGTCGGTCGACGGCGAGCGCGTGACGTCGGCGCGGCTCGGCTACGGCACCCGCAGCCTGACCTGGCCGGGGAGCAGGCGGCCCGGCACGGTGACCGTCCGCATCGACGCGACCGACCTGGCCGGCAACCAGGCCTCGACCGAGCGCGAGCTGACGCTGCGGCGAGCGAAGAAGCCAGATCGCTGAGCCCCGGGGAGAGATGTCACCGAGGGCAGGGATTGCCCTATTCGACAACGTACGTCCCGTCACAGCCTCGAGGTCACCCCACTGTTGTACAATGAGGCAGGTCACCCACGGGCGATGTGCACCGGGGACGCCCTTGAACTGTCCAAACAGAAGTAGGACGTGGATGTGGCAACTGAAGACGAAGTCGGCTCGGAGGCGCTCGACACGACAGACGGCGTTGGGGCACGACTGCGACAGCTTCGGAGGGCTCAGGGGGTTTCCGGACGAGAGGTCGCTGCGCGTGCTGGGGTCAGTCCGTCGTATCTGAGCCGACTCGAGCACGGTCGCCTCAGCCCGACGGTCACGACGCTCGCGCGCATCATGAAAGCGCTCGGCGAGCCCCTGAGCAAGGCCTTCGAGGACGGTCAGGACGACCCGGTGGTTCGGAGTCGTGACCGCCCCAGTTTCCACAACCGCGGAGTTGAGGATTTTCTCATCACGCCCCGGCGGTCTGGACGGCTGGAGGTGCTCGAGACGGTTGTGAAGCCAGGGTGCGGCAGCGGCGAGGACCCGTACAGCCATCCGGGTGACGAGGAGTGCATCTTCGTCCTCGACGGTGAGTTCCGCGTATGGGTCGACGGGAAGCGCTACGACCTCGCCGCCGGCGACTCGATCACCGTCCCCTGCGGTTCGGAGCACCGATGGACGAACCCGACCCAACAGACCACCCGCGTCGTGTGGATCATCACGCCGGCGTTCTGGTACTCGGCCCAGCCCGGTCGCGTGCCGACCGGCATGTCTGCGTGACGATCCCCTCGTCGGCTCTTGGCGCCTGATGGTGGGTGGCCATCGGCGCCGAGGCCGCCTCAGTCGGTGTCCTGCGACTGCACGA
>JAWKKD010000013.1:0-163356 GCA_041393435.1 Solirubrobacterales bacterium | reverse complement strand
CAACGCCGTGCTGATCGAGCCGCTGTTCAGCCTGCCCGGGGCGTTCGCCCAGGCGGACGTGGGGCAGTTCATGGGCGGCTACGACAGCGTTGCGTTCACGAGCGCCGACACGCACATGCCGCCGTTCGACGTGGCCCAGGCGCTGATCGTGGAGGGCGCCTTCCTGATCGCGGTCCTGGTCCTGGCGTGCGACCTCCTGCACGCCTGGCTCGACCCCCGCGTCCGCGAGTAGGTCACCCGATCGCTCGAGACGCCAACGATCGGGAGGACTCGCAATGGAGGACGCCAACGGACCGGGAGGTGGGGGCCCGCGCGCCGCGCCGGCACGTCCGGCGATCTGCGACCGTTACCGTGTCGTGCATGCTGACCAGGCTGGCCTGGGTTGGCGACCACGCGCCGCGGATGGAGGTCGCACATGTCGTGCAGACCGCGCCGGAGCTCGTGGCGTCGGGCACGCAGCTCGGGATCACCTACGAGCTTCGATATCGGATCGAGCCGGACGTTCTTCACCTCGAGCTGGTCGGTGAGCGCACCCTCGATCTGGGCCTCGACGGAGCCGACTTCTTCGATCTCGGGTGGTCGCCGCTGTTCAACTCGCTGCCGGTGCTCCGCGACGGGCTGCTCGAAGCCGGCCCGCCGCGTGGCTACCTGATGCGCTGGGTCGACGTTCCCTCGATGGACGTGAGCCTGTCCGAGCAGCGCTACGAGCCCCTGGGCGATGGGGTCGTTCGCTTCCGCGCCGGCGACTTCACCAGCGACATCACGTTCGATCGGGACGGGTTCGTCGTGAGCTATCCCGGGATCGGCCGGCGAGCCTAGTCACGCCGCGAGCAGATCGGCGTAGCGGCGCAGGTACAGCGGCCAGCCGCCCTCGGAGTCGATGCCGTCGCGGACGGCCTCCCAGCCCTCGAGGTGGCGATCGAGGTGGCGATGCTCGAGCACGACGCGCGTCCGCTCGGGCGCCTCCGCGAGAAAGCGGATCTCGACCTCGCTCGTCTTGTCGGGGTCGGTCTCGATCTGCCACGTCGGCCCGATGTCCCAGCTGATCACCAGCCGGTCGGGCGGCTCGTAGGCGAGCACCCGCGCCCAGCGGCACTCGCTCCCATCGACCCCGCGGTCGTAGACGTGGCCGCCGACGCGCGGCTCGAAGACCGTCTCGGCGATCTCGACCGCGAGCAGGTTGTGCTCACGCGGCTTGAACGACCCGATGTCGTTGACGAACACCGAGAACGCCCGCTCCACCGGGGCCTCCACCACGACCTCGTGGCGCACGCTCGTGACCTCTGGCGATCGACTCATGTCACTCCCCTCGTTGTGGTCGTTCGACGGCGAGCTGGTAGCCCGCCAGGGTGTCGTTCCAGTAGCGGTCCAGCTCCGCGCGCAGCTCGGCGAGTCCCTCACGGTCCACCGCGTAGATGCGGCGGTTGCCCGCGCGATGGCCGACCACCAGGCCCGCCTCCCTGAGCACCTTCAGGTGCTGGGACACCGCGGGCCGGCTGATGGGCAGGCCACGGGCCAGCTCGCCGACCGAGCGCGGCCCCGCCACGAGCCGCTGGAAGATCGTGCGGCGCGTCGGATCGCCCAGCGCGCCCCAGCCGTCAATCACGTAAGTCGTCACTAACGGTAAGAGGCTACTTACGCAGTTCCGGGCTGTCAATCCAGCCTTCGAGACTCGTTGACCACGACGCCGGCCGCCACCGTCGAGGCGGTCCGATCGGGGGTCTTCGAGCGCGGCACGCTCGGCGAGCGCCGTTCGTCGACCGCAGCAAGCTCCGGTCGACGTTCAGGGTCCTGACGGTCGGGGATGCTGTCGCCAGCCAGATGAGGCCCTGGCGGGGAGCCCCGGTGTCCCCGAACCGCCGCGTTGACGGCTGATGGCTTCTTTCGCACACACGCTGTTCGCGAAAGGAGCCCGACCCGAGTGCCGACGCTGCCGGATCCGATCGTTCAGATCCTGCAGGTCGTCGTCGTGCTGGCGGCGGCGCCGCTGATCGGCGGGGTCATCGCGCGCGCCGAGGCGATCGTGCAGCAGCGCCGCGGGCCGCGGGTGCTGCAGCCGTACTACGACATCGCCAAGCTCCTGCGCAAGGAGACGGTGCTGCCCGCCCCGGCCGGGCCGCTGTTCCGGCTGTCGCCCTACGTGAGCTTCGCCGCCTACGCGACGGTGCCGCTGCTGATCCCGGTGCTCACCAGCTACGGGCTGCCGCTCGGCTACATGGGCGACATCCTGGCGGGCGGCCTGGTGCTCGGGCTGGCCAGCTGGGCCGTGTCGCTGGCGGCGATCGACAGCGGCAGCCCGTACGCCCAGCTCGGCTCCAGCCGGTTGCGGACGTTCGGCGCGCTCAACGAGCCCACCGTGATCTTCGTGATCTTCACGGTCGCGCTGGTCACGCACACCGACCTGCCGTACGTGATGGGCGAGACACTGCGCTCGTCCGCGGTCGAGGTCGTCCGGCCCAGCCATCTGCTCGTGGTCGCCGCGTTCTTCATGCTGGTGCTGACCGAGACCGGCCGGATTCCGGTGCAGAACCACGGCTCGACGCTGGAGTTCGGGCTCATCGAGGAGGGCCGGGTGCTCGAGCACTCCGGCCCCGGGCTGGCGTTGCTGCGCTGGGGCTCGCACGTCAAGGCGCTGGTCCTGTACGTGATCCTGGCCAACATCCTCGTGGTCCCGTGGGGCCTGGCCGCCAGCGGTCGCCTGGACCGGGTCGCGCTGGCCATCGTCCTGCTCGTGGCCAAGGCGCTGGCCATCGGCGCCGCGATCGTGGTCATCGAGTCGAGCTTCGCCAAGCTGCGGCTCTACAAGATCCCCGAGTTCACCGTCGCGGCCTTCCTGCTGGCCGTGCTGGCGGTCGTGATCTTCCTCTTCCAGCCCGGGTTCGGCGATGCGCACCTGACCGTGTTCGGAGCGGCCGCGACGATCACCGCGGTGGTCGTGCTGCTGCTCGAGCTGGGCATGCTGCGCTCGCAGGACGTCTGGGAGCAGCTGCGCCTCTACGCCCTGGGGTCGGCCGTCGTGGCCGCCCTGGCCATCGCCACCGCCGCCGACGGCCACGGCGACGAGCTGTACGCGCTGGCCGCGGTGACGATCGCGCTCAAGGCGCTGCTGTTCCCGGCCGGCATCCGCTACGTCCTGCGCAACCTCGAAGTCGACGCGCGCGTCCCCTCGATCGTCGGCGTGCCGTCGGCGATCCTGCTCGCCACGATCCTGTCGGCGTTCGCGTTCATCGCGCTGCGCCCGATCCACATCGGGGGCGTCCCCGCGCTGCCGCTGTCGGCGCTGCCGATCGCGGTCGCCGGCGTGCTCGTCGCGTTCCTGCTGATGGTGCTGCGCCCCTACGCGCCGTCGCAGCTGCTCGAGCTTCCTCGTGCTCGAGAACGCCGTCTCGGTGGCCAGCCTCGTGATCGCCCCGGGGCTGCCGATCATCCTCGCGCTGCTGCTGCTGTTCGACGTGCTCATCGGCGTCCTCGTGTTCGTCGTGCTCGTGCAGTACCTCGCCGTGGAGCGCACCGCCGTGCGCACCGACATCCTCAACCGGCTGACCGGATGACCTGGGCGCTGTACGTCATCCTCGCCCTGCCGCTGGCCGCCACGCTGGCCACGCTCGTCGACGGCTGGAAGCTGGCGCGCGCGGCGACCTGCGCGACCGGACTGGCCTCGCTCGGGCTCGCGATCGCCCTGGCGCTCGAGGTCGACCACGGGCGGGTGCTGGCCGCGGCGAACGGCTGGATCCGGCTCGACTCGCTCGGCGCGGTGTTCCTCGTAGCGACCGGCCTGCTGTACGCGGCGGCGGGCGTGTTCTCGATCGGCTACCTGGCCGTCGACGCCGCGCAGCCGGACTTCCCGCGCTTCGCGCGCCGGTACTTCGCGCTGCTGAACCTGTTCGGCTGGAGCATGCTCGCGGTCCCGCTGGCCAGCGACATCGGCACGCTGTGGGTGACCGTCGAGCTGACGACGATCGTCTCGGCGCTGATGGTCGCCCTGGACCGCACCGACGCCGCACTGGAGGCATCGTGGAAGTACGTGCTGATCGCCTCCAGCGGCCTGGGCATCGCGCTGCTGGCGATCATCCTGCTCTACGCGGCCGGGACCAGCGCGCTCGGCGACGCGTACGTGCCGCGCTTCGACCGGCTGCTGAGCGTCTCCGGCGGCCTGTCCGACGACGCGGTGCAGCTGTCGTTCGTGCTCGCCGTCGTCGGGTTCGGGACGAAGGTCGGGTTCGTGCCCACGCACACCTGGCTGCCCGACGCGCACAGCGAGGCGCCCGCGCCGGTGTCGGCGCTGCTGTCCGGCTCGCTGCTGGCCGCCGCGTTCTACGCGATCCTGCGCGTCTTCCAGGTCACCGTCGCCGCCGGCGACCGGGCCTTCGCCGACCACGTCCTGGTCGTCTTCGGCGCCGTCTCGCTCGTCGCGGCCAGCCTGTTCGTGCTGCGCCAGGGCAACTACAAGCGGCTGCTGGCCTACTCGTCGATCGAGCACATGGGCGTCATCGCCCTCGGCATCGGCTTCGGGGCGCCGCTGGCCGTGGTGGGCGCGCTGCTGCACGTGATCACCCACGCCTCGGCGAAGGGGCTGGCGTTCTTCGGGTCGGGGTCGCTGCTGCGCCGCTACGGCACCAAGGACGTCGACGGCGTCACCGGCGCGGGCACCGGCGCGCCATGGACGGGACCGATGTTCCTCGCCGCCGCGCTCGCGCTGTCCGGGCTGCCGCTGTCGGGCGTGTTTCGCAGCGAGTTCCAGATCGTCGCCGGCGGCATGGCCCAGCCGCAGTACGTCGGCGTCGCGCTGCTGATCGTGTTCGTCAACGTCGCCTTCTTCGGCGTCATCTGGCACGCCGGGCGGATGGTCCTCAGCCCGGCCCCGCGCGGCACCACGGCCCGGGAGGCGAGCGGCTGGATGGTCGCCGGCATGCTCGGCTGCCTGTTCGTCGTCGTCGCCCTCGGCGTGCACCTGCCCGGCGACCTCACCGCGCTGCTGTCCGACGCCGCCCACCGGCTCTCGGAGCCGACGCCATGACGATCGAGCCCACCGCCACGCCCGCCCCCGCGTGGCTGCCCGCCCACGTCGGCGGCGACCTCGAGCCCAGTCCCCCGGGCGAGCTGCACCTGCGCGTGTCGCTGCTCGGGGTCGAGCGCGCCGTCGACCGCCTGCGTGAAGCGGGCGCGCGGTTCGTGACCGTGCTCGTCGCCCAGCAGCCCGAGCGGGCGCTGCTCGTCGTGCTCGCCCTGCGCGGCCGCCTCGTCGTGGTCCGCGCACCCGCGGACGACGGCGAGACGCTGCGCTACGCGTCGCTGGGCGCGCAGTGGCCGGCCGCCCGCTGGGCGGAGCAGGAGCTCGCCGAGCGCGAGGACGTCCAGCCGCTCGGCCTCGATCGGACCCGGCGGCTCACCGCGCCCGACCCCGACGCGCTCGATCGCCGCGTCCGCGGGCTCGACGCGTTCGCGCTGCCCTACGGGCCGGTTCGCTCCCGGGTCTTCGAGGCCATCCAGTTCGTCATCGAGACCGGTGGCGAGGACGTCCGCGGCTGCAGACCCGCCCGTTCTTCAAGCACCGCGGCCTCGAGGCCCGCTTCGAGGGGCTCGAGCCCGAGCGCGCCGTCTACGTCGCCGAGCGCGTGGCCGGGATCGCCACCGTGGCCCACGCCTGCGCGTTCGCACAGGCGGTCGAGCGGGCGCTCGACGTCGAGCCGCCGCCCCAGGCGCAGCGCGCTGGCGCGCGGTCTACGCCGAGGCTCGAGCGCATCGCCAACCACCTCGACGTCATGGCCAAGGAAGCCGAGACCGCCGCGCTGTCCGTCGGCCACGCCCGCTTGGCGATCCTCAAGGAGAACGTCCTGCGCCTGCAGGCGACGCTCACAGGCAGCCGCTTCGCTCGCGGCGTGATCGTCCCCGGCGGCGTGCGCTGCGACGGCCGCGTCGACCTCGACGCGCTGCTGGACGCGCTCGACGCCTTCGAGCGCGAGCTGCGCCGCGACCGACGCCTGTTCGTCGGGACCGCATCGATGACCGACCGGCTCATCGGCGCCGGTCGCCTGCCGCGCGCGCTGGTCGAGGAGCACGAGTGCCGTCGGCCCGCTGGCGCGCGGCTCCGGGGGTTTCGACCGACGCCCGCCACGAACGGCCCTACGGCGACTACCGCCGTCTCGGCCTGCAGGTCGTCACCGCCCGCGGCGGCGACGCGATGTCCCGCATCGACGTGCGCTTCGGCGAGATGGTCGAATCGCTGCGCATCCTGCGCCAGGCCGTCGACCAGCTGCGCCGCCGCGACGGCGACCTGCGCACCGAGCTGCCGGCCGGCAGCGGCGCCGCGTTCGGATGGACCGAAGCGCCCCAGGGCGAGCTGGTCACCTGGGTCGAGCTGCGCGACGGCCGCGTGCAGCGGGTGCGGATCGCCTCGCCGTCGCTGCGCAACTGGGCGCTGTTCGACCACGCCTTCCCCGCCGACGTGCTCACCGACTTCGCCTTCATCGAGCACTCCTTCGGCCTGACCGCGGCAGGAGCCGATCGCTGATGCTCGAGTGGCTGGTGCGCGGACTCGCCCGGCGTCGCGTGACCACGCCGTACCCCGACGGCGGGGAGCCGCCGCCCAGCGGGTATCGCGGTCGCATCGACGTCGTCGACGCCCCCGGCGCCGACCCCGCGCTCGCCGACCTGTGCCCCACCGGGGCCATCGCCGTCGACGCGCGCGGCCGGGTGCGCCTGGACCGCGGCCGCTGCATCCTCTGCGGCGCCTGCGTCGAGGCCGCGCCCGAGCGCTTCGCGTTCGCCGCCCGCTACGAGACCGCGGCCCGCACGCGCGCGGCGCTGGTCGGCGACGACGTCGCGCCGCTGCGCCGCGCGCTGGGCGACGAGGTCCGAGCGCTGCGCCGCTCCGTCCATGTTCGCCATGTCGACGCCGGCTCCGACGGCGCCGAGGAGTGGGAGATCCAGGCGCTGACCAACCCCTACTACGACGTGCAGCGCCTCGGGATCTTCTTCACCGCCGCGCCCCGCCACGCCGACATCCTGCTCGTCACCGGCGGCGTCACCGCGGCCATGCGCGCGCCGCTGGAGCGGGCGTGGAACGTCATGCCCGCCCCCAAGGCGCTCGTCGCCGCCGGCACCGACGCCTGCTCGGGCGGGCTGGCGGCGACCACCGGGGCGACGCTGGGCGGCGTCGACCAGGTCCTCCCCGTCGACGTCTACGTCCCCGGCTCGCCGCCGGCGCCCATCGCGCTGCTGCACGGCCTGCTGCTCGCCGTGGGCCTGCTGCGAGAGGAGCGCGCGGCATGACCGTCCTCTACGCGGTGGCGATGGGCGGTCTCGTCGTGGCCTGCCTGCTGGCCATCGTGCGCGCCCGCGTCGCGGCCGTCGCGTGCGCGCTGTCCTGTCTCGGCCTCGCGGTCGTCGGCATCGTCGCCGCCCTCGACGGACCGCGGCCCGAGCTCGCCCTCGGCTCGTGGCTGGGATTCGGCGCCAGCAGCCTGCGGGCGGACGGCCTGGCCGGCATCTTCCTCGCGCTGGCCGGGCTGACCGGCGCCGGCACGTCGCTGGCCTACGCCGAGCTGCCACCGGGCCGCTGGCTGACGGCTCTGCACGCCCTGCTGGTCACCGCGGTCGCCATCGCGATCGGCGCCGACAACGCCTTCCTCTTCTTCCTGGCCTGGGAGGCACTGACCGTCGTCATCTACCTGCTGGCGAGCGCCGACCGCACCGACCCGCAGGCCCTGCTCGCCGGCTATCTGACCGGCGGGCTGACCAAGGTCGGTGGCGCCGCGCTGCTCGCCGCGTTCGGGCTGCTCTACGCCAAGACCGGCAGCTTCTCGATCGCGGACTGGGCCACCGCGACGATCACGCCGGCGACCAAGGGCGTCGCGTTCTCGCTGCTGCTCGCCGCGTTCGCCACGAAGGTCGGCGTGATCCCGCTGCAGGGCGCGCTGCCCGCCGGCTACGGCGCGGCCCCGCGCGCGGGCGCCGCGTCGCTCTCGGTCGCGCTCGCCGCCGGCTTCTACGGGCTGTGGCGGTTCGTCTTCGACGTCCTCGGGCCGCTGCCCGCCTGGTGCGGCGACGCGATCCTGATCCTCGGCGCGGTCACGGCGATCGCCGGGATCCTCTACGCGATCACCGAGAACGACCTGCGCCGCTTCCTGGGCTTCTCGACGGTCGAGCACACCGGCGTCGCGATGCTCGGCTTCGGCGTTGCGCTGCTCGGCCAAGCGGCCGGCAACCGCACTCTGGCGGCGGCGGGGCTGCTGGCCGCGACCCTGCACGTCTGCGCGCACGGCATCGCCAAGGCGCTCGCGCTGATCGTCGTCGACCGCGTCCAGCGTGCGACCGGGCAGCGCACCATGGACCCGCTCGGCGGCCTCGGACGCCGCCTGCCGGCCAGCGGCGCCGCGTTCGCCGCCGCCGCGCTCACCCTCGCCGCCATCCCGCCGCTCGGCGGGTTCGTCAGCGAGTGGTTCACGTTCGAGGCGCTGCTGCAGGGCTTTCGCATGCCCGCGCTGCTGGCCCAGCTGCTGTGCGCGCTGGGGGCCGCGGCGCTGGCGCTGACCGCGGGCCTGGGCCTGCTGGCGTTCGCCAAGATCTACGGCTTCGTCTTCCTCGGGCCGGCCCGCCGCCGGCTCGCCGCAGCCGCCGAGCCGTCCGGCCCGAAGCTCAGCCTCGGGCTGCTGGGCGGCCTGGCCGTCGCCCTCGGCGCCGTGGCCCCCTGGGAGATCCACCTCCTCGGCTCCGGGCTGGCGGCCGTGCTCGGCTTCGACCCGGCGGCCGCGGTCATCAGCCACCCGCTCGTCCTCGGTCCCGTGTTCGCCGACTTCTCGGTGCTCGCCCCGACGTGGCTGGCCATCGTGCTGCCCGCCTTCACCGCCATCGCGCTCGCCGCGGCGCTGGCGCCGCGGCGCGGCGGCGCGCGGCGCGCCCCCGTCTGGGTCACCGGCTCGGGCGCCGACCTCGCGGCGGTCCAGTACCGCCCGTCCGCCTACTCCAACCCGATCCGGGTGGTGCTGCGCGGCGTGCTCGGCTACCGCACCCGGCTGCGACGCACCGAGGACGGCGGCCTGCTGCTCGACACGCGCGTCGTACTCGCCTTCGACCGCTACCTCTACCGGCCGCTGGCCGGCGCCGCCCTCGCGGCGGCCACGCAGATCCGCCGCACGCAGTCGGGGCGGCTGGGCTCGTACCTCCTCTACCTCCTGGTGGTGCTCATCGTGATCCTCGCCCTCGTCCCCACCCTGCGCTGATGTTCCAACGCATCCTGCTCGCCTGGGACGGCTCCGACGTCGCGCTGCGGGCGTTCGACGTGGCCATCGATCTCACGCGCCGCTACGACGGTGAGCTGGTGGCCGTGTCCGTGGCCTACGCGCCGAGCCACGCCGAGACACGCGGCGACCGTCAGGAATCCGCGGACGCGGCACAGCGCTACCTCCAGCAGACCTTCGCCGAGGTCCAGGACCGCGCCGAGCGGGCGGGGGTCCCGGTGGCCCATCACATCCTCGAAGGCCACGACCCGGTCGACGCGCTGCGCCGGCATGCGCACGAGCACGGCTTCGACCTGATCGTCTGCGGGCACCACCACGAACGCCGGGCCGGGCGCCTGCTGCTGCGCGGCGTGGCTCAGCAGCTCGTCGGCGACGCCGGCATCCCGATCCTCGTGGTCGGCGAGGCCGGCCAGGCCCGATGACGCGTGCGGCGCCGGATGCACTATCGTCGCGCGTCGCTTCCGACCACTGCCCCCGCGCGTAGCCCGGATGCCACGTGTCGACATCCGAGAGGTCGCCGCCATCGCCGTCGGTGGCGCCGCCGGTGGCATCCTGCGCACCGTCCTCAGCCGCGAGCTCGCCGCTCCGCCCGGCCACTGGCCGTGGGTCACGTTCGCGATCAACGTCGCCGGCGCCTTCCTGCTCGGCTACTTCGCCACGCGCCTGCAGGAGCGCCTGCCGCTGTCCGCCTACCGCCGTCCGCTGCTCGGCACCGGGTTCTGCGGGGCGCTGACCACCTTCTCGACGGTGCAGGTCGAGCTGCTGCACATGATCGACGCGCGGCGCCTGGGCCTCGCCGCCGCCTACGCGGCGGTCAGCGTCGCCGCCGGCCTCGCCGCGGTCTACCTCGCCACCGCGCTGGTGCGACGCACCCGGATCCTCGCATGAGCCCGCTGGCCTGGATCGCCGCCGCCGCCCTCGGGGGCGCCGGGGCCCTCGCCCGCTTCTACGTCGACGGCGCCATCGCCGCCCGCCTCGGCCGCGACTTCCCCTTCGGCACCTTCGTGGTCAACATCAGCGGCGCCCTGCTGCTCGGCCTCACCGTGGGGCTGGTCCTGCACGGCGACGAGCAGACGCTGCTGGGGACGGCGGCGCTGGGCTCGTACACCACCTTCTCGACCTGGATGTTCGAGACCCACCGCCTGTTCGAGGACGGCGAGGTCCGCAACGTCGCCCTCAACATCGCGCTCAGCCTGGTCGTCGGCGTGGCGGCGGCCGCGCTCGGACGCTGGATCGCCACCGGGCTATGAGGGACGACTGCCTCAAGCTCACCAGCTACTTCGGCGAGCGCGACCGCACGCCCGACGCGTTCGTCGCCGACGCGCTGCTCGACGTCTACGAACGCCACGGCATCGCCACCAGCATCCTGCTGCGCGGCGCCGTCGGCTTCGGCCGCCGACACCATCTGCGCACCGACCGCCTGCTCACGCTGTCCGAGGACCTCCCGCTCGTCTCCGTCGCCGTCGACGACCGCCGCCGCATCGACGCGCTGCTGCCCGACGTGCTCGCCCTCGAGCATCGCGGCCTGCTCACCCTCGAACGGGCCCGCATGCTCACCGGCGACATCGGCCCGGAGTCGCTGCCCGAGCAGCTGCACGAAGCGACCAAGCTCACCGTCTACGTCGGCCGCCAGGAGCGCGTCTACGGCATGCCCGCCTACGTCGCCGTCTGCGACCTCCTGCACCGACGCGACATCGCCGGCGCCACCGTCCTGCTCGGCGTCGACGGCACCGTGCACGGCCGCCGCGCGCGCGCCCGGTTCTTCAGCCGCAACGCCGACGTGCCGCTGATGGTCATCGCCGTGGGCGACGGCAAGCGCGTGGCCCGCGTGTTGCCGGAGCTCGGCGGTCTGCTGCGCCATCCGCTGCTCACGCTCGAACGGGTGCGCGTCTGCAAACGCGACGGCGAGCTGCTGGCTGCGCCCGAGCGCCTGCCCGGCACCGACGAGCACGGCCTCGCGCTCTGGCAGAAGCTCATGATCTACACCTCCGAACAGGCCCGCCACCACGACCAGCCGCTGCACCACGCCATCATCCGTCGCCTGCGCGAGCACGGCGCCATCGGCGCCACGAGCCTGCGCGGGATCTGGGGCTTCCACGGTGACCACCCCCCTCACGGCGACCGCCTGCTCCAGCTGCGCCGTCATGTCCCGGTGCTGACCATCGTCATCGACACCCCGCAGCACATCAGCGCCGCCTTCGACATCGTCGACGAGCTCACCCACGAACGCGGCCTGGTCACCAGCGAGATGGTCCCCGCGGCCCACGCCCGCGATCGGGACGGCGGGCACGGTCACGGCCTGCGGCTGGCCCGTCCGCGCAGCTGAGCGCCGGCGCTGCCGGGACGCCGAAGATCCGCCGATAGGACTCCTCGCCGAAGCTCGTCGGCAGCGGCTCGCCCTCGAGCAACCGGAACGTCCGCTGTCCGTCGGGCCGGCGCTCCGGTCGCAGGAACAGCGCGTGCGCCAGACCCTGCTCGTGGAAGCCGTGGGCCAGGTCGTACATGTGGGTGACGAACACGACCCGGATCTGCCGGTCGAGCATCGCGCGCACGACCTGGCGGGCGATCTCGGAGCCCTCGCGCTCGTTGGTGGAGGCGAACGACTCGTTGCACAGCAGCATCGCCCCCGGCGCGATCGCGTCGGCGATCGCGCTCATGCGCCGCAGCTCCTCGTCGAGCTTGCCGCCCTCCAGCGCGGCGTCCTCCTCACGCTTGTAGTGGGTGAAGACGCCGGTGCAGACGTCGGCGCCAAACGCCTCGGCGCCCACGAACATGCCGCATTGCATCATCAGCTGCGCGAGACCGAGGCTGCGCAGCAACGTCGACTTGCCGCCCTGGTTGGCGCCGGTGATCATCACCAGCGATCGGCCGTCGGCGTCGAGGTCGTTGCCGACGACGCGGTCCTCGAGGTGGAAGGTCAAGCAGACGTCGTACAGGCCGGCGGCGGCCAGCGCGCCCCGGCCCAGGTCCGCCGGCTCGGGCCTGCAGGTGGGCTCGCCCCTGGCTTCGAGCTGCTCGTGCAGGTTCACGCACGACAGATAGAAGGCCAGCTCGAGGCGCAGCATCGCGAAGAAGTGCTTGACGTGGTCGGCGGAGCGCCCGACGGCGTCGGCGACGTGGTTGATGCCGCGGTCGCGCAGCTCGTCCAGCGCCTTGAACCCGCTCTCGTCGCGGGGCGGAATGGTGAAGCTCAAGCCGGGGGTGCGGTTGACGAACGGCAGGTACTGCGTCCAGTGCGCGTCGGGCGGCGTGCGCACGACGTAGTTGCGGCCCTTGTCGCCTTGGCCCAGCTCGGCGCTCTGCAGCAGCCCGCGCTTGAACTGCAGCCGGCGCAGATGGTCCTCGACGCTGTGCAGGTAGTCGTCGTTGAGCTCGTCGCGCACCATCGCAAAGAACCTGGACAACCCCTCTGAGCGCACGTCGCCGGCGTGCTGCTCGGCCACCTCGCGCAGCCGCTCCAGCACGCCGACTTGCAGCTCGAGGACCTGGACGGATCGGCGCAGGATCGCCGCCGGACCGGCGTTGTGCCACAGCGTCCCCACCTTGCGGTCGGCTTCGAGCGCCTCCATCGCCAGCTCGTACAGGCGCGCCACCAGGTCGCGCTGCGCCAGGCAGTCGGCCAGCACGTCCTGTCGGTAGGCGATCTCGTCGCGATCGCGCAGGCTCGAGAGGACCACGCGCCTGGCCGTCTCCAGCAGGAACTCGTCGCCGCCGGCCATCGCGCCCCACAGCGTGTCGAGCTCCAGGTCCTGGGCCAGCTCGGCGTACCGTGGCGGCAGCGGCGGGACGGCCGGCTCCTTGGCGCGTTCGCGCCTGCGGCGGATGTTCGCGAGCGCGAACAGCTCGCCGTCGAGCATCGCCTCGAAGACCTCGTCGCGCAGCTCGGGCTCGACGGCGATGTCGCGGTCGCGGTGCAGCAGCTGGACCCTCATGCGCCCACCCGCCCCATCAGCCGCTCATAGCTGAGGCCGTACTTCTCGGCGATCGCCCACGCGTAGGCGCGCCCGTCGGCGGGCTGGCGCACGACCTTGAACGTGCGCTGCGCCGGATCGTCGGGCACCACCTGGCTGACCATGCTCACCGTCGCATCGCTCAGCGACGCGATCTCCTCCACGAACGTGACGTACACCCCCAACGCCCCCAGGTCGAGAATCTGCTGCATCACCGCGGTACCGACGAGTCGTGCGTCGTTGAGGCTGGTCGAGCCGAAGCTCTCGTTCATGACGACGATGCTGCTCGACGTCGCCCGCTCGAGGATGGCGTGGACGCGCACCAGCTCGTCCTCGAACTTGCCGCGCAGCGTCTCGATGTCCTCCTCGCGCTCGAAGTGCGTGAAGATCCGGTCCGCCAGGAACAGCCGCGCCGCGCGGCCCGGGACCAGCAGTCCGAGGCTGGCCAGGTAGTGGACCTGCCCGAACGTTCGCGCGAACGTCGTCTTGCCCCCGTTGTTGGGACCGCTGACCACGAACATCCGCTCCGGGCCGTCCAGCTCGAAGTCGTTGACGACGAGCGCGCGCCCGTCCGCCACCAGCTTGTCCGCGAGCGCGAGATCGAACGTCTCCCGGGCCGCGATCCGCTTCGAACGGCCCGACAGCCGTGGATAGCAGAAGGCCAACCCGGTCTCGCGCACCCGCTGCACCAGATCCAGGTAGCCCAGGTAGAACTGCACCTCGCGGTCGAAGCGCGCGATCGTCGCGTCGAGATAGTCGCGGTGGCGGTCGCAGAAGTCGGTGCGCTGCGCAAACGGCTGCGGGTAGATCCGCGCGACCCGTTCGAGGACCTGCGTCTCGACGTGGTCCATGTCGGCCAGGTCGTGGATCGTCGTCAGATAGCTGCGGGGCGCGCCCTGCGCGAACTTCGCGAACGTCGCCTCCACCTGCGCGCTGTAGTCCGGCTCTCCGGCGTAGCCGCTGACCGTGACGCGCGCGCCGGAGATCTGCAGCGCGTACCGGATCTCGCCAAACGCCTGCTTGAGCTGGTCGACCTCGGCGGCCAGCAGCCGGAACTGCTTGGACATCGTGTAGCCGGCGACATGCCGCCCAAGCCCCCGCAGGGCCCGTGAGCTCGGGCCGGCCGCCGTGAGGTCGCGGCACAGCAACTCGACCGCCTCGCAGTAGGTCGCGACCGCGTCGACGAACCACGACTGCTGCTGCAGCGGGTGATGCAGCTCGCCGGCCTGGTCGAGCTGGTCGCGCATGCGCTGCATCGCCTGCGCGAACCGAGCGACCAGCTCACGGACCGCCGGCCGCTCGAGATCGCGCTGGACCTCGTGGCGGTAGGCGACCGCATCGGCATCATGCAGCGCCACGAAGAAGAACGGCTCGAGCGCGTAGCGCCGTCGGCCCCGGGTCAGCGCCTCCAGCACCTGGTCCAGGTGCAGATCGGCGAAGAACTCGGGCGGCTCGACGCCGTCCACGGCGTCGAGCGCATCGCGACCGACGAACAGCACGCTCGTGAACGGGGCGTCGTGCGGACCTGCACCGTTCGTGGAGGCGAGGTCAGGCCGGAGACCGTCTGATGTCGTCATCGGGCTTCCACCACAGTCGTGGTTCGGTAGAAGCCATCAGCCACATCGGCGGTTCTGTCTAGGCGAGCCTCATCGCCTGCGCACAGCCTACCCGCTCACGCCAACCGAAACCCGTCTGACGATGGGGCGGCCGGGCCTGCGCGAGCCAAACGAGCAGGCCTCCTGCGGCCGATCGGCGCGCCGCCGCCGCGTCCGCGGGCGTTGTGTTAGGGTACCCTAATGCTACTCCCGTTCTCGCTTGCGGCTGGGCTCAGCTGCCCGACGCACGCCGACCTCGCGGCGGCGCTCGCGGCGGAGTTCCGGCTCGTGGACGAGGCGGCGGTCGACGCCGCGCTCGGCGGGGTGACGAGCGCGCTCGAGGCATACCGGGACGCGCCCGCGGCCGAGCAGCTCGTGGGGTTGGCCGCCGTCATGGCGGCATTCGAGCCGATCGAGGGCGCGGCCGACGCCAACGTGATGCTGATCGACGTCGCGCTCGACCGCATGGCCGGCCATCCGGCGGTACTGGCGGTCGTCGCCGCGGAGGCCGCGCGGCGAGCCGGGTTGGCGATGGCGGTGATCGGCGACGGCCGCGACCTGTTCGTCGGCCCCTACGCGCGGCACGGCGCGGCCGCCTTCGATCCGCGCCGGCCCGGGCTCAACCGGCTGCCAGGCGAGCGGTGCAGCTGGCGCTGCTCGCACCAGGTGGCGCTCCTGCTGCTGCGGGAGTACCTCGACCGCGCGCTGCGCGCCGGTGACCTCGCCGGCGCGCTGCGGGCGGCCGAGCTGCGCCTCCAGCTGCCGCTCGAGCTGTGGGCGCTGCGGCGCCTGCGCGGCGAGCTCGACGCGGTGCGGGCGCGGCTGAACTGACCGGGCGTCGAGCCGTGCGCGCCGCAGGGCAGGTGCGGCCGAATTGAGCGGGCGTTAGGCTCCCGAAGCGTGACGCGCCGCGATCGCCGCCTGATGCTCGCTCTCGCCGTCGCCTCGATGGCGTGGGTGCTCGTGGGCGCGCTGGCCGGCATCGCCGACGGGCTGGCGATGGTCGCTCCCGCGCTGCTGCTGCTGCTGCCGCCGCTCGCCGGCCGCTATTTCGGCGAGGACGTGCTGGAGCGCGTGCGGCTCGCGCGCGGCGCGCCGCCGGTGCGCCGCCGCCGCTCGCGGCCGGCCCGCACGTCGCATCGCGCCGTCGCGCTCGTCCCGCGCGGCGGCCTGCTGCTCGCGTCGTCGCTGGCGACGCGACCGCCTCCCGCGCTCGGCTGACCTGCTCAGAACCGAGAACGAGAGGAGGGCGCGCATGCGCCGCCTGCTCGTCGTCGCCGCCGCGTGCGCGAGTGCCATTGCGTGCCTCGGCGCGCTGCCGGCCGCGACGGCGCTCGCCCACCAGGGCAACCCGAACTTCCGCTCCGACGTGCACGGGCTGAAGCCGGCGACCCCCGGTGTCACCGTCGAGGTGCTCAACCGGGACGACCGCCTGCTGCTGACCAACCGCTCAGGGCACACGATCCTCATCGAGGGCTACAGCAACGACCCGTACGCGCGGCTACGGCCGGACGGCACCGTCGAGGTCAACCACAACTCGGCGGCCTACTACCTCAACCAGGAGCGCAACGGCGACGTGGCCGTGCCGGCCGACATCCAGAAAGGAATGGCGCCCGACTGGCGCAAAGAGTCCGGTACCGGCAAGTTCGAGTGGCACGACCACAGGATGCACTGGATGGGAAAGAGCACGCCGCCGGCGGTCAAGGACGAGTCCAAGCTGACCAAGGTCGACGACTGGACGGTGCCGATCGCCGTGGACGGCCGTCCGGGCGAGATCGCGGGCACGCTGTGGTGGACGCCGCAGCCCGGCGGAGGACCGCCGGTCGCGGCGATCGTCGGCCTGATCGCGCTGGTCGTCGCCGGCGGGGCCGTCGTGCTCGTCGTCCGCCGCCGGCGCCGGGATGGCGGCGGGGGCGGCGGCCGGCCCCGCGCGGATGACGACGCGGTGCCCTCCCCGCCCGCCGCCGGAGCGCCGTCCGCGGGACGCGAGGCCTGGTGACGATGGTGCGCGGCGTCGCCCTCGCGGGCGTGCTCGTCGTCGCGGTCCTGGCGATGGCGGCGCCGTCGGCGTCCGCGCACGCCCAGCTCGAGGGCGTCACGCCCCAGCGCGGAGCCGTCGTGCCGACCAGCCCAGCGACCGTCGTGTTCCGCTTCGACGAGGCGATCGAGGGCAACTTCGGCGCGGTTCGGGTCTTCGACTCCGCCGGCACGCGCGTCGACGCCGGCGACGCCTACCACCCCGGTGGTCACGGCGAGCAGATCGCCGTGCACCTGCCTTCGTCGCTGCGCCCGGGGACCTACACGGCCACGTACCGCGTGGTGTCGGCCGACGGCCACATCGTCAGGGCGGCAGCACCTTCTCCGTCGGTCGTCCCGGCGCGGCAGGCGCGACGGTCGCCGACCTGCTCGCCGGCTCCAACACAGGGCCGGTCACCGCCGTCGCGCTGGGCGTCGGCAAGGGCGTCGCGTTCGCCGCGATCGCGCTCGCGGTCGGCGGCCTGGCCTTCCTGCTCTGGAGCTGGCCCGCGGCGGCCGCCGCCGCACCGGGCGCCGCCGGCCGCGGCCGGCCGCGGCCGGCGGACACGCTCGACTCGGCCGCCGGTGCGGCGTTCGGGCGCGCTGCAGGTCCTGCTCGTCGCGTCCGCGCTGGCCGGGGCGGTGGGCTCCGCCGTCGTCGTCGTGCTCGAGGGCGCGCAGGCCGCCGGCATCTCCGGATGGTCCGCGCTCGACCCCGACATCGTCGGCGAGACGCTGGGAACCAAGGTCGGCGCGATCTGGGGGATCGCCGTTCCCGTGTGGCTGGCCGTGGCCGGCCTCAGCATGGTGGCGCTGGCCGTGCGGCGCCGAACCGGCTCGACGGCCGTGGCGGTCGCGCTGGGCGCCGCGCTGGCCTACCTCGTGCTCGTGCCCGGCCTGGGCGGGCACGCCTCGACCCAGCACCCCGTGTGGCTCATGCTGCCGGCCAACGCCATCCACGTGGCGGCCATGGCGCTGTGGACCGGCGGGCTCGTCACGCTCTTGGTCGCGGTTCCCGCCGCGACGCGGCAGGTGGCGCCGGAGGGGCGCACCCGCATGCTCGCCGCGGGGCTCGCGCGCTTCTCGCCGCTGGCGCTCGCCGCCGTGGTCGCCCTCACCGCCGCCGGCATCGCCCAGGCGATCGTCGAGGTCCGCACGCCCGCGCACCTGCTCGACACCGCGTTCGGCCGGGCCGTGCTCATCAAGGCGCTGCTGCTCGTGGCCCTGATCGCCATCGGCGCGTGGCACCGCCGGTCGAGCATCCCGCGGCTGCGCGCGATCGCCGTCGCGGGCGGATCGCCGGCGCAGACCGGCGTCGTCGTGCGGCGCGCACTGCGGGCCGAGGTGGCGCTGCTGGCCGTCGTGCTCGCCGTGACCGCGGCCTTGAGCACCTACGCGCCGTCGATCGCCACGACCGCCGGCCCGTTCGAGACGACGACGACGATCGGGCCGGCACAGATGCAGGTGGTCGTCGACCCGGCGGCGGTCGGCGCCAACGAGATCCACCTGTACCTGCTCAACCCGCGCGACGGGCGGCAGTGGGATCGGGCCAAGGAGGTCGAGATCAGCGCCGCGCAGGCCGACCGCGGGATCGGGCCGCTGCGCGAACAGGTCAACCGGGCCGGGCCCGGCCACTACGTCGTGACCGGCGCGCCGCTCGCCGTGCCCGGCGACTGGACGCTGCGGATCACCGTCCGCGTCTCCGACTTCGACCAGTACGAGCGCCGACTCGAGGTGCCCATCCGATGAACACGAGGACCATGCGCACAACCATCACCGCCGTGACGGCCGGGCTCGCGCTGCTCGCGCTGCCCGCCGTCGCCGCGGCCCACGTCACCGTCAACCCCAAGCAGGCGCCCGCCGGCGCCTACACCAAGCTCGAGGTCCGGGTCCCCAACGAGCGCGACGACGCGTCCACCGTGAAGGTCGTCGTCCAGATGCCGCCGGGCATCGTGGGCGCCTCCTACGAGCCGGTGAGCGGCTGGAGGACCACGGTCGTCAAGAAGCAGCTGGCCAAGCCGATCGAGACGCCCGACGGGCCGATCGGCGAAGCCGTCGGCACGATCACGTGGACGGGCAGCGGGCGCGGCGATGGGCGCATCGCGCCCGGTCAGTTCCGCGACTTCCCGATCTCCATCCAGATCCCGGGCAAGCCGGGGGACGTCCTGACGTTCAAGGCGCTGCAGACGTACTCCAGCGGCGAGGTGGTGCGCTGGATCGGCGCACCCGACGCCGACGAGCCCGCGGCCCAGCTGACCGTCACCTCCGCGGCCGGCGCGCCGTCCCCGGCTCAACCGGCCGCCGCGGACGCCGGCTCTGGCGCGGGCGACTCCGATTCCGACGCGCTCGCCATCGTGGCGCTCGTCGTGGGCGCGCTCGGCCTCGCCGCCGGCGGCGTGGCGCTCCTGCTGACCCGCCGGAGGACCGCGTAGGGTGCCGCACCGGGCCCGCCTGGAGCTGCTGGCCGTCGGCGCCGTCGGCCTCGCCGTCCTGCTCGCCGGTGCCGGCGGAGCGATCGGCCTGCTCTACGTGGTGCCGGCGCTCCTGTTCTGCGTGGTCCTGCTCGCCGGCCGCTATCCGGGTGAGCGCGCTGATCCGGCGGCTGGCCCGCACGCGCCGCGCGCGCCGGCGCCGCGTCGCCCGCCGGGCCCGGTGGCGGCGGCCGCCGCTGCGCGTCGGACGCGCGGCGGCCGGCTCATCGCGTTCTCGCTGGCCGGCCGCGCGCCGCCCGGCATGTCCATTCCCCGCCTCAGATGCACCTCAATGGAAGGACATGCCATGAACCCCGTCATCTCGCGGTGGCCGCGGTCGCCGCGGCCACCTGCTGGCCGTGCCCGTCGCCGCGCAAGCTCACGTGACGCTGCAGCCGAAGGCCCAGACGGCCGGCGCCTACACCGTCGTCAACGTCCGCGTGCCCAACGAGCGCGACAACGCGTCGACGACGAAGGTGCGCGTCGAGTTCCCCGACGGGATCTACTCCGTCTCCTACGCGGCGCAGGCCCGCTGGACGGTGCGCGTCAAGAAGACGACGCTCGCCACGCCGGTGCAGACCGCGGACGGACCGATCACCGAGCGCGTCAGCTCGGTGACGTTCGTGGGCACCGGCCGGGGCCTCGGTCGCATCGCACCGGGGCAGTTCAAGGGGAGTTCCCGCTCTCGCTGAAGATGCCTGACCGGCCGGGCGCGACCCTCACGTTCCCGTCCTACCAGACGTACTCCAACGGTGAGGTGGTCAAGTGGACCGGCGCGCCCGACGCGGACCTGCCGGCCCCGACGGTCGCGCTGTCGGCAACCGCAGCCCCGCCGCACTGACCCGTTGACGCGCACGGGAGCGGCCGCCGTGCCGCTCCCGGCGCACGACCCCAGGAGCTCCACACCATGCGACCCACCCGAACCCTCGCCATCACCGCCGCCGTCGCCGCGGTCGGCCTGACCGCCGCGCCCGCCGCCTTCGGCCATGCCGAGGTGACGAAGCGCACCCCCGGCCCCGGGAAGACCGTCTCGAAGGTCCGCACCGTCAAGGTCATCTTCGCCGAGTCGGTCGTGACCGGACTGATCACGGTGACCCGCGGCGGCACGACGGTCAAGCCGGCCAAGGACGGGCTGGCGCCGAAGAACCATGCGGTGCTGCGCGCCCGCTTCGCCAAGCCGCTGCCCAACGGCCGCTACACGGTCAACTGGCGCTCGCTGGCCGACGACGGCCACCGCCAGTCGGGTAGCTGGTCGTTCACCGTGCGCTGACCTCGACGAGCTCGCCGACTGCCGGTGCGCCGGCAGTCGGCAACCTTGACACGATCGTGGTAAGGTTCCGGTCGGAGTCGATGTGCCCGACCGAGGGCCCAGGGAATCCGGTTCGAAATCCGGAGCTGGCGCGCAGCGGTAGGGACACGCGACGCGGCCACCGTGCCACTGGGCCTCGTGTCTGGGAAGGCGGCCGTCCGATCGTGTCCGAGCCCGAAGACCTGTCGACTGTGCGCCGCCGTTGGCGGCGCCCCGACCACCGTGGCCTCGCGATCGGGCCGCTCGGAACAGAACAGGAGTCCTTCCCATGGCACGTACTGCCGTCCTGGGCCTGCCCCGCATCGGTCCCGACCGTGAGCTCAAGCGTGCGCTCGAGGCCTACTGGGCCGGGCGGACCGGCGCCGACGAGCTGCTGGGCGTCCGTCGCAAGCTGCGTCTGGTGGGCTGGCAGGCCGCCCACGCGGCCGGTATCGACGTGCTGCCCGCCGGCGATCACAGCCTCTACGACCACGTCCTCGACACCGCTTGGGCGCTGGGCGCGATCGCGCCGCGTTTCGGCGACGCGCGCGCCCGCGGCCTGGACGGGTACTTCGCCCTGGCCCGCGGCGACGCCGGCGCCCGGCCGCTGGAGATGACGAAGTGGTTCGACACCAACTACCACTACCTGGTGCCCGAGCTGGAGCCCGGCCAGCGCTGGTCGGTGGACGCGACGCACTGGGCCGAGGCGATCGAGCACGCGCGCGCCAACGGCCTCGACGTGCGTCCCGTGGTGCTCGGCCCGCTGTCGTTCCTGCTGTTGGCCAAGGGTCTGGACGACCCGATCGCCGAGCTGGGCGCGCTCACGACCGCCTACCGCGAGCTGCTGGCCGCGATCGCCGCCGCCGGCGCGCGCGAGGTCCAGATCGACGAGCCGTGCCTGGCCCTGCCCCGCACCCGCCGCGAGCTCGACGCGTTCGCAGCCGCGTGGACGCAGCTCGCCGGCGCCACGTCGATGCCGCTCACGCTGGCCACGTACTTCGCGGCGCTGCCCGCCGACACGCTCGACGTCATCGCCGCGCTCGAGCCGGCCGAGTTGCACCTCGATCTCGTGCGCGGCGCCGCTCAGCTGGGCCCAGCGCTGGCGGCGCTGACCGGCCGCAGTACGCGCCTGTCGCTGGGCGTCGTGGACGGGCGCAACGTGTGGGCCGCCGACCTCGACGCCGCGCTGGACCACATCGATCTCGCGACGCGAGCGCTGGGCGGCGAACGCGTGACCATCGCCGCCTCCTGCTCGCTGCTGCACCTGCCCTACACCGCGGCCCGTGAGCACGGCATCGACCCCGAGGTGCGGGCCTGGCTGGCCTTCGCCGCCGAGCGCCAGACCGAGATCGCGCTGCTGCGCGCGGCCGCGGCCGCCCCGCCGGACGCGCGCGACCGGCTGCTGGCCGGCGCGCGCCAGCGCGCCGCCGCGCGCCGCGCCTCGTCGCTGACCAACGACGTCCGCGTGCGCGAGCGCGTCGGCTCGCTGCGACCGGCCGACTACCAGCGCTCGGCGCCCTCGGCCGAGCGCCGGCCGCGACAGCAGGCGCGCCTGAACCTGCCGGAGCTGCCGACCACCACGATCGGCTCGTTCCCGCAGACCGACGAGATCCGGGCCGCCCGCCGCGACCACCGCGAGGGCCGCATCGACGACGCGGCCTACGAGCGCTTCCTCGAAGACGAGATCGCGCGGGTGGTGGCCGAGCAGGAGCGCCTCGGGCTGGACGTGCTGGTCCACGGCGAGCCGGAGCGCAACGACATGGTCGAGTACTTCGGCCAGCAGCTCGCCGGGTTCGCCTTCTCCCAGCACGGCTGGGTCCAGTCCTACGGCAGCCGCTGCGTCAAGCCGCCGATCCTCTACGGCGACGTCTCGCGCCCGGCACCGATGACCGTCCGCTGGTGGCAGCACGCCCAATCGCTGACGGCCAAGCCGATGAAGGGCATGCTCACCGGGCCGGTGACCATCCTCAAGTGGTCCTTCGTGCGCGACGACCAGCCGCTGAGCGAGACGTGCACCCAAGTCGCGCTGGCCATCCGCGACGAGGTCCTCGACCTCGAGGCGGCGGGCGCCGTGGCGATCCAGGTCGACGAGGCGGCGCTGCGCGAGGGCGTGCCGCTCGAGCCCCAGGCCCGCGAGGACTACCTGCGCTGGGCCATCGACTGCTTCGGCCTGACCACGTCCGCCGTGCGGCCCGAGACGCAGGTGCACACGCACATGTGCTACTCGGACTTCAACGACATCATGACGCACATCATCCGCCTGGACGCCGACGTGATCTCGATCGAGGCGTCGCGGTCGGACATGGCCGTCCTCGACGCGTTCGCCGGCTCGCTGGACTACCCCAACGAGATCGGCCCCGGGGTGTGGGACATCCACTCGCCGCGAGTGCCGTCGGTCGACGAGATCGAGCGGCTGCTCGAGCTCGCCGAGGCGCGCATCCCCCGCGACCGGCTCTGGGTCAACCCCGACTGCGGCCTGAAGACCCGCGGCTGGGCCGAGGTACGCCCGGCGCTCCAGCACATGCTCGAGGCCACGCGCCGGCGCCGCGCCGCGATCCCGGCGACGCGATGAGCCTGCTCGACCGCCTCGCGCCGTGGACCACGACCGGGGTCGGATCGCTGCCGCACACCGACGCTGCTCAGGCCGCCGCCCACGCGGCGGCGGCCTACGAGCTGCCGTTCTGCCCGCAGCTGCCGGCCCTCGACGGCGACATGATCAGCGAGTGGCTGGGCGCCGACCCGCGGCGCTGCGGCTGGTCGCCCGATCGCGACCGCGAACGCCCGCGCGCGTGGGATCACTGGCTGGCGCAGCTGGCGCGCGTGCCGCCGCCCCACGGGATCGTCAAGCTGCAGGTCACCGGCCCGGCGACGCTGGCCTGCGCCCTGGAGCGCACCGCCTCGCCGCGGCCATCGCGTACGGGCTCGCTGCGGCTGGCAACGCAGATCGCCGCCTGGCTGGCGGCCAACGCGGCCGGCCAGGTCGCCGCGCTGCGCGAGCGCGGCCTGGACGCGGTGCTGATCGTCGACGAGCCCGCCCTCGGCGTGTACGGCGCGGAGGGCGTCGAGGCAGTGTGGGATCCGCTGCGCGCGGTCGCACCCGTCTGGGGCCTGCACCTCTGCTGCCCCGTCGACTGGGCGCTCGTCGACCGCGCCCGCCCCGACGTCCTGTCCTTCGATCTCGCGGTCTCCCCGGTCGACGACGCCGCTGCCACCGCGCTGGGGCGCCTCGCGGACCGCGGCGGCCGGGTGATCTGGGGCGTGGTGCGCCCGCACATGCCCGAGCACGCCCACCACGGCCTGCTCCGGCTGAGCGCGACCAGGGACCTCGTGGCGCACGCGCAGTGCCTGATCTCCCCGGCGTGCGGGTCCGGGCGCATGGCGGTCCGGCGCGAGCACGAGCTGGCGACGGCGGTCGCCGACGTGGCGCGCACGATGCGCCAGACGTCAGACAGACGGCGCCGGCCCAGGAGCACGAGACGAGTGGGCGAAGAGCCGGCCATTGCTAGATTTCAGGCGCCATGAGTGGGTCGGATCCAGCGGTCGGGAGCGACCGAGCGACCGGGAAGAGCGAGGCACGACAGCGCCTGGTCGCCGGTGCCTACGAGCTCTTCTCCCAGCGCGGCGTGCAGGCCGTGGGGATCGACGCGATCATCGAGCGGTCAGGGGTGGCGAGGCAGACGATGTACCGCCACTTCGCATCCAGCAAGAACTCGTGCTCGCTTTTTCGAGCGACGCGAGCAGCTGTGGACACGGGATTGGCTTGAAGTGGAGGTGGCTCGCCGGGCCTCGGATCCGGCGCAGCAGCTCCTGGCGGTCTTCGATGCGTTCGACGAGTGGTTCCGTACTCCGAGCTTCGAGGGCTGCTCGTTCATCAACGTCCTGCTCGAGCACCCCGATGGCGATGATCCGGTCCACCGTGCCGCCGCGGCACATCTCGCGGAGATCCGGCAATTCCTCGAGGATCTCGCGCGCCGCGCCGGGATTCCCGACGCGCAGGACTTCGCGCGCGAGTGGCACATCCTGATGAAGGGCTCGATCGTCGCGGCGGCGGAGGGTGATCGCGAGGCCGCCCGGCGGGCGAAGCGGGTCGCTGTCCTGCTCCTGCAGTCGGCGATGTCGGCCCCCGCCCCGACGTCCCGGGCCGCCGATCGCGAACGCGGCCGGCAGCCACTCGCGCGACTCGCTAGCGGTCATCCCGGCGGGAGCGGTCCGCTCCCCTTGACAGCGAATCGATCGTCGCAGTAGGGTCGCCCCGTCGGGAGAGGGAGATCGGTCAGTCTCATCGGTGACGAGGCTGGTGGGCTGCTGATCGACAAGCGTTCCTACGAGGAGGGCTCTTCATGTCCATCCCCACCGAGCACGTCGGTTCCCTGCCGCGGCCGATCAAGCTCCAGGAGGCCTACGCCGCCTACGACGAGGGCCGGATCACCTGGGATGCGCTTCGGGCTGAGCAGGACGAGGCGGCCGCCGATTCGATCCGGCGGCTGGAAGAGGTCGGCGCGCCGGTCGTCAACGATGGCGAGCAGCGGGAGTCGAGCTTCGCGACCTACAACCTCACGCACACGCTCTCGGGCACCGGACTCGCGCCGAACCTCGCTCCGGATGGCCAGTTCTTCGCGATCTTCGACGACGACCACCATCGCCAACTGCCGCGCATCACCGCTGGCCCGTTCCGCTACCAGACGTACGCCTCCGAGTTCGTCGAGAAGAACGTGAAGATCGCCACGCGCCCGGTCAAGCAGGCGGTGATCTCCCCGTCGATGATGATGCTGCTCTACCCGCTCGACGACGAGATCGCCGGGTACTCACGCGAGCAGTTCCTCGACGACGTGATCGACGAGGCCGAGAAGGACATCCGCCAGTGCTTCGCGGCGGGAGCCGTCCGGGTATCGGTCGACTTCACCGAGGGTCGCCTCGCGAACAAGAACGACTCGCGCAACCCGTGGACCGGGCGCAACATGCTCCAGGACTTCATCGACCTCAACAACCGACTGTTCGATCGCTTCACCGCCGACGAGCGCAGGAACATCGGCATCCATACCTGCCCTGGAGGCGACTGCGACTCGGTGCACAGCAAGGAGGTGCCCTACGAGCTCCTGCTCGAGCACATGTTCGAGATGAACGCCGGCTACTTCCTGATCCAGTGCGCAAGCGAAGAGGACAGGGAGAACGTCTACAAGCTGTGTGGCAAGTACAGCCGCGAGGACGCCAACGGCGTGGCGCAGGTGTGCTTCATGGGCGTCATCGACCCGCTCACCCCCGAGGTCGAGACCGCGGACCAGGTCATGGAGGAACTGCTGACCGCAGCCAAGCACATCCCGGCCGGCCGTCTCGGGGCCACCGACGACTGCGGGTTCTCCCCGTTCAGCCGCGATGTCAAGCCCCAGCACGGCTCCCCGGATCTCGCCCGAGACATCGCGATCAGCAAGATCGGCGCGCGGCTCGAAGGGGCCCGGCGCGCCGCCGCGGCGCTCGAGAGCAAGCTCGCTCGCTCCTGAGCGCATCAGGCCAGCGCGAGGCGCCGCCCGCGCTTCGAGCAGCGACCGAGCCGGACGGCTTCACCGTGGCGTCGTGCGGCCTACCGGGCGCGGCCGCCCGGCACAGGGCGAGCTGCGGGGCCAGTGCTCTCGATCGCGGATCGCGGCCGCGGGCGGCGGCGCGCAAGCAAGCCGTGGCGCGGCGAGAACAGGTACGTGACGACGAAGAGGGCGGCCAGGACGCAGACGATGCACCCACCGGTGGACGCGTCGAGGTGGTAGCTGAGATAGGTGCCCAGCACCGTGGACAGCACGCCGACGGCGATGCTGATCGCCAGCATCCGGTCGAAGCGATCGGCCAGCAGGTAGGCGGTGGCGCCCGGAGTGATGAGCATGGCCACCACGAGCACGATCCCGACGGCCTGAAGGGCCACGATCACGGTCACCGCCAGCGAGCCGAGCAGCAGCATCTCCATGCGCCGCGGGGAGATCCCGATCGCGTGCGCGTGGACGGGATCGAACGCGTACAGGACGAGCGTCCGGCGCAGCGCCAGCAGGACGACGAGCACGGCGAGGCCGAGGCCCACGACCTGGTAGATATCGGCGTCGCTGACACCGAGCACGTTGCCGAACAGGATGTGGAACAGGTCCGTCTGCGACGGGATGACGCTGACCAGCACGAGCCCGAGCGCAAACAGCCCGGTGAAGACGACGCCGATGGCGGCGTCCTCCTTGATCCGGCTCGTGCGGTTCAGGCCGCCGATGAGCCCCACCGAGCCCGCGCCGAACAGGAACGCGCCGACGGCGAATGGGAGGCCGACGACGTAGCTCAGCACGACACCGGGCAGCACCGCATGCGACACGGCATCGCCCATGAGCGACCAACCCAGGAGCGTGAGCCAGCACGAGAGGATCGCGCAGACGATGCCGACGACGACCGCGACCAGCAGTGCCCGCTGCATGAACTCGAACTGCAGCGGATCGGTCAGCCACTCGGTCATGCCGACACCTCGGCGCGCGCGTGCAGGACCAGCGCCTCCTGGGGCACGAAGCCGCCGAAGGCCTCGGCCAGGCGCTCGGGCACGAGCATCGCATCCGGCGCTCCGGTGTCGACGATGCGGCGGTTGATCAGCGTCACGCGGTCGCACAGTCGGGGCACGGCGATCAGGTCATGGGTGGAGACGACGATCGTGCGACCCGCCGCGGCCAGCTCGCGCAGCACGTCGGTGATCGTCTGCTCGCTGCGCTTGTCGACGCCGGCGAACGGCTCATCGAGGAAGAGCAGCTCGGCTCCCTGAGCCAGGGCCCGCGCGACGAACGCGCGCTTCTTCTGGCCGCCCGACAGCTCGCCGATCTGCCGGTCGCGCAGGGCGGTCAGCTCGACGCGCTCCAGCGCGGCGTCGACAGCGCGCCGGTCGTCGGCCCCGGCCTTGCGGCGCCAGCCCATGTGCCCGTAGCGGCCCATCAGCACGACGTCTGCGACCGAGACCGGAAAGCCCCAATCGACGTCCTCGCTCTGCGGCGTGTACGACACGCGGCCGGCGCGCCGGGCCGCCGCCGGGTCAGCGCCGAACAGCCGGATCGTCCCGGCGTCGAGCGCCACGAGTCCCATCAGCGCCTTGAACAGCGAGGACTTGCCCGACCCGTTCATCCCGATCAGGCCGTGCACGGCGCCGGGGTCGACGCGGAGGTCGACGCCGTCCAGCGCCAGCGTCTCGCCGTAACGGACGCAGACGCCGTCCGCGTGGATGACGGCGCTCGCGGTCATGCGCCACCCCCGGTGAGGCCGGCGACGATCGTCTCGGCGTCGCGGCGCAGCAGGTCGCGATACGTCGGCACCGGGCCGTCGGCCTGCGACAGCGAATCGACGTCGAGCACGCCGCCGTAGCGCGCGCCCGACTCGCTGGCGACCTGACGCTGCGCCTTGTCGCTGACCGTCGACTCGCAGAAGACGGCCGGCACGTCATGGTCGCGGACAAACGTCACGACATCGGCGATCTGCTTCGGGGTCCCCTCCTGCTCGGCGTTGACCGGCCAGAGATACCGCTCGGTGAGACCGAAGTCGCGCGCCAGGTACGAGAACGCGCCCTCGCAGGAGACCAGCGCTCGCTTGGAGGCGGGCAGATGTTCCAGCTCGTCGCGCATGAAGTCGCCGACCTGCGCCAGCTGACGCGTGTAGCGCTCCGCGTTGGCCCGATACGTCTCCGCGCCTTCGGGGTCCAGCTCGGTCAGCCCCTTGCGGATGTTCTCGACGTAGATGCGCGCGTTGGCGACCGACATCCACGCGTGCGGATTCGGCTTGCCGGCGTACTCGCTGTCGCCCGCGATCGGGATCGCGTCGACGCCCTCCGACAGCGTCACGTGCCTGGCGTCCGCGCGATCGATGAACTGCTCGAACCAGCGCTCGAGGCCCAGGCCGTTGTCGAACACGACATCGGCCTGCGCGGCACGCTTGAGGTCGCTCGGCGTCGGCTCGTATCCGTGGATCTCCGCACCGGGCTTGGTGATCGACGCCACCTCCACCCGGTCGCCGGCGACGTTGCGGACCATGTCGGCGACGACCGTGAAGGTCGTCAGGACGAGCGGCTTTCCGTCCTGCGCGCCGGACTCCGACGCGCCACACCCGGCGCCGACGGTCGCCGTCCCGACGAGCAGGAGAGCGAGGAGACCGCGCCGTACGCGGCTGTTGCTGCGTCCAAGTCTCATGTACGAGAACGATAACATGGGATTTAGCCATAACTAAATATCGCCCGGCTGCGCGTCTGTGGGGCCTACGGGCTCGGCCGCGGACGCTCCACGTACACGAGCCGTCCGTCGTCGAGGCGGTAGACCGTCCCGACCGCCCGGCCGCGGCCCTGGGCGGGGTCGCGGTCGCCGGGTCGGCCACCGTGCGCCCCGGCGTCGACCCCGCCGGCCGGTTCTCGCGCTGCAGGGCCGTCGGGCCCAGCGCGCCCGCGGCGGCGACGAGCGCGGCGATCGCGAGCACGATGCCGACGTCGAACAGGTTGACGATCCCCTCCAGCGGATCGCCGGCGTCGTCGGCGGCGGAACCGTGGCGGCCAAGTCCTACGCGGCGCATGCGCTCTCCTCGAGCTGGGCGGCGACGCGCTCGAGCAGGTGCAGCTGCTCGGCGTACAGGCGATTGCGCACGAGCGTGAGCGCGAAGCCCACGAGCCCGACGCCGAGGCCGAGGATGGTGGCGGCGAACGCGGTGCGCAGCTCGGTGGCCAGACCGGTGATCTCGCCCTCGCCGAGCGCGGCGAGCCCGGGCACGAGCGGGATGAGCGTGCCCATCAGCCCCAGCGCGGGCCCGGCCCGGACGAGCAGCCGCGAGGGCTCGAGGCGGCGCTGGGCGGCCAGCTCGAACTGGGCGAGCGCCTCCTCGGCCGCTGCCCGGTCGCCGCGGTGCGCGAACAGCGCCTCGGCCGTCGCGGTCGCCGCCCCGCCCGGCAGCGCGTCGCGGGCCAGCGGGGTGAGTGCGCCGGCGCGCGCGGAGGCCAGCAGCGCGTCGGCGCGCGCCCGGCGCCGCCGCGCCCCGCCGGCAGCGCACGAGCTCGACCGCGAAGCGGCCGACCTCCAGCGCCGCGAGCGCCAGGGCGGCGAGCGACGCCGCCAGGACCGGCCAGCGCAGCCACTCGGCCAGGTCGGTGAGCACCTGGTCGATGCTCACGGCCCGCTCCGCGGACGCCGGCGCAGCTCGAGGCCCGCGCCGGCGGGAGGACCACGGCGCCGAGCGCCCCCGCGATCAGCGGCGCGGCGGCGCCGCCCGGCGCGCCGCCCGCGTTCTGCAGCGACGGGGCCGGATCGGTGGCCGCGGTGTCGCCGCCCGCCACCAGCGTGCCCGAGACGTCGGTCGCGGCACCGGTCCCCGCGCTCGCGGCGGCGGGCGGGTCGGGCACGGCCGCTCCGGCGTCGCCGGCCGCCGCCCCGCCGCCGCGCCCGGTGGCGGTCCGCCTGCGCGCGCGGGTCCGATCCCGCGAGCGGGTGCGCTTCACATGGGCACCCGAGGCGCGGTCGTCGCGGCGGCGCGTCACCGGCGTCGGCGCGGCGGCGCCGTCGGGCTCGGGCTGGCTGTACAGCGGCGCTCCGCTCCCGCCGCCGCCATAGATGGTGCCGTCCCCGCGCTGGCGCGACGGACCCGTGCGCCCGCCCTCGCCCGCGCCACGCTCGCGCCGCGGCGGGGTGCGCCGGTGCCGCTTGGGCGGCTCGACCGGCGCCGCGGCCCGGGCGACGGGCAGGATCGGCAGCGGGCGGCCGGCGAGAGCCGGCGCGACCTGGGCGGTCGACCAGATCCGGTTCGCGTCGTTGTCGGCCATGTAGCGCACGCTGCCGTCGGGCTGCTGCATCGACGCGAGGTAGTCCAGCGGCGTGCCGCCGGCCCGCGCCCAGGACGCCGGATCGATCTCGGCCGCCCACATCGCCTGCAGCACCCACGCCGTCGACATCGAGTTCGACGCCGCGCCCGGCGACATGCCGAACCCGCCGTCGTCGTTCTGCGTGGTGCGCAGGTAGGCGAAGGCGCGCTGCTCGGCATCGGTCTCGGGCCGGCCGGCGGCGCGCAGCGCCTCGATGACGGCGGCGGTCATGTCCGACCCGCCGGGCGCCCCCGCGACCCAGTCCCAGCTGCCGTTGGCGTTCTGGACGCCCGCAGCGAGCAGGTAGTCCGCGGCGCGGGCGATGGCGGGCTTGAGCGTCGGGTCGTCGACCAGGCTCAGCGAGAGGATCGCGAACGCGGTGGCGTTGATCGCTCCCTGCGGGCCGGACGCCGTCTGCGGGAACGATCCGTCGGGCAGCTGGCGCGCCACGATCGGGGTGACGAGGTCGCGCCCGCCGAACGACCGCCCGGCCAGGCCGGCGGCGACCGCGACCAGCAGCGTGCGCTCGAAGTCCGTGGTCTGCTCGAGCAGGTCGAGGTGCGCGACCAGGTAGGCGATCGCGTCCTTGCCCCCCGGCAGCGCCTGGTCGCGTGGGTTGATCCCGGCGGAGGCCAGCGCCAGCGCGGCCCAGCTGGTGAAGATGGGGTCCGACGCGCCGCCGCGCGTGCCGCCGAACCCGCCGTCGCGGTTCTGGACCTCCTGCAGGTAGCGGATCGACGCATCGAGGCGCTGCTGCTCGCGCGCGCCCGGTGCTGCCGCCCGCGCCGGGGCGGCGGCCGCGACGAGCGCGGTCGCCGCGACGAGCGCGAGCGCCAGCGTCCGGATCACCGCAGCACGACCGCCCCGGCGAGCCGCACCCGCCCCGAGCGCACCCGCAGCGTCACCTTCCCGGCGCTCGTGCGCGCGCGGCCGGCGACGAGCTTGTCGGAGCCGCGGCGCAGGGCGCCGACGCGGACCACGCGGGACCGTCCGCCGGCGCGGATCGCCACACGCGCGCCCGGTGCCGGTCCGCGCAGCACGAACGCCGGGCGGCCGGCGCGCAGGCGGACCGTGGCCTGGGCGCCGCGCCGGCCGACGGAGCCCGTCCAGCGGCCGGCGCGCCGCAGACCGGCCGTGGTCGGGATCACGGCCGTGCTGTCGGCCGGCGCGCTGACGCGACCGTCGCGGTCGGTGATCGTCAGCCGCACGTCGTACGCGCGTCCGGCCCCGAGGCGCAGCGACGTGGAGGTCTCGGTCGTCCCGCGCGCGCGGACCGCGAAGGCGCGTCGCGTGCCGCGCTCGCGGACCGCGACGGTCCAGCCCGCCACCCCGGCGCCGGGCGAGACGACCGTCCACGACAGCGTCGCGCGGCGCCCGGCGACGACCGGCGCGCCGGCAAGCCGGACGGCGGGTGCGGCGGTGGGCGCGGGAGCCGGCGTCGGCGCGGGCTCCGGGCTGGCGGCCGGCGGCGCCACCGAACCGGACGTCGCCCCCGCGGGCACGCCGCCGCTGCCGGTGTACACGGGCGGGTCGCCGGCGTGCGGGTCGGTCGGCGCGGCGACGGGCTGGCGGCTCGGGGGCAGCCCGGCGCAGGTGTCGCCGGGCTGGGCGACGACGCAGACGTCGACGGAGTTCGACGCGATCGCGCCGGCCTGGCGCGCCTTGAGGCGCTGCCAGCCGGTCTGCGAGAAGGTGACGGTCGCGCGGCCGGCCGGATCGCTCGTGCCGGCGGTCGCGCTGCCCGCCACGTCGGCCCCGTCGGCGTCGACGCCGCGCACGGTGGCGCCGGAACGCGGCGTCGCGCCCGGCCCCGAGCCGTCGCCCGCGGTCACGGTGTAGGCGACCGGCGCATCGACGGTCGCCGAGGCCGGGCCGGCGAGGTGCAGGAACGGCTTGCCGGTGAACGCGTCGTAGGCCCAGAGCACCTGGTCGCCGGCGGTCAGCCGCCACTGGCAGCCCCCGACCGGCGTGAGGACGTCGTTGACCAGGATCCCCCAGTACGCGTAGGTCGCCGCGTCCTCGCGATCCGGGCCCCACTGCTGGATGAAGTAGTCCTGGTACGTGTCGTACCACAGGCCGTCGAAGCCCAGGCCGCGGCTGGCCAGGGCGTCCACGGTCGCCGCCGTCGGCGTCGGCCCCGGCGTGGGGTTGGCGGCGAGGTTCGTGCCGTCGCACGGCCGGCTCACCGTGTCCGACTGCGCCCGGATCGTGTGGCCGTCGGTGAGGACGGCCCGGTCGAACAGGGTGGTCGCGCGCCCCTCGACCCGGACGTCGACGACCGTGGGGGCGGCCTGGGCCGGGGCGGTCGCCACCGCGCTCGCGGTGGTCGCCGTGAACAGGAGGGCGGCAAGCGCCGCGCCGCGTCGATGCATCTGTGCTCCCTTGTCCCGAGGAACGTCGATCACTCGATCGGAGGGAGGTCTCCTGGCTTCCGAGCCGACCCGCCGCGCCTTCCCAGGCCCCAAGGCCCAGTGGCTGCGTCGCACGCGTGCGGCGGGCGTCCTCGGTCACAGTGGCGGGTCCGCGCCGGTCTCTCACCGGCTTCCCTGTCCACCGATCGCTGGGTTGTGTGCGGCGACTCTAGCGAAGCGGTAGGCTCCCGCGCCTCCACGACGTGTCGGGGAACTCCGGTGGGAATCCGGGGCTGACGCGCAGCGGTGTGGGGGACGACCGGATCGCAGGTCCACTGAGCCAGCCGGCTCGGGAAGGAGATCCGGGAGGACGATCCCGAGCCCGAATACCCGGTCGTGGCGACCCGTCTCGCGTCTAGGCGGTGGCTCGGCATCCGCGCTTCCGCCCCCAACTGAAAGGTGGAAGCCCATGTCCATGCGTCGCCGTGTGACGGCGATGGCCGCGGTCGTCGCGCTCGCCGCGCTGCCCGCCGGCGCCCAGGCCGCGACCCCGGCCACGATCTCCGAGTCCGTCGCGCTCGGCGCCGGCTGGCTGCGCGCCCAGCAGGACCCGGCGACCGGCCTGGTCTCCGGATTCGGCGGTGACTGGTCGCTGTCGGCGATGGCCGCCGCCGGCGTCAACGCCGCCGACTGGCGCGCCCCGGAGCCCGGCGCTCCGAGCGCCCAGGACGCCTACCTCGCCGAGTGGACGAGCTCGGCGTGGCTGGCCCCCGTCGACCCCGACAACAGCTGGCTCAGCCCGGACTTTCGCAGCGCAAGCGACTTCGCGCGCGCCACGCTGCTGGCGCACGCCGCGGGTCTGCAGCCATCGCGGCTGTCGGCCGACCAGAACCTCGTCGCCCAGCTCGCCGCGGCGTGGCGCGGGGACGGCCAGTACGGCTCCGCCGGGCTCAACGGCGCGATGTTCGCGATGATGGCCCTCGCCCAGGAGCACGTGCCGCAGGCCGTGCTCGACAAGACGGTCGCCCTCATCCGCGCCAACCGGCACGACGACGGGGGCTGGAGCTACGGCCTGGTCACCTCGCCCGAAGCGGCCGCGTCGGCCAGCGACGTCGACATGACCGGCGCCGGCGTGGCCGCCCTGTGCGCCGCGGGCGTGCCGGCCACCGACCCCGACGTCCAGAGCGCCCTCGCGTTCCTGCGCGGCCAGCTCGAGGACAGCGGCGGCTTCACCACGCCGTGGTCCGGGACCAACGCCGATTCCAACGCCTGGGTCGTGGCCGGGCTCAACGCCTGCGGGATCGACCCGCAGTCGCCCGCATGGACGACCGGCAGCGCCAGCACGCCCCTGGACTTCCTCGTCTCGCTGCAGCGCACGTCCGGCGCGAACGCGGGCAGCTCCGCTGGATCCCGTCCGAGGGCGAGACGACGCCGAACCTGTACGCCACGCAGGACGCGCTGCGCGCGCTCGCCGGCGGCGTGTTCTCGGCGCCGCCGCCACCGCGCGAGGATCCGTCGCTGCCCGCCGTGGCGCCAGCGCCGCAGGTGGACGACGGGACGCCGTGCCGTTCGCCCTGGCCATCGACGCGGGCGGCGGGGACGTCCGCTTCTGCCGCGTGGTCGCCGGCACCGACAGCACGATCGCCGAGGTGCTCGAGGCGGCCCAGCACACCGCCCAGCCGGCCGGCTGCGCCGAGGGCCTGGCGACCGACGGCGGCGAGGTCACCGCGCTCGATGGCGTGACCCCGGCCACGGGCGAGCGCTGGACCGCCACCCTGGACGGCGGCCCGCCGGCCCGGGCCGGGCTCCAGCACGTGTGCTTCGGCGCCGTGATCGCGCTGTCGGTCGCGGCCGATCCGGGTCCCGCGGACGTCGTGCCCTGCACGCCCGCGCCTGTTGCGCCGCCGACGCCGGCGCCGACCCCGGGCCCGCAACCACGGCGGCGTCGACGAGCACGGCACCATCGGCCACCGCCGAACCCGAACCCGAGTCCGGCGGCGGCCCGCGCGAGCCGGCAGCGCAGGCCACGTCCGCCGAGCGGACGCCCCGCCTCAGCGGGTCGCGGCGGCTGCGCCTGGACCGCACGGGCCACATCCGCGTGCGCATCGCCTGCCCGCCCGCGGCCACCGCCGGGTGCCGCGGCACCGTGCTGGCCCGGGTCTGGGTGCGCCAGCGCCGCGGCGGCACGTGGCGGACGGTCGGCCGCGTCCGCTACCGCGGCGACGCCGCCGCCACGACGGCGGCCAGGATCCGCCTCGCGCGCCGTCCGGGCCGACGTCGCCGCCCGGGGCCGCCGCGGGCTGCGCCTCGAGGTGCGTCCGCGGGACCGGTCCGTGCCCCGGTCGGTGCGCCGCGTGGTGGTGCGCCCGCACGCTGAGCCGCCCGCTCGTCGCGGGCGCCGACGGCCCGGCCGCTCCCGCGCTTCCCGGCGCGGGAGCGGTCGCCGCCGTGGTCGGCCGACCGCCTGGCGTTCGACCGGGGTGTCAGCGCCAGCGGCGCTGAAGCAGCCAGATGAGGTAGACCGCGCCCAGTGCGCCGGTGGTGACGCCGACCGGAAGCTGACCGGAGCCGAACAGCCGCTGCGACAGCAGGTCGCCGCTGACCAGCAGCGTGGCGCCCATCAGCGCCGCGGCGACCACGTTGGGACCGCTGAGCCGGGTCAGGCGCCGGGCCAGCTGCGGCGCGGCCAGGGCAACGAAGGCGATCGGGCCGGTCGCCGCGGTGGCGACGGCGGTCAGCGCCACCGCCACGGCGAGCATGGCCAGGCGAGAGCGCTGCACGTCGACGCCGAGACCGCGTGCGGCGTCCTCGCCCAGCTCGATGACCGCCAGGCGGGGGACGAGCGCGGCGACGAGCGGCGCCAGGACCACGAGGGCCGCTCCGAGCGGCAGTGCGTACTCCCATCCGCGGCCGTCGAGCGTGCCGGCCAGCCAGGCGCGCGCCGCCTGCGCGGATCCGAGCTGGGCGCGCGCGATGAGCAGGGCGGTGAGGGCGGCCAGCATGGCGCTGATGCCGATCCCCACCAGGATGAGGCGGTAGCCGCTGTCGCCGCCGCGCAGCGCCAGCAGGTACACCGCCGCCGCGGTCAGCGTGCCCCCGGCGAGCGCGCCGCCCGCGGTCGCCAGCTGCCCGCCGCCGGTGACGATGATGGCCAGCACGGCCGCCGCCGCCGCCCCCCAGGTGAAGCCGATGATGTCCGGGCTGCCCAGCGGGTTGCGCGTCAGCGACTGGAAGATCGCGCCCGCCGCGCCGAGCGCGCCACCGACCAGCAGGCCGACCAGCAGCCGCGGCAGCCGCAGGTCCCAGACGATGAACGACGTGCCGGCGGCGCCCCGGCCGAGCAGGGCGTCGACGATCTCGTCCGGCGTGAGGGAGAAGTCGCCGGTGGCGATGCTGGCCAGGCCGACCGCGAGCGCAACGGCGACCAGGCCCGCGCAGACGAGGGCGGAGCGGACGTGCAGCGGGGCGGAGAGCCGCTCGCCGCCGGCCCGGATCGTGCGCCGCCCGGTCACAGTCGGACGAGACGCCGGCGCCGGACGAGCGCGATGAACGCCGGCGCGCCGAGCAGCGCGGTCACGACGCCGACCTGCACCTCCCCCGGCCGGTCGACGACCCGGCCGATCACGTCGGCGCCGAGCAGCAGGGTCGGGGCGAGCACCACCGCGTAGGCCAGGATCCAGCGCTGGTCCGGACCGCAGATGACCCGAGCCATGTGGGGGACGACCAACCCGATGAACCCGATCGGACCGGCGGCGGCCGTGGCCGCCCCGCACAGCAGCGCCACGGCCAGGGCGCCGGCGGCGCGGATGCGCCCGATGTGCGCTCCGAGAGCGCGGCCGGTCTCCTCGCCCAGCGCGATGGCGTTGAGCGGCCGCCCAAGCGCGACCGCGACCAGCAGCCCCACGCCCACGAACGGCGCCACCGTCGCGGCGATGCCCTGTCCGCGGCCGCTGAGCGACCCGAGCTCCCACTCGCGGAATTGGTCGAAGACCGTCGGGCGCAGGAGGATCATGGCCGCGACGAGGGCCGCCAGCGCCGCCGAGACGGCCATCCCGGCCAGGGCCAGCCGCGCCGGCGTCCCCACGCCATGGCCCCGCGCGCCGAGCGCGTGCACGAGCAGCAGCGCGGCCAGCGCGCCGAGCAGCGCGAACCAGACGTAGGCGGCGGGCGCCGTGGTGCCGAGCACCACCATGGCGAGCACCACCGCCGCCGCCGCGCCGGCGTTGACCCCGAGCAGCCCGGGGTCGGCCAGCGGGTTGCGCGTCAGGGCCTGCATCAGCGTCCCGGCGACGCCCAGCGCCGCACCGACCATCACGCCGAGCAGCGTCCGCGGGATGCGCAGGTCGTGCACGACGATGCCCTCCGGGGTGCGGTCGGGATGCAGGATCTGATCGACGACGGTCCCCAGCGGGATCGGCCGCGCACCGACCGCCACGCTGACGAGCATGACCACCACCAGGCCGGCCAGGAGCCCGGCGATCCCCAGCACGCGCGGCGCGGTGCGGGTCATCCGGGCCGGCGGCCGCTCACGGGTGCGGCGCTGAGGGCCGCCAGTCCGTCGGCCAGGCCGCCCTGCCAGCACAGCGCGTCGTGGCCGCCGTGGTACTCGGCGTAGGTGACGGCGCAACCGCGCAGCTCCAGCACGTCGCGCAGGTGGCGGTGATGGCCCAGCAGCGCCCACTCCTGCAGGCCGACCTCCAGGTAGCAGCGCGCCGGCACCTGCGGCGCCGTCCGCGCCTCGTCGATCAGGCGGCCGGCGTCGGCGTCGAACTCGCTCCCCGACGGCCACCACAACGACGCCGACTGCACCAGCGCGCGCCCGAAGCGCCGCGGGGCGCGCAGCGTCGCGAACAGTGCGGTCAGCCCGCCCAGGCTGCGACCGGCGATCGTCGTGCGCGCCGGGTCGGCGGTGATCGGCAGGCGGCGGCCGACCCAGGGCAGCAGCTCGTCGACCAGGAAGGCGACGAACGGCTCGTGGCCGGCCAGCTCGCGCCAGCGCGTCTCGCGGTCGAGCGCCTCGGGCATGACCGCGACCGTCGGTGGGATGGCGCCGTCGGCGATCAGGTTGTCGAGCACGACGCGGCCCGGCAGCCGCCCGCTCCAGTCCTCCCCGTCGAGCAGGACCAGCACGTCGAGCGGGCCGCCGTCGCGCGCCGCCGTCGCCGGCGGGGCGTAGACCCACGCGCGCCGCTCGTTGCCGAGCCGGTGGCTGGCGATCCAGTGTTCGTCGAGCGTGCCCCGCGCGACGTCCGGGCGCGGTGCGCACCACGGCTGCGGCGGCGCGTCGGGCAGCTCCACGACCGACAGCGGCTCGGCACCGTCGCGCGCGGGAAACGTGCGCGGGTTGTGCGGGTCGGCCACGGCGTACGCGGCCGCCGCGCCCCAGCGCGAGGGCGGACCGGCCGCCGGCGGGGCCACGCCTTCGTCCGCGACCGGCAGCGCGGCGATCTGGTACGTCGCGCGCCAGTCGGCGCGCAGCAGGTAGCTGCGGTGCCAGACGTCGGTGCCCGCGAGGCGCTCCATCGTGCTCTGGGGCCAGACGCTGGGGTCGGTCAGCTTGTTGGCCAGCAGCACCACCTCGCGCAGCTCGTCGCCGCCGCGCCAGAGGAAGGTGACGACGCGGTGGCCGGGGCGCCCCTCGGCGGGCTCCACCAGCGGCGTGCCTGCCGCGGCCACCTGGGCCCAGAAGCGGCGCAGGGCCTGCGCCTCGCCGCGCCGAAGCGCCACGCGCAGCTGCGCCAGCGCCGGGCTGTCGACGACGCTGGGCGCCGGGTACTTCGGCACGCGCGGCGGACGCTGCTCGCCGCGGCGCTCACGACGAGCGGCCGCTCGCGAGCGTGCGCTCGACGTCGTCGAGCACGACGCCGGCAGCCAGCACGCCGCCGGCGCTGGTCCACGCCGAGCCGTCGACCGCGACGACGTGGCCGGCGCGCACGCTGCGCAGCTCGGAGAACCCCGGCGTCTGGCGCGCGAGGCGCAGCGCGTCGCGGGCGGCCGCCACGTCGGCGGGCACCTCCGAGACGCCGCCGGTCGCACCGGTGCCGAGCGCGCCGAGGAACATCCAGTCGGCGTCGATCGCGTCGAGGTTCTCGAGGCTGACGGGGACGCTGTGGCCCGGGCCCTTGCGGTCCTGGAACGGCGGCCGGCGCAACCCGAGGTCGTGCAGGATGCGGCTGGCGGCGATCTCGCGCATCAGGACGGCGGGCAGCCCGATGCCGCCCCAGCGCACGATGCTCACCGTCGCGTGCGCGTTGGCGCCCAGGCGCTCGCGGATCGCCGCGACCCGATCGTCGTAGCGGGCCAGCACCTCGTCGCCGCGCTGGCGCTCGCCCAGGACGTCGGCCAGCGTGGCGAAGGCGCGGCGCCAGTCCTCCCCGGTCCGCGAGACGTAGACCGTCGGGGCGATCCGCCGCAGCTTGTCGATGACCGCGCCGTCCTGGATCGAGGTCCCGTCGACGAGGATGAGGTCGGGGCGCAGCTCGGCGACGCGCTCGATGCTCGGCCGGCCGAGCGCACCCACGCTGGGGATGCCGTCCGCCCGGGTGCCGAGGTAGGCGGCGGTCCCAGACTGCCCGCGGCCGCCGGTGGTGGCGATCGGCCGCAGGCCGAGCGCGAGCATCCCGTCGAGCGTCGGCTCGCTGAGCGCGACGACGCGGCGCGGCGCGGCGGGCACCTCGACGGCGCGGCCGCGGCCGTCGGTGATCGTCCGCGCGCCCTCGCCGGCACTCGATCCGCTGCCGCAGGCGACGAGGAGACCGGCGCTCGCGGCCACGGCGAGGGCGGCCATGAAGGCGCGACGACAAGCCATTAGAGTCACCTAATGTAGGGTACCCTAATGCTCTTCGCCGACCACGCCGCCCACCCCGATCCAGCCGGGCTCTTCCGTGGGCGCTGACGGGCTCGCCGACACCGTAGCGGTCGTCACCGGCGCGGGCCGCGGCATCGGCGCCGCGGTCGTCGAGACGCTGTCGGCCCTGCACGTCGCGGTCCTGGCCACCGATGCCGACGCCGCCGCCGCCAAGCGCCTCGCCGCCCGGTTGCGCCACGAGGGCCGCGACGTGCTCGCCGCGGGCGCCGACGTGCGCGACCCCCAAGCCGTCGAGGACGCCTTCGACGAGGCCGAACGCCAGCTCGGGCCGGTGTCGACGGCAGTCAGCGTCGCCGGCATCCTGCGCGTCGCCCCGCTCGCCGAGACCAGCGACGAAGCCTGGCGCGACGCCTTCGCCGTCAACGCCGACGGCCCGTTCCATGTCGTGCGCGCGGCGGCGCGCCGGATGCGCCCTCGGCGACGCGGCGCCATCATCGTGGTCGGCTCCAACGCCGGCCGTGTCCCGCGGACGGCGATGGGCGCCTACGCCGCCTCCAAGGCCGCCGCGGCGATGCTGACGCGCTGCGCCGCCCTCGAGCTCGCCCGCGACGGCATCCGCTGCAACCTCGTCTCGCCGGGCTCGACCGACACCGCCATGCAGCAGGAGCTGTGGCCCGACGGGACCGCCCAGCAGCGCGCGGTGCGGGGGGCGCCGGAGGACTTCCGGATCGGCATCCCGCTCGGGCGGATCGCGCAGCCAGGCGACATCGCCGACGCGGTCGCGTTCCTGGCCTCCGACCGCGCCCGCCACATCACCATGCATGACCTCGTCGTCGACGGCGGCGCGACGCTGGGAGCCTGAGCGGTGCCGGTCCTGCCCGATGCCCACCGCGCCACGGACCTCCTGGAGCGCTACGCCCCCGGAGGCGCGACGCTGCTCGCCTTCCCCACGCGCACGATCCTGGCCGGGGGCGCGAGGACCACGGTGACGACGGCATCGGCCGGCGCGCCGGAGGCCATCGCCGGCGCCGTGCGACGGACCCTCGACGACCGCGAGAAGCCGCTCGTGGTCGGCGCCGTGCCGTTCGACCCGGCGGCCGCGGCCCACCTCGTCGTGGCCGACGAGGTCGCGGTGGCCGGCCCCCTGCACCTCTGGCCCGACGAGGTCGGCGACCCCGCCGCCTCACCGGCGCCGCGCATGGTGGCGCGGCCGTCGCGCGAGCGCTACGCCCGCACCGTCGCCCAAGCGCTTCCGGCCTTGCGCGCCGGAACGCTGCGCAAGGTGGTCCTCGCCCGCGCGCTCGACATCCACGACGACGACGGCTTCGACGTGCCGGCGCTCGTGCGCGCGCTGGCCGCGCGGGACCCGCTCGCCCACGTCTTCGCGGTCGACCTGCCGCCCCAGGACGACGGGCCGCGCACGCTGATCGGCGCCAGCCCCGAGCTGCTGGTGCGCCGTCAGGCCACCGAGGTGCGTACGACGCCCCTGGCCGGTTCGGTCCCGCGCGCTCCGGACGCCGTCGGCGATGCGCGGCGCGCCGCGGCGCTGATGGAGTCGCCCAAGGACCGCGAGGAGCACGCCGTCGTGGTGGAGGCCGTCGCCGCGGCGCTGCGCCCGTTCTGCGACGCCCTGGAGGTGCCCTCCGGCCCCGAGCTCGTGCGCACCGCGACGATGTGGCACCTGGCGACCCGCGTCCGCGGGCGCCTGGCCGATCCGGACATCACCTCGCTCGAGCTCGCTCTCGCGCTCCATCCGACCCCGGCCGTGTGCGGGCTGCCGGTGGCGCGGGCCCGGGACACCATCGCCGCGCTCGAGCCGCTCGATCGCGGGTTCTACGCCGGCGCGGTCGGCTGGCAGGACGCGTACGGCGACGGTGAGTGGGCGGTGACGATCCGCTGCGGCGAGGTCGAGGGGACGAGGATGCGGATCTGGGCCGGCGCGGGGATCGTCGCCGCGTCGGACCCCGACGTGGAGCTGCGTGAGACCGCGGCCAAGTACCGCACGCTGCTGTCGGCGCTCGGCGTGCAGGAGGTGTCATGAGCGGCGCGCCGCTGCAAGCGAGCCCGACGTGGCCGGCGGACCTCGCGGCCCGCTACCGCGAGGCCGGCGTCTGGGCGGGCGAGGACTTCGGGACGTTCCTGCGCGCCCGGGCCGCGGCGTTCGGCCCGCTCTCGGCCGTGGTCGGGCCCGGCGGCGAGCACTGGACCTACGCCGAGCTCGACGCCCGGGCCGACGCGCTGGCCGCGGGCCTGTCGCGCCTGGGGATCGCGCCCGGCGATCGCGTCGTCGTCGCGCTGCCCAACGTCGCCGCCTACGTCGAGATCCTGTTCGGGCTCTGGCGCGCGGGGGCGCTGCCGGTCTTCGCGCTGCCCGCGCACCGGCGGGCCGAGCTCGAGGCCTTCGCCCGCACCGCGCAGGCCACCGCGATCGTCACCGTGCGCCGCCACGCCGGCTTCGACCATGCCGCGCTGGCCGAGGCCGTGCGCGCGGCGGTGCCCTCGCTGCGCCACGTGATCCTCGCCGACGACCTCGACGCGCTGCGGGCGGCGGGCGGCCCGCCCGCCGCGCCGGCCGACCCCGGCGCGGTCGCGTTCCTGCAGCTGTCGGGCGGGACGACCGGCACCCCGAAGCTGATCCCCCGCACCGCCGACGACTACCTGTACTCGGTGCGCACCAGCGCGGCGATCTGCGAGCTGACGCCCGACAGCGTCTACCTGTGCGCGCTGCCCGCCGCCCACAACTTCCCGATGAGCTCGCCGGGGATCCTCGGCACGCTGCACGCCGGGGGCACCGTCGTGCTCGCCCCCTCCCCCGATCCCGCCACCTGCCGCGAGCTGATCGCCCGCGAGCGCGTCACGATCACCGCGCTCGTCCCGCCGCTGCTGCTGGCCTGGCTGGAAGCGGCCGAGGGGCCGGAACCCCTCGCCGGCCTCGAGGTCCTCCAGGTCGGCGGCGCGCGGCTGGCGCCCGCGGTCGCCCGCCGCGTGGCGCCGGAGCTGGGCTGCCGGCTGCAGCAGGTCTTCGGGATGGCGGAGGGCCTGGTCTGCTACACGCGCCTCGACGATCCCGAGGAGCTGGTCTGCACGACCCAGGGCCGGCCGATGAGCGAGCTCGACGAGATCCGCATCGTCGACGAGGCGGGCGTGCCGGTGGCCGACGGCGAGCCGGGCCGCCTGGAGACCCGCGGGCCGTACACGATCCGCGGGTACTACGGCGGCGCGGACCCCGCCTCGTTCACCGCCGACGGCTTCTACCGCACCGGCGACGTCGTGCGCCGGCGCCCCTCGGGCCACCTCGTCGTGGTCGGCCGCGCCAAGGACCAGATCAACCGCGGCGGCGAGAAGATCGCGCCCGACGAGATCGAGGACCACCTGCTCGCCCATCCGGCCGTCCACGACGCGGTCGTCGTGGGCGTTGCCGACGATCGCGTCGGCGAGCGCACCTGCGCCGTGCTGGTCGCACGCGGGGAGGCGCCGACCGCCGCCGAGGTGCGGCGCTTCCTGCGCGAGCGCGGCGTGGCCGCGTTCAAGCTGCCCGATCGCGTGGAGATCGCGGCCGCGTTCCCGCAGACCGGCGTCGGCAAGGTCAGCCGGCGCGAGCTGCGCGCGGCGGTCGCCGCGTCCCTGTCCCCCACCGTCCAGGAGTCGACATGAGCCTGCCCCGGATCGCGCCGTACCCGATGCCCGGGACGGCCGCGCTGCCCGCCAACCGCGTGACCTGGCGCCCCGACCCCGGCCGGGCCGCGCTGCTCGTGCACGACATGCAACGGCACTTCCTGGCGCCGTTCGACCACGGCCGAGAGCCGATCCCGCAGTTGCTGGCCAACGTCGCCGCGCTGCGCCGGTGCTGCGCCGAGCTGGCCGTGCCCGTGATCTACTCCGCACAGCCCGCCGGGCAGACCACCGAGCAGCGCGGGCTGCTGCAGGACTTCTGGGGCGACGGCATCGCCGACGACCCGGCCGCCGCGGCGATCGTCGACGAGCTCGCGCCGGGCGACGACGAGGTCGTGCTGACGAAGTGGCGCTACTCGGCCTTCGTGCGCACCGATCTGCTGGCCCAGCTGCAGGCGGCCGGGCGCGACCAGCTCGTGATCTGCGGCGTCTACGCCCACATCGGCTGCCTGTCGACGGCGCTGCACGCGTTCATGCAGGAGATCGAGCCGTTCGTGGTGGCCGACGCGGTGGCCGACTTCTCGCTCGACGAGCATCGCCTGGCCCTGCGCTGGGCGGCCGGGCGCTGCGCCACGGTAACCACGACGGCCCACGTCCTGGCCGACCTGCGGGCCGCGGGCGGCCTCACGCTCGAGCAGCTGCGCGCCGACGTGCTGGCCGCGCTGGAGCAGCCACCGGCCCGGCTGGCCGAGGACGACAACCTGGTCGACGCGGGACTGGACTCGATGACGCTCATGAGCCTGGTGACCGCCTGGCGCGCCCGCGGCGCCGAGATCGACTTCGAGGACCTCGCCGAAGCCGAGCCGACCCTCGCCGCCTGGCACGGCGCGCTGCGCTCCGCGCACCGGCGCGGCGCCGGGGTCGGATGAGCCGGCTGGCGCTGACCGCGGCGCAGCGCGGCATCTGGTTCGCCCAGCAGCTCGACCCCGCCAGCCCGGCGTTCGTCACCGCCGACTGCGTCCAGGCCGGCGCCTCCGTGGATCCGGAGCGCCTGGCCGCGGCGGTGCGCACGACGCTGCTCGAGGTCGAGGGCCTGCACGTCCGCTGCGGCGACGACGGCGGCAACCCCTGGCAGGAGCCCGTGGCCGCGCCGGACGTCGACGTCCCCGTGCTCGCGCTGCCCGACGCGCACGCCGCCGAGGCGTGGATGGCGGCCGACGTCGCGCGGCCCTTCGACCTGGCCGCAGGGCCGCTGTGCCGCCAGGCGATCCTGCGCGTGGGCGACGGCGCGGTGTGGTGGTATCAGGCGATCCACCATCTCGCCACCGACGCGTACGCGACGTCGCTGATCATGCGCCAGGTGGCCCGCCGCTACGGGGGCGCAGAGACGAAGGCGTTCGGCGCGCTGGAGGCGCTGATCGCGCTCGACGCCGCCTACGCCGGCTCGCCCGACCAGGACGCCGACCGCGCGTACTGGTCCGCCGTACTGGCCGGCGCGCCCGACGCCATCGGGCTCGCCGGGCGCGACGACGGCGCCGCCGGGCTGCCGCTGCGCGCGGCCACCGCGCTGGACGAGGCCCCAGCGCGCCGCTGGCCCTCGCGCTGGTCGCCGTGTGGATGCACCGCATGACCGGCGCCGACGACGTCGTGCTCGGCGTGCCGGGATGGGACGGCTCGGCTCGGCGGCGGCCACGGTCCCCGCGTGCTGGATCAACGTGCTCCCGCTGCGCCTGGCGGTCACGCCCGCTCACAGCGTCGAGCGGCTGCGCAGCGACGCCCAGACGGCGCTGCGCGACGCCACGCGGCACGGGCGCTACCGCTACGAGGACCTGCGCCGCGACCTCGGCCGGCTCGGCGCCGCGCGGCGGCTCGTCGGGCCGCTCGTCAACGTCAAGCCGTTCGCCGACGAGCTCGCCCTGGGCGGCGAGCGCGCGCTGGTGCGCAACCTCGCCGCCGGCCCGGTCGACGACCTGACCGTCACCATCGGCGGCGGCCGCCTGGTGCTCGACGGCCACCCCGGGCGCTACGACGCCGAGGCGCTGGCGGCGCACGCCGATCGCCTGGCGCGCCTGCTCGAGGCTGGGGCCCGCGCCCAGCCGGAGGCGCCGTGCGGCCGGCTCGCGGTCGGGCGCCCGGCCGATCGCGCACAGAGCTGCGCGCCGCCCGTGGCGCGAGCGTCGCGGTCGCGCCCGCGACGCTGTGGTCGGGCTTCGCCGCCGCCGCCGAGCGCACGCCGCAGGCGCCGGCGCTCGTCGTCGGCGAGCGGACGATCGCCTACGGCGCCCTGCACGACCGGGCCGAGGCGCTGGCCCGGACGCTGGCCGCGCGCGGCGCAGGACCGAGCCGCGTCGTCGGGGTCCGCTGCCGCGCGGCAGGCGCTGATGGTCGCGCTGCTGGCGGTGCTGCGCTGCGGCGCAGCCTACCTGCCGCTCGAGCCCGACGAGGCGCCCGCGCGCAGCGCGGCGATCGAGGCCGACGCGCGGCCCGTCCTCGTCGTCGACGAGACCACGGCCGCCGAGCCGTCCGGGGCGGGGATGCCGGTCGCGCCGGGGCCCGACGACGTGGCCTACGTGCTGTACACCTCCGGGTCCACCGGACGGCCCAAGGGCGTCGCAGTGAGCCACCGGGCGATCGTCAACCGCCTGGCCTGGATGCGGGGGCGTTCGCGCTTCAGCCGGGCGAGCGGACGCTGCTCAAGACGCCGCTGGGCTTCGACGTCTCGGTGTGGGAGCTGTTCTGGGCGCTGCAGGTCGGCGCGACGCTGGTCGTCGCGCCGCCCGGCGTGCACCGCGACCCGGCCGCGCTGGCCGCCGTGGTACGCGCCCAGCGGGTCACCACGATCCACTTCGTGCCGTCGATGCTGCACCACTTCGTCGGCGAGCCGGCCGCCGCGGAGTGCACCACCCTGCGGCGGATCGTGCAGCGGCGAGGCGCTGGACGGCGAGCTTCGCCGCGCCTGCCGGCGCCTGCTGCCCGATGCGACGCTGCACAACCTGTACGGGCCGACCGAGGCGGCGGTCGACGTCACCGCCTGGGAGGTGGACGACGTCGAGGGCGCGATCCCGATCGGGCGGCCGGTGTGGAACACCAGCGCCTACGTGCTCGACCCGGCGCTCGAGCCGCATCCCTGGCGCGGTGGGCGAGCTGTACCTCGCCGGGGTCCAGCTCGCCGAGGGCTATCGCGGCCGGCCGGCGCTCACGGCGGAGCGCTTCGTGGCCGACCCCTACGGGCCCCCGGGCTCGCGCATGTACCGCACCGGCGACCTCGCGCGCCGGCGCCCCGACGGCGCGCTGGGCTCTGCGGGCGCAGCGACCAGCAGATCAAGGTCCGGGGGTGCGTGTCGAGCCGGGCGAGGTCGAGGCCGCGCTGCTCGCGCATCCGGCGGTGGCCCAGGCGGCCGTTCTCGCGCGCGAGGATCGTCCGGGCGACGTGCGGCTGGTGGCCTACGTCGTCGCCGCCGCGGGGGCGACCGCGGACGCGACCGCGCTGCGCCGGCACGCCGCGGCGCTGCTGCCCGATCCGATGGTGCCGGCCGCCGTGGTCGAGCTCGACGCGCTCCCGATCGGCGCGACGGGCAGCTCGACCGCGGCGCGCCGCCGGCGCCGGCGATCCAGTCCGGCGACGGGCGCGCGCCGGCCACTCCGGTCGAGGAGGCCCTGTGCGGCTGTTCGCCGAGTGCTCGGCCTGCCGCGCGTGGCCGCCGACGACGGGTTCTTCGACCTCGGCGGCCATTCCCTGCTGGCGGTGCGGCTCGTCGGCGCCGTCCGGGCGCGGCTGGGCTGCGACCACGATCGGCGCCGTTTTCGCCGCACCGACGCCGGCAGCGCTGGCCCGGCGCCTGGAGACGGGCGCCGGCGACGGGCGCGAGCCGGCCCTCACGCTGCGCGAGGGCGACCCGCCGGCGCTGTTCTGCGTCCATCCCGCCGGGGGGCTGGGCTGGTGCTACGCGGCGCTGGCGGCGCACCTGCCGGCCGGGCGGGCCGTCGTCGCGCTGCAGGCCGACGGCGTCGACGACCCGGCGCTCGACGCGCTGGCCGCCCGCTACGTCGCGCGCGTGCAGGAAGCGCAGCCGCAGGGGCCGTATCACCTGCTGGGCTGGTCGGTCGGCGGGGTGATCGCCCACGCGATGGCGGTGGAGCTCCAGGAGGCCGGCGCGGAGGTGGGGCTGGTGGCCCTGCTGGACGCCTACCCGGGCGATCAGTGGCGCCACCTGGCGGCCCCCGGCGAGCAGGAGGCGCTGCAGGCCCTGCTGCTGATGGGCGGGCTGGCGCCCATGCCCGGCGCGTCGTCCACGGCGGTGCGCGCCCGCCTGCGCGAGCACGGCAGCGCGCTCGCCGCTCTGCCACCCGACGCGCTGGAGGCGATCGTGGCCTCCGTCGTCCGCTGCGCCCGGCTGCTGCGCGGCGCCCGTCACCGTCCGTTCGCCGGCGACCTGACGTTCTTCACCGCCGCCGCCCCGCGCTCCGAGCACTGGGTCGACCGGTCGGGCTGGGCGCCGTACGTGACCGGCGCGATCGACAACGTCGACCTGCCGGTGACGCACCCGGAGCCTCGTGCGGCCGGCGGTCGCCGCGCAGATCGCCCAGCGGATCGCGCCGGTGATGGCCGGCCTCGAGGCCCGGGCGGCGGTGCGCGCGTGAGCTCAGCCGTTCGACGATCCCGATGCGTCCTACGTGATCCTCGTCAACGCCACCGGAGGCGCGCTCGCTGTGGCCGCGGGCCGACGTGCAGCGGCTGGACGGTGGCCTTCGGGCCCGCGCCGCGCGCCGACTGCCTGGCCTACGCCGACGACGCGTAGGCGGCCCAGCAGGGCGTCGCCGTCCACTTCGACGGCATCGACGCCGTGCGCGAGTGACGCGAGGGCGGCGACGGCGCCGGCGGGCCCGCGCAGGTCGCACACGGCGCAGCCCACGACGCCCGGCAGCGCGGGGCAGGCCAGGACGCACGGCCGGCGGCCGGCGACGGTCACGTCGAGGACCGCCGGATCGACGGCCAGACCGACGCCCGCGGCCTTGAGCACGGCCTCCTTGCGCACCCGCTGACGCAGCAGCGTCGCCGGACGGCGAGCGCGCGGAAGGTCGCCGAGCGCCCGCCGCTCGGCCGGCGTCAGCGCCGCGGCCAGCGCCGCGGCGTCGAGCGCCGCCGCGCGTGGCTCCACGTCGACGCCGACCGGCCCGCACGCGCCGATCGCCACCGCCACGTGGTCGCCGGCGTGCGCGACCGACAGGTGCAGGCCGGGGTCGGCGCCGTGTCATCCGCGGCGCCCGGCCGCCGGTCCGCTCGACCCACGCCCTCGCCCCACCGTGCACGGCCACGAGCAGGTCGCCCAGGCGGCGGTCGCGCAGCGCTCGCGGTCGGCGGCACGGCGCAGCGCGACCACGCGCCGCCGTGTCGCCGCGTCCAGCAGCGCCGGGTCGACCGCGCGCGGCCGCGCCCACCAGACCTGGCAGACCGCCGCGCCCAGCGACGGCACGGCCGCGGTCACCGGCGCAGGGTCACCGTTCGCCGCCCGGGGTCTCCGACCAGCGGGCGCACAGCCACGACCACGCGCAGCGTGGCCCGCCGGCCCAGCAGCGCGCGGGCCGTCCGGGTCAGTGCCAGCCGCTTGACGATCGGCGTCCCGGCCGGCAGCGACACCAGCGCCCGGCGGGTGATCGCGACCCGCGCTCGCCGGTGGCCGACGCGCACGCGCGCGGCGGAGCGCACGGTGACGGTCGCCGCCGTGGAGACGGTCCCGTCCAGCGCCAGGCGCACCGCGACGCGTCCGTTGCGGGCGTGCAGCGTGCCGGAGGCCACACGGGCCGCGGGCGTCGTCGTCGCCGGCGGAGCGGGCGCGGGCTCGCCCGGTGCCGGCGCGGGCGCCAGGACCGAGAAGTCAGCGACCAGCGACCGGGGCGGCGGCTGCGCGGGCCCGCCGGTCGACCCGCCCGAGCCGGCCAGGAACCGCAGCCAGTGCTCGCCCGGGTCAGCAGGGGCCGCCACCGTGCCGCTCACGGCGCCGGTCGCGTCGGCCGGGAACGTGCCGAGGATCGTCACATCGTCGAGCTTGATCGTCACGATCTGGCCGTCGGCGCCGTCCGCGCGCACGAACCCGGTCCCGGTGAACGCGATCGCCCCGCCCGGCGCGACGCTGGTCGACGCGATCGACACCGCCGCGCCGACCGGGTTCTCAGGCGCGCGCACCGGCGCGGCCTGGGCCACGGGCTGGGCCACGCCAAGCCCCGCGACCACGACGGCGAGCGCGCGGCGGAGCGTCATCGCAGCGTCCCCCGGCGGGCGACGGTGGCGCCGTCGCTGCGGACGATCCGGATGCGGACGCGCACCGACCGGTGCGTCGAACGCGCCAGGCGCCGCCCGGCCCGGGTCGCGCGCAGCGTCACCGTCCGGCGGCCGGCGGCGACCCGGACGCCGGTCGGGCGCACGATCGTCACGTGACGCAGCTTGCGCTTCACGCGGACGCGCTGGGCGGTGCGGATGGTGACCGCGCCGCGCCAGGCGGCCGCGCTGCGCAGCGACAGCCGCACTCGGCCGTGGCGCAGGCGCAGCTTCGTCGATCGCAGCTGCGGCCGAGGAGCGGGTGTCGGGTCCGCGCTGGTCGACGCGCCGCCGGCGCCGGGCCCTCCCGTGCCGTCGGCGGGCGGGGCGGTGACCGACCCGGCGTCCGGAGCCGATCCGCCCGGCGCGCCAGCCGCTCCCGTCACCTCGAACGAGGCGAGGATGCTGCGGGCCGGCGGTTGGGACAGTGGCCCGCCCGACACACAGGCAGTGCCGGCCAGGAACCGGATCGTGTGCGCGCCCGGCGCGATGTCGGCCGCCACCCCGACGGCACCGACGGCCGCGCCCGTCGCGTCGGTCGCCACGCATCCGGCCAGGTCGCGGCTGTCGTCGATCCGGATTCCCACGAGCTGGCCCAGACCGGACTGCTCGTCGCGGAAGCCGCTGAGGACGAAGCCGACCTGGCCGCCGGGGGCGACGAGCGGCGTCGTCACCACCGCGCCGACCCCGGTCGCCGGCGGAGTCACGGGCGGGCTCGTCACCGAGATCGACGCCGTGACGGAGGCGGCCCCGGCGCTGAAGCGCAGCTCGTGCGCGCCCGCCGCGGTCGACGCCGGGATCGTCACCGTCCCGGTGATCGCGCCGGCGCCGTCGGCGGTCATGGTGGTCAGCGGCGTGCCGTCGAGCTCCACGGCCACGGTCGCGTCCGCGGCGAAGCCCTGGCCGTCGACCGCGACGGCCCCGCCGGCCACGACGGTGTCGGCGCCGAGCGTGACGGTGGCCGCCGGCGCGTCGGTGACCTCGAAGGTGGCCGTGGCGGTGCGGTCCGGCGGCTCGGTCGCCGTGCCGTCGCAGCCGGCGCCGGCGGCGAAGGACAGCGTGTGGGTGCCGGTGGCCAGGTCGGCGGGCAGGGCCAGCGTGGCGGCGGCGGTGCCGACCGCCTCGGCAGTGACGCAGTCGAGCACCGGCCCGCCGTCCAGGCGCACCGTCACCTGCTGGCCGCCGCCGCCGTCGCGCGCAAGCCGGCGAGCTCGTAGGCGACGGTGCCGCCCGGCACCACCGGGCCGCTCGTCACCCAAGCGTCCTGGGCCACGAGCGAGAAGAAGGCCTGGATCGAGCTGATCTTCCAGCCGCCCTCGGGCGCGGGCGCGGGCTGGCTGCCGCTGAGCAGGCGCAGCCAGTGCTCGCCGGTCGGCTCGAGGTCAGTGGGCAGCGTCACCGTGCCCGTGAACGCGCCGTCGTCGCGCACGGCGAAGGTCGGCCAGCCGCTGACCTGCGTCGGCGCGACGTCGGGGCCGCCGGCGGTGCCGCCGCCGTCGTCGTCGAGCTTGACGACGACCCACTGGCCGGGCTGGTAGCCGGTGCCGGTGAGCCGCAGGGTGCCGCCCGGGGCGGCGACGATCCGCTGGACGGTGACCGCGGCCCCGTTGCCGTTGGGCGTGTCGTAGGTCACCGGGTCGGCGGCGGCGGGCGTGGCGGCCAGCGCGGAGCACGCGGCGGCCAGGCCGGCAACCCCCCAGCCGCGGGCACGTCGACGGAGATGGCGCATCATCGGTCCTCGTTCAGGATGGGCGGGTGACGGTGAACATCCGGCTCTTGACGCTGGTCGCCGGCTTGGCGGCCAGGAAGCGCAGCCAATGACGCCCGGGCCGCACCGCGGCCGGGATCGTCACCCAGCCCGAGAAGCGTCGGTGGCGGATCGGCAGGATCGCGACGATGTCGCGGTCGTCGAGCTTGACGGTGACCACGGCGCCGCTCTGGACGCGCGATCCCTTCGACCGCCAGCGCTTGCCGGTCACGTGGATGCGCGCGCCGGCTGCGGACCTTGGTGCGGTCCAGCGCGACCTTGGCGCCGTTGTGCGTGGTGGACGGGCCGCCGGGCGGGACCGCATGCGCGGGCGCGGGCAGCGACCCGGCCAGGCCGACGGCGGCGCTGGCGACGACCGCGGCGGCAGACAGTCGGCGAGCATGGGAGATGGGGGTCAAGGGACTTCCTCGGTGACGAACGACAGGATGCGAAGCGGTTCGTCCCGCCGGGCCTCTGGCCGCGGCTGCGCGCTCGGCCATCGCGCGACCGGAGGCGGTCGTTACCGTGCGTGGCGTCCCCGAGGTGGGACGGTTCCGCAACGGAGCTCCTTCGGGACATGGCGAGAGGGTCGCGACGCCGCTTCATTAGGCCACCCTAACACGTCTCCCTTAGGTTGCCCTGCCACAGCGGGCGTCGGGCGCCCGCGCCTGCACCGCGCTCGATCGCCCGCGTCAGAGCCCGTCGATGGCGCAGCGATCGGCCTCCCCGGTGAAGCCGCGGACCATGGCGTCCGCGTTGGCGCGCTCCATCTTCAGGTAGGTGTCGCCAGCCGAGCCGGCCGGCCCGAGCGTGTCGCCGTACAGCGTGTGGTCGGCGCTGGCGCCCGTCTCGCGGGCCAGCGCCCGCACCAGCCGCGGGTTGATCGAGCTCTCCGGGAAGATCGCACGGACGTGGTTGCGCTCGACGAGGTCGACCAGCTTCGCGATCTCGCCGGCCGACGGCTGCGCCATCGTGCTCTGGGAGGGAATCGCGGCGCCGACCACGGTGATGCCGTAGCGGTTGGCGAAGTAGCCGAACGCGTCGTGGCTGGTCACCAGCTTGCGCTCGCCCGCCGGGATCCGCGCGAAGCAGGCCGCGATGCCGCGATCCAGCGCGTGCAGCTTGGCCAGGTAGGCCGACGCGTTGGCCGCGAAGGTCACTCGCGCGGCCGGGTCGGCCTGCGCGAACGCGTCGCGGATCGCGGCGATCGCGGCCTCCACGTTGCGCGGATCGTGCCACCAGTGCGGGTCGTAGCGGGAGGCCTCGTCGCCTTCGGGCTCGCCCGCGACCTTCACGGGCGTGTGCTCGGGAGCGATGGTGATCTGCGCCGGATCGGCGCCCGAGCGCTCGACGATGTCGGTCATCCAGTCGTCGAGCCCGTTGCCCGACCGCAGCACCACGGCCGCTCCCGCCGCCGCCTTGACGTCCGACGGGCGCGGCTCGTACTCGTGCGGATCGGTGTTCGGCCGCAGGAGCTGATGGACGTCGACGCCGGCGCCGCCGACCTCCCGCGCGAAGTCCGCCAGCTGCGTCGTCGAGGCGACGACGTCCAGCGTCCCCCGCGCCGCCGACGACGTCCGGGCGGAGTCCGTGGACCCGCAGCCGGCGACGAACATCCCGGCGCCCACCGCGCACGCGCAGATGGTCGCGCCGAGCCGCCGGGCGCACGGCCGGGGCGGGCGATAGGTGGCAAGTGGGACGAGGCGTGGCATGAGCGGACTCCTGGCGTAGACGCGGACGCCGGCAGTTTACAAGACTGAGTCTCATTCTTGTTTTGTCGGACGTCGCGCGATAGGATCGGCTCATGTGCGCAGCGTGCGCGATGGCCGCAGCGGCGGGAGTCACGGGACTGCGATCGTGGCTGCAGACCCGACGGTGGCGCTGGATGACGCCACGGCGCCTGCGCGGGCTGACCTTGGCTGCCTGCGTGGTCGGGCTGGCGTTCGCGACCGTGACGCTCAGCGGCTCGTCAGCGCCGACCGCCCATCCGGGCTCGGGCAGCTTGAGCCCAAGTCAAGCGGCCGCACGCTGAGGCCGGCGCCATCGGCGACCGATGGCGCCCTGGCCGCCCGCACGCGTTGGCGGGCAGCGGCGTCGTTACTTCTGCGCGATCAGGCGAGCCAGGTCGCGCGCGATGCGCTCCTCGCGTTGGGTCGAGGCGGCAAGCTGCTCCTTGATCTCCTCGAGCATCCGCAGGATGCGCTCGTTGGTCGCCGGCAGCGTGCTGGGCGTGGTCATGCCATCACCTCCTTTCGGTGTCGCGCGCCAAGCGTACGCCCGATGCCCCGGACGGCCGCCGGCGACGGCAACCCCGGCGATGCGCGGCGAGACAGACCCGGAGCTCGGCTCGTATAGTGGGCTCCATCGCTCGTTTCCTGGCTAACTCGGGTCCCGTCACCGCCGTGCGGCGCCTGTCCCCGTTACTCCTCGTCGTGCTGGTGGCCGGCTGCGGCGGAGGTTCGTCGACGGTGCAGGCACCGCCGACAAACGAGTCGGCGAGCGCCCCGCTGGCCAAAGCGGCACCCAAGGCGGGCGAGATCGTCGTCCGGGGTGAGGCATCGCCCGTCGAGCGGGGGCCGGTGTCGCTGAACGGCCGGTACAAGGTTCGGTTCCAGCAGATCGCCCCGGAGGACCCGGACCTCGACTTCTCGCAGCAGACGCCGTTCGTCGCGCGCTTGGAGTCGGCGGCGGTCGATGGCGGGCAGTCCGTGAAGCTGTTTCGCTCCGCGGCCGCCAAGGGCCGCACGACGATCGACGAGCACGGGCGGTGGCGGATCGTCGTGGAGTACGGCGACTTCCCGTTCGTGCTCCGGCTGACCCCGATGTCGGGGGACAGCTGATGACGCACGACGTCGACCGCGCCGAGGACGGCGAGCGGCTGCGGCGAGCTCGGATCCGCGCCGGGTTGACGCAGGCTGCTCTGGGGGAGCGTTCGGGGGTCAGCCGTCAGACGGTGGCGGCGATCGAGACCGGTCGTCATGCGCCGTCGGTGGTCGCGGCATTGGCGATCGCTCGGGTTCTGGGTGCCAGCGTGGAGGATCTGTTTGGTGTTGGGGGCGACGTGCCCGCGATCGTACGGGTGCGGTACCCGTCGAGGGGGCCGGTTTGCGGGTCGGGCGGGTGGGGTCGCGGTTGGTGGCGGGTGCGCCGGCTGACGATCCGGTCAGTGCGGGTGGATTTGGGCGTTGTTTGACGGGTGTTGGCGCGATGGCTTCGGTCGAGATGTACGGCGATGTCGATCTCGATCGGTTGGTGGTCGTTGGTTGTGATCCGGCGCTGGCCATCGTGGAGGCGTTGTTGGAGCGCCGGGGCGGGTATGCGGTCACCTCGATCTCGGCGACGACGGGTGAGGCGGTGCGGGCGCTGGGCGATGGTCTGTGTCATGCCGTGGTGGTGCACGGCCCGGCTGGTGGTCTGCCGGTGGCGCCGAGGTGGCGGTGCAGCGGTTTGGCTTTGCTCGCTGGCAGGTCGGGCTGGCCGTGCCGGGCGGCACCGCGTCGATACGCTGGATCGTGTCGTGGCTGGCCGCCTGGGGGTGGTGGGGCGCGATGGTGGCGCGGCGAGTCAGCAGGCGCTGGATCGCGCGATGGGGCCGACGTCAGCCTGGCTGGTGGCGCGGGCCGGCGGCCATGTCGACGCTGGCGCGCAGAGGCCATGGCGTTGGGGGCAGCCGCGGTCACGATGGAGACGGCGGCGCGAGTGTTGCGCTGGATTTCGTGGCGCTCGAGGAGCATGAGGTCGAGGTTGTGGGTGGCGGAGGCGTGGGCGAGGCCATCCGGCGGTCGAGGCGCTGCTGGATACGGTCGCGTCACGCGGGTTCGCTGGCCGGGTGGGTGCGCTGGGGGCTATGACTTAGGTCGGCCGCCGTCCGGCTGTGATCAGGGCGCCGTCGACACAGACGTCGCGAAGCGCGACGCGGGACAGGCTCAGGTATCGCCATGACACGATGACCTTGTACGCCAGCAGGACACCGGCGCTCAGGACGACCATCAGGATGCCCGGGGTCAGCGCGACATCGAAGTTCGTCTCGAGCTGCTCGTAGATCGCGAGGGTCATCGTCTGCGTCTGGCCGCGCACGTTGCCGGCCAAAGACGATGTGGTGGCGCCGAACTCACCGACGCCGCGGGCGAAAGCCAGAACCCAGCCGGCGACCAGGCCGCCGGCGGCCGGCAGCACGATGCGCAGGAAGCGTCGTGTCGGTCCGGCGCCCAGTGTGCGCGCCGTGTCGACGAGCCCGCTATCGACGTTCTCGAACGACGCGATCGCCTGGCGCAGGTAGAACGGGCTGGAGACGAAGACCACGGCGACGACGACCGCCCACTCGGTGAACGGCAGCACGATCCCGGCGTCGGCCAGCGCAGGGCCGAGCAGGCCGCCCGCCCCGAACGCAGCCAGCAGCGCGATGCCGGCCACCGCGGGCGGCAGCACGAGCGGCAGCTCGGTCAGGGTGAGCACGAGCGAGCGGCCCGGGAAGTGGCGGGTGGCCAGCACCCACGCCGTCGGCGTGCCGAAGACGATGACGAGGACGTTGGCGACCGCGTTGGTGCGGGCGGTCACCACGATCGCGTCGCGGACGGCCGGATCACGCAGGAGGGTGGGGACCTGGGCGAGGGGGACTTCGGTGAACAGCGCGACGAGGGGGATCGCCAGGAAGGCGAGCGCGGTGCCGACCGTGAGGGCCAGCACCGCGCCGCCGGCGCGTGTTGCGAGGGTGTGGCGCTTCAAGCGCGGGGTGGGAGTCCGAATCCGGCTGAGCGCAAGGACAGTTGCGGCCGCGGTTGGAGCGGACTTGGTTGATGAACTGGCGGGCGGCGGTGGTGTCGGCGCCGTCGCGTTTGACGATGCAGATTTGGTAGCGCACGGGGGTTGGGCCCATGTGGGTAGGCGCAGGATGCTGACGCGGTCGGCGGCCGAGCGTCCGTCGGTCACGTAGGCGAAGCCGGCGTCGGCGGAGCCCAGCGCGACCTTGGAGGTGATGTTGGCCACGTTGGTCTCTTGGCTGACGGTGTTGCTGGTCAGGATGCTGGACAGGCGCATGCGAGCCAGCAGCTTGCCGAATGTAATCGCCGATCGGGACGCCGGGGAATTGCCGATGGCCAGGCGCCGTCCGCCGCGCAGGGCCTAGACCGAGCGGACCTTGCCGGGGTTGTTTTTGGGGATCAGCAGGACGAGGGTGTTGGTGGCGAAGGTCACCGGCCGGGTGCAGCGTCCTTCGCGAAACAGGGCCTGGGCCTCTTGGGGGGAGGCCGAGGCGAACACATCGGCCGGGGCGCCGCGCTCGATCTGGGTTTGCAGGGTGTTGGAGCCGGCGAAGTTGTAGGTCGCGTCGCGCTTGATCTCGGGGAACGCGTCGCGCAGCGACGCGGCGGCGTAGACGGTGAGGGCCTGGGCCGGGGCGGCGGCCACGACCGCCGCGGCGGCCGTGGCCAACGCGACAGCCAAAGTACGCGGGCCAAGCATCACAGATCCTCCTGGTGGGGGGCCGAGGGTTGGGTCAGATAGCGGTCCAGCAGATCGCCGGCGGTCTGGAGATCGACGCTGGTGGGCAGCCCGCCCACCGTCTCATCGCCGCTCAGGCGGTGCCACAGCGACAACTGCGTGCTATCGGCACTGACGACCCGTGTCAGCAACACCCGCGTCCCAGCATCGGCCACGAACGGTGCGCCCCCGACCAACGTCTGCACGATCAACCGCTGCAACCGCGTCCCGCGCTGCAGTCCCGCCCGGCGAGCGTCGAGTGCCCCTTTGGGGAACACCGCCACGAAATCGCCGGGCTGGGGCGCGTCGGCCCCCAACGCCATCTCCAGCGCCATCGTCGTCTCGCGCTTGGCCGCGATCGCGCGGACCACTACCGCGCGCTCCGAGCGCGTCAGCCACCGCGCCGAGCGCAGCTCGCGCAGATAGGTCAAGTTCACGCGCTCGGCCACCGCCGCGAACTGCAGATACCCCACATCATCACCTTGGGGGGCGATCGGGGGCGCCTGCGCGTGGGCGGACGCGGCGCTCAGCGCCACCGCGCTTGCCGCGATCGCGACAACCCGATAGAGATTCCTGCATCCTGGCATTCAACGCTCCTTTTCCAGCGCGGCACGTTAACGACTCCACACCCAACGTGTCCAGGCTCGCGGCGATCGGCTCAGCTCGGGTGGCCGGATGAGCGTCGGCGCCCCCAGCGTCGACCACGCCGTCGCGCGTCGCGCCTACACTCCGCGGCGCCATCCGGGCGTGAGGGGGCGCTGGGACCGGGCATCGATCGTCCAGGCGCTGCTGACCTGGACGACGGAGACCGGCAGATCGCCCCGCCGGCGCGACTGGACCGGGGAGCGCCCGTCCGAGGCGTCGCCGGCGCAGCGCAAGTGGATGCGCGAGCATCCACGCTGGCCGAGCGCCTCGTGCGTGAGCCGTCACTTCGGGGCGTGGAGCACGGCGCTTCAGGCCGCGCAGCTGCCGGTGCGCTCGCTGGTCTTCGAGACCTCGGCCGAACAGCGCGTCTGGACGAGCAGGCGCCTGGCGGTCTCGGGCTGGACGCAGCGCGCCATCGCCGATGCGCTCGGCGTCTCGGTGTCGAGCGTGCGCAACTATCTCAACGCCCGGCGCTGCCCGCGCTGTGGCGGCGTGCTCCCCAGCCCGCGCGCCGAGGTGTGCCGTCCATGCCACGGCCCCGCGCCGACGGTGCCTCGATCCTGGACTCGCCCGGCCGTGCGGGAGGCGATCGGGCAATGGTTCGCCGAGTACGGCCGCGGGCCGTCGTACCGAGACTGGACGCCCTCGCCGGCCCGCCCGGGGCGCTGGGAGGCCGAGAACCCCCGCTGGCCCAGCGCGGCCACCGTCTGCGATCTCTACGCCGACCACGAGCAACCGTGGACCGCGGCGCTGCTGGACGCCGGCGTCCCGCCGCGCTTCCGGCGCTGGAGCGACGACGCGATCCGACAGGCGCTGGCGGCGTTCTGGGCGCAGACCGGACGGCCGCCGGAGGCCGACGACCTGCGTACCCCGGCGTGGAACGGCCCCTCCGCCGCGACGCTCGGCCGGCGGTTCGGCGGGGTCGAGGCCGCTTGGCATCAGCTGGGACCGGTGTCGGGCGCGGAGGCCGCGCCCACCCACCAGGCCGGTGAACCCATGGTGTGCCGATGAGCACCCGCCGCGCCTGGCTGCTGGTGGCGCTCGCGGCCCAGCCGACTCCGCCCACGCTCACCGCGCTCGCCGACGAGCATGGAGCCGAGCTCGTCCTCCACCCGGACTGGCGCGGCCCGGTCGACGAGGTGGACGCCGCCTTCTTCGTCGGTGCACCCATCGCCACCGAGCGCCGGTTCCTGTCCGAGGCGGTCCTGCTGCGGCGCATCCTGCTGGCGCGGCGGCCGCTGCTGGCCATCGGTACCGCCGCCCAGCTGCTGGCCGTCAGCTGCGGTGGACGCACCACCGCCGCCCTCGACGACGACCGGGGCCCCAGCGCCGTGCTGCTCACGGACGCCGGATGCGTCGATCGCGTCCTCGGGGCGGGACCGAGCCCGTTGCCCGTCTTCTCGTGGTGCCCGACCGCGCTGGAGCTGCCCGCGACGGCGCGCTCCCTGGCGATCAGCGCCTTCTGCGGTCAGCAGGCGTTTCGAATCGGACGTCACGCCTACGGCCTGCAGTTCCATCCCGAGATCGACCCGCACCTCATCGACGCCTGGCGGGCCCAGCTGGGGCCCGACGCGCTCCCCCGCCCCGCCGAGCTCGACGAGCTCACGACCGCGGGCCGCACGCTCCTCGAGGCGTTCGCGCGGCTCAGTGCCGCCTCGACGCGCGGCGCGTCACGCCGTCCCCCACCCGAGCGGTTGGACCGGGACGCAGTCGAGCTCGAGGCCGCGAGCCCGGACACGGCCGGCCCACGGCCCAGGAGGACGGCATGAAGCGCGCGGAGCGCGACGGTGCAGACCGCCGCCTGCGCGAGACGCGTGATCATCTCGGCTCAGGCGACCGCTTCCGACCCCGTATCGTTCTCCGCGTGGCGGGGGACGCTCGGGAGGAACCGACGGTCCAGCGACTGCCGCGCGGGCGCCACGGGCTGCCGCGTGAGTTCGTCGTGCGCTCGCAACGCGAGCGGCTGCTCGACGCGACGTCGCGCGCGGTCAGCGAGCTCGGCTACCCGGGGCTCACCGTCGCGGCCATCCTGCAGCGTGCCGGCGTGTCGCGCAAGACGTTCTACGAGCACTTCTCCGACAAGGAGGAGTGCTTCCTGGCCGCGTACGACATCGTCACCGCAGGGCTCCTGCACGGCGTCTCCGAGGCCTACGAGCGGCCCGGGCCGTGGCCGCGGCGCATCCGCGCGGGCCTGGCCGAGCTCCTGCGCCTGCTCGCCGCCGAACCCGCGTTCGCGCGCATGTGCATCGTCGAGGTGCTCGCCGCGGGCCCGCGGGCGCAGCAGCGCCGCGACGACACGATGCGGCGCTTCACGGTCTTCTTCGACGCGGGGCTGCGCGAGCTGCCGCCCGCCATCACCGCCCCGTCGCTCGTCGCCGAGTCGGTGGTCGGCGCGATCTACGAGATCGTCTACGCGCATCCGCCGGGGCGAGACCGACACGCTGCCCGAGATCCTCGACGACCTGGTGTACGTGGCGCTCGTCCCGTTCCTGGGCCGCGAGCAAGCCGCGCGCGGCCTCTAGTACCCGGCCGGTCAACGTCGTATATTCGTCCAGCGGTAGCGCGCCGAGTCGTGTGTTTCCTTCAGCCAGGCCAGCGCACGCTCGCTCGCTGCTGGGAAGAAGCTCACCGTCTGGGTAGAACTTGAGCGATCATGGGTGCAGGTGCAGGAGTGCTCGCAGCGCTGGCGCTGGCCGTCGGGGCGCCGCACGGGCAGGGCGCGAACGTCACCGCGTACACCCCGAACGCGTACGGCGAGCCGGCCGCCGTCCAGTCGCTCGACGAGATGCGCGACACCGGGTTGCGCCGCGCGGCGGTCGTGGTCACCTGGCACATGACCGATCCGCAGTCGTCGACGGTCGCGCGCGATCCGGTGCGCACGCCGACCGACGCCTCCATCGCGGCGCTGGCCGCGGCGGCTCGTGAGCGCGGCATCTCGCTGCTGATCAAGCCGCAGATCGACGTCGACGACGGGACGTTCCGCGGCGACATCCAGCCGCGGGACCGCGCCACCTGGTGGGCGAGCTACGACGCGATGATCGACCACTACGCGGCCCTCGCCAGCCGGGTCGGCGCCGACGGCCTGGCGGTCGGCGTCGAGCTGCGGTCGATGTCCACCGACACGCTCGCGTTCGAGCAGCTCATCGAGCACGCGCGCCAGCGCTTCTCCGGCACGCTCGTCTACGCCGCCAACTGGGACGAGGTCGAGCAGGTCGGGTTCTGGACCTCGCTCGACGCGATCGGCGTCGACGCCTACTACCCGCTGGCGACCCACAGCGGCACGAGCGTCGACGGCCTGGCGGCGGCGTGGGTGCCGATCGCCGACCGGCTGCGGCAGCTCAGCGACGACGTGACCGGCCGGTCATCTTCACCGAGCTCGGCTACGCTGCCCGGCCCGACGCGGCCGTCGACCCGTCGGGCGCGTTCCGCTCCGACGGGCCGGTCGACGTCGACGCGCAGGCGCGCGCGTACGAGGCGGCGCTGCGCGCGCTGGGGGACGAACACTGGCTGCGCGGCATCTACTGGTGGGACTGGCCGATCGACCCGCGCGACGAGACCGGCGACGCCTACTCGCCGCTCGACCGCCCCGCGCAGGACGTCATCCGCCGGGCCGCTCTCGCCGCGGGCGGGTCCGCGACGGGCTCGGCCAGCTCGGCGAGAACGCATCGAGCAGCGTCCTCGGCCCGCTCGGCGCGCTGCCCTGGCCGCTGCTGGCGATCATCCCCATCTGGATCGCGGTGACGGTCAGCTTCCTCGCCCTGATCCGCACCCGCAGCCGAGGCCGCGGCTCGAGCCCACCCCGGCGCCTCCCGAGCCCTCGCCGCCTCCGCCCGGCCCGACGGCGCTCGCGACGGCCCCGGCGTCCGCTCCAACCGTCGACGAGGTCGCGCCCACCGCGGCGGTTCCCGTGGCCCACGCGAGCCCGATCGCCGAGCGTGGCCACGGTGCCGCGGCGGTCGCTCCCGCCGATCCCCTGCGTGACCTCGGAGGCGGCGAGCTCGACCGCCTCGCCGCGATCATCGCCAGCGTCATGGCCGTCGACTTGGCGGTCGTGCTCGGGCGCGCGCCCGACGACCCAGACACCCTGATCAGCGTGGGCGAGTGCGGCGCGCCTCCGCGGCGGGCGCTGGCCGACCGACTCGGGCCTCACCGCGCGGGTGCTGGCTCGCGGCGAACGTGTCGCGGTCGATGACTACGCCGAGCTCGACCGGCGCATCGACGACCACCAGATGCAGGATGTGCACTGCGCGGCGTCCGCGCCGCTGGTCACGCGCACCGGCCTGCGCGGGAGCGTGTCGGTCGCCTCCGCGACCCGGCCCGGCGGATGAAGACCGTCGACCTCGAGCTGCTCAGCACGCTGACCGAAGCTCGTCGCCGCCGCCATGGACCACCCGACGCAGATGACGTGGCCCGACGAGGACGCGCGCAGCCAGGTCGAAGGGCTGGTCTCGGCCATGGACGCGCGCGACCGCGACGAGCGTCGGCGGACCACGACGCTCGTGGCGATGGCCGACCGCGTCGGCGCGCGGCTGCTGGCCGACGACCCGCGGGCCCGCGCGGAGCTGACGTTCGCAGCGCGCCTGCACGACGTCGGCATGCTGCGCGTGCCCGCGACCCCGCTGCAGCGCCCGGTCCCGCTGGCCGACGGCGTCGAGCGGCTGGTGACCGCACACCCGGCCTGGGGTGCGGACCTGGTGTCGGCCATCCCCGGCCTGCAGGGCGTGGCCGCCTACGTGCGCTTCCACCATGAGCGCTGGGACGGCGCCGGCTACCCCCACGGGCTGGCGGGCGAGCGCATCCCGCTGCCGAGCCGGATCGTCGGCGCGTGCGAGGCGTGGGCGGCGATGGTGATCGGCCGTCCGCACGCCCCGGCGCGCTCGCCCGAGCACGCCGTCGAGGAGCTGCGCCGCGGCGCCGGCACGCAGTTCGACCCGGCCGTGGTCGAGGTGATCGTCAGCGTGAGTCCGACGATGCCGCGGCCGCTGCCGCGCGCCTCGTCGGCGGACGAGGGCGGTCCGCGGGCGGCTACGGGCCGCGCGAAGAGTGGGCGGTGAGGGGCTCGAACCCCCGACCTCCTGCTTGTAAGGCAGGCGCTCTGACCACCTGAGCTAACCGCCCGTCGGCGACAGGCTAGTGGGGCGCCCGCCGGCCCGGCGCGGGGGCCGGGCGGCCTATCCTGGCCGCGTGGACCGCTCCGTCGCACTCAAGGCCGTCGCGCTTCAGGTCGCCGCCGTGTTCGTCGTGGCGATCGTGCTCGCGATCCTGCTGCCCAAGAGCTTCTTCGAGGACTGGGGCTGGCTGTCGGGCCCGATCGCCTGGCTCGCCTGCGCCGCGCTGACCGCCCGGGTGCTCGCGCTGCCGATCGCCGGCGCCCTCACCGGCGCCCTCCTCGCCGGCCTCCCCAGCGTGATCGCGGTCATCGCGGGCGTGCACTGGCTCGGCGCGCTGATCGCCGCCGTGGTGTTCGGCCTGTGGTGCGGGCGGCTCGCCGTCGACCGGCGCCTGGACGCCGAGATCGTCTGACGCGCCTCAGCCGATCCGCGTGTAGCCGCCGCCGCGGATCTGCTGGACCACCGGCCGGTACTGCGGCTCGCGGTCCGGTCCGAACGAGAAGCGCCCGAGCACCGTGTCGATGTCGCGCAGGCCGGCCAGCGCGTCGCGGACGGCGCGCGGGTCGCTGCTGCCGGCACGGCGGATCGCCTCGGCCAGCAGCATCACGCCGGTGAAGGACTGCGCCGCGAATTGGTCGGGCGCGCGGCCGAAGCGCGCGGTGAAGTCCGCCACGAACCGGGCGTTGCCCGGCGTGTCCTCGCTGGCGATCCACGCGGCGCCCGAGATGGCGCCCTGCGCGGCGGGGCCGCCCTGCTCGATCAGGCCCGGCGCGTTGAACGCGTTGCCGCCGATGAAGGGCACCGTGCGCAGCGCCTGGATGCGGCGCGCCGCCTTCATCACCTTGACCGCGTCAGGCGCGAGCGCCGAGATGAACAGCGCGTCGGGCCGCTGGCGCACGACGCGGCGCAGGGCGCGCCGGTAGCCGCGGCGGCGATCGGAGGCGAACGAGCGGTCGGCGACGATGCGCACGCCGCGGGTGCCCTCCAGCGCCGCGCGGAAGACGTCGTGGCCGGTCTTCGAGTACGCGTCGGGCGTGGCCCAGATGATCGCGGCGCGCCGGTAGCGCAGCCGCCTGTGGGTCACCGCGACGGTGCGCGGCTGGACCGCGCGCTCGGAGAGCGAGTCGCGGAAGACGAAGTCACCGATGTCGAGCACGCCGTCGCCGGTGTTCGACACGGCCAGGACCGGGACGCCACGCTGCTGCGCCGCGCGGTCGGCCTGCAGCGCCGAGTTCGACAGCGTCGGCCCGAGCAGCGCGACCGCTCCGCCGTCGATGAGCTGGCCGAACAGCTCGGTGGCGCGCGGCGCGCTGGACTGGTCGTCGCGCTCGTCGAGGACGAGGCGGTCGGGTCCGAGCAGGCCGGACGCGTTGACCTGCTCCACGGCGAGTTGGGCGCCCGCGGGCTGCAGCGCCGCATAGCTGGCGCCGGCACCGGTGACCGACCAGACGGCGCCGAGCTTGACGTCGGCGGCGGACGCGGCGGCCGGGGCGAGAAGGGCGGCGAGAACGGTGAGCAGCGGCAGGAGTCGGCGCATGGCGCGGGCACGTTAGCGTCCGCGGGCATGGACTTGGGGATCTCGGGTCGGATCGCGGTCGTGACCGGCGGGTCGCGGGGAATCGGCCGCGCGATCGCCGCCGAGCTGGCCGCCGAGGGTGCGCGGGTGGCGATCACGTCGCGCTCGGCGCGGCGCGCTGCCGAGGTCGCGGCGCAGTTCGGCGCGCTCGGGCTCGCCTACTCGAGCGGGACGCCGGGCGACGGCGCGCGCATGGCCGGCGAGGTCGCCGCGGCGCTGGGCGGGCCGGTCGAGATCCTCGTCACGAACACCGGCGGGCCGCCGAGCGGCCCCGACGCGCTGGCGTTCACGCGCGCGCAGTGGGAGCAGGCCTACGCCGACCTGGTGCTCGGGCCGATGGAGCTGATCGAGCAGGTCGTGCCGGCGATGCGGCAGCGGGGCTGGGGCCGGATCCTCAACGTCTCGTCCAACACGGTGGTCGAGCCCAACGCGGCGCTGATGCTGTCCAGCGCCCACCGCAGCGCGGGCCTCGTCGCGTTCAAGACGCTGGCGCGCCAGCTCGCCGCCGACGGGATCACGCTGAACACGCTGCTCACGGGGACGATCGCCACGGAGCGGCTCGCCGAGCTCTACGGGTCGCTGGCGCAGGCGCAGGAGCGGGCGGGCAGCGAGGTCGCGGCCGGGCGGCTCGGCACGGTCGAGGAGATGTCCGGCATCGCGGCGTTCCTGTGCTCGCAGCGGGCGAGCTACATCACGGGCGCGGCGATCCGGGTCGACGGCGGGCTCACGCGCAGCGTGTGAGCCGCCGCTCCGGCTGGGGCGCGCGCAGTACCCCCAGGGGGAATCGAACCCCCGCTACCAGCGTGAAAGGCTGGCGTGCTAACCGCTACACCATGGGGGCGGGTGCCTGCGAGTGCAGTGTAGGAGCGGGCGGGACGTTCTGTCCGGCCCATGCACGAACATGTGTTCGTGATCGGTTCAACGCGCCGATGCGGCTGCTGCCAGCGCGACCTGCCGCTGGAAGCGTTCTCCCGACGAGGAGAGGGCAGGCAGCACTGGTGCAAAGCATGCTTCCGCCGCTACTTCGTCGCACGCGGCGACGTCCATCGTCGGCAGTCGAACGCTGCGCTCGAGGCCCGGCGCGCGCGAGCGGCGCACCACGTGCTCGGCATCCTCGAACGGACCCCCTGCGCTGACTGCGGCGAGCACGATCCTGTCGTCCTCGAGTTCGACCACGTGGGGCCGAAGACGGGCGACGTCGGCCAGCTCGTGCGCGACGGCGTACGCCTCGACCGCTTGAAGGACGAGATCGCGCAGTGCGAGGTGGTGTGCGCGTGTTGCCACCGTCGCCGGACGGCGCAGCGGCGAGGGTCATGGCGACGATGGGCCGCGGTGCCGCCCACTCATCGGCGGCACCGCCAGCTGACCGCCGTCCGCGAGCGCCTGGGAGCCGGCTGCGTCGACTGCGGATCGAGAGACCTCGTCGTGCTCGAGTTCGATCATCTCGGGCCCAAGCACGACTCGGTCATGGTCATGGCCTGGTCCGGCTACGGTCTGGACAGGCTCCGACGCGAGATGGACGAATGCGTCGTGAGATGCTGCAATTGCCACCGACGGCGCACCGCCGCGTCCGGGCAGCACTTCCGGTACACCGCGTTGCGCTCGTTGCCGCCGTAGCTCAGCTGGTAGAGCGGTCGCCTTTTAAGCGAATGCGCGCAGGTTCGAGTCCTGCCGGCGGCACTTCTCCCTTCCGTGCGCTGCTGCCGAGTGTGCGGGGCCGGCTTGTGGCTCAGTCCCGGGCGGGGCCGACGAGGACCCAGCCGTTGCCGTCGGGGTCGCAGAACGTGGCGAACTGGCCCCACGGTGCGTCCTGGACCTGGGACTCGACGAACTCGACGCCGCGGCGGGTGAGCTCGGCGAACGCCTCGTGGCAGTCGTCGGCGCCCAGGACCATGCCGCGCAGCGAGCCGGGCGGCATCGCATCGAACCAGGTGACGAGCGAGATGGACGCTCCGCCGGCCGGCGGGACGAGCTCGATCCAGCGGCGGCCCTCGCCGAGGTCGGCATCCTCGCGGACCCCGAAGCCGAGCACGTCCACGTAGAACGCCCGCGCGCGATCCTGGTCCTGGACCGGAACCGAGACGATGTCCACGCTGAAGTTCACGGCAGCGCCAAGGTACCGCGTCGGCCCTCCGCTGTCAGCCTGGCGCCGCCGGCCAACCGCGCCCGTCGCCGCAGCGGATCATTACTCTCTGACCCGTGGCAACCGTGGCCCTACGCCGTCCGGGCACGGTCAGGGTGCGGTCCGTGACCCGAGCGCGGCTGCTGTACGGCACCGGGATCCTCGCTCTGATCGTCCTCTCGCTCTTCCTGCGCACGCGGGAGATGGGCACGCACTTCTGGATCGACGAGGGGCTCTCGATCGGCATCGCGCGCCACGGGCTGTTCGACATCCCCGACGTGCTGATCCAGGACGGCTCGCCGCCGCTGTACTACATGGTGCTGCACCTGTGGATCGGGCTGGTCGGCGAGAGCGAGGCCGCCACCCACTGGCTGTCGCTGATCTTCGCGCTCGCGTGCATCCCGGTCGCCCTGTGGGCCGGCACCAGCCTGTTCGGCCCGCGCGTCGGCTGGATCCTCGCCGGCCTGACCGCGTTCAACCCGTTCCTGACCAGCTACGCGCAGGAGACGCGCATGTACTCGCTGGTCATCCTGCTCGGCCTTCTGGCCACGGCCTTCTACCTGCACGCCTACGTCTACGACCGCCGCCGCTACCGCATCCCGTTCGGCGTCGCGCTGGCGCTTCTGCTCTACACCCACAACTGGGGCCTGTTCCTGGGCCTGGCCTTCGCGGCCGGCGTCGCGATCCGCTGGTTTGCCTTCACGACGGAGCCGCCGCAGCGGCGGCAGCTGCTCAAGGACGCCGCGATCGGCTTCGGCACCGCCGCGATCCTCTACCTGCCCTGGGTGCCGAGCCTCATCTCGCAGGCGCTGCACACCGGCGCGCCGTGGGCCAACCCGCCCGGCTTCACCACCCTCGTCCACGCGCCGGACCGGCTGCTCGGCGGGTTCGGCGGCACGGTCATCGTGATCCTCGCGGCCGGTGCTGGGCTCGCCGCCGTCGCCCGGCTCGGCCGGCGCGAGCGCCGCGTCCTCGTCCCGGTGCTCGTCCTGCTGGCCGTCACGCCGATCGTCGTCGCCTGGGTCGGCTCGCAGGTCTCGCCCGCCTGGGCCACCCGCTACCTCGCGGTCGCGGTCGCGCCGCTGCTCGTGCTCGCCGCGCTCGGTCTCGCGAAAGCCGGCCGCCTCGGGATCGTCGGTCTCGCGATCCTCGCGATCATGTGGCTGCTGGCCTCCGCGCCCAGCTCGAAGAGCAACGCCCACTACGTCGCCTACGGCCTCGGCGGGAAGCTGAACCGCGGCGACCTCGTGATCTCCACCCAGCCCGAGCAGGTCCCGGTCCTGTCGCTGTACGTCGATCGCTGGCGCAAGCGCCTCGGCCGGCCCGGCGCCGTCACGTACGCGACGCCGTTCGGCATCCAGAAGGACACCGGCGTCACCGACTGGCGCGACGGCGCCGAGCACTTCGATCGCACCGGGGTCGACACGCAGCTCATGCCGCTGCTCGACAAGCTGCCGGTGGGCGGCCAGGTGATGCTCGTGGTGCCGATCATCTCCAAGCCGGAGCGCTGGACGGCCCCGTGGACGAGCCGCGTGGCGGCGCGCTCCATCGAGTACGAGGGCGTGCTGCGGGGGGATCCGCGCTTCGAGCTGACCGCTACAGTCCCCGAATACCTGATCGGGTCGCCGGGCCCGAACCCCCTGCAGGGACTGTTGTTCCGCAAGTATCGGAACGGGTAAGTCCCGACCTCACCTCCGACTCTCGAGAACGACCAACGTGCAGATCACACCGCAGCGCCCTGTCCTCGTGCTCGGTGGCGGCCCGGCCGGGCTGACCGCCGCGTACCTGCTCGCCAAGGCCAACCGCCCGGTGATCGTGGTCGAGGCCGAGGACCAGGTCGGCGGGCTGGCCAAGACGGTGGTCGACCCCGAGGGCTACCGCTTCGATCTCGGCGGCCACCGCTTCTTCACGAAGGTCCAGGAGGTCGACGACCTCTGGCACGAGGTCATGGGCGAGGAGTTCCTGCGCCGGCCGCGCCAGTCGCGCATCTACTGGAACGGCAAGTTCCTCGAGTACCCGCTGCAGGGCGCGGACGTCATCAAGAAGCTCGGCCCCGTCGAGCTGACCCGCTCGGGCTTGTCGTACCTGCGGGCGCTGCTCAAGCCCAAGGGCAACGAGGACTCGCTCGAGGAGTGGGTGTCCAACCGCTTCGGCTGGCGCCTGTACCAGCTCTTCTTCAAGACGTACACCGAGAAGGTCTGGGGCGTGCCGTGCAGCGAGCTGCGCGCCGAATGGGCCGCGCAGCGCATCAAGGGCCTGTCGTTCTTCAGCGCGGCGAAGGCGGCGTTCGTCGGCAACAAGGGCAACAAGATCAAGTCGCTGATCAGCGAGTTCAACTACCCGCGCTACGGCCCCGGCCAGATGTGGGACTTCATGACCCAGCGCATCCGCGAGCACGGCGGCGAGGTGCTCACCGAAGCCGAGGTCACCTCGCTCGAGGTGGTCGACGGCGAGGTCACCGAGGTCGTCGCCGGCGGCGTCACCTACACGCCGAGCGCGGTCATCTCGTCGCTGCCGCTGCGCGACACGGTCGCGCTCGCCCGGCCCGACCGCAGCGAGGAGCTCGATCGGGCCGCCCGCGACCTGCGCTACCGCGACTTCATGACGGTCGCGCTCGTCCTCGACGGCGATGACCTCTTCCCCGACAACTGGATCTACATCCACGACCCGGGCGTGCGCGTCGGACGCATCCAGAACTACCGCTCGTGGTCGCCGTGGATGGTCCCGGACCCGACCACCGCGTGCGTCGGCCTCGAGTACTTCTGCTTCGCCGGCGACGACCTCTGGGTCAAGGACGACGACGATCTCGTCGAGATGGCCAAGCGGGAGCTGCACGCACTCGGGCTGGCCGATCCGGCCAAGGTGCGGCGCGGCTACGTGGTGCGCGTGCCGATGGCCTATCCGATGTACGACCGCGACTACGCGCCGCGGGTCGAGGCGGTCAAGGAGTGGCTGGCCGGCATCTCCAACCTCCAGCAGGTCGGCCGCAACGGCCTGCACCGCTACAACAACTCCGACCACAGCATGCTGACCGCGATGCGCGCGGTCGACAACCTGCTGCTCGGCACCGACCACGACCTGTGGGCGGTCAACGCGGAGTCGGTCTACCACGAGGAAGGCGAGGAGATCGACACCAACCCGTACCCGTACCGCGACGGCGCCGACGTCCCGGCGCTGCGCGAGCCGGTGTCCGAGTCGGCCTGAGGCGACGCCGCGCCCGTACGGAGCGCGGTGGCCCCGCGCCGGCACGGAGCGCGCGTCTCGGCGCCGCAGGGCGCGGACTGCTCGGGTCAGTGGCGGAAGTGCCGGCGCCCGGTGAGCACCATGGCGATGCCGGCCTGGTCGGCCGCGGCGATCGTGTCCTCGTCGCGCACCGAGCCGCCCGGCTGGATGATCGCCCGCACCCCCGCGGCGATCGCCGCCTGCGGCCCGTCGGCGAACGGGAAGAACGCGTCTGAGGCGAGCACCGCACCCTCGACCGGCGACTGCGCCTTCTCGATGGCCAGCTTGACGGCGTCGACGCGGCTCGTCTGCCCCGCACCGATCCCGACCGTGGCCAGGTCGCGCGCGAGCACGATCGCGTTGGACTTCACGTGCTTGGCGATGCGCCACGCGAACAGGAGGTCCTCCCATTCGGTGTCAGCGGGGGCGCGCTGCGTGACGACGCGCATCCCGGCGCGCTCCTCGAGGTCGGCGTCGGCGTCCTGGACGAGCAGCGCCCCCTCGACCGGCCGCAGGTCGAGCTGCAGGCCGGCCGGCCGGCGGCGCTCGTCGTCGTCGAGGATGCGCACGTTCGGCTTGCGGGTGAGGACCTCGAGCGCGTCCTCGTCGTAGCCGGGCGCGATGAGCACCTCGACGAACTGCTGCGACAGCGCCTCGGCCAGCGCCGCGTCGACGCGGCGGTTGATCGCGACGATGCCGCCGAACGCGCTGACCGGATCGCAGGCGAACGCGCTGCGGTAGGCGTCGAGCCCGGTCCGCGCGACGGCGGCGCCGCACGGGATGTTGTGCTTGACGATCACGCACGCCGGCACCTCGAAGTCGCGCACCGCCCGGCGGGCCGCGTCGAGGTCGAGGACGTTGTTGAACGAGAGCTCCTTGCCGTGCCGCTGCACGACCCGGGAGAGCACGTGGCGGCGCGCGCCGACCTGCGTGTAGAACGCCGCGCGCTGGTGGGGGTTCTCGCCGTAGGGCAGGTCGGTGGCCTTCTCGTAGGCGCGCAGGAACAGCGGCGGGAAGTCCTCGACCCGCTCGGCGAACCAGCGCGCGATCGCCGTGTCGTAGCGGGCGGTGAGCGCGAACGCCTCGCCCGCCAGCGCCCGCCGCGTGTCCAGCGAGAGCCGGCCGCCGGACGACCGCAGCTCCTCGAGCACCGCGTCGTAGGACTCCGGCCGCACGACCACCGCGGTGAACGCGTGGTTCTTCGCGGCGGCGCGGATCATCGTCGGCCCGCCGATGTCGATGTTCTCGATGACGTCCTCGTCGCCGACGCCGCGCGCCGCCGCGGTGCGCTCGAACGGGTAGAGGTTGACGCAGACGAGGTCGATCCACTCGATTCCGTGCTCCTGCGCAGCGGCGACGTGGCCGGGGTCGTCGCGCACGCCGAGCAGGCCGGCGTGGAGCTTGGGGTGCAGCGTCTTGATGCGCCCGTCCATCATCTCGGGAAAGCCGGTGAGGTCTTCGACCGCGCGGACGTCAAGGCCCGCGTCGCGCAGCTCGCGCGCGGTGCCGCCGGTGGAGATCAGCTCGGCGCCGAGCGCCGCCAGGCCGGTGGCGAACTCGACGATGCCGCGCTTGTCGGAGACCGACAGCAGAGCCCGCCGGACCGAGACGTCGCCGGGCGCGGTGACCGCGATGGGTTCGGACATCGCCCCGGAGAGTACGGACCGTGGACGCGATCGGTTGCGCCGCCGTCCGACCGGGCATCCTGGGGCCATGGACGATGCGGATCGGAAGGTCGAGCGGGCGGAGGAGACGATGGACGACGCCATCCGCCGCCTCGAGGAGCACAGCGACGAGCTCTCCGAGCACATCGACGACGCGCGCCGCAACCTGCGCGAGATGCGCCAGGCCACCGGCGGCGACGTGGCCGGCGACGGGCGCGACGCCGACGACGCGTCGGGCGGCGATGACCCGGAGGGCGCGCACGGGCCAGGGTAGGCGCGCAGGGCACGGCATGAGAGGCTTGCGTCATGAGCACCGACGATCAGCACGCTGAAACCCGCGCCTCGAAGGAGGAAACGCTGCGCCGCATGGAGGAGCAGCGCGCCCACCTCGACGCGGACATCAAGAAAGCCAAGGACGAGCTGCGCGAGGCCGACGACCGGCCGCTGCTGCGGCGCGCGGCCGGCGACTGGCGCAAGGCGGCCGAGACCGGCCCTCACGACGAGGACGCGCGGGACCACTGAGGGGCGCGCCGCCGGCGCTCACGCCGTGACTTCTGGGCGGCGCGCTGCACCGTTGACCCGCGCCGTCAGGCCGCACGGGCGAGCGCGTCGAGCCGCCCCGTCGAGCAGGTCGCTGGGCGGGGTTCGGCGCGCCGCTCAGGCGTCGACGAGCACGCGCCGCGGACGCACGGGGTCGCGCCGAATGGCGCCGCGGGCGAACAGGCGCACCGCCTCGGGCAGCAGACGGTGCTCGAGCGGGCGCAGGGCGTCGTGGACGGCGTCGGGGTCGGTCGCGCCGGGGATCTCGACCGCCGCCTGCAGGACGATCGGCCCCGTGTCGACGCCGTCGTCGACGAGATGGACGGTCACGCCGAACACCTTCACGCCGTAGTCGACGGCCTGAGCGATCGCGCCGGTTCCCGGGAACGCGGGCAGCAGGGCGGGATGGACGTTGACCACCCGGTCGGGAAAGCGGCGCAGGAACGCCGGGCTCAGCAGGCGCATGTAGCCGGCGAGCACCACGAGCTGCGCCCCGGACTCCGCCAGCCAGTCCGCCATCGCCGCGTCGCGCGCCTCGCGCGAGCCGTGCTCGTCGACGGCGAACACCCGCACCGGCACGCCGGCGGCCCGGGCTCGCGCAAGCGCGCGCGCGTCCGGCTTGTCCGAGCCCACCGCGACGATCATCGCCTCGCGGCCGTGAACCGTGTCGAGCAGCGCCTGCAGGTTCGTGCCCGAACCGGACGCGAGAACGCCGACGCGCAGTGGCTGCGTCACGTCGCGCTCCGACCGGACGAGCGAACCGCGAGCCCGCAGGACGGCGCGCGCTCGTCCCCGCGGACGCGACACGGGCCGCAGGGGAGGCGGCGGGGGGCGAGCCCGGTCACGCCGCCACCGCCACCAGCTTCGGGTACGCGCCGCCGGTCGAGCGCAGCCGCCCGCGCTCGAGCAGCGCGTCGACGCGCTCGAGGACCTCGTCGGCGTGCAGGTGGGCGAACGTGCCGTAGCCGGGCAGGCCGTCATAGGAGTACTTCTGGATGACCTTCGAGCGCCCCCCGCGCAGGATCTCGACCGTTCGGGTCCGGCCCACCGCCGGATCGGCGCTGGCGACCACCTCGACGATCGCCGACTCGAGATCGTCCGCGCCGGAGCCCGCGCCGCGCCCGCCCCGAGACGCCGCCCGCGCGCCCGCCGGGACCGCCGCCTCCGGTGCGCACACGTCGCAGCACGGCACGCCGTCGAGCACCCGTGGGGCGGCCGGGTCGCCGAAGTGGCGCAGGATCGCCGCCCGCCGGCAGCGTCCGCCCTCGACGAACTCCCAGATCGACCGGTACTGGCGCCAGCGCGAGCGCTCGGCATCCCCGGCGCTCGACCGGCACGCCGCTCGCGCCCGCCCGTCGAAGCGCGTGAGCACCCGGCCGCGCACGCGGTCCGGCGTCGACGGCGCCGGCTGCACCACACCCGCCCGCGCCAGGTGGCCGACGATGGCCCGCACCTGCTCCTCCTCGCAGCCCTGGGCCACGAGCTCGTCCATCCCGAGGTCGTAGCGCCCATCCTGCGCCCGGGCGCGCAGGCGCTCGGCCACCCGCATCAGCAGCGCGTCGTCGACCTGCGCGCGCTGGATGAAGAAGACGTGCAGCCCCTTGTCGCGGCTCTCGGCGAACAGGATCGCCCGGGCCGGCGCCCCGTCGCGGCCGGCCCGGCCCGCCTCCTGGTAGTAGGCCTCCAGCGAGCCGGGCACCGACTCGTGGCACACCGTTCGCACGTCGGCCTTGTCGACGCCCATGCCGAACGCGTTCGTCGCCACCACGACGTCCACCTCGCCGCCCATGAACCGCCGCTGCGCCTCCGCGCGGGCCTCGCGCCCCAGCCCCGCGTGATAGGCCAGCACCTCGCCGTCGAGCTCGCGCGCCAGCTTGCCCGCCAACGTCTCGGTTCCCGACCGCGTGCCCGCGTAGACGATCGCCGGCCGCGCCGCCGGGTCGGCCAGGGTCGCGGCGATCCGCCCGTGCTTGTCGGCCGCCGTCCGGCACGGCACGACGGCGAACGTCAGGTTCGGCCGGTCGAACCCGGTCGTCACCCGCACCGGGTCCTCCAGCCGCAGCCGCGCCACGATGTCCCGCGCCACCTGCGGCGTCGCTGTCGCCGTCGAGGCGATGATCGCCTTGGCCCCCAGCCAGCGCGCCGCGTCGGCCAGCCGGAAGTAGTCGGGCCGGAAGTCGTGACCCCACTGCGATACGCAGTGCGCCTCGTCCACGACGAACAGCCCCACGTCCACCCCGGCGATCCCGTTGAGGAACGCCGGCGCCGAGAAGCGCTCCGGCGCCACGTACAGCAGCCGCAGCTGGCCGAGCCGCGCGCGCTCGAGCGCGGCGCGGTTGGCCTCCGGCCCCGCCTGCGCGTTGATGAGCGCCACATCGGGCGAGACCCGCGACAGCGCCTCGACCTGGTCCTGCATGAGCGAGACGAGCGGCGAGACCACGATCGCCAGGTCGTCCCGCATGAGCGCCGGCAGCTGGTAGCACAGCGACTTGCCCGCGCCGGTCGGCATGACGACGAGGACGTCGCGGGGTGGGGCGGGTCCGATCACCGCGCGCACGGCCTCCTCCTGGCCGGGGCGGAAGGCCGGGAAGCCGAAGAGCTGCTGCAGCGCGGCGCGGGGATCCATCGGCCCCGAACCGTATCGCCGGCTCCGGCGTTTCCGGCCGTCCTGTGACGATCACGCAACACGTTCGGCCCGCCGCCCACGACGGCACGCCGGCGCCGCAACCGCGGGCGCGCCGACGGGTTTCGAGAGGCGAGCCGCACGGACGCTGCATGTCCCATCCACCCCTGCTTTCCCCCGACCAGCTCGCCGAGCGGCGCCGGAGCGCGCGCCGTCAGCGCCGTGCGCGCCGGGCCGTGGCGCTGGGCACGCTCGCGGTTGTCGTCGGGATCGCGATCGGCATCGGCCTCCTCGACGGCGGCAGCACGACGAGCCCGAGCGGCGCCCTGGGCGGCGAGCCCGACCTGGCGGCAACCACGCCGAAGGAGTCTCCCAAGGCCCGGGCCGCGCGCCTGGACAGCCAGGCCGTCGCCCGGACCGCCGTCCGCATGCCGTACGTCGCCGTCGCGGGCCGCCGCACGCGCGAGATCGCGCTGACGTTCGACGACGGCCCCGGCCCGTACACGCTGCGCATCGTGCGCGTCCTGCGCCGTCACCGCACCCCGGCGACGTTCTTCCAGGTCGGCTTCAGCGAGCACTGGTTCACGGCGGCCGAGCGCGCCGAGATCCGCGATGGCCGGTTCGTCCTGGCCAACCACACCCAGAGCCACGCGCACCTGGAGCGCCTCAGCGGCGAGGAGCAGGCCGCGCAGATCGACCAGCAGACCGCGGTGATCACGAGCGCCGGCGGCCGGCGCCCCGAGCTCTTCCGCCCGCCGTACGGGACGTTCAACCGCGATACCGTCGCGCTCCTGCAGGCCCGCAAGATGCTCATGGTCCTGTGGACGATCGACAGCCAGGATTACCTGCGGCCGGGCGCGGACGTCATCGCCCAGCGCGTGCTGTCCCAGGCGCGCCCGGGCGCGATCGTCCTGATGCACGACGCCGGCGGTGACCGCTCCCAGACCATCGCCGCGCTGCCGAAGATCATCAAGGGCCTGCGCCGCAAGGGCTACAAGCTCGTCACCGTGCCGCGGCTGCTGCGCGACAACCCGCCGCCGCTGCGCCAGCCGCGACCGAGCGGGATGGGCTGAGGCGCATCGCGCGGCGGCCGCGTCCGCGCCGGACCGGCTGAGGCGCGTCACGCGTGGCGAGGACCGCCGGCCGCGCCTCAGCCGCTCCGCAGCTCCCACATGCCGAACCGCCCCAGCGCCCGGTAGCCGAGCGCCTGGTAGACCGGTTCGCCCATCGCCGTGGACTCGAGCGAGGTCGTCGTCGCGCCCTCGTCGCGAGCCGCCGCCAGCGCGGCGCGCAGCAGCTCCCGGGCGATCCCGCGACCGCGCGCCTCGGGCAGCACCGCCACGCAGTACACCTCGGCGTCGCCCTCGTGCGCTCGGACGAGCAGGCCGCCCGCGGGCTCGCCGTCGACCCGGGCGATCCAGAGCCGCGAGGCCGGGTCGTCGACCCCCTCGAGCACCTGCTCGAACTCGCCCGACAGCCCGAACGCCCTGTCGTTGATGCGCCCGAGCGTCCCCCAGTCCGGCGACGGATCGAGGTCGAGCGCCACCCGCGGCGCGAGGTCCATCGCCACCAGCTCGCCGCACATGAGCATCGGCTGGGCGTCGTGGGCGTGGCCGCGCGCGCCCAGCCGCGCCCCCAGCCTCGCGTCGCCGGGCCGCACCCACACGGTCCACGCCCGCACGCCGGCGGCGGCGTACGCCTCGCCCAGCGCATCGAGCACGGCATCGGTCAGCGCGGCCGGGTCGCGATACAGGACCGAGTTCGGCAGCGAGCGCCCAGGCACCCGCGGGCACAGCGTCGCGAGCACGCCCTCCGCCGGCCGCAGGACGCTGCTGCCGCGGCCGCCGGCGATGACCGCCCCCATCACGGCGAACTGGCTGTCGAGCTGGCGCGCCGCGAGCGTGGCGTCGTCCAGCGCCATGGCGCTATGCGCGGACGAGCGGCAGCTCGAGCGCGAACTTGCCGTTGGCGGACTCGCCGTCCTCGAGCGGGTAGTCGCCCGAGAAGCACGCGTCGCAGTGCGTCGCGCGCGAGCCGCCGACCGCTTCGTAGACCCCGTCCAGCGACAGGTAGTGCAGCGAGTCGCAGCCGAGCTCGGCCGCCACCTCGGCGGGCGTGCGGTCGTGCGCGATCATCTCCTCGCGGGTCGACATGTCGATCCCGTAGTGGCAGGGATGGCGGATCGGCGGCGCCGAGATCCGCATGTGGACCTCGGAGGCGCCCGCGTCGCGCAGCATCTGCACGATCTGGCGGGTGGTGTTGCCGCGCACGATCGAGTCGTCGACCACGATGAGCCGCTGGCCCGCCACCACCTCCGGCAGCGGGTTGAACTTCAGTCGCAGGCCGTGCTTGCGCAGCTCCTGGCCCGGCTGGATGAACGTGCGCGCGACGTAGCGGTTCTTGACGAAGCCGTCGTCCTGCGGCAGCCCGGAGGCGCGCGCCACGCCGCGGGCGGCGGCGTTGCCCGAGTCGGGGACCGCGATGACGAGGTCGGCCTCGACCGGCGCCTCGCGCCAGAGGATCTCGCCCATGCGCCCGCGGGCGACCTGGAGGACGTTGCCGCCCATCCGCGAGTCCGGCCGGGCGAAGTAGATGTACTCGAACACGCAGAACGCCTGGCGCGCGCCCTCGACCACCTGGCGGGTGCCGATCCCCCGTTCGCCGAGGCAGACCATCTCCCCCGGCGCCACGTCGCGCAGCAGCGTCGCGTTGATGATGTCGAAGGCGCAGGACTCGCTGGCCAGGCAGTAGCGGTCGTCGAGCTGGCCGAGCGCGAGCGGCCGTAGGCCGGCGGGATCGCGAAAGCCGATGACCTGGTCGCGGGTCAGCACGACGGTGGAGAACGCGCCGCGCAGCCGCGGGAGGATGTCGGCGATGGCGTCCTGCACGCGCTCCGCGGGATGCGTGGCGATCAGCGCGGCGATGATCTCCGAGTCCGACGTCGAGGAGAACGCGACGCCGCGCTCGCGCAGCTCGGCGTGCAGCTCGACGGCGTTCGTGAGGTTGCCGTTGTGGGCGAGCGCGATCTCGTGGCGGTCCGAGCGCCAGACCGGCTGGGAGTTCTCCCAGGCGTTCGAGCCGGTGGTCGAGTAGCGGACGTGGCCGACGGCGAGGTCGCCGCCGAGCGCGCGCAACGACTGCTCGTCGAACACCTGCGAGACGAGCCCGAGGTCGCGCTGGGTCATGATGTGGCCGCCGCAGTCGACGGCCGCGATGCCGGCCGACTCCTGGCCGCGATGCTGCAGCGCGTAGAGAGCGAAGTAGGCGAGGCGGGACACGTCCCGCTCGGGCGCGTAGATACCGAAGACGCCGCACTCGTCGCGCGGCCCATCCCGCCCTTCGGAGGTCACGCTCGCAGGCTAGCAGCGGTGGAGGCGGGCTCCTCGCGCAGCACGACGTCGAGGAGGCCGGGGAAGCGCGCGTCGAGGTCCTCGCGGCGCAGCTCGGTGAGCTTGGCGGTACCCGACTCCACCTGGCGGATGACGCCGGCCTCGCGCAGCACGCGCCAGTGGTGCGTGCGCGTGGACTTCGAGACGGGCACGTCGATCGTCCCGCACGCGCACGGCTCGTCGCGCCGTGCCAGCTCGCGCACCATCTGCAGGCGGATCGGGTCGCTGAGCGCGTGCAGCACCCCTTCGAGCCGCAGGTCCTCGACGGCAGGGTGGTGGAGGATGGCCGCGGCCATGGCGCCAGTGTAGGACGACGCTCGTCGAACAACATCGTTCGCGGCGAGCCGGCCGACGACGGAGACGGGGGCGCGCGCCCGCCGTCATCCGCGCCCCGGCTCATCCGGACGCGGCGAGCGCGCGCAGCGCGCTCGCGGTGCCCGAAGGTCGTAGAGGCCGCTGACCGACGGGACCTGCTGGCCGACCTCCTGCACGGCGGCCATGACCTCGGTGGCGCCGATGCGGCCGTCGTTGGGCAGCCCACCCGCCTCGCCGTCGGTGAGGACCCACCGGATCTTGCCGCTCTCGACGGCGTCCGCCAGCCAGGCCAGGCTGACTTGGCTCTCGCGGCCGGAGAAGCCGCCGATCGCGGCGACGTTCGTCGCGCCCGCCGTGATCAGCGTGCTCGCCGCGCCGTTCTGGCTCGACACCGCGACGGTGCCGCCGCCGTGGCGCTTGACGTAGGCCAGCGCCTCCGACAGCGCCTGCGATCCGCCACCCGGCCCGCCGCCGAAGCCGCCCATCGCCGCGCCGCCTCCGCCGAAGCCGGGTGGGGCGCTGCCCATCGTCCCACCGCCCCCACCGCTGGACGGGCCACCGCCCATCGCCCCGCTGCCGGGTGAGCCACCGCCCATCGTCGCGCCGCCGCTCCCACTGCCGGGCGAGCCGCCGCCCGTCGCCGCGCCGCCGCTCCCACTGCCGGGCAGCGCGCCGTCGCCGCGCCGCCGCCCCCGCTGCCGGGCGGACCGCCGCCCATGGCGCCCCCGAGCCCGCCGGCCGATCCCGGCCGGCGCCGTCGAAAGCCGCCGGCGAAGCCAGCGGTCTGGGGCCGCCCGCCAGGAAGGTTCCGCTGGTCGCGTACCCCAGCGTCTGCACCGACCAGCTCGCGGGGGCGATCAGCAGCACCCGGCCACGGCGGCCACCACCACCGCGCGCCACCGGCGCTCGACGTCAGCCAGCAACAGAGCGGCGCCGGCGCCCGCGACGGCGATCAGCACGCCGGGCAGCCAGCCGAGCTGGCCGCTGGCGTCGTTGTGCAAGACGATCAGCTCGGTGATCAAGCCGCCGGCGATCGCCAGCGGTCCGACGACGCGGGCGAACCGCCGGTCGCGGATGATCTCGCCGGCGCCCGCGCCGACGAGCGCCGCCGTGAACGGCGCCAGCGCGGAGACGTAGTAGGATGGAAGATGCCCTGGGCCCAGCTGAACGCGATCGCGGGTGGTCGCGAACGCGCCGCCGGTGGCCAGCAGCCAGCCCGTGCGCGCGTCGCTGCGGCGCAGCCAGGTGACGACGGCGAGCGCGATGCCGGCCACGACGGCGACGCCGAGCAGCCAGCCGGCCTGACCGCCGAGCGACTGGTCGAGCAGGCGCAGCACGCCGGTGTCGCCGCCGAACACGCCGCCACCGCCGCCGGGCCCGCCGCCACCGCCGGCCGGACCACCCTGCTGGCCGGCGAGGCGGCCGAGCCCGTTGTAGCCCAGGATCAGCGACCAGATCGAGTTGTCGGCGGTGCCCGAGATCCACGGCCGCTGCGACGCCGGCGTCAGCCACACGAGCACCGGCCACGCCAGCCCCACCAGCGTCATCGCGACGCCACCGGCCAGCAGTCCCCGCAGCGCCGCCATCCGGCCGCGGGGCGCGACCCACAGGTACGCGGCGGCCAGCGCGGGGACGACGAGCAGCGCCGCGGCCATCTTGGCCTCGAAGCCCAGGCCCACGCAGACGCCGGAGAGCACCAGCCAGCGGGTCCGGCCGTCCTCGAGCGCGCGGACGACGCACCACAGCGCGGCGACGATGCACAGGACCAGCAGCGCGTCGGGGTTGTTGTGACGGGAGATCGCCACGGTGATCGGGGTGAGCGCGAGCGTCAGCCCGCCGACGAACCCGGCGGCCCGGCCGAAGCGCCGGCGCACCAGGTCGTAGACCAGCGCGACGGTGGCCACGCCCATCAGCGCCTGCGGGACGAGCAGGCTCCACGAGGAGAACCCGAACGCGCGCGCCGACAGCGCCTGCACCCACAAAGCCAGCGGCGGCTTGTCGACCGTCATCACGCCCGCCGTGTCGAAGGCGCCGAACAGGAACGCGTGCCAGCTCTCGGTCATCGACCGCACGGCCGCGCTGTAGTACGTGTTGGCCCAGCCGTTGCGACTCAGTGCCCAGAGGTTCAGCGCGCCCGCCAGCGCGATGAGCACGGCCAGCTCGGGAGGCGGCAGCCGGAGGGCCCGGACGTGCGCCCCCAGGCGCGCGCCGGTACCGACGCGCAGCGATGGTGCAGGAGCCGACAGCATCAGCGGCCCGCGACGATCGTTCGAAGATGGTTGTCGTGCGTCATGTCCACCAGCTTGGGGGCAGGCCTGACCCGCGGCTCGGAGCACCCTGAGCGCTCGCTGAGAGGACCACGGTCACGGGGTCGATCGTGCCTCGGAGGGGACCTGGCGGACCCGGGCCGCACCCCGGCCCGTCCCGGGGCCGGCGAACACCCAGACGCGCAGCGCGACGTAGCGCGTCGCGGTGGCCGCCAGCGACGCGGTGACCAGGACCGCCACCTCGAGCGCTCGCGCGGGGGACGATTCGACCGCGTGCAGCGCGACGAGCGCGCCGGCCGTCAGCCCGACGGTGATGAGGTAGACGATCGCGCCGAGCACGTGCTGGCGCAGCAGGCCGCGCCGGCCGCGGACGCCGAAGGTCAGTCGCCGGTTGGCCGCCGTGTTGGCCACGGCGGTGATGGCGAGCGCCAGCGCGTTGGCCGGCTGAGCGCCGAGCCCGCCGCGCAGGAGCAGGTACAGCAGCGCGTAGGCCAGCGTCGACGCCACGCCGACGCCCAGGAAGCGGGCGACCGTCGTCGCGCAGGCCAGGCGCGCGACGCCCTTGAGATCGCCCCACGCGGTCGCGACGATGCGCACGCGCGAGTCCGGGTCGTCGACCCAGTCCACCGGCACCTCGCTGATGCGCATCCCGCGCCGCTGGGCGAGCACGAGCAGCTCGGTGTCGAAGAACCAGCCGTCGTCGCGGATCTCGGGCAGCAGCTCGCGGGCGACGTCGGTGCGCAGCGCCTTGAAGCCGCACTGAGCATCGGAGAACCGGGCGCGCAGGACCGCGTGCAGCAGGGCGTTGTACCCCCGGCTGATGAGCTCGCGCTTGGGGCCCCGGACGACGCGGGCGCCACGCGACAGGCGGGTGCCGATCGCCAGCTCGCTGTGGCGCGACACCAGCGGCGCGACGAGGGGCAGAAGCGCCCGCAGGTCGGTCGAGAGATCCACGTCCATGTACGCGACGACCGCCGCCGGGCTGCGCGACCACGCCGCGCGCAGCGCGCGACCGCGGCCCTGCTCCGCCACGCGCAGATGACGGACCTGGGGCAGCTCGCCGGCCAGGCGTCGCGCGATCTGCGGCGTCGCATCGGTGCTGGCGTTGTCGGCGATGACGATGCGCCAGCGAAAGGGAAACCCGTCGGTCAGGAAGTGGTGCAGCCGGCGAACGCTGCGCTCGAGCGCCACCTCCTCGTTGTAGACCGGGATCACGATGTCGACCTCGGGCGGAGGTGCGGCCTCGAGCGCGTCGGCCTGCGGGGGCAGCAGCTCGAGTGACATGCGGCCAGGATTGGCGTGGCCGCTGCGAGCTCACCCAGAGGACCCTGAGAGCCGCCTGAGATGCCGGCCAGCGCGGCCGGGCGCGCGGATCAGGGGAAGAGCGCGGCCAGCGCGCCGTGGGCGGCGCGCAGGCGGGCGAGCTCGAGCGCGACGTGCGCCTCGTCCCCGATGGCGACCCGCAGCGTCCCGCCCTCGACCCGCCCGATGAGCTTCACGTCGGCGTCCAGCCCGCGCAGCGCGTCGGCCGGGCCGGAGACGACGAAGCCGCCGGCGCCCTCGCCGAACAGGCGGGTGAGCGGATCGCCGGCGGCCTCCAGCTCGAGCACCGCCCCCAGCCCGCCGGCCAGGCAGCACTCGCCGACCGCCACCAGCAGCCCGCCCTCGGCGATGTCGTGCGCGCTCGACAGCCGCCCGGCGCGGACCGCGTCGCGGATCGCCACGTGCGTCGCCCGGACCGCGGCGACGTCGATCTCCGCCAGCGCGTCCGGCAGCGGCTCGCCGCGCAGCTTCGCCAGCTCGCTTGCGCCCAGCGACGGCTCGTGCGGACCGACGACGGCGATCGCGTCGCCCTCGAGCACGAACCCGATGCGGCCCGCATGCAGCGGATCCGGCAGCTCGCCGACCATCCCGACGACCGGCGTCGGGTAGATCGGCCCCTCGGCGCCCTCGTTGTAGAGCGACACGTTGCCGCCCACCACCGGCACGTCCAGCGCCCGGCACGCGTCGCCGAGCCCGCGCACCGCCTCGGTGAGCTGCCAGGCGATGTGCGGCTTCTCCGGGTTGCCGAAGTTCAGGCAGTTCGTCAGCCCGAGCGGCTCGGCGCCCACGCACGCCAGGTTCGCCGCGCACTCGAGCACGGCCTCGACCGTGCCCCAGTACGGGTCGGCCGCGACCCGCCGCCCGCTCCCGTCGATCGACACCGCGATCGCGCCGCTGCCCGGCATCGCGAGCACCGCGGCGTCCGCGCTCTCGGGCCGGCGCACCGTCCGCGCGCCGACGAGGCAGTCGTACTGCTCGAACAGCGGCCGGCGCGAGGCGAGGTTCGGCGCGGCGAGCAGCGCCAGCAGCGCCGCCTCGGCCCCGTCCTCGTGCAGCGTGCGCTCGGGCGCCGCGTGCAGCGGCGCGGCCGGCGGCGCCGGCTCGAGGTCGTAGAGCGGGCAGTCGTCGACGAGCGCCTCGACCGGGATGTCGCCGACGATCGCGTCGCCGTCGCGGATGACCATCCGCCGGGTGTCGGTGATCTCGCCGATCACGGTGCCGCCGACGTCCCAGCGCGCGCACACCTCGAGGACCGCCTCGACGTTCGCCGGCTCGCAGACACACAGCATCCGCTCCTGCGACTCGGAGACCATGATCTCGAACGGCTCCAGGCCCGGCTCGCGCAGCGGCACCTTGCGCACGTCGATCTCCAGGCCGACCTCGCCCTTGGAGGCCATCTCCGACGAGCTCGACGTCAGCCCGGCCGCGCCGAGGTCCTGCAGCGCGACGAGCAGCCCGCGGTCCAGCAGCTCCAGCGAGCACTCGAGCAGCTTCTTCTCCTCGAACGGGTCGCCGATCTGGACGGTGGGCCGCTTGTCCTCGTCGGCCTCCCCCAGCTCAGCCGAGGCGAGCACCGACGCGCCGCCGATCCCATCGCGCCCCGTCGACGCCCCGAACAGGACGAGTTGATTGCCGACGCCAGCGGCCGCGCTGCGGATCAGCCGCTCGGTGCGGACCAGGCCGACGCACATCGCGTTGACGAGGCAGTTCTGCTCGTAGGGCGCCTCGAAGTAGACCTCGCCGCCGATGTTCGCGACGCCGATCGAGTTGCCGTAGTGGCCGATCCCCGCGACCGCGCGGTCGAGCAGGTAGCGCGAGCGCTCCGAGGTCGGCTCGCCGAAGCGCAGCGAGTCGAGCACCGCGATCGGCCGGGCGCCGATCGCGAAGACGTCGCGCAGGATGCCGCCGACGCCGGTGGCCGCGCCCTGGAACGGCTCGACCGCGCTCGGGTGGTTGTGCGACTCGACCTTGAAGGCGACCGCGTACCCGCCGCCGATGTCCACCGCGCCCGCGTTCTCGCCCGGCCCGAGCACGAGCCGCGGACCCTCGGTCGGCAGCGTGCGCAGCAGCTTGCGGGAGTGCTTGTAGGCGCAGTGCTCGCTCCACATGAGCGAGAACATCGCCAGCTCGACCTGGTTGGGCTCGCGCCCGAGGCGTGCGACGATCGCGTCGTACTCGGCCTCGGTCAGCCCGAGGACGACCGCCTCAGACCGCGACATCGACGCCCGCGATCGCCTTGGCCATCGACGCGAAGATCCGCAGGCCGTCGACCGAGCCGGTCAGCGGGTCGACCGCGTGCTCGGGGTGCGGCATGAGCCCGAACACGTTGCCGGCCGCGTTGCGCACGCCGGCGATCTCGTCCTGGGCGCCGTTGAAGCAATGGCCGGTGGCGTAGCGCAGCACGACGAGGTCGGGGTCGAGGCCGGGCGCGTGGTAGCGGCCGGTCATGTGCTTGGCCGGGATCGACAGGCGCTCGCCGGGCGCACATTGGTTGGTGAACGCGGTGTCGGCGTCGACGACCTCGAGCTCGACCTGGCGGCAGACGAAGCGCAGCTCGACGTTGGGCAGCAGCGCACCCGGGAGCAGGTGCGCCTCGCAGAGCACCTGGAAGCCGTTGCAGATGCCGAGCACGAGGCCGCCGTCGCCCGCGAACTCGATGACCGCCTCCATGATCGGCGAGAAGCGGGCGATCGCGCCGGCGCGCAGGTAGTCGCCGTAGGAGAAGCCGCCCGGGACCACGATCGCGTCGGCGCCCTGCAGGTCGCGGTCGCCGTGCCAGAGCAGAACGGCCTCGCCGACCCGCGAGCAGGCGAGCACGGCGTCGCGGTCGTCACAGGAGCCGGGGAACTGGAGGACGCCGAACTTCACGCCGCCGCGGCGTCCACGGGCTGAACCTCATAGTCCTCGATCAGCGTGTTGGCCAGCAGCCGCTCGCACATCTGCTCGGCCGCCTCGAGGCTGGGCACGTCGAGCTCGACGAGCCGGCCGACGTGGACGTTGCCCACCCCGCTGAAGCCGAGCGCCGGCAGGGCGCGCTCGACCGCCTTGCCCTGGGGATCCAGGATGCCCGCCTTGGGGCGGATGAGGACGCGGACGCGCATCGCCCGCCGGAATGTAGCCGACGGTCTGGCGGATCCCAGGCGCGACCGCCATCATCGACGCATGAGCGACGCGACCACCCGCCCGGCCGGCACCTCATCGCCCGCCGACCTCGACGTCCTGGCGGCCGCCGAGCTCCTGCGCGCGCGGCGGCTGTCGGCCGCCGAGCTGCTCGACGCCTGCCTCGCGCGCATCGAGGAGCGCAACGGCGGCGAGCCGACCTTCGACGGCGCACCGGATGCGGTCAACGCGTTTGTCCGCCTGTACCCGGACGTCGCGGCCGAGCAGGCGCGCGCGGCCGACGAGCGGCTCGCGCGCGAGGGGGCCGACGCGCCGCTGCTCTGCGGCGTGCCGGTCGCGCTGAAGGACCTCTACGGGGCAGCCGGCCTGCCGTTGACGGCCTCGAGCCGGGTGATCGCCGACCATGTCGCCGACGCCGACGCAGCTACCTGGTCCCGGCTGCGGGCCCACGGGATGGTGCTCGTCGGCCACACCCACACGCACGAGTTCGCCGCCGGGGGGACGACCGACCAGGTCGGCAACCCGTGGGCGCTCGACCGCACGCCCGGCGGCTCGAGCGGCGGATCCGCGGCCGCCCTGGCCACGGGGATGGTCCCGGCCGCCACCGGCACCGACACGTGCGGCTCGCTGCGCATCCCGTCGGCGGTGTGCGGCACGTCCTCGATCAAGCCGACGCACGGACGCCTGCCGCTGGACGGGATCATCCCGCTCGCCCCCAGCCTCGACCATCCGGGCCCGATGGCGCGCACGGTGGCCGACTGCGCCGCGTTGCTGCAGGCGATGGCGGCCGGCGGCCCGGCCAGCAGCCCGCTCATGCCGCCGCCGGCCGAGATGGGCGAGCTGCCGCTGACCGCGCGCGCCGGCGGCCAGCCGTTCGCGGGTCTGCGCATCGCGCTCACCGACCGCGTGGACAGCACGTTCGCGAAGGTCGACCCCGACGTCCTGGACGGGTTGGAGGCCGCGCGCCGCTCCTGCGAGCGGCTCGGCGCGGAGGTGGTCGAGCGGCCGGCCGCGCCGGACCTCTCGGGCCTGGACCTCAACGCGATCTTCGTCGCCGAGATGGCGAGCTACCACGCGCGCTACGCCGCGTCGATCGACCTCTACCGGCCGGCGATCCGGGTGCTGCTCGAGCTGCAGTCGGAGTTCGAGTCGGCGAGGACGTACCTCGACGCGCAGCGGCGGCGGGCCGAGATGACCGCCGCGTGGGAGGGCTGGTTCGCCGAGCACCGCGTCGACGCGCTGCTCGAGCCGACGGTGCCGATGCCCGCCGAGCCGCGCGGCGCCGGCTACGGCGTCGAGCACCTCGGCGGCGACGGCGACCCGTGGATCGTGTTCACCGCCACGTGGGACGCGACCGGCTTCCCGGTGGCGGCGCTGCCGGCCGGGCTCGGCGCGCGCAGCGGCCTGCCGGTCGGCGTGTCGCTCGTCGCCCCGCGGGGGCGCGAGGCGCTCGTCGCGCAGCTCGGCATCGACCTGCAGGCGGGCGCGCTGCCGCCGCTCGGGCTGGCGCCGGCGAGCTGACCGGGGACAATATGTCCATGTTCCATGTCCATGGTAATATCGGGCCATGAAGACGATCGCCGCAGGCGAATTCAAGCAGCGCTGCCTGAGTCTGCTCGACGACGTGGGTGCGACCGGTGAGCCGATCGTCATCACGAAGCGCGGCCGACCAGTCGCGCAGGTGGTGCCGGTCACGTCACAGCGTCTCGACGACTGGCGCGGGGCACTGCGCAATCAAGGAGAGATCACGGGAGACCTTGTCGCGCCCGCCGCCGATCCCGGCGACTGGGATGCCGTGCGCAAGTGAGGCTCCTTCTCGATACACACGTCTGGGTGTGGCGACTCCTCGCTCCCGAACGGTTGTCAGACGCAGCGGAACGCGCGATATCGGCTCGTGACAACACCCTGCACCTCTCGCCCATATCGACCTGGGAGACGTTGGTCCTGGCACGCAAGGGCCGGCTGACACTGCGGCCGTCACCCGTTGAGTGGGTGCTCGACGCGTTGCGCCGGTCGGCGCTCATGTCTGTGCCCTTGACCCAGGGCATCGCGCTGCGCAGCGAGACGCTCAGGGATTTCGCCTCAGCTGATCCGGCCGATCGCTTCCTCGTGGCGACCGCACTCGAGCATGATCTCGTCCTGGTCACCGCCGACGGCGCGATGCGCGCCTTCGACCCGCTGCCGTCGCTCTGGTGACGAGCGGGGCGCCGCTCGCCGCTCGTTACGCCCCGGTCCGCTGCAGCCAGGCCGCGAACGACTCGCCCGAGATCCGCTCGTAGGCCTCGACGTAGCGCGCGCGCGTCCCGGCGACCACGTCGTCGGGGATCGCGGGCGCCGGCGGGGTCTTGTCCCACCCCGACTGCGACGCCCAGTCGCGGACGTACTGCTTGTCGAAGCTCGGCTGCCCGCGCCCGGGCGCGTAGCCGTCGGCCGGCCAGAACCGCGACGAGTCGGGCGTCAGCACCTCGTCGCCGACGACCAGCTCGCCGGCCGAGTCGAGACCGAACTCGAACTTCGTGTCGGCCAGCAGCACGCCGCGCTCGGCCGCGTGGTCGGCCGCGAAGCGGTACAGCGCGATCGAGACGTCGCGCACGCGCTCCATCAGCGCCCCGTCGCCGACGAGCGCCGCCGCCCGGTCGAAGTCGATCGCCTCGTCGTGGCCGACCTCGGCCTTCGTCGACGGCGTGAAGATCGGCTCCAGCAGCTTCTCGGACTCCCGCAGGCCGCCCGGCAGCGCGATGCCGGACACGCGCCCCGTCGCCTGGTAGTCCTTCCAGCCCGACCCGGTGATGTAGCCGCGCACGACGCACTCGACCGGCAGCATCTGCAGCTTGCGCACGACGAGCGCCCGGCCGCGCGCCTCGTCGGGCACGTCCTCGGTGGCCGACAGCATGTGGTTGGCCACGATGTGCCCGGTTTTGGCGAACCAGAACGCCGACAGCCCGGTGAGGACCTTGCCCTTGTCGGGGATCGGCGTGGGATGCACGACGTCGTAGGTCGAGATGCGATCGGAGGCGACCATGAGCAGGCGGTCGCCCAGGTCGTACATCTCGCGCACCTTGCCGGTGCTCAGGAGGGGAAGATCGGCCAGCGTGGTCACGCAGGCAACGGTACGCCACCCGCCGGCCCGGCGGCGGCGCGCTCGGCCGGGCCGCGGGCGCGGGCGCGACGTGAGGCGGCCGACAGCGCCCCCGGGCGCGGCGGTCGGTCCAGTACCGTCGCGCTCCGTGCGCCTGGGCGCCGCCGTCATCGCCGCCGTGGGCCTCGCGGCCCTCTCCCTGCTGCTCGTCGCCCCCGCGCCGTCGTACGACCCGTGGGCGTGGCTGCTGTGGGGTCGCGAGATCGCGCACCTCGAGCTGAGCACGGAGGCCGGCCCCGCGTTCAAGCCGCTGACGGTGGCGGTCTGCGTCCTGCTGGCGCCGCTGGGCAGCGGCGTCGCGCCCGTGCTGTGGGTGTTCGTCGCGCGCGCCGGCGCGGCGCTGGCGGCGGTGCTCGCGTACGCGCTGGCCCGCGACCTCGCCGGCGGCTCCCGGCTCGCCGGGACGCTGGCCGCCGCCGCGGTCGCGCTCACCGCCGGCTACCTCGGCTACGCCGCGAGCGGCACGTCGGAGGGGCTGCTGGTCGCGCTGGCGCTGGCGGCGATCCTGCGCGCGCGGGGCGGCCACCATCGCTCGGCGCTGGCGCTGGCGGCCGGGTGCGCGCTGCTGCGCGTCGAAGCCTGGCCGTTCGCCGCCGCCTACGCGCTGTGGCGCTGGCGGCGAGCCCCCGGCGAGCACGCGCTGGTCGCCGCGGGCGCCGTCGCGGTCCCGGCGCTGTGGCTGGTGCCCGAGCTGTTCGGGTCGGGCGACCTGCTGCGCTCCGGCAGCCGCGCGCGCACGCCGAATCCGGGCCAGCCCGCGCTGGCCGACGTCCCGGCGTGGGCGGCGCTGCGCGAGGCGGTCGAGCTGGCGCTGTGGCCGATGTGGATCGGGCTGGGCGCGCTGGCGCTGACCGCCCTCGGACGACGCGGCGGCAGCGCGCCCGGTCCTCGCCCCTCGGCCGACCCGGCGGGACGGTGCGCAGGCGCCCGCCCCGCGCTCGCCCTCGCCGCCACCGGCGCCGCCTGGATCGCCCTGGTCGCGCTCATGGCCCAGGCCGGCTTCTCGGGCGAGGCGCGCTACGCGCTGCCCGGCGTCGCGCTGCTGGCCGTGGCCGGCGCGGTCGGCATCGCCGCCGTCCCGCGCCCCGCCGCGGTCGCCCTGGCCGCGCTGCTCGCCGTCGCCGCGGTCCCGCGGATCGACGCGCTCGAGCGGGTCCGCGACGCGCAGCGCCACCAGTGGGATCTCGCCGCCGGCCTGCGCCGCACGATCGCCGCGAGCGGCGGACGGGACGCGCTGCTGCGCTGCGGGCGCCCGTACGTCGGCCACCTGCGCGGGCCGCTGCTCGCCTACCACCTCGACGTGGCCAAGCGGCAGGTCGGCTTCGTGCCCAGCGCGCCGGGCGTCATCTTCGCCTCGCGCCGAACGCCGGCCTCGCCGGTGGAGCCGTCGCCGCCCGCCGGCTTTCGGCCGATCGTCGCCCGTGAGGGCTGGACGATCTCGGTTAGGTGTGCCTAATAGACTGCCGCGGCCATGCGCCGCCATCCGTTCGCCGCCGCCGCCCTCTGCGCCGCTCTCGCCGGCTGCGGCGCAGCCGACCGGCCGGATCCCGAGCCGCCGTCGACCGCGCCCGAGGTCGGCACCGCCCGCTCGTTCGGCCTCGAGCGCGTCGCGGACGGCTTCAACCGCCCCACCTGGGTCGGCGCCGTGCCGGGCGACGACGCGCTGTGGGTCGCCGAGCAGCCCGGGCGGATCGTGCGCCTCACGCGGCGCGGGCCGAAGACCGTCCTCGACCTGCGCGGCGAGATCCGCACGGGCTCCGAGCAGGGCCTGCTCGGCGTCGCTGCCCATCCCGACTTCGCGACCGAGCCGCGGCTGTACGTCCACTGGTCCGATCGCAGCGGCGACACGCGCGTCGCCGAGTTCGCGGCCGACGGCCGGGGGCGCTTCGACACGCAGCGCCGCCGCCCTCTGCTGCACGTCGAGCAGCCCGAGGAGAACCACAACGGCGGCCAGATCGCGTTCGCCCCCGACGGCCGGCTGTACCTCGGCCTGGGCGACGGCGGCGGCGCGTTCGACCCGCGCGGCAGCGCGCAGGACCCCGGGCGGCTGCTCGGCAAGATCCTGGCCGCGGACGTCGAGGCGGCGGCGCCGCGGTGGGAGATCGTGCTCTCCGGCCTGCGCAACCCGTGGCGGTTCTCGTTCGACGCCGCGCTCGGCGAGGTGTGGATCGGCGACGTCGGCCAGGACGAGCTGGAGGAGATCAACCGCATCCTGCTCGAATTCGACGAGCCGCCGAAGAACCTCGGCTGGAGCGCCTTCGAGGGCACGCGCCGGCTGCCGGGCGACCGCCACCTCGACCGCACCGGCGAGCTGATCTGGCCCGTCGCGCAGTACAGCCACGACGACGGCTGCTCGGTGACCGGCGGGGTCGTGTACCGCGGCACCGCCCTGCCCCGCCTCAACGGCCGCTACGTCTACGGCGACTTCTGCTCGGGCGTGCTGTGGTCGCTGCGCGGCACGCCGGACGGGGGCGCCGAGGACCTGCGGCGCGAGCACGCGACCGTGCCGCAGCTCACGCACATCGGCACCGACAACGACGGCGAGCTCGTGCTCGCGTCGGCCGCGGGAGCCATCCATCGCGCCGTCAACCGTTAGGTTGTCCTAACATCTCTGATGATGCTCGTGCTCGAAGACGTCAGCAAGGCGTTCGGAGCCACCCAGGCGGTGGCCGACGCGACGCTGGCGGTCACCAGCGGCGAGTTCGTCGCCCTGCTCGGCCCCAGCGGCTGCGGCAAGACCACGCTGCTGCGCCTCGTCGCCGGGTTCGAGCGCCCGGATCGCGGCAACGTCACCCTCGCCGGCCGCCCCGTCGCCGGCTCCGACGGCTTCGTGGCGCCCGAGCGCCGGCAGGTCGGCATGGTCTTCCAGGACTACGCGCTGTTCCCCCACCTCGACGTGCTCGCCAACGTCGGCTTCGGCCTGCCGCGCGCCCGCCGCGCCGCCCGCGCCCGCGAGGCGCTCGCGTTCGTCGGCCTGGCCGACCTCGCCCACCGCCACCCGGCCGAGCTCAGCGGCGGCCAGCAGCAGCGCGTGGCGCTCGCCCGCGCCCTGGCGCCCGAGCCAGAGCTCGTCCTCCTCGACGAGCCGTGGAACGCCATCGACCCGCTCCTGCGCGGCGAGATGCGCGCCGAGCTCGCGGCGCTGCTACGGGAGGCCGGCGTCACCGTGGTGCTCGTCACGCACGACCGCGAGGAGGCGTTCACGCTCGGCGACCGCATCGCCGTGATGCGCGAGGGCCGCATCGTGCAGACCGGGACCCCCGAGGACCTCTACTTCGCGCCCGCCGACCGCTGGGTCGCCGAGTTCGTCGGCGTGGCGAACATCGTGCCCGGCACGCGCGCCGGCACGGCCGTGCGCACGCCGCTGGGTACTTTCGCCAGCACCGGCGCCGACGGCGGCGTCGAGGTGCTGCTGCGCCCCGAGCTGATCGGCCTGGAGCCCGCGGGTGACGGGCCGGGCAGCGAGGTCGTCGAGCGCACGTTCCTCGGCCACGACGTGCTGTACCGCGTCCGCCTGCCCGACGGCACCACGCTCACCGCCCAGCGCCCCTCCAACGAGGTCGTCCCGCTCGGGGCGCGGGTCCACGTTCGCGTCCACGACGGCCCCGTCGCCACGTTCGCCTCCTAACCCACCACCGCCCATGCGCCGCCTGACGATCGCCCTCCTGACCCTGCTCGCCTGCCTGCCGATCGCCGCGTGCGGCGGCAGCGACGCCGACCTGACCGTGTACTCGGGCCGCAACGAGACGCTCGTCGGCCCGCTGTTCGAGGAGTTCGAGGACGAGACCGGCCTCGACGTCGACGTCCGCTACGGCGACTCGGCCGAGCTGGCGGCGACGATCGCCGAGGAAGGCGCCAACAGCCCGGCCGACGCGTTCTTCGCCCAGGACGCCGGCTCGCTCGGGGCGATCGAGGACCAGCTGGCCAAGCTGCCCACGGCGACGCTCGACCGGGTGCCCGAGCAATACCGCGACCCACAGGGCCGCTGGGTCGGCACGTCGGCGCGCGCCCGCGTGGTCGCCTACTCGACCGAGCGCCTGAGCGAGGACGACCTGCCCGACACGGTGTTCGACTACACCGGCGACGCGTGGCGCGGCCGGCTCGGCCTGCCGCCGACGAACGCGTCGTTCCAGGCGTTCGTCTCGGTGATGCGCCTGCAGGCGGGCGACGAGCGCGCCCGCCAGTGGCTGGCGGACGTCAAGGGCCTCGACGCCAAGCTCTACGAGAACAACATCCAGACGATCGAGGCGATCGACCGCGGCGAGATCGACGCCGGCTTCGTCAACCACTACTACCTCGAAGAGCTCAAGCGCGAGAACCCGGACCTGAAGGTCGCCAACCACTTCCTGGCTGACGGCGACCCCGGCACGTTCGTCAACGCGGCCGGCGTCGGCGTGCTCAAGACGGCGAAGAACGCGGATGCGGCGCAGCGCTTCGCGCGCTTCCTCGTCGACCGCCGGGCCCAGGAGTACTTCGCCCAGCACACGTTCGAGTACCCGCTGGCCGCCGGCGTCGAGCCGGTGGGCGAGCTGCCGCCGCTCGAAGAGGTCGTCGGACCGGACGTCGCCCTGGCCGCGCTCGGCGCCGAACTCGAGCCGACCCTGCGGATGCTCGACGAGGTCGGCCTGACCTCGTGAGCCGGCGCCCGCCGGTGGCGCTCGCCGCCGCCGCGATCGCGGTCGTCGCCCTCGTCTGCCTGCCGCTCGTCTACCTCGTCGTCCGCGTGGCGAGCGGCGGCAGTGCCGCGTTCGACGTGCTCGAGCGGCCGCGGACGCTGGAGCTGGTCGTGCAGACGTGCGGCCTGGTCGCGGCGACGACCGCGGCGGCGATCGCGATCGGCGTGCCCGCCGCCTGGCTGGTCACGCGGACCGACCTGCCCGGGCGCCGCGTCTGGACCGTGCTGCTCGCGCTGCCGCTGGTCATCCCGAGCTACGTGCTCGCGCTGGCGCTGATCGCGGTGTCGGGGCGCGGCGGGCTGCTCGGGATCCCGAGCATCACGGGGTTCTGGGGAGCGCTCGCCGCGCTGTCGCTGGCCACCTACCCGTACGTGTTCCTGCTGTGCTCGGCGGCGCTGCGGCGCAGCGACGCGAGCCTCGAGGAAGCGGCGCGCGGGCTCGGCAGCACGCCGGCGCAGGTCCTGCGGCGGGTCACGCTGCCGGCGCTGCGTCCGGCGATCGGCGCCAGCGGGCTGCTCGTCGCGCTGTACACGCTGTCGGACTTCGGTGTGGTCTCGCTGATGCGCTTCGACGCGCTGACCCGCGCGATCTTCCTGCAGTACCGGTCGCTGTTCGACCGCACGCCGGCCGCGGTGCTCGGGCTCGTGCTCGTCGCGCTCACCGCGGTGGTCCTGGTGCTCGAGGCGCGGGCCTCGGGCCGGGCGCGCCAGGCGCGCGTCTCGCCGGGCGCCGCGCGGCCGGCGCGGCGGGTGGCGCTCGGGCGCTGGCGCGCACCCGCGGTCGCGTTCTGCGCCGCCGTCGTCGGCGCCGCGCTCGTGCTGCCGCTCGTCGTCGTCGTGTGGTGGGCGCTGCGCGCGCCGTCCTTCGACGCCGCGCTCTCGTCGCTGTGGGAGCCCGCGCTGCGCACGCTGCTCGCCGCCGGGCTGGCCGCAACCGCCGTGACCCTGGCCGCGCTGCCGGTCGCGCTGCTCGCCGTCCGCCATCGCACCGGATGGACGCGGCTGCTCGAGCGCGGCGCGTACATCTCCAACGCGCTGCCCGGCGTGGTCGTCGCGCTGTCGCTCGTCTTCTTCGCCGCGCGCTACACGCCGGCGCTGTACGGCGGGCTGCTGGTCCTCATCGTCGCCTACGTCGTGCGGTTCTTCCCGCAGTCGCTGACGGCGGTGCGCGGGTCGCTGCAGCGCGTCGACCCGCGGCTGGAGGAGGCGGCGCGCGGCCTCGGGCACCGGCCCGTGTCCGTGCTCGCACGCGTGACCGTGCCGCTCGTCGCGCCCGGGATGCTGGCGGGCGCGGCGCTCGTGTTCGTCTCGACGATGAAGGAGCTGCCGGCCACGCTCATCCTGCGCCCGATCGGCTTCGACACGTTGGCCACCGAGGTGTGGACGGCGACGGGCGTGTCGGCCTACTCGCAGGCCGCGACGCCGGCACTCGCGCTGATCGTGCTGGCGGCACCGGTGATGTGGCTGCTGGTCGCGCGCGGCGGCGGGGACCTCGGCTCGGTCGAGCGTTAGGCGTTCAGGGCAGCCGGGACACGATCTCCTCGGCGTAGCGGGTGTAGCGGCCCAGGTCGAAGGTGGCGTCGAGGTCGATGCGCAGGTCGCGCGCAGCGATGAGCTCGCGCAGCGGCGTGCCGGTGTCCCACGCGCGCTGGGCGTCCTCCTGCACGATCCGGTAGGCGTCGTCGCGGGCCATCCCGCTCTCGACCAGCGCCAGCAGCACGCGCTGGGAGAACAGCGCGCCGTGGGTGGCGTCGAGGTTGGCGCGCATGCGGTCGGCGTGGACGACCATGCCCCGCGCGATGCGGGTCGCGAGCCCGTGCATGTAGTCGAGCAGGATCGTCGCGTCGGGCAGGATCACCCGCTCGGCGCCCGAGTGCGAGATGTCGCGCTCGTGCCACAGCGCGACGTTCTCGACCCCCGCCTGCGCGTAGCCGCGCAGCACACGCGCGAGGCCGGTGATGCGCTCGGTGGTGATCGGGTTGCGCTTGTGGGGCATCGCGCTCGAGCCCTTCTGCCGTCCGGCGCGAAACGGCTCCTCGACCTCGCGGACCTCGGTGCGCTGCAGGTGGCGGATCTCGGGGGCGAAGCGCTCGAGGCCGGCGCCGGCCAGCGCGATCGCCTGCAGCACCTCGGCGTGGCGATCGCGCGGGACGACCTGGGTGGAGACCGGCTCGGCCTCGAGGCGCAGCCGGGCGAGCACGCGGCGCTCGAAGTCGGGGCCGAGCGCGGCGTACGTGCCCACCGCGCCCGACAGCGCGCCGTGGGCGGCCTGGGCGAAGGCCTGCTCGAGGCGCTGCGCGTTGCGGTGGGCCTCCATCGCATAGCCGGCGAGCTTGATGCCGAACGTCGTCGGCTCGGCGTGCACGCCGTGGGTGCGGCCGGTGCAGACGGTGGCGACGTGGGCGCGGGCCTGCTGCGCCAGCGCGGCGTACAGCTCCCGCGCGCCGGCGACCAGCAGGACGCCCGCGTCGCGCAGCTGCAGGGCGAGCGCGGTGTCGAGCACGTCGGAGGAGGTCAGGCCGAAGTGGATCCAGCGCCCGGCCGGTCCGGCGCTGGCCGCGAGGACGTCAACGAACGCGGCGACGTCGTGGTCGGTGATCCGCTCGCGCTCCTGCACGGCCGCCACGGTGAAGGTCGCGGCGCGGATCGCCTCGAGGTCAGCGGGCGTGGGTCCGTCCGGCAGCTCCTCGGCGGCGGCGACCTCGACGCGCCGCCAGGCCTCCATCTTCGCCGCGTCCGTCCAGATGGCCCCCATCTCGGGGCGGGTGTAGCGCTCGATCACCGGGCGATCATGGCAGTCCGCACGCCGCGCTCGATCGCCGGCGCTCCGCAGCGCGCCGCGCCCCGCTCAGCACGCCAGGATGCGGGCGGCGAGCACCGCCGCGTTCTTCGCGTTGTCGAGCCCGACGCAGGCGACCGGCACCCCCGGGGGCATCTGGGCGATCGACAGGATCGCGTCGAGCCCGCCCGCCGCCGACAGGCGGCTGGTCAGCGGCACGCCGATCACCGGCAGGTCCGTGTGCGCCGCCACCACGCCGGGCAGCGCGGCCGACAGGCCCGCCCCGGCGATGATCACCCTGATCCCGCGCATGTGGGCGTTCTTGGCGTAGTCGGCGACCGTGTCCGGCTCGCGGTGCGCCGACATCACCCGGACCTCGTGCATGATGCCGCGCGACTTCAGCTCGTCGGCGGCCTTCTGCATCTCGTCCATGTCGGACTTCGAGCCCATGACGATGCCGACCAGCGGGGCGCTGACGTCGAGCGCCTCGAACTCCGCCTCCGCCTCGGACTGCGCCTCGGCCGCGAGCTCCTGGTCGGCGACGACCTCGGCCTCGCCCTGCTCGATGTTCGTGCGGGGTTGCGGGCTCACGCCGGTGCGCACGCCCTGGCCGCGATGTCCCGTCGCATCTGCCGCCCTTCGAAGGTGATCACGTCCGCGGCAGCATACGCGGCGGTCCGGGCGGCATTGATCCCCGCGCCCAGCGCGGTGACGTTCAGCACGCGGCCGCCGGCGGTGACCACCTCGCCGCCCGGCCCGAACGCCGTCCCGGCGTGCGTGACCTCGGCGCGCAGCGCGGCCGCCTTGTCGAGGCCGTCGATCACGTCGCCGCTGTGGGAGCTCGCCGGGTAGCCGGCGCTGGCCAGCACCACGGTCACCGCGGTCGCGTCGTCCCACTCCATGACGGCCCCCGACAGATCGGCGCCGCCGACGCCCGCCGCCCGCTCGAGCAGGTCGAGCAGGTCCGAGCGCAGCCGCGGCAGCAGCGCCTGCGTCTCGGGGTCCCCGAAGCGGACGTTGAACTCGATGACCTTCGGCCCGTCGGCGGTGAGCATGAGACCGGCGTACAGGACGCCGCGAAACGGCGTGCCGCGGCGGCGCATCTCGTCGACGACCGGCTGGTGGACGGCGGCGGCGATGGCGTCGACGTCGATGCCGTCCACCGGCGAGAACGACCCCATGCCGCCCGTGTTGGGCCCGGTGTCGCCGTCGCCGATGCGCTTGAAGTCGCGCGCCGGCGCCATCGGGACGGCGCGCTCGCCGTCGCACAGGGCCAGCAGCGACAGCTCCTCGCCGTCGAGGTGCTCCTCGACGACGACCGGCACGTCGCCGAAGCGGCGGGCCACGAGCATCTGCTCGAGGGCATCCCGGGCCTCGGACTCGTCAGCCGCGATGATCACGCCCTTGCCCGCCGCGAGCCCGTCGGCCTTCAGGACCGCGGGGTAGCGGTCGATCGCGGCCAGCGCGCTGTCCATGGTCGTGTGGCTCGTCCACGCGCCGGTCGGCACGCCGGCGGCGGACATGACCTCCTTGGCGAACCGCTTGGACCCCTCCAGGCGAGCGGCCGCGGCGGTCGGGCCGAACGCGGGGATGCCCGCGTCGGCCAGGCGGTCGACGAGGCCGTCGACGAGCGGGGCCTCGGGACCGACGACCACCAGGTCGACCTCCTCGCGCCGCGCCACCGCGAACGGGTCGCCGTCGACGATCCGCGCGTCCGCGGCGATGCCGGCGTTGCCCGGTGTGGCGAGCAGCTCGGGAACCTGCGGCGATCGGCGCAGAGCCCGGACGATCGCGTGCTCGCGGCCGCCCGAGCCGACGACGAGGACCCGCGGCCGCCGTGCCGCCGGCGTCACGGCCACCGACCTTCGACGGAGGGTGACCGCTTCGCTCCCGGCTCACCTTCGGCCGGATGTGACCGCTTCGCTCCCGCCCTCACACCTTCGCTCCGGGAATGAGATAGGTGACCGCTCCGGTGTTCGGGCACGTTAGAGGGACGCGATGAAATCGTCGATCGGCAGCGCCGAGAGCGTCTCGTAGTGCACGGTCCCGCGCGAGCCGAGCTCGAGCGAGACGCGTGCCATCGTCGCCTCGTCCGGCGCCTCGACGATGTTGACGAAGTCGAACCGGCCCAGCGTCGCCCACTGCGCCTTCACCGTCGCCCCGAGCTGCTCGACCTCGTGGTTGACCTCCTTGATGCGGTGCGGGTTGTTCTTGACCGTCTGCACGCCCTCCGGCGTGAGCGTCGACAGCATGATGTAGGTGGGCATGGCTCGAACCTCCAGCGGTCGGGTGCGCCCGTTGTATCTCAATCGCCGGCCGCGTGACGGGCACGCCCCCGCCGCCCCGCGTGGCGCGGAGGCGGCGAGCGGCGTCATGGTCAGGCGGTGAGCGCGGGCTCCTCGACCGGCACGCCGCCGGCGCGCAGGACGATCTCGCCGTCGGCGGCGTCGGCCACGACGCTGGCGCCTTCGCCGAACTCGCCCTGCAGCAGCGCCATCGCGAGCTTGTCGACCAGCTGCTTCTGGATCACCCGCTTGAGCGGCCGCGCCCCGTAGGTCGGGTCGTAGCCGAGGTTGCCCAGCAGGGTCCGCGCGTCGTCGGTGATGTCCAGCGTCACCCCGCGCTCGGCCAGCCGCGCGACCACCAGCGAGGTCTGCAGGTCGACGATCTCGCCGATCTGCGACCGGTCCAGGCTCTCGAACTCGACGATGTCGTCCAGGCGGTTGATGAACTCCGGCTTGAAGTGCAGCTCCGCCCCCGAGCGGCCGCCCGGGATGTTCGAGGTCATGATCAGCACGACGTTCTTGAAATCCACCGTGCGGCCCTGCCCGTCGGTCAGGCGGCCGTCGTCCATCAGCTGCAGCAGGACGTTGAACACGTCCGGGTGCGCCTTCTCGACCTCGTCGAGCAGCACGACCGAATAGGGCCGGCGCCGCACCGCCTCGGTGAGCTGGCCGCCCTCCTCGTAGCCGACGTAGCCGGGAGGCGCGCCGACGAGCCGCGACACCGCGTGCTTCTCCATGTACTCCGACATGTCGATGCGCACCATCGCGTCCTGGCTGTCGAACATGAACTCGGCCAGCGCGCGCGCCAGCTCGGTCTTGCCGACGCCCGTCGGGCCCAAGAACAGGAACGTGCCGATCGGCCGATTGGGGTCGCTGAGGCCCGCCCGCGAGCGCCGCAGGGCGTCGGACACGGCGCGGACCGCCACGTCCTGGCCGACCACCCGCTGGTGCAGGCGCTCCTCCATGTGGACGAGCTTGGAGACCTCGCCCTCCATGAGGCGCGAGACCGGGATGCCGGTCCAGCGACCGACCACCTCGGCGACGTCCTCGGCGGTGACCTCCTCCTGGAGGAACTTCATGGAGTGGGCGGGATCGGCCTCGTCTTGGCGCGCCTCGCCCTCGGCCACGCGCTTCTCGAGCTCGGGGATCACCCCGTAGCGCAGCTCCGCGGCGCGGCTGAGGTCGCCTTCGCGCTGCGCGCGCTCGAGCTCGACCTTCGCCTGCTCGAGCTGCTCCTTGGCCTCCGAGATGCCCTTGATGGCGTCCTTCTCGGCCTGCCATTCGGCCTTCATCGCATCCGAGCGCTCGCGCAGGTCCGACAGCTCGCGCTCGATCGCCTCGCGGCGCTCCGCGGAGGCCGGGTCGGTCTCCTTCTGCAGCGACGTGAGCTCGATCTCGAGCTGCATGATGCGCCGGTCGAGGACGTCGATCTCCTCGGGCAGCGAGTCGATCTCGATGCGCAGGCGCGACGCCGACTCGTCGATGAGGTCGATCGCCTTGTCGGGCAGGAAGCGGTCGGCGATGTAGCGGTGGCTGAGGGTGGCCGCCGAGATCAGCGCGCCGTCCTGGATGCGCACGCCGTGGTGCACCTCATAGCGCTCCTTGAGCCCGCGCAGGATGGCGATCGTGTCCTCGACGGTCGGCTCGCCGACCATCACCGGCTGGAAGCGGCGCTCCAGCGCGGCGTCCTTCTCGATGTGCTTGCGGTACTCGTCGAGCGTCGTCGCGCCGACCGCGCGCAGCTCGCCGCGGGCGAGCATCGGCTTGAGCAGGTTGGCCGCGTCGACCGCGCCCTCGGCGGCGCCGGCGCCGACGATCGTGTGCAGCTCGTCCATGAACAGGATGATCTGGCCCTCGGCCTCCTGGATCTCCTTGAGGACGGCCTTCAGGCGATCCTCGAACTCGCCGCGGTACTTCGAGCCGGCGATCAGCGCGCCGATGTCGAGGCTGATGACGCGGCGGTCGCGCAGCGACTCGGGCACGTCGCCGGAGACGATGCGCTGGGCCAGTCCCTCGACGATCGCGGTCTTGCCGACGCCCGGCTCGCCGATGAGCACCGGGTTGTTCTTCGTGCGGCGGCTGAGGACCTGGATGACGCGGCGGATCTCCTCGTCGCGGCCGATGACCGGGTCGAGCTTGCCCTCCTCCGCGCGCTCGGTGAGGTCGACGCCGAACTTCTCCAGCGCCTGGTACTTGTCCTCGGGGTTCTGGTCGGTGACCCGCTGCGATCCGCGCACGCCGGCCAGCGCCTCGGTCAGCGCGGCCTTCGTGGCGCCGGCGCCGCGCAGGGCCTCGCCGGCCTTGGAGTTGTGGCCCGCGAGCGAGAGGAGCAGATGCTCGGCGGAGACGTACTCGTCCTTGAGCTCGCGCATCTCGCTCTCGGCGGCGCGCAGGACCGCGACGAGCTCGGACGAGGGGCCCGCGGCCGCGCCGCCGGCGGTCGTCGTCGGCAGCCCGTCGAGCGCCGCGTTGACCTCGCGGCGCAGCGGCTCCGGCGCGACCCCGAGCTTGCGCAGGACCGGAACGACGATGCCGCCCTCCTGCTCGAGCAGGACGGCCAGCAGGTGCTCGGGGGTGACCTGTGGGTTGCGGCGCCCGTCGGCCAGCTGGCCGGCGGCGCGGATGGCCTCCTGGGACTTGATGGTGAAACGGTCTGGGTTCATGGGTTCCTTCGCGAAAAATCTCAGTCGATTGGACTGAGATTGTCGCAGACGGCCCGGCAGTTGGCAAGCCCCGGCTCGCCCGCGGGCAGGGACCGGTGGCCGCGGCGCGGCGACGCGGCGGGACGGGCCACTAGATCGACAGCCCGCCGTCGACGGCCAGCGTGTGCCCGGTGACGAACGAGCTGTCGTCGCCGGCCAGGAACACGACCGCGCGGGCGATCTCCTCGGCCCGGGCGTGGCGGCCCAGCGGGATCATCGCCTCGAAGATCGCCGCCGCCCGGTCCGCGGGCGCCCCGGTGGCGGTGACCTCGATCTGGTGCTGGAAGGCGTTGTCGACCGGCCCCGGGTGGATCGTGTTGACCCGGATGCCCCGGTCGGCGACGTCCTTGGCCGCGGTGCGCATGAGCCCGACGACCGCGTGCTTGGAGGTGGCGTAGCCCGCGATCCCGCGGTCGGACGTCAGCCCGACGACGCTCGAGTTGATGATCAGGCTGCCGCCGTCGCGCATGACCGCGAGCGCGTGCTTGGCCACGAGGAACGGGCCGCGCACGTTGACGGCCAGCACGGCGTCGAACGCGTCCTCGGGGTACTCGCCGATCGGCGCGATCGCCCCGGAGATGCCGGCGTTGGCGAACGCGACGTCGAGGCCGCCGAAGCGGTCGATCGCCAGCTGCACAGCGGCGCGAACCTGCGCCGAGTCGGTGACGTCGGCCACCGCGGCGGCCGCGACCGCGGCGCCGAGCTCGCCGGCCAGCGCGGCGACGCGCTCCCGGTCGAGGTCGGTGACGACGACGCGCGCGCCCTCGGCCACGAGCGCGCGGGCGCTGGCCGCGCCGATGCTGCCCGCGGCGCCGGTGATCAGTGCGACTTTGCCGTCGAGTCGACCCATGCCGGATAATGCCTGACGATTTGGAGCAACCCTACCGGAGCACGCGCGTGGCGATCGTGGGCGGCGGGGGCGGCGTCGGCGCGTCGGTCGCGTTCAACCTTTTGCTGCGCGGCGAGGCCTACGACATCGCCCTGATCGACCGCCGCCCCGAGATGGCGGTCTCGCACGAGATGGACCTCCAGCAGGTCGTCGCTCAGGGCGCGACCGGCAGCATTGCGGGTGGCCGAGCCCGGCGAGCTGCCCGCCGCGGAGATCGTCGTCGTCACCGCCGCGGTGCCGCTGACCGTCAACGCCTCGCGGATGGTCTACCTGGAGGACAACGCGCGCATCCTGGGCGAGGTCACCGGCGCGCTGGGCCACGGGTGGCCGGGGATCGTGCTGGTCGTGACCAACCCGGTCGACCCGCTCGTCACCTGGGCGGTGCGGCAGACCGGCCTGCCGCGTGAGCGGGTGGTGGGCTACACGCTGAACGACAGCCTCCGCCTGCGGACCGCGCTGGGCCGAACCGGGGTCACCGCCCAGCGGGTCGACGCGTGGATGATCGGCGAGCACGGCGACGCGGCGGTAGCGCTGCTCGAGCGGGTGCGCGTCGACGCGCGCCGGTCGCGATCGGCGACGACCAGCGCCGCACGGCGCTGGACTGGGTGCGCGACTGGTACGTCCGCCACGTCGCGCTGGACTCGGGGCGCTCGTCGACGTGGACCTCCGGGCGCGGCGTCTCGCGCATGGTCGCCGCGCTGGCCCACGGCGACCCCGAGCCGTGGCCCGCCTCGGTCGTGCTCGACGGGGAGTACGGGGTCGCGGGCGTCGCGCTCAGCGTGCCGGTGACGCTCGGACCGGGCGGCGTGGGGCCATCCACGAATGGCCGCTGACCGGGGACGAGGCGGCGCGGCTGCGCCGAGCGGCGGGCGAGCTCGTGGCCCGCCGCGGCGGCGTCGCTGGGCGCGGCCTGAGCCGCGAGCCGACGCCGCCCGCGACGGACAGCGGTGCGGCGACGCTCCCTGCCAACCGCCGCCGGCGGTGCCACCGCCCACGGGGCGTCGCGGGAGCGGCGGTGTCGCCGGGCGCGGCGCACGTCAGGGCGCGTCGACGCGGTCGAGTACCTCGACGAGATAGCCGAGATGCTCGGCCATCGCGCGCTCGGCCGCCGCGCGCTGCCCGCGGCGCACCGTGCGCAGGATCGCGCGGTGCTGGGCGAGGATCGCGTCGCCGTCGACCGCCGGCGCGATGTGCGCGATCAGGTTCGGCTGCAGCACCTCGAGGATCCAGCCGGTGAACGCGAGCAGCAGGTCGTTGCCCGCGGCCTTGGCCAGGATCTGATGGAAGCGGGTGTCGGCCTCGTTGAACGGCTCGCTGCCGGGCGCGTGGCCCTCGGCGTCCGCGATCGCCCGCTCCAGCTGCGTCGCCGTGTCCGGCGTCGCCTGCGCCGCCGCGCGCCCCGCCAGCGGCACCTCGAGGAACATGCGCGCGTCGAGCAACTCGGGCAGCGAGATCGTCTCCGCGGCAAGCATGAGCGCGATCGACTCGCTGACGTTGCGGCCCATCCCCTCGTTCGGGGTGCGCGCGACGAAGATCCCGCCCGTGCGCCCGCGCCCGACCCGGATGAGGTGCGACGCCGACAGCAGGCGCAGCGCCTCGCGCAGCGTCGGCCGGCTGACGCCGAACTCGGCGGCCAGCTCCTGCTCGGTCCCGATGCGGTCGCCCGGCCGCAGGTGGCGCTGTTCGAGATAGCGGCGGATCTGCAGGGCGATCTGCTCGCTGGCGCCGCTGATAGCGGGGCTGAAGGGCCCGCCGGGCCGATCCTGGGCCGTCGCCATGGCCGGCATCGTACGCGACGCCACGGCGTTGAAACGACCAAACGATTTTACGTACAGTGCGGGTATGGAGACCCAGGTGCAGGCCGCCGCCGAGGACACCACCAGCTCCGCCACCACCGTCCGCGACGCCGCCTTCGACGTCCTGCGCCGGCTCGAGATGACGACGATGTTCGCCAACCCCGGCTCCACCGAGGTCGCGCTGCTCGCCGGGCTGCCCCGCGACCTCACGTTCGTGCTCGCGCTGCACGAGGGCTCGGTGGTCGGCCTGGCCGCGGGCTACGCGCTCGGGCGCGGCGCACCGTCGCTCGTGCTGCTGCACTCGATGCCGGGCTTGGGCAACGCAGTGGCCGCGCTGGCCACCGCGCGGCTCAACCGCATACCGCTCGTGGTGGTCGTCGGCCAGCAGGACCGCCGCCATCTCGAGCTCGAGCCGTTCCTCGCCGGCCGGCTGAACGGGCTGGCCGGCGAGTATCCGGTGTGGGTCGACCAGCCGGTGCGCCCGCAGGACGTGCCCGGCGCGATCGTGCGCGCGCACCACGAGGCGATGACCGCCGGCGGGCCGGCGATCGTGATCGTGCCGATGGACGACTGGCTGGCGCCCGCCCCGCTCCCCACGAGGTGTTCGGGGCGGCCCGGGTCCTGCGCTGCGCGGCGGCCGATCCCGAGGTCGTCGAGGAGCTCGCGGCGCTGCTCGACGCCGCCGCCGCGCCGGTCCTCGTCTCCGGCGCCGGGGCCGACTCACCCGCGGGCTGGGCGGCGATGGTCGCACTCGCCGAGCGCCTCGGCTGCCCGGTGTGGCAGGAGCCGTTCGGCCCGCAGGCCGGCTTCCCGCAGGACCACCCGCAGTTCGCCGGCCACCTGCCGGCGCGCCGCGCCCGCCTGCGCGACGTGCTCGCCCCCCACGACACCGTGCTGGTGGTCGGCACCGGGATGCTGCGCCAGTACCCCTACGACGAGGGTCCGCTGGTGGCGCCCGGCACCCGCGTCGCGGTCGTCAGCCAGGACGCCGCCGAGGCGCACCGCAGCCCTGTCGACCTGGCGGTCCTCGGCGCGCCCGCCGCGGTGTGCGCGGCGCTGGCGCAGGCGGTGACGCCCCGGACGGCGGCCTCGGCGACGCCGCTGCAGTCGCGCCCGCCCGCTCCCCCGCCGCCCGCCCCCGGCGAGCCGCTGCGCGCCGCCCACGTCCTCGCCGCGCTCGGCGCCCGGCTGCCGCGCGAGACGATCCTCGTCGAGGAGTCGCCGTCGAGCCGCCAACAGCTCAACGCCTACATCCCGGCGCGTGCGCCGATGGGCTTCGTCAGCGCGATGGGCCTGCTCGGGTTCGGGATGCCCGCCGCGATCGGGCTGAAGCTGGCGTGCCCGCAGCGGCCGGTGCTGGCGGTCCTGGGCGACGGCTCGTCGCTGTACGCGATCCAGGCGCTGTGGAGCGCGGTGCGCTACCGCGCCGGCGTCGTGTTCGTGGTCCTGGTCAACGGCGGCTACGCGATCATGGACCGGCTCAGCGAGAAGACCGGCCAGGCCGGCCCGTGGCCCGCGCTGAGCGGCCTCGACATCGGCGGCTTCGCGCGCGCGCAGAGCTGCGACAGCCTCCGCGTCACCACGGACGACGAGCTGCACCGCGCGCTCGACGAGCTCGTCCCCGGCCTCGCGGCGCGCGACACGCCGCTCCTGCTCGAGGCCGTCGTGGCCCAGGACCCGACGTTCGACGCCTGATCGTCGGAATTGCCGCGCGTCGAGAACCGCGGCGCGGATGGGCGCGTCATGGCCTCCGTGGCCGGACGCAGGGTCAGCGGCCGATGTCGGCCAGCGTCTCCAACATGGCGACCTGGCGGTCGGCGAGCCTGGCCGTCGCACGGCGCCCGAGCGCCCAGGCCAGCGTCGCGCCCGTGGCGACGCCGACGGGGAGCGCGGCCCAGGCCAATCCGCCGAGGTGCCAGTGCGCCGCGGCCGGCAGCACGAGCATCGGCGGCAGCGCGGTGAGCGCGACGGCGACCAGGGCGAGGTGGACCTTCAGCGACCAGCCCGGGGTCGGGCCGCCGCTCTCGTCGAGCGGCTGCAGGCTGATCGTCGAGCCCAGCGCCGCCAGGCCGGCGGCGCCGCCGAGCAGGGCGGGCAGGATGGCCAGCGCCCACGGCCAGGCCCAGCCCTGGCCGCCGAGCACGGTCAGGATGACCGTCGCGGCGAGCGCGTAGGGCGCGACCAGGACCAGCCAGGCGGCTTGGCGGCCGCGAACGTCGGCCGCGGCGCTGTCGGGGGTGGTGACGGTGAGCCACAGGCTGGTCCCGTCCATGCCGTAGAGGTTGCAGGCGCAGGCGCCGGCGATGACGGTGGTGACGGCCCCCACGAACGGCAGCAGCAGCCCGGTGTCGGCGGTCACATCGGGCAGCGCGCCCACCCCGGCGCCGACGAGGAGGGCGAGCAGCAGGCAGGTCAGGCGGATCGGGTCGCGCGCCCACAGCCGCAGCTCCCTGGCCGCGACGGCGGCGGCGGGGGTCCGGGCGAGCAGGCGGCGACGCGCCGACGGCGGCCGGACGGCGGCCGCGGGCCGGCCGGCGGCGGCGCTCATGCGCCGGGCGAGCACGGCCGGCCAGGCCAGCACCGCGAGCGCGGCGAGGGTCGACAGGCCGACCAGCGGCGCGATCGCGGCGGCCCAGTCGGCGCGGGCGGCAGCGGCGACCGCGTCCGGCGCCCAGCCGGACGGCAGCGCGCGCACCACGTCGGACAGCCAGGGCAGCGAACGAGCCCGGAGGGCACCGATGAGCGCGGGCGCGAGCGTGCCCGCGAGCGCGACGAGGCTGATGGCGGCCGCGGTGATGACCATGCCGACGTCGCGGCCGCGACGCGACCCGGGGCGAGCAGCGCCCCGAGCACCGTCGAGGCGATTCCGGCGAGCAGCGTGGTCAGCAGCGCCCGGCGAGGCCCACGAGCGCGGCGGCGGCGCCGGCGTGGGCCCCGAAGGCGATCACGGCGCCCAGCGCGATCGCCAGCAGCGCGAGGCCCGGATCGAGCAGACCGGCGATCAGCAGCGAGCGCGCCAGGCGGCGGCGAGGAAGCCCCAGCAGCGCGAACAGCTCCGGACGCAGCGTGCCGTCACCGCCGCTCAGCGCACTCTGGGCCAGGCGGCCGCCGACCCACAGCGCGAACAGCAGGGCCAGCACGTCGGCGCCGACGGCGGGATCGGCGTCGGGGACGACGCCCAGCGCCAGCGTGCCGAGCGCGGCGACGGCGCCGAGCACGCCGGCCCCGACCAGCCAGCCCGCGCCGCGGCGCTCGAGTCCACGCCGGGCGATCGTGCGCCGCATGTCGATCAGCAGCGATACCACGAGAGCCCTCCTCCCGCGGACCGTGCGCCGACGATCTCGGCGAAGGCGGCCTCCAGCGTGCCGCTGCCGCGCACCTGCGACAGGCTGCCGGCGCGCAGGACGCGCCCGCCGGCCATCACGGCCACGTGGTCGCACAGCCGCTCGACGAGCGCCATCGCGTGGCTGCTGATGACGACCGTGCCACGGCCGGCGACGACGCCATCCAGGATGCCGCACACGACCGCCGCGGACACGGGGTCGAGGGCCTCGAACGGCTCGTCGAGCACCAGCACGCGCGGGCCGTGCAGCAGCGCGACGGCCAGGGCGACCTTCTTGCGCATCCCCGTCGAGTGATCGGCGATCAGCGTGCGCTCGGCGTGGGCGAGCTCCAGCGCGTCGATCAGCTCCGCGGTGCGCTCGCGCACGCGCGGCTCGGGCAGGCCGCGCAGCAGCCCGACGTAGGTCAGCAGCTCGCGGGCGGTCAGGTGCGCAGGCAAGGCCAAGCCGTCGGGCATCACCCCGAGCAACTGCTTGGCGCGCGCGCCGGTGCGGGTGGACCAGACGTCCTCACCCAGGACGTGGACGCGGCCGGCGTCCGGTCGCAGGAGGCCGACCGCCATCGACAGCAGGGTCGTCTTGCCGGCGCCGTTGGGCCCGACGAGGCCGAAGAACGCGCCGCGCTCGACCTGCAGGCTCACCTCGGCGACCGCCGTGGTGTCGCCGAAGCGCTTGCTCAGCCCGCGGATCAGCAGCGCGGGTGGCACAGCGGGTGTGGCGGCGGGCGCGCCGGGCGCAGGCTCGACGAGGGCCGTGCCGGTCATGAGGCCTCCTCTTGTCCGTGGGCGGGGGCGCGCATCGCATGGTCGAAGAAGTCCGCCAGCTCGCGGCCATGGGCGGCGACGTCGAAATCCGGGTCGCCGCCGAGCCGCTGGCCGGCGGCATCGATCGCCGCGCGGATCGCCGCCGCCGCCATCGGCGTCGAGAACGGCCGCAGCTGCCCCGCGCGCTGTCCGGCGCGCAGGTGCTCCTCGAGCTGCGCGAGGACCACCCGGTGGTGGTCGGCGTACGCCGCCGGCTGACCCACGCGCGTGGGCGGCGCCGCGTTGAAGATCGCCAGCAGCGCGACGATGCCGGCGCGATTGGCGGCCATGAAGTCGAGGTTGGACTCCACGTAGGCCCGCAGCCGCGCGCGCCCCGGTGGCGCGGCGTCGATGCGCGGGGCCATGAACGCCCGCGCGGCCCCCAGGACCTCGGCGACGACCAGCCCGAGCAGCTCCTGCTTGCCCGCGAAGTGATACGAGATCACGCCCTTGCTGACGCCGATCCGCCGGGCGATCGCCTGCAGCGACGCGCCGGCGATGCCCTCCTCGGCCAGGCCGACGATCGCGGCGTCGACGATCTGGCGGCGACGAGCCTGCTCGGTGAACGTCCGCTCCCGCCCATCTGACCGCATGGTCAAACTCTAGACCGTACGGACAGCCCAGGCACGAGCCGGTCCGCCCGATGACCGTCGACCACGCTGGACGGCAGGATCCGGCGGGAGCCCCGGCGAGCGCTTACGCCGGGTCGTCGGGCGGCGCGCCGTCGGTCGGCCGGCGCCCGGCGCGCTCCACCTGCAGCTTGATCGGCGCGACGTCCTGCGTACGCGCCAGCTCGCGCGAGTGCTCGTAGCGGACGAGGTCGGCGCGCACCTCGTTGCGGCGCGCCTCCAGACCGTGGATCTCCGCGCGCAGCTCCTGCGAGCGGCGCTCGAGCGCCTCGACCTTCGCCTGCGCGCGCGCCAGCTTGCGCTCGAGCTCGAGCACGCGCTCGACCCCGGCGAGGTTGAGCCCGTACTCGGTCGTCATCTGCTGGATGCGGCGCAGGCGCTCGACGTCCTCGTGCGAGTACAGCCGCGTGCCCTTCGGCGAGCGCTTGGGCGTGATGAGCCCGCGCGCCTCGTACATGCGCAGGGTCTGCGGATGCATCTCGGCCAGCTCGGCGGCGACCGAGATCATGAACACCCCGCGGTCGGACTCGACGCGGACGGTGGTGCGGGTGCGCCGGGCCGACATCACGCCGCCCTGCCGGCCGCGCCGCCCGCGAACAGCTTGGCCCGCGGGTTGCCGTTCATGACCTTCGACAGCGCGTCGACCGCCGCCTCCTGCTCGCGGGTCAGCTTGTCGGGGACGTCGAGGACGAAGCGGTAGTGGATGTCGCCGCGGTGCTTCTTGTCCGAGAGCTTCGGCGGGCCCTCGCCGCGCAGGCGCTGCACCGTGCCCGGCTTGGTGCCCGGCTTGACGCGCAGCCGCTTGCTGCCCGAGAGGGTCGGCACCTCGATCTCGCCCCCGCGCAGCGCCTCGGGGATGGTGAGCGGCACCTCGACCTCGAGATGGTCGCCCTTGCGCTTGAACACGGGGGAAGGATCCACGTGGGTGATGACGTACAGGTCGCCGGGCGGGCCGCCGCGGCGGCCCGGCTCGCCCTTGCCGGCCAGGCGCACGCGCGAGCCCTCCCGCACGCCGGCGGGGATGTTGACCTTGTAGCTCTTGACCGTCCGCACGGCGCCGTTGCCGTGGCAGGTCGGGCATGGCTCCTCGATGATCGCGCCGCTGCCGCCGCACATCGAGCACGGCTGCGAGATCGAGAACAGGCCCTGGCCCTGGGACTCGACGCCGCGGCCCTGGCAGCGCGGGCAGACCTTCGGGGTCGTGCCCGGCTTGGCGCCGGTGCCGTGGCAGGTGGAGCACATCGACGACGTCGGCACCGACAGCGAGACCTGCGCGCCGTCGACCGCCTGCTGGAAGCTCAGGCGGACCTCGGCCTCGAGGTCGCGGCCGCGCTCGGGCTGCGGCGTGCCGCGCCCGGCCCCGCCGCCGCCGCCGGCGCGCCCGCCGCCGAACAGGTTCGACAGGATGTCCGAGAAGCTGCCGGCGTCGTAGCTACCGCCCGCGCCACCGCCCCCGAACGGGTTGGCGCCGGCAAACGGATTCGTGCCCTGGCGGTCGTAGTCCTTGCGCTTGTCCGGGTCGCCGAGGACGTCGTAGGCGGCCGAGATCTCCTTGAAGCGCGCCTCCGCCGACGCGTCGTCGGGGTTGCGGTCCGGGTGGTACTGGCGCGCCAGCTTGCGGTACGCCTTCTTGATCTCGTCCTGGGATGCCTTCTTGTCGACGCCCAGCACCCGGTACAGGTCCTGCTGGGCCATCAGACGCGCCTCCCCGCGACGCGGAGCATGTGACGCGCGGCCGTCATCACGCCGCCACCACCACCCGCGCCGGCCGGATCAGCGGGCCGTTCTGCAGGCGGTAGCCCTGCTGGTAGACCTCGACGACGGTGCCCGACTCGGCGCCCTCGACGGGCTGCTGGACCATCGCCTCGTGCTCGTTGGGGTCGAACGCCTCGCCCTTGGGCGAGAACGGCACGATGCCGACGCGCTCGAGCGCGGCGGTGAGCTCGCGCTGGACCAGGCGGATGCCCGCGGTCAGGTGGTGCTCCTGGTCGGGGTCATCGGCCTCGGCCGCCGCCAGCGCGCGCTCGAGGTTGTCGAGCGCGGGCAGCAGCTCCTTGGCGACCTTCGCGACCCCGCGGCCCTCCGCGGCCTGGGCGTCGCGCAGCGTGCGCTTGCGGAAGTTCTCGAAGTCCGCCTGCGTGCGCTGCGCGAGCGCGAGGTACTCGTCGCGCTGGGCGGCCCGCGCCTGCAGCTCGTCGAGATCGTGCTCGACGACCGCGGCGGCCTCGGCCTCGCCCGGCGCGCCGTCCGCCGCGGCGGGCGCCTCCTCGGCGCCCGCGGGCACGGCGGCCGCGCGCTCTTCGATGTCAGATGGCTCGTGGGCCATGGCCTAGCGCCCCTCGTCCACGACCTCGGCGTCGACGACGTCCTCCTCGGCCTGCGGCGCCGCGCCGTTGCCGTCGCCGCCCGGCGCATCGGCGCCGGCCGCCGCGGCCTGCTCGGCCTGGGCGCGCTCGTACATCGCCTCGGAGACCCGGTGGAACGCCGACTGCAGCGCCGCCGTCTTGGCCTGGATCTCGCTCGCGTCCTCGCTGGTCAGCGTGTCGCGGACGTCCTTGATGGCCGCCTGGATCTCCGACTTGGAGGACTCGTCGACCTGGTCGCCCAGGTCCGCGAGCTGGCGCTCGGCCTGGTAGGCCGCGTTCTCGCCCGCGTTGCGCGCCTCGGCGAGCTCGCGCAGGCGCCGGTCCTCGTCGGCGTGCGACTCGGCGTCGGAGACCATGCGCTTGATCTCGTCGTCGCTCAGGCCGCCACCGGCGCGGATCTCGATCTTCTGCTCCTTGCCCGTGCCGAGGTCCTTGGCCGACACGTTGAGGATGCCGTTGGCGTCGATGTCGAACGCGACCTCGATCTGCGGGATGCCGCGCGGCGCCGGCGGGATGCCGGTCAGCTGGAACTTGCCCAGCGACTTGTTGTACGTCGCCATCTCGCGCTCGCCCTGCAGGACGTGGATCTCGACCGACGGCTGGTTGTCCTCCGCCGTCGAGAAGACCTCGGCCTTGCGGGTCGGGATCGTCGTGTTGCGCTCGATGAGCTTCGTCATGACGCCGCCCTTGGTCTCGATGCCCAGCGTCAGCGGGGTCACGTCGAGCAGCAGGACGTCCTTGACGTCGCCGGCGAGCACGCCGGCCTGGATGGCGGCGCCGACGGCCACGACCTCGTCCGGGTTGACGCCGCGGTGCGGATCCTTGCCGGTCAGCTCCTTGACCTTGTCCTGGACGGCCGGGACGCGGGTCATGCCGCCGACGAGCACGACGTGGTCGATCTTGTCGGCGCCCTTGTCCTTGGCGTCGTCGAGCGCCTGGCGGACCGGGGCGACCACGCGGTCGACGAGGTCGGCGGTCAGCTCGTTGAACTTCGCGCGCGTGAGGCGCTGGTCGAGGTGCTTGGGCCCGCTCTGGTCGGCGGTGACGAACGGCAGGTTGATCTGCGTCTCCTGGGCGGAGGACAGCTCGATCTTCGCCTTCTCGGCCGCCTCGTACAGGCGCTGGAGCGCCATCGGGTCCTGCGTGAGGTCGATGGCCTGGTCGCGCTTGAACTCCGCGACGAGCCAGTCGACGATCGCCTTGTCGAAGTTGTCGCCGCCGAGGTGGTTGTCGCCGGCGGTCGACTTGACCTCGAACACGCCGTCGCCGATCTCCAGCACCGACACGTCGAACGTGCCGCCGCCGAGGTCGAAGACGAGGATCGTCTGGTCTGACTCCTTGTCGAGCCCGTAGGCCAGCGACGCGGCCGTCGGCTCGTTGATGATGCGCTTGACCTCCAGGCCGGCGATCTTGCCGGCGTCCTTGGTCGCCTGGCGCTGGTCGTCGTTGAAGTACGCGGGGACGGTGATGACCGCGCTGTCGACGGTGTCGCCGAGATAGGCCTCGGCATCGGCCTTCAGCTTGCCGAGGATCATCGCGCTGATCTCCGGCGGGCTGTACTGCTTGCCGCCCGCGTCGACGCGCGCGTCGCCGTTGGGGCCGCTGACGACCTTGAACGGCACCATCGACTCCTCCTCGCGCACCTCGGCCTCCTTGCGGCCCATGAAGCGCTTGATGGAGAAGATGGTGTTGCCGGGGTTGGTGACGGCCTGGCGCTTGGCCACGGTGCCGACGAGGCGCTCGCCGCTCTGCGTGAAGGCGACGACGGACGGCGTCGTGCGACCGCCCTCGGCGTTCTCGATCACCGTCGGCTCGCCCCCCTCCAGCACGGCCATGCAGGAGTTGGTGGTGCCCAGGTCGATTCCGATGGTCTTGCCCATAAGGTGAAGTGCTCCCTCAAACTTGCGAATGAAATCTGAGCCTGATTATGGCAGATTTCTGGCCGGCTTCAAACCCGCCGCTCGGGGCACATCCGGCGCAGCGCGCAGGCGCGGCAGTCGGGCACGCGGGCGTGGCAGGTGCGCCGGCCGTGGCGCAGCAGGTTGACGTGCAGCTCGAGCGCCTGGCCTGCGGGCGTCAGCGCGAGCATCGTGTCGTGCATCTCCTCGAAGCCCGCCTTCGGGCGGAACAGGTGCAGGCGCGTGCCAACGCGTGACACGTGGGTGTCGACCGGGATGTCGTGCATGCCGAAGGCGAAGCACAGGACGCAGGCGGCGGTCTTGCGGCCGACGCCGGGCAGCGCGCACAGCGCCCGCTGGGCCTCGGGCACCGGCATCGTCGCCAGGTCGTCGAGGGAGAGCACCGACCCACGGCCATCGTCGTCGCCGCCGGTTTCGCCGTCCTGCCCGGCGGCGGCCGCGTGGGCCCGGCCGATCGCCCGCAGGATCGCCTGGATCCGCGCCGACTTGACCTTGGAGATGCCGCCTGGGCGGATCGCCTCCTCCACCACCGCGACCGGCGCGTCGCGCACCGCCTCCCACGTCGGCAGCGCCCGGGTGAGCCGCAGGTAGGCGACGTCGCGGTTGCGGTCGTTCGTCGACTGCGAGAGCACGGTGAGGACGAGCTCGTCGAGCGGCCGGCCGTGCGGCGGCGCCACCGGCCGGCCGTACATCGTGCGCAGCCGGTCGCGGATCGCGCGCACCCGTCGCGGCGCCGGCCGCGACCACTCGCTCACGTGGCGCCCCAGCGCTCGGTCGTGCGCGCCGCTTCGGCCACCGCCTCGGCCAGGCTCGCCGCGATCGCCGCCGGGTAGAAGCGCGTCTCGGCCAGCCGCGCCACGAGCACGCCGAGCATCGTGTCCCCCGCGCCCGTCGCGCTGACGACCTGCGCCGGCACGCCCGGCGCGCTGGCGTGGACCGCACCGCGCAGGATCGCCCCGTCCGGGCCGAGCGAGATGACGACGTTGTCGACCCCCGCCGCCAGCAGCCCGGCCGCCGCGCGCTCGGGATCGTGCTCGCCCGACAGCAGCTGCGCCTCGTGGCGGTTGCACTTGAGCAGGAACAGCCCGGGCAGGCACTCGCGGGCCAGGGTGACCGCGCGCTGCGGATCCTCCCACCGGTGCAGGCGCAGGTTCGGGTCGAAGACCACCGGCTTGCCGTGCTCGAGCATCGCGGCGCGGGCGTCGAGCGTGGCCCGCCGCTCGTCGGGGTCCAGCAGGGTGTTGGAGGCGATGACCAGCGCCTCGCACGCGGCCACCGCCTCGGGCAGCCGGGGCGCGACCGCCGCCATCGCGGCGTGGATGCCGCCGCCGTAGATCAGGTAGTCCGGCTCGCCGCCCGCGTCGACGGTGACGAACGCCAGCGCGGTCGGCGCCCCCTCCACCAGCTCGAACCAGTCGAGCCCGACCCCCTCCGCCGCCAGCCGCTGCGCCAGCCAGCGGCCCCAGGCGTCGGCGCCGGCGCCGCCGGCCAGCTCGACCGCCGCGCCATGGCGGGCGGCGACCACGCAGACGTTGGCCATCGCGCCGCCGAAGTGCGGCACGAACGCGTCGGCGTCCGCGAGCCGGTCGACCGGGCGCTCGCAGATCAGGTCGACCAGGGTCTCGCCGAGACAGAGCACGCGCACCATCGGGACGCTATCGCCGCGCCGGCGCACAGGTCATCCGCGCAGCTCCCGTAGAGCTGTGCGCGCGCCAGGTCAGCGAGAGCCCGCCTCGAGCTCTGCCAGCTCGGCGAGCACCTCGGCGTCGTGCTCACCCGGCCACGGCGGCGGGAGGCCGAGGGCGCCGGGCGTGCGCCCGAAGCGGGGGGCCGGCGCGGGCTGGAGCACGCCGTCGCGCTCGACGTACGTCCCGCGCGCCGCCATGTGCGGATGATGGGCGGCCTCCTCGAGCGGCGGCGCCGGCGCGAAGCAGGCGTCGACGTCCTCGAGCTCGCGCTCCCACTGCGCCGCGGTGCGCGACGCGAAGATCGCCTCCAGGCGCTGGGTCAGCGCCGGCCACCGGGCCTCGTCCCACTGCGGCCACTGCGCCGGGTCGAGCCCCAGCGCCGCGAGCAGCGTCGCATAGAAGCGGCCCTCGATCGGCCCGACCGAGACCCAGCGCCCGTCGGCCGTCGCGTAGGCCCGGTACCACGGCGAGCGCTGGATCCAGTTCGCGCCGCGCTCCGGGCGCCACTCGCCCAGCGCGCGGTCCTGCAGGATCCCGCCCATCAGCGAGGCGACCCCGTCGACCATCGCCACGTCGAGCACCTGCCCGCGGCCGGAGCGCGAGCGCTCCAGCAGCGCGGAGAGGATCCCCACCGCCAGCAGCATCCCGCCGCCGCCGAAGTCGCCGATGACGTTGAGCGGGACCGGTGGCGGGGCGTCGGCCGGTCCGATCGCCTCGAGCGTGCCGGCCAGCGCGATGTAGTTGACGTCGTGGCCGGCCTTCGCCGCCAGCGGGCCGTCCTGCCCCCAGCCCGTCATGCGCGCGAACACCAGGCCGGGGTTGCGGGCCAGCGCCGCCTCAGGGTCGAGCCCCAGCCGCTCCAGGACGCCGGGACGGTAGGGGTCGACGGCGACGTCGGCGCGGTCGATCAGCCGCCGGGCGACGGCCAGCCCCTCGGAGGCCTTGAGATCGAGGGCGATCGAGCGGCGCCCGCGGTTGAGCACCATCCGCCGCGCGCGGTCGCGGTCGAGCTCGCCGCCGGGCGGGCGGTCGACGCGCACGACGTCGGCCCCGAGATCGGCGAGCAGCATGGCGCCGTGCTGTGCCGGCCCCAGGCCCGCCAGCTCGATCACCCGGATGCCGGCCAACGGGCCGCCGGCGCGTACCTCGGTCGTCATGCCGGCGGACGATGCCACACCGGCACGGCGTCGCGCCGGCGGATCGGGATAATGCCGCCCGTGCATCTCTTCGTCGGCGCCGTCACCGGCCCGTTGACCGGACGGGTCGACGTGCCGCGCTCCAAGTACCACGCCCACCGGGCGCTGATGCTGGCCTCCCTCGCCCCCGGCGCGACCTACATCAGCGGCGGCTCGACCGCCCGCCACGTCCGCTCGACGATCGACGTGCTGCGTGCGCTCGGGACCCAGATCGACGTGCAGGACGACGGCTTCGTCGTCCACGGCGGCCCCTACCGCGCGCGTGTCCCGTCGGCCTCCGTCGGCAGCTCGGGCACGACGCTGTACTTCATGATCGGCCTGGCCGCGCTGGGCGACCGGCCGTTCACGCTGACCGGCCAGAAGTACTTCCAGCGCCGCCCCGTCGGGCCGCTGCTCGCGGCGCTCACGCGGATCGGCGTGCGCCTGGAGTCCAACAGCGACCGGCCGCCGATCCTCGTGGCGCCCCAGCGCCCCACTGGTGGCCGGGTGCGCATCTCCGGCACCCTGTCGCAGTGGATCTCGGGGCTGCTGCTCGTCGCGCCGTTCGCCACCGGGCCCACCGTGATCGAGGTCGACGGACCGCTCAACGAGCAGCCGTACCTCGACCTCACCGTGCGCATGATGCGCCAGTTCGGCCTCGAGGTGGGCGTGGCCGACGACTGGCGGCGCTTCACCATCGAGCCCGGCCAGGAGGCGCGCCCGACGACGATCGAGCTGCCGCCCGACATCGGCTCGGCCGCGTTCGGGCTCGCCGCGACCGCGCTGCACCCCTCCGACGTCCTGTTCCGCGGCCTGAAGGCGACGAGCGCGGAGGGCGTGGACCATCCCGAGGCGCACTTCCTCGACGTCGTGGGCCGGATGGGGCTGCCGATGCAGCTCGACCCCGAGCGCGGCGGCGTCACCGTGCGCCACGACGGCATCCGGCTGCGCGCCACCGACGTCGACTGCCGGCCGATGCCCGACATGCTGCCGGTCCTGGCCACGCTCGGCGCGTTCGCCGAGGGCGAGACCCGCTTCGATCACGTCGCGCACGTGCGCCTCAAGGAGTCCGACCGGGTCGTGGCGATGATGCAGCTCAACCGGATGGGCGGCTCGGTGACGCTCGACGGCGACCGGCTCGTCGTGCGCGGCGTGCCCGAGATGCAGGGCGCGCCGCTGTCGTCGTTCAACGACCATCGCGTGCTGATGTCGCTGGCCGTCGGCGGGTCGCGCGCCCGCGGCCAGACCACGTTGACCTACGCCAACGCGTACCGCATCTCGTACCCGACGTTCGTGGAGGACATGACGGCGCTCGGCGTCCCGATGGCGATCGAGCGCCGCGCGGACGCCTCGCCGCGGACGCGGCGGCCGGAGCCGGCGTCCAGCGTCGCCATCGACCAAGCCGCCGAGGTCCCGCTGCCCGAGTGGGTGCGGCGCTGGGCGGCCGAGCGGCCCGCCGAGATCGCGATCGTCGACGTGCGCGAGGACGGCACCCGGGCCTGGAGCTGGCGCGCGCTGGACGAGGCCGCCGAGCGGACCGCCGGGCTCCTGACCGAGCTCGGCGTGCAGCCGGGCGAGCGCATCGCCTACCAGCTGCCCAACTGGGGCGAGTTCGTGATCCTGACGGTCGCGGCGCTGCGCGTCGGCGCGGTGTGCTGCCCCGCGATGCCGATCTTCCGCCGCCGCGAGCTCGAGCACCTGCTCCGGCGCTCCGACGCTCGCGTGATGGTCGTCGCCGAGCAGTTCCGCGGACGCGACCACGCCGCCGAGCTGGCCGAGCTGATCGCCGACGCGCCGGACCTGCCGCTCGAGCACGTCCTCGTCCTGCGCCCGGACCTCACCGCGCCGCACCTGCCCGCGGACTCGCGGGTGCGCTGGCACGACTTCGCGGCGGCGACCCGGCGGCCGGCCGCTGGCGTGGTCCATCGGGCGCGCGCCGACGCCGTCGCGCAGTTGCTGTTCACGTCCGGCACGACCGGCGAGCCGAAGGGGGTCCTGCACCGCTCGGACGCGCTCACGCGCGCGGCGTTCTCGGAGGTCGAGCACCTCGGCCTCGGCCGCGACGACCGCCTGTTCGTGCCGTCGCCGCTCGCCCACCAGACGGGCTTCCTCTACGGGATGTGGAACGCGCTGGTGCTCGGCGCCACGCAGATCCTCCAGGACGTCTGGGAGCCCGAGCGTGCGGCCCGCGCGCTGCGCGAGTGGGGCGGCTCGTTCATCCAGGCCGCGACGCCGTTCCTCACCGATCTCGTCCGGGTCGTCGAGGCCGACGGCCTGGCCCCGAGCGCCCTGCGCATCTTCGTCGTCACCGGCGCGGCGGTGCCGCGGCCGCTGGCCGAGCACGCGACCGCGGTGCTCGACGCCGCGGTGTGCGGGGCGTGGGGCTCGACCGAGTCGTGCCTGGGCACGCTGGCCGCGCCGAACGACCCGGTCGACCGGCGCTGGGGCACCGACGGCCGCGCGCTGACCGGAACCCGCATCCGGGTCGTCGACGACGCCGGCGCCGCCCTCGGCCCGGGCGAGGAGGGCCACTTCGAGGTGGCCACCGACTCGCTCTTCGTGGGCTACCTCGACCGCCCCGACCTCACGGCCGCGGCGCTCACCGAGGACGGCTGGTACCGCACCGGCGACCTGGCGACGATCGACGAGGACGGCTGGCTGCACATCACCGGCCGGGTGGTCGATGTCGTCAACCGCGGCGGCGAGAAGATCCCCGTGGCCGAGATCGAGCAGCTGCTGCACCGCCATCCGGCGGTCGCCGACGTCGCCATCGTCGCGATGCCCGACGAGCGCCTGGGCGAGCGCGCGTGCGCTTTCGTCGTCCCCGCCGACGGCGCCGGCTTCGACGTGGCCGCGCTGCGCGCCCATCTCGACGGCCTCGCCGTCGCCAAGCAGTACTGGCCCGAGCACGTCGAGCTCGTGGACGCTCTGCCCCGCAACCTGGTCGGCAAGATCGAGAAGCACGTCCTGCGCGATCGCGCCCGGGATCTGGCGCCGGCCGCCACCTGAGAAACGAGTGAGGTCGATGGTCCAACCGACAACCACCCCGATCGACGAGGCGGCGTTCGCCGCGCTCAAGGAAGAGGTGGCCGCGTACGTCACCGGTCCGGGCGAGGAGTGGACGCGCCGCATCGAGCGCGAGCGGGTGGTGCCGCCCGAGCTGCGCCAGGAGCTGCGCGAGCGCGGCTACCTCGCGCTGGCGGCGCCCGAGGCCTACGGCGGCCGCGCCGTCCCGTTCACGCGCTACCTCGAGCTGCTCGAGCTCTTCTCGATGTCGCACGCGTCGCTGCGGATCATCGTCCACGTCGCCAACGGCGTCTGGCGCGCGGTCGACCAGTTCGCCACCGAGGAGCAGCGCCGGCGGTTCACGATCCCGGCGGTGACCGGCGAGCGCTTCGTGGCGTTCACGCTGACCGAGCCGACCGCCGGCACCGGCGCGGACCTACGCTGCACCGTCGAGCGCGAGGGCGACACGTACTACCTCAGCGGCGAGAAGCACCTGATCACGTTCGGGATGTCCTGCGACCGCTGGCTGCTGTTCGCCCGCGTGGCCGGGACGCAGGGCAGCGACGGCACGATGGCGTTGATCGTCGACCGCGACACGCCCAACGTGCAGGCCACCGAGATGGGCGAGACGCTCGGCGTGCGCGGCACCGACCACGCGCACCTCGTGTTCGACCGCGCGCCGGTGCCGGTCGAGAACCGGCTCGGCGAGGAGGGCCGCGGCCTCGAGGTCGCCTTCGGCGGCTTCCTGACGCCGAGCCGGATCGCGATCGGCATGACCTGCGTCGGGCTGGCGCGCCGCGCGCAGGAGCTGGCGATCGAGCACGCCCACACGCGGGTCACGTTCGGCAAGCCGCTGGCCGGACGGCAGGCGATCTCCTTCCAGATCGCCGAGAACGCCGCCGAGATCGAAGCGGCGCGCCAGTTGACGCTCCACGCCGCGCGACGGTGGGAGGCCGGCGATCCGAATGCGGCCACGCTGTCGTCGATGGCGAAGCTCATCGGGGTCGACATGCTCACCCGCGTGACCGACCGCGCGCTTCAGGTCCACGGCGGCATCGGCTTCTGGAACTCGTCGGCGATCGAGCGCGTCTACCGCGACGCCCGCGCCCAGCGCTTCGAGGAGGGCACGAACGAGATCCAGAAGACGATCATCGCGCGCGACGTGCTCTCCGCCGCGGGGTCATGAGCGCCACGGTGGACGTGCCGCTCCATGGCTGACCCACCGCCGGAGGGGGTCGAGGTCCTCCGGGAGGTCTGGCGCCCCGGCGCCATCGGCGCCCTGCGGCTGCCCCACCGGATCGTCGTGGGGTCGATGCACCTCGGCGTCGAGGGCGACGACGACGCCGGTGCCGCGCTCGCCGCGTTCTACGGCGAGCGCGCGCGCGGCGGCGCGGGGCTGATCGTCACCGGCGGCACGGCGGTCTCGCGCGCCGGCGCGGGCGGTACGTCGTACGGGTTCGTCAACGAGGACGCGGGCGCGCGGGCGCTCGCCACCGTGCCGCTCGCCGTGCACGCCGAGGGTGGGCGGGTCGCGCTGCAGCTCTTCCACGCCGGGCGCTATGCCTTCGAGGAGGCATTCGGGCTGAAGCCGGTCGCACCGTCGGCCGTGCCCAGCCGCCTCACGAAGGCGACGCCCGCGGCGCTCGACGAGGACGGGATCCTGGCGATCCTCGACGCGTTCGCCCGTGGGGCGACGCGGGCCGTCGAGCTCGGCTTCGACGCTGTCGAGGTGATGGGCTCGGAGGGCTATCTCGTCGACCAGTTCCTCTCGCCGCTGACCAACCTGCGCGACGACGCCTGGGGCGGCGACGCCGAGCGCCGCCGGCGCTTCGGGATCGAGCTCGCGCGGGCGGTGCGGGGTGCCGTCGGGCCGCGATTCCCGGTCGTCTTCCGCTTCACCGGCGCGGACCTGATGCCCGGCTCGACCAGCCTCGAGGAGGCGACCGCGTTCGGCGCCGCGCTGGCGGCGGCGGGGGCGGACGCGCTGAACGTCGGCATCGGCTGGCACGAGTCCCGGGTGCCCACGGTGCAGGGCGCCGTGCCGCCGCTCGCGTGGGCGGCGTGCGCGCGGGCGGTCAGGGCGGCAGCACCGGATGTGCCGGTGATCGCCGGCAACCGCATCGACACGCTGTCCGCCGCCGAGCGCCTGCTGGCCGACGGGGCGGCGGACTTCGCCTCGATGGCGCGGCCGTTCCTCGCCGATCCGTCCTTGGTGGCCGCGACGCGCGCGCGCCGGCCGGTGAACGTCTGCATCGCCTGCAACCAGGCCTGCATCGACCGCTCGATCGGCGACGGTCGCGTGTCGTGCATGGTCAACCCGCGGGCGGGGCACGAGCGGGCGTTCGTCGAGCGGCGCGGCGGTGCGGGGACGCCCACGGTCGCGGTCGTCGGCGGCGGGCCGGCGGGGATGGAGGCGGCGCGGGCGCTGGCGGCGCTCGGCGCGCGGGTGGAGCTCTTCGAGGCCGAGGCGGAGCTCGGCGGCCAGTTCCGCCTCGCCCGACTCGTGCCCGGCAAGGCGCAGTTCGGCCACACCGTCGCGTACTTCGACGCCGAGCTTGCGCGGCTCGGCGTCACCGTCCACCTCGGCCAAGCCGTGACCGCCGGCGCCGCCCTGGCCGACTTCGACGCCGTGGTCCTCGCCACCGGCGTCACGCCGCGCGCGGTGGACCTCCCCGGCCGCGACCTGCCTCACGTCCTCGACTACCCGCGCGCCTTCGCCGCCGGCGCCGTGCGCGGGCGGGTGGCGATCCTCGGCGCCGGCGGCATCGGCGTCGACCTCGCGCACCGCCTGTCGCACCGGCCGCTCGCCGCCGATCCGGTGGAGGACTTCCAACGCCGGTGGGGGCTCGCCGGCGACGGCGACGGGCCGGCCGCGCCAGGCGCGCACATCACGCTCATGCGCCGCGCCGGCCGCATCGGCGCTGGGATGGGGCGCTCCACGCGCTGGGTGTCGGTGGAGGCCCTGCGGCAGGCCGGCGTACGCACGCGCACCGGCGTCGCCTACGAGCGCATCGCGCCCGAGGGCGTGTGGATCGCCGCCGAGGACGGCACCCCGGAGCTGGTCGCCGCCGACACGGTGGTGGTGGCCGCCGGGCAGGAGCCGCGCGCCGAGCTGCAGGCCCTCGTGGCCGCCCTGGGCCGGCCCTGGCGCGCGGTCGGCGGCGCGCGCGACGCGGTCCGGCTCGACGCCGTCCGCGCGTTCTCCGAGGGACTCGCCGCCGCCCACGAGCTGGCCCGCGCGCTGGGCCTGCGCGCTTCCTGACCGGGACGCAGCCTCCGGGATAGGCCTAGATCAACGCCGGGCGGCCGAAGCGGCCCAGCACCGTACGCGACAGCGGCGGCAGCGACGCGGACACGCACCCGTCCTCGTCGAGCCGCGTCCACGCGCCGAGACCCGTGACGCGGAACAGCCGGCGCACGTCGGTCGACGGATGGCGCAGGATCAGCTCGCCGCCGGCGGTCGCCGCGCGCCGCGCCGCGCCGGTGAGCACCCGCAGCCCCGCGACATTGAGGAACGACAGCCGGGACAGGTCGAGGACGAGGACGATGCCGGCGCGCTGGGCGTCGAGCAGGATCCGCGCGAGCGGCAGCGCGCTGGCGCCGTCGAGCTGACCCTCGAGCCGCAGGCAGACGTCGTTGGCGCCATGGGACGCCAGAATGATGCGCAAGCGCGCCGTGACCAGCTCCATGGTCTCCGTCGAGCTCACGACATGGCTTCTTCCGACGCGTGGGACATCGCCTCGGGGAACGCTATCGGCGTCGTCAAGCGGCACACGATGCGCGCGAAGCGCATCCCGCAACGTGCGGCGAAACCGCCCGGACGGCGCCGCCCGTTACCTTTGGCCGGTGCGCCGGCCCCTGTTGCCCAGCGTCCTGACGGCGGCGGCGATCGGCGCCGTCTACGTCGTCGTCGCTCCGGCCAGCGCCGATCTCGCCGCCGCGGTCTTCCGCAGCAACCTGTTCGCCCAGCACGGCTTCGTCGTCGTCAACACGGCGTGGTACGGCGGCCACAACGTCCCCGCCTACTCGATGCTCATGCCGCCGCTGGGAGCGCTCGTCGGCCCACGCATGGTGGCGGCGCTGGCGTGCGTCGTCTCCGCCGGCCTGTTCTCGCTGCTGGTCGAGCGGGCGTACGGCCGGCGCGCCGCCTGGATCGGCGCGCTGTGGTTCAGCGTGGGCCTCGCCGTGCAGCTGCTGACCGGGCGGGTGCCGTTCCTGCTCGGGGTGCCGTTCGCGCTGGGCACGCTGCTGGCGGCGCAGCGCGGCCGCGTCCGCCTCGCGATCGCCCTGGCCGCGGTGACGCCGCTCGCCAGCCCGGTCGCGGGCGCGTTCCTCGCGCTCGCGGGCGCGGCGTGGGCGATCGGCTCGCGCCAGCGCCTCGGCGTGTGGATCGCCGCCGCGGCCCTCGTGCCGGTGCTCGTGATGACGACGATCTTCCCCGAGGGCGGCAGCGAGCCGTTCGTGGCCTCCGCCTTCTGGCCGGCGCTGGCCGCGCTCGTCGCCGTCGCCGTCGCGCTGCCGCGGGGCCACCCGGTGCTGCGCGCCGCGGCCATCATCTACGCCGCCGCGGTGATCGCCTGCTTCGTCATCCCGACCGCGTTGGGCGGCAACGTGACTCGGCTCGCCGCGCTCACGCTCGGCCCGATCGCGGCGTGCGTGCTGTGGCCGCGGCGCCGGTGGCTGCTGGCCGCAGTCGCACTGCCGCTGCTGTACTGGCAGCTGATGCCGCCCGTCCGCGACGTCGCCGTGGTCGCCGGCGACCCGTCGACGCAGGCGAGCTACTACCAGCCGCTCATCGCGCGCCTGGAGCGCGAGCGCGGTCCGCTGCGAGTCGAGGTGCCGTTCACGCGGGCGCACTGGGAGGCGGCGCACCTGGCCTCGCACGTCCCGCTCGCCCGCGGGTGGGAGCGCCAGCTCGACCGCGAGCTCAACGGCCTCTTCTACAGCGACCAGCCGCTGACCGCCGCGCGCTACACGCGCTGGCTGCACCAGAACGCCGTCACGTTCGTCGCCGTGCCCGACGTCGCGCTCGACGGCTCGTCGCAGCAGGAGGCGCGGCTCGTCCGCCGGGGCATCCCGGCTCTGCGCGAGGTGTGGCGCAGCGAGCACTGGACGCTGTACCGCGTCGGCGGCACCTACCGCGGCCGCGCCGACGACACCGTCGCCGACGGCTTCGAGGTCCAGGCCCACGGGCCGGGGACGACGGTGGTACGCGTGCGCTTCAGCCCGCACTGGGCGGTCGTCTCGGGCGCCGGCTGCGTGTCCGAGGCGCCGGGCGGCTACACCCGCGTCCGGGCCTTCGAGGCCGGGACGATCCAGATCGCGGCGCGGGTCGACGTGGCCCGCGCGGTGTTCCGCCGCACCGGCGAGCGCTGCGACGAGAAGTAGTGGCAGCCGTACCGTCGCCCGCCCCGGCGATGGTTACCATCGCAAGGGTCATGGTCCGCGCGCGGTCATTGCTGGCCCGGCTCACGCCCCATGGGCCGTGGGACGCCATCCGCCAGGTCGCGATCTTCGCGCTGGCGTATCTGGCCTACCGGGTCGTGCGCGGCGGCATCGACGGCCGCGCCGCCGCCGCGTTCGAGAACGCGCGCGCGCTCATCAGCATCGAGCGCGCCCTGCACGTCTTCGTCGAGCCCAGCGTCCAGGCGTGGGCGTCGGGCTCCGGCGTCGTCATCGACGTGGCGAGCTGGATCTACCTCAACGCGCAGACGACCGTGACGGTCGCCGCGCTCGTCTGGCTCTACCTGTTTCGCAACTCGTCGTTCTACTTCGTGCGCAACATGATGGTCGTGGCGATGGTGCTCGCGCTCGTCGGCTACCTCGTCTACCCGACCGCGCCGCCGCGGATGTTCCCCGAGTGGGGCTTCCAGGACACGGTCGCGCAGTTCACCGGGATCCACAACCCGGACGAGGCGAAGGTGAGCGTGCTGTTCAACCCGTACGCGGCCGTGCCCTCGATGCACGTGGCGTTCTCGCTGATGATCGGCTGGCCGCTGGCGCGGCTCGTGCGCTGGCGGGCGCTGCGCGCGTTCTGGTTCGCCTACCCGTTCCTCGTGACGTTCGTGATCGTCGCCACCGCCAACCACTTCCTGGCCGACGCCGCCCTGGGCGCCGCGGTGGCCGCGATCTCCGCGTACTCGGCGGCGTGGCTGGCGCGGGCGCGGCCCGAAGCCTGGCGCTTCGGACGGCGCCCGGCCGAGCTGACGGCGTAATCCCGGAGGCGGCGACGCCGGCCCGCGGGCGGGCGAGGCACCGATAGGCTTCCCCCATGGCCAGCGAGCGTCAGCCCGTACGGGAGCGCCTCGTCGCGCGCTCCGCGGAGCGCCGCGAGGTCGTGCGCACCCGGCTCATCGAGTCGCGGCTGACCCCGAACGCGATCTCGCTGACCGGGTTCGTCCTCAACGTGGTCGCCGCCGTGCTCGTGCTCGAGCGGTACTACTTCCTGGCCGGCATCGCGTTCATCGTCGGCTCGGTCTGCGACACGCTCGACGGCCGCTACTCGCGGATGAGCGGCAAGGGCACGCCGTTCGGCGCGTTCCTCGACTCGACGCTGGACCGCATCGAGGAGGGCGTCGTGCTCGCCGCGGTCGCCGTGATCTTCGCCCAGGACGGCAAGGACTGGGCGGCCGGCGCCGTCGTCATCGCCGTGCTCGCCTCGCTGATGGTCAGCTACACGCGCGCCCGGGCGGAGGCGCTGGGCGTCGAGTGCAAGGTCGGGCTCGCCACGCGGCCCATCCGCGTCGTGATCCTGTCCGCCGGCCTGATCCTGGCCAAGGGCGCATCGCTGGTGGACATCGAGCTCCTCGAGCCCGCCGTCTACGTGCTCGCGGCGCTCTCGGTCTTCACGGTCTTCCAGCGCATCTTCCACGTGCGGGCGGCGCTCAACGCCCCCGCCTCCTCGTAACGCGCGCCGTCCCACGGGGTACGGATGAACGCGCAAGTTCTTCACAGGAGGGTTACCACTTGACCAACACCACCAATGGGGCCAGCCGCTATCAGGCGGAGAAGGTCCGCGTGGCCATCATCGGCGTCGGCAACTGCGCCTCCGCCTTCGTGCAGGGCGTGCAGTACTACCAGGACGCCGATCCCAGCGAGCGCGTGCCGGGCCTCATGCACGTCGATCTCGGCGGCTACCACATCCGCGACATCGAGTTCACGTGCGCGTTCGACATCAACGCGACGAAGGTCGGCAAGGACCTCGGCGAGGCGATCTGGGCCGACCCGAACAACACGATCAAGTTCGCCGAGGTGCCGGCGCACATGGGCGTGCCCGTCTACCGCGGCATGACCCACGACGGGCTGGGCAAGTACCTCAAGGAGAAGATCGTCAAGGCGCCCGGCGAGACCGCCGACATCGTCCAGATCCTCAAGGACACCCACACGGACGTCGTCGTCTCCTACCTGCCGGTCGGCTCCGAGCAGGCGACGAAGTGGTACGTGGAGCAGATCCTCGAGGCCGGCTGCGGCTTCGTGAACTGCATCCCCGTGTTCATCGCGTCCGAGGACTACTGGGACAACCGCTTCAAGAAGGCGGGGCTGCCGATCGTCGGCGACGACATCAAGTCGCAGGTCGGCGCGACGATCACGCACCGTGCGCTCGCGCGGCTCTTCCATGACCGCGGCGTGAAGATGCTGCACACGTCGCAACTCAACGTCGGCGGCAACATGGACTTCTACAACATGCTCGAGCGCGAGCGGCTGGAGTCCAAGAAGATCTCCAAGACGAACGCGGTGACGTCGATCATGGGCCACACGCTGCCCGCCGACGACGTCTACATCGGGCCGTCGGACTACGTGCCGTGGCTCACCGACCGCAAGTGGGCGCACATCCGCGTCGAGGGCCAGGCCTTCGGCGACGTGCCGCTCAACGTCGAGATGAAGCTCGAGGTCTGGGACTCGCCGAACTCGGCGGGCATCGTCATCGACGCCGTGCGCTGCTGCAAGCTGGCGCTCAACCACGGCATCGGCGGCCAGATCGACGGGCCCAGCTCGTACCTCATGAAGTCGCCCAAGCACCAGCGCCCCGACGACGAGGCGCGCGAGGCGACCGAGGAGTTCATCCGCACCTACGCGGGCCTGCCCGGCACGGCCCCGGTGGGGACGCCGGTCGCGGACGCCGAGGTGGCGCAGAACTGAGCCTGCGGCGGACGAGCGCGGGCAGCGGGCGCACCGCCCGCGCATCGTCGCCGTCAGAGGCCTTCTCCGACGCGCGTGGTCGGGCTCAGGCCCCCAGGACGCGTTGTTCCTTGGGGTATCCGGGGAAGACGTCGGCGCCGTCGCTGGTGACCACGACGTAGTCCTCGACGCCGTAGACGGGACCCATGTCGCGCCCTTCGCCCTTGCCGATCGTCCACGTCTCGACGGCCAGGACCATGCCCTCCTCGACCAGCAGCGGCTCGCGCTTGGCGATCATCGGCGGCTCGTGGATGCACAGCCCAACGCTGTGGCCGCCCTGGTCGAAGATGTAGTCCTCGCCGGCGTACTCCTGGAAGCCCTCGTTCATGACGTCCCACAACCGCCCGGTGGTGACCCCCGGCTTGACCGCCGCGATCGCCCGCTCCTGAACGCGATCGACCAGCTCGGCCCGCTGCTGGACCTCATCGCTCAACGGCCCGATGTTGAAGATCCGACAGCAACTGCCGTAGTACCCCTTCAATATGGGAGAGGGCTCGAGGATCAGGCGATCGCCCGGATTCAGCGGAATGCCGTCGTCCCAGGCCGGGACGTCATACATCGGGACCCGCCGGCTCGACGCCGTCACCAACGGCGGCTCGCAGTCATGCACCCGATCGATCAGGCCCTTGCGAATGATCAGACCGACATCCTTCTCGGTCATCCCCGGCCGAAACGCCCCCACCAACTCGATGTAGGTATCGATCGACGCGCGCGTCGCATCCTTCAGCGCCTCGACCTCGGCACTGGACTTGATCGCCCGAAGCTTCCAGATCAGATCGCCCGCATCGGCGAACCGCGCCCCCGAGAGCTCCTCCCGGAACCGATCGATGTCGTTGAGCGGACGCGGAATCGTCATCCCACCCAACGAACCCGACTCCATCCCGATCACGCCCTGGCCAAAGCCCAGCTCCTTGACCACATCCGCCACCATCACCGGAATATTGCGAACGTTGGCCGTCACATGCGGATCAACGATCAGCCGAATGTCCTCGACATACGTATAACCCTCAGCCACACCACAGAAGAAATCCGGAACGATGATCACCGGCTCGCCATCGGCCGGCAACACCACCGTCGCCGGCTGGAACGACCCGGCATAAAACAAGTTGTTGTGAAAACCCGTGAAGTACCGCAGGTTCTTGACATCCCACAACACCAAGACATCGATCTCGTTCGCAGCCAACAACTCCTGCATCCGCTCGACCCGGCCCGCAAACTCCGACCGAGCAAAGTCCGCATACAACGGAGTCTCCCACTGCCTCTCAACCCGACTCAACATACACACCAACTCCATGGTCTGCGGGACAGGTGCGCCAGCGCTCGAGCGCGGGGCGGACAGCGATGTCGAGCGCGTTCAGAGCCGCCATGCGCTAGCCCCACTGCTTGGCGTGGCTTTCGCGATCGTCGCCCTCGCCGAGGGGCGGCTCGTCCGTGCCGGGGCTCGCACCCTCCGTCGGCGTGCCGCTCGCGGAGCGACGCCGCAACGGCCAGGGGATCTCCCGTCCGCCGGTCACGCCCTGGGGCCGGAAGATGAGCACGGCGACCATGACCACGGCGAGCCCCACCTCGCGGACGCCGGCCCGGCCCGACACATGCAGCCCGGCGATGTCGACGCCGCTCTCGACGCGTCGCAGCACCTCGCCCACCACCGACAGCAGCATCGTTCCGACCACCGCGCCCGCGAGGCTCTTCGTGCCTCCGACGACCAGCATGGCGATGGTCAGGAAGGTGATGGGCAGGTAGAACGCGCTCGGGCTCACCGTGCCCTGGAACTGCGCGAACAGCGCCCCGCCCACGCCGAGCACGAAGCCGGAGATCCCGAAGGCGATGGCGCGATCCAGGGAGACGCGGATACCGGATGCCTGGGCGGCGACATGGTCCTCGCGCGACGCGCGGAGCCTGAGCCCGAGCTTGAGGTTCTGCAGGACGTAGATCAGGGCCACGGCCACCACGACCCAGATCAGGGCGCTGGTCACGGTCGTGGTGATGGGGATGGGTGAGATCCCCGCGTCACCGCCGGTGACGTCCTGCCAGTTGCTCGCCACCACGTGGACGATGATGAGGATCGCGAACGTCCCGAGCCCCGCCGCGAGACCGTCGAGCCGGGACAGCGGCAGCGAGAGCACCAGCGCCACGACCATCGCGACGCCGCCGCCGATCAGCGTGGCGGGAATCGTTCCGAGCTGCGCATGGGCGACGAAGCTCGGCAGGCCGGAGAGCAGCACCTCCTTGCTGACCGGGGGGATGGTGAGCAGACCGGCGACGTAGCCGCCGATGGCCATGAAGGCGATGTGCCCGAACGAGAAGACGCCCGACAGGCCGGTGAACACATAGAGGCCGAGGACCAGCATGAGGTTCACCAGGGCCGTGATCACCGCGAAGTCCGTCGTCGATCCGCCGAGGCCCGAGGCGAGGTACGCGGCCGCGCAGATCGCCGCCTCCAACAGGACGAGGGGCATCAGCCACCGCATGAATGGTGCTCCCGGCCGACGCGACGTCATACCCGAATGTGTCCCCGCGTCGGGATCAGGCCCTGAGGCCGGAGCACCAGCACGACGAACACCACGCCGAACACGAACGCGTCTCGGTACGGACGCAGCGAGAACGGCAGCCAGACCTGGAACAACACGGTGGTGATGCCCAGCAGATAGCCGCCGGCGACCGCTCCGGGCAGCGAGCCGATCCCACCGAGGATCGCGGCCATGAAGGCAAAGAGGATGGCGGTCAGGCCCATGTCGGGAGTGACCGTCCCGGTCTGGGCGACCAGGAAGACCGACCCGGCGGCGGCGAGCAGGCCCGAGATCGCGAACGCCGTCGCGATCACGCGGTTGGCCCGAACGCCGAGGAGACGCGCCATGCGGAAGTCCTCGGCGGCGGCGCGCATCCGCAGCCCCAGCGCCGTGCGGCCCAGGAACAGCACCAACGCCGCCAGCAGGACCGCCGTGGCGATGACGGTCGCCACGCTCAGGTGCTGGACGGTATTGCCCGCGATGGTGAAGGAGCCGCCCAGCCACGAGCCCAGCGACAACGTGCGCGGCGTGGCGCCGAAGATCAGGATCGCCAGGTTCTGGAGCAGGTAGCTCACCGCGAACGAGGTGATCAGCAGCGTGGCCGGGTCGGCGCCGCGCACGGGCCGGAAGGCGACGCGCTCCATCGTCAGCGCGGCCAGGACGACCACGACGGCGACGACGACCAGGACGATCCCCAGCGGCATCACGCCCACCAGCAGCGCCAGCGCGAAGCCGCCGATCATGATCAGCTCGCCGTGCGCGAAGTTGATCAGTCCCATGACGCTGAACACCAGCGCGATGCCGAGCGCGTAGAGCGAGTACAGGCTCCCCAGCGCGAGGGCGTCGATCGCGCTCTGCACGATCTCCGTGTGTGAGATGAGGCCTACGACGGGCATGTCACAGTCCGAGGTACAGCTCCGCGAGATCATGGCGCTCCGACAGGTCCTTGCCCGTGGCGGAGACGACGATTCGGCCCCGCCGCAGGACGTGGCCGCGATCGGCGACCTGGACCGCGCGCACCGCGTTCTGCTCGACGAGCAAGACCGCCACCCCCTCCTCGTGCAGCTCCTTCAACAGGGCGAAGACCACGTCGACGATCTTCGGCGCCAAGCCCAGCGACGGCTCGTCGAGCAAGAGGATCCGGGGGCGGCACACCAGCGCTCGACCGATGGCCAGCTGCTGCTGCTCCCCGCCGGACAGACGCCCGGCCGGCGTCTCCCACAGGTGCTCGAGCGCGGGAAACCGCGCGCGCACCTGCTGCACGTCGTCCTTGGCCCGCTGCTTGTCGGCGCGGCTGGTCAGCGCGACGTGCAGGTTCTCCTCGACGGTCAGCGAGCGGAAGATGTGGCGCCCCTCGGGCACCAGGGCGACGCCCATGCGGACGATGTCCTCGGGCGACCGGCCGGCCAACGACTGCCCGTCGAACGTCACCGAGCCGCTCACCGGGCGCACCAGGCCCGTGATGGCGGCCAGCGCCGTCGACTTGCCCGCTCCGTTCAAGCCGACGAGACTGACGAACTCCCCCTCCTCGACGTCGAAGGAGATCTTGTCGAGCGCCAGGATGGGACCGAAGCGGACGGTGAGATCGCGGACCTTCAGCATCTCAGCTTCCCAGGTACGCCTCGATGACCACGGGGTCGGCCCTGACGGTCTCGGGCGCCCCAGAGGCCAACGACTTCCCGTAGTCGAGGACATGGACCTGGTCGCAGAGACCCATGATCAGGCTCATGTCGTGCTCGATGACCAAGACACCGAACCCGTATCGATCGCGCAGTCGACGCAGTCGCTCGCGCAGCTGCGTCGACTCCGATTCGTTCAACCCGGCGGCGGGCTCGTCCAGGAAGAGAAACGTCGGCTCGGCGGCGAGCGCTCGGGCGATCCCCAGCATCCGCTCGGCCCCATGCGGCAGCTCGTGCGCCCGATGCTCGGCCCACTCGGTCAGGTCGAAGTCCCCGAGCAGCCCGTCGGTGCGCTTCTTGGCCTCGCGCCGAGACACGCCGACACCGACGGCGCCCGCCTCGACGTTCTCCGACACCGTCAGCTCGCCGAACAGACGCACGTCCTGAAACGTCCGCACGATGCCGGCGCGAGCGCGCCGCGCCGGCCCCCAGCCGGTGATCTCGACGTCGTCCAGGGACAGACGCCCAGCCGTCACCCGCTGAAAGCCGGACAGCGCGTTCACCAGCGTCGTCTTGCCGGCGCCGTTCGGTCCGATGAGCCCGACGATGACCCCCTTCTCGATGTCCAACGACACGCCATCGACGGCCTTCACTCCCTCGAAGTGGACGCGGACGTCGTTCGCTCGGAGCACGGGGCTGCGTGGCGACATCGATGTGGGACCCACCGTCAGGCTCCGGTTCGACTACTGGCAGACCTTCGGCGTCGGCACGTCCTGCGGAGCGATCTCCTTCAGGAACGAGCCCTTGCCGTCCTGGTACTGGACGATCCGCATCGGCCGGCCCAACGAGACGTGGCACTTCTCCGTGTAATGGGTCGGCCCGATGATCAGATCGATGTCCTTCTGATCCTGCAGCCAGGTCGCCGCCTGCTGCCCATCGGTGCTGTGGGTTCCCTCGACGATCTTCTTGATCAGCTCGGTCATGGCGTAGCCGTACATGACGTATGACGTCTGCGCCCGCTCACCCGTCTGCTGCTCCAGCTTGTCGAGCACCTCGTTGACCTTCGGGTTGGGGTCGTCACCGAACAGCGACACGGTCGCGGTCGCGTACATGTCGCTCAGGTTCGGCACGGCCGACAGCCAGAACGGCCCGTCGAAGCCGTTGGTGCCCAGGATCGGCGAGTCGATGCCGGCCGCGCGGATCTGCTTGACCGCCGTCGCACCGATGGGCGGGAAGCCGCAGACGGCCACGAAGTCGAACTTCTTGCCCGAGGCCTTCATGCGCGAGACCTGCGCCTGGACGGTCTGATCGTTGAGCTGGAACGTGTCCTTCCCGACGACCTGACCACCGAGCTGCTCGAACCTGGTCACGAGGTTGGCGCACCAGTCCTTCGAATACTGCGAGGTCACGTCGGTCAGCAGGTAGACGCTCTTCCACTTCTCGTCGTTGGCGAACTCGGCCGCGACCGCTCCTTGGGTCGGCGTCCCCTCGCTGACGCTGAAGGCCAGCGGACCGACACCGGCCGGCCCGAACAACGGGCTTCCGGCGCACGACAGCGCGAGCACGCCCTTGCCCCCGGCGACGCGAGCCGCCGGCGCGCCGAGGTCGAAGTCACACATGGTGACGACGAACTGCGCGCCCTTGTTGAGTACCTCGGTCGCGGTCTGGCCGGACAGGTTCACGTCGGACTTCGTGTCGGCGACGACGACCTTGACCGGCCGGCCGTCGATGCCGCCTTCGCTGTTGAAGTCCTCGGCGGCGAGCTTGATCGCCTGCGCGATCGGCTTGTCATAGAAGCTGAAGAAGCCGGTCTGCGCTGAAGCGACGCCGATCACGATCGGCTCCTTGGACGCGGTGTCGCCCGTCGCCGTGCCGGCAGATTCACCCGTCGCCGTACTGGAAGAGCTTGAGTCACCTCCGCAGCCGATGAAGGCGACAACGGCGATTAGAGCGGCACCCGCCACGAGTAGATACTTCAATCGTCGCACTACAGACCCCCATTCACACATGTTTCCCCATTACTGATGCGCACAGCTGCCGGCTCCCGGCTCACAGTCCCTGACCGGCGAGGAGCGGTCGAAGCTCCCGCCCCATGACCCGCGCGGCGGCAGCGAAGTCGCCATCGGCCGGAAACAACGCCGCCTCGGTGACGCCCACCGCCGCGTATTCGCCCAGCTTGTCGGCGCATTCGCGCGGCGTGCCCGCGATGGCCAGCTCGTCGACAAGCTCGTCGGGGATCGCCACCACCGGGTCGACGCCCTCGGCCAGCTTGCGCAACACGTCGCGGTACCCCGCCGCGTCGATCGTCACGAGATGCTCGGTCAGCGACCTCATGACGGCGGTCTGCTGCTCGTAGAGACCGAACTCGCCCGCGAGATAGATCGCCATGAGCGGTTTGACCGCAGCCTTCGCCGCCCGCGAGTCCTCGTTGCAGCTGAACGGGAAGTACTGGACCACCGGGAAGTCGCCGAGGACTCGCTGCGCGTCGGCCGCTCCCTGACGGAGCCACTCCCGTGCCTTGCGCACGTAGCCGATGGGCTCGAGCAGCGAGACCACCCAGCCATCCGCCACCGCGCCGCAGGCACGGACCGTCCGTTCGCCCATCGCGCCCATGTACATCGGTGCGCGATGCTCGGTCGAGAAGCCGAGCGTTATCCCGTGCGTCTGGAACACCCGGCCGGAGTAGTTGCTCTCCTGGCCGGCCAGCAGCTCGCGCGCGATCTCGATTGCCTCCATCGTCGCGGTGCGAGGCATGCGGTATTCCAGGCCCATCTGCTCGACCCAGGCCTGAACGCTCGCGCCGATCCCGATGATCGCCCGGCCTTCGTAGAGCTCGGCCAGAGCGCCGTAGTCCATGGCGAACAACGTCGGGTGGCGCGTGTACGGGTTGACTACGCCGATCGCGATGTCGATCCGCTGGGTCGCCTCCAGACAAGCGCTCGCGAGCGGAATGGCCCCGCGATTCCAGAGGTCTTCGATGATCCAGCAGCTCGCGAGACCCTCGCTCTCGGCGCTCCGCGCGACGTCCACGGTCGCGCTTCCGCTCAGGCCGCTGACGAGCAATCCGAGCCTCATCGGCAGCACCGGTCCCCGACCGGCCCGGCATAGCGGCAGACACGTGCAGACGCGCGCACGCTCGCTGTCTCCTCTGATCTGGTCGCCATCTACCCGCCCTTTCGCTCAACGGATTCCGGAGAGGGCCCTCTGGAATGGTCTTATACCTCACCGAGGACCAGAGGGCAATGGTATGCGTGATCTTTGACAGACCATTGACTACCTATGGTATGGTCGGCGCGGAGGTCAGGACGTGTACGACTACGGCTTCTTCTCATACGACTCGAAGGCCGACTTCCTGCGCCGGTCCGAGGAATTCTGGAACCCGAACAAGACGCGGTTCTGGCAGGACGCCGGCGTGGACCTGGTCATCGATCGCCGCGAGGGCTATCTGTTCTGGGACATGGCCGGTCGGCGGCTGATCGACCTGCACCTCAACGGGGGGACCTACAACCTCGGTCACCGCAACCCCGAGCTCATCGCGGTCTTGGAGCAGGCCATGGGCCGCTTCGACATCGGCAACCACCACTTCCCGGCGCTGGCCCGCACCGCGTTGGCCGAGGCGCTGGTGGCGGCGTGCCCGCCGAACCTGCAGCGGGTCATCTACGCATCGGGCGGCGGCGAAGCGACCGACATCGCGATCAAGACGGCGCGCCACACCCGCCAGCGGCGCAAGATCGTCTCGATCCTCAAGGGCTATCACGGACACACCGGGCTGGCCGTGGCGACCGGCGACGACCGCTTCTCGACCCTGTTCTTGTCCGACCGGCCTGAGGAGTTCATCCAGGTGCCCTTCAACGACATCGGGGCCATGGAGACAGCGCTGAGCGGCGGCGACGTGGCGGGCGTGGTGATCGAGACCATCCCGGCCACCTACGGCTTCCCGCTGCCCGAGCCGGGCTACCTGGCCGCCGTCAGGCAGCTCTGCGATCGCTACGGCGCGCTGTACATCGCCGACGAAGTGCAGACCGGGCTCATGCGCACCGGCCAGATGTGGGGCATCGAGAAGGCGGGCGTGGCGCCCGACATCATGATCGTCGGCAAGGGGATCACCGGCGGGATGTACCCGATCGCCTGCACGGTGGTCTCCGACGAGTGCTCCGGCTGGCTCAAGGAGGACGGCTTCGGGCACATCTCCACCGGCGGCGGGGCCGAGCTCGGCTGCATCGTCGCCCTGAAGGTGCTCGAGATCTGCGGGCGCCCCGAGGTGCGGTCGATGGTCCACTACATCGCGGCCCGCTTCCGAGAGGGCCTGCGCGAGATCCAAGAGCGCCACCCCGACTGGCTCGTCGGCATCCGTCAGGACGGACTGGTGATGGGCCTCGAGTTCGACCATCCCGAGGGCGGCAAGCTCGTCATGCGCCGGTTGTACGAGTCCGGCGTCTGGGCCATCTTCTCGACGCTCGACGCGCGCGTGCTGCAGTTCAAGCCGGGCATCCTGCTCGGGCCCGACCTCGTCGACGAGATCCTCGACCGGGTCAGCGTCGCCATCGCCCAGGCGGCCGACGACGCGCGCCGAGCTCGGACCCCCGTGGCGGTGGCGCGATGAACGCGCGCGAGCCACGCACCGAGCCCCAGGGCGCCCCCCGCGCGCGCATGATGCTCCAGCGTGCGCGCTGGGCCGCCACCGCGTTCGCCGGCTACGACCGCGAGCAGACGCGCAAGATCGTCGACGCGGTGGCCGAGGCGGCATACCAGAACGCGGAAAGGTTCGCTGCCCAGGCCGTCGAGGAGACGGGGATGGGGGTCCCAGCCCACAAGCGCCGCAAGAACGAGGCCTGCTCGCGCGGCCTGGTCGAGCGCTACGGCCACGAGGACTTCGTCGGCCTGCGCATCGACCGCGAGCGCAAGATCGTCGAGGTCCCCAAGCCCGTCGGGGTCGTGCTGGCGCTGACGCCGTCGACCAACGCGATCGCCAGCGTGTACTTCAAGGTGATCGCGGGGTTGATGACCCGCAACGCGGTCGTCGTCTCGCCGCATCCGTGGGCGCGCCGCGTGTGCGCGGAGGCGACGCACCTGCTCAGCGACGCCGCCGTGGCCGCCGGCGCTCCGGACGGCTGCGTGCAGGTGGTCGAGGAGCCCACGATCCCGCTCATCGAGGCGCTGATGTCCGACGACGGCGTGGACCTGATCGTCGCCACCGGCGGCACGGCCGTGGTCCGGGCCGCCTACAGCTCGGGCACTCCGGCGCTCGGGGTGGGGCCCGGCAACGTGCCGGCACTCGTGGACGCGACCGCCGACGTGCCCGCCGCGGCCCGCTGCCTGGCCGAGTCCAAGAGCTTCGACAACTCGATCCTCTGCACCAACGAGTCGGTGGCGATCGTCGAAGCGTCGGTCGCCGACGCGCTCGAGCACGAGCTGCGACGCAACGGCGCGCACGTCCTCGACGGCGAGGAGGCGCAGAAGATCCGCGAGGCGCTGTACCCCGACGGCCACATCAACACCAAGCTCGCCGGCAAGGACGCCGCCGCCCTGGCCGAGGCCGCCGCCATCGCGGTGCCCGACGGCACGCGCGTGCTCGTGGCGCCGTTCGAGCTCGTGGTGCCCGACGAGCCGCTGGCCACCGAGAAGCTGTTCCCGCTGCTCGGGCTCGTGCGCGTCGCCGACGCGGCCCGCGGCATCGATGCGGCGCGCGCCGTCATCCGGATCGGCGGCGGCGGACATTCGGCGGTCATCCACTCCAAGGACGCCGCCACGATCCTCGCCTACGGAGCCGCGGTGCGGGTCCTGCGGGTCACCGTCAACGCGCCCGGCAGCACGGGCTCGGCGGGCCTGGACACGCATCTGGCGCCGACGATGACGGTCGGCACCGGGTTCTTCGGCCGCTCCAGCCTGGCCGAGAACCTCGAGCCGCGCCATCTCGCGCAGTGGACGCGCGTGGCCTACGCATCCGATCCGTCCGTGCCCTTCGACGACTTCAGCGGCATGCAGCCGTGGACGGTGCGCCCCGAGCCCGTCGCCGTCGTCGCGCCGGCATCGGCGCCGGCGTCCGGCCCCGGGGACGGGGAGCTCTCGCGCGAGGAGCTGCGGCGGCTGATCGTCGAAGAGCTGCGTCAACTGGTGGGGGTCTGAACCGATGGCCGAACTGCGCTCCGCGATCTTCATCGACCAGCTCCAGCCCCAGACGATGTGCTACCTCGGCACATGGGTACGCGGGCGGCTGCCGCGGACCGGAATGGCGGCAGCGGTCATCGAGATCGCGCCTGGGCTGGACATCGAGCCGCTGACCGACGTCGCCCTCAAGCACACCGAGCTCCAGGCCGGCATCCTGGTCGTCGAGCGTCAGTTCGGCTATCTGGAGTTCCACTCGCGCTCGACCGCGGCCGTGCAGTCGGCGGGGGAGGCCGTGCTCGATGCGCTCGGCGCCGCGCCGGGCGATGCGATGCGGCCGAAGATCCTGGCCAGCACGCTGGTCTCGCGCCTCGACCACCAGCACGCCTTCCTCATCAACCGCAACAAGCTCGGCTCGATGGCGCTGCCCGGCGAGTCGCTCTTCGTGCTCGAGATGCAGCCGGCGTCGTACGCGATCCTGGCCGTCAACGAAGCAGAGAAGGCCGCGCAGATCAAGGTCGTCGACTACCGGATGATCGGGGCGACCGGCCGCGTCTACCTGGCGGGAGACGAGGCCGTCGTGCGCACGGCGTCGGAAGCGGCGGTCGCCGCGCTCACCGACGGGGGGGCGATGTGAGCGACCGCGGCGATGCGCAGCGGCTCTTGCGCGAGCTGCTCTCCGAGTTGCTGGAGGGTGTCCTCCCCGACGCGGACGCGGCCACCGGCGACGTCAGAGGCCGCCACGCCAGTGAGAACGGGCACGGCACCAGGAACCACGCCGATGAGAACGGGCGGGCCAACGGGAACGGCCGACGGGATGCCGGCCACGACGAACGGCGCGACCAGCCCGGACACGAGCAACGGTCAACGCCGATCCCGTCGGTGCCCGCGCCGCCCGTCGCGGCCGTGCTGCGGCCCTCGACGTGGTCCCAGCCGCCGGCGCCGGGCGAGGTGGTCGGAAACGGGCGGGCTCCGGCCGCGAGCGCGGCCGACAGCGCTGGGCACAGACCTTCGCCGCAGACCGTGGCCCCCGTCGCGGCGCCGGGTTCGCCAGGCGGTCGCGGGACCGGACCCAGCGCTCCGGCCAGCTCCGGACCGCCGGTGCCCGCCCCTCCCAGCGCGTCGGCCGCCGTGGCGCCGGCCCGAGCGCCGACCAGTGCGGCGCCCGCCGGGGCTCGTCGCGAATGGGTCACGCTCGACTCCGACGAGGACCTCGACCGGTTCGTGCGCTCCCTCGTCACCCGCTTCGAGAACCCCCGCGACCGCATGGCCATCCGCGCCGGCCGGCTGCGCTTCGCGCTGCGCCGCGCCGCCGGGCCGGCTGGACCGGGCGGCGGCGGTCTGTCCGTCGAGTCCGGCGCGGTGACCGAGCGCACCGTCAACGAGGCTGCGGCCGCGGGCGCACGGCTCGTCCTCGGGCCGCGCGCCGTCCTGACGCCGCTCGCGCGCGAGCGTGCGCGCACGCTGGGCGTCCAAATCGAACGGGAGCCGCGATGCTGAGAGCAACCGTCACCGGCGCCGTCTGGGCCACTCGCCGGCTGGAGAAGCTGCCCAACGGCGCGCTGCTCGAGGTCCACACCGACGACGGCGCTCGCCTGATCGCCTTCGACGTGCTCGGCAGCGGCATCGGTGAGCACGTGCTCGTCGCCACCGGATCGGTGGCATCTGCCTACTTCGCGCCCGAGCACCCGCCGCTCGACGCGCTCATCATCGGCTCGCTCGACGAGCCCGGGCGGGAGGTTCAGCCGACAACCGACGAGGGAGACAAGCAGCCATGAGCGAGGCGCTCGGAATGATTGAGACGAAGGGCTACGTCGCTGCGCTGGCCGCGGCGGACGCGATGGTCAAGGCGGCCAACGTCGTGATCATCTCGCGGGAGGAAGTCGGCGACGGCCTCGTCGCAGTCGTCGTGCGCGGCGACGTCGGCGCCGTCAAGGCGGCGACCGAGGCGGGCGCGGAGACCGCATCCGTCGTCGGCGAGCTCGTGTCCGTCCACGTGATCCCGCGGCCGCACTCGGAGCTCGGCAAGCACTTCGCCGGCACCGCCACGAAGGCCTGAGCGGAACCCGGTGGCCGTCAAAGCCCCGACACCGGTCGAGCTGCGCGTCTACCTGCCGATCCCCAGCCTGGGACGACAGTTCGCGGCGTACCTCGGCACGCCGATACGAGCCCGCGGCTACCCCCCGGTCGAAGGCGACCACGCCCTGATCGTCGAGGTTGCTCCCGCCCTGGCGATCGAGCGGATCATCGACCTGGCCCTGCGATCGGTGCCCGACGTGGAGCCCGGCATCCATTACGTCGAGCGCCAGTTCGGCGTGCTCGAGGTCCACTCCCGAGACCAGGAGCACGTCGATGCCGCCGGACAGGCGATTCTCGAGGGCATCGGTGCGCGGCCCGAGGACGCCCTGCGCCCGCGCGTGCTGTACACCGACGTCATCGAGGACATCACCGACCAGCACGCGGTCATCATCAACCGCAACCGCGAGGCGTCGATGGTGCTGCCGGGTCAGACGCTGCTCATCGTCGAGATGACGCCGGCGCTGTTCGCGGCGGTCGCGGCCAACGCCGCCGAGCGGGTGGCTCCCGAGCTGACGCTGGTGACGGTCTCGATGATCGGCGCGGCCGGGCGCCTCTACCTCGCCGGCGCGACCGCGGACATCGAACGCGCGCGCGACGAGATCTCCCGCGTCCTCGCCGATGTGACCGGCCGCGACCACGAGCAGCGTCCGGCAGGCACGTCCGGGTGATGAGCGCCTCGACGCAGCGCGGGATGGACGACCTGGCCACGGCGGCGCTGCACCGCTTCGGTCTGGCCGCCGACGCCGCTGCGCAGCTGTGCAACGTCTCCGAGAACCACACCTACCGCGTGGACGTCCCCTCGACCGGGCGCCGATATGCGCTGCGGATCCACCGTCCCGGCTACCGCACCGCCACTCAGATCGCTTGCGAGCTGCGCTGGGTCGCGGCCCTGCGCAGCGATGGGACCGTCGACACCGCTGTCCCGGTCCCCGCGCCCGGAGGCGAGCTGGTCGTCGAGGTGACCGCCCCCGGGTCCGGGACGCGCCACGTCGTGCTGTTCGAGTGGCTGGACGGCAGCACGCCCGATCCGGAGGGCCACGAGTTCATGGACGCGTTCCACACGCTCGGCGCCGTCTCGGCGCGCATGCACGCCCATGCGCGCCGCTGGCCGAGGGGCTCGAGCTTCGACCGGCCCACGTGGGACTTCGAGCACACGCTCGGGTCGGCCGGACATTGGGGTCGCTGGCAGGACGGCCTCGGCCTGGGGCGTGACGAGCGTGCGCTGCTCGAACGTCTCTGTGCCGTGATCGCCGCGCGGCTGCGGGTCTACGGGCAGGGCCAGGACCGCTTCGGACTGGTGCACGCGGACATGCGCCTCGCGAACCTGCTCATCGACGGCGACCACGTGCAGGTCATCGACTTCGACGACTGTGGCTTCTCCTGGTTCATGTACGATTTCGCTACCGCGGTGTCGTTCATCGAAGACGATCCGCGATTGAACGAGATGCGCGACGCTTGGGTTGAGGGATACCGTACGGTCGGCGCACTCGAGAAGGCCGACGTGGACGAGCTCGACACGCTCGTGATGCTCCGTCGCCTGCTGCTGGTCGCTTGGGTCGGCTCACACCACACGTTCGCCAGCGAGGCGGCGGACCTGGGCGCGGACTTCACGGTCGGGACCTGCACGCTCGCTGAGCGTTACCTGTCAACCCACGTGTAACTGGAGGCCGACGACATGTTCACCCCGCTCACAGGACGCGCCGTGCTCGTGACGGGTGGCACTCAAGGCATCGGGAAGGGCATCGCGCGCGTGTTCGCGGGCGCCGGGGCGAACGTCGTGGTCGTGGGGCGCAACGCGTCGCGTGGAGCCGAGACCGTCGAGGAGCTCGGCACGCTCGGCAGCGGCAAGGTCGTGTTCATCCGTGCTGATGTCGCGCGGGCGGACGACTGCGAGCGGATGGCGGCCGAGGCGGTGCAGCAGCTCGGCGGCCTCGACGTGCTCTGCGCCAACGCGGGCATCTTCCCGGAGGCTCGTCTGGCGGACATGACCGAGGACGACATCGACGCGGTCTTCGCCACCAACGTCAAGGGCACCATGCTGGCGGTCAAGGCGTGCCTGTCGGCGCTGGAGGCCAGCGGCCACGGGCGCGTGATCGTGACGTCGTCGATCACGGGGCCGATCACCGGCTTTGCCGGCTGGTCGCACTACGGCGCATCGAAGGCGGCTCAACTCGGATTCCTGCGCTCGGCGGCGATCGAGCTCGCCCCGCGGCGCATCACGATCAACGCGGTGATGCCCGGCAACATCGCCACGGAGGGGCTGGAGGAGCTCGGAGAGGAGTACCTGCGCAGCATGGAGGCGGCGATCCCGCAGGGGCGGCTGGGCTCGGTCGAGGACATCGGCCACGCGGCGCTGTTCCTCGCCACCGACGAGGCGGCGTTCATCACCGGACAGACGATCGTCGTCGACGGCGGCCAGGTGCTGCCCGAGACGCTCTCCGCGCTGGAGAGCGCATAGCGATGGCGGCGCGCCACGACGGTCTGCCGGCCGACGGCGCGCTCGGCCCCACCGCGCGCTCCACGCGTGACCAGCTGATCGCCGACATCGAGACGGGCCGCTACGCGCCGGGCGAGCGGCTGGGCACCGAGCGCGATCTGGTCCAGCGCCTCGACGTCTCGCGCTCGACGATCCGCGCCGCGCTGGCGGACCTGGAGCGTCGTGGCGCCGTGCGCCGGGTCCGCGGGCGCGCCGGGGGCATCTTCGTGACCGAGCGCAAGGTCGAGCGCGACCTCACGAGCCTGGCCGGGCTGCCCGCCTATCTCCGCCGCCAGGGCTTCCAGTCCGACGCCCGCGTGTTGTCGACGGCCACGGTCGAGGCCGACGAGGAGACCGCCGCCGCACTCCAGCTGCTCGCCGGCGACCTCGTGCTCGAGATCGTGCGCGTCCGCCTGGCCGACGGCGAGCCCATCTCGCTCGAGCGAGCGGACCTCCCCGCCGAGCGGTTCCCCGGGCTCCTGGATTGCTCGTTGTCCGGATCGCTCTACGAGCTGCTCGAGGCGCACTACGACCTCGTCCCCGGCGAGGCCGAGGAGCGCATCGAGGTGGTCGGCGCCGGTCCCGCCGAGGCACGGCTGCTCGGGCTGTCGCCCGGCCAGCCGCTGCTCGCCATCGTCCGCACCGCCTGGGACACGGCCGGCCGCCCGTTCGAGCGTTCGCTGGACCTCTTCCGCGCCGATCGGGCGCGCATCGTCGTCCGCGCCCAGTCGGCGCCCACCGCGCCGACGCTCGTCGGCGCCGCCATCGAAGTCGGCTGACCGACCGGGCGGCGGTCGCGGCCGGCGGACCCCCGACGACGTGCGGCGCGCGCACATGACGATCGCCACGAGCGAGCGGCGATGGCCATAGGGCCTACCGGGATAGGCCCGTAGGCGCTGGACCGTATCCTCAGGCCGTGTCCGTGCCGCTCGCCATCGCCCACGTCACCCCGTACGCGTGGGAGTCGGGCCATGAGGTCAACACGTTCGTCGCCGCCACGACGCGCGAGCTGGCCGCGCTCGGCCATCGCGGGGTGATCGTCGCGCCGAGCCAGGACAACGGCGCGGTGCGCGAGACGCGCGCCGCGCTGCGGGCGGCCCGCGACCGGCCCGGCAGCCTGCTGCCCAACGGCGAGCCGAGGGTGCTCGCGGTCGGCGAGGCGCTGCCCGCGGGCACCGGCCGCCGGGCGGCGCTGCCCATCGACGTCTCGCGCACGGTGGAGGCGCTGCACGCGCAGATGCCGCTCGACATCTGCCACGTCCACGAGCCGTTCGCGCCGTCGGTGGCCAGCACCGCGCTGCGCCACTCGCGCGCGCTGAACGTGGGGACGTTCCACCTGCCGACCGAGCGGGTGCTCAGCACGCAGGTCGCGCGCAAGCTCGTCGAGCGGCTCTTCGGGCGGCTCGACGCGCGCACCGCCAGCTACACGGAGACGGCGACGCTCATGGAGCGCTGGTTCCCGGCCACCTACCGGGTGGTGACGCCCGGCGCCGACCCTCCCGCCGCGCCGAGCGCGCGAACGGGCGCGCCGCCGCGCATCGCGTTCGTCGACCGCGAGGAGCGCGGGGCGCTGCGCGACTTCCTGCGCAGCCTGCGGGCGCTGCCGCTCGACGTGCCGTGGGATGCCGTCGTGCTCAGCGAGCGCGGCCCGTCGTCCTCGACGCCGCTGCGCGCCGCCCTGCGCGAGCGGGTGCGCTTCCGCACGCCGGCGGAGCTGAGCGAGGCGGAGCTGCTGGCCAGCGCCGACGTGCTCGTCGCCGCCTCCGACGGGGCCACGCCCGCCCCCGGCCGGCTGCTGCGCGCCCGCGCGGCCGGCGTGCTGTGCGTGGCCAGCCGCCTGCCCGCCTACGAGGAAGTGCTCGACGACGGCACGGCCGGCCTGCTCTTCGAGCCCGGCGACATCGAGACGCTCGCCGCGCAGCTGCAGCGCCTGCTCGACGACGGCGCGGTGCGCGAGCGCCTGGCCGCCGCGCCGAAGCCGCGCCCGTGGCGTGCGGTCGCGGCCGACCTCGATGCGGTCTACGCCGAGCTCGCCGGCCGCCGCCACGACGGGCGCGGCGACCCCGAGCTGCGCCAGCGGCTGCGCCGCCGCAAGCTCATCGACGTCGACCTGCACATGCACACCGACCACTCCGGCGACTGCGCCACGCCGGTCGAGGTGCTGCTGGCCACCGCGCGCGACGAGGGCCTCGGCGCCATCGCGGTGACCGACCACAACGAGATCTCCGGGGCGCTCGAGGCGCAGGCCAAGGCGGCCGACTTCGGCGTGAAGGTCATCGTCGGCGAGGAGGTCAAGACCGCGTCGCAGGGCGAGGTCATCGGCCTGTTCTTGACGGAGAAGATCCCGCGCGGCATGACGCTGCAGGAGACGGTGGCCGAGATCCGCCGCCAGGGCGGGCTCGTCTACGTCCCGCACCCGTTCGACCGCATGCACGCGGTTCCCGACTACGAGCACCTACTGACCATCGTCGACGAGGTCGACGCGATCGAGGTCTTCAACCCGCGTGTCGCCATCGGCTCGTTCAACGAGGAGGCCGAGCGCTTCGCGGCCAAGTACCGCATCGTGGCCGGCGCCGGCTCGGACTCCCACGTCGCCCAGGGGCTGGGCTCGGTGCGCATCCGCATGCGCGACTTCGACGGCCCGCAGGAGTTCCTCGAGTCGCTGCGCGAGGCCGACATCATCACCAAGCCGACCAGCCTGCTCTACGTCCAGGCGCTGAAGTTCCTGCAGACCAAGGCCACGCCGGCGGGCGCCCGCGAGGCCCGCCGCGCCCGCCGGGTGCGGCGCGCGACGCGCAAGTCGTGATGCAGGCGCAGGGACCGCAGGGCGAGCCGGTGAATCTGACCCGCGACGCCATGCGGGCCACCGACGACGAGATCCGAGAGAAGTACCTCGAGCGCGCCATCCGCGAGCTCAACGCGCTGACGCGCGACCTGCAGTCGTGCCCGCACTGCCCGCACAGCAACCTCATGCCGGTCCTCGGCTCCGGCCACCCTCAGGCCGACGTGATGCTGCTCAAGTACGCCGCCACCCCCTCGGAGATCGAGGAGGGCGTCGCGTTCTACGGCCGGGCCGGCACCGCGCTGATGAAGTCGCTCAAGCGCCTGGACATCGACCCGCTCGCCGTCTACGGGACGCTGTGCGTGAAGTGCTCGGTCGGCGACCCCGCGCTCGCCGAGCCCGGCTGCATCGCGCGGATCGTCGAGGAGATCGCGATCGTCGCCCCGAAGATCGTCGTGGTCATGGGCGCCGACGCGCTGGCCGCGCTCAACGACGTCGCGCTGCCGCTGGCCCGCCCGCTCGAGCCGGCGCTGGGCGCCATCCAGCAGCTCACCCCGTCGATCGAGGCGCTCTACGTCCCCAACATCGACGACGCGCTCGACGAGGAGGCGGCCAAGCGCGCCTTCTGGCGGGCGTTCCGGGTGCTCGGCGATTGGTACGCCGATCTGCCGCCGTACTGACGCCGGATCGGCGCGTAGCCCGTTCGCGACGGGGTAACGGTGCGGCATGAGCGAACACGATCGACCCAGCATCGCCGACGACCAGCGCTCCCCGGCCAGCGAGGCCGCCGACGACGTCGAGTTCGGCCCGTCCGGCGTCACGGAGGCTGACGAGGAGCGCCCTGAGCCGACCGGCGCCGCCAAGGCGACCGCCCCGAAGACCGGTCCGGACGGCAAGCCCGTCGTGGCGCCGTCGCGCAAGGGGAACTGAAGCACGGTCCCGCGCCCGTGCGCGCTACGGTAGCGGGCATGGACCTCGAAGAGCAGGAAGGCATCGAGAGCGTCGGCGAGCACTGCGAGGTGTGCGGGGCCAAGCTCACCGACGACGAGCTGGTGGCGGCGCTCGAGAGCGGCGGCCCGGCCCTGTGCAGCGTGCACGCGCTCGAGGCCGAAGCGATGCCCGACGATCCTGACGCCGGGTAGCGGGTGGCCTGGCCGCGGCGAGCTCGCGGCCATGGCGAGCTCGCGTCGCCTGCGGGTGCAGGGTCGGATCGACCCGCGCCGCGGCGGGCGGGTCAGGGCAGCAGGACGATCTTGCCGAGCTTGCCGCCCGCGGCGAAGCGATCGTAGGCCGCGGTCGCGTCGGCGAGCGCGAACGTCTCGGCCACCGGCACGCGGATGCGACCGGCGGCGACCGCCGGCAGCACCTCACGCTCGACCGCCCGCGCGGTGAGCGCCTTCTCCTCGAGCGGCCGGGCCCGCAGCGTGGACGCGCGCAGCGTCCCGCGCTTGCCCATCAGCGCGAGCAGGTTGACCTCGGCCTTGAATCCCGCGCTGACGCCGATGACGACGATCCGCCCGTCCATGGCCAGCGCTTGACGTCGTCGGGCACGTTCGGCGCCCCGACGAGCTCGAGCACGACGTCGAACGGACCGTGGCCGGCGAAGCCCTCCGGCTCGACAACCAGCTCGGCGCCGAGCTCGGCCACCGCGGCGCGCGCGTCGGGGTTGCGCACGGTGGCCGTGACCCGCGCGCCCGCCGCCGCGCCAAGCTGGACCGCCGCGGTGCCCACCCCGCCCGCCGCGCCGTGGACGAGCAGACGCTCGCCGGGGCGCAGCCCGCCCTGGGTGAAGATCGCGTCGTGGGCGGTGGTGAAGACCTCGGGCAGCCCGCCCGCCTGCGCCCAGTCGAGACCGTCGGGCACCGGCATGAGCTGGCGCTCGTGGACGGCGGCGAGCTCGGCCTGCCCGCCCCCGCCGACGATGCCCATGACGCGATCGCCCACGGCGAAGCGGGTCGCCGCCGGGCCGCACGCGACGACCTCGCCCGCCAGCTCCAGGCCCGGGATGTCGGCCGGGGCGCCCGCCGGCGCCGGGTAGCCGCCCCGGCGCTGGAGCATGTCGGCGCCGTTGAGCCCGGCCGCGCGGACGCGAACGAGCACCTCGCCGGCGCCCGGCTGGGGGTCGGGATGGTCGGCGAGCTCGAGCACGCCGCCCTCGCGGATCGTCACTGCCTTCACGACCCCGCAGGGTACCCGGCCCCGGCGCGCGGCCACCGGCGGTCGAGCAGGAACAACGTCGCGGCGCCGATCGCGAACCCGAGCAGATGCTCGGCGTTGGCCAGCGCCGAGGCGTCGACGATGCCGATCCCGAACCCGGCGACGGCGAGCACGCCGACGACGAGCGCCGTCCGCGCTCCCCCGGCCGCCGCCAGCGCGCCGAGCGCGCCCGCCATGACCACCGAGATCCCGTAGTCGGGCTCGCGTGCGTCGACCAGCGAGCGGTCGATCAGCCACAGCACCCCGACGCCGGCGTAGGCGACGAGCGCCGCGCCGACATGCGCCGCCAGCGCCACCGCCCACAGCCGCACCGCGCCCAACCGCCACAGCGCCAGGGCGAGGACCACCGCGAGCACGACGATCTGCGCCACCTCGGCCCCCTCGACCACCAGCCCGCTGGTCAGCAGCAGCCACACGCGACCGTGAGCCACGGCGTCCGGCGAGGCCGCGAGCTCCTGCCAATCCGGCGTGCCGGACACCTCGATGACCACCAGGGCGGCGAGATAGGCGACGACCGACGCCACGCTCAGCGGCGTGACCGTCGCCGGCAATCGGCGGGTCGGACGGTGCCGGCGAGCATCGCGACGTACTCGATGTCGTCGCCGGCGAGCATCGCTCGAGGCTCCATCGCGTCCGGTCGTCGTGCTCCCTCGTGGTCGACGCTGATCGATATGCACGGTTCGGCATCCATGATGCTCCAACCAAGACCCCCACAGGCGCAGCACGACCCAGTAGGGTCGCCTTGCCCCGGTATGCCCCCCGTCCTCGTCGCCGTTGATGGACCGGCCGACCTCGAAGTCGTCGAGGCGCAACTCGTCCGGCGCTACGGACGCGACTATCGCGTGGAGGGCCTGGCCGATCCGGATGCTGCGGTGCAGATCCTCACGGACCTGGAGCGCGCGGGCGAGAGCGTGGCTCTGGTACTCGTGGGCGATCGCGTGGCGGGCGCCGTCGGACTGTTCGAGCTGGCGCGCCGGCTGCACCCGCACGCCAGGCGGGCCCTGCTGGTCCCTCTGGGCGCCTGGGCCGACAGGTCGACGGCGGAGACCATCCTCGAGGCGAGGTCGCTGGGCCGAATCGACTACTACGTGTCGAGGCCGGCGGTCTCGCAGGACGAGTTGTTCCACGAGGCGATCACCAGCTTCCTGCTCGAGTGGGCGACAGAGCAGCGCATCGTCCCGCACACCGTCCACATCGTGGGCGAGGAGTGGTCGGGGAGGGCCTATCAGCTCAGAGAGGTCTTCCAGAGCTGCGCGGTGCCGCACACCTTCTGTCTGGCCGATTCCGACGAGGGTCGGCACCTGCTCAACCGGGCGGACCCGGGGGCACGCCTGCCGCTCATGATCCTCCCCGACGGCCAGGTGCTGAGCGATCCCTCCGATGCCGAGATCGCTCAGGCCGCCGGCGCACCCCCAGACCTCGGAGCGCAGGCCTTCGATCTCGTGATCGTGGGCGCGGGCCCGGCGGGGCTGTCGGCCGCGGTGTACGGCGCCTCCGAGGGCTTGCGGATCCTGGTGATCGACGAAGGGGGCATCGGCGGACAGGCGAGATCGAGCTCGTTGATCCGCAACTACCTGGGCTTTCCCAAAGGCCTCAGCGGCGCGCGGCTCGCGGAGCAAGCCTACGAGCAGGCGTCGGTCTTCGGGGCGAGCTTTCTGCTCATGCATCGCGCGGCCGCGATCACGCGGTCGGGACAGAAGCTCGATGTGTCGCTCGAGGACGGTCGGCGCATCAACGCCAGGGCGGTGATCCTCGCCACCGGGGTCAGCTATCGGCGGCTGGGGGTGCCCCCGCTCGAGGGCCTGATCGGCGCGGGGATCTTCTACGGCGGCCCGGCGTCAGAGGCGCCCGGACTGAGCGGAAAGCAGGTGTTCGTCGCCGGTGGCGGCAACTCGGCCGGGCAAGCCGCCCTGCACCTTGCCCATTACGCCCGGCAGGTCACTCTGGTGGTGCGCGCGCAGTCGCTCGGCGCCGGGATGTCGCATTACCTGGTCCGAGAGATCGAAGCCACGCCCAACATCACGGTGCGCACCGGTACCGCCGTGGCCGACGGCGGAGGCGACGGCCGTCTCCAGGACCTCGTGCTGCGTGAGAGCGCGACTGGTGTGCGCCACAGCGTCGCCGCCGATGCGCTCTTCGTGCTGATCGGTGCGCACCCGTACACCACGTGGCTTCCCACGGAGATCGCGAAAGACGAGCACGGGTTCCTGCTCACCGGCGACGACCTGCCCAAGGACTCCGGCTGGCCGCTCGAGCGGCGGCCGTTCCGGCTCGAGACCAGCATGCCGGGCGTGCTGGCGGCCGGCGACGTCCGGCACGCGTCCATCAAGCGGGTGGCGTCCGCGGTCGGAGAGGGATCCATCGCCGTCCAGGTCGTCCAGAACCTGTTGGTCCAAGAGCGGCTGCATCCGGAGCGGCCAGCCCGCGCTTCGGCCGCGGCAAGCGGCACCGGCGCATCGTAGGCCCGCCTGGGCTGCTCGCTACGCGCGCTCGAGCAGCGCGACGCACTCGATGTGCGGCGTCTGCGGGAACATATCGACCGGCCGCACGCGGCGCAGCGCGTAGCCGGCCTCGGCGAGCTGAGCCGCGTTGGGGGCCAGGGTCGTCGGGTTGCACGAGACGTACACCACGCGCTTGGGTCCCGCCTCGACGATCCGGCGCACGATCTTCTGCGACAGGCCGGAGCGTGGCGGGTCGACGACGACCACGTCGGGGCGGCCCGCGCGCTCGACGAGCTCGCGCATCGACGTGCGCACGTCGCCGGCGAAGAAGCTCGCGTTCGTCACCTGGTTGGCGCGGGCGCTGGCGATCGCGTCGGCCACCGCCGGCTCGACGATCTCCACGCCCCACACCTCGCCGGCACGCGGCGCGAGCGACAGGCCGATCGTCCCGATCCCGCAGAACAGGTCGTAGACGCGCTCGAAGCCGGTCAGCGCCGCGTACTCGCCCGCGACGCCGTAGAGCCGCTCGGCCATCTCGGTGTTGGTCTGGAAGAACGCGTTCGGCGAGATCGCGAACCGCAGGCCGCACAGCTCCTCGGCCATCGTCACGTCGCCGGCGAGCAGGTCGGTCTCCCCACCGGCCGTCGTCTCGGCCAGCGCGTCGGTGCGCGTCCAGAACAGCCCCTCGCAGTCGACGGCGTCGATCAGCGAGTCGGCGTCGAGCTCGCCGTGCGCGGTGACGAGACGGACCTGCAGCTCGCCGGTGCGCCGCCCCTCGCGGACGACGAGGTTGCGCAGCAGGCCGTCGTGAGCGCGGCGGTCGTGGGCGGCGAGGCCCTGGGCGCGCGCCCAGTCGAGCACCTGGCGGCGGGCGGCGTTCGCGCGCTCGGAGACGAGCAGGCAGTCGCCCATCGGCGCGACGAGGTCCCAGCGGCCGGGCGGGTGAAAGCCGCAGTGCAGGGTCCCCGCCTCGTCGGTCCCGAACGAGAACTCGACCTTGTTGCGATAGCGCCACTGCTCGACCGCGGGCACGATCGGCTCGAGCAGGAAGCCGTCGAGCCGGCCGATGCGGCGCAGGGCGTCGTCGACCTGTTCCTGCTTGACCTGCAGCTGGCGCTCGTAGGGCAGCACCTGCCACGGCGCGCCCGGGTGGTCGGCGACCGGCGCGATCCGGTCCGGGCCGGGCTCGAGCACCTCGAGCGTGCGCGCCTCGCCGTAGTGGCGCTTGCGCCGGGTGACGACCGCGCGCACGCGGTCGCCGGGGATCGCGTCCGCGACGAACAGCACGTAGCCGTCGAGCCGGGCGACGCCGCGCCCGCCGTGAGCGAGCGCGTCGACGGTCACCTCGAGCTCGGCGCCGAGATCGGGACGGGTGCGGGTGGAGGCCTCCACCCGTCCGAGGCTAGTGCCGCGACGACCCGTGGCGATGAGCTTCGTCCCACGCGAAAGAAATCGCCATGCGTCGCGCGCAGGTCAGGCGAGGCGCTTCTCCACCGCCGCCAGCACCGTCTTGCGGTTGGCGTGCCGGCGCTCGTGGTCGCGCACCTTGCGCAGCTCGGCCGGCGAGAGGTCGCCCAGGCGGGTGACGATCTGCGCGGCGGTCAGGTCGTCGTAGCCGCCGATGGGCAACGCGCCGAGCCCCACCGCCCGGCGGGCACGGTCGCCCTCGCGCCGCAGCCGGTCGCCCGCCTCGCGCGCGGCGCCGCCGGCGAGGTCCAGCGAGCGGCCGATCAGCGCCTCGATCTCGGCGCGCAGGTCGTCGGTCTGCTGGCGCCCCGCCTCGACGAGCGCGTGGACGAGGTCCTCGGCGTCGCCGCGGGTCATGCGCCCGCGACGGACCGCGTCGTCCATCGCCTCCTGCACCCGGTCGACGGTCAGCACCAGTCCCCGGGCCAGCAGGTCGAGGAGATCCTGGCCGGCGGCCTCGGGGGGCGGCGCCTTGGCCGTGGCGCGCTCGGCGCCGGATCGGGCCGCCCCGCTGCGCCGCTGCGCGGACCGGCGGGCGTTCGACTTCGGCTGGGGCATGGGGTCCTCCTGGCCAGGAAACGACCGCGAGCGTATCTCAGCTGACGAGAAGCTCCAGCAGCGCCTTCTGCGCGTGGCGGCGGTTCTCCGCCTGGTCCCAGATGCGCTGGCGGTCGCCGTAGAGCACCTCGGCCGTGATCTCCTCCCCCGGGTGGGCGGGCAGGCAGTGCAGCGCGATCGCCCCGGGCGCCGCGCGGTCGAGCAGCGCGTCGTCGATCCGGTAGGGAGCCAGCGCGCGGCGGCGCTCGTCCGCGGTCGCCTCGTCGCCCATCGACACCCACACGTCGGTGTACACGGCGTGGGCACCGGCGACCGCCTCGGCCGGGTCCTCGACGAGCCGCGCCCCGGCGACCGGCTCGAGCTGATAGCCGGGCGGCGCGGACACCACGACCTCGACCCCGGCCAACGCCCCCACGACCGCCAGCGACCGGGCGACGTTGTTGCCGTCGCCGACGTAGGCGAGCCGCAGGCCCTCGAGCTGCCCGAACGCCTCGCGCAGCGTCAGCAGGTCCGCGAGCGCCTGGCACGGGTGGTGGCCGGCGGTGAGCATGTTGACGACGGGGACGCTCGCGTGGGCGGCGAGCTCGGCCAGCAGCGCGTCGGGGCCGGTGCGCATGCCGATCGCGGCCACGTGGCGCGAGAGCACGAGCGCGGTGTCGCGCGGCGACTCGCCGCGGGAGAGCTGCATCTCGTCGCTGCGCAGCACGAGCGGGTGGCCGCCGAGCTCGAAGATGCAGGCCTCGAAGCTCACGCGCGTGCGCGTCGACGGCTTCTCGAACAGCAGCGCGACGGCGCGCCCCTCCAGCGGACGGGCGGCCAGCGGCGCGCGCTTCATCTCCAGCGCGCGGTCGAGAAGCGCGGCGAGCTCGGCGGGCGTCAGCTCGGCGCCGGTGAGGAAGTGGCGTGCCATGGCGAAGCGCGGAAGCATACGCCTCATGCGCATCCTCACCTGGAATCTGTTCCACGGCCGTGCCGTCCCGCCCGCGGGCCACGACCTGCAGGACGCGTTCGCCGCGGCGCTCGCGGGCTGGGCCTGGGACGTGGCGCTGCTGCAGGAGGTGCCGCCGTGGTGGCCGCCGGCGCTGCCCGGCGACGACCACGCCACCGCGCTGACCTCGCGCAACGGCCTGCTGCCCGTGCGCCGCGCGCTCGCCCGCCGCTGGCCGGACGTCATGAAGTCCAGCGGCGGCGGAGCCAACGCGATCCTCGTCCGCCACGGCCGCATCGAGGCGCGCGCGACGCGGCGGCTGCGCTGGTGGCCCGAGCGCCGCGTCGTGCAGGCGGTCCACTGGGAGGGCCTGTGGATCGCCAACCTCCACGCGCAGGTGCATGCCGAGACGCGCGCCCAGGCCGACATCGCGCTGGCGGCGGCGACGGTGCGCCGCTGGGCGGCCGCCGCGCCGATCGTGCTCGGCGGCGACTTCAACGTGCGCGCCCCGCGGGTGGACGGGTTCGCGACCGCCGGCGGCCACGGCGTCGACCACGTCCTCGTCCGGGGGCTCGAGCCGGTCGCGATCGACACCCCCAACCGGGGGAACTTGTCTGACCATGCCCCGGTGGTGGTCACACTGGGAAGGAACGCCACTCCCCCAACGTCAGGCTAGATGTTATGAGACGCCTCCTCGTCCTCCTCCTCGCCGCCGCGGCGCTCGTCGCCGTGGGCTGCGGCTCCGACAACTCGGGCTCGACGGCGACGGCCACGTCGGCCCCCGCCTCCACCGGCGCCTCGGGCGGCGGCGGCACCGTGACCGTCGACATGAAGAACATCCAGTTCGCGCCCAAGGACATCACCGTCGACCAGGGCCAGACGATCGAGTGGAAGAACCTCGACACGGTCGACCACGACGTGGTGGCCGACTCCGGCGCCGACTTCAAGTCCCCGCAGTTCGGCAACGGCGGCACGTTCAAGTTCACGCCGCAGAAGGCCGGCAAGATCGCGTACGAGTGCACGCTGCACCCGGGGATGACCGGCACCATCACCGTGCGCTGAGCCGCCGGGCGCCGGCGCTCACGACCGCAGGCCGAACCCGCGCAGGAGCATGAGCGCCCGCTCGCCGACCGTGCCGGGCCGCGGCAGCACCCCGAGCTGGGCCGCGGCCTCGTAGGCGTCGAAGAACGCGCGGACCCGCCACAGCCGCGTCCCCTCGGGATCGAGCTCGCAGTACAGCACGGCGTGCAGCGCGATCGCGCGCTTGGTCGCGGGCAGGCGCGCGAGGTCGCCGCGGTGCGTGCCGGCGACCCGCACCGGAGCGGCGACGAAGCGGCCGTCGGTCAGGCGCTCGCCCGCGCGCTCGACCCGGGCGTCGGGGAACGCGTGCCACAGCAGCGTGGCGTGGTCGGCGAGGGCGTCGAGGCCGTGGCGCGCGCCGTGGGTCAGCGGGTCCTCGTAGTGGACGTCGGGCGCGCAGCAGGACGCGAAGGCCGAGCGCTCGCGCCCCGACCAAGCCGAGCCGAAGACGTCGAGCAGGTCGTCGACCGCGCTCAACCGCCGCCCGACAGCTCCGCCAGGCCGTGCATCGGCGAGGACGCCTCGGCGTAGCGCCGGCGCGGGATGCGCCCGGCCTCGAGCGCGAGCCGGCCGGCGTCGACGGCGCCGCGGATCGCACGGGCCATCGCCACCGGGTCCTGCGCGCGCGAGATCGCGCTGGCGCACAGCACGCCGTCGCAGCCGTGCTCCATCGCCAGCGCCGCGTCGGACGCGGTGCCGACCCCGGCGTCGAGGATCACCGGCAGGTCGGTCTGCTCGCGGATGAGCGCGAGGTTGTACGGGTTGGCGATGCCCATGCCCGAGCCGATCGGCGAGCCGAGCGGCATGACCGCCGCGCAACCCACGTCCTCCAGGCGGCGCGCGAGAACCGGGTCGTCGGTCGTGTAGGGCAGCACGACGAAGCCGTCGGCCACGAGCTGCTCGGCGGCGAGCACGAGCTCGACGGCGTCGGGCAGCAGCGTCCGCTCGTCGCCGATGACCTCGAGCTTGACCCAGTCGGTGCCAAACGCCTCGCGGGCCAGGCGGGCCGTGGTCACCGCATCGCGGGCGGTGAAGCAGCCGGCGGTGTTCGGCAGCAGCTCGACGCCCGCCGCGTCGAGGACATCGACGAGCGAGCCGCGCGCGCTCGGATCGATGCGCCGCAGCGCGACGGTGACGAGCTCGGCCCCGCACGCCTCGATGGCGGCCGAGAGCAGCTCGAGCGACGAGAAGCCGCCGGTGCCGAGGACGAGCCGCGAGCGCAGCTCGCGTCCCGCGATGACGAACGGGCCGCGCGCGGCGGCCTCGGCCTGGGCGTGGGCGATATGCGCCTGCGCGCTCATCGGCTCATCCTCCCGCAACGGCGGTCACGATCTCCACCGCGGCGCCGTCGGCGATCGCGGTGGCCTCCCATTCCGCGCGCGGCACGACCTCGCCGTCGACGGCCACGGCGACGCCGCGGCCGCCGGCGGGCACGCCGAGCCTCCGCCACCAGCGCGGCGACCGTGGCCCTGGCGATCTCGCGATCGGTGCCGTTGACGCGGATCATCCGACGACGTCCGGGCTCGGGTCGGGGGCGCGATCGAACCGGGCGGGGTCGCAGAGGGCGAGCAGCGAGGCGGGCGGGGCGGGCGCGCTCGAATCCTCGCCGGCCAGCAGCGCGGCCACGAGGTCGCCGCTCAGCGCCGACAGCAGGATGCCGTCCCGGCCGTGGCCGGTGGCGAGCACGATCCCGTCGCGCTCCCCGATCAGCGGCAGCGTGTCCGGCGTCGCCGGCCGCAGCCCGGCCATCGTCTCCTCCACGATCAGCTCCGAGATGCCGGGCACGAGCTCGCCCGCTTCGCGCAGCAGCTCGTACACGCCGCCGGCGGTGACGGTCGTCTCGAAGCCGCGCTCCTCGCTCGTCGCGCCGAGCACGTAGCGGCCGTCGCCGCGCGGCACCAGGTAGGTCGACGAGAAGCGCAGCGTGCGCGTCAGCAGGCCGGGGCCCTGCGGGTCGCGCAGGCGGATGACCTGGCCCTTGACCGGGCGCACGGGGACGTCGGCCAGCTCGGCCGACCACACGCCGGCGGCGAGCACGACCCGCCGTCCGGACACGGTCTCGCCCGACTCGAGGGCGACCTCGCCGGCGCGCAGCTCGGCGACCCGCTCGCCATCGCGGACCGCGTCGCCGAGGACGGCGCGCAGGCCGGCGACGACCCGGCGGGGGTCGATCGAGTAGTCGTCGAGGACTTCCATCGCGGCGCGCAGCGTGGGGGCGAGGGCGGGCTCGGCGCGGCGGGCCGCGCTCGGCAGCAGCGGCGTCACGGCGAGGCCGAGCTGCTCGCGATAGCGCCGCTCGCGGTCGAGCGCCTCGGCCTCGTCGCGGTCGCGGCCGAGCACGAGCGTCCCGTCCGTGCGCAGGCCGGGGTCGATCCCCGACGCCTCGCCGAGCTCGCGGGCGGCGGTGGGCCAGCGGGCGGCGGCGGCCAGCCCGAGCTCGACGGCGCGGCGGCCGGACTCGCCGAACTGCGCCTCGGAGATGGGGGCGAGCATGCCGGCGGCGACGGGCCAGGCGGTGCCGTCCTGCGCACCGGCATCGAGCACGACCACGTCGCGGCCGCGCTCGAGCGCGCGCCACGCGGCGAACAGGCCGACGATGCCGCCCCCCACGACGACCACATCCCAGCTCGCGTTGCTCTGTCTCGACAAGGCTCCTCCCTTCGCCGGCATTACCCGGGTCAGGTATTGACGGTCGGCGACGACGCTGTCGCCCTCTCAGCCGTTGAGGCTCCCGTTGATCGGAGTGTAGCCTCGAACGCATGGACCGCCGTGCCCGCCTGCAAACCGCGCGCCTGTACCTGATCGCCTCCGACCGCCCGGGCGGGCGCCCGCTCGCGGACGTGCTCGGGCCGGCGCTCGAGGGCGGCGTCGACCTCTTCCAGCTGCGCGCCAAGGCGGCGCCGGACGAGGCCGTGCTCGCTGCGGCCGCCGTCGCACGTGACCTGTGTGCGGCGGCGGGCGCGCTGTTCTTCGTCAACGACCGCCCCGACCTGGCCGCCGCCGTCGACGCGGACGGCGTGCACGTCGGCCAGGACGACATGCCGGTCGCGCACGCCCGCGAGATCGTGGGCGCCGGCCGCCTCGTCGGGCTGTCGACGCACACGCCGGCCGACATCGACGCGGCGGACGCGGACCTCATCGGCGTCGGGCCGGTCCACGCGACGCCGACCAAGGCGGGCCGCCCGGCGGTGGGCCTCGAGCCTCGTCCGCTACGCCGCCGCGCACGCCCGCATGCCGTGGTTTGCCATCGGCGGCATCGACGAGGGCAACGTCGCCGCGGTGCTCGGGGCCGGCGCCACGCGTGTCGGTCGTGCGCGCGATCGCCGAGGCGGCCGACCCGCGCGGCGCCGCGCACCGTCTGCGCGAGACGTTGGAGACCCGGCGTGAGCCAGCGAACGCGGCGTAAGCGCGGGGGCGCCACCGCCCCCACGCAGCCCGCCCCGCCGACCCCGAGCTCGACCGAGCCCGCCCCGCCGACCCCGCGCGAGCGCATGGAGGCGGGCTACGCCCGCGGCCGCCGGCGCGACGACGAGATCCGCGCCGTGCTCGTCCCCCTGGCCCCCGGCGAGCGCACGACGTCGCTGAACGTCGCCGTCGTGGTGGCGGCGCTGCTCGCGGTGCTCGTGATCGTCGGTGCGGCGACCAACAGCGACCTGGCCCAGAGCGGCGGCTCGTGGATCGGGGCGATCCTCATCGCCGGCGTGCTGCTGCTCGCCGCGTTCGGCATGTACCGCACGCGCTACTGGGCGGTGCTCGGCTTCGAGGCGTTCCTGGCGTTCCAGATCATCATGGCCGCGATCGCGCTCGTCGTCGTGTCGAACTGGTGGGGGCTGCTCGTCTGCCTGGTCGTGATCGGCCTCAGCGGGTGGCTGGCGTGGAAGCTCATCCGGGTCATGGCGCGCATCCAGGCCTACGAGCGAGCACCCCAGACGGGCGGACAGGCTGGGGTTTCATAGACTCCCGCCCCGCCATGGCTGACTCTTCCTCGTTTGACACGATCGTCATCGGCTCTGGACCTGGCGGGTACGTCGCCGCGATCCGGGCCGCGCAACTGGGCATGAAGACCGCGGTGGTGGAGAAGGACACCATCGGCGGGCGCTGCCTGAACTACGCGTGCATCCCCGCCAAGGCGGTGCTGCGCGTGGCCGACGTGCTGGCGGAGGTGCGCGAGGCCGGCGATTTCGGCATCAAGGTAGGCGAGCCGGAGGTGGACTACGCGGCGGTGATGGCGCGCCGCGAGAAGGTCATCACGACGCTGACCGGCGGTGTGGGCGGCCTGTTGAAGAAGAACAAGGTCGAGGTCGTGATGGGCGAGGCTCGGCTGGCGGGCCAGGGCCAGGTCGCGGTGGGCGACCAGGTGCTGGAGGCCAAGAACGTGATCCTCGCCACCGGCAGCGTCAAGAAGCCGATCCCGGGCGCGCAGTTCGGCGGGCGGGTGATCGGCACCGAGGAGGCGTGGGCGCTGTCGGAGCTGCCGCGCAGGATCGCGGTCGTCGGCGCGGGCGCGTCGGGGGCGGAGATCGCCTCGGCCTACGCGCGGCTGGGCACCGAGGTGCTGCTGTTCGAGGCGCTCGATCGGGTGCTGCCGACCGAGGACGCCGACATCTCCAAGCTTGCCGAGCGTGGGCTGCGCAAGCAGGGAATGCAGATCTTGACCAAGACGTTCGTGGAGAACGTCGCGGCCGGCGCCAACAGCGTGACGTTCACCTATGGGGATCAGCAAGGCGAGGTCGACTGGCTGATCATCGCCGCCGGCCGCGGCCCGGACGTCGACGCGCTCGGCCTCGGGCAGGCGGGCGTGGAGATCGACGATCGCGGGCTGCTGAAGGTCGACGGGGCGCTGCGCACGACCGCGCCGGGGATCTGGGCGATCGGCGATCTCGTGGCGGGCCCCGCTTTGGCGCACAAGGCGTCTGACGAGGGCGTCATCGCCGTCGAGGACGCCGCCGGCCAGTCGACGCACCCGATCGAGTACGTCGACATCCCGCGCGCCACGTTCTGCACCCCCAACGTCGCCAGCTTCGGGCTGACCGAGCAGCAGGCGCGCGACGCCGGGCACGATGTCGTCGTCGGCAAGCTGCAGTACGGCGCGGTCGGCGCGGGCACCGTCTACGGCGACCGCAGCGGCCTGGTCAAGGTCGTCGGCGACCGCACCTACGGCGAGCTGCTGGGCGGCCACATCGTCGGCTCGAAGTCGACGGAGCTCATCCAGGAGCTGGTCAACGTGCGCGCGCTCGAGGGCGGTTACCCCGAGGTCGCGCGCATCATCCACGGCCACCCGACGATGTCGGAGGCGGTCATGGAGGCCGCACGTGCCGCTGACGGTTGGCTCATCCACGGCTGAGCCGGCGCACGCGCGCTTTCTCTTCGACCTCGCGTCGCCGTCCTGCTGGCTGGTCGCCGAGCGGATCCTGCAGGTGATGCCGGTGGCGACCGAGTGGGTGCCGGTCCACCTGGCCGGCGGGCCCGTCGAGGGCCAGGGCTTCCGCTGCGCGGCCGAGGAGGAGATCTGGCGGGCGGAGATCGAGCGGCGCGCCGCGGCGCTCGACCTGCAGCGGGTGCGCTGGCCGGCCGAGGTGCCGTTCGACTCGGCGTTCGCCATGCGCGCGGCGACGTACGCGAAGGGCACCGGCCGCGCGGTGGCGTTCGCGCTGGCCGCGTTTCGCCAGGCGTGGTGCGGCGGGCGCTCGCTCGCCGATCAGGACTCCGTGCTGATCGCCGCCGCCGCGTGCGAGCTGCACCCGCGCGCCGTGTTGAAGGGCGCGGAGCTGCGCTCGACCCATGACGCGCTGGCGGCGGCCAGCGCCGGCGTCACGGCGGTCCCGGCCGTCGTGCTCGCCGACGGCCAGGCGTTCACCGGCGAGGACGCGCCCGAGCGCGCCGCCGCGACGCTCGCGGTGGCGCGATGAGAGCCAACCGGCGCCTGCGGCTCCTGCACGGCCGCGGCAGCCGGATGCCCGCCTGGCTCGCCGGCCCCGGCCGTATCGACCGCCTGGAGATCGTCGACATCGAGACGGTCGAGACGGTCCTGTTCTGGGACCGCGAGGCGCGCGAGGCGACCCGCATGGCCCGCGCCCTGCACGCCGACCTGGCCCAGCTGGAGGTCGAGGACTTCCTGGCCAAGTGGTCGGCGATCGCGCCCGAGGAGAGCTGAGGAGCGTCAGGCCGCCCGAAGGCGCCCTCGAGCGCGGGCGTCGGCGATGACCGCGATGAGGATGATGCCGCCTTGCACCATCTGCTGATAGGTGGGATTGAAGTTCAGCAGGTTGAACCCGTTGTTGATCATCGCCAGCAACAAGACTCCGATGACCGTCCGCCAGATCGCTCCCTCGCCACCGACGATGCTGGTGCCGCCGATGACGATGGCGGCGATCACGCTGAGCTCGAGACCCATCCCGGAGTCCGACTGTCCGGTTGCGTTTCGCGACGCGATGATGATGCCGGCCAGGCCAGCCGCAAAGCCCGACAAGCAGAACGTGATCACGCGCACCCGTGCCACGCGTACGCCCGACAGGGACGCCGCGGCGGCGTTCCCGCCGACCGCGTAGATGTAGCGGCCCAGCTGCGTCCGATCCAGCAGGAACCACGACGCGGCGATCACCACCACGAAGATCCAGATGGAGTACTTGACGCCAAGCAGCTTGTCCGTCCCGAGCACGGTGAACGCGGGATCCACAACAGTGATCAGCTCACCGTTCGTGATCGCGGAAGCCGTCCCGACGATCACCAGCGCCGCCGCGAGCGTGGCGATGAACGAGTTCACCCGCCCCCAGGTGATGATGAGCCCGTTGATCAGACCCGCCACGACGCCGACCGCCAACCCAAGCGCCAGACCAATGACCGGGTCGATCTGCAAGGCCATCTTCGCGGCGATCACCCCGGTAAGGGCGTAGATGGCGCCAACCGAGAGGTCGAATCCGCCGGCGATGATGACGAACGTGCCAGCGCAGGCGATGATGCCGATCGCCGTCGACTGATCCAGCAGGTTCAGGAGGTTGGCCTTCGTCAGGAAGGCGCTGCTCGCGACGCTGAGCGTGATGAACAGAGCCAGGAAGCTCACCACGATGGCGTAGTCGCGAATCACGAGGCGGGTGCGCAGACGTCCCATCGCCGTCGGCTTTGACGTATCCACTGAGGCGACTATCTGCTCTGTCATGTATGGCTCCTCAAACTGTGCCGTCACGCCGCGACAGAGGTACCGAACGCTGCGTGGATAACGTCATCCTCAGTGGCGATTCGCCCATCCAACTCATCGACGCCGCGGCCGGCACGCAGAACGACGATGCGGTGCGCCAGACCGATGATCTCGTCGACATCCGAAGAGATGACGACGACCGCCATGCCCTCCTGGGCCAGCGTCTGCAGGAAGTCGTAGATGGCGCGCTTGGCGCCGACGTCAACGCCGCGCGTCGGCTCGTCGGCGATCAATACCCGCGGACGGGCGAGCAGCCACTTCGCGAACATCACTTTCTGTTGATTTCCGCCCGAGAGCGTTTCGACCGCGACCGCCCGCTTGGCCCGATCGATCGCGACCGACTCGACCACCGCGTCACTGCGCCGCCGTTCGAGGTTGCGAGCGACAACGCCGCCTTTGGTGACCAACTCCAGGTGCGGCAGCGTCACATTCTCGATGACCGAGCGCCTCATCAGGAGCCCTTGACCCTTTCGATCCTCCGGAATCAGCGCGATGCCGTGGTCGATGGCTTCGCGCGTCGAGCTGGGCCTGATCTCCTGCCCGTCGAGATGGATCGTGCCGTCATCCAGTCGCTCGGCGCCGAAGATCGCCCGTGCTGTCTCCGACCGGCCGCTGCCGACCAGCCCGGCCAGTCCGACGATCTCGCCCGCGCGCACGTCGAACGACACATCGTGGACCAAGGGAGCGACAGACAGACCGCGGACCGACAGCACGGTAGGCGCCGCATCGTCGGGGAAGACCTTCGCCGGAAACGCTTGGTCCATGCGCCGTCCGAGCATCGCGGTGACCAGCGTTGCCGGCGTCTCGCCTGCCGCCGGAGAGGTTCTCACGACGCGCCCGTCCCGCATCACGGTAACCGTGTCCGCAATCGCCAGGACCTCCTCGAGAAAGTGCGACACGTACACGATGGTCGTCCCGCGATCCCGCAGCCGACGGATCGTGGCGATGAGCTGTTCGATCTCTGTCGGCCCAAGCGCCGCCGTCGGCTCGTCCATCACGATGAGCCGCGCCCGGCGGGCGATCGCCCGCAGAATCTCGACCTTCTGCTGCTCGGCGATCGACAGAGAGCCGACAGCCCGATCAGCGGGCAGGGAGAAGCCGACGTCTGCACACAACGCGTCGTAGCGCTGCCGGATCCGCCGTCGTTGGACAAGCCCGGCGCGGTGACTCTCCACGCCCAAGTAGACGTTCTCGACCACGCTGCGCGCCGGCACGAGCGCGAGCTCCTGGGCGATCATCGTGATGCCATGGGCGAGCGCGTCGTGTGGAGCGCCATAGTGGACCCTGCGGCCGTCGACCCAAAGTTCCCCGCTGTCGGGCGCATGCACGCCGGCGACGATCTTGCCGAGTGTGGATTTGCCTGCTCCGTTCTCGCCGACCAACGCGTGAACGATCCCAGACTCGATGTCGACGTCGACGTGATCGACGGCGAGCACACCGCCGAATCGCTTGCACACGCCGCGCAGCCGGACATGCGGCTGCGCGGCGGGGACTTCGCTCATGCTGTCTAGCCCTCCCACTGCGGCTTGAAGTCAGCGCAGTTGTCCTTTGTGATGATGCTCCCGACCTTGCTGAAGCGCTTGACCAGATCGGGCGCGGGGCCATAAGGAAGCGGCTTCCCGCGGACCGCGTCGGCGATGCTCTCCACCGCGACCTGTCCCTCGGTGTAGGGAAGGGACACCGTCTCGCCGAACCAGCGACCCTGACAGACCGCATCGACCCCCAGCTTGCTGCCGTACGAGCCGATCAGCTTGACCTGGCCTTTCTTCCCGGCCGCGTTGACGGCGCGCTCGGCTCCGAGGGTCATCTGGCTACCACCGGTCACCACCACATTGAGATCGGGGTGCGCCTGGAGCGCGTTCTGCGTGACGGTGTACGACGGCCCCGCCAAGTACTTGCCGTCCTGCTCCGTGACCACTTCGATGGACGGATGTGACTTGATGACGTTGTCAAATCCGTCCTTGATCGTCTTCGAAAACGGCAGCGACTTGTACCCGTAGAGGTACTCGACCTTGCAGGGATCGGTGTCGGCGCACGCCTTGACCGTCAGGTCGGCGAGATCGCGTCCGAGCTGGGCATGATCGAGATACGTGTTGGCGAGCTGGCCCTCGAGCTGCGGCTCGACCTTCCCCGGGTCTGGGCCGAAGGGGACCAACACCCCGACGACCTTGACCCCTTGGTCGATCGCCTGCTTCGCAAAGGTGAGCGCCGCCGGACCCATCTGGTAGACCATCCAACCGTCATATCCGCCGGTGGCCAAGGCGTCCTGCATGTCGCTCGCCTGCTTCGACGCATCGAACTTGCCGTCGAATGGCACGATTTCCACGTTGCCCAGCTTCTTGGCCTCAGCGCGCGCACCCTCGAGCGATGCCTGCGTGTACGTGTTCGCCGAGCCGAACTCGAAGTACGCGATCTTCACCTTCTTCGCTGCGTCAGCGCCCGACGTGGCTCCGGTCGTGGCGCCGGTCGTGGCTCCTTCAGTTGCGGCAGGCGACGAAGACGACCCTCCCTCGCTGCTTCCGCATGCGACCGCGCCAAGCGTCGCGACGATCGCAGCGGCGACGACGGCCCCTCTCCAAGCTCCGACCCGCCAGATCTTCGGCATGCCCGACCCTCCTCGTAGTGTCTCTGCAGTCGGTGGACGACGGCAAACCTAGCTGCTACCGCACCGACGTTTCAAGCATCTCCGCCTTCAAATCCTAAACTGAGACCACCGATTTCGCAACCGGACCTGCGCCGCCGGGCCCGGCCTATGCACCGGAACCGTACTGAGAGCAACGCGGCAGATCGGCTATGCTGCAGTCGTGGAGCTCTTCGATGGTCTGGCTCAGAGGTTGCGGCGCGTGCGCCGCGATGCCGGCTTGACGCTGGAGGCCCTGGCCGCCGATACCGGCCTGACCGCCAGCTACCTCTCGCAGATAGAGAAGGGATCGGCGATCCCCTCGATCTCCGCGTTGACCGTGATCGCGGCATCGCTGGACACCGACGTCGGAGACCTCTTTCCCGAACAGGACGAACCAAGCGTGAAGATCACGAGATCCGGTGACCCCGAGCGGTTTCGCGTGGAGCCCAACTCCCGAGAGGAGTACTCGCTGATCACCGCGCGGGTACCGCAGGGCCCCCTGTCGGTCATCCGCGGACGTCACTACCCGGGCGGCCCGGTGCTCGAGTTTCGGCACGTCGGCGAGGAGTTCGCCTTTGTCCTCTCGGGCTCCGTGCGCATCGTCGTCGACGGCAAGGAGCATGTGCTCGACCCCGGCGACTGGATGCACTAGTCGGCGCAGACCTCGCACTCGGTCGAGGTCGTATCTCACACCCCGGCCGAAACCGTATGGATCCACGCCCCGGCCCTGCTGTGATGAGTACGGACTCGGTGACCAGCAGCCTCGGAGCACGCCTCCGTCAGCATCGGCTCGAGCTCGGAAGAACGCTCGCCGATGTTGCGGCCGCCGCCGGCGTCTCGGCCGGATACTTGGCCGCCATCGAGTCTGGACGCAACGTGCCCTCGTTGCGTGTTCTGTCGCGCATCACGCACAGCATGGACCTCTCGTTGAGCGGCCTCCTCCGCAGCGCCGACCGCGGGCGCGTGTCCCAAGGGCACATCGACGACGAGCCCGGTCTGCGCGACCTGTCGCACCCCGACCTGCGCCTGCAGGTGCGATCGCTGGTCTGCCTGCCCGGCGAGCAAGGTCATTCACCGTTTGACGAGGCCGGCAGACCGACCGTCGTCCAAGTCATCTCAGGCGCTTTGCGCGTAGCGGTCAACGGCCAGGGCTATGACCTTCTTGCCGGTGACGCGCTCCATGCCACTCGCGCCGACTCCCTCGCGTGGGAGACGATCGGCGAGGAGCGCTGCGTCGCTCTGTGGACGAGCGTCGCGCCCGAGGTCCGCAACGCCAACGGCAACTA
>JAWKKD010000012.1:0-165400 GCA_041393435.1 Solirubrobacterales bacterium | reverse complement strand
GCCGCCTCACCCAAGGCCGCATCCCCGCAGACATCGTCTACGGTGCCCGAAAGATGGAGCGCAGATGAGCCGCACCTGTCGGCACATCTCGGAGTCCGCCCAAGTTAGGGGACCAGTCGTCAGTACCGCTACCGGGATTCGAACCCGGGTTTCCGCCGTGAGAGGGCGGCGTCCTAGTCCCCTAGACGATAGCGGCGGGGTGTCGGGCGCAGTGTAGCCCAGCGGGTGCCGGGCGCCCGGCGGGCCGAGCCACGCCGCGGGGCGTCGCGGCGGCGACCAGCCTCACCTGACGCTCGACGCCAACGCGCCCGTCAGCGAGTAGGCCGGGCCGGGCCGAGGTCGGCATCGCTCGTCGTGACGCGCGCCGCGCCCGCGCCGGCGGGTGGGCCGAGGCCGTCGAACACCCGCTCGACGATCGCTCGGTCGGGCCCGACGACGAACAGCACCTCCTTGTTGCGCAGGTGCGAGACCGCGCCGACCTTCTCGCCGATGCCGTTGTGGATGCCGATCTGGGCGCCCACGTAGCGCTTGAAGTCGACCTCCAGGTGATTGACGTAGCCGTGCTCGGCGAGCGCGTCGCGCAGGTGGGCGGGATCGTGGAAGCCCTCGTTGTTGAACGACACGACCATCCACGGCGCGGTGACGCGGTCGAGCAGGTCGTCGAGCGCCGCGCGCGCCCGGCGCCTGGAGTTGTAGTCGGACTTCGTGGTGCGGCAGTCCGCGCGCTTCATCGCCACGCCGTAGGGCTCGGGCGCGTCCCAGCGGATCAGCGTCTCCCACACGTGGTAGTTGGCGAAGTACGAGTGCTGGTTGTAGGGCGGGTCGATGTAGACGAGGTCGACGTCGAGCGTCCCCGCCAGCTCGTTGGCGTCGCGCCGCGCGACCGTGCCGGCCGGCCCGTCCACCGCCGCCGGCACGCGCAGCTCGAGGTCCTGCCGTGCGCGGGGCGCCCAGCGCTTGAGATAGGCCATCTGCAGGCCGGTCGTGCTGTCCACGCGGTCGGCGGCCTCCAGCAGCGACGTCAGCACGAGCCCGCGTTCGACCCGCGCCAGCGCGAGCGCGTCGATCGCGTCGCGGATGGCGTCGACGCGGGCGCCGTTGCGGGGCTGGAGGTAGCGCGCGTCCTCGCAGAACGTCTTCGTGAAGTAGCCGGGCGCCCCCGGCAGGGCGGCCAGCTCGCGAACCGCCTCGCGCACCGCCTCGCGCTCGGCCTCGCCCGCGACGACGTACGCCAGCCCGAGCACCTCCGAGTAGCTGGCGACGTCGTTGGAGAGCACCTCGAGCCCCCCACGGCGCAGCGCCTGCCCGACCCGCGTCGTGCCGGCGAACAGGTCGCACGCCGTCCGCACGGGCAGCCGTGCCACGACCCGCTCGATCAGCGGCACGAGCACCCGCTTGGACCCGATGTACTTGATCACGCCGGCGCCGACCCTATGGAACGCCGCGGCGGCCGGCGGCTCAGGAGGCGCTCGGCACGACCTGCAACGAGATCACGTGTCCGTCGGCGGTGAGGAAGTACTGGATCCCGCCGTACCCCGGGGTGACAAGGATGCCGGTGGTCATCTTGGGCAGCTCGCTGGAACGGGCGAGCTCGGCGCCGGTCGCGGCGTCGCGCCAGACGACCTCTTCGGTCTTGTAGCGCTTGAGGCCGTTGAACGTCCGCACCGGGATGTCGGTGCCGATGAGAACGCGGTGGTCCTTCGGACCGATCAGCGTCGTAAAGCTCAACGTTCGCTGGTCTTCGGCCCAGGCCAGCGACAGCTTCCCGTCATCGTCGAGGTCAACCGCACCGACTCTTCCTGCGCCGGCGTCCATCACATAGACCCGGTGGTTCTCCGGGTCGACCGACACCATCGAGGGGATGAAGCTGTTGTTCGCGTCGGCGTCGGCGAACGGCTGGAGGTTGGCGACCTGCGTCGAGTCGCTCTGGTTGACCGCGAAGACGCTCATCGGCGTGGAGGTCGGCGCGCCGCCGTTGGTCATGCCGACGACGTAGTCGCCGATCACGGCCATCGCCGATGCCGCCGTCTGCCCGCTCTTGAGGTAGGACACCGGCCCCCACGTGGGGTCCTGGGCGAGCTTGCCGTCTTGGTAGGTGTAGCGGTAGAGCTTCGTCGCACCCGGCAGGTAGATCGTGGGCACGCCGTCGCGGACGGTCGTGGTGACCCGGCCACCCATCATCTCGGGCAGCTTGACCTGCGCCAGGACCTTGAGCGAGGAAGGGTCGATGGCGACCAGCACCGAGGCCGGCGCCGACGATGGGTCCGGGCACTGCAAGAACGCGGAGAACCCTTGCTCGGTGCAGCCGGGCTGCCGGTTGACGGTCTTCGCGATGATCGTGCCGTCGGGCAGCGCGTCGTAGCCGTTGTAGGCGGTGTTCGCCGGCTCCGAGCTCCCTGTCGGCAGCGTCGTCCGGGCGAGGATCTCGCCCGTGTCGGGGTCGAGCTTGGCGATGTGGTAGCCGTAGATCACGATCAGGCCGCCGTCGGCGAGCGTGTTGATCACCCCGGGGTAGTTCCACTCGTCGGTGACGTTGGTGTTGATCAGGACCCGGCGCCACACCTCGTCGAAGGTGTCGGGCGCCAGGCGCGAGACGAAGGAGCCCGATGCCGCCGGGTTGTCGCCGTATCCCCCGCCGTAGACGAACAGCGCGTTCGGGCCTCGGTCGACGATGTTGTAGGGCGTGACGTACTGCGTCGCAGAGCTGTAGGCGAACACCTGGTTGTCGCCCTGCATCGCTCCGAGGAAGCTGGCGCAGCCGTAGAGATGGGTACGACCGGAATCGTGGACCTCGAACGCAGCCATGGTCGGCGACCACGGTGGGTTGCCTGCCTCGGCAAGACAGGTCTGCTCGCTCGCTTGCGCCTTGGCATCCCCGACGAGCGGCCCGTTGGCCGCGGCGATGTCCGCCGGGACCGACTGCTCCGAGCGCGCTTCCTCCGACGAGGACCCGAGCAGGTAGGCGCCAACCGCCACGATCGCCAGCACCGCGACCGCACCCGCGATCCATCGCACCCGTCGCCCGTGCCGCATCTTGCTCCTCGCCGTTCCGTCAGCCACTGACATACCATGTTGTCAGAGACTGACAAATCGCGTCGACGTGCCCGACGATCCCCGCCACCCCCTGCCCCGCCGCAAACGCGACCGAACCCGCCAGCGGCTGCTCGACTCCGCGACCCGCCGCTTCCGCGCGCATGGCTACGAGGCCACGACCGCCGCGGAGATCGCCGCCGACGCAGGCGTCACCGAGCGGACCTTCTTCCGCTACTTCCCGACCAAGGCCGACGTGCTCGTCGCCGGCTGGCAGGAGCACCAGGAGGCGCTGCGATCGGTCTTGGCCGAGCACGCCGCGGCGGATCTCGCCGTCGTGATCCGGGACGCGCTGCTCGCGTTCACCGACCGCGTCGCCGACGAGCTGGCCGACGGCATCGACAGCGTCCTGCATCTCTACACCGACCGCCAAGCCTTTCTCGCGATCACCGAGACGCTGCTGGACGTCGAGCACGACCTCGCCGCGGAGATCGCCCGCCGCACGTCGCGCTCACCGCACGACTTCCTCGTCCGCATCAGCGCCAATGCGTCGCTCGGCGTGATGCGCGCAGCGATCCGCGCGGCCGTGGTGCACCCCGACGGACCGGCGATGTCGGCGATGATCGGCGAAGGCATCGACCGGTTCAGGCCCGTGCTCGACGCCGTGCAAGCCCCGCCGTGAGTCTCGGCCGCTGGCCTCGGCCCGTGCGGACCACACGCCGGAAGCGACCGGTCATGCGCCTCGTAGGAGCAGTTTCGAACCAACAAGCGACACCAGGGCTCGAAACAGCGCACCGGGCTCGAAGCGGCGGCCCGAGCCTACCGCCACGCTATCCGCGCCGGACTCACGGCTCAGCCGCCGCCACGGACCGATCTCCGACTCCCCATGGGAGCCGTACAGGAGGCCGTTCTGGTGGTGTTGCTCGAGGCGCCGGAGCCGCTGGAGCGGCGGAATGTGCATGCTCTGGTCGAGCGCCGACCGGGTCAGTCGGTGTCGCGCGACACCGTCGGGAGCTTCCTGTCGGTGGCCGCACGGGCTGACAGCTCGGCCATCGTCCGGGTGAGCCTGGGACGGTTCAGCCTCAGCCGGGCGGAGCTAAGCGAGTCCGACAGCCGCCCCCGGTAGCCAGTGTTGAAGTCCTGCACGAGTGCGTTGACCGGTGCAGCCGCTGCCGTCGCGCTGTCTGACGACATGAGCGGTGGCCCGCGGTGGTCTCGCCGCCTGCTGCCACGCCGCACGACCTGGCACGTCGTCGCGGAAGTCGGCGCGCGCGATGCGCCGCGCACCGTGTTGCTGATCGCTCACCACGACGCTGCCCACCGTGGGCTCGTCAACGGCGACGGTCCGGACGCCGAGGCCGTCGCCGGTCAGGGCGTGGCGGGCAGCGCGCCAGGAGGGCCGAGGATGTCGATCCCGTGCTGCGCGGCGGCCTGCGCGAGCGCCGTCGGATCCACGGCGCGGTCGGCCGGCGGTAGCAGCTGATCGGCGGGCGCGGGCTCGCCGACGGCGTGGACGAACTGCTCGAACCCGGCCGGTGAGTTGATCACGAGGTAGCGCGCCAGGTCGGACTCGATGCGATACGTGTGCGGCACCTCGCGCGGCGCGAGGGCCGCCTCGCCGGCCCCGACGACGATCTCGCTGTCTCCTGCGAACAGGGTGAGCTCGCCCTCGAGCACATAGAACGTCTCGTCGTCGCCGTGGTGGACATGCAGGGGTGGCATGCTCCCGCGGGCCGACGTGATCTCGACGAGGCTGTACGCACCTGCGGACGCTTCGCCGTCGATATGAACAGAGGCCAAGTTGTCGATGAACCACAGCGGCTGTGGCGCCTTCTGAGCGGTGGCCATGGACGATCCCTCCTTGCTAAACTCCATGATGGAGATTTAAACCTACGGCCAGCTTGGAGCCATGTCAAGCCGATCGAAGCTGACCCCGTTCTCGTACGTGATCCTGGCGCTGGTTGGGCGCGGCGGCGCCGGAGCCCACGACATCGTGCAGATGATGCGCGAAGGCCCGATGTTCTGGACGACGTCCGAGAGCCATTACTACGCCGAGCCCAAGCGCCTCGAGAAGCTCGGCTACGTCTCGGCGCGCACCGAGCCGGGCCGAACGCGCGAACGCCGCTACTACACCCTGACCGACTCGGGTCGCGCCGCCCTGACCGCATGGCTGACCGAGCCCGCCGCGATGCCGCGCGTCCAGCACGAAGCGCTGGTCAAGCTGCTGGCCGCGGACTTCAGCGACGACGCCACGATCCTGGCGAGCCTGACCGGACTGCGCAACGGGATCGCCGAGGCCCGTGCCGCGCTCGACGCGCTCGTCGAACGAGCCGAGACCATCCCGCACCGAACCCGCTACCTGCGCCTGATCAACGAGTTCGGCGAGCGATCGCTCGAGACCCTCAGCGAATGGCTCGACCACGTCGAACGCGAGCTGGCGAACACCGGCGCCGAGACATCGAGGACGTTGCCGCCTTGACCGTCAACGAGCTGAGACGCCATCTCCACAGCCAGGACCGCGGCCCGCACAGCCTCAGGCGTTCGCGAGGGAACGCTCGCGGAGAGCCGCAAAACTCCGGTGCGGCGCGAATGAGCTCCGGGAAGTCGGCGACGGGCGTCTACGAGGTACTGACGACCTCGCGTCCAAGATGACCGGCGATCCGCGCGCCGACGAAGCAGGGCTCGTCGCCGCGCATGCCCGCCCGGGTCTCGATCAGCGCCGTGAGATCCATTCGCGTCACAGCACTCGAGCGCGAGACGGTCGACGCGTGCCTGTGCCATGTCGACTTCCTCAGTGCCGAGATCACCACGCTGACGCCGCGATCGCTGCAAAGGCGCTCACCAACGAGTACGTCCCGCGATTGATGGACCGAGCTTCGATCGGCTTGACATGGCTCCAAGCTGGCCGTAGGCTTAAACCTCCATCATGGAGTTTAGCAAGGAGGGATCGTCCATGGCCACCGCTCAGAAGGCGCGACAGCCGCTGTGGTTCATCCACAACCTAGGCGGCATGCAAAGGTTTGCGACAGCGGTAGTGGTCATCGCTCTCACCGGCGCCGCATGCGCGAGCGCGAGCGCCAGTACCGCTCACCGAAAGCCGGTCAAGCGCCCGGCGTACGCCGCGACGCTGCGCACGGAGATCCCGGCGATCATGAAGGCGCAGGCCATTCCCGGCGTCGTCGCGCTGATCCGCTCGCCTTCGCAGGGCAACTGGTCGCACACCTTCGGCACCGCGGAGATCGGCGAGCAGGTGCCGATGCGACTGGCTGACTCCTTCCGCATCGGCAGCAACACCAAGACGATGACCTCGACGGTCATCCTGCAGCTCGTCCAGGAGGGCAAGCTCAAGCTCAACGATCCGATCTCGAAGTTCCGCCCCGACGTCCCCAACGGGCAGAACATCACCATCGCGCAGCTGTCGGAGATGCGCAGCGGGCTCTACAGCTACTCGTTCGACCCCGGCTTCAACGCCACCCTCGACCACGATCCCCAGAAGGCCTGGACGCCCGACGAGCTGCTGAAGATCGCGTTCTCCCATCCGCCGGACTTCGCGCCCGGCGCGCAGTACGAGTACAGCAACACGAACATCATCCTGCTCGGGCTGGTCATCGAGAAGCTCACCGGCATGACCGCGTCGCAGGCCTTCCAGAAGCGGATCTTCGAGCCGCTCAAGCTCAAGCACACGTTCCTGCCCGCGGCGACCGACTCCTCGATCCCCACCCCGCACGCACAGGGCTACCAGTTCGGCACCAACGTCGACACGATCGACTCCTACGCCGTTCCTGCCGCTGAGCTGCCCGCGGCGTTGAACGGGACGCTGAAGCCGCTGAACTTCACCGACGCCAACCCGTCGTGGGGGTGGACGGCCGGCGCCGCGATCTCCACCCCACGCGATCTCGCTCGCTACGTCAAGGCGCTCGTCGGCGGTGGGTTGCTGAACAAGCGGATGCAGAAGCTGCGCCTCAACAGCGTCCAGCCGATCACCCCCGGCCAACCCGGCGGCCTCGGCTACGGACTCGGCATCGTCCGCTTCATGCCCCACATGTACGGCCACGACGGTCAGATCCCGGGCTATTCGACGCTCATGATCTACAACCGCAAGACCCACGACACCATCATCATCGCCACCAACCTCGCCGCCTCAGCGGCCAACGGCGAGAACGCCGCGGTGACCGTCGGCAAGGCCGTCCTCGCCACCCTGTACGGCGAGGCCGCCGTACAGGGCGGCGACCCAGCCGCCGCCAACCCGGCCCAGTCCTAGTGTTTCTGACACGGGTGCCCCATGGCGAGAACGGGGTGGAGTTCCCCCGCTTCTTCGGACAGTCGGGGGGCTTTCGTGGTCGTCGTTTGATCTTGCTGGTCATGGTCGCTTCCTCGAGCTGCGCTGGGGACAGATAGCCGAGGGTCGAGTGGTCGCTGCGATGAATCAGGCCGGGCTCGGGGCGCCGGCGCGCCAGTCCCATCTGCAGCGCGTCGACGACGAGTTCTGTGCGCATGTGATCGGCCATGCTCCAGCCGACGATCCGCCTGGAGAACGCGTCTTGGACGGCGGCGAGATAGAGCCAACCCTCCCAGGTCTTCAGATAGGTCAGATCGGCGACCCACAGCACATCGGGCTGGTCGGGGCGAAAGGCGCGTCTGGACGAGGTCGTCGGCGACGCGGATGCCTGGGACGCGGATCGTGGTGCGGCCTCGCTGCTTGTCGACCAGGCCGGAGATCCCGGCCTCGCGCATGAGCCGCTCCACGCGCTTGCGCCCGACGCGGATGCCGTATTGCACCGCGCAGATCGGCGTGAATCCTGGGCGACCGTAGACCTTGTTGTCTTTTCAGATCTCGGCTTGAGCCGATCACGCTCCTGGCGCAAGCCGCTGGTTCTCGCGCCGCAACCGGGCCAGCTCGGCGCGCTCATCGCTGGTCATGCCGTCGTCGCGCTCGCGGCGATCGATCTGGTCCTGGCGGTGCCAGCCAGACGAACGGCGACTCCCACGGCACGCGGGAGACCAGGCGGCGAGGAGTTGCTCGCCGTGGGCACCCCGTGGACGCCTGCACCCAGGGCGCCCTCGCCGCCCAGAACGACGAAGCCCCCACGATCCTTTCGAATCGTGGGGGTTCGAACCTGCTTCGTTGATGCGGATGAGAGGACTCGAACCTCCACGTCCCGAAGGACACAGGCACCTGAAGCCTGCGCGTCTACCAATTCCGCCACATCCGCGGGAGCATGCAGGGTAGCGACTGGCACGCGCGATAGAACCTCGGCATGGCCGTCGTCGCGTTCGGCCCGGGCCGCGTCAACCTGATCGGCGAGCACACCGACTACAACGGCGGGCTCGGCTTGCCCTTCGCCATCGCGCAGGGCGTGCGGGTCACCGCGACGCCGCTCGCCGGCGAGCACGTCGAGGCGTGCGCGATCGATCACGGTGAGGAGGACCGCTTCCCGCTCGCCGACCCAGCGCCGGGCGGTCACGACGGGTGGCGAGCGTTCGTGCGCGGCATGGTGGCGGAGCTGACCGCCGCCAGCCATGCCCTCTTTCCCGTGCGGCTCGAGATCACCGGCGACGTCCCCGAGGGCTCGGGCCTCTCCTCGTCGGCGGCGCTCGAGGTCGCGCTCGCCCTCGCGCTGCTGGGCCGCCGGCCCGCCGACCGCATCGCGCTCGCCCACCTGTGCTCGCGCGTGGAAAGCCATTGGGTCGGCGCGCAGACCGGCCTGCTCGATCAGCTCGCGTCGCTGTACGGCGAGGACGGGCACGCGCTGCGCATCGACTTCGCCACCCGGCGCGTCGAGCCCGTGCCGATGACCACCGGCGACTGGACGCTCGTCACGCTCGACTCCGGCGAGCGTCACCGCCACGCCGCCGGCGGCTACAACGAGCGCCGCGCCGAGTGCGCCCGCGCCTGCGAGATGCTCGGCGTCGCGACCCTCAGCCAGGCAAGCGCGAACGCCGCCGCCCGCCTGCCCGCTCCGCTCGACCGGCGCGCCCGCCACGTGCTCGAGGAGAACGCCCGCGTGGACGCCGCTGTGGCCGCCCTGGACGCCCGCGACCTCGTCGGCGTCGGCCGCCTGCTCGACTCGAGCCACGCCAGCCTGCGCGACCTCTACGACGCGTCGACCCCCGCCGTCGAGGCGACCGTCCGCCGGCTCAAGCAGGCCGGTGCCGCCGGTGCGCGCATGGTCGGCGGCGGCTTCGGCGGCCACGTCCTCGCGCTGCTGCCGCCCGGCCTGGCGCTGCCGCCGCAGGCCGTCGTCGTCGAGCCGAGCTCGGGCGGGCGGCTGCTTCGAGCGTGACGCTCCCGGCCGGCGGCCGCGACCGGCAGCTCGACGCCGGGTCTTCTGGCCCGCGCCCTCGACGGGCCCGAGCCGGTGATGACGAGGACGATCCCGCGCGGGATCGCGGATCGCGGCGGGCCGGCGACGTCAGAGAGCATCGAGGTAGAGGTCGAGGAGCGGGGATCCGGCAAGCACGGCGACGACGGCGCCGAGGGCGAGAAAGGGACCGAACGGGATCGCCGTGCGCCGGCCCCGGCGAACGCCGCGGCGCGCCATGATCGCGATGCCGGCGAGCGTGCCCGCGGCGAGCGCGACGAGCACGGCGACGACGACCTCGGCTCCGAGGTAGAGGCCGAGCACCGCGACGAGCTTGACGTCGCCCATGCCCATGCCGGCGGGGGCGGCGAGGGCGACGAGCAGGAACGCGCCGCCCGCGGCCACCGCCGCGACGAGCCGCTCCGGCGCGCCGGCCGGATCGACGAGCCCGACGAGCGCAACGGCGACGAGCGCGGCCGCGCCGGTGAGGCGGTTGGGGATGATGCGCAGCTCGAGGTCGATGAGCGCGATCGGCACGAGGAAGCTGACGAGCACGAGCGGCAGGAGCGCCTCGGCACGGAGGCCGTGGCAGGCGACGACGGCGACGAACAGCAGCGCCGTGATGAGCGCGACAGGCAGGGTGGTGTGGCCGCGGATCGTCATGCTGCGCGTCGACGACACGAGGTTCGCCGCCGTCGAGACTCGCCCCCGCCGGACGCGGCGATGCCCAGATCTGCGCGCGGTCTTGCCGGCAGCACGAGCGGCTCGGCCGCCGCAGCGGTGCGGGCGGCCCGCTAGGCAGGTCGACCGGCGTCCGGCGCCGGTCGAGCGGGCTCGAGCAGCACCGGCAGGAGCTCCGGGCGCTTGGCCACGACGCCGTCGCCCGACGAGCGCCCGCGCAGGCGGCGCACGACCCACGGCGCGAGATGACGCCCGCCCCAGCGCAGCTCGGCGCGCATCGCCTCGCGGCGGCGGCGCGCCGCCGCGGCCGGCAGCGGGTCGAGCCACACCGGCGCGGGATCCTCGCCCAGCAGGCCGAGCGCCGCCGCGAACGCCAGCTCCATTCGCTCGTGGCCGAGCGCGTTGGCGTGCAGGCGGTCGTCGCTCCAGAAGCGCGAGTCGCCCGCGACTGGGCTCGACGCGAGATCGACGACGATCGCGCCGGTCCGCGCGCCGAGCTCCAGCAGCGCCGCGTTGTGCGCGAGGAGCCGAGCCCGCACGAGCCGGGCGACCGGCATGAACGCCGACAGGTCCGGCATGGTGAAGCACACGACGGTCGCGCCCGTGCCGATCAGCTCCCGCTGCATCGCCTCGAGGTTCCCCATGACGCGGGTCGGGTCGAAGCCGGGCCGCAGCAGGTCGTTGACGCCGGCCGACATGACCACGAGGTCGGGCTCGAGCGCCAGCGCCGGCCCGAGCTGCTCCTCGCGCACCTGCGCGATGAGCCGCCCGCGGACGGCCAGGTTCGCGTAGCGCGTCGCAGGGTCGATGGCCGCCAGCCGCTCGGCCAGGCGGTCGGCCCAGCCCCGGTAGCCGCCGGCGCCGTCCGGGTCGTCGAGGCCCTCGGCGGTGCTGTCGCCCATCGCGACGAACCGCACGTAGCGCCTCATGGGCGCAGCAGGAGCTTGCCCACCGTCCGGCGCGCGCGCAGATCCGCGTGCGCGCGGCGGGCATCGGCCAGCGGGTACTCCCCGCCGAGGATCGGCTCGAGCTCGCCGGCGAGCACGGCGGCGAACAGGTCGTCGATCGCCGCGCGCATCATCGCCGGGCGCTGCACGACATGAACGAGCCAGAAGCCGAGCACGCCGGTGCTGGCGTGCATGAGCCGGCCGGGCTCGATCGCCGGTACGCCCCCGCGCGCCGCCTGCCCGTAATGGACGAGCCGCCCGAACGGCGCCAGCGCCTCGAGGCTCTGGGCGAACGTGCGGCCGCCCACCATCTCCAGCGCGACGTCGACGCGCCGCCCCCCGTTGGCCTCGCGCAGCGCCGCGGTGAGGTCTTCCACATCCGCGTCCACGACCGCGTCCGCGCCCAGACGCTGCGCCAGCTCGCGCTTCTCGCGCGACGACGCGACCCCGATCACGCGCCCCGCTCCGAAGCGCTTGGCGAGCTGCACGGCCAGCGTCCCGACGCCGCCGCCCGCCGCATGGACGACGACGCTCTCGCCCTCGCGCAGCTGCGCGCTCGTCCGCAGCAGGTGCCAGGCGGTCGTGCCCTGCAGGACGAGCGCGAGCGCCTGTCCGTCGCTGACGCCGTCGGGGACATCCCACATCGCCTGCGGCGCGGCGAGCGCGCGCTCGGCGTAGCCGCCGCCGGCCAGCAGCGCCACGACCCGCCGGCCGTCCGGCGTGGTCCCGACCGCCTCGATCCCGGGCACGAGCGGGAGCTCCGCCGGCGCCAGGTAGGAGTTTTCGGCCTGATGCGTGTCGGCGTAGTTGATGCCGGCCGCGACGACGTCGAGCACCACGGTGCCGTCGGGCGCCTGCGGCTCGTCGACGTCGCGCGGCACCAGGACCTCGGGGCCGCCGAACTCGGTGATCTGGATGGCGCGCATGGCGACATGATGGCGCGCCGTCGGCTCGCGGGCTACCCGGCATCGGCGAGAACGACGGCGGCGGGATGGAGGCGTGCCTCGCCGCCGAACCGGCGCTTGTCGCCGACGCCGCCGCGCCGATCGGAACCTACGCCGTGCCCTCGTAGCGGATCGCCACCATCGCCGTGTCGTCGCGCTGCGGCCCGCGCTGGAAGGCGTCGAGCGCCGCGTCGAGATGGTCGAGCAGCGCGGCCGGGGCGGTGGGGCCGGCGCGCACGCACTCCAGCAGGCGTTCCTCGCCGAAGCGCCCATCCGTGCCGACCGTGTCGAGGACGCCGTCGGTGTAGAGCAGGAGCGTGTCGCCGCTGCGCAGCTCGATCGTCGAGCAGCCCCACTCGCCGTCGTCGAACGCGCCGGCCAGCGTGTCGGGCTCGCCGAGCAGGCTGGCGGCGCCGTCACGGATGAGGATCGGCGGCGGGTGCCCGGCGTTGGCCAGCAGCATCCGCGCGCCGTCGCCGTTGACGCCGGGCTGCAGCAGCCCGCTGACCGCGGTCACGAGCGACAGCTCGGGGTGATCGCGCAGGGTCGCGTTGAGCCGCTCGAGCGCCTGGGACGGGTCGCCGGTGAGCTGGCCGGCGCTGCGCAGCGTGTAGCGGGCCAGGCCGGTCAGCGCCGCGGCCTCGGCCCCCGATCCGGCGACGTCGCCGATGATCAGCATGTGCCCGCCGGTGACCGGGAACGCGTCGAAGAAGTCGCCGCCGACGAGGTTCAGCGCGCCCGCCGGGCGGTATCGGCTGGCGGCGCTGAACCCGGGCATGTCGACCAGCGCGGGTGGGCGCAGGCCGCGCTGGAGGGTCTGGGAGATCGCGACGTGCTCGGTGTACAGGCGGGCGTTGAGCAGCGCAGTGCCCGCCCGGCGGCCGAGCTCCTCGGCGAGCTCGATGTCGGCGGCGCCGAAGCGCCGCTCCGGGTCGCTGCGGGCGAGCGTCAGCGCGCCGAGCGTCTGATGGCCGACCGCGAGCGGCACGATCACCAGCAAGGCGAGGCCGAGCGCGCGCAGCATCTCGAGGTGCTCGTCGTCTTGCGCGTACGCGGCAAGCGCGTCGTCGGGAATCGGCTCGGACACGATCTTCACCCCGCGCGAGATGACCTGGCCGATGCCGCCCGGGTGCTCCATGCGCACGGGGTACCGGGCGCGCAGGCGGCGAGCCAGGGCGACCAGATCGGGATCGACGTGCGCGACCCCGACCGGCTCGACCTCGCGGCCGGACCCGAGGACGTCGACCCAGCACCAGTCGGCCAGCACCGGCACGGCGACCTCGGCGGCGCGCTGCAGCGTCTCCTCGTAGTCCAGCGACGCGGCGAGCACCCGGCTGGCCTCGGCCAGCAGGCGCTGGGACAGCTCGCGCCGGCGGCTCTGCGTGACGTCCTCGATGACGTTGACCACCCGTACCGTGCGGCCCTCGTCGTCGGTCACGGCGCTGGCCTTGTTGACCAGCCAGCGCTCCTCGCCGGTCTCCCGGACGACGTTGCGCACGAGCATCGGCGGCGGATCGGCCTCGCCGCGCAGCAGCCGCATGCCCGGCAGGCGCTCGAGCGACACGGGCGCGCCGTGCTCGTCGGTGACGTCGAAGCGAGCCATCGTCTCCCCCGGCTCGGCGTCGTAGAGCTCCTGTGCGCTGTCGACCAGCAGCAGCTCCACCGCCGCGTCGTTGGCGTAGACGATGCGGCCGCGCTCGTCCATCACCGTCACCGGCTCGGCAAGCTCCTCGAGGATCGTGGCGAGCTGGCGCTCGGCGGCGCTCAGGTCCCGGGACAGGCCGGCGTTGTCGAGGGCGAGCTCGACCCGTCCGGCCAGCACGCGCACGAAGGCGACGTCGCCGGCCGCGTAGGACCGTTGCGACGGGCCCAGCGCGAGCGACAGGACGCCGAGTCGGTCGCCGCGCGCCTCCAGCGGGACGGTGATCGCGCTCGCGAGGCGGTCGCCGAGGTCGACCAGCTCCAGCCCGGGCTCGCTGGCCGCGATCTGGCGCAGACGTTCGGCGCCGTCCGCGCCGGCGTCCCCCCGCTCGCCGAGCAGCCCGCGATCCCCGTCGAGGCGGGCGAAGTCGGCCAGCGCCGGGACGATGATGGCGAGGACGCGGTCGACGGTCGCGTCGAGCGTCGCCGGCGAGCTGCCGATGTCGGCGATCTCGGCCAGCAGCCGGAACCGCGCGGCGCTCACCTCGCCGGCCGCGCGCAGGAGCGCGATCTGGACCGCGCCGAACCCACCCACCGCGACGACGATCAAGCCGATCGCGTAGGTGGTGCCGAAGCCGGCGTTCCAGGTGAGGCTGACAAGCCCGGCGGCGAAGGCCAGGACGGCCGCGAGCGCGGTGTCGCGCCAGCGGCCGAACAGCGCACAGGCCAGCGGCGCGAGGACGAGCAGCGGCGTGATGATCGTGAAGTGGCCGACGAGCGCGTCGGCGATGGTGATCGCCACCACCACCACGACGATCGCCGGGGCCCACGCCGACCACCGTGAGCCGGCCAGTGCCGACCGCTCGTCCTCTCCGATGCCGACGCGGATGCGCACCGGGGATCTAGGCGTACGGGAGGCGGTCGGTGAGACCGGAGGCCGCGAACACGCGGCGCACCGCCTCGGACCCGCGCGTAATTCGAAAGGCCCAGCCGCCCCGGCGGGCGATCTCGCAGGCCCGCAGGACGAGGCGGATGCCGACCGAGTCCATGAAGCCCAGCCGGTCGAGGTCGAGCAGGGTCGAGCGGCCGGCGGCGGCCAGCTCGCCGAGCCGCCGCTCGACCGGCTCGGCGGTCTCCATGTCGAGCTCTCCGGCGAGCGCGACGACGGTCGTGTCGCCATCCTGGCGCTCGACGATCTGCAGTGGTCGGGGCTGGTCGGACACCACGTCGGCGCCATCCTCGCACTACCCGACGGGTCTGGCACAAGTTTTCCTGGCGCGACCGCTAGGGTGTTGCTTGTAGAGCTACAGATCAGTACCGTCTCACGCAACACCATGCCCGCAGTCAACCCGTTCGTCTGGAGCCGGCCGCTCGACGACCCGGCCAAGATCGTCGGCATGGACGGGTTCGCCCGTGACGTCGCGCTCATCCTCAAGGGGCAGACGAACGTGGCGCTGTTCGGACCGCGCGACACCGGCAAGACGACGTTCACGGTGCAGCTCGCGCGCGAGCTCGAGCGCTCGCACGGCGACGACGCCCCGCCCCACGCCGTCGTGCGGGTGAACCTCCAGCGCTGCTTCAGCATCCCGGCCTTCGTCGGATGCGTGCACGACGCGCTGCTGTCGCACCCGCTGCGACGCGTCCAGCGCGAGGCACGGCGCCAGATCGCAGTGCTCGAGAAGGAGATCGGGTTCGACATCAAGGTGATCAAGGGCTCCGTGCGGCGGTCCGGCGTCACCGCGGCCCAGGACGTCGAGGCGCTGCACGCGCAGTTACAGAGCATCGCCCGGCTGGACCGGCACGTCGTGGTGGTCTTCGACGAGTTCCAGCACCTCAACCGCTGCCCCGAGAACCCGCTGAGCATCATCCGCTCGGCGCTGATGAGCAGCGGCGCCAACCACGTGTCGCTGCTGCTGACGGGCAGCATCCGCGAGGCGATGGCGATGATGCTCGCCAACAGCGACGAGCCGATCTTCGGCGAGGCGCACCAGATGGAGCTGCCGGCGATCGCGCACGTCGACTTCCTCGAGTACCTGGACTTCCACTTCTCCGCGACCGGGCGCGACGCCGACGAGGACGCGCTCAACCATCTGCTGAACATCACCGACTGCCATCCGAAGCGCACGCAGCAGCTCGCCTGGGCGGCGTGGGAAGCGACGAAGCGCGGGCGCGGGCGGGGGGTCTCGGTCGACGTGGTGCAGTCGGCCTACGAGCGGATGCTGGCCGGGCCGGAGGCGGCACCGTTCGAGACGGTGCTCGACGTGCTCTCCAGCGGCGACGAGGGACAGGCGAACGAGATGCGCGCGCTGTTCCTGCTCGCCGACCGCGGGGCGGGCCGGCTGACGAGCCGCCAGCATCTCGCGCTCTACGGGTTCACGGCGCCGTCGATGATTCCGCGGGCGCTGGAGCGCCTGCGCGCACGCGGCCTGACGCAGCGGACGCCGGGCTCGGGCGAGTGGCGGATCGCGGATCCGTTCTTCGCCGGCTGGCTGCGCGCGCAGTCGCCGCTGGCCGCGCGGGCCTCGGACCTGGCGGCGCCCTTCGAGGACGATGGTCCCTGATCGTTGCTCTTCAAGCACCGATCTCGTTGCTTTTCAAGCAACAATCCAGGCCCGTAGGCCCTGTTCTCGCACCAGCAGCCCGGCATGTGGGTCGTGGTGCTTGTCGTGGATGCGGGGCGCCCCCACCGCATGTCACAGCCGCCCCCGCCACGTCTCCGCCGCCGCGGCGGCTTCGCGCAGGGCGCGCTTGAGCGCCGCGCGGTCGCCGCGCCGGTGGGCCCGGCCGACCTCGGCCACCGCGCGGGCGAACACCGACGGTCCGGCCGGCCCGGGGCCGCGCAGCCGCGCGATCTCGGCCGCGGTGAGCTGGCGCGCCTGGCCCGTGAGGCGCGCGACGGTCTCGCGCAGCTCGCGCTGAGCGCGCACGGCGCGCAGCTCGGCGTCGGCGGCGCGCCGGTCGGCCGCTGCCGCCGTGCGCTCGGCGAGCTCGACCGCCTCACGGTCGGCCGCCGTCGGCCGGGCGCGCAGCGCCGCCAGCCGCTCGCGCAGCGCCTCCACCTGCCGCTCGGCCGCGCCCGCGCGATCCTCGGCCCGCGCGAGCAGCGCGTCGCGCTCGGCCAGCTCGTCGCGCAGCGCCGCCTTCTCGCCGCGCACCGTCGTGATCGTCGCCTCGGCCCGCTCGAGCCGCGCGGCCAGGCGCGTGGCCGCCGCGTTGGCCTCGCGGGCCTGCACCCTGGCGGCCTGGGCCTGGTCGCGAGCCGCATCGGCTCGGGCCCGGGCCTGGGCGACGGCCGTGCCGTCGACGACGCGCTCGCGCACGACCTTCGTCGTCTCCGGCACCGCGGGCCGGTCGCGCCGGCGCGCGAGCTTGCCCTCGGCGGAGCGCAGCGCCGCGGTCGCCCGCGCGGCACGGGCCCGCGCCTCGGCGAGCTGGCGGTCGCGCACGGCGAGCTTGGCCCGGGCGTCGCGCGCCTGCGCCCGGGCAGCGTCGAGCGCCACCCGCACGTCGGGGTGCAGGCCCAGCCGTCCGGGGTCGATCTCCCGGCCGCGGACCTCCGCGCGCCGGCGCGGACCGCGCCGGGCCGGCTCGAACCCGGCCGCGCGGATCGCGGCGACGAGGGACCCGCCGAACGGCTCCTTGACCGTGTTGAGCGCGAGGAACGGCTCGCCGGTCTCGGGATCGCCGGCGCGGTAGCGCGCGATCCGCCACTCCTGGCGGCCGTTGCGGGCCGCCGACGGGTTGAGGTCGGCTGCGCGGGGCGACTCGCCGAAGAGCTCGACCCAGCGCTCGATGAACTTGATGACGCGGAGCTGGGCCGCAGTCCACTGCTCGGCCCCGACCTCCGCGACCGCCGCGGAGGTCATGGATCTACCTCCGCCTAGGCGCCGTGGAGGGCGTCGAACTTCGGCTGCCGGCCGCCGTCCGCCCAGCACGAGATGCGCGGCTTGGCCGTCGTCATCGTGCTGCGGTTCGTGTCGGGCGCCAGCAACATCGCGGCGCATCAAGGTAGCCCAGCGGCCGGACAGCGTCAAACCGCCGGCGCGCGGCTCCCGGACGTCCGCCGGGTCGACCCCGGGCAAGCCGGGGTGCTCGGCGTCGCCGGCGGGCGTCGGCGGGCGCCCGCCGCGCGGGCGCCCGCACCGGCGTCAGTCGATCGAGATGAAGAACCCGTTGTTGACGGCCGTGTTGTTCACCGTCGCGGTGAGCACGACGGTGATCTGCGTGCCGTTCGGGCAGGCGCCGAACGCGCCGATCGACGCGTTGGCGGCGATCGGCCCGAAGAAGCCGGTCTGCGGCGTGACCTGCACCTGGCGCGGCTGCGCCGGCAGGTTGCTCAGGCAGTAGCCGCCGGGCACGACGCTCACCATGCCCTGCGTGATGCCGGACGACAAGCCGGCGTTGACGGTGCCGTTGGGGGCGATGCTGGCGAAGCCGATCGTCGCACCACCGCCCGCGGGACCCTGCGGGCCGGCCGGCCCCTGCGCCCCCTGCGGCCCCTGGGGACCGCGCGGCAGCGAGCCGGCGCGGAAGTCCCGGGCGGTCAGCGAGCCGTTGCGGACCTTCGCGCTGGTGACCGCGCCGTTCTGCAGCTGGGGGGTGCCGACGCTGTTGCGCGGCAGCGAGGCCGCCGCATATGACGTCCCGCCCAGCGCGACGAACAGCGCGAGATAGGCGGCGACGGTGCCGTGACGGGGACGGCGAAGGCGCATAGAGCTTCCTCCGTTTTGTGGGGTGACGCCCCGCATCCAAACAGGGGCACCGCCAGAAGTTCAAGGCGCACGCGCCGATTCCTCGGTCGCGATGGAGCCTGTGCGCCGGCGTCACCCGCTCCGTCGACGCCGGGCGCGGCGCTGTTCGAGCTAGCCGCGCGCCTTCGCCGCCGCCGCGTGCAGGAGATGCTCCGCGCGGCGCACGAGCTTGACCCGCGGACGGCCGTGTGGCTCGCCCAGGCCGCGCTCGTGGGCGTCGATGAGCTCCCACCCCGCGTAGTCGACGACCTCCACCCCGCGCTCCTCGAGCACGGCCAGCAGCTCGTCGGGCGCGGCCGACGGCTCGGGCAGCGCACCCGCCGCATGGTCGGCCAGCAGGTTGGTCACCGTCTCCTGCGCGCACTTCTTGTTCGTGCCGATCACGCCCGACGGTCCGCGCTTGATCCACCCGGCGGTGTAGACGCCCGCCACCGGCTCGTCGGTGCCCTCGCGCGTCACGCGGCCGCCCGTGTTGTGGATCGTCGCGCGCGCCTCGTCGAACGGCACGCCCGGGATCGGCGTCCCGCGATAGCCGATCGAGCGCAGCACGAGCTGGCACTCGATGTCCTCGGTCGCACCGGTGGGCCGCGCGCGCAGCTCCGGTGTGATCTCGTTGCGCACCACCCGGACGCCCTCGACACGATCGCTGCCGTAGATCTCCACCGGCGAGGCCAAGAAGCGCAGCACGACCCGCTTGGGCTTGCCCGCCGGCGGCGTGCGCGCGAACCCGCTGACGATCTCGACGTTCTGGCGGACCGTGACATCGGCGGCGTCGGACGCCAGGAACGCGCGGCTGTGCTCGTCGAGCTCGACCTCGGCCGGATCCACGATCACGTCGGCGGCCACCAGCTCGGCCAGCTCGCGCAGCTCCGGGTTCGTATACGCCGCCTGCGCCGGGCCGCGACGCCCCAGCACGACGATCTCCTCGACCTGCGAGCGACGCAGCGCCTCGATGGCGTGATCGGCGGTATCGGTGACCGCCAGCTCCTCGGTGGTCAGCGCCAGCATCCGCGCGACGTCCAGCGCCACGTTGCCGTTTCCGACAACTACCGCCCGCCTGGCGGTGAGATCGAACTCGCGGTCGGCGTAGTCGGGATGGCCGTTGTACCAGGCCACGAACTCCGTCGCGGCATGCGAGCCGGGCAGGTCCTCGCCCGGAATGCCGAGCCGGCGATCGGTCGGCGCGCCCACCGCGTACAGCACCGCGTGATACGCCGCCGCCAGCTCGTCGTGCGACAGATCGGTCCCGATCTCGACGTTGCCGACATAGCGAAACCCGGGCTTGGCCGCCGTCTTCTCGTACACGCGCGTGACCGACTTGATCTTCGGATGATCCGGCGCGACCCCCGCCCGCACCAGTCCCCACGGGGTGGCGAGGCGGTCGTAGAGGTCGACCTCGACGGTGGCGTCGGGAGCTGACAACAGCTGGCCGGCCGCGTAGAACCCGGCCGGGCCAGAACCGACGATGGCCACGCGCAGCGGGTGCTCAGGGGTGCCGGCGGTCGTTGACATAAAGATCAATCCGAATTCGAGGTGGAGGGGCTTCGCGAGAGGCTAGCTGCCCGCGCTTCCTACGGTATCGGGGGTCCGGCCGCGCTCGAACGGCGTGGCGGCCTGGCGCCCGTCTCACCCAAGCGGCGAGCCCGGGCGGTCCGGGGCGAAGGGGACGACGAGCGCGGGCAACGCCTCCCCCGCGGCCAGCGCGGCGATCGCCGCGCCGGTCGGCGGCGCATGGATGACCCCCACGCGGCCGTGGCCCGTGGCGTACGCGAGCCCGGCCACGGCGGCGGGGCCGACGTAGGGCAAGCCGTCGGGGGTGGCGGGCCGCAGACCGCACCCGGCGCGCTCGAACCCGAGGCCCGCGACGGCGGGCACGATCGCCGTCCAGCGCGCGAGCACGGCCGCGATCTCGCCCGCCGCCGGCCGTTCGAGGTACCCGGCGTCGCGCAGCGTCGTGCCCACCCACAGCCGGCCGCCGTCACGCGCCGCCGCCGGCCCGGCCGGCGTGCGCAGCACCCGCCGGATCACCGGCTCGCCGCGCAGGATCACGTACTCGCCGGCCAGCGGGCGCACCGGCGGGCGCAGCGCCTCGGCCAGCCAGCCGGCCTGCGACGACCACGCCCCGGCCGCGACCACGGTCAGCGCCGCCGGCTGCTTCGTCCCGTCCGAGAGCCGCAGGCCGCCCACCCCGCCGTCGGCGCCGGGCAGCGCCGCGACGGGCGTCACGCCCGCGGTGATCGTCACGCCCGCGCGTGTGCACGCGCGCCCGAGGGCGTCCACCAGCCGGCCCGGGTCGACGTGCTCGTCGCGCGGGGTGAGCAGCCCGGCCACCGCCCCGCGCACCCCCGGCTCCAGCGCGCGGCAGCCGGCGCCGTCCACGAGCTCGTGCTCGACGCCCGCGCCGGCCAGCGTCCGCGCCACCAGCCCGAGCACCTCGCGGTCGGCGTCATCGAACGCCAGCCGCAGGGCGCCGTCGCGCCGGTGGCCGACCTGCGTGCCGGCCGCCTCCTCGAGCTCGGCGGCGAACGCGCCCCAGCCGCGGATCGCCGCGAGGTTGAAGGCGCCGCGCACGCCGATCCACTCGTCGGGATCGGTCGGCGCCAGCACGCCCGCGGCCGCGCTGCTCGCCCCGGCGCCGGGCCGGTCGCGCTCGAGCACGCGTACGCGCAGCCCGCGCTGCGCGGCCCGCCACGCGGCGCTCAGGCCGATCGCGCCGGCGCCGACGACGAGGAGATCGACGGGGTCGTCCATGGCAGGGCCAACCGTACCCGCAACCGGTGGACGGGCCACTAATCTCGAACCCCATGTCCCCGGCCGCGCCGACGCGGGTGTTCGACCCCGCCCGCTACGCGACGTTCCGCTTCACCGGCTGGACGTTCGACGAGCCGTCGGCGACCGCCGCGCTGTCCTACGCGCTCGACGACGAGGTGCGCTTCACCGAGCGCGTCGCGCTGCCCGCCGGCGCCCCGCCGCTCTCGCCGGAGCGCCGCGCCGTCCTGCACGCGATCCTTGACCTCCTGCACCAGGTCGCCGGCGTCAGCTACTACAAGACCGCCGCGCCGGAGCGCCTCGCCGTCGAGACCGGCGCGATCTCGCCCGGCCGCGCCCGCCTGCTCACCGCCGTCTACGTCCACGGCCTCGGCGAGTACGCCTACCGCAACGGCCTCGACCTCGCCGCCCGCCTGCGCTTCGCGCCCGACGGCGACGCGCGCCCCGCCCCGACGCCGCTGGCTCCCACCGGCCGCAGCCTGGTCCCCGTCGGCGGCGGCAAGGACTCCGTCGTCGCCCTGGAGACGATGCGCGCCGCCGGTGCCGACGTCACGCTCTTCTCGGTCGGCGATCCCAGCGCCATCGCGGCCACCGCCGCGGTCGCGGGCCTGCCGCGGCTCGTGGCCCGCCGCACGATCGACCCGCTCCTCATGCGCCTCAACCGGGAGGGCGCGCTCAACGGCCACGTCCCGGTCACGGCGATCGTCGCGCTGATCGCCCTCGCCACCGCGGCCCTGCACGGCCACGACGAGGTCGTGCTCGCCAACGAGCGCTCGGCCTCCCAGGGCAACCTCGAGCACCGCGGCCTCGAGGTCAACCACCAGTGGAGCAAGGGCCTCGATTTCGAGCACGGCCTGCAGGCGGTGCTCGCCGCGGAGGTCAGCCCCGGCCTGCGCTGCTTCTCGATCCTGCGCGGGGCCTCGGAGCTGGCGATCGCCCGCGCGTTCGCGCGCCTGCCCGCCTACCACCACGCGTTCACCAGCTGCAACGCGACGTTCCGCCTCGACGAGCGCCGCCGGGCCGACACGTGGTGCGGCGACTGCCCGAAGTGCCGCTTCGTCACGCTCGCGCTCGCACCGTTCCTCGCGCCGCGCGACATCGAGGCCATCGTCGGCGCCGACCTGCTCGACGACCCCGCCCAGGTCGCGGGCTTCCTCGCGCTGTGCGGCTTCGAAGAGCACAAGCCGTTCGAGTGCGTCGGCGAGCGCGAGGAGTCCGTCGCCGCCTTCCGCCTGCTCGCCGCCGATCCGCGCTGGGCCGGCCACGCGGCGGTCCGCGCCGCGCGCGAGCGGCTGCTGCCCGCCGTGCCCGCCGGCTTCGGAGAGCCGGACGCGGTGCTGGCGCTCGGCGGCGACCACGAGATCCCCGCGCGGCTGCTGCCGGCCGTCCATGCGCGTCTCGGAGCTTGACGGCGCCGCCGTCGGCCTGTGGGGCGCCGGCCGCGAGGCGGCGGCGACGTTCCGGGTGCTCGCGCCGCGGACGATCGTCGTCGCCACCGACGCGCCGGTCCCCGAGGCCGATCGCGCCCGCTTTCCCGGCGCGACCTTCGCCCACGGCGCCGACGCGGTGCGCGCGCTGTCGCGCTGCGACGTCGTCGTGCGCTCGCCCGGCATCAGCCGCTACCGCGACGAGGTGCTCGAGCTGCAGAGCGCCGGCGTCCAGCTGACGACCGCCACGAACCTCTGGTTCGCCGAGCACGGCGGCGACCACGTCGTCGCGATCACCGGCACGAAGGGCAAGTCGACGACCGCCTCGCTCGTGCACCGGCTCGTCACCGCGGCCGGCGCGCGCGCGCAGCTGGCCGGCAACATCGGCCGTCCGCTGCTCGACCTCCTGCATCCCGACCCGCCGCCCGACGTCTGGGTGGTCGAGCTGTCGAGCTACCAGGCCGCCGACCTGTGCCGCTCGCCCGAGGTGGCGGTCGTGGTCAACCTGTTCCCCGAGCACCTCGACTGGCACGGCAGCGAGGCCGTCTACTACGCCGACAAGCTCAACCTCCTGCGCCACGGCCCCCGGGTCGCGGTCCTCAACGGCCGCGACACGCGCCTGGTGAAGCTGGCCCGGGACGTGCCGAGCGTGCTCTTCGGCGTGCAGGCCGGCTACGACGTGCAGGACGGCGCGGTGGTGCGCGACGGGCGCACGGTCGTGCGCATGGACCGCACGGCGCTGCTGGGCGAGCACAACGCGTTGAACGTCGCCGCCGCGCTGGCCGCCGCGGACGCTGCCGGCTGGCCGCCGGGCGATCCCGAGGCCGCGCTCGCCGGCTTCGCGCCGCTCGCCCACCGCCTGCAGACCGTCGTCGACGACGGCGCCGTGCGCTTCGTCGACGACTCGATCTCCACCACGCCCGAGTCCGCCGCCGCCGCGCTGCGCGCGCTGCCGGGCCGCCCGCTCGCGCTGATCGTCGGCGGCCACGACCGCGGCCAGGACTTCGCCGCGCTGGCCGAGGCGGTGGCCGAGCACGGCCGCGTGCGCCGCGTCGTCGGCCTGCCCGACAACGGCGACCGCGCGCTGGCCGCCATCGCCGCCCGCTGCGGCGAGGCGGTCGACACGCAGATGGCCCGCGACCTCGACAACGCGGTCGCCCGCGCGTACGGCGCGGTGCGGCGCGGCGGGATCGTCCTGCTCTCCCCCGCCGCCCCGAGCTATGGGCGGTTCCGCGACTTCACCGAGCGCGGCGAGCGCTTCCGTGAGGCGGCGTTGCGCGTGCACCCGCCGCGCTGACCGCCTCGGCCAGCGCGCTGAGCGCGGCCTCGTCCGCGCGGAACGCCGGCGCCGACGCGCTGATCGCGAAGCGCGCGACGCCGCTGCCGTCGCGCACGACCGCGGCGGCGCTGCGGATGTGCTCGTCGGACTCGCCGTCGTTGAGCGCGTAGCCGCGCGCGCGGACGCGGTCGAGCTCGGCCTCGAGCGCCGAGCGCGTGACGATCGTGCGCTCGGTCAGCCCGGGCAGGCGCTCGCCGGGATAGAGCGCGCGCAGGTCCTCGGCCGGCAGCTCGGCCAGCAGCGCCTTGCCGCCGGAGGTCGAATGGGCGGGGAACGACGCGCCCTGGCGGGTGATCGTGCGCACCGAGCGGCTGCCCTCGATCCCGTCCACGAACAGGCAGTCGGCGCCGGCGAGGACGAGCAGGTGGGCGGTCTCGCCGGTGCGCTCGGCCACCGCCTCCAGGTACGGCCGCCCGTGGTCGCGCACGTCGTAGCGGCGCAGGACCGCGATGCCCGACTCGCGCAGCGCCGGTCCGGCGCGATACGTCCGGCGGGCGGGGTCCTGCTCGGCGATGCCGTGGGCGACGAGCGTCGTCAGCAGGCGGTGCGCGGTCGAGCGCGCGACGCCCAGCAGGCGGCCGGCCTCGGCCACGCCCACCTCTTCACGCTGGCTGAGCACGTGCACGAGGCGCAGGGCGTTGTCGACGGAGCTGAGCGAGGTGGCCATCGGGCGGAGCGTTTTGTTATAGCTACCAGTGTTCCGCAGGATCGAACGCTATCCGATCGAGGGAGTCCCATGGCCGCCCGCACCGTTCCCCCCTATCGCGCCGATCACGTCGGGAGCCTCCTGCGGCCGCCCACCCTGCTCGCGGCGCGCGAGGACCACGCCGCCGGGCGCATCGGCGACACGATGCTGCGCGCCGCCGAGGACGCGGCGATCCGCGAGGCCGTCCAGATGCAGCGCGACGTCGGCCTGCGCGACGCCACCGACGGCGAGTACCGCCGCGCCTCATGGCACATGGACTTCATCTACGCGCTGGGCGGCGTGACGAAGGTCGAGGACGAGAACATCACCGTCCACTTCCACAGCGACAAGGGCGACATCGAGTTCACGCCCTCCGCCGCGCGCGTCGAGGACAGGATCGAGCTCACCGAGACGATCTTCGAGGACGCGTTTGCGTTCCTGCGCGACGTCGTCGCCGAGCCGGTCACGCCGAAGCTCACGATCCCGTCGCCCTCCATGGTCCACTACCGCGGGGGCCGCGCGGCGATCGACGAGTCGGTCTACCCGGACCTCGAGGCGTTCTGGAGCGACCTCGCCGCCGCCTACGCCGAGGAGATCCGCCGCCTGCACGGCCTCGGCTGCCGCTACCTGCAGCTCGACGACACCTCGCTGGCCTACGTCAACGACCCCAGGCAGCGCGAGTACATCGCCGGCCTCGGCGGCGACGGCGAGCACCAGCACGAGACCTACATCGCCACGATGAACCGCGCGCTCGCCGGTCGGCCGCAGGACATGACGATCACCACGCACATGTGCCGCGGCAACCACGCCTCGTCGTGGGTCGCGTCGGGCGGCTACGACTTCGTCGCGGAGGCGCTGTTCAACGACCTCGACGTCGACGCGTTCTTCATGGAGTACGACGACGAGCGCTCGGGCGGCTTCGAGCCGCTGCGCTTCGTGCCGAAGGACAAGATCGTCGTGCTCGGCCTGGTGACGACGAAGCGCCCGCAGCTCGAGTCCAAGGACGCGCTCAAGCGCCGCATCGAGGAGGCGGCGCGGTTCGTGGACATCGACCAGCTGTGCCTGTCGCCGCAGTGCGGCTTCTCGTCGACCGTGACCGGCAACGACCTCACCCACGACGACCAGCGCGCCAAGCTCGCGCTGGTGGTCGAGACGGCCGCGGAGGTGTGGGGCGAGGCCTGAGCGCGCCGGCGCCGGATCACCCGCCGGCCTGGGCGCAGACCCAGCCGTCGGGGATGCGCCCGTCGGCGATGAACGCCTGCAGCTCGGCGCTGGCCTGCGCGCTGAGCACGGCATCGGCCTGCGGGTAGACGATCGGCTCCTCCTTGGCGTTGTGGCTGGCGAGCTGCTCGAGCAGCGCCCGGCCGGCCAGGGAGGTCGCCGCGCCGGCCGGGTCGGCGGCGAGCTCGGCCTCCAGCGCGTCCATGGTGTCCCAGATCTCGCCGTGCTCGCGCACCATCACGAAGATCGGCGCGACCATCCCGCCGTCGCGCAGCGGCGGGAACAGGAACGCCTCCTCGAGGTAGATGTGCCGGCGCAGGGCCGCCATCGCGGCGGTCAGCGCGTCGACGCGGCTCGGGTCTTCGAGGAACGCCTCGATCCCTCGTCGATCTCGTGGTGCTCGCGCTCGAGGGCGGCGGCCAGCGTCTCGGGCGACATGGCGCTGCTCACAGGCCGAGCGCGAAACGCGCGTCTTCGCTGAGGCGCTCGGGCGTCCACGGCGGCGAGAACACGAGCTGCGGACGAACCTCGCCGACGCCGTCGAGCTCGCCGACGAGCTCGATCACCTGCTCCGCGACCTGCGGGCCGATCGGACATCCGGGCGACGTGAGCGAGTAGACGACATCGACGGTTGCGCCGTCGATGCTCACGTCGTAGATCAGGCCCAGCGTCACGAAGTCGAGCCCCAGCTCGGGGTCGATCACGCCCTCCAGGGCGTCGAACACCGCTTCCTCCGTCACCATGGCGCCGCCTCCACTTTCACACGGACATCTGGGAAAACTACCAGGCGGCGTGCGGCGGCTACTAGAGCGCGTCGGCGAAGAACTCGGCCACCGCGGCGAGCACGGGCGGGCGGGCGAACTCCGGCCCCTCGTGGTTGGCACCGGCGACGACGAGCAGCATCGCGTCGCGGCCGTGGCGGCCGAGCGCGCGAAACAGCGCCTGGCTCTGCGACACCGGCACCATCGGGTCGGCGTCGCCGTGCAGCAGCAGGAAGCGCGCGTCGCCGTGGCCCGCGTGCGCGACCGGGCTGGCGGCGCGCGCCGCCTCGAGATCGTCGAGCACGTCCTCCACGCCGATCAGCCGCGCGAACGGCGGAGGCCCCGCGGGCTCGGGCGGCGACGAGAGGTGCGCCGGGAACGGGAGGTCGGGATCGGGCACGTACTCGCCGAGCGCAGCGAGATCGGTGGGGGCGAACAGCGCGCACACGGCCTGCACGGAGCTGTCCAGGCCGGTGTGGCCGCCGACGTCGCCCTCGAGCTCGTCGCGGCCGCCGGTCAGCCCGAGCATGAGCGCCAGGTGGCCGCCCGCCGACGCGCCCCAGGCGCCGACGCGCTCCGCGCGCAGCCCGTGCTCCTCGGCGTTCGCGCGCACCCAGCGCACCGCCGCCTTGACGTCGTGCAGCTGCGCCGGCCACGTCGCCACGTCGGTGAACCGGTAGCTCGCGCTGGCCACCGCCACCCCGCGCCGCACGACCGGCTCGATGCGCTCGGTCGCGAACATCGTGCGATCGCCGAGCATCCATCCGCCGCCGTGGAGCATGACCACCACCGGCACGTCGTCCTCGACGACGGGCCGGTAGAGGTCCAGCAGCAGCGAGCGGCCGTCCACCTGCGCGAACTCGACGTCGCGGGTGATCTCGATGTCGTGCATGACGGCGACGATCGCACGTCGGCGCCCCGGGCGCACCCCCGCGGGGGGCGCCAGGCTCAGACGCCGTCGGGCAGCGGGAGCTGGGCCACGGCGAGCGCGACCTTCAGCGCCTGCGGGTCGAATGCCTCGTCGGCCATCGCGAGCACGTCGAGCGCGGTGTGAGCGAGGTGGCGGGCAAGCTGCGCGGACGCCAGGTTGGCGTTGCCCGCGCGGCACGACTCGAGCAGCTCGCGATGCTCGGCGGCGGCGGCGTCGAAGCCGTACGAGGTGCCGGCGAGATAGACGCGCCGGTACCGGGCGGCGTGGTCCCACAGCTGCTCGAGCAGCTCGACGACGCGGCGCCCGGCGTGCTGGACGAGCCGGCGATGGTACTCGCGGTGCGGCTCCTCCCAGCCCTCGACGTCCTGGGCCTGGGCGTAGTGGTCCATCTGGGCGAGGTCGCCCATCATCGTCGCGATGTCCGCGCTCTGCATCCGCGGGATGGTCAGGCGGATCGCGATCGCCTGCAGCGGGATGAAGGTGACGTAGAGCTCCTCGAGGTCGCGCGGCGAGAACGACGTCACCCGGTAGGAGCGGTTCGGGCTGCCCTCGAGCAGGCCCTCGCGCTGCAGGAGCCGGAAGGCCTCGCGCAGCGGCGTGCGGCTGACGCCGAGCTCCTCGGCCAGCGGCACCTGCTGCAGGACCTCCCCCGGCGGGATCTCGCCGCGTAAGATCGCGCCGCGCAGGCGATCGTGGACGGCGTCGACGTTGTGGCGCTCGGATGCGAGCTTCTCCATGGCGCCACATCGTCGCAGACGGCGCTTGTATCCACAAGGAGTGATGGATACAATACGGCGCTCGTCACGACGATCGAAGAGAGCGAGGCTGATGGCCACGACCAGCCGCCGTACCACCAGCCGGGCCGCCCGGCGCCCCGAAGCGGTGGCTGCCGCCCATGTCCCGCAGCGCCCGCTCGACCTGCTCGCCGCCGTACGCGACATGATGCTGATCCGCCTGTTCGAGCAGGAGACCGAGCGGCAGTACAAGCGCGCCCGGATCGGCGGGTACTGCCACCTCGCGATCGGCCAGGAGGCCGCCACCGTCGGCGCGGTCGCCGCCCTGCGGCCCGAGGACAAGCTGCTGACCTCCTACCGCTCGCACGGGTTCGCGCTCGCGCGCGGCACGTCGCCCGAGGCGGTCATGGCCGAGCTGTTCGGCCGCAAGGACGGCTGCGCCGCCGGCCGCGGCGGCTCGATGCACCTGCTCGACCCCGCCCGCGGCTACCTCGGCGGCTGGGGCATCGTCGCCGGCCAGCTGCCGATCGCCACCGGGGTCGCGCTCGCCGCCGTCAAGCGCGGCGACGAGGTCGCGGTGCTGTGCGAGCTCGGCGACGGCGCGGTGAACATGGGTGCATGGCACGAGGCGCTCAACCTCGCCGCCGTATGGCGCCTGCCCGTCGTCTTCACGGTCTTCAACAACGGCTACGGCATGGGCACGAGCGTCGAGCAGTCGTCGGCCGAGCCGGAGGTCTACAAGCGCGCCGCGGCGTTCCGCATGCCGGGCGAGCGGGTCGACGGCCAGGACGTCGAGGACGTCTACGCCGCCGCCGACGCCCTGCTGTCACGCGCGCGCGAGCAGCGCCAGCCGGCCGTGCTCGAGGTCATGACCTACCGCCTGCGCGGCCACTCGGTCGCCGACACCGGAACCGCCTACCGCACGCGCGAGGAGGTGGCCGAGTGGGCCGACCAGCGCGACCCGATCGCGCTGGCCACGGCCAAGCTGCTCGACGCGGGCGTCGAGCAGGACGAGCTCGACCGGGTCGCGCGCGAGGCACAGGCGGCGGTCGACGCCGCCGTGGCCTTCGCCGAGGCCTCGCCGATGCCCAGCGCCGACACGCTGGCCGAGTTCGTCTACGGCGACCCCCGCAGCGGTGAGCAGTTCGCCCGCATGGCGGCGGGCGCGCCGGCGGGCGAGGCGGCGATCGTCGCCCAGCTCCAGGAGGCCTCGTAGCGATGGCCACGCAGACGACCGGGGTCGTGACGATGACCTATCGCGAGGCACTGCGCCTCGCGCTGCGCGAGGAGCTCGAACGCGATCCGACGGTCTTCCTCATGGGCGAGGAGATCGGGATCTTCCAGGGCTCCTACAAAGTCACCGCGGGCCTCTACGACGACTTCGGCCCGGAGCGGGTCATGGAGACGCCGATCTCCGAGGAGGGCTTCGTCGGCGCCGCGGTCGGCGCGGCGATGTCCGGCCAGCGTCCGGTGGTGGAGATCATGACGATCAACTTCATCCTGGTCGCGATGGACCAGGTGGTCAACCACGCGGCGAAGGTCCGCTACATGTTCGGCGGCAAGGTCGGCTGTCCGCTGGTCATCCGCACCCCGAACGGCGCCGGCAACCAGCTCACCGCGCAGCACTCGCAGTCCTTCGAGGGCTGGTTTGCCAACGTGCCGGGGCTGAAGGTCGTCGCGCCGGCCACGCCTGCCGACGCGCGTGGGCTGCTGAAAGCGGCGATCCGCGACGACGATCCGGTGGTCGTCGTCGAGAACCTCCAGCTCTACAAGGCCAAGGGCGCGGTCGACATGTCGGTCGACGGCGAGGTGCCGATCGGCCTGGCCCACGTGGCTCGGGAAGGCACCGACCTCACGCTTGTGGCACATTCCTTCGCCGTGACCCGCTGCCTGCACGTCGCCGAACAGCTCGAGGCCGAGCACGGCATCTCCGCCGAGGTGATCGATCTGCGCTCGCTGCGACCGCTCGACGTGGAGACGGTGGCCGCGTCGGTGGCCAAGACGAACCGCGCGCTGTGCGTCGAGGAGGGCTGGGCGTCCTACGGCGTGACCGCCGAGGTCGCCGGACGCATCTCGTCGGCGTGCTTCGACGATCTCGACGCGCCGGTGGGGCGTGTCGGCAGCGCCGAGGTCCCGATGCCCTATGCCAAGAGCCTCGAGGATGCGGCGCTGCCGCACGAGGCGAAGATCCTGTCTGCTGCGCTGGAGGTCTGTCGTGCCTGAAGTCGTCATGCCCCGGCTGTCGGACTCGATGGAGGAGGGCACGATCTTGCGCTGGCTGAAGTCCGAGGGGGACACGGTCACGCGCGGTGAGGAGATCGTCGAGATCGAGACCGACAAGGCGACGATGCCCTACGAGGCCGACGCCGACGGCGAGCTGCACATCGTGGCCCAGGAGGGCGCGACGCTGCAGATCGGTGCGGTGATCGCGACGATCGGCGAGCCGGCGGCCGGCGTCAACGGGTCCACGGCGGCCGGCGAGACGGCCGAGGCGGCGCCGGACGTGGAGACGGCCGGCGAGGCGGCGGAGGCCGGCACGGCGCCGGCGGCCACCGCCACCGCGACCGCCACCGCGCCGGTGGCCGAGCCTCGACGCGGCGGCGATGGCAACGGCAACGGGCGCGCGCGCGTCAAGGCCTCCCCCCTCGCCCGCCGGATCGCGCGCGAGCGCGACATCGACCTGCACTCGATCACCGGCAGCGGCCCCGAAGGGCGGATCGTGAAGTCCGACGTGCTGGCCGCCGCGCAGGCCGGTGGGACGTCGACCGCGGCGCCCGCCGCGGCGCCGCAGCCCGTGGCGGCGGCCCCCGCCGCCACGGCCGAGCCCGCGACCGGCCCCAAGGGCGAGGTCAGCGTCGAGGAGCTCACGCGCCTGCAGCAGGTCGTCGCGCGGCGCATGGCCGAGTCCAAGGCCACCGTGCCCGACTTCTCGATCGCGACCGACGTCGACATGGCGCCCGCCCGCGCGCTGCGCGCCCAGCTCAAGGACGCCGCCGCCGAAGATCAGCCGGTCCCCTCGTTCAACGACATGGTCGTCAAGGCCTGCGCGCTGGCCCTGCGCGAGCATCCGCGTGCCAACGGCTCCTACCGCGACGGCCGCTTCGAGCTGCACACGCGCGTAAACGTGGGCGTCGCGGTCGCCGGCCAGGACGCCCTCGTCGTGCCGACCGTCTTCGATGCCGACACCAAGTCGCTGGGCGAGATCGCCCGCACCACGCGCGCCCTGGCCGAGCGCGTGCGCGACAACTCGATCCGCCCGCCCGAGCTCGGCGGCGGCACGTTCACCGTCTCCAACCTCGGCATGTACGGCGTGACCCACTTCACCGCCGTCATCAACCCGCCGCAGGCCGCGATCCTCGCGGTCGGCGCGATCACCGAGCAGCCCGTCGTGCGCGACGGCGCGATCGTCCCCGGCCACGTCATGACCATCACGCTGGCCTGCGACCACCGCATCCTCTACGGCGCCGAGGCCGCGCAGTTCCTCGCCCGGATCCGCGAGCTGCTCGAGAACCCGCTGGCGCTCGCGTTCTAGCACCGAGCGTCGAGTTTCTCGGCGCGAGGCCGAGAAACTCGACGGTCGACACCCGGGGCCTACCGGCGCAGACGCGGGAGGACGTGCTCGGCGTACTGCGTGAGCGCGCGCTCCTGGTCGGGACCGGGGAAGTGGAAGACGAGGTGGGTGAAGCCCAGATCGATGTAGGGCTGGATCTGCCGCACCTGCTCATCGGGATCATCCGAGACGATCCACCGGCTCACCGTCCGCTCCACCGGCAACGCATCGGCCAGCCGCTGCATCTCGATCGGATCCTCGATGCCGACCTTCTCCTCCGGCTTGAGCGCCAACGCCCCCCAGAACTTCGTGTCCTCCCGCGCCCGCGCCAGATCCTCGTCAAAGGACACCTTGACCTCCAGCGTCAGCTCGAGATCAGACGCGCTACGCCCCGCCTTCTCGATGCCCTCGCGCACCGCCGGCAGCAGCTTCTCCGAATACAACGCCGGATCCTTGCCGCTGGTCGTGATGAACCCATCGGCCATCCGCCCCGCCAACCGCGCCGCCGCCGGACCCGACGCCGCGATGTACAACGGCACCGGATCCTCGGGACGGTCATAGACGGTGGCGTTGTCGGTCTGGAAGTGCTCGCCCGCAAACGACACCCGCTCCTCGCGCCACAGCTGCTGCATCAACTGCGCGCTCTCCTTGAGCATCGCAAAGCGCACCTTCTGCTCAGGCCACGGCACCCCCAACGGCACCTCGTTCATCGCCTCCCCGGTACCGACCCCCAACATCACCCGCCCCGGGAACAGGCACCCCAACGTCGCCATCGCCTGCGCCACGATCCCCGGGTGATACCGGTACGCCGGCGCGACCACGCTCGTCCCCAACTCGATCGTCTTCGTCCGCTCCCCCACCGCCCCCATCCACGAAAACGAGAACGGCGAATGGCCACCATCGTGACGCCACGGCTGGAAATGATCGGAGACCACGACGCTGTCAAAGCCGAGATCCTCCGCCGCCACCGCATATTCGATCAGCGGCCGCGGCGCGAACTGCTCGGCGGACGCCTTGTAACCAAGCTTGAGCATGACGGGCAGCTTACGTGGCGGCCGGCGGCGCCGCTCAGCTGAACGGCGCGCCGCTCAGCCCAGCAGCGCGAGCGTGGTGCGCGCGTAGATCTCGGCGGCGTCGCGGACCTCGACGATCGCGATGTGCTCGTCGAGCGCGTGCGCCTGCTCGAAGTCGCCCGGGCCGAACGTGATGACCGCGGGGCTGCCGTAGCCGTCGGGGCCGGTGCGCATGAGCTCGACCGCGTCGACCCAGCCGCCGTTGAACTTGCGCACCTCGCCCGGAGCGCCGCGGACCTCGCGGACGGCGTCGCCGAGGGCGCGGATGCCGCGGTGGTTGGGGTCCGACTCGCCGGGGCGCAGCCACAGGCGGCCGGCGCCCATCGGCAGCACCTTGAACTCGAAGCGCACCTCGCCGTCCTCGCGCTCGAGCATGCGCAGGAACGCGTCGATCGCGTCGTGCACCTGGTTGAGCGTCGTGCCGGCCGGGGACATGACCGAGACGACGGCGTCGCAGCGGCCGGGGATCGTCCAGCCGCCGCCGGGCAGGGTGCGGGTCGCCTGCAGCGTGACCCGCGGCTCGAACCACTGCGACGACCCGCGCGGCGTCTCGAGCCGGCCGTCGTTGACCGCCTCGACGAGCTTGGCCATCTTCGTGATCGCGTTGATGCCCTTCTCGGGCTCGGTCGGGTGGGCGGTGCGGCCGATCGCCGTGACCTTCCACGTCGAGATGCCCGGGTAGGCGATCTCGATGCCGTGGTTGCTGGTCGCCTCGGCGCTGAACACCGTGTCGACGCGCTCGGCGACGCCGAGGTCGGCCATCAGCACCGCGCCGCGAAAGCCGTCCTCGCCGTCGGAGTCCGACATGAAGTAGATCGGTCCGCGGCGGCTCGCCCCGCTGGCGACGACCGCCTCGAGCGCGGCGAGCATCGCGACGTGCGTGCCCTTGCTGTCGACCGCCCCGCGCCCGTAGAGCACGCCGTCCTCGACGTGCGCTCCCCACGGGTCGCGCGACCAGTCCTCGGGTCGCGCGTGGACGGTGTCGAAGTGGGCGTCGAAGAGGACGCCGGGCTCGCCGCCGTCGCCCTCGAGCACGCCGAGGACGAGCGGCGCCGTCCGGCCCTCGACCGCGTAGTGCTCGACCCGCATGCCGAGCTCGCGCAGGCGGTCGGTGACCCAGAGGTGCGCGGTGGTCGGCTCGCCCACCACGCTGCGGATGCGCACGATCTGGCTCAGCAGGTCCTGGCAACGGTCGGCGGTGATGGCGAGGGTGGGGCTCTCGGTGCTCATGAGGAGGCGGTCTCCTGGTCGGGGGGCAGCAGCGGCGGGTGCTCGCGCAGGTGCATGCCGCCGTCGATGGGGATGGTGGTGCCGGTGATCCAGCTCGCGGCGTCGGACGTGAGGAAGGCGGCGAGGCCGGCGATGTCGTCGCCGTCGGCGATGCGGCCCAGTGGGATGCGCTCGAGGAAGCCGCGCTCGACCTCGGGCCGGGCGAGCTGGCCGGCCATCAGCGGGGTGCGCACGACGCCGGGCGCGACGGCGTTGACGCGGATCTGGCGGGGGCCGAGCTCGAGCGCGGCCGAGCGGGCGAGCGACTCGAGGCCCGCCTTGGCCGCACAGTAGTGCGCGAGACCGCCGACGGGCGACTCGGCGTCGACCGACGAGACGAAGACCATCGCGCCGCCCTCGGTCATCGCCTCGGCGCCGGCCTGGAGGGCATGGAACGCGCCGGCGAGGTTGACGCCCACGACGAGGTCCCACTCCTTCGGCGCGATCTCGAGGATCGGGGTGACGCGCGCGGTGCCGGCGGCGTAGACAAGCGAGCGCAGCGGGCCGTGGCGCTCCGCGGCCCGGCGCACCGCCGCGCGCACGGCGTCGCGGTCGCGGACGTCGAGCGCGATCGCGTCGTCGTCGTCGGACGGCGGCTTGAGGTCGGCGACGACGACATAGTCGCCGCGGGCGCGCAGCGCGTCCGCGCAGGCCGCGCCGATCCCCGACGCGCCGCCGAACACCATCGCCAGGTCGGTCACCAGCTTGCTCCCTTCCTCAGGATCGCTCGGCCGTCCCACGCGCGTGGCGGGCGGGCTGCGCTCACACGCGCCACGGCATCTCCCCCTCCAGCAGCGCCGCCAGCTCGGCCAGCGCACCCGCGCCGGTCGCCCCGTCCACGACGCGGTGGTCGAGGCTGAGCGTGACGGTGAGGATCGGCACGACGGCGATCCCCCGCCCGCGCGGCACCAGCCGCTCGACGGTCCGGCCGACGGCGACGATCGCGGACTCGCCCGGGTTGACCATCGCGGTGAAGCGGTCGATGCCGAAGCTGCCGAGGTTCGACAGCGAGATCGTGCCGCCGCTGAGCTCGGCGAGGTCGATGCGGCCCTCGCGGGCGGCGGCGACGAGGCGGACGCGCTCGGCGGCGATCTCGCGCAGCGTGCGCTCGGTCGCGCGGCGGATGACCGGCACGAGCAGGCCGCGATCGGTGGCGACGGCCAGGCCGACGTCGATCGACTCCGGGCGCCGCAGCGCGGGCGGCGCGTCACCGTCGCCCGCCACGAACACGGCGCCCAGGTCGGAGTGGCGGACGACCATCTCGCCGATCGCCTGGACGAGCAGGTCGTTGACGCCGGGCCGGGCGCCGCCGCCCGCCGCCGCGGCCGCGGCGTCCTTCTGGGCGAGCAGGTGCGTCGCGTCGACCTCGCGGACGAGCTGGAACTGCGGGATCTCACGCTGGCTGGCGGCCATGCGCCGGGCGACGGCGCGCTTGAGCGGCGAGAGCGGCTCGAGCGCGGGCGCGGCATCCTGCCCGCCGGCGCCCTCGCCGGCCGCGCGCCGCACGTCGCGCAGCGTGATGCGCCCGTTGGGACCGCTGCCCGGCGCGAGCGACTCGAGCGCGATGCCGAGGTCCGCCGCCGCACGGCGCGCGACCGGTGCGGCGCGCAGCCGCGGCGACGTCTGGCCGTCCATGCTCGCCGAGCGAGCGTCAACGGCCACACGTCGCTCGCGGGGCGGCTCGGCGGAGCGAGACGCGGCGGCGGCGCGGGGCGGCTCGGCCGACGGGGGCGGCTCGGCGGAGCGAGGCGCGGCGGCAGCGCGGGGCGGCTCGGTCGAGGCGGGCGGCTCGGCGGGGCGAGGCGCAGCGGCGGCGGAGCCGGTCGGCTCGGCAGCGTCGTCGCCGAGCCGCAGCAGCGTCGCACCCACCGCGACCGTCTCGCCCACCTCGACGCCGACCTCGCGCACCACGCCGGCGACCGGCGCGACGACATCGGTGTCGGCCTTGTCGGTGGAAAGCACAACGAGCGGGTCGTCCTTCTCCACGCGCGCGCCCACGGCCACGAGAATCTCCACGACGACGCCCTCGGTGACCTCCAGGCCCAGCTGCGGCATCACGACCGCGGTGAGCAACGCACTATCCTCCGTTTCGTCCGGTGAGTGTCAGACAGTATGCACGACACATGCCCCTGTCAACCTTGAAACCGCGATGACTGTCTGTCAATCTCACAGCGCATTGTGACCCTGCTCGACCTCTACGACGACATGGCGCTCATCCGCGCCTTCGAGACTCGGGTCGCCGAGCTCTACCGCGACGGCGAGATCCCCGGGTTCGTCCACACCTCCCTCGGCCAGGAGGCGGTGGCCGCCGGCGTGTGCGCGGCGCTGCGCGACGACGACTACCTCGCCACCACCCACCGCGGCCACGGCCACGTCCTCGCCAAGGGCGCCGACCTCGACGGCATGATGGCCGAGCTCTTCGCCAAGGCCACCGGGCTGTGCGCCGGCAAGGGCGGCTCGATGCACGTCGCCGATCCGGCCAAGGGCATTCTCGGCGCCAACGCGATCGTCGGCGCGAGCATGCCGCTGGCCACCGGCGCCGGCCTGTCGAGCAAGCTGCTGGGCCAGGATCGCGTCGCGGTCGCCTTCTTCGGCGAGGGCGCCGTCAACCAGGGCTCCTTCCACGAGGCGCTCAACCTCGCCGCCATCTGGGACCTCCCCGTGATCTTCGCCTGCGAGAACAACGTCTACGCCGAGTTCTCCGACAGCCGCACGATGACGCGCGTCGCGCAGGTCGCCGCACGCGCGGCCGCCTACGGCGTTCCGGCGCAGACGCTCGACGGCAACGACGTCGAGGCCGTCCTCGCGGCGACCGAAGACGCCGCGGCCCGCTGCCGCGACGCCCGCGGGCCCGTCCTGCTCGAGTTCGAGACCTACCGCTGGCACGGCCACTACGAGGGCGACGCCCAGCCCTACAAGCCCGAGGACGAGTCGACCCGCTGGCGCGACGCCGACCCCCTGCTCGTCGCCGCCCGCCGCCTGACCGACCGCGGCGAGGCCGACCCGGCGCGGCTCGACGCCATCCGCGAGCAGGCCCGCGCGCGCGTGGAAGCGGCCGTCGAGGCCGCCCGTGCCGCGCCCGACCCCGCGCCCGAGGAGGCCTTCGCGCATGTCTTCGGCTGAGGCGACCACGCCCCCGCAGACCCAGACCCGCTACATGGAGGCCATCAACCGCGGCCTCGCCGACGCGCTGGAGGAGGACGAGCGCGTCGTCCTCATCGGCATCGACGTCGGCGCGGGCGGCGGCATCTTCACCGTCACCCGCGGCCTGCACGAGCGCTTCGGCCCCGAGCGCATCCTCGACGCCCCGATCAGCGAGATGGGCTACGTCGGCGCGGCGGTCGGCGCGGCGATGACCGGCCTGCGCCCGATCGTCGAGATCATGTTCATGGACTTCCTCGGCGTCTGCCTGGATCCGATCCTCAACCAGGCGTCCAAGCTCGGCTACATGACCAACGGCGCGCTGACGGTGCCGATCGTCTTCCGCACCCAGACCGGGGCCGGCCGCAGCGCGGGCGCCCAGCACTCGCAGAGCCTCGAGGCGATGCTCGCCCACATCCCGGGCCTGAAGGTCCTCATGCCCGCCACGGTGACCGACGCGCACGACCTGCTGCTCGAGGCGGTCCGCGACCCCGGTCCGGTGGTGTTCGTCGAGAACCGCCGCCTGTACGCGATGCGCGGCGAGCTGGACGCCGATCCGCTGCCGCTGGGCCGCGCCCGGATCGCCGCGCGCGGCGACGACGTCACGGTCGTCACCTGGGGCCAGTCGCTGCGCGAGTGCCTGGCCGCCGCCGGCGCGGCGAGCGTCTCCATCGAGATCGTCGACCTGCGCTCTATCGTCCCTCTGGACATGGAGACCGTTCTCGCTTCCGCGCAGCGCACCGGCCGCGTCCTCGTGGTCCACGAGGCGGTGCAGGACTTCGGCGCGGGCGCGGAGATCGCGGCCCGCACCGGCCACGATCTCTTCGACCTGCTGCGCACCCCCGTCCGCCGGCTCGCCACCCCCGCGGTGCCGATGCCGTTCAACCCCGCGCTCGAGCGCTCGCTGCTGCCCAGCGCGCAGGCCATCGCCGACGCCGCGCAGACGCTGGTCGCGGAGGGCTGATGGCCGCCGACGCCCCGCTGTCTCGGGCCAAGCTCGCCTACGAGGAGATCGCCGCCCTGGTGCGCCGGCAGATCGTCGCCGGCGAGCTGGCCGTCGGCGACCGGCTGCCGTCCGAGACCCGTCTCGCGCTGCAGTTCGGCGTCAGCCGCTCGACGATCCGCGAGGCGCTGCGCACGCTGCAGGAGTCGGGCTTCGTCGAGCGCGTCAGCCCGCGGATCATGGTCGTGCGCCGCGCCGACGACGAGCCCGTCCAGCGCGAGCTCGTCCGCGCGCTGCGCCGCAACAACGTGACGTTCGCCGACCTGCACGGCGCGCTGCTGCTGCTCGAGCCGGCGCTGTCGCACCTGGCCGCCGAGCGCGCCGGCCCCGGCGACATCCGCGAGCTCAAAGACAACCTCGACGCGCAGGCCGCCCACCTAACCGACTTCGCCGCCTGGAACCGCCTCGACCAGGACTTCCACCTGGCGATCGCCGACATCGCCGGCAACCCGGCCCTGATCCTCGCCCGCGTTCCGATCACCCCGCTGCTCATGCCAGCGCTCGACCGCTTCATGTCCAACGAGCAACTGACCAGCGCCGCCCTGGCCCGCCACCGCCGCATCCTCGCCGAGATCGGTCACGGCGACGGCGAGGCGGCCGAGCTCATGACCCGCCGCCACATCGACGAGTTCCGCCGCGCGTGGCAGCAGGCCGGCCTCGACCCCGACCAGCCGATCGACGATCTCGAGATCGCCGGCGCGCAGGCCGGCTGATCGGGCTCGGTCAGCCGCGGAACCGCGGCGCGCGCTTCTGCAGGAACGCGCCGAGCGCCTCGACGGCCTCGGCGGACTCCACCCGCAGCGCCTGCGCATCGGCCTCGAGCTCGAGCTGGCGGCGCAGCGGCTCCAGGTAGGGCTCGTTGAGCAGGCGCTTGATCGCCGCGTGCGTCTCCGGCGGCCCGGCGGCCAGCCGCGCGGCCGTCTCCAGCGCCGCGCCGCGCAGCCGCTCGTCGTCCTCGATCCGGTTGACGAGCCCGTAGGCGTGCGCGCGCTCGGCCGGCAGCGGCTCGCCCAGCAGCGACATCTCGAGCGCGCAGCCGAGCCCGCCGCGGGCGGAGACGAGCAGCGACGCGCCGCCGTCGGGCACGAGCGCCACGTTGACGAACGCGAGCAGCAGCGACGCCGAGCGCGCCGCGAGCACGAGGTCGCAGGCCAGCGCGTACGAGCAGCCGATCCCGGCCGCGATCCCGTTGACGGCCGCGATCACCGGCTGGGGCATCTCGCGCAGCGTCAGCGTGATCGGGTTCAGCGTGCCGCGCAGGCGGCCGGCGACGTCGGGGCGGCCCGACGGCGTCAGGCCGCCGCCGATGTCGCGCACGTCGGCGCCGGAGCTGAAGGCCCGGCCGGCGCCGGTGAGCACGACGGCGCCGATGTCGCGGTCGCCGGCGATCGCACGCAGGGCGTCCAGGAGCTCCTCGCCCATCGCGAGGTTGATCGCGTTCAGCGAGTCGGGCCGCTGCAGCTCGACCACCGCCACCGCGCCGTCGCGCGTGACGCGGATCGTCTCGTGGGCGGGCATCGCGGCGATTGAACCACAGCCGGGCCGGAGCCCGCCTCTGCGGAAGTCGGCACCATGTGCGCCGGTGTCCCTGACCGCCTGGAGAACGCGTCGCCGGCTCGCCGAGGGCGAGGCGCAGCCCTGGCTGCTGCTCTTCCTGGCCGCGCGCCTGCTCGCCAGCGGGATCGCGATCATGCTGCTCGCGTCCGGCACCGCACAGGTCGCGCTGCTCGTCCTCAGCTCCTACGGCGTGATCAGCACGGCGGTGATGGCGCTCTGGCCGCGGGTCCGCCACGAGCCGGTGGCGTGGGCGTTCGACTGCCTGTTCGTGCTTGCGCTCGTGTACGTGTCCGGCGACTGGCGCAGCCCGTTCTACCTGCTGTGGCTGACGACGCTCGCCCTGCCCGCCGTCCATCTGCGCCTGCGCCACACCATCTGGCTGGGCCTCGGTGCCACGCTGCTGTACCTCGCGGTGGCGATCATCGGCGGCCCGCAGCCGGGGACGGTGCGACCGCTGACGTCGGAGACGCTCGTGGTCCACGTGGCGCTGCCCGCCCTGCTGGTGTTCGGGCTCGGCTACGCCACCGACGCGATCCGCCGCCTGCAGTTCGAGCGCACGCGCCGCGAGCGCCTGGCGATCGAGGCCGAGCGCCGGCGGATCGCCTGGGAGCTGCACGACTCGGCCAAGCAGCGCCTGCACGCGGCGCACCTGCTCGTCAGCTCGCTGCAGGACCGGGTGGGAAGCGACGTCGAGCCGACGGTCGCGCGCGCGTCGATCGAGCTCGAGTCGGCCGCCGCCGACATGGACACGAGCCTGGCCGAGCTGCGCTCGCCGCTCGAGGGCCGACCGCTGCACATCGCGCTGGCCGAGCGCGCCGCGTCGATGGTGCCAGACGGCGGGCCGCACATCACGATCAACGGCGTCGCGCCCGAGCTGCCGCCGCTCGTCGCCGCCCACGTGTACCGGATCGGCTGCGAGGCGCTGACCAACGCCCTGCGCCACGCCGACGCCACGATGATCGACGTCGAGCTCGAATCGCACGGCGGCGGCCTGCGGATGGCGATCGCCGACGACGGCAGCGGCTTGGCCGACCAGCGGCGCCCCGCCGCGACGGGCATCCACGCGATGCGGGCGCGGGCGGCGACGATCGGGGCGCAGCTGCACATCGGCGCGCGCAGCGACGGCGGCGGCACCGAGGTCATCGTCGACGTGCCGCCCGACGGCGACGCGCCGCGCTGATCGTGCGCCGCGCCGCCAGCGACCGAGCCGGCCGGGGAATCTACGGACGGCAGGACCGGGACCACCCGCAACCGGTCGGCGGGCGAGCCCCGATGACGACGCGCCCGGCATCGAGTTGCATCGAGGGCGATACCACGAAACACGCTTCGGAGACCGTCATGACCGCCCCCAAGACCCCCAAGGATCTCGCGCTTGCCCCCGTCGCCGTCCAGGTCGATCAGAACCTGCGCCGCCTGCGCGACCTCACCCCGACGCAGATCGACTACGAGATCGCGCTCGAGCTCGACAAGCCGGCCATCCCCAACACGCCCGAGATGCGGGCCGAGCGGGTCCTGCAGGTGGCGCTGCGCGACGTCGAGATGCACGGCTGGCACGCCGAGATCACCCCCGACTACTCCGCCGTGCGGCTGAGCGGCGGCTCGGTCTCCCTCGACATCTCCACCGGCGCCACCGTCCCCGAGTTCATCGCGGACCCCGTCGCCGTGTGACGCACCTCCTCAGGTGAGGATGGCCCGCAGCACCGCGAGCGCCCGCTCGCGGTGCTCGTCGAGCTCGGCCACGAGCCGGTCGACGTCGCGGTCGGCCACCGCGTCCATGATGCGATCGTGCGCATCGGCCGCCGCCGCCCACTCGTCGGCCGAGTTGTAGTACAGCGCCCGGTAGGCCTCGGTCGCGTCCCAGAGCTGGCGGATCACCCGGGCGGTGTGGGGCCGATCGGGCGCGTCGAGCAGCGTGAAGTGAAACCGCCGGTTGGCCTCCAGGCCGGCGGCGACGTCGCCCGCGTAGGCGGCGTCGACGCAATCGCGCGCGGCCAGCGCGAGCCGCTGGCGCGCGTCGTCGTCGAGCGCTGGCAGCACGTGGCGCACCGCGCGGTCCTCGAGCACCCGCCGCAGCGCGTAGATCTCCTCGAGGTCGGCGATGCGCAGCTCGGTGACGAAATAGCCGCGGCGCGGCAGGTACGTCACCTGGCCCTCCTGCTCGAGCACGCGCAGCGCCTCGCGCACCGGCGCGACGCTGATGCCGATGCGCTCGGCGACGTCCTCCTGGGCGATGCGCTGCCCGGGGCGCAGCTCGCCGGCGACGATCGCCGCCCGCAGCCAGTCGAGCGCGTGCGCCGGCGTGGTCTGTGGCCCGCGGGCGGCGGTGCTCATCGAGTAGCGCCGTTCCGGGTCGAGGCCGTCGCGGATGAGGACCCGCAGGGTCTCATCGAGTAGCGCCGTTCCGGGTCGAGGCCGTCGCGGACGAGGGTCTCACCGGAAGGCCTGGATGCCGGTCAGCGCGCCGCCGATGACGAGCTGGTGGACGTCGGCCGTGCCCTCGTAGGTGACGACCGACTCGAGGTTGTTCATGTGGCGGATCACCGGGTACTCGAGCGTGATGCCGTTGGCGCCGAGCCCCTGGCGGGCGGTGCGCGCGACCTCGAGCGCGGCGTTGACGTTGGCGAGCTTGCCCATCGAGACGTGCTCGGGCCGCAACCGGCCGGCGTCCTTCATGCGACCGAGGTGCAGCGCCAGCAGCGTCGCCCGGTTGACCTCGGTGGCCATGGTCGCCAGCTTGGCCTGGACGAGCTGGAACGACGCGATCGGCTTGTCGAACTGGATGCGCGTCGTGGCGTAGTCGAGCGCCGCCTCGAAGCAGGCGCGCGCCGCGCCGGCCGCGCCGAAGACGATGCCGAAGCGCGCCTCGTTCAGGCACGACAGCGGGCCGCGCAGCGACGTCGCCTCGGGGAGGCGCGCGCTGTCGGGCAGGCGCACGTCGTCGAGCACGAGCTCCGAGGTCACCGACGCGCGCAGCGACAGCTTCTTGTGGATCTCGGGCGCGCTGAAGCCGGGCGTGCCGGCCGGGACGAGGAAGCCGCGGATGCCCTCGTCGGTGGCGGCCCAGACCACCGCGACATCGGCGATCGAGCCGTTGGTGATCCACATCTTCTGGCCGTTGAGGACCCATCCGTCGCCGTCGCGGCGCGCGCGGGTGCGCATCGAGCCCGGGTCGGAGCCGGAGTCGGGCTCGGTCAGCCCGAAGCAGCCGATCGCCTCGCCGCGAGCCATATCGGGCAGCCAGTGCTGCTTCTGCTCCTCCGAGCCCCAGCGCCAGATCGCGTACATCGCCAGCGAGCCTTGGACCGAGACCATCGAGCGCACGCCGCTGTCGCCGGCCTCGAGCTCCAGGCAGGCCAGCCCGTAGGCGGTCGCGCTGGCGCCGGCGCAGCCGTAGCCGGTCAGGTGCATGCCGAGCAGGCCGAGCTTGCCGATCTTCGGCGGCAGGTCGCGCGGGATCGTCGCCTGCTCGAACCAGTCGCCCACGTGCGGCGTGATCTGCTCGGCGACGAAGGTGCGCACCGTGTCGCGGATCAGGCGCTCCTCGTCGTCGAGGAGGTGGTCGAGGCCGAGGAAGTCCCGGGGGCGCAGCTCGGCGGGCGCGGCGGTGGTCGTGCTCATGGTCGTCCTCGGATCGGTTCGGTTCGCGTTCGGAGGGGTGGTTCGCGTTTCGGGGTTCGGTGCGGGCTTCGGTTGCGCTGCCGGTGCGGCGATCGGCGGCAGAACAGCCGACACGCAAATCTTCGAAGATCTATTATCTAACCACATGATCCGCTTCGATCCAACGACGGGCACCGGCGAACAGGGCGACGACGCCAAGCCAGCCGACGAACGCGGCGAGCCGAGCGACGCACCAGCCAGCGGCGGGCCAGCCCGCGAGACCGGCGCAGCACCCGCCCCCAGCGACCCCGCCGCGCTCGACGGGCTGCGCATCGTCGACTTCTCCCGCGTCCTCGCCGGCCCGTTCGCAACGATGCTGCTCGCCGACCTCGGCGCCACCGTGGTCAAGGTCGAGCGCCCCGGCAGCGGCGACGACACGCGCGCGTGGGGCCCGCCGTTCGACGACCGCGGCGAGGCGACCTACTTCCAGTCGGTCAACCGCAACAAGCGCAGCGTCGCGCTGGACCTCGGCACGGCGGCGGGCGCCGCGGCGGCCCGCGAGCTCGCCGCGGGCGCCGATGTCGTCGTCGAGAACTTCCGCACCGGCGTGATGGCGCGGCTCGGGCTCGCCTACGAGGACGTGCGCGCAGTCAACCCCGCCGTCGTCTACTGCTCGGTGACCGGGTTCGGCTCGGGCGGCGGCGCGAGCCTGCCCGGCTACGACCTGCTCGTCCAGGCGCTCGGCGGGCTGATGAGCGTCACCGGTGAGCGCGACGGCGCGCCGCAGAAGGTCGGGGTCGCGCTCGTCGACGTCATCGCCGGGCTGTTCGCGAGCACGGGCATCCTCGCGGCGCTGCGCCACCGCGAGCGCACCGGCGAGGGGCAGCGGGTGGAGGTCGACCTGCTGTCGGCGCTGCTGGCCGCGCTCGTCAACCAGGCGTCGGCCTACACGATCGCGGGGGTCGTCCCCCGGCGCATGGGCAACGCACACCCGAGCATCGCGCCGTACGAGATCTTCGCGACCGGTGCGGGCGACCTCGCGCTGGCGGTCGGCACCGACCGCCAGTTCGCGGCGCTGTGCGAGCTGGCCGCGCTGCCCGAGATGGCCGCCGACCCCCGCTTCGCCACGAACACCGCCCGGGTCGCCCATCGTGACGAGCTGCGCGCCACCCTCGAACGCGCGCTCGCCGCCCGGCCCGCCGCCGAGTGGGCCGAGGCGCTGGCCGCGGCCGGCGTGCCCGCCGGACCGGTCAACGACGTGGCCGGCGCCTTCGCGCTGGCCGAGCGCCTCGGCCTCGAGCCGACCGTCGAGCTCCCGCGCGCGGACGGCGGCACGACCCGCCTGACCCGCAATCCGATCCGTCTCTCCCGCACGCCCGCGACCTACCGCACCGCACCACCGCTGCTGCCCGACGCGCCGGCGTCCTGACGTCGCGCGTCGGCCAGGCTCGACAGCAGCAGGTCGCGGGGTTTGCTCAGCGTCAGGGGCATCAGCGGGTCTGGGCTCGCTTGTCGCGCAGCAGCCCGCCGAGGCGGTCGGCCAGCGCCATGATGATCAGCGCCGGGTTGGCCGCCCCCTCGGTGGGGAGGACGCTGCCGTCGCAGACGAACAGGTTCGGCACGCCCCACACGCGGTGATGGCGGTCGCAGACGCTCTCCTGCGCGGTGAAGCCCATCCGCGCGCCGCCCACGAGGTGCGCGTAGCGGTCGATCGTCAGCGTCTCCTGCGCGCCCGCGTGATCCCAGATGTCCTGCATCACGCCGGTGGCGTAGGCGATGTTGCGGCGATCGTTGTCGCACAGGCTGTGGCTGAAGCTCGCCACCGGCATCCCGATCGCGTCCTCGACCGCGCTGAGCGTCACGCGGTTCTCCGGCTGGGGCATCAGCTCGCACAGGACCCCGAGCACCGTCCAGTGGTTGTAGTCGCGCATGTACGCGCGCAGCGACCGCCCCCAGTGGCCCTCGGCCTGCACGTGCTCGGCCCAGCCGATCGGCAGCGGGGCCACCGTCTGCAGGCTGAACCCGCGCGCGAAGCCCCGCGCCTCGTCGGTCTCGTAGAAGTGCTCGGACGAGATCTCCGGCGGCGGTGCCTTGCTCATGCGCAGGTCGGCGGGAAAGCGCGCGGCGACCTGGGTGGCGCCCTGGACCATCACGTAGCGGCCGACCTGGTCGTGCTCGTTGCCCAGGCCGTGCGGGAAGCGCCGGCTCGTCGAGTGCAGCAGCAGCCGCGGAGTCTCGATCGCGTACCCGCAGACCGCGACGGCGTCGGCGGGCTGGAAGCGCTCCTGCCCCCGTGCACATAGGTGACACCGGTGCAGCGGCCGCTGGCGTCGTCGACCTCCACCCGGGTGACCATGCTGTCGGCGCGTACCTCGACGCCGTGCTCGATCGCGTCGGGCAGGTGGGTGATGAGCGGGCTGGCCTTCGCGTTGACCTTGCAGCCCTGCAGGCAGAAGCCGCGGTAGATGCAGTGCGGCCGGTGGCCGAACACGCCGTTGGTGATCCCGACCGGCCCGACGCGCATCGGGATGCCGCAATCCTCGGCGCCGCGCCACGCGACGCTCGCCGCCGACGAGACCGGGTGCGGGGCGTGCGGGTAGGTGTGCGGTCCCCCCACGGCCAGTCCTGCCCCGCGACCGGACACTCAGCCTCGACGCGCTCGAACGACGCCTTGAGGTCCCAGTAGGAGATCGGCCAGTCGACCGCCACGCCGTCGCGCGTGCGCACCTCGAAGTCCGAGGGGTGAAAGCGCGGCAGGTAGCCCGCGAAGTGCGTCATCGAGCCGCCGACGCCGACCCCCGAGTTGTTCTTGCCCATCTCGATCGGGTCGCTGCCGCCGATGATCCGCGTGTCGGTCCAGTACATGGGCTGCGCGCCCTTCTCGTCGGAGACCCAATCGCGGTCCGGATCCCAGAACGGGCCCTTCTCGAAGACGACCACCCGCCAGCCCGCGCGGGCCAGCCGCTGGGCGAGCACGGTGCCGCCGGCGCCGGCGCCGACCACGACGAGATCGACGGTCTCGCGCGGCGCGTAGCGGCGCATGCGGTCGAGGTTCTGCAGGCCGCGCTGATGCGGGTGCAGGAGGATGGCCGAGTCGTTGTCGGCCGGCATGCGCAGCGACCCCTTGACCAGGCTGCCGAGCTTCACGACGGCGGCGCCTCCCGCTCGCCGCTGACCGGGTCGCGGTCGAACGCCTCGCGCCCCTCCCACGGCTCGCGCTCGGCCGGCTGCAGGTGCGGCGTGCCGAACCGCGCGTAGCCGCGCGGATAGGCCGGCCCGCCCCAGCCGATCTCGTTCCACGCCCACGGGTGCGAGTAGAAGGCGACGAGCACGTCGTGCATGACGACGCTGAACGCGTGGTCGACGTTCAGCCGGCCCCACACGCCGCCGTCCAGCCGCGCCTGGGCGAAGGCGCCGACGATCTCGTGCTGGAGGTCGTCGCCCGCGTCGGCGAACGACGCGGCGGCGCCGGCGCTGCGGGCCCGCGCCTCGGCGTCGAGGCCGGCGACGACCAGCCGCCACGCCTCGCGGTCGTCGGGCATGTCGAAGTACTGGTAGCCCTCCCCCGTGCCCTCGTGCAGCTTCTCGTCGATGAAGTTGACGAGCGGGATCCGCGGCTCGGCGTCCTGCGCGGTGAGCACGTCGGCGAACGCGGAGACGGTGGCGGCCTGGGCGGGGTCGAAGAAGCGGACCGGCGGGACGTCGTGGATGCGCGCGAGCACGACGCGGCGCGTCGCCGCGTCCCAGTGCGGCGCGTTGTCGAGCACGTCGTAGTCGGGGTAGCGCCCGTGCATCTGCGGCGTCGTGCCGTGGCGCTGGCGCGGCAGGTCGTACGGGTCGGCGGGCTCGCCGGTCATCGTCAGCGCTCCCGCCGGAACAGCGGCGCGGCGAGGCCGATGCCGCCGACCATGGCCAGCGATCCGGGCGCCAGCAGCGGCGGGCCCATGACGAGGTTGTACGTCGGCTCGCGCAAGCCGCCGGGCCGCTTCTGCACGCCGCGGATGTGCGTGTACACGCCGATCAACCCGTCGAGCGCGTACAGCGCCGAGATCGCCGGCAGCCACGTCCGCGCGGCCCGCTCCGACCAGTAGCCGGCCAAGCCGGCGGCGGTCAGCGGCGGCGACAGCGCGATCGGCGTCCACATCCACTTGTCGCCGAACGAGCCCTTGAAGTGCTCCAGGTAGATCTCCAGCCCGAGCGGCAGGGCGCTCGCGGCGGTGACCAGGGCGAGCGAGCGCTGCACGCGGCCGTGGCGGATGTTGCGCAGCGCGCGCTGCCGCGGGCCGCGCCGCCGAGATCCGATGGCGAACATGCGCCCGATGTGCCCCCGTGCCGCCGCGCCCATCCGCGAGCGGTCTGTGACCGGACGTCAGCCCGCGACCGGCTCGTGGCGCAGCTCGACGCTCGCGGCGCTCGCGGCGCGTTCGAGCCGGTGCCGAGCGCGGCGGTGGGCCGGCGCGACGACGATCGCCGGGTGATCCACGCTGCGGGCGGCGGCGATCACGGTGTCGGCGGCCGCGTGGTCGATCGACCGGACGCGGCGCAGGTCGACGACGACGTGCGCACGGTCGGCGGCGACCTGCAGCGCCGCCTGGACCCGCGGCGCGGCGTCCGCGGTGAGCCGGCCCTCGACGACGACCAGCTCTTCGGCACCGAGCAGGACCGACACGACGCGCGGCGGACGCGCCCGGCCGGGTCGGCGGTCCCTCAGGGCGCTACGCAGGCGCGACCACCGCGAGCGATCGGCGCCCCGCGGGCGGTGACAGGCGCTGGCACTGGCAGCGACGTCGGACATCGGTAGGTCCTTCGTGCCCGGATACCGCCGCGGGCAAGCATCGCTGGTCCTCGCCTGTACGCGTCAGCGCACGATCGGGATCTGCGCGTCGACCCCCGCCTCGCCGAGCTCGGGCGGCGCGGTGCCGGTCAGCAGCCAGGTGCCGTCGGCGCGGCGCTGGACGAGCCCGCGCGCGGCGAGCTGGCCCAGCGCGGTCGTCGTCGCCGGCCGGTGCGCGCCGGCCAGGCCGCCGATGACGTTGTGCGTGAGCTGGAGCGGGACCACGACGCCCTCGCTCGTCACGCGGCCCCAGCGGTCGGCCAGGTACCAGAACAGCACGTGCAGCCGTGTCTGCAGCGGCGTGATCTGCCCGATGGCCAGGTGGAAGGCCAGCCACATCGCGCGCTGCACGGCGCGGTCGACGAGCCAGGCCGCGATCTGCGGGTACGGCGCCACGCGGGCGGCGAAGCCGGCGTCGAGCACGGCGATCGCGGTCTCCTCCTGCACGACCCAGCGCGCGTCGATGTCGATCGAGCTGCCCTCGGCGCCCGTCGTCCACGGCCGCAGCAGGTCGCCGCTGCCGATCAGCTCCACGCACGCTCGCCGGCCGACGTGGACGCGGCGCGCGAGCAGCCCCTCGATCACCAGCAGGCCGAAGTGCCCGCCGCCGTCGCCCTCGAGCCTCGGCGCCCAGGCCCCGGGGCGCAGGCGCAGCACGGCGGCCATCGTCGCCTGAGCCGCCTGCGGCCGCAGCCGCTCGGGGACGGCAGCCACCATGTCCGGGAACGCGTCGGTGGCGAGGAGCGCGGGCACGAGACTGGACGCTAGCGCGCCGGCGCGCCCGCGCAGCGGTGGGTCACACCGGCTGGCTGGACTTCCCGCGGATCGAGCCCGCCCCGTCGCGCAGCCGGCCGCCCGGACGCCCCGCGCGCTCGGCGACGATCTCGGCCAGCACCGCCAGAGCGGTCTCCTCGACCGTGGAGGCGCCGATGTCCAGCCCGCACGGAGCGTGCAGGCGCGCGAGCTCGGCGTCGGTCACGCCCATGGAGCGCAGCCGGTCGTTGCGGTCCTCGGTCGTCTTGCGGCTGCCCAGCGCGCCGATGTAGCCGGCGTCGGTGGCGACGGCCGCCGTCACCGCCGGCATGTCGAGCTTCGGATCGTGGCTGCACACGACGATCGCGTCGCGCGGCCCCAGCGTCATGTCCGCCAGCGCCTCGTCCGGCCATTTGGCCACCGTCTGCGCCGACGCGCTGAACCGCTTGGAGTCCAGGAAGGACGTCCGCGGGTCGACGATCGTCACGCGATACCCCAGCGCCCGCGCGTGCTGAGCGACCGCCGCCGCATAGTCGATCGCGCCGATGATCACCATCTGCGGCGGCGCCACGTAGGTCGTGACGTGGACGCGCAGGCCGCGACCCAGCGCTGAGCCGTCCTCTCCGAACTCGCGGATCGTCGTCGCCCCCACCGCGATCAGGCCGCGAGCCTCGCGCTGGGCGTTGCGATCCAGCAGCTCCGGGCCGCCGAGGGATCCGGTGGCGCCCGTCTCGTCGACCAGCATCTTGCGCCCCGCGCCCTCGCCGTCGAGCGCGGTGACCAGCGCCGCCGCACGCTCGTGGACGAGCGCGTCGAGCGCCCCGCGGACCGCGGCATGATCCTCGGCCCACAGCTCGTGGATGAACACGTGCACGGTGCCGCCGCACATCAGCCCGACTGTTCCGGCCAGCGCATCGGAGATCCCGTAGGTCCGCAGCCGGGGTGCGCCCCGCTGCTCGAGGATGTCCATCGCCTCCTGCGCCACCGCGCTCTCGACGCATCCGCCGGTGATCGAGCCCTCGATCTGGCCCTGCTCGGTGACGTACACGCAGGCGCCGACGTCGAGTGGCGACGATCCCTCGACGTCGGCCAGCAGCCCGGCGGCGACCCGCCGGCCCTCGTCCAGCCACTCGAGGACCTGCAGCGCCGTCTGCTGGGCGGGTCGCAGCTCGCTCATCACGCGCGACGGTCCAGCATCAGCGCGTGTGCCTTGTCGAACCGCCTCTGCGTTGCCCTCATCCACATCGGTCTCGTACCCCCGCAGGCTCCGACGCGGGGTCGGACCTGGATAGACCGTATTAGAGCACCTCGACGCACCGGGCCCCGGCACTGACCGGGACACCACGCGGCTCGACTCCTTCGACCGGTGCGCTACTCGCTCCAGAAGTCCTGGACGATCTCCCCGTCCGACTCGACGCGCGGTCCGAAGATGAGGACCTCGAGCCCGTCGCGTCCGGCCTCGAACGACCGTGCAACGCCGGGGCTCACGCGCACGGCGTCAAGCGGCGCCAGCTCGACGAGCTCGTCATCGAGCTTGACCCGTCCGGTCCCATCGATCACGACGTAGATCTCCTCGGCGCTGCGATGGCGATGGGCGAATGCTTCGCGCTGCCCGGGCTTGACGGTCAGGAAGTTCATCCCCGTCTGCTCGGCGCCGAGGTCCTGCCCAGGAAATCGAGCTTCCTGGTGGGCAGACAGCCCGTGCTCCGCGGCTGAGTCCTTGACCTCGCGGAGGTTCTTCTTGGCGTAGCTCATGATCGCGATCGTATGGCGTGGGCGCCTGATGGCCACCGCGTCGACCACGCGAATACCCGGTCCGGCGAGGCGCTGATGGCGCGGACGGCGGTGTCAGTCCGACGCATCGGGCTCTCCTCCTTCTGCCGTCTGCTCCGCCCGCTCGCCCGTTGCAGCGGCCTGCCGCGCTGGCGAACGAGCGTGCCGTCACGATCACGCGTAGGGTCGTGCGTCGATGCCCTGGCAATGGCCCGTCGGCGCCGCATGCGCGTTCCTCGTCGCGCTCGTCACCACTCCCGCCGGCGTCTCGGGCGCCGTCCTGCTGCTCCCCGTGCAGCTCAGCGTGCTGGGCGTCCCCAGCCCGGCGGTCACGCCCACCAATCTGCTGTTCAACGTCGCAGCGGTGCCGGGTGGCCTGCTGCGCTTCGGCCGCGAGGGCCGGCTCGTCAACCCGCTGACGCTGCTGCTCGTCACCGGCAGCCTGCCTGGCGTGGTCCTCGGCTCGGTCATCCGCGTGGAGTGGCTGTCGGGCAAGACCGCCTTCATGTTCGTCGCCGCCGGCGTGCTGCTGCCGCTTGGCCTGTGGCTGCTGCTCGGCGCCCAGCGCGCCCCGGCGCGCCCGCGCGCTCCCGGGCGGCGCGCTCGCTTCTCCTTGAGCGTCGTGGCGTTCGCCGTCGGCACCCTTGGCGGCATCTACGGCGTCGGCGGCGGCTCGCTGCTGGCGCCGATCCTGCTCGTGGTCGGCTTCTCCGCCTACCAGGTCGCCCCCGCCACCCTGGCCTCGACCTTCCTGACGTCAGTCGTCGGGATCGCCACCTACCAAGCCCTGCAGCTCAGCCACGGCGGTGCGATCGCCCCGCAATGGATCCTCGGCCTCTGGCTCGGCGCGGGCGGCTTCGCCGGCGCCTACGTCGGCGCGCGGCTGCAGCGCCACGTGCCCGAGTCGCTGCTGCGCCGCCTGCTTGGCTTGATCGCCTGTCTCATCGCCGCCCGCTACCTGCAGACAGCCGTGCAGGCATCCAGCTCGCACGACGCGTCGGCTCGTGTCACGCGCCCGACGCAGGACAGCCGTTCACGTCAGGTCGCTTGGCCGGCGCCGGCGACCACCGTTCGCGCGCTGTAGGTCGGCCGCGGTCCGCGACCTCGCTGCGCGTCAGCGCGCCGGCGATGCGGTCGGCGGTGGTCAGCTCAGCCACGCGGTCAACTCCTCGAGTCGCTCGGGCAGCGCGTAGTAGTACGCCCACAGCCCACGGCGCTCGCTGTCGACGAGACCGGCGTCGCGGAGGACCTTGAGGTGATGGGAGATCGTCGGCTGCGACAGCTCGAACAGGGGCACCAGCTCGCAGACGCAGACCTTGCCGGCGTGTTTGCGCAGCACGTCCAGCAGGGTTAGGCGCACCGGGTCGCCGAGCGCCTTGGCGACCGCGGCCATCCGCTGAGCCTGCTCGCGCTGCACGTCGGGATAGACGACCGGCGCGCAGCACGGCTCACCTGCGGGGCGCTTGGTCTTGGGGGTGAGCTCCAGATCGACAGACATCGATATACATCTATCGATTGAATCGACGGCTGTCAATAGATAGCGTTCCGGGCGGCATGGACCGACCCGACCTTCCGCGGCGCGCGATCACGGAGCTGATCGCCGCTTTCGCCCTGGTCTTCGCGATCGGCAGCGCTGCGGCCGAAGCGGGATCCGGCCGCGCCGACCTCGGCTTGGCCGCGATGGCCGCCGTCTCCGGACTCGCTGTCGCCGGCCTGATCTACGCCACCGGGCACCTATCCGGCGCGCACATCAACCCGGCCGTGACGATCGCCTTCACCGTCACCCGCCACTTCCCGCGCCGCGACGCCATCGTCTACATCGCCGCCCAACTCGCCGGCGCCGGCCTCGCCGGGCTGCTCCTGCGCGCCTGCTGGCCCGACAACCCCAGCAACCTCGGCGCCAACGCCATCACCGTCGACCCCGGCCTCGCCGTCCTCTACGAACTGGTGCTGACGGCACTGCTCATGTTCGTCATCGTCGCCGTCGCCACCGACACCCGTGCCGTCGGCGCCGGCGCGGCGATCGCCATCGGCGTGGTCGTCTGCCTGGACATCCTCATCGGCGGCGCCATCAGCGGCGCGTCCATGAATCCCGCCCGCTCCTTCGGGCCCGCCCTCGGATCCGGAACCTGGGCCGACTTCTGGGTCTGGATCGTCGGCCCCATCGCCGGCGCCCTGCTCGGCGCGCTGGCCTACCAGTACGTCCGCGTTCCCGACACCCCGCCCGGAGCCACACCGTGAGCAACGTCCTGTTCGTCTGCCTTCACAACGCCGGCCGCTCGCAGATGAGCCAGGCCCTCTTCAACCAAGCCGCCGGCGGCCGTCACGAAGGCCGCTCGGCCGGCAGCACCCCTGGCGACCACGTTCACCCTCAGGTGATCGACGTCATGGACGAGCTCGGCATCGACCTGCGTGGCGAGACGCCGAAGCTGCTCACCCGCGCCATGGCCGAGTGGGCCGACGTCGTCGTCACCATGGGCTGTGGCGACGCCTGCCCCTACATCCCGTGCAAGCGCTACCTCGATTGGGACCTCCCCGACCCCAAGGATCAGCCCGTCGAGGCGGTGCGCGCGGTACGCGACGAGATCGCCGACCACGTCGGCTCGCTCGTCAGCGAGCTGGACGCACTCACCTAGGAGACTCGGTCAGGCGCGCGCCAACCGTGTCCCCCGCGCTCTGTGCTCGTCGTCATCGCCCTGGGGTGACGATGTCGAACCAGAACTCGAAGGTGTCCAGCAGCGCGACGAAGTCGTGCAGTGCCTGCTCATCGCCGTCGACGCGTGCGCGACCGTCGGCGATCTGCGCGGTCAGCGGCGCGGCACCGAGGATCACGTCGTTGAGGTCGGCCCGCTTGATCGTCACGCGCGCGTCGGCGTCTTCGGCGGCACCGGTGCGGTGCGACAACGCCCCGTTGCGGATGATCAGCGTCCATGCCTCGTCGATGTCGGGAAGGGTCAGCGCCAGCGTCAGCTCGCGGTCGCCCGCCTTGCTGCCGTTGAGGCGGACGCCGAGATAGTCGAAGAACAGCTCGGTGCTCATCGCGCGCACGGTGTCAGGGCTCGCGGCGTTCGGCGTCGGCAGCTGGCGCACGCCGTCGCGCAGCTCCTGCGCGGCGGTTAGGTAGAAGTTGCGCCAGGGCCCTGATTCGGCCTGGTAGCCGAGCTGCTCCAGTGCATCGGCCTGCAACTGGCGGGCGTCCCGATTGTCGGGGTCGGCGAAGACGACGTGGTTGACGACCTCGGCGACCCAGCGGTAGTCGCCGAGATCGTAGGCGCCGCGGGCCTTGTCGAGCGTCGCCTGCGCGCCGCCCATGAACTCGACGTAGCGCTTGGCCGCGTCCTCGGGCGGGTGTGTGTGCAGGTTGGCCGGGTTGCCGTCGAACCAGCCGAGGTAGTTGACGTAGGTCGCCTTGACGTTGTGGCTGAGGGTCCCGTAGTAGTCACGCATCGCCCAGTGCTGCGCCAGCTTGGGCGGGAAGACCACCTGCTCGGCGATCTCGCTCGGCGTCAGGCCATGATTGGCCAGGCGCAGCGTCTCGTCGTTGATGAAGCGGTAGCCATCGCGGGCCATGCCCAGCAGCTCGAGCACCCGGTCGCGTCCCCATGCCGGCCAGTGATGCATGCCGTACATGACCTCGACGCGGTCGCCCCACATCGCGATCGTCTTCTGCAGGTACTTCGACCAGGCCAGCGGGTCGCGGATCTTCGTCCCGCGGATCGAGTACGTGTTGTGCAGCGTGTGGCAGCAGTTCTCAGCCGCGGTCAGCGCCCCGAACTGCTCGATGAACCAGTGCATCTCCGCCGGCGCCTCGGTATCAGGCGCCAGCAGGAACTCGAAGTCCAGGCCGGCGATCGTCATCTTCTGGCCGGTCTCGGTGATCTCGTGAGTCGGGGGGATCAGGCTGACGGTCCCGGCAGAGGTCGTCATGCCGAGGCCGGCGCCGACCTGGCCCTTGGGATCGGCGGGCAGCAGGTTGCCGTACATGTAGCTCGCGCGACGGCTCATCACGTTGCCGGCCAGCACATTCTCGGCCACCGCGGCCTCCAGGAACCCGACTGGCGCGACGATCCGCACCTTGCCCGCGCGCACGTCGGCCTCGTCGACGATCCCGCGGACCCCGCCGAAGTGGTCGACGTGGCTGTGGGAGAAGACGACGGCCACGACCGGCTTGCGCGGTCGATGGGCGTAGTAGAGCTCCAGCGCGGCCGCCGCGGTCTCGGTCGAGATCAACGGGTCGAACGCGATGATGCCCTCGTCGCCCTCGACGAACGTGATGTTCGACAGGTCGAGCGTGCGCACCTGATAGATCCCGGGAACCACCTCGTACAAGCCGCCCTGGACGACCAGCTGCATCTGCCGCCACAGGCTCGGGTTCACCGTGTCCGGCGCATCAGCTCCCTCGTGGATGAAGTCGAACCGCGACAGGTCCCAGATCGGGCCACCGTCCGCGCCGACGACCCTCCCGCCGTCCGGCAACGGCGCGATCAGCCCGCGCGCCGCCTCATCGAAGTCCCGCCGGTCGCCGAAGTCCAGCGCAGCGACGCTCGCGGCGTTTGCCGCTCTGGTCGCGTCGGTCGCATCGCCCCGCGGATCCACGTCACCCATTGATTCGCCCCCACCCTTCGCCTGGTTTGCACGTCTGTGGCTAGGCAAGCCAGCGCCCAGCAGCCGGTGTGCCATGGCCGGCACTCGCCCCCCCGGCGCCCCGGAGGCTACGTCCCCGCCGGCGCGTCACCGCCCTGGCGGGCCGCAATCTGCGGGAATCGGACATTCGGCGTTGGACTCAACGGACCGGCTACCTCGGCGCGCGCCGCAGCGTTCTCGACGGCAGCTCGCCGTACACATGACGGTATGCGGCCGCGAATCGACCGAGGTGACGGAACCCGAACGCGCGCGCGATCGGGGCGACCTGCCCGGTCGCCGGTTCGGCGGCGCGCAGCGTTCGGTGCGCGGCCTGGAGCGCCCTGTGGAGCATGTAGGCACGGGGAGCGAGGCCGAAGAGGATGCCGAAGGCCACCTGCAACCTGCGCTCGGACACGCAGACCTGCCGGCACAGCGTGAGCACCGGGACGATCCACTCGTCGATCTGCTCGAGATACCCGATCGCGTCGCGGACGAGATCGACGTCCTGCCATCCGCGGGTGGACAGCCGCCGGCCGCTCAGGTCCTCGGTGCCGCACACCGTCCGCACCGCACTCTCGAGCAGCCGCTGCTGGGCGAAGCGATCACCGAGATGGCCTGCGGCGTCGCCGCGCGCAACCACCTCGAGCGGCGCGACGAGCGGCCACAGCGGTCCGCCTCGCACGACGTGCTGGCGCGTGCCCATCGTCGGATCAACGCCGAGATCGACGGCCGTCTGCTCGAACATCCCCCACGGCAGCACTGTCAGAGCGAACTGCAGATCGCCCGGATCGTGCGCGTGGTGCGATCCTCCGATCGGATACACGAACGTCTGACCAGGCGCGAGCCAGACGCCATCCCAGCGGCCGTTCTCGGGCGCGCGCAACATCGTCGCCAGAACGACCGAATCGCCCACGACCTCGGCCTCGGCCACCGCCGGGAAGCCGAGGTCCAGCAACGCCAAGCGGGCGGCCCCATACCCCCAAGCGCTCACCGAGGCGCGGTCGAGGCCCCGCCCCGTGCGCACGATCCGCCCAGTGGCACCGGGCGTCGCCAGCATGAACTCGTCACCTTCTGTCGCGACGGTCTGGCGCACCGCCGGCAACGACGACGCCGCTCCGCTCGACATCCGCAAAACGTACCGGTTGCCACCGTCAACGACGCGACGTCCGAGGCACTTCCGGCGCAGGGATTCGGCCCACGCGGGCGAACGTGGGGCCGGCATGGGACGCGCGTCAACGCTGGCCGAACGGCTCATGAGCGAGCGGCGCACGCCGGACGAGATCCGCGATGCCGTCTACCTGTCCACCGGCGACATCGCCGCCAAGCACACACGCTTCTGGCTGCTGCTCGTCCTCCCGGCGGCGATCGCTACGGCCGGGATCATCAGCGACTCGACCGCCACCGTGATCGGCGCGATGATCATCGCGCCACTGGCCACGCCAATCCAGGGCATCGCCGTCGCGATCGCCTACGGCGACGGCCAACCACTCCTGCGTTCGACGGCGATTCTGCTCGCGGCCATGGCCGTCGTCGTTGCCATCGCGGCCGCCCTCGCCGGCCTGCTCCCGCAGCTCAAGGACATCGCCGACAACGGCCAGATCGCCGGCCGCGTCTCGCCCACGATCATCGACCTCGTCGCTGCCGCCACCACCGGCGCGGCAGGCGCATTCGCGATCGCGCGCCGCGACGTCGGCGACATCCTGCCCGGCGTTGCCATCGCCATCTCCCTCGTGCCACCGCTGGCTGTCGTCGGCGTCACAGCAGAGGCCGGCGACGGGAATGGCGCGCTCGGAGCGCTGCTGCTCTTCGTCACCAACGTCCTCGCCATCATCGTCGTCGGGATCGCGCTGTTCGGCCTGACCCGTCTCCAAGGCGCACCGACCGGAACCAGCCTGCGCACCCGACCGGTCCTGGCCGTGATTGCCATCGGCGTCACCGTCGTCGTCGCCGCGCTATCCGTGACGACGGCTCGCACCGTCCAACTGGCGAACCGGCTCGACGCCGTCGACACGATCGCATCGCGGTGGGCGGCCGGCAGCGGCGAGCGCTTCGTCGACGCCCGCTTCGACGGCACGAACCTCGTGGTCCTCATCGAGGGCATGGGCAACGGCGCGCACGACGACGAACTGCCCGGGCTTTTGGCCGGCGCGGTCCCAGACGGCACGGACGTCGTGATCAACCGCGTGGCTGGTTCGCGTCGCTCGGTCGGAGCGGTGCGCTGACCGGACGAATAGCCGAAACCCGCACGATTGCCGCGGGGTGCCCGCGGGAGCGAACCACGCGATTATCTTGTGGTCGATCGTGGGGATGAGCAGGCCTGTGGTGACGCATCAGCTGACCCTTGACCACCCACAGCTCCGCCACGACGCTCGAACAGGCCGTCGACGGCGGAGCCTACGCAGACAAGAACGCCGGGCTAGGCCGCGCTCGAGGCGAGTACGTCACCTTCCACGGCTCGGTCGGCCAGGTCTTCGACCTCGGCGAAGAGACCCACCAAGCCGTACTCACACGCTTCGGCCTGAAACGGGACGATCGCAGCACCGCCTCGACGCCACGCAGCCACGGCAATCAGGTGGTGCCCGGCGATTCACCTGGAAGCAAACGTCGGCGACCACGAAAGGACAGTGACGATGATCGAGCGCATCGAGAACATGCCGCCGGGCACGATCGGCCTGCGCGCAAGCGGCAAGATCACCCGCGACGACTACCGCACGGTGCTCGAGCCGGCATTACGCGACGCTGTCGAGGCTGGCGAGGTCCGCCTGCTGTACGTCGTCGAGGGTGACTTCGAGATGAGGCCGGGCGCGGTGTTCGAGGACGCGATGACCGGAGCCCGACTCGGCATCGCCCACCACTCCGCGTGGAAGCGCATGGCGCTCGTCACGGACAGCGACTGGGTTCGCCGAGCCGTTCATGCCTTCGCGTGGATGACCCCCGGAGAGATCCGGATCTGGGGACTCAACGGCATCGACGAAGCCCGCGAGTGGCTCGCCGCCTGAGCCTGTCTGTCCGGTCGCCGCACAAACCCCGCGTCGGTCGGGGTTTGCGCGACAGCCGCATTTGCGGGCCTTTTCTATGATCGGGGAGACAGGATTTGAACCTGCGACCGCCCGGCCCCCAGCCGGGTGCGCTACCAGACTGCGCCACTCCCCGTATGTCTCAAGCGGGCGACGGGAATCGAACCCGCCCTAGAAGCTTGGAAGGCTTCTGTGCAGCCACAACACTTCGCCCGCAAGCTTGCTGGGGACAATCCTAGCTGCGCCGGCGCTCTTCGGTGGGGACCTCGCCGGAGTCGTCGGTCATGCCGGCCGGTGGCCAGGGGCCGAACCAGTTGTCGCGGGCGCCGTCGAGGGTGATGACCGAGCCGTTGAAGCGGCGGCCGAGCGGCGATGCGAGCAGGGCGATCAGCCAGGCGTGCTCTTCGACGCGGCCGAGGCGGCCGAGCGGGACCGTGCGGGCGGCGGCGGTACGGACCGACTCGGGGTACTTGTCGAGCGCGGGCGTGTCGAAGTGGCCGGCCGCGGCGGCGCAGACCGCGACGCCATCGGCGGCCCAGTCTGCCGCGAGCTCGCGCGTCAGGCCCTCGACCGTGGCGCGGGCCGCGCTGGAATGGGTCATGCCGGCCAGGCCGTGGTGGGGCGACAGCGTCACGTTGACGACCATGCCGTGGCCGGCTGGCCGCATGGCGCGCTCGTAGGCGGCCGTGGCCATGATGAGCGTGCCGCCGACGTTCAAGCGCGTCACCGCACGCCAGCCCTTCAGGGCGATCGCCTCGGCGGGCACGAAGTACTGGCCGCCGGCGTTGTTGACGAGCGTGTCGAGCCGTCCGTGGCGCTCGAGGCAAACGTCGACGATCCGCTCGGCGTCGGCCACCTCGCGCACGTCGCCGGTCACGAACGAGCACCGGTCGCCGAGCGCGCCGGCCGCCTCGCGCAGCACCTCCTCGCGGCGCCCGCAGATCAGCACCGACGCCCCGCACGCGATCAGCTCGGCGGCCGCCGCGCGCCCCAGGCCGGTGCCGCCGCCGGTGACCAAGATGACCTGTCCTTCGAGGACGCCATCCGCGAAGATCTGCGACGTCATAGGACCGGCAATCTATGCGGATGGCAGGAGGTAGCATCGCGCCATGGCATACGACGAGGCAGACTTCGACGACCCGACGCTCGAGGACCTCGACGACTACGACGAGGAGCTCGACGACCTGGACGACCTCGGCGAGGACCACCGCGGCGACCAGCCCGGCTATGACCTCGACGAGCAGGAGGCCATCGAGGATCTCGAGGGCGACGGAGACGAGTAGCCGCGCGTTCGACGGCGACGCGCCGACGGGGGCGCCCCTGGTCGGCCCGGCTGGCTACAGTTCTCCGTCCCCCGGGGGACTGGTGTATCGGTAACACGGCGGTCTCCAAAACCGCAACGCGAGGTTCGACTCCTCGGTCCCCCGCTTCGGTGGCCGTGTCGACTTTGCGTCGCATGCCGACGTGAACTCGACACGCGCCGCGACGTCGGGACCACTCCAATCGCGTAGGCAAGCAGGCAGGTACCTCCCTGCCCGGTGGAGGCGGGCCGTTGTGGCCGAGCCGCCCGTGGCGTAGCCTGTGAGTGGCGAAGGAGGTGATCCGGGGAATGTGCTTCGGATCTGACACCGAGCGGACGTTCCAGGGCGAGTGCAGGACCACGGAGGACGTCCGTGTGCTGTTCGAGCGCTACCGCACCCGCGCCCGCGAAGCCGCCGAGGAGCTCGACTGCACCGAGCACGACGAGCACGAGCCGCAGGCCGAGCCCGTCGTGGCCGGCCGCTGACCGACGACCGGGCGTAGGGGCGGCGAGCCCGGTGCTCGCCGCCCCGCGCGCCCGCCGGCGATGGTCGAGCAGCGCCGGTCCGATGGATCCTGGACGGACGCATAACCGGGTCGCGCCACGCCGCTCGACACGTGCGCCGCGATCGGGGACGCTGGCACGAATGCGGCTCGACGACGTCGACGATCTCCCGTTCCACCAGGTCCCGACCCCGTTCAACCTCGCCGGGACCTCGGACGTCCACTTCAACGACGGGTACTGGTTCGCGACCTACGCGCCCGGCGACTGGTACCTGGTGTGCGGGCTGCGCCTGCACCCGAACACCAACGTCATCGACGGCTTCGCGGGGCTAGCGCGCGGCGGCGAGCAGCGGGTCGTGCGCTGCTCGCGGGCGCTGCGCCCGCTCTACTCGGAGCTCTCGGCCGGACCGCTCAGCGTCGAGCTCGTCCGGCCGATGCACGAGATCCGCCTGCGGCTGGCGGAGTCGCCGGTCGATCTGGCCTTCGACCTCGTGCTGCGCGCCCAGGCCCCGGCCTTCCTCGAGGCGCCCTACCGCCACCTGAAGTTCGGCCACGTCATCAACGACATGGTCCGCTACACGCAGGTCTGCCGCGCGTCCGGGACGCTGCGCTGCGACGGCGAGGAGATCGCGGTCGACGACTGGCACGCGATGCGCGACCACTCGTGGGGCGTGCGCTCGACGATGGGGCCGCGCACGCCCCACGGCGGCGTCGACCCGATCCCGGCCGAGGCCGACCGGCGCCGCTTCCGCCTCTGGGTGCCGTTCGAGACCGAGGAGCAGGGCGGGTTCTTCAACACGCACGAGGACGAGGACGGGCGGCCGCTCGACTTCGAGGGCCAGCTGACGCAGGCCGACGGGCGCGTCGTGGCGCTCACCGAGGTGCGCCACGAGCTCGAGTACGCGCCGGGCACCCGCTGGGTCGTCGGCGGCGGGTTCGCGGTGCGCGCGGAGGACGGCGCGTGGCACGAGTACCGGCTGGAGGAGCCCGGCACCCCCGCCGACGTCCAGGGCTTCGGCTACTACGGCGGCTGGCACGACGGCGGCAGCGCCGGCGTGTGGCGCGGCGCCGGGCCGCACGTCGAGTCCGACCGCTACGTCGCCGGCACCGGCCCTCCCGTGTCCCGCAGGACCGCCGGCTGGGGCCGACGGAGTTCCCGTTCGCCATCAGCGGGCCGGGCGGCGCGCGGGGCATGGCGCACTTCGAGCACCACGTCATGGGCCGCTACGCGCCGTATGCCTTCGAGGGGAGGAAGCCGTGAGCGAGTACGAGACGATCGAGTACGGCGTCGAGGACGCCACGGCGGTGATCACGCTCGACCGGCCCGACGACCTCAACACGATCGTGCCGCCGATGCCCGACGAGCTGGACGCGGCGGTGACGCGCGCGATCCGCGACCGCGCGGTCAAGGCCATCCTCCTGCAGGGGGCCGGACGCTCGTTCTGCGCGGGCTTCGACTTCGGCGGCGGCTTCCAGCAGTGGAACGACCTGCTCGCGACCGACGGCGAATGGGACGCCGGGCGCGAGATCATCGCCGGCACCGCGCAGGCGCTCGGCTGGGTGCCGCGGTTCATGTCGCTGTGGCGCAGCCCCAAGCCGGTGATCGCCCAGGTGCACGGATGGTGCGTCGGCGGCGGCAGCGAGATGGCGCTGTGCGCGGACATCGTCGTCGCCTCGGAGGATGCGCGGATCGGCACGCCGTACTCGCGGATGTGGGGCTGCCACCACGCCGGGATGTGGGTCTACCGGCTCGGGCTGGCCAAGGCGAAGGAGCTTGCGCTGACCGGGCGCTCGCTGTCGGGGGTGGAGGCGGCGCAGCTCGGGCTGATCAACCGGGCGGTGCCGTTCGCGTCGCTGGAGGCGACGACCCGGGAGCTGGCCCGCGAGCTGGCCACGATCCCGGCGTCGCAGCTGGCCGCGATGAAGCTCGTGGTCAACCAGGCCTACGAGAACATGGGGCTCACCTCGACCCAGCTGCTCGGCAGCCTGATGGACGGCATGCTGCGCAACACGCCGGAGGCGAAGGCGTGGATCGAGCTGGCCGAGGCCGAGGGGTCGGCGCCGCGGTCGCCCAGCGCGACGGGCCGTTCGGCGACTACAGCCAGGGACCGCCGGAGCTCAAGCCGGACCCGGCGAACGTCGTCCGGGCGGGCCGGGCGCGCTGAGCCGGGTCCGGCGCGACTCAGTGGCCGACGGGAGCCGTCGCCGCGCTGACCGTGGTGCGCAGGTCGATGGGGTTGCGGATGCAGTAGGCGCCGGGGCAGTGGTCGTCGGCGGCGCGCTTGAGACCGTCGAGCACGCCGGCCGGCGCATCGGCGTCGACGTCGAGGTGCCAGTCGATGTGGTCGACCGGCGGCCGGTCGCCGACGCCGAGGGCGCGGGCCAGGTTGACGTCGGCCTCGACGCGGGCGCGCAGGCCGCGCAGCGGCACGCCGCGGCGGGCGGCCTCTTGGGCGTAGGTCATGGCGTAGCAGGCCAGCCCGCCCCAGAAGCAGTAGGCGAGCGGGTTGGGCGCCGAGCCGGTGCCGCCCATCGGCGGTGGGAAGTCGGCCTCGAAGACGACCGGCTGGCCGTTGGGCACGGGGATGGTGGCGCGGAACTGCGGGCCGCTGGTCTGCCACTCGCCGTCGAAGGTGACGTGCTGGGTGACGGCGTCCGGGTCGGCGGCGGCCTTGGCCGCGGCCTGTTCGACGGCGTCGACGTTGACGTTGTGCATGGGTACTCCGGGGTCGGGGGTCATGAGCCGGCGGCGACGGACTCGGGCTGCTCGATGGGCCAGCCGTGGTCGCGCCAGGTGCCGACGCCGCCGTCGGCGACGTGGATGACGTGCTCGGCGCCGTGGCGCAGCAGCAGCGAGGCGGCGACGGCGCTGCGCTGCCCCGAGGAGCAGATGACCGCGATCGCCGCGGACGGATCGAGGCCGCCGGGAATGGCGTGGATGTCGTGGTAGGGCAGGTGCACGGCGCCCGGGATGTGGCCGGCGTCCCACTCGCCCCGCGCGCGCACGTCGAGGATCTGGACCTGGTCGGCGCGGTCGTGCAGCGCCGGCACGTCGATGCGCTCGAGGCCGTGCGTGGGGCGCTTCTCCTCGCGCCAGCTGGTCATGCCCCCGGCGAGATAGCCGGCGACGCCGGTGATGCCGACGGCAGCGGCGAGATACGCGGCGTGCCGCGCGTCGTCGTCGTCGCGGCCGATGAAGACGACGGGCTGGTCGCGGTCGGCGATCCAGGCGAGCTTGGTCCCGAACCCGGCGCGCAACGCCGGGTTGCAGACGGCGCCCGGGATGTGGGCCTCGTCGAACTGCAGGTCGGTGCGCACGTCGACGAGCAGCGCGCCGTCGCGCTCGTGGGCCTCGACCTGGCGCGGGGTCAGCGGCTCGACATCGCTGCGGTGGCTGCGCAGCGGCCCGCGGTTGAGCGCGACAATGGCCTGGAAGTTCGGCGGTTGCGGGCCGAGCGTGGCGGTCGTCCGCGCGACGAAGGCGTCCTCGTCGGAGACGGCGAGCAGCTCGTTGTGGGCGCGCTCGTAGGCGATCGTCGACGACACCTTCATGTCCATCCCGGGCCCGCCGCACAGCGATCCGCCGAGGTGCCCGGGCCAGACCTCGCACTCGCCCGGCAGCGACAGCAGCGTGTCGTGCAGCGAGTGGAAGATGCCGTGCGCGCCCTCGGCCTTGTCGACGGCGAGGTCGGGGCGGGCGATGTCGCCGACGAACAGCGTGTCACCGGTCAGCACCGCCCAGGGCTGCGGTCCGCGCGCGGTGTCGACGAGCGCGAACGCCGTGTGCTCGGGGCGGTGGCCGGGCGTGTGCAGCGCGCGCACGATGACGCTCCCGAGCGCGAGCTCCCAGCCGTCGTCGAACGCCTCGTGGTCGTATTCGGGCGCGGCGAGCCGGTGGACGTGGATGGTCGCGCCGGTCGCGGCGGCGAGCCGGCCGTGTCCGGAGACGTGGTCGGCGTGGTTGTGGGTCTCGAGGATGTGCTCGATGCGCACGCCCATGTAGCGGGCGAGGCGCAGGTACTCGTCGATGTCGAGCCTGGGGTCGACCACGGCGGCGACGCCGGCCCCCTCGTCCCCGACGAGGTAGGAGGCGCAGCCGAGGTCGTCGTGGGTGAGCTGACGGAAGATCATGGAGCGCCTCAGCGGGTCGCGGTGGTCAGCGGCAGCCCGGCGCGCGCCCAGGCCTTGACGCCGCCCTCGATGTTGCTGGCGTCGAGGCCGGCCTTGCCGGCGACGCGGGTCGCCGTCGCGCTGCGGCCCCCGGACGCGCACAGGAAGGCAACGGGGCGGTCGCGATCGAGCTCGCGCAGCCGGCCGGAGAGCTGGCCGAGCGGGATGTGCGTGGCGCCGTCGACCCTTGCCGTGTCGAGCTCGGCGCGCTCACGAACGTCGACGATCCGCAGCTCCCCCCGGTGCATGGCGGCGGCCGCCTCGGTGGGCGTCATGGACTTGGTGCGACGGAACAGCATCAGTCCTCCTCTCGGGGTCGGCGCGACGCGGTCGAGCCACCAGGTTACTACAACTCCAAAGTAGTGAAGTTGTCAGGCGCCGGCGAGCCGGTCCGTTGAACGTGTCCTGCCCGCCTGCTGAACTGTCGCCCATGTCCAGGGCAGTCCGCTTCGACGAATACGGTGGTGTCGACGTCCTGCAGGTCGTCGAGGTCGAGCCCCCGGTGCCGGGGCCCGGCCAGGTGCTGGTCCGCGTGAAGGCCGCGGCGATCAACCCCGGCGAGATCGGCATCCGCGAGGGCCTGCTGCATCACCTCTGGCCGGCGACGTTCCCGTCCGGCGAGGGCAGCGACTTCGCCGGCGTCGTCGAAGCGGTCGGCGAGGGGGTGACGGCGTGGGCGCCCGGCGACGAGGTCCTGGGCTGGACCCATCGCCGCGCGAGCCACGCCGAGCTGGTGCTGGCCGAGGCCGCGGACTTGACCGCACGCCCGGCACAGGTTCCGTGGGAGGTCGCCGGCTCGCTCTACGTCGCCGGCGCCACCGCCTGGGCCAGCGTGCGCGCCGTCGCGCCGCAGCCGGGCGAGACGGTCGTGGTGGCCGGCGCGGCCGGCGGCGTCGGCTCGATCGCCGTCCAGCTCGTGCGCCACACCGGCGCCCGCGTGATCGGGCTGGCCAGCGCCGCCAACCACGACTGGCTGCGCGCGCACGACGTGATCCCGATCGCCTACGGCGACGGCGTCGCCGACCGCATCCGCGCCGCGGCGCCCGACGGCGTCGACGCGTTCCTGGACTGCTTCGGCGGCTACGTCGACCTCGCGCTCGACGCGCTCGGCGTCGCGCCGGAGCGAGTCAACACGATCATCCCGCCGGAGCGTGCGCGCGGCGTCCAAGGGGCCGGCAGCGCCGACGGCGCATCCGCCGACGTGCTCGCCGAGCTGGCGGCCCTGGCCGCGGCCGGCGAGCTCGAGGTGCCGATCGCCGCGACGTACCCGCTCGACCAGGTGCGCGAGGCCTACACCGAGCTGGCCAAGCGCCATACGCGCGGCAAGATCGTCCTCCTCCCGTAAGGGCCGGGCAAAATGAGCGAGTAGTGCGGGCGGAGGGACTCGAACCCCCACGGCTTGCGCCACTGGGACCTAAACCCAGCGTGTCTACCGATTCCACCACGCCCGCGTGACTCGTATGATCGGACACATGGCCGACGAGGAGCGGCGCGACACCATCATCGAGCACCCGAACCGCAAGAAGCCCGCGGCGAAGGCGACGAAATGGATCGTGATCGTGCTCCTGCTGGCGAGCGTCGGCCTGATGGCCATCGTGACGTTCGGCGGCTGGGCGACGCTCGTGGGCGCCAAGCCTGTCCTCATCGCCTACATGGTCGTCTACCTGATCCTCGCGTTCTACTGCGCGCGCTGGTCGCGCGGCACGCTGCCGCTGGCCGCCGCGCTGGGGATCGTCCTGCTGATCTTCGCGGCGATCGCCGGCCCTGAGTGGTTCGCCCGCGACAAGCCGGGCTTCAGCGACCCGGGCATCGCCTCCAGCGTCCTCGGCCTCATCACGCTGCTGCTCATCCCGGTCCAGTTCCTGCTCATCGCGTTCGCGATGCGCGGCTTCTCGCAGGACTGGCACGTCGAGGTCGAGCGTCCGCGGGACCCCGGCCCCGCGCCCGCGTAGTTCGGCGGTGCGTGCGACCGCCTGAGTAGACTCGGTCGCGCGCGGCGGTGGCGGAATTGGTCTACGCGATGCCCTCAAAAGGCATTGTCCGTTCAGGACTTGTGGGTTCGAGTCCCACCCGCCGCACTGATCGACGGTCAGGCGACCAGCCGGCTGACCAGCGCCTCGAGCAGCGCCGGCCGGGCGACGGCCAGACCGGCGGGCAGCGCCCCCGCGCCGGGCAGCATCCGGACCTCCATCCCGACCTCGCGACAGAGCACCACGCCCGCCGCGTAGTCCCAGTGCTGCACGCCGAACTCGAAGTACGCGTCGTGGCGGCCGGCGGCGGTCCACGCGAGGTCGAGCGCGGCGCTGCCCGCCCGGCGGATGTCGCGCACCTGCGGCAGGAGCCTGGCCACGACCTCCGCCTGGCGCTCGCGCACGCCGGCGTCGTAGCCGAACCCGGTCGCCACGAGCGCCTGGCCGAGCGCGGACACGTCGCGCGGCGCGGGCAGCGCCGCGCCGTTGAGCGTCGTCCCCCCACCCCGGACCGCGGCGAACAGCTCGTCGCGCAGCGGATCGAACACGACCCCCGCCACCGCGCCGTCGTCGTCCTCCACCGCGACGCTCACGCACCACTGCGGATGGCCGAACAGGTAGTTGACGGTGCCGTCGAGCGGGTCGACGACCCAGCGCAGCCCCGTGGTGCTCGGCACGTCGCCGGTCCCCTCCTCCCCCAGCAGCCCGTCGTCGGGGCGCCGGGCGCCGATCACCGCGCGGATCGCGCGCTCGGAGGCGAGGTCGGCCTCGCTGACCAGGTCGGTCGGGGAGGACTTCGACGCCAGCGCCCGCTCGCGCCCGAAGCGCGGCACCAGCACCTCGGCGCCCGCCCGCGCCGCCGCGACGGCGACCTCGAGCAGCGTCCCGGCGTCGCCCGCCATCGTCATGACGCCAGCGCCGGCCGGCGGTCGGCCCACGGCCGCGCGGCCTCGATCTGCGCCGACAGGGCCAGCAGCGTCGCCTCGTCACCCGAGCGGGCGACGAGCTGCACCGCCAGCGGCACGTCCTGCGCCGTGAACCCGGCGGGCACCGACGCCGCCGGCTGGCCGGTCAGGTTCCAGGGGCCGAGGTGCGGCACGAACCGGCCCGCGCCGGTGAACGTCCACAGCGCGCCGCGGCCCTCGAAGGCGCCGACCGCGAGCGGCAGCGACGCGAGCGCCGGCGTCAGCAGCACGTCGACGTCCTCCCACAGCCGCCCCAGCCGCTCGGTCAGCTGCGGCGTCTCGGCCAGCGACCGCGCGAGCACCCGGCCCGGGATGAACCGCCCGATCCGCGCCATCGCCTTCGACCGGCGCTCGAGCCGCTCGGGGTGCTCGGTGCGCGCCGCGTCGTCGAGGATCCCGCGGAAGTAGCGCGCCAGCCCGCGCGCCAGCGCCGCGGCGTCGTAGTCCGGGTCGCGCTCGATCACCGTATGGCCGAGCCCGCGCAGCAGGTCGACGGTCTCCGCAACCGCCGCGAGCACCCGCGCGTCGAGCGGCGCCACCATCGGCGGCGGCACCACCGTCGACACCGCCACCCGCAGCTGCCCCGGCGCCCGCGCCGCCGCCGCGGCGAACGTGCCCCACGACGGGCGGTCGGCGACGACATCGAGGAACAGCGCCGTGTCGCGCACCGAGCGCGTCAGCGTCCCGTAGTGGACGATCCCGTGCCAGGCCTTGTCGCCCATGGGCGCGGTCGGCACGCGCTGATACTGCGGCTTGAGGCCGAACAGCCCGGTGCACGCCGCCGGGATGCGGATCGAGCCGAGCCCGTCCGCCGCGGTCGCGGCCGCCACCAGCCCCGCCGCGACCGCCGCGCCGCTGCCGCCGCTCGAGCCGCCGGGCGTGCGGTCCAGGTCCCACGGGTTGCGCGTGACGCCCCACGTCGCCGACTCGGTGAACGGCCACATGGCCAGCTCGGGCACGTTCGTCTTGCCGATCACGATCGCGCCCGCCTCGCGCAGGCGGCGCACGATCTCGCTGTCGGCGGTGGCCGGCCGCACGTTCGCCCCGGTCCCTGGGCGGTGACCTCGCCGGCCACGTCCATGTCGTCCTTGACCGCGACCGGGACGCCGAGCAGCGCCCGGCGGTCACCCGCGCCGCGGCGCGCCTCGGCCTGCCTGGCCTCGGCGCGGGCTCGCTGCGCGAACACGATGCGAAACGCGTTGAGCTGCGGGTCCAGCCGCGCGATGCGCTCCAGCGACAGCTCGACGAGCTCGGACGGGCTCACCTCGCCGGCGGCGACCAGCTCCGCCTGGCGGGCCAGGCCGGCGAACGCGAGATCGGCGGCGTCCATGGCGGTCGAACCCTACCGTCCCGCCGATCAGCGAGCCGATCGAGACCGCCCGCCGCATCGCGGCCGTCGGGCCCCGCCGCGCGTGCAGCGACGCGGAGCGCCGCGCCGCGGTGCTCCTGCGCGACGCGCTGCGGACCCGCGGGCGGCCGGCGCGCCTCGAGCCGGCCTGGGTGCGCCCCGGCGGCGCCGGGCTGGACGCGGCCCTGTGCGCGCTGGGCGTGGCCGGGAGCATCGTCGCCGCATCCGGTGCCCCCGCGGTCGGGCTCGGCCTGCTCGTCGCCGCGCTGATCGCCCTGGCCGGCGACCTCGGCGAGGTCCTCCCCGTCGCCCGCCTGCTCCTGCCCCGGCGAGCGACGCAGTGCGTCGTCTGCGAGCCGCCGCACGTCGCACCGGGCGCGGCGGTGCGCCTCATCGTCACGGCGCCGCTGGACTCGGTGCCCGGCGGCATCGCCCGCCGGCTCGAACCGCTCGAGGCCGCCGCCCGGCGCGCGCTCGGCGGCCACCTCCCCTCGGCGGCGGCGCTGCTGGTCGCCGCCCTGGTGGCGCTGTGCGCGCTGGCCGCCGCGCGCGTGGCCGGCGTGGACGGCGCGTGGTGGGGCCCCGTCGCGGTCGTGCCCACGCTCGTCCTGCTGGTCGGCGCCGCCGCGTACGTCGATCTCGCCGTCGCACGTCCACCGGCCGGCGTCGCCGATCGCGCCGCCGGCGCGGCCGCAGTCGCCGTCGCGCTGGTCGACGAGCTCGACCGCCGGCCGGCCCGCGCGCCCGCGTTCGCCGTCGAGCTCGTCCTCGCCGGGGCCAGCGGGCCCGGCGGCCTCGGCCTGCGCGCCTACGTCCGGGCGCGGCGCCGGCGCGCCCGTCCCGAGGAGCTCGCCGTGCTCGCGATCGCCCCGTGCGGGACCGGCCCGCCCGCCGTCCACCGCACGGAGGGACGGCTGTGGCCGCGGCGCCTGCACCCGGCGATGATCGCCGCCGCTGCCGCAGCCGGCGCCGAGCGCCAGCGCCGCGGCCGCAGCGACGCGCTCGCCGCCCGGCTCGCCCGCTGGCCCGCGCTCGGCCTGGGCGAGCTCACGCCCCGGCGCCCCGCGACCGCGCTCGACCCCGCCGCCCTGGACGCCGTCCTCGAGGTCGGCCTGATCGCGGTGACCCGCCTCGATCGCCAGGTGCGAAGATGATCGGTAAGGATTCCTTGCGAGCTTGACGAAACAGGGTCGGCGAGTGTCAAGGCCCGAGCCAGAGACCACCGAGGAGCATCTCCGCGCGGTCTTCGGCGTGCTCACGGACGGGGTGATCTCGCTCGACCGCGAGGGCCGGGTCCTCGCGGCCAATCCCAGCGCGCTGGCGATCCTCGGAGTGGAGCGCGCGGCGCTCGACGATCCGGCGTGGTGGAACCACGTGCGTCCGGTCGTGCCGGGCGGCCGGCGGCCCCCGCTGCCGGAAGCGCTGCACGTGACCCGGCACAACCTCCCGATCCGCATCCGCCGCTCGTCGGACGGGCGCCGCCGCGAGCTGCGCCTCAGCGTCCAGGCGCTCGACAGCGGTGCGATCGTCCTCTCCTTTCGCGACTGCACCGACGAGCTGCGCACGCGCGCGCAGCTGGAGGCGCAGGCCCACCGCGACCGGGTCACCGGCCTGCCCAACCGCACCGCCGTGCTCGAGCGCATCGACGAGCTCCACGGCGACCGCGTCCCGTTCGCGCTCGTGCTCGTCAACGTCGACGGGTTCAGCACGGTCAACACGGGCTTCGGCCATCCGGCCGGCGACGCGGTGCTCCGGGAGATCGCGGGGCGCCTGCGCGGCGCGCTGCCCAGCAGCGCGACGCCGGCGCGAGTCGGCGGCGACGAGTTCCTCATCGTCGGGCGCGCGCGCGGAGAGGCCGCCGCACGAGCGCTGGCCGACCGGGTCATCGACGCGTTCGCCGCGCCGTTTCAGACCATCGACGGCGCCCAGCTCACCGCGTCGATCGGCATCGCGCTCGGCGACTCGGCCCGCGACCCGGCCGGCCTGGTCGTCGCCGCCGAGGCCGCGCTCGGCCGCGCCCAGGCCCGCGGCCGCGGGCTCGTGGCCATGTTCGACGAGCAGCTTCGGGCCAGCCTCGATGACCGGCAGACGCTCGTCGCCGACCTGCGCCGCGCCATCGAGCGCGACGAGGTCGGCGTCGTCTACCAGCCGATCGTCACCCTCGATCGCGACGACGGGCCGATCTGCGCGGTCGAGGCGCTGGCCCGCTGGACGCACCCCGAGCGCGGGCCGGTGCCGCCGGCCACGTTCGTGCCGCTCGCCGAGGACGCGGGTCTGGTGCGCGCCCTCGGGCGCCGCGTACTGGCGCGCGCGTGCCTGGACATGGCCCGGGTCCGCGCCGAGCTGGCGACGGCCCGGAAGCTCGAGCTGTCGGTCAACGTCTCGGCGCACCAGGTCGCCTCGGGCCTGCTCGAGCACGACGTCCGCGCCGCGCTGACCGCGTCGGGCCTCGAGCCGTCCGCGCTGGCGCTCGAGCTCACCGAGACCGCGCTCATGGACGACGCGGGGCCGCCGCTGGCCACCTTCGACGCGCTGCGCAGGCTCGGCGTGCGCCTCGTCATCGACGACTTCGGCACCGGGTACTCCTCGCTGGGCCGGCTGCGCGGCCTGCCGCTCGACGGCCTGAAGATCGACGGCTCGTTCGTCGCGGGCCTCGAGCCGGGGTCGGTCGACAGCGCCATCGTCGAGGCCGTCCTGACCATGGCGCGCGCGCTGGGCCTGCCCGCGGTGGCGGAGCGGGTCGAGACCCGCGAGCAGGCCCAGCGGCTCATCGAGCTCGGCTGCCCCCGCGGGCAGGGCTTCCTGCTCGGCCGGCCGATGGAGATCGTGACATTGCGCGATCTGTTGCAAGATGGACGGCGAGCCTTGCTTCCCCTCGACTGCAGCCGGTAGAAACGCACCCATCATGTACTCCGTTCAGTACGAGGCCGACCACGTCGAGCGCCACAGCCGGCTCACGACGTTCTTCCGGTACTTCACGGCGATCCCCGCCGCGCTGCTGACGATCCTCTACGTCCTGGCGGCCCATTTCGCCGTCATCGGAGCGTGGTTCGTGATCGTCTTCACGGGTCGGTATCCCGAGGGCATCTACGACTTCGTCGCGGGCGCCTTGCGCAACTCGACGCGGTTGAACGCCTACGCCTACCTGGTCACCGACCGGTACCCGCCGTGGAACGGCGCGCCGGACGACGGCTATCCGGTGCGGGTCCACATCGGTCCGCCGAAGGAGTCCTACAGCCGGCTGAAGACGGGCTTCCGGTTCATCCTCGCGATCCCGGTGATGATCATCTCCTACGTCTTCGCGCTGCTCGCCGAGGTCGGGGCGTTCTGCGCGTGGTTCGTGATCGTCTTCACGGGCAAGATGCCGGTGGGCCTGCAGGACATCATCGACATGGGCATCCGCTACCTGGCCCGGGCCAACGCCTACTACTGGCTGATCACCGAGGACTGGCCGCCGCTGACCGACCCCAAGGCGCCGTCGAGCATCGGCCCCGGGCCAGGCGCCCTCCCGGTGGAGCCCGCCGCGCCGACGGGCACGACGCAGCCGCCGACGGTGTAGCGCGGGCCCGGGGCCGAGCCTCGAGCCGCGCCCCCGGGTCGTTACCGTCCGCGTCATGTCGACCGTCATCACCGAGGACCGCGGGGCCGTGCGCCACGTCGTCATGAACCGGCCCGAGAAGCGCAACGCGATCGACGACGCGCTGGTCGGCGACCTGCAGACAGCGCTGCGCGCGGCCGCCGCCGACGAGAGCGTGCGCGTCGTCGTGGTCCGCGGCGCGGGGCCGATGTTCTCGTCGGGGATGGACCACGGCGCGCTCGGCGCGCTCGCCGCCGCGCCCGAGCGCCTGCGCGACCTGCGCAGCGCGATCCTCGCCACGTGGAACCTCTGCGAGGAGATGACCAAGCCGACGATCGCCCAGATCCACGGCGGCTGCCTCGGCGGGGCGATGGAGCTGGCGCTGGCCTGCGACCTGCGGGTGATGGCCGACGAGGCGGTCATCGGGCTGGTCGAGACGCGGGTCGGGCTCGTGCCGGATGTCGGCGGCTCGTCGCGCCTGCCCGCCGTCGTCGGGCTCGGGCGCGCGAAGGAGATGATCCTGGCCTCCAAGCTCGTCAGCGGAACCGAGGCCGAGCGCATCGGCCTCGTCAACCGCGTCGCCCCCGCCGACGACCTCGACGCGGCGACGGCGCAGCACTGCGACGAGCTGCTCGCGTGCGCGCCGCTGGCCGTCGGCCTGGCCAAGCGCATCCTCGACGGCGCCGCCAAGCCCGCGCTCGCGCTGACGCTCGAGCAGGAGGTCTGCGCGCAGGCACAGTGCGCGCGCAGCGAGGACTTCGCCGAGGCGACGCGGGCGTTCGCGCAGAAGCGCCAGCCGGTCTTCACCGGCCGCTGACGCGCCTTCAGTCGTTCCAGGCCACCGGGCCGGCCACCAGCGTGTGGCTGCCCAGCGGCCGACCGAGGATGCGCTGCGCCTCGCGCGAGGCCTCGAGCAGCCGGCCGAGGTCGATGCCGGTCTCGATGCCCATCTCGTGCAGCATCGAGACGAGGTCCTCGGTGGCGATGTTGCCGGTCGCGCCCGCGGGCACCGGGCAGCCGCCGAGCTCGCCGAAGCTCGACTCGAACGACATGCAGCCACCCTCGAGCGCGGCGAGCACGTTGGCCAGCCCCTGCCCGCGCGTGTTGTGGAAGTGCGCGGTCAGCTCGACGCCCTCGACCTCGCTCGCCGCCCGGGTGAAGAACTCGCGGACCTGGATCGGGTTGGCCATGCCGGTGGTGTCGCCGAAGCCGACCTCCTGCGCGCCCGCCGCGACGAGCCGGCGCGCGATCGCGTAGACGCGCTCGGGCGGCACGTGGCCCTCGTAGGGGCAGCCGAAGCTCGTGGCGATGACCGCCTCGCAGCGCAGCCCTACCTCCCGCGCCCGCGGGATCACGCGCTCCAGGCCGGCCAGCGACTCGTCGATCGAGCGGTTGACGTTCTTGCGGTTGTGCGTCTCGGACGCGCTGAGGAAGACGCTGATCTCGTCGATGCGATCGCGATGCTCGAGCGCGGCGTCGAGGCCGCGCTCGTTGGGCACCAGGACCGAGACCGAGACGCCGTCGGGGATGTCGGCCTCCTCGAGCACCCGGGCGCCGTCGGCGAGCTGCGGGATGACGTCGGCGCGCACGAAGCTTGTGACCTCCATCCGCCGGACGCCGGTGCGCGCGAGCAGCTCCACCAGCCGCACCTTGTCCTCCGTCGCGATGATCTCGGGCTCGTTCTGGAAGCCGTCGCGTGGGCCCACCTCGCGCACGTGAACCGAGGCGGGCAGGCTGTTCATGGGCCACCACTCTACCCTCCGCGCCCATGAAGACCGTCCTGCTCGCGGGCGGAACCAGCGGGGCCAAGCTCGCCCGGGGCCTGCTCGACATCGCCGGCGATGAGCTGACCGTGGTGGCCAACACCGCCGACGACATCGAGATCTACCGCGCCCACGTGTCGCCCGATCCCGACCTCGTCCTGTTCTGGCTCGCGGATCGCATCGACGCGCGCGGCTGGGGCCTCGACGGCGACACGTTCACGGTCATGGACGCGCTGCGCGAGGCGGGCGAGGACATCTGGTTCAACCTCGGCGACCGCGACCTGGCGCTCGGCCTGCGCCGCGCGCAGCGGCTGGCCGACGGCGCGACGCTCACCGAGGTCCTGGCCGAGCACGCCGCGGCGTTCGGCGTGCCGGCGCGGGTGCTGCCGATGACCGACGACCCGGTACGGACGCACGTCATGGCGACCGGCGAGTGGTGGCGGCTGCAGGAGTTCCTCGTGCGCCGGCGCGCGCAGGGCGCGGTCGACGGCGTCGCGTTCCAGGGCGCCGAGGCCGCGCGGCCCACCACGGCGGTGCTCGACGCCATCGCGTCCGCCGAGGCGATCGTGGTCGGCCCGTCCAACCCGATCATCTCGATCGGCCCGATCCTCGCCCTCGCCGGCGTGCACGAGGCGCTGCGCGCGGCCGCCGCCCCGGTCGTCGCGGTGAGCCCGTTCGTCGGCGGGCGCGTGCTGAAGGGCCCACGGCGGCGTTCTTGCGCTGGGCGGGCCGGGAGCCGTCGCCGGCCGGGGTGGCCGAGCACTACGCCGGGCTGGTCGACGGGTTCGTCGCGGACGAGCGGATCGCCGGCGCGGCCATGCCGCTGCTCGTCACCGACGTCACGCTGAGCGACGCCGCGGCCCGGGCGCGGGTGGCGGGCGAGGTGCTCGACTTCGCGAGGTCGCTGCGATGAGCGCCGGTCGACGCACGCCGCCGGGGGGCGGCCACGCCGCGGGGAGCGCCACGCTCGCGATCCTCCCCGTCAAGGGCTTCGGCCGCGCGAAGTCGCGGCTGCGCGCCGCGGTCCCCGACGGCCCGCGCGCCGGCTTGGCCGAGGCGATGGTCAGCGACGTCCTGCGTGCGCTGCGCGCGGTCGGCGGCTTGGACGGCGTGATCGTCGTCACCGGCGAGCCGGCCGCCGCGGACCTGGCCCGCGGCGCCGGCGCCGAGGTCGTCCACGACGCCGACGAGGCGGGCCAGAGCGCCGCGGCGCTGCTCGGCATCGACCGGGCGGTCCGGCGCGGAGGGGCGCGGGTGCTGCTCGTCCCCGGCGACTGTCCCGCGCTGGACCCGGGCGAGGTGGCCGAGCTGCTCACGGCGCCCGAGGACGTCGTCATCGTCCCCGACCGCCACGGCACCGGGACCAACGCGCTGCTGCTGCGCCCGCCGCGGGCGATCACGCCAGCGTTCGGCCCCGGCAGCCGCGCCCGCCACGAGGCGGCGGCGGTCGCGGCAGGCGTGCGCTTCACGGTGTGCGAGCTGCCGTCGCTGGGCCTGGACGCCGACACGCCCGACGATCTCGCCGCGCTGCGTGCCAGCGGCCGCCTCGGCGACCACACCTCGTCCACGCTCGGCCGGCTGGACGTGCGGTGAGCGCGCTGCGCGTCGAGGCGGTGGCCGGGCTGCCCGAGGTGCGCCCGGGCGACGACCTGGCCGCGCTGCTGCTCGAGGCCGGTCTGGACGCGGGCGACGGCGACGTGCTCTGCGTCGCCCACAAGGTCGTCTCGAAGGCCGAGGGGCGCGTCGTCGACCTCGACGACGTCGTGGCGGGCGAGCGGGCGCGGGCGCTCGCGGACGCCCACGGCAAGGATCCGCGCCACGTCCAGGTCGTGCTCGACGAGGCGGCCGCGATCGTCCGCGAGCGCCCGGGCGTCCTGATCTGCCGCACCCGCCACGGCTTCGTCTGCGCGAACGCCGGCGTGGACGCCTCCAACGCCGGCGGCGCGACGCGGCTCGTGCTGCTGCCCCAGGACCCCGACGCCTCCGCCCGCGCGCTGCGCGCCGCGCTGCGCGCGCGGACGGGCCGCGCGCCCGCGGTCGTCGTCACCGACTCGTTCGGGCGGGCCTGGCGGCGCGGGCAGTGCGAGACGGCGATCGGCGTGGCCGGGCTGCGCCTCGTCGACGACTGGGTGGGACGCATCGACGCCGACGGCCGCGAGCTGCGCGCCACCGCCATCGCGATCGCCGACGAGGCGGCCGCCGCCGCGGACCTGGTGCGGGCCAAGGACTCACGCGAGCCGGCGGTGCTCGTGCGCGGGCTCGAACGCCACGTCACTCCCGACGACGGGCCCGGCGCGGTCGCGCTGGTGCGCGCGGTCGAGGAGGACCTCTTCGCGTGACCCGCGCGCGGGCCATGGCCGACCGGCTGACGGTGGCGTCAGCTCAGCTTGTCGATCGGGCGCTCGCCCGGCCCGCGCTCGGTCGCCGCGATGTCGTCGGCGAGCTGCTCGGGCGGCACGTCGGTGTCGACCAGGCGCCCGCCCCAGCGGCGCTCCTGATCCTCGAGCACGAGCTTCGTGTACAGGACGCCCGCGAGCACGCCGCCGACCAGCGGCCCGGCCACGTAGACCAGCAGCCACGTCCCGGCGCCGCCGAACTCGCCGGAGACGAGCGCCGGGCCGAACGCACGCGCCGGGTTCAGCGCCGCCCCGGTCAGCGCGCCGACGCCCAGCACGCCCAGTCCGAGCGACAGGCCGATGATGAGGCCCGCCCAGCCCTTCGGCGCGCGGACGTTGACCGCCATCGCCACGATCGCCCACAGCAGGACGAACACGCCGATCGCCTCGGCCAGGAAGCCGGCGCCCTTGCCGTTGACGATGTCGGACAGGCCGGGCGCGCCGTAGTTCGTCGCCTTGCCGAAGTCCCCGACGAGCAGCTTGCACACGAGCGCCGCGGCGATCGCGCCCAGCACCTGCATGACGATGTAGCCCGCGGCGTTGGGCGGCGAGATCTTGCGCAGCACCAGCAGGGTCGTGGTGACGGCCGGGTTGAAGTGGCCGCCGGAGGTCTCGCCCAGGGCGTAGACCAGCATCGCCAGGGCGAGCGCGTGCGTGAGCGCGATCGTCAGCAGCGCCGGCACCGTGAGACCGTCGTGGGCGGTCACCGAGACCGCCATGCAGATGAACAGGACCAGGAAGAAGGTCCCGATGAACACCGCGATGAACGCTGAAGCGCCCCGCTGCTCCATGTTTGCGCCTCTCTCTCCGCTCGCTCGACGCCGCGCCGTCCGGCTGGCGATTGGGCTTTCGCTGGTGCTGGCCGGAGTCCTGCTCGCCGGCTGCGGCGCCCGCGCGCCCGACCGGCCGCTGACCGACGCGACCCTGCTGCTCGACTTTCCCCCCAACGGCGGGCACGCCGGCATCTACTCCGCGGTGGCGCGCGGCTACGACGACGCGGAGGGCGTCAACCTGCGGGTGCGCGCGCCGTCGTCGTCGACCGACGCGGTCAAGCTGCTGCTCACCGGGCGTACGGACTTCGCCGTGCTCGACATCCACGACCTGGCGCTCGCGCGCCAGCAGGGCCGCGACGTCGTCGGGGTGATGAGCATCGCGCAACGCCCGCTGGCCGCGGTGCTCGCCCAGCCCGGCACGCGCAGCCCGCGCGACCTGCAGGGCCAGCGCGTCGGCGTCACCGGGCTGCCGTCCGACGAGGCGGTGCTGCGGTCGATCGTCGCGGGCGCCGGCGGCGAGCCCGAGCGCGTGCGCACGACGACGATCGGCTTCAACGCGGTGCCGGCGCTGATCGGCGGACGCGTGGCGGCGGCCACGGCGTTCTGGGACGTCGAGGGGGTCGCGCTCGAGCGCCGCCGACCGGGCTTCCGCCAGTTCCGCGTCGATGCGTACGGCGCGCCGTCCTACCCCGAGCTCGTGCTGTGCGTGACGCGAGCGACGCTCGACGACGAGCCGTCCATGGTGCGCGCGACGGTCGCGGCGCTGCGGCGCGGCTACGAGCTGACGCTCGACGACCCGGAGTCGAGCGCGTCCGACCTGCTGTCCGAGGTCCCCGACGCCTCGCGCGACGAGATCATGGCCCAGCTCGACGTGCTCGACAGCGTGTTCACCGGACCGACCGGGGTGGCGGGCGGCCTCGACCCGCGCGTGCTGGCGCGCTGGGCGCGCTGGGAGGCGCGGTTCGGCATCACGCGGCGCCCACCGGACGTGGCGCGCGCCTTCGAGACGCGGTACGCGAACGCCCCCTTGGGAGCTTCCTGAGAACCGCGGCGGCGCCCTTACCGAGACCCGACAGCTCGCTCGTCATGGTGGGCGGCGTCCGCGAAGAAGGGAGAACCATGGACGAACACCAGCGAACGCCCCGGCGCCGGTTGGTGGCCATCGGCGCGGCTGCGGTCGCCGCGCTCGCCATCGCCGTCCCGGCCGTCGCCGCCACCGGCGGCGGCGACGACGGCGGCAGCGGCTCGGGCCAGGGCGCCACCACGACCGCCCCGGCTCCGGGCGAGACGACGCCGCGCCAGGATCGCGGCGCCCCGCCCGGCCCGCGCGACGGCCGCGATTGCCCAGGACACCGCGACGGCGGGACCGACCGCGGGCAGGGCCAGCGCGACGGCGCCTCGGGCGGCGAGTCCGGCTCGGGCAGCGTGGACACCGCGCTGCTGAGCTGAGGCGACCGGCCAGGCGCCGGCACAGGGACACCGGCGGCACAGGAGCGGCCGGCCGGGCGCCGCCGGCGCAGGGACCGCGGGGCGGCGGGTGGGGCGACCGGCCCGCCCGCCGCCCCATCGGCTGGCCGCCCCAACCGGCCCGCCGCCCCAACCGGCGCCACCCCGGCGCACGACAGCGCGACCTGTTAGGGTGGCCTAAATAAGGGTGCCCTAACGATTTCTGTGGGTCGTTGGCGTACCGCCGTGGTCCCTGCGAGAAACGGAGTCTTCACATGAAGCGACCGCCCAGGCGGTTTGTGGTTGGAGCGCTGGCTAGCGGTGCGATCCTCGGCGCCGCCCCGGCGGCGAACGCGGCCGGGTTGGACACCGGGTTCGGTGTCAACGGGCTGGCGCTCACCCCGCTGTCGGCGTCGGACAGCGATCGCTATCAGGCCGCCGCCCCGGCGCCTGGAGGCGGTACCTACAACGTCGGCTACACGACGGTCTCGGGCACCAATCGGGCGTTCGCGATCAGCAAGGTGGATGCCACGGGCCAGCTCGATCCGAGCTTCGGCACCGGCGGCGTCGCCGTCGTGGACGTCGCGCCGGGCCCGTTCATCCCCGGTCCGCCGCCGCCCGCTCCGGCCGGTGCTCCGGCGCAGGCCGGCCCGACGGGGGCCGCGGAGACGGCCAAGGCGGTCGGGGTCCAGCCCGACGGCAAGATCGTCGTGGTCGGTCAGGCCGAGACGCTGCAGGACGCCAGCAGGCCTGACAGCCGAGACCTCGACGTCTACGCGGTGCGCCTGAACCCGAACGGGAGCCTGGACACCAGCTTCGGAGGCGCGGGCATCACGCGCATCGACCTCAGCGACGGCGTCGGGCAGTACCCGCCCGAGGCCACGACGACCACCGTCACGACCGACCAGTCGGCGTACTCGCGGGTGCACATCCGGGCGAACGGCAAGATCGTCTTCGCGGCCTCCAAGGGGACCGACGCCGAGGAGCCAGCGCGAACCGATCGCGAGATCGCCGCGGTGCAGCTGACCGCCTTCGGCGCCCTGGACGCGACGTTCGGCACCGGCGGGATCGCCGTGTCACCGCACCCGGGGATCAACGAGAACCTGCGGATGACGGTGCTGGACGGCGAGAAGCTCGTCGTGACCTCCTACTCGAACATCGGCGGCGCCAACCGCCCGTTCATCTATCGCTTCAACGAGAACGGGAGCGTCGACACGACGTTCGCCGCCGGTGGCGATACGCCCGGGATCGCCTCGGCCCTGGTCGCCGGACCCGCGCCCGGCATGGCCGAGGCCTACGGGGTGGCGCTCCACCAGGGCAAGTACGTGATCTCGGGCTACGGCATCCGTTCGACCACGCCGGAGTTCGGTGTCGACGCGATCCTCTACCGGTTCAACCAGGACGGGACGTGGGACGAGTCGTTCGGGGTCAACGGGCTCGCGTCGTACAACCGCCCCGACGGCGCGACCGCGCACTTCGCCGACCGGGCGCGCAACCTGCTCGTCCTCGACGACGAGCGGATCGTCACCGCCGGGCAGTCCGGCCCCGATGCCCTGATGACGGTGTTCAACGCCAATGGCACCCCGGACACCTCGGTGAGCCCGGATGGCGGCATCGTGATCGATCTCGGCGGCGACGGCGACGCGCTGTGGGGCATCGCCGAGCCGAGCGCGGCGAAGGTCGTAGCGGCCGGGTTCAAGACCACGAGCTCCAGTCCCGCCGATGACGACGCCGCACTGGCCAAGCTCGACCTGACCGTCCCGGTCGATCCGGGCACCCCGGGCGGTGGCGGCGGTGGTGTCGGCGGCGGCGGCGGTGCGACGACGCCGATCGCCGACCCCGAGTCGCCCACGCCCGCGGATCCGTCTCCGCCGGCGGCCGTGGTGACGACGACCGCGCCGGCAACCTCCCCCGCCGCGCCGAAGGCCAGGACCGCGGGGCGCGTGTCGATCAACTGCAAGCGCGTGTCGCGCAAGCGCGCGCGCTGCACGGTCACCCAGCGCAACGTCGGCTCCGGCATGGCGCGCATCGCGCTGAAGCGCACGGGCGGCGGCAAGTCCCAGACGCTCTCGGGTCGCAGCCGGGTGCGGGCGAACGGCAAGAGCGTGATCACGCTCAAGACGAAGAAGGCGCTGCGCCAGGGCCGCTTCGTCGCCACGATCAAGCTGCCGACGCCGGCCGGGACCACCGCGTCGATCAAGCGAACCATCACCGTCCGGTGACCAACGGCCCCGTCGCGGCCCGCCGCGGGCCGCGACGGGGCCACCTTCGCAGGGAGCGACACGCGACCGGCCCACGCCACAGAGAAAGAGCCTTCCGAGAACATGCCTGATACTCCATTCCGCCTCGCGATCCGGCGATCGATGCTCGCCGTCGCCGTCCTGGTCGCGGGCTGCTTCGCGACGGCCCCCGCCGGGGCCCAGACCACGGTCGTCGATCCCGCGGGAACCGGCGCGTCGGTGACGATCGACAAGGACGAGGTGGCTCCCGGCGAACGCATCGCCATCAGCGGATCGGGATTCCGCGTGACCGAGAACGTCAACGGCGGAGGTCAGCCGATCGTCGCCGTCCGACCCTACGACTTCGATCTGGGGCCCGCGTGGACCGCCGGCGGCGACGACTACTACGCCGAGGCACCGCAGGAGATCCTCAACGAGGCGCATATGTGGTTCAAGACCGCACCGGAGGGCGCGGATCCCAACGTCGTGGGCTTCCACGGCTGGATCCAGGTCCCGGCCGACCTCACCAAGGAGGGTCCGATCGGCGGGTCGCTCACTGGTCAGCACTGGCTGCGGATCCTGTCGGGCGCGTTCTTCACCTCGTCCGCCGGTGAGACCGGTCGCAAGACCGGGCCGATCACGTTCACCGTCCCGTTCACGCTGGTCGACAACCTCTCCACGGGGCTGACGGTCGGACCCACCTTCCATCCCGGCTCGACCTTCCGACCGGGTGCCAGCATCACGCCGCGCGGGCGAGGCTTTACGCCGGACGCCGACGTCACGGTCCGCCTCGACGACACGGTCATCGCCGGGACCTCGATCACCACGGATGCCGAGGGCGGCTTCCCGGACAGCGCCCGCGTGGTGCTGCCGGCCTCGACCACCCCCGGCCAGCACGTGCTGCGCTTCGCGACGGGCGAGGTCGCACACGCGATCGACATCACGGTGACGCCGCCGCCGTCGGCGACGCTGATCACGCCGTCGGTGCGCCCGCAGGGTCGGTTCGCGTTCGAGTTCGCCGACTACATCGGCGTGGCCGGAACCGGCCAGAAGGTCGCGATCGTCGTCGACGAGCAGGTCCTGGCCTGCGTGCAGGCCGATGCCACGGGCGCCGGCAGCGGCACGGCGGTCCTGCCCGCGGGGATCGGGGCCGGCCCGCGCACCGTGCTCTTCAACGCCGGGCTGTCCTGCATCGCGCCGGTCCCCGGTCAACCTCCGGTCGTCAACGACGCCCCCGGCGTCAGCGTCGGAGCGTCGCTGACCGTCGACGACGCCGCGCCGACCGTGTCGGTCCCGGCGACCGCCACGGCCGGGACAGACATCAGCGTCTCCGGTGAGGGCTTCCCGGCCGGGCAAAGCGTCGAGGTGACGTTGGCCGGGGCGCCGGTCGCGTCCACGCTGACGACGGATGCGCAGGGGCGGTTCTCGGGATCGCTGACGCTTCCCGCCGCAGCGGCCGACGGCGTGCTGCGCTTCACCGTCGCCGCGACGAGCGCCGTCGCGGTCATCTCGATCACCGAGCCTGGTCCCGACGCCCCGGACCGGGGGCCGGTGCCGGTGGTGCCGGTGGCGGTGGCGGCGGTGGCGGCGGCGCGCTCGGGTCCGGCGGTGGCGGAGCGACCGACGCGGTCACGCCGCCGTCCGTGATCGCGGAGCCGCCGGCCTTGACCACGGCGAGCAGCCCGTCGACGCCGGCGCCGACGGCGTCGATCGCCGCGATCCGCGTGACGCGCGCGACGCTGGCTCCCAAGCGCCTCACCCTGAGGCTCGCGCCGCGCGCGATCGCGGGCACCGCGATCACCGTCCGCACCCGCACCAAGGTCCGTACGGCACCGAAGCAGCGGCCGCGGATCGTCACCCTGGCCAAGGCGAAGCTCCAAGGCGGCGCGAGCGTCGTGCGGTTGCGCCTGACGGGCGCGGGACGCGCCCTGGTCCGCCGCCACGCCGCGACGCGCGTCGTCGTCCGGGTCGCGCCGCCGACGGGCCCGGCCACGACCAAGCGGCTCACGCTGCGCACCGGTCGGCGCGGCTGACCGATCCAGCACCCCCCCGGTGGCCATCGACGGATTGGCCACCGGGGCGTCCCGCGCCGGCGGCGGCTCCCGGCGAAGATGTGCGCCACGCCCATGCCCGCGCGGATCGTCTGCCTCGTCCCCAGCATCACCGAGCTCGTCTGCGACCTCGGGCTCGCCGATCAGCTCGTCGGGGCGCACCGGCTTTTGCATCCATCCCTGGGAGACCCGTCCGCCACGTCCCCAAGGTCGGCACGCTATGTCGGCCCGGACTCGGGGTAGAGGACGGCCGGTGGGTGCGGGCGCGGCGGCCCCGGGCGCAGGTTGACGGCGCGGTCGAGCGCTACTGCGCGCGCATCCGGCGGAACGCCTGGCGGGCGGACTCCGGCCGCCCCCACATCTGCACGACCTCGGCGCGGCCGACGCGCATCTCGCGCAGCACCAGCTCGCCGTCGATGCCGGCCTCGTCGAGCAGCCGCAGCGTGCCGTGCACGGCCGGCGCCGCGGCGCCGTGGCCGAAGCGGTGCGCGACGAGGATGCGCCAGTGCCACTCGCTGTAGGACAGCGGCTGCGCGTTGACCTGGACCAGGTAGAGCGCGGCGTCGATGTAGCGCTCGACGTCGCCGATGCGCAGCTCGAGCTCGAGGTCGGACCAGTCGTCGGGCAACGTGTCGATGATGGCCTGGAAGTCGTCGGCGAGCGCCATGGCCCCGGAGTCTAGATGACCGATGCCAGCGCGCCGGCCGCACGGTGGCGGCGAACCCGCGTGCGCGCTCAGCGCACGAAGGTGTCGACGAGCAGGAAGCAGTTCAGCGCGATGATCAGCGCGGCGACCACGCTGGCCACGATCGTGGTCGAGCGCCGGTTGACGAGCGGGCCCATGACGTCGCGGTTGCGCGTCAGCAGCACGAGCGGCACGAGCGCGAACGGGATGCCGAAGCTCAGCACCACCTGGCTGAGGACGAGCGAGTCGGTCGGGTTCGCGCCCAGCGCCAGCACGATCAGCGCCGGCGCCATCGTGATCGCGCGGCGCAGGGCGAGCGGGATCGTGCGGCCGATGAAGCCCTGCATGACGACCTGGCCGGCGTAGGTGCCGACGCTCGAGGAGGCGAACCCGGACGCCAGCAGCGCGAGCGCGAAGGCCAGCGCCGCCGGACTGCCGGCAAGCTCGCCGAACGCGGCGTGCGCCCCCTCGATCGTGTCGATGCCGGTCAGCCCGGTGGAGTGGAACAGCGAGGCGGCGACGATCAGCATCGACATGTTGACCAGGCCGGCCAATCCGAGTGCGATGAGCACGTCGAGGCGGCCGAAGCGGACGATCCTGCGCCGCTCGGCCTCGTCGCGGGCCGGGATGCGGCGCTGGGTCAGCGCGCTGTGCAGGTAGATGACGTGCGGCATGACCGTCGCGCCGAGGATGCCGGTGGCCAGGAGGATCGAGTCGGTGCCCGCGAAGCCCGGCACCAAGCCCTGGGCGGCCTCGCCGGCGTCGAAGCCGATGCGCAGCGTGTCGTAGAGGAACCCGAGCAGGATCACGCCGAGCATCCCGGCGATGACGAGCTCGAAGCGGCGGTAGCCGCGCGTCTGCAGGGCGAGGATGGCGAACGCCACGACGGCGGTGATGAGACCGGCGGGCAGCAGCGGGACGCCGAACAGCAGGTTGAGCGCGATCGCGGCGCCGATGAACTCGGCGAGATCGGTGGCCATCGCGATGAGCTCGGCCTGGATCCACAGGCCGACGGTCACGGGGCGCGGGAAGCGCTCGCGGCACAGCTCGGCGAGGTTCTTGCCGGTCGCGGTGCCGACCTTGGCCGACAGCGCCTGGATCAGCATCGCCATGAGGTTCGCGGCGAGGATCACCCACAGCAGCAGGTAGCCGAACTGGGCGCCGCCGGAGATGTTCGTGGCGAAGTTGCCGGGGTCGACGTAGGCGACGGCGGCCACGAACGCGGGGCCCAGCATCGGCAGCACGCCGCGCAGACCGCCGCGGGCGCGGATGGCCTGCAGCTCGCTCGGACCCTCCGGGGCGGGCACCGCCGCAGCGGGAACGGGAGCCGCCGGGGCCGGATCGACCGCGACGGCGTCGGCGGGCGGCTCGTTCATGCGCGCGCCTCGACCCGCATCGCGCGGGCCAGCGTCCCGCCGAGCACGTGGATCTGGTCGTCGCCGTCGAAGCGGGCGAAGACCGGCCCGTCGAACGGCTGCTTGTCGACGATCTCGAACGCGGCGCCGGGTCGGATCCCGCGGTCGGCGAGGTAGCGCAGCATCGAGGGGTCGGTGTCCGACACGCGCACGAAGATGCCGGTGTCGCCGGGCTCGAGCTCCTGCAGCGTCGGGTGGGCGACGTCGTCGATGACGAGCTCGGCCGTGGGGATCGGGTCGCCGTGCGGGTCGTGCGTGGGATGGCCGAGCTTGGCCGCGATCAGCTCCTCCAGCTCCTCGGAGAGCACGTGCTCGAGGACCTCGGCCTCGTCGTGGACGCGGTCCCACGGCACGCCGAGCTTCTCAGCCAGGTACAGCTCGAGCAGCCGGTGGTGGCGGATGACCTCGAGCGCGACCCGCGCCCCTTCGGGCGTGAGCTGCACGCCGCGGTAGGGGACGTGGCGCACGAGCCCGAGGCCGTCGAGCTTCTTGACCATGTTCGAGGCCGAGGCGGCGGTCACCCCGAGCCGCTCGGCCAGCGCGGTCGTCGTGACGGCGCCCCCGTCGGAGCGGCGCTCCAGGGTGTAGATGGCCTTGGCGTAATCTTCGACGGCGGAGGTGACGCTCTCCATGACGTCAAGTTTAGCCATGACTGAAAAAGAAGTTCTAGCCCTCCGAGAGGGCTGCGGCCTCATCGATCGCTCCGAGCGCGGCAAGCTCGCGCTCACCGGCGGCCAGGCCAAGGAGTTCCTGGCCGGGCAGGTGACCAACGACATCGAGGCGCTCGAGCCCGGGACCGGCTGCTACGCCGCCTTCCTCACCCACAAGGGGAAGATGCGGGGCGATCTGCGCGTGCTCGACCTCGGCGACGAGCTGTGGCTCGACACCGAGCGCGAGGCGCTGCAGGCGCTGTTCGACATGATCCGCCGGTTCAAGATCGGCTTCGACGTCGAGCTGCACAAGCGCACGCTCGAGCGCGGGCTGCTGTCGCTGGTCGGCCCGGACGCGCGGCGGGTGGCGCGCGCCGAGGAGCTGCCGGTGGCCGAGCACAGCTCGATGCGGGCCCGGCGCGGCGGCGTCGACGTGGTGATCGTGGCGACGGTCGACGGCGTCGACCTGATCTGCGCCGCCGCCGACGTGGACGCCCTGCGGGCCTGGCTGGAGTCCGAGGGCGCCGTGCCGGTGTCGCCGGCGGCGGACGACGTGCTGCGCGTCGAGGCCGGGCGGCCGCGGTTCGGCGTCGACATCGACGACACGACGATCCCCCAGGAGGCCGGCCTCAACGAGCGCGCGGTGAGCTTCACGAAGGGCTGCTACGTCGGCCAGGAGACGGTCGCGCGGCTGTTCTACAAGGGCAAGCCGAACCGGCACCTGCGCGGGCTGCGGCTGGCGGGACCGGCGGCGCCGGGCGACCCGCTGCGGCTCGGCGAGCGCGAGGTCGGGCGCGTGGGCACCGTGGTCGACTCACCGGACTTCGGGCCGATCGCGCTGGCGATGGTGCGGCGCGAGGCCGAGCCGGGCGCCACCGTCGATGTCGGCGACGGCGGGCGGGCGACCGTCGTCGAGCTGCCGTTCAGCTCGCGAACGCCGCCAGCGGCGCCGGGTCCGGCGGCGGGTCGAGCATGAGCTGCGGCGGTGCGTTCGTCGCGATCCAGCCGGCGACGATGCGCGCCTCGTCGACCTCGTCGGCCGGCAGGTGCCCGCTCGGGCGCCGCGGGTCCCAGTGGCGCAGCGCGGCGGCGGTGCGCCCGCCGAGCGCCCCGCACCCGGTCGGCCCCCAGTCGAGCACGCGCCCGCCGACGAGCCAGAACAGATCGCCGCGCCGCTCGTCGCGCGGGTGCGGCGCGCGGACCAGCCGCGGCCGTGCGTGCGTCGCCGCCAGCACGCCGTCCAGCCGCGACAGCAGCTGCTCGAGCCGCCCGCGGCGGCGCCGCAGCCACGCCGCGCGCTCGTAGCGCTGCGCGTCCGCCGCGCGGCGGATCTCCGCGTCGATGTGGCCCAGCAGCGCGGCGCTGCCGTCGCCGCGGCCCGTGAACAGCGCGAGCGCCTGGTCCAGCCGCCGCCGGTAGAGGTTCGGATCGAGGTCCCCCAGGCACGGCGACAGGCAGCGCCCCATCTGCCCGTACGCCGACGGCCACTCGCGCCGCGGCAGCTTGCGCCCGCAGTGGCGCAGCCCGAACAGCGAGTTGAGCTGCTCGACCAGCTCGGCCGCTACGGCCCGGCCCCGCAGCGGCCCGACGCTGACCGCGAGGCCGCTCGCCGGCGCGGGCGCGACCTCGAGCACCGGGAACGCGATGTCGAGCCGGCAGCGCAGGTAGACGAAGCGGTCCTGATGCTTGAGCCGCACGTTGCCCGGCGGGGCGAGCCGCTTGATCAGCCGGTTCTCGAGCACGAGCGCGCCGAGCTCGGACGTCGCCTGCTGGTAGTCGACGCTCGCCGCCTGCGCCGTCCAGGCCGACGGCTCGCTCGATGCCGCGAAGTGGGCGCGCACGCGCGTGCGCAGCGCGATCGACTTGCCGACGTACAGCGGCTGTCCGCCGGCGTTGCGGAAGATGTAGACGCCCGGCTCGTCGGGCAGCTCGCGCGCGCCGGCCAGGCCGTCGAGCGCCGCCTCGCGCACGGGCCCCTCGCCGCCGAGCGCCGTCCCCGCCCGGCGCCGGCGCGCACCGTGCCGGCCGCCGTCGGTCGCCGCCGCCCGCCGCCCGGCGCGCGGGCGGGGCGCAGCAGCGCGATCGCGTCGCCGACGGTCGGCGCGTGCGCGGCCAGCCGCGGCAGCAGCGCGCAGAACACGCGGCCGCAGGTCTCGGCGTCGGCCAGCGCGCGGTGGCGCTCGGCGACCTCGATGCCCAGCGACTCGGCCAGCGGCACGAGCCGCCGCTGGCGCACGAGCGGCGCGAACCGGCGGGCGAGCGCGACGGTGCACAGCGTCGGCGGATCCGGCCACGGCAGGCCCTGGCGCTCGCAGGCCTGGCGCAGGACGCGGCGGTCGAAGCTCGCGTTGTGGGCGACGAGCACGCGACCGTCCAGCGCGGCGACGAGATCGGCGAGGACGATCTCGGCCTCCGGCGCCTCGTCGACCATCGCCTGCGTGATGCCGGTGAGCCGCTGGATCCCGCGCGACAGCGGCGCGCGAACCGCGCACAGCGAGGCGAAGCGGTCGTGCAGCTCACCGCCGCCCACGAGGACCGCCCCGACCTCGGTGACCTCGCAGGCATCGCCGCCCAGGCCGTTGGTCTCGGTGTCGACGGCCAGGAACTCGGCGGTGCGCAGCGGAAGGGCGAGGAGGTCCACGACGTGTGTCCTACGCCATGGCCCCGACGGAGCGAATGCGACCTTGCGCCGCTGTTGACCTCGCGGAGGGGTAGCATCGCCAAGACTGGAGCCGACCAGCTGGAGGGAGGACACCATGCCCACATTCGCCGCAGACCAAGAGCTGGACCGCCTGGCGGCCGAGCGTGAGGCGTGGGATGCGTACCTCGCCTCGCTGCTCGGGCTCGATGGCCAGGAGTACGAGTCCGCCGAGGAAGAGGCCTGGAAGCGCCTCCAGCACCGCCTGGCCGAGACCGCGCGCTGACGCGGGCGTTCAGCAGAAACCCGGCTCGGACCTGGAGGGTTCAGAGGGGCATGCACCACCGGCGACGACTCCTCGCCGCGCTCGGCGCGACCGCCCTGGCCGCGCCGCTGCTCGCCGGCTGCGGCGGGGGCGCCACCCGCGCCAACGAGGAGCGCCCCCCCTTCCCCATCGTCGTCACGGCGTCGATCGCCAAGGACAAGGTGTCGGTCTCGCCGACGAGCTTCGGCGCCGGTCCGATCCGCCTGATCGTCACCAACCAGACCGACCGCTCGCAGCAGATCACGCTCGAGAGCGCCGACGAGCCGGGCTCGAGCGAGACCGGCATCCGCCAGGAGACCGGCCCGATCAACCCGCGCGACACCGCCGCGCTGGCCGCGACGGTGACCGAGGGGTCCTACCGCGTGCACGTCAAGGGCCGCGACATCGCGGCCGGCAAGCTCGACGTGGGCGCCGAGCGCGCGTCCTCGCAGCAGGACCTGCGGCTGCCGTAGCCCGCCCGCCAACGCCGAACGCATCGAGCGTCGACTTCCTCGGCCTCGAGCCGAGGAACTCGACGCTCGGCGCCCCGAGGAGCGGCACACCACCTGAAAGTCGAGCTTGACATATGCTGCGTACGTGCAATACTTGCGTCTGTGCAAGCACGCACTGAGACCACTCACCGAGTCGCCCAGCAGCTTGTCGCTCTCTGGCACCACTGCCTGACCGACGCCTCGCGCGTCTACGCGCTGCTGGCCGAGCTCGACCTCGGCCTCACCGACATGAAGCTCATGCACCACCTCGCCCGCTCCGACACGGAGCCGACCGTCAAGGACCTCGCCGAGCAGATGCACCTGTCGCTCCCCGGCGCCAGCCGGGCGGCCGACGCGCTCCTGCGTCGCGGGTGGGTCGAGCGCCGCGAGGACGAGGTGGACCGCCGCATGAAGCGCCTGCGGATCACGGACGACGGACGCGACGTCCTGCGCCGCGTCGAGGAGGCGCGCCTGGCCGGCCTCGAGGACCTCATCGCCACCATCCCGGCGGAGAGGCTCGACCGGCTCAGCGACGCCATCGAACCGATCCTGCGAGAGCTGGAAGGACGTTCCTCTTGAAGCTGCCGATCACCGACACCAATCGCCGCTGGTGGACGCTCGGCGCGATGTGCTTCGCGCTGTTCATGGCGATGCTCGACAACACCGTCGTCAACGTCGCCCTGCCGTCGATCCAGCGGGACCTCGACATGTCCATCTCCGGCCTGGAGTGGACGGTCAACGCCTACACGCTCGTGCTCGCCGTGCTGCTCGTCACCGGCGGGCGCCTGGGCGACCTCTTCGGCCGCAAGCGCATGTTCCTCTTCGGCGTCGTCGTGTTCGCCCTGGCCAGCGCGATGATCGGCTTCGCCCAGAGCGAGGCCTGGCTGGTCGGCTTCCGCGCCGTCCAGGGCATCGGCGCCGCGTTCATGATGCCGGGCACCCTCTCGATCATCACGCACACGTTCCCGGCCGAGGAGCGCGGCAAGGCGATCGGCACGTGGGCGGGCGTGAGCGCGCTCGCGCTGGCCATCGGCCCCGTGGTCGGCGGCTTCCTCGTCGAGCACGTCTCCTGGCAGTCGATCTTCCTCATCAACCTGCCCGTCGCGGCGTTCGCCGTGGCGCTGACCCTGGCCGCGACCCCCGAGTCGCGCGACGAGAGCGTCAACCGCAGCGTCGACGTGCCCGGCGTGGCGGCGATCACCGTCGGCCTCGGCGCGCTCGTGCTCGCCCTGGTCGAGGGCAACGCCTGGGGTTGGGGCTCGGACCGCATCCTCGCCCTGTTCGCGCTCGCCGCCGCCGCGCTTGCCGCCTTCGTCGTCATCGAGCGCCGCTCGGCCGCGCCGATGGTCGACTTCGGCTTCTTCCGCTCGCGCCAGTTCTTCGGCGCCAACATGGTCGCGTTCATCGTGACGTTCGGCATGTTCGCGATGTTCTTCTTCCTCGCGCTCTACATGCAGAACGTGCTCGACTACAGCGCGCTGCAGGCCGGCGTGCGCTTCCTGCCCACGACCGTGCTGATCATCATCATCGCGCCGGTGGCCGGCCGGCTGGCCGACAAGATCGGCTCGCGGCTGCCGATGGTCGCCGGCCTGCTCATGGTCAGCGGGTCGCTGCTGTGGCAGAGCTTCATCGGCGTCGACACGAGCTACGCGTTCCTCGTCGGCCCGTTCATGCTGATGGGCATCGGCATGGGCCTCGTGATGTCGCCGATGAGCACGGCCGCGATGAACGCGGTCGAGGTCACCAAGGCCGGCGTGGCCTCGGGCATCCTGTCGATGACGCGCATGGTCGGCGGCACGTTCGGCGTCGCGGCGCTGGGCGCGCTCGTCACCGCGCTGGGCCGCGACCGCCTGAGCGCCCTGCTGCCCCAGGCGACCCCGGGCCAGCTCGACCAGCTCGCTGACGCGCTCGGCGCCGGCGCCGCCACCGCCGGCGCGCCCCAGGGCGCCCTGGACGACGCGTTCGTCCACGCCCTGCAGGGCGGCATGCGCCTGGGCGCCGCCGTCGTCCTGATCGGGGCGTTGGTCGCCGCAGCGACGATCTCCTCCCATCGCCGCGCGCCGGCCGAGGCGCCCGAGACCGCGCCGGCCGAGTCCGCGCAGGCCGAGCTGGTGGCGTAAGCGCGGCGTCGGCGCCCAGCGGGACCGAGCCGTCCACCTGCGCGGGTACTGTCGCGCACGTGCACGCGCTGGGCGCCGACGACGCCGACGCCATCGCCGCCGCTCGCGCCGCGGGCCGGTTCGTCTGGGTCGACCTGCTCGACCCCACGCCGGTGCAGCTGGCGCGCATCGGCGACCTGTTCGACCTGCACCCGCTGGCCATCGAGGACGCCACCGAGTTCGACCAGCTGCCGAAGATCGACCACTACCGCAGCTGGCTGCTGCTCGTCTTCTACGGCGTCAGCGAGGACGCGACGCACGGGGTCGACCTCATCGAGACGCACCTGTTCGTCGGTCGCGACTGGCTCATCACGGTCCGCCGCGAGCCGTGCCTCTCGCTCGAGCACCTGCGCCACGAGGACGACCCGGGCGACGAGCGCTGGATCGTCTACCGGGTGATCGATGCGCTCACCGACTCGTTCTTCGGCGCCCTGCACCAGATCGACGACCGCATCGAGGCGCTCGAGAGCGAGGTGCTCGAGGGCGCGGTGCAGGCGGTGCGCGCGCACATCGTCACCGCGCACCGCCAGGTCGGCCGCCTCACGCGCGTGCTCGCGGCCCAGCGCGACATCCTCGACGACTCGGCCGGCGATCTCGCCGCGCTGGCCGGGCTCGGAGACGAGTCGAGCGCGTACCTGCGCGACGTCCAGGACCACCTGCGCCGGCTCGCGGTCCGCGCCGACGCCCAGCGCGATCGCCTCACCGGCGTCGTCCACCTGGCCGACAACGCCGTCAACACGCGGCTGACCAAGGCCAGCGAGCGCTTCGCGCTGATCGCCACGATCTTCCTGCCGCTCACCGCCGTCTCGAGCTTCTTCGGCATGAACTTCGCCTGGATGGTCGGCCACATCGACACCTTCGGCTGGTTCCTGGCGCTGGGCCTGATCCTGCCGGCGGCGATGCTCGTCGCGCTGATCGCGTTCGTCGCGCGGCGCGGCTACCTGGACTGACGGGCGGGTAGTGTGTCCGACCCTATGGCCGTGGATCTATCGAACGTGAGCAGCATCGCTGCCGAGCCCGGTGATCTCCCCAAGACGATGGCCGCCTGGGTCATCCGGGAGGAGCGCCAGGGCCAGCCCGTCGACGCCTTCCAGATCGAGGAGATCGAGGTACCGCAGCCCGGCGCCTTCGAGGTGATCGTGCGCGTCATGGCCGCCGGCGTGAACTTCAACAACGTCTGGGCCGCGCTGGGCAAGCCGGTTCCGGTCTTCGGCTACGGCGACCATCCGCAGTACGGCCACCACATCGGCGGCTCCGACGCGTCGGGGATCGTCTGGAAGGTCGGCGAGGGCGTCACGCGCTGGAAGCCCGGCGACGAGGTCGTCATCCACTGCAACCAGGCCTCCTACGAGGACGTCGAAGTCCACGGCCTCGACCCGCTCGCCGCGCCCAGCCAGCGCATCTGGGGCTACGAGACCACGTGGGGCTCGTTCGCCCAGTTCACCAGGTCCAGGCCCAGCAGCTGCTGCCCCGCCCGCAGAACCTGACCTGGGAGGAGGCGGCGTCCTACGGGCTGACGTACTTCACCGCCTACCGCATGCTCATCGACCAGGCCAAGCTGCAGGCCGGCCACCGCGTGCTCATCTGGGGCGCGGCCGGCGGCCTCGGCGTGTTCGCCACGCAGCTGTGCCGGGCGGCCGGCGCGGAGTGTGTCGGGGTCGTCTCCTCCGACCAGAAGGGCGAGCTGATCGAGCGCCTCGGCGCCACCGGCTACGTCAACCGCAACGAGTTCGCCGGCATGATGCGCAAGGGCGGCGAGACCCCGGAGGAGGAGAAGGCGCGCTTCAAGGTCTCGCGCGAGTTCTCCAAGCGCGTCGCCACCCTCCTGGGCGAGCCGCCGGACATCGTCTTCGAGCACGTCGGCAAGGCGACGTTCCCCACGTCGGTGCTGGCGGTCAAGCCGTTCGGCAAGGTGGTCATCTGCGGCGCCACGTCGGGCCACCAGCTCGACTTCGACGTCCGCTACCTGTGGATGCGCCAGAAGCAGATCATCGGCTCGCACTTCGCCAACGCGTGGGAGTGCCAGAAGGCCAACCAGCTCATCGAGCAGTCGAAGATCCGGCCGGTGCTGTGGCAGACGATGGGCTTCGACAAGGTCGCCGAAGCGCACCAGTTGATGCATGAGAACAAGCACCTCGGGAAGATCTCGATCCTCGTCGGCGCCGCCGAGGAGGGTCTGGGCAAGACCGAGGACGGACCCGGAGCGATCCGGGCGGAGGTCGGCTGATGGCAGGCGTCGTTCACATTCCCTGGTACGCGACCGGTCTGCGCGCAGACGTGATGGCCGACGCGCTCGCGCGGATCGCGCCGATCGCGATGCGCTACGGCGCGACGGACTACCGCGTCTATCGCAGCCGCGACGACCGCTACAAGTTCCTGCAGACCGCGACGTTCGAGACCAAGCTCGAGTGGGAGCGCTACTGGGAGGGCGAGGAGTTCATCGCCTTCCGGGTCAACCACTCCGGCTGGTACCAGGTGCCGGTCCTGTACACCTGGCAGGACCTGATCGCGTCGGGTGGGCTGCAGCCGGAGCCGGTCGCCGGCGGCGTCGAGGTCGGCGACCCGCAGGCTCAGTAGCGCCGCCGCGTCCGTGCCCGGGCGCCGACGTGCTCGGCGGCGGGCGCGGCCGGCGAACCGGCCGGGTCTAGCGGTGGCCCGTCTCGGCTCCGAACGCCCCGAGGCCCTGCTCGAGCTGGGCGAGTGCGCGCTCGGCCTCGGCGCGGACGCTGCGCCGGATCCGGGCGGCCGGCGCGCCGGCGAGCGCCTGGTCGCGGACGTGGTCGATGAGCGCCCGGTGCAGGCCGAGCAGGGCGTTGGCGACGACCCGGCAGACGACGGGGTCGACGTCCGTCTCGTCGGCCAGGAGCGCGGCGAGCGTCCGGGCGTACTCGTCGAAGACCTGGCGCTCGCGGGCGAGCAGGGCCGGGCTCTCGGTGATGATCCGGGTGATCGTGCGGATCTGCTCGGTCGCCGCGTCGCCGCCGTCGGGTGAGCGCATGGCCAGCACGCCGTCCTGGGCGAGCAGGAACCCGCCGAAGGCCGCGAGGACGCCCTGCCCCGGCTCGCGCTCGCGGATCGCCGCCAGCAGCCGCTCCTCGAACGCCTCCAGCCGGCTGTAGAACAGGTCCTCCTTGGCCGGGAAGTAGTTGAAGACGGTCGCCGGCGCGACCTCCGCCTCGCGCGCGATCTCCGCGACCGTGACCTGCTCGAAGCCGCGCTCGGCGAACAGGCGCCGGGCGGTGTCGGCGATGTGCTGGCGCGTGCGCTGCTTCTTGCGCTCGCGCAGGCCCGGTTCGGTCGCCTGGTCGGTCATGGGCACGAGCATACCGCAAACTTGGTTGCAGCTGAACTTTAGAGCTGCTATAAATATTTCCTGACTCCAGGCAAGCCACCAGAGGGAGGGGTCATGCAACGCACCCAGACCGACGGCCGCCCCACCGGGCTGCTCGTCGCCTTCGCGGCGGTCGTGCTGGCGATGCTGCCAGCGGTGCTCGACCAGACGATGCTCGCGACCGGGCTGCCGGTGATCGCCGGCGACCTCGGCACGCTCAGCGACGTCTCCTGGATCGTCACTGCCTACGTCGTCGCCGCAGCCGCCGCCACGCCGCTGTGGGGCAAGCTCGGCGACCGGCTCGGGCGCAAGCGGATGCTCGAGCTCGCGCTGGTCGCGTTCGTCACCGCGTCCGCCCTCTGCGGGGCGGCCCAGGACATCACGCAGCTCATCGTGCTGCGGCTCGTGCAGGGTGCCGCCGCCGGCGGCCTGATGGCGCTCGCGATGGCCGCGGTCGGCGATCTCGTTACCCCGCGCGAGCGCGGGCGCTACCAGGGCTACATCGCCGCGACCTTCGCCGTCGCGACGATCGTCGGCCCGCTGCTGGGCGGCGCGCTCGTCCAGGGGCCCGGCTGGCGCTGGGTGTTCTTCGTCAACCTGCCGATCGGCGCCGTCGCGCTGGCCGGCCTGCGGCTGCGGCTGCCAGCCGTTGCGGCGCACCGGCCCGAGCATCCGCTGGACGTCGCCGGCGCGGTCCTGCTCGCCGGCGCGACGAGCACGCTCATGCTCGCGTGCATCCAGGATGCGCAGCGGCTGCTGCTGGCCGCCGCGACCGTCGCGCTCGCGGCCGCGCTGGTGGTCCAGGAGCGGCGCGCCGGCGACCCGATCGTGCCGCTGCACCTGCTGCGCAACCGCACGGTCGCGCTCGTGAGCGTCGCGCTGTTCTTCGCGACCGCGGCGCTGTTCGCGGTCACCGTGTTCGTGCCGCTGTTCCTGCAGGACACGACCGGCGCGACCCCCACCGAGGCGGGCCTGCTGCTGGTGCCGGCCATGCTCGGCATCACGGCCTCCACCACGGTCGCCGGGCGCAGCATCGCCCGCACGGGCCGCTACAAGCGCTTCCCGGTCGCCGGGCTGGCGCTGATGTGCGCCGCGCTCGTGGCGCTCGCCGCCGTGTCGAGCGCCCCGTCGCGCCTGTGGACCGGCGTGGCCCTGGCCGGGTTCGGCCTCGGCTTCGGCATGGTCACGCAGGTGCTCGTCACCGCGATCCAGAACACGGTCGCGCGCCGTGAGCTCGGCGTGGCCACCGCGACGGCAGGCTTCTTCCGCGCGCTGGGCGGCGCCGTCGGCGCGGCGGTCCTGGGCGCGGTGTTCGCCGCGCAGGCCGGCTCCGCCGACGGCGCGGGCGCGGTGCGCGCCGACGTCATCGACGGCGTTCAGGCCGTGTTCGCCGTCGCCGCGCCGCTGGCCGCGCTCGGGCTGCTGGCGGTCCTGGCGCTGGTCGAGGCGCCGCTGACGCCCGCCCGACCCGTCCGGGAGCGGCAGGGAGCCACGTCATGAGCGGGTCCTCGTCCGCGCTGAGCGGCGCCGCCGCGCGTCACTGGCCCGCTGCGGCGCGGCGGCCGCCGCGCGCCTACGCCGCCGGCCGGCGGTTGGGCTTCGTCGCCTCGATGTCCATCCGCAGCCGCGCGAGCGACTGGCGGATCAGGCGCGAGACCTGCATCTGGGAGACCCCGATCAGCGACGAGATCTCCGTCTGCGTCATGTCCTCCTCGAAGCGCAGGCGCAGGATCTCGCGGTCGCGGTCCGACAGCGACGCCATCGCGTCGTCGAGCATGACGCGGATCTCCGCGCGGCCCAGCTCGGGGTCGGTGCCGCCCAGCGACTCGGCCAGCGTCGAGTCCTCGCCGGCCGGCTCGTCGAACGAGCGCGTGCGGTGCGCCTGCGCCGACTGGATCGCGCTCAGCGTGTCCTCCATCGACGCGTCGACCGCCTCGGAGATCTCCTCCACGGTCGGCGAGCGGCCGAGCTGGTTGGTGAGGTCGTCGCGTGCCTTGGCCACCTTGAGCTGCAGCTCCTGGGTGCCACGCGGGACGTGCAGAGCCCACGTGCGGTCGCGGAAGTGGCGCTTGATCTCGCCGAGCACGGTCGGCGTCGCGTACGACGAGAAGCGCACGTCGCGGCTCGTGTCGAAGCCGTCGATCGCCTTCATGATCCCGATGCAGGCGACCTGCACGAGGTCGTCGAGCGGCTCCCCGCGGCCCGCGTAGCGACCCGCGAGCGCCCGCGCCAGCGGCAGCATCTCCTCGGCGAGCTGGTCGCGCGCCGTCGTGTCGCCGTGGCGGTGGTAGCGCTCGAGGAGCATGCGCTCGCGCGCGGCCCGCTGCGCCGCCGTGGTGGACCCCCCATCGGCCATACCCGACATGTTGCCCAACCCGGGCCGCGGCTGCACGGTCAGGCCTGTTCGAGCGGCGCCATCGTCAGGCCGGCCGCATCGAGCTGCTCCCAGTAGTGCTCGGCGAGCTCCTTGTGACCGGTGTAGACGATCGCCTGCCCCGTGTTGTGGATGCGGTCGGCGATGGCCAGTCCCTGCTGAAGCGAGACCCCCGGGATGGTGCGCGACAGCGTGCGCGCAACGTGTTCGAACGTGTTGTGGTCGTCGTTGCGGACGATGACCCGCCAGGCTCCGCCGAGCCCGGTCCCCGGGCCGCCCGCCCGCGGGCGCTCGATGGTCTGGGGCATCCTCCGAAGACTAACCAGCCCGCTTGGCCCAGTACCGCGCGAGACCCGCGTAGCCCTGCTGGGGCGGCGCCGCCTGCTCGAGCGCGCCGACGACGTCCGGCCGCGCGCGCGCCGCGAACCACGCGTGATGCTCGGCCACCCAGCGCTCCTCGTCGAGCTCGCGGGCCGGCGGCGCCCACGTGTCGAACCACGCCTCGAGCGCGTCGAGCTGGCCGGCCACGTCCGCGAACGCGCCAAAGTGGGTCACCACCACGCGGTCGGGGTCCCACCTCCGGTACAGCGCGATCGACGCCATCCACGCCTCGAGGTCGATGTCCGGCGGCGGCGTCGGGGCGATCGTCGGCCCGCCCTCGATGCGCACCCCGGCGGTGTCGCCGGCGAACAGCGTGCCGGTCGGCTCGTGCAGGTAGCTGAGGTGGTGGGAGGCGTGGCCGGGCGTGGGCGCGAAGCGAAAGTCGCCCGCGCGCCCCTCGCCGATCACCCGCAGGCGGTCGGCGGGCACCGCGACCATCTCCCCCCACAGCCGATCCATGTCGTCGCCGTACAGGCGCTGCGCGCTGGCCATGAGCCGGCTCGGGTCGGCCAGGTGCGGCGCGCCGCGCTCGTGCACCCACACCTCGGCGTCGGGCCAGCGCTCACACAGCGCGCCGGTCGCCCCGGCGTGGTCGAGATGGATGTGGGTGAGCGCGATGACGCGCGGGACCTCGCCGCCGAGGCCGGCCAGCAGCGTGTCGATGGTCGAGCCCGGGCCGGGGTCGACGAGGACGTCGCCGACCAGCCACGCGCCGATCACGTGCTCGCGGCCGAGGTGTTCGAGATCGATCAAGCGCATGCCACCACCAGGTCCTGGAAGGAGCGCGCGGCCCGCGGCTCGCCGCGCCACGCGCCCGGGTCGATCGAGTGCACGTCGAGGCGCTCGCGCACCCACGCGAGGTCGTAGGCGACCGCCTCCTCGGGCAGCGTCGGGTCGGCGACCGCCACCGGGCCGTCGGGCGCGCCGAAGGCGATCGCCGTGTGCCCGGCGGCCAGCGCGGCGCGCGAGCTGCCGTCGAGCAGGAAGAACGTGACCAGCAGCCGCCCGCCGGGGCGCAGCACGCGGCGCGCCTCGGCCAGGTAGCGATCGGCCTCGGGCGCGAGGAGGTGGGTCAGGACGCTGGCCATCAGCACCACGTCGAAGCTCGCGTCGTCATGCGGGAAGCGGTACTCGCGCGCCGCCTGGCCGCCGGACGGGCGGTAGCGGGCGTTGCTCAGGTCGGCGACGTCGAAGCGGAAGCGCGCCGGATAGCGCGCGCGACACCAGCGGATGGCCATCTCGTTGACGTCGAAGCCGCAGTAGCCGCCGGTGGTCAGGTAGCCGGCCAGCGGCCGCGCCACGCGGCCGATCCCGCAGCCGACGTCGAGGACGTCGCTGGTCGGCCGCAGGCCGGCGAGCTCGACGAGGTGGCGCAGGAACTCGTCGCCGGTGGCCACGAAGTCCCCCTGCCCCACGTACTGCAGCCGCCGCGGCGGCACGAGCGGGTCGTGGCGGCCGGTGACGCGGTCCAGCGCGTCGGCGGCGCGGAGCTTGAGCGAGGTGGCAGCGCGGACCGGCACGCCTGCGGACCTTACAATCCGCCCCATGAGTCATCGCCTTCCCGAGCCGGACCGGCCGTGGATGATGCGCACGTACGCGGGCCACTCCACGGCGGAGAAGTCCAACGAGCTGTACCGCTCGAACCTGGCCAAGGGACAGACGGGGCTCTCCGTAGCGTTCGACCTGCCGACGCAGACCGGCTACGACCCCGATCACGTGCTCGCGCACGGAGAGGTCGGCAAGGTCGGCGTGCCGGTCGCCCATGCCGGCGACATGCGCACGCTCATGGACGGCATCCCGCTCGACGAGATGAACACGTCGATGACGATCAACGCGACGGCGGCCTGGCTGCTGGCGCTCTACATCGTCGCGGCGCAGGAGCACGGCATCGACCCCAGCCAGCTCCAGGGAACCACGCAGAACGACATCATCAAGGAGTTCCTGGCCCGCGGCACGTACGCGTTCCCGCCCGGGCCGTCGATGCGCCTGATCGCCGACATGGTGGCCTACACGGTCACCGAGGTGCCCAAGTGGAACCCGATCAACATCTGCAGCTACCACCTGCAGGAGGCGGGCGCCACGCCGGTGCAGGAGATCGCCTACGCGATGTCCAACGCGATCGCCGTGCTGGATGCGGTCCGAGAGCGGGTCGACGCGGACCTGATGCCGAAGGTCTTCGCCCGCATCTCGTTCTTCGTCAACGCCGGCGTGCGGTTCGTCGAGGAGCACGCGAAGCTGCGCGCGATGGGCATCCTCTGGGAGGAGATCGGCCGCGAGCGCTACGGCGTGACCGACGAGCGCGCGCTGCGCTTCCGCTACGGCGTGCAGGTCAACTCGCTCGGGCTGACCGAGGCCCAGCCCGAGAACAACGTGCAGCGCATCGTGCTCGAGGCGCTGGCGGTGACGCTCGGCCGCAGCGCCCGCGCCCGCGCCGTCCAGCTGCCGGCCTGGAACGAGGCGCTCGGCCTGCCGCGCCCCTGGGACCAGCAGTGGTCGCTGCGCATCCAGCAGGTGCTCGCCTACGAGACCGACCTGCTCGAGTACCCCGACATCTTCGAAGGCTCGAAGGTCATGGACGGCCTGGTCGACGAGCTGCTGGAGGGCGCGCGGCGGGAGATGGCCGTCGTCGCCGAGCACGGCGGTGCGGTCGAGGCGGTCTCCTACATGAAGGCCGCGCTCGTCGACTCCCATCGCGAGCGCATCCGCCGCATCGAAACGGGCGAGCTGACCGTGGTGGGCGTCAACCGCTTCGCGCAGACCGAGCCGTCGCCGCTGGCCTCCGGCGAGGACGGCGGCATCCTCGTCGTCGACCCGGGCGTCGAGGCCCAGCAGCGCGAGGCGATCGCGCGCTGGCGCGCCGGGCGCGACCAGGCCGCGGTCGACGCGGCGCTGGCCGAGCTGGCGCGCGTGGCCGCCGACGACGGCGAGAACATCATGCCGGCGACGATCGCCGCCGCCCGCGCGGGCGTGACGACCGGCGAGTGGGCGCAGACGCTGCGCGACGCGTTCGGCGAGTACCGGGCGCCGACCGGCGTCGGCGAGGCGGCAGCGGGGGTGGACGAGATGCAATCGGTCGAGATCGACGAGGTGCGCGACAAGGTCGAGCACGTCTCCGAGCGGCTCGGGCGCACGCTGAAGATCCTCGTCGGCAAGCCCGGCCTCGACGGCCACTCCAACGGAGCCGAGCAGTTCGCCGTGCGCGCCCGCGACGTGGGCATGGACGTGGTCTACGACGGCATCCGCCTGACCCCCGAGCAGATCGCCAAGAGCGCGCTCGACGAGGGCGTGCACGTGGTCGGCCTGTCGATCCTGTCGGGCTCGCACCGGGAGCTGATCCCGGCGGTGATGGCCGCGCTGCGCGAGGCCGGCGTCGACGTGCCGGTCGTGGTCGGCGGCATCATCCCGGCCGCCGACGAGGCTGCGCTGCGCGAGGCCGGCGTGGCGGCGGTGTACACGCCCAAGGACGTCGGCTTCACGCGGATCATGGGCGAGGTCGTCGACCTCGTCGCACGCGCCCACGAGGGCGCAGCCGCGCGCACGTGAGACGGCGCGCGCCCTCGGGCCGGCGGGGCCCGGCCCGCAGCCGCGCGCACGTGAGACGGCGCGCGCTCCCGGGCCGGCGGGGCCCGGCGTCGTGAGCACCGGGGCCGAGCTGGCCGCGCGCCTGCGCGACCGCGACCTGACCGCCGCGCCGGCCGTGCTGAACCTAGTCGAGAACCGCTCGCCCGCGGCCCGGGCCGAGATCGAGGCGCTGCTGCACGGCGTCTCCCCCGCCGCCCTCGGCGGCGAGGCGCCCGGCCACGTCGTCGGCGTCACCGGCCCGCCCGGCGCGGGCAAGTCCACGCTGCTGTCGGCGCTCGTGACGGCGTGGCGCGCGGCCGGCCGCAGCGTCGCGGTGCTCGCCGTCGACCCGTCGTCCAAGCGCTCCGGCGGCGCCCTGCTCGGCGACCGCGCCCGAATCGCCTACGACCCGGCCGATCGCGCGGTGTTCATCCGCTCGACCGCCGCCGCCGGCCGGCTCGGCGGGATCGCACCGTCGACCCGCGCCGCCGCCGCCGCGCTGGCCGCCGCGTTCGACGTCGTCGTGATCGAGACGGTGGGCGTCGGCCAGTCCGAGGTCGAGGTCGCCGGGGTGGCCGACACGGTCGCGGTGATCGTGCAGCCCGGCTCGGGCGACGCGCTGCAGTTCCTCAAGAGCGGGATCATGGAGGTCCCCGACGTGCTCGTCGTGACCAAGGCCGATCTCGGGACGGTGGCGCTGCGGGCGCGGCGCGATCTCAGCGCGGCGCTGCGCTCGCTGGGCGAGCGCGACACGCCGGTCGTTGCGGTCTCGTCGATCGCGTAGGTGGCGGGCATCGACGAGCTGGTCGGCGCGATCGACGCCACCGCGCCGGGCTGGACCTGGCGGCCCGCCGGGCGGCGGCGCGCCGCGACGCGGCGCTGGCCGACTTCGCCGTCGAGCACGGCGAGCGCGGAGCTGCGCGCGGCCGGCGGCGCGCGAGCCGCCCGCAAGCGGCTGGAGGCGCAGCCGCCGGGCGCCGACGTCCCTACCCTGGTGCACGTGCTCGAGGACGCGGCGCGATGAAGCTCGAGAGCTGGCAGTCGCAGCTGGCGCTGATGGTCGGCGCGCTGGTCGTCGCCACCGCGCTGGCGGCGCTGTTCGGCGCCGCCAACCTCGGCGTGGCGCTGACCTTCGGGCAGGTCGCCTTCGCGGCCGCCTACATGTTCATCATCTGGAAGCACTGACCCCGGCGCCGCCCTGGGCCGCCAGCCCGGGTCGGTAGGCTGTGAGCACGATGCCACGAGAGCCTCTCCGCGACGGGCACGGCCGCTTCATCGGCGATCTGCGCCTGTCGGTGACGGATCGCTGCAACTTCCGCTGCCAGTACTGCATGCCGGCCGACGGGTTGCCGTGGCTGGATCGCGCCGACGTGCTGCGCTTCGAGGAGATCGAGCGGCTGGTGGCGCTGCTGGCCGAGATGGGCGTGGGCGACGTGCGCCTGACCGGCGGCGAGCCGCTGGTGCGCCGCGACTTCCCGGCGCTGGTCGGGTTGCTGGCGCCGCTGGTCGACGATCTGGCGATCACGACCAACGGCTATCTGCTCGAGCGCGACGCCGAGGCGCTGGTGGCGGCGGGGGCCAGCCGCTTCAACGTCTCGATCGACTCGCTGCAGCGCGACCGCTTCTTCGAGATGACGCGCCGGGACGCGCTGCCGCGGGTGCTGCGCGGGCTGGAGCGCCTGGCCGAGTTTCCCGAGGCGCATCCGATCAAGGTCAACGCGGTGGCGCTGCGCGGGTTCACCGAGCACGAGCTGGAGCCGTTCGTGGCGTTCGCGCGTTCGCATCCCTACGAGGTGCGCTTCATCGAGTTCATGCCGCTGGACGCCGACCGCACGTGGTCGCCCGAGCAGGTGCTGACCGGCGAGGAGATCCGGGCGGCGATCGACGAGCTGCATCCGCTGGAGCCCGAGCCGCGCGAGCCGCACGCCACCGCGCGCGTCTACCGCTTCGCCGACGGGCGGGGGCGCATCGGCTTCATCAACCCGGTGTCCGAGCCGTTTTGCGGCGACTGCAACCGCATCCGCATGACGGCCGACGGCAAGCTGCGCACGTGCCTGTTCAGCCTCAACGAGACCGATGTGCGCGGGCCGATGCGCGCGGGGGCCAGCGACGACGATCTCGAGCAGCTGCTGCGCGACGCGGTGTGGCGCAAGGAGCTCAAGCACCACGTCAACGAGCCCGGGTTCATCCAGCCCGCGCGCTCGATGAGCGCGATCGGCGGCTGAGCCGCCGGACCGACCACCCCGGGTCGTATCCTGCACCTATGGACGCGACGAAAGCCCGGTCCTGGCTGCGCTGCTACCGCTGCTGGTCGCAGGACCTCGAGGTGCAGGTGCACTACGAGGGGATCCACAAGATCGATCCGGTGACCGGCGAGCGCGCCGAGGTCGTCGACGAGCTCCAGGAGGCGGTGGTGCAGTGCCTGGACTGCATGCACGACCAGCCGCACCTGGGGTTCTCCAACGGCCGGGTCGAGCCGATCGAGGACCGCTGGGAGCGGATGATCGCCGGCACGCCGTGGGTCGCGTCGTGCACGGTCACCGTCGATGCCGACGAGGTCGAGACGTGCTCGGGGCCCGAGGCCGGCGACGCGCTGTCCTACGCCGCGTTCGGCGAGCACGGCACGCGCGAGTTCTTCACCCACGTGCGCTTCCACAAGCACGAGGACGACAACCGCATCACCGTCCACCTGCTGGTCGAGCTCTACGCGCGCTCGGCCGACGAGGCCACCGGGTGCTCGAGGACGCCGCCCGCGGCCTGCTCACGATCACGTCGCTGGCCGAGGAGTCCCGCCCGCCGGCCGCGACCGGCGACGACCGCCACTGATGCGCCGCCTGCTGCTCGCCGCCGTCGCGCTGCTGGCGCTCGCGCTGCCCGCGGCGGCCAGCGCCGACCCCGTCGCCCCCACGCTCTCGGTGCTGGGCCAGGGCACCGCGTTCGCCACGCCGGACACCGCCGACATCAGCGCCGCGGTGAGCCGGACCGCGCGCACCCTGCCGGGCGGCGCGCGCCGACGTCGCCCGCCGCAGCGGCGCGCTGGCCGCGCTCGAGCGCCTCGGCGTCCCGCGCGTGGACATCCGAACGCAGAGCCTCGAGATCACCCGCTCGACGCACAAGCGCGCACCGCGCGTGCGCCTGGCCCGCCAGGCGCTGAGCGCGCACCTGACCGACGTCGCGCTCGTCGGGCCGGTGTTCGACGCGTTGACCGCCGCACGCCGACGACGTGTCGGTCCGTCCTTCGGCTTCTCGAACCCGACCGCCGACCTGCCCGCCGCCGAGCAGGCGGCGCTGGCCGATGCCCGCGCCCGCGCCGACGCTGCCGCCGCCGCGGTGGCCATGCGCGTGATCGGCGTGCAGTCGATCAACCTCGACCCGGGCTCGCTCGTCACCCCGCTGGCGTCGGGCGAGGGCGCGGCGGCCCCGGCGCCCGCCACCAAGAGCGAGCCGACGCCGGTCGAGACCGGCCGCGTCCAGGTCAGCGCGACGGTGGCGGTGGTGTTCCTGCTCGGCCCGGCCTGACGCCGCGCTCAGCGAGCGCCGTTCTTGCGCCCGTTGGCCACGCGGTCGATCAGGCCGTAGTCCACGGCCTCCTGGGGCGTGAAGAAGCGGTCGCGCTCCATGTCGTCGTGGACGCGCTCGATGGACTGGCCGGTGTGCTGGGCGAAGATCTCGTCCAGCCGGGCGCGAAGCGCCAGGGTCTCGCGCGTGGATCTCGATGTCGCTCGACTGGCCCTCGAAGCCGCCGCTCGGCTGGTGGATGAGGATGCGCCCGTTGGGCAGCGACACGCGCTTGCCGGGCGCGCCGCCGGTCAGCACCAGGGCGCCGGCGGACATCGCGATGCCGCAACGAATCGTCACGTCGGGCTTGACGAACTGCATCGTGTCGTAGATCGCCAGGCCGGCGTAGACGACGCCGCCCGGCGAGTTGACGTAGAGCTGGATGTCCGTCTCGAGGTCCTCGGCCTCGTAGTGCAGGAGCTGAGCGACGACGAGGTTGGCGACCTGGTCGTCGATCGGCGTGCCCAGGAAGATCACCCGCTCGTTGAGCAGGCGGCTGAAGATGTCGAACGAGCGCTCGCCGCGGCCGTCGGACTTGACGACGACGGGACCGACGTGCTGGGCGCGCGCCCCCTCGCTGTCGACGGTGGCGCCCCACGTGAGCGGCTGACGCGCAACTATTTGGTTGCTCATAGTCGCACTGTATCATGCAACCCATGAGTTGCATCAAGGAGGTCCTGCTGCCGGTCGACGCCGACGACGCGTGGGAGGCTGTCACCGAGCCCGACGCCCTCGAGGAGTGGCTGGCGGACACGGTCGAGCTCGACCTCCGCGAGGGCGGCAGCGCGACGTTCGTCCTGCCCGGCGGCGAGGAGCGCCGCGCGGTGGTCGAGGAGGTCGCGCCCGGCGAGCGCTGGTCGTTCTGGTGGTGGACGGGCGACGCGCCCGGCTCACGCGTCACGGTCGAGCTGGTCCCGGCGATCGGCGGGACGACCGTGCGCGTCACCGAAGCGCCGGTCGGACCGTGGGCGAGCGCCGCCCCGCCGCTCGCCGCGCCCGTGCGCCGCCCGCAGCACCCGCTCGCGGTGGCGTGACCGACCAGGTCGACGCCGTCTTCGCCGCGCTCGGCGACCCGACACGTCGGCGCGTGCTCGACGAGATCGGGCGCCGCGGCGGCGCCACCGCGACCGAGGTCGCCGCCGACCTGCCGATCACCCGCCAAGCGGTGGCCAAGCACATCGCGATCCTCTCCGGCGCCGGCCTGGTGGACGCACAGCGCCGCGGCCGCGAGACGCGCTACCGCGTCACCCCCGCCCCGTTCGGCGAGGCGATCGACTGGATGACGGCCGTCGGCGCCGACTGGGACGAGCGCCTGGCCCGCCTGCAGCGCCTCACCGCGCGCCGCGCACGCTGAGCGGTGTGGGACGTTGCTCCCGCTGGGCGAGAGCAACGCCCCGAGGCATCGGCGCGGGCCGGCCCCGCGCCGCCGGTCAGCTCAGGCGCTGCTCGAGCGCCTCCAGCTGCGCCCGCAGCGCGGCCGGCAGCCGCTCGAAGCGCGCGTAGTGCTCGTGGACTTGCGCGAGCTGGGCCTTCCAGCCCTCCTCGTCGACGCGCAGCAGCTCCGCGAGCTGGCCGTCGGAGAGGCTCAGCCCGTCCAGCTCCAGCGAGCCCGGCGCCGGCACCCGTCCGATCGCGGTGTCGACCGCCTCCGCCTCGCCGTCGCAGCGCCGGAACACCCACGCCAGCACGCGCGAGTTGTCGCCGAACCCGGGCCACAGGAACTTCCCGTTGTCGTCCTTGCGGAACCAGTTGACGTAGAAGATCTTCGGCAGCTTGGCCGAGTCGGCGGACGCCCCGATCTTCAGCCAGTGCGCGAAGTAGTCGGCCATGTCGTAGCCGCAGAACGGCAGCATCGCCATCGGGTCGAAGCGCAGCTCGCCGACCGTGCCGGCTGCCGCCGCCGTCTTCTCCGAGCTCATGATCGAGCCGAGGAACGTGCCGTGCTCCCAGTCGAACGCCTCGGTGACCAGCGGCACGACCGTCGCCCGGCGCCCGCCGAACAGCATCGCGTCGATCGGCACCCCGGCCGGGTCCTCCCACTCCGGCGCGATCGCCGGGTCCTGCGCGGCCGGCGTCGTGAAGCGCGCGTTCGGGTGCGCGGCCGGCTTCTCGGAGGCCGGCGTCCAGGCGTTGCCGCGCCAATCGGTCGCGCGGGCCGGGGGCTCCTCGGTCATCCCCTCCCACCACACGTCGCCGTCGTCGGTCAGCGCGGTGTTCGTGAAGATCGTGTTCTTCGTGATGGTGTCCATGGCGTTCGGGTTCGTCCCGAAGCCGGTGCCCGGGGCGACGCCGAAGAAGCCCGCCTCGGGGTTGACCGCGTACAGGCGCCCGTCGTCGCCGAACTTCATCCACGCGATGTCGTCCCCGATGGTCTCGACGGTCCAGCCCTCGAGCGTCGGGATCAGCATCGCCAGGTTCGTCTTGCCGCAGGCGCTCGGGAACGCGCCGGTCACGTACTTGACCTTGCCCTCGGGCGAGGTCAGCTTGAGATCAGCATGTGCTCGGCCAGCCAGCCCTCGTCGCGGGCCATCACCGACGCGATCCGCAGCGCGAAGCACTTCTTGCCCAGCAGCGCGTTGCCGCCGTAGCCGGAGCCGAACGACCAGATCTCGCGCGTCTCCGGGAAGTGGACGATGTACTTGTTGTCGGCGCTGCACGGCCACGGCACGTCCTCGGCGCCGTCCTCCAGCGGCGCACCGACCGAATGCAGGCACGGCACGAACTCGCCGTCGGCGCCGAGCACGTCGAGCGCCGCCTGGCCCATGCGGGTCATGATCCGCATCGACACCGCCACGTACGTCGAGTCCGTGAGCTGGACCCCGATGTAGCTCTTGTCGGACCCCAGCGGCCCCATGGAGAACGGCACGACGTACATCGTGCGGCCCTTCATCGAGCCGCGGAAGAGCCCGGTCAGCGTCTCGCGCATCTCACCCGGCTCACGCCAGTTGTTCGTCGGTCCCGCGTCCTGCTCGCGCGCAGAGCAGATGAACGTGCGGTCCTCGACGCGCGCGACGTCGTCGGGATCCGACAGCGCGAGGTAGGAGTTGGGGCGCTTGGCCTCCGAGAGCCGCGTGAACGTCCCCGCGTCGATCAGCGTCTGAGCGAGGCGATCGTACTCCTCCGCCGATCCGTCACACCAGTGCACGCTGTCGGGCTGCGTGAGCTCCGCCACCTCCTCGACCCAGTTCACTAGCTTCCGGTGCGTCGTCGGGACGATGGTCTCGCTGCTCACGATGGAGTCAACTCCTCAATGCTGCTATGTCAAATGCCAAAGGAGGCTGGCTCGCGCCGCCTCCGGGTTGAGCACGACAGTACCGTCCCGACTGCGCGCCGACGACCCTCAAGCCGCGCCTTACCCCCATTCGGGGTGTCGCAGGCGGCGCCCTGTCCCTATTCGACGTTCCCTTCGCCCGCCGCCGGCTCGCCGGCGCGCTTGCGCGGCACGAGCACGAGCCGCTTGAACTCCGCGACGAGCGTGCCGTCCTGGTTGTAGACGCGCGTGTGCACCTTGACCGTGCCGCGGTCGGGCTTGGAGCGCGACTCGCGCTTCTCGAGCACCTCGGACTCCACGAACAGGGTGTCGCCGTGGAAGACCGGCGCCGGGTGGCTGAGCTCCTCGGTGGCGAGGTTGGCGATCGCCTTGCCCGACACGTCGGACACCGACATGCCCAGCGCCAGCGAGTAGACGAGCGGCCCGACCACGACGTTGCGGCCCTGCTGGCTCTTGCCCGCGTACACGTCGTTGATGTGCAGCGGATGGTGGTTCATCGTGATGAGGCAGAACAGGTGGTCGTCGGCCTCGGTCACCGTCTTGGCCGGCCAGTGCTTGTAGACGTCGCCGACCTCGAACTCCTCGAGGTAGCGGCCGTAGGGGTGGGCGCCGCTCGACTCGCGGGCGGCCTGATCCGTAGTGAAGTCGCTGCTCATGGTGCGCACATCCTCCCGCACCCGCGCAGGCAGCGCCCTGACGTCACGGGGCAGGACGGCGCGCGCGGCGCGCCGCTAACGTCCGGCGCCGAGATCGACCAGGAGCGACATCCGTGAGAAACCCGCGCGACTTCTTCCAGCCCCTCGCGATCGGAGCGCCCGATCCGATGCGCGAGATCCCGTTCCCGCCCTCGCGCATGATCCACTTCCTCGACTTCTCCAACGAGAAGATGGTGGCCAAGGTCCCCGCCATCGCGCCGACCGTCGACATCCTGCTCGGCAACCTCGAGGACGCCGTCCCGGTCGACCGCAAGGAGGCCGCGCGCGCCGGGCTGGTCAAGGTCGGCCGCGACATCGACATGGGCGAGACGCAGCTGTGGACGCGCGTCAACGCGCTCGAGTCGCCGTGGGTGCTCGACGACCTGACGACGCTCGTCGGCGAGATCGGCCACAAGCTCGACGTGATCATGATCCCCAAGGTCGAGGGCCCGTGGGACATCCACTACGTCGACCGCATCCTGGCCCAGCTCGAGGCCAAGGCCGGCCTGGACCGCCCGATCCTCGTCCACGCGATCCTCGAGACCGCGCAGGGCGTCGCCAACCTCGAGGAGATCGCGTCGGCCTCGCCGCGCATCCAGGGCATGAGCTTCGGCCCCGCCGACCTCGCCGCCTCGCGGCGCATGAAGACCACGCGCGTCGGGGGCGGGCACCCCGGCTACCGCACGATCGCCGACCCGGACGCCGAGAGCCCCGAGGCGCCGCGCCCCTCCTACCAGCAGGACCCGTGGCACTACTCGATCGCGCGCATGGTCGACGCGTGCACGTCGGTCGGCGCCCTGCCGTTCTACGGCCCCTACGGCGACATTCGCGACCTCGAGGGCTGCGAGACGCAGTTCCGCGCCGCGTTCCTGCTCGGCTGCGTCGGCGCGTGGTCGCTGCACCCCGCGCAGATCGACATCGCCAAGAAGGTCTTCTCGCCCGACCCCGACGAGGTCAAGTTCGCCAAGAAGGTCATCGAGGCGATCCCCGACGGCCGCGGCGTGCACATGATCGACGGCAAGATGCAGGACGACGCCACGTGGAAGCAGTGCCGCGTGATGGTCGACCTGGCCGAGATGCTCGCGCGCAAGGACCCGGCGCTGGCCGAGGCCTACGAGCTCGCGCCCGCCGGCGCATAGCCGCGATCGCGCGCGGGTATCTCCCTCTCGCGCTGTGTCCGCCCCTGACCACACCGAGCCGTACGGCGCGATGCGCGCAGCCGTGTCGACGGCCATCGTGCAGGCGATGGCCAAGCTCTACGGCCGCGGCCCGACCAAGGCGAAGACGTACTTCAACGACGAGTACGTCTTCACGGTGCTCGAGGGCGGGCTGACGCCGAACGAGGAGCGGCTCGTCGAGGCCGGCGAGGAGCGCCTGGTGCGTCAGTACCGGCTGCGCTTCCAGGAGGTCGTGGCCGAAGAGCTGACCAGCGCGGTCGAGGGAGTCACCGGGCGCCGGGTCCTCAGCTACCACAGCCAGGTGGTCTTCCGGCCCTCGCGGCTGTTCGAGGTCTTCCTGCTCGACGGCCCGCCGGGCCGATAGACCGCGACACGCCGGCGCACGGGCCGATAGTGCCTGGCCTCTATGGGACGCCTGGAAATCTTTCTGTTCGGCGCGAGGCCGGGCACGATACGTTTCCGCGTCTCATGCGCTTCTTCGAGTACGAAGCCCGCGAGGTGGTCAAGCGCGCGGGCATCCCGGTAACCGACTACGGGTTCACGACCGACGCGGCGGAGGCGAAGGCGATCGCCCAGCGCATCGGCGGGCCGGTGGTGATCAAGTCGCAGGTGCTGACGGGCGGGCGGATGAAAGCCGGCGGGGTGAAGTTCGCCGACACGCCCGAGCAGGCCGAGGCCGACGCCGCCGCCGTCCTCGCGCTCGAGATCAACGGGCACATGCCGCGTGGCGTGCTCGTCGACCCGAAGGCGTCGGTCAAGCAGGAGTACTACGCCGGCGTCGTCTGGGACGGCACTCGCAAGCAGCCGGTGATGCTGTTCAGCGACATGGGCGGCATCGACATCGAGGAGGTCGCCGAGCAGCACCCCGACCACGTGGGGCGCCAGCACTTCTCGAACATCCTGCCGCTGAGCGACTTCCAGGCCAAGCAGTGCATCGCCCAGACCGGCGTCACCGGCTCGCGGCTGAACAAGCTCGTCCCGATCCTGACCCGGCTCGCGCGGCTGTTCGTGCAGAACGACATGACGCTGGCCGAGATCAACCCGCTCGGGGAGCTCGAGGACGGCTCGTTCGTCGCGCTGGACGCGCACATGGACATGGAGAACGAGGCGCGGCCGCGCCAGAAGGCGCTGCTCAAGGACCTCGGCGTGGGCGACGAGGAGACCCGCCAGGCGCGCGAGGCGACCGAGTTCGAGATCGCCGGCGAGGCGGTCGACGCGCAGGACCACCGCGGCGTGGCCGGCAACGTGACCGAGTTCGACGGCAACCTCGGACTGGTCATCGGGGCGGGCGGCGGCTCGCTGACGCTGTTCGACGCGGTGCGCAACGCGGGCGGCCAGCCCGCCAACTACTGCGAGATCGGCGGGAACCCGTCGGTGGCGAAGGCGTGCGGGCTGGCCAAGCTCGTCCTGAGCAAGCCCGGCGTGGACAAGATCGCGGTGATGATGTCGATCGTCTCCAACACGCGCGTGGACATCGTCGCCCGCGGGGTCATCAAGGCATGCCTGGAGCTGGGCTACGACCCGGCCGAGAAGATCACGATCTTCCGCATCCCCGGGGCGTGGGAGGAGGAGGGGTTCAAGATCCTCGACAAGTACGGCGTCAAGTACGCGGACCGCTCCGTCTCGATGCACGAGGCGGCCCGCCGCGCGGTGGAGGCGCTCGCGTAAATGTCCATCCTCATCGACGAGCACACCACCTTCATCGTCCAGGGCATCACGGGCCGCGAGGCGGTCAACCTGACCCGGGAGTGCCTGGACTACGGCAAGGGCGCGAAGGTCGTCGGCGGCGTGACGCCCGGCCGCAAGGGCCGCGAGGTCCACGGCGTGCCGGTCTTCGACACGGTCGCCCAGGCGGTCGAGCACCACGGCGCGCCGATCAAGGGCTCGGTCGTCACCGTCCCGCCCGCGTTCACCAAGGACGCCGTGTTCGAGGCGATCGAGAACGGCATCGAGCTCGTGGTCATCGTCACCGAGCGCATCCCGCGCGCCGACGTCGCGCAGATGGTCGAGCTGGCGACGCTGCGCGGCGCGCGGATCATCGGCCCCAACTGCCTCGGGATCATCGTCCCCGACGTCATCAAGATGGGCGGCATCGGCGGGCCGGCGAAGGACGCGGCCAAGTCGTACAAGCCGGGCCCGATCGGCGTCATCTCGCGCTCGGGCGGCATGACGACCGAGATGTCGTCGACGCTGAGCGCCGCGGGCCTGGGCATCTCGACCGCGGTGTCGATCGGCGGCGACGCGATCATCGGCTCCACCTACGCGGAGCTGATGCCCCTCTACGAGGCCGACGAGCAGACGCAGGGCATCGTCATCTACACCGAGCCCGGCGGCCGCATGGAGGCCGAGCTGGCGCGGTGGGTGGCCGAGCACGACTCGCGCCTGCCGATCGTGGCGTTCATGGCCGGCCGGTTCATGGACGAGATGCCGGGCATGAGCTTCGGCCACGCCGGCACGATCGTCGAGGGCAAGGATGACACGGCCACCGAGCACCTCGCCCGCCTCGCCGAGGCCGGCATCACGGTGGCCGAGGAGATCTCCCAGATCCCCCAGATCATCAAGAGCAAGATCGAGGAGCGCGCCGCGGCATGAGACAAGACGCCATCTTCATCGGCATCGAGGTCTCCGACGAGATCGCCACCGACGCGGCGCTGGCCGCCAAGCTCGAGGAGGTCTGCCCCGTCGACATCTACGCCGACGACGGCGGGCGGGTGCGGATCGTCGACGCGAACATCGACGAGTGCGTGCTGTGCCGGCTGTGCATCGACGCGACGCCGCCGGGAACGGTCAAGGTGCACAAGCTCTACGACAGCGGCCCCGACGCGGTGCTCAGCAGCGACCCCGCCGTCGCGGGCTGACGGTCACGCGCCGTCGCGGCCGTCGACGAGCGCGACCGGTGCGGGATGGCTCGCCTACGGCGTCCGGGCTCGGGCACCCCATGCGCGCAGGCGGTCGATCGCCTCGTCGAGCACCGCCTCGCGCTTGCAGAACGCGAAGCGCACGAGCGGCCGGGCCGGTCCCGCCCGGTCCTCGACGAACGCCGACACCGGGATCGCCACCACGCCGGCCTCGTGGGGCAGGCGCAGGCACAGCGCCTCCGCGTCGTCGTGGCCGAGCGGCGTGGCGTCCGCGCAGACGAAGTACGTGCCCTGGCTGGCGAGCACGTCGAAGCCGGCCGCGCGCAGCCCGGCGGCGAGCCGGTCGCGCTTGGCGTGCAAGGCGTCGCGCAGCCGCACGGGGTACCCGGCGTCCAGCCCCAGCGCCGCCGCGGCGGCCGCCTGCAGCGGCGTGCCGCCGGCGAACGAGAGGAACTGCTTGACGCCGCGCAGCGCGCCGACCAGCTCGGCGGGACCGGTCGCCCAGCCGACCTTCCAGCCGGTGAGCGAGAACGTCTTGCCGATGCTCGAGATCGTCAGCGTCCGCGGCGCCATCCCGGGCAGCGTGGCCAGCGGGATGTGCTCGCCGTCGAAGACGAGGTGCTCGTAGACCTCGTCGGTCACCGCGACCACGTCGCGCTCGCGGCAGATCGCGGCGATGCCCTCCAGCTCGGAGCGGTCGAGCACGCGGCCGGTCGGGTTGTGCGGGCTGTTGACCAGCAGCAGCCGGGTGCGCGGCGTGATCGCGGCGGCGAGCTCGTCGAGGTCCAGGCGCCAGTCCGGCGGGTGCAGCGCGACGCGGCGCAGCCGGGCACCGGCGAGGCGGGCGATCGGCGCGTAGGAATCGTAGGACGGATCGAGGATCACCATCTCGTCGCCGTCGCGAACGAGCCCGAGCACCGCGGCGGCCAGCGCCTCGGTCGCGCCGAAGGTGACCTGCACCGCCTCCGGTTCGAGGCCGTAGTGGCGGCGCTGGTGGTCGAGGATCGCCGCGCGCAGCTCCGGCACGCCGCCGAGCGGCGCGTACTGGTTGCGCGTCCCAGACCGCCGCGCCGCCACCGCCGCCTCGACGACCTCCGCCGGCCCGTCCTCGTCGGGAAACCCCTGGCCGAGGTTCAGCGCGCCGGTCTCCTCGGCGAGCGCGGTCATCGTCGTGAAGATCGTGGTCTCGGCGGTCAATGCGGACGTCCCCGCCGCAGAACGGTACCGTCCGGCTTCGGCGCCATCGCGCCGTCGTCGACGGCGCCGGGTGACGTCCGCTCAGCCCTCGATCCGGGCGAGCGCGATCGTCTCGGCGGTCGCCTGCTGAGGCTCGCGGGTGACCTCGATCCGGTCCACGGACTTGACGCTCAGGAAAGTAGTCCCACCGGAGGGCCCGACCCCGGGGACCGCGGGCTGTCCGCCCCTTCGTGCTCGAGCGCGAGCAGCACCCGCTCGTCCTGCGCCTGCTCACGGGTGAGCACCGCGGTGTACTCGCCACAGCCGACCGTGACATAGCCCGCCGCGTCGGCGGCCCCGGCGAGGGAGAGCAGGGTGGCCAGCCGCACCCCGCGCCAGCGTTCCCCGAGCCGGCTCCAGCCCTCGCGGCAATGGAAGTCCGCCACCAGCTCGGCGTCCATGAGCGAGCGCAGATCGGCCGGTTCGAGACGGGTGGGCCGCTCGACGTCACCACAGATCGAAAGCGCGACGGTGTCGGTCATCGACCGCTCGAGTCTACTCGACGCCGGCGGTCGGTCGTCACCGCCGGGCCGGGCGCGCTCACCCCCGCCCGTGCGGCTCGCCCCAGTCCATGTCGAGCGGGCCCGCCGCGATGATCCCGTGCGGGTTCAGCTGGGGGTGCGTCGTGTAGTAGTGGCGCTTGATCTCATCGAAGCGCACAGTCTCCGCCACGCCCGGCCACTGGTACAGCTCGCGCGCGTACGGCCACAGGTTCGCGTACTCGATCAGCCGGTGGCCGTTGCACTTGAAGTGCACGTAGTAGACCGCGTCGAAGCGCAGCAGCGTGGTGAACAGGCGCCAGTCGGCCTCGGTGATGCGATCGCCGGCCAGATAGCGCTGGCGACCGAGGCGCTCGTCGAGCCGGTCCAGCCATTCGAACAGCACGGCGAAGCCCTCGTCGTAGGCCTCCTGCGTGGTCGCGAAGCCGGTCCGGTAGACGCCGTTGTTGACGTTGTCGTAGACCGGCGCGTTGATCGCGTCGATCTCCGCGCGCAGGTCCTCGGGGTAGAGGTCCGGGCCCTCCGTCCCCCAGGCGTTGAGCATGCGGATGATGTCGGCGGACTCGTTGTTGACGATCCGGTGCTCGCGCGTGTCCCACAGCACCGGCACGCTCACGCGGCCCGCGAAGCTCGGGTCGGAGGCGTCGTAGGCGTCGACCAGGAAGTCCCAGTCGTGCAGCTCGTCGCGGTGCTCGCCGCCGGGGAAGGCCCAGCCGCGCTGGTCGCGATACGGGTGCACGACCGACATCCCGACGACGTCCTCCAGCCCCTTCAGGCGGCGCACGATGATCGTGCGGTGCGCCCACGGGCAGGCGTAGGAGACGTAGAGGTGGTGGCGGCCGGGCGCGGTCGTGTCGGCCCAGTCGCGAAACCGGCTCTGCTGGCGATGAAAGCGGCCGTCGGAGCCCTCCTCGCGGCCGAGGCTGAAGGTGCTGCGCTCAGTGCTCATGGTTGTACGGTCAACGATAGCTTGGGGAGTCTCACAGCGCCCGCCGAGCACCGCCCCTCTCCCCCGGTGTGCACGAGCGTCGGCCCATGAGCGTCTGGGACATCGAGGACCGCGACGGGATCGTCATCGCGGCGCTCATCATCGCCGCCATGACCGGCGACACGGGCGGCGGTGGGCTCGAGCTGTCGCTCAACTGCGACATCCGGATCATGCAGCGCGGCGACTACCTGCTCGGGTTCCTCGAGGCGAGCCTGGGCATCCTCACCGGCACCGGCTCCCAGCTGCTCGAGCGGGCGATCGGGCGCAGCCGCGCGCTGGACTTCCTCCTGCGCAGCCGCTACGTGACGCCGGAGGGCGCGCTGGAGCTGGGGATCGTCAACGAGCTCGCCGACGACGCGCGCGCCCGTCGCCCAGCCGTTCGACCAGCGCCGCGACTGGGTGCGCGACCACGGGGCGTGGCCGGAGCCGGGCATGGCCACCGGCAGCTGAGGGTGCCGGGGCGGCGCGCCGACGCCGTACCCTGAGCCGATGCCCGAGCTGCCCGAGGTCGAACGCGCCCGCGCCCTCATCGCCGAGTACGCGCTCGGGCGGCGCATCGCCGAAGTCGACGACACCGACACCTACGTCTGCCGGCCCCACCAGCCCGGCGAGCTGGCCGCGGCGCTGACCGGACGCGCGCTGAGCGCCGCCAACCGGCGCGGCAAGGCGATGTGGATGGAGACCGATGGCGGCGAGGGACCCATCCTCGGGCTGCACCTGGGCATGGCCGGACGCATCGTCGTCGACGACCACATCGCGGGCGACCCCGCGCCGGTGCGCGCCAACCCGCTCTGGGACCGCTTCACGCTGCGCTTCGAGGACGGTGGCGCGCTGATGCTGCGCGACAAGCGCCGGCTCGGGCGCGCGGTGCTCGACCCGCGCATCAGCGCGCTCGGCCCCGACGCCGCCGAGATCGGCCGCGAGACGTTCCGCGCGCGCGTCGGCCGCGGCGACGCGCCGCTCAAGGCGCGGATCATGGACCAGGCCGTGCTGGCCGGGGTCGGCAACCTGCTGGCCGACGAGGCGCTGTGGCGCGCGCGGCTGTCCCCCATCCGGCCCGCGGGGTCGCTGGACGACGAGGAGCTCGACCGCCTGCGCCGCGCGCTGCGCGCCGCGATCCGCTCGGCGCTCCGCCTCGGCGGCGTGCACACCGGCGAGCTGATCGAGCACCGGGTGCGGGGCGGGCGCTGCCCGCGCTGCGGCACCGAGCTCGAACGCGCGGCCGTCGGCGGGCGCACGACGTACTGGTGCCCGGCGGAGCAGACGTGAGCGTCGAGGCCGCTGTCGCGCTCGCGCCGCTGACCACGCTGCGCCTGGGCGGGCCGGCGCGGCGGCTCGTGCATGCGGCGACGACCGACGCGCTCGTGGCCGCCGTCCGCGAGCTGGACGCCGCCGGCGAGCCCGTGCTGCTGCTGGCGGGCGGCAGCAACGTCGTGATCGCCGACCGCGGCTTCGACGGCACGGTCGTGCGCATCGAGACGCGCGGCATCGCCCGCGACGGCGCCAGCCTCACCGTGGCGGCCGGCGAGCCGTGGGACGCGGTCGTGCGCCGCGCCGTGGACGACGGGCTGGCCGGGATCGAGTGCCTGTCGGGCATCCCGGGCGCGACCGGCGCGACGCCGATCCAGAACGTCGGCGCGTACGGCCAGGACGTCAGCCAGACGATCGCGAGCGTCCGCGTGCTGGACCGCCGCAGCGGCGAGATCGCCGAGCTGGCGCCCGAGGCCTGCGGCTTCCGCTACCGCTCCAGCGCGTTCAAGGGGCGCGCCGACCACGTCGTGCTCGCGGTGACGTTCGCGCTGCGCGAGTCGGCCGCCGGCGAGCCGGTCGCCTACGCCGAGCTGGCGCGGGCGCTGCGCGTCGAGCCCGGGGCGCAGCCGCCCTTGCCCGACGTCCGCGCCGCGGTGCTGGCGCTGCGTCGGGCCAAGGGCATGGTGGTGGACCCGGACGACCCCGACTCGGTGACCGCGGGCTCGTTCTTCACCAACCCGATCCTCGACCCCGGCGCCTTCGCCGCGCTGGCGCGGCGCGCCGCGCCCGCGGCCCCGCCCGCCTTCCCCGAGCCCGACGGCCGCGTGAAGACCTCCGCCGCCTGGCTCATCCAGCGCGCCGGGTTCGAGCGCGGCATGACGCGCGGGCGCGTGGCGATCTCGAGCAAGCACACGCTCGCGCTCGTCAACCGGGGGGGCGCGAGCACGGCCGAGCTCGTGGCGCTCGCCCGGGAGGTGGCGGCGGGCGTGCGTGCCGCGTTCGGGGTCGAGCTCGTGCCGGAGCCGGCGTTCGTCGGCCATGCATGGTGAGCAGCGGGCAGAGCGCGCGCGTCCCGACCGGCGTCCGGTGGGCGGCGACGACGATCGCGCGCGTGGATCGCGGGTGGCGGCCGTCGCGCTGGCGTCGGTCGTCGCCGCCGTCGGGCTCGGCGTCGCCGCGCGCTACGCCGGCGGCTCGGGGCTGATCGCGCTCGCGGGGCCGGTCGCCGAGCCGGCCAGCCGCCTCGGCTCCTGGGTCGTCGCGCTCGGCGCGCCGTGGCTGGCGGTCGCGTGGCTGCTGGGCGCGCTGGCCCGCCGCCCCCGGCTCGGCGCCGCCGCGGGCGCCGTCGCGCTCGTCGGCGGCACCGCCGCGTGGTACGCCTTCACCGTCTGGAGCGAGGGGCGGGCGTCGCTGGGCTACGCGGTCCCGGTCTCGATCGGCTGGGCGGCGGCCGCCGCGGTGGCGGGCGCGGTCTTCGGCGCGGGCGGCGCGCTGTGGCGCTCGGGCCGCAGCGACGGCGCGCGGGCGCTCGGCGCGGCGATGCTCGCCGCGCCGCTGATCGGCGAGGCGGTGCTGCTCGAGACGATCTGGGACGGCCGCGCCGCGCGCGTCGTGCTCACCGCCGAGCTGCTGATCGGCCTCGCCGTGCCGTTCGTCCTCGTCCGCCGCCCGCCGCGTGCGCTGCTGCTGTGCCTCGCGCTGACCGCGGTCCTGGCCGTGATCGCCGCCGGCGCCGAGGACATCGTCCGCGACGCCCTGCGCGAGGTCGGCTGGCACGGGCCGTAGCCGATCGGGGCGTGTGTGCGCAGTGTCCAGTGACATTCGCCGCACCGTCGGGCACAATGTCGTCTGTGTGTCGCCCTAAGGCGACGCAGACGCGACGGAGGTGGGCGATGCCGAAATCCGATCTCGCCGAGCGCCAAGTGCTGGAGGCTGACGAGACGATCATGCAGTTCCAGCGCACGATGGAAGAGGCCGCGCAGTCCGGGGCGCTCAATCCCGAAGAACTCGATCGCTTCGTCGACACGATGCGCGACGTTGCGGCGCGCGTCAACGACAACGTCCTGCCCCAGCTCGACGCCGTCTCCGCACAGAAGGTCAGCCGACACCTGCTGTCGATCCTGACCTTTGACCCCACGTCGCAGGACGTCCTCGACTCAGCAGACCACTACCTGATTCACCTGGAGGCGATCCGACACGTCTTCCGGGACATCCTTCACGAGCACCAGCCGGAGGCGCTACGGCGCGAAGGACGCGAGGTTCTCGCGATGCTCGAGGAGTGGCTTCCCGGTGTGAGCGTGCGGGACTTGGCCTCGCTCCTCGGTATCTCAACACGAGCTCTGCAGCGGCGACGTCATGAAGAGTCGCCTGCGACACCGCGTGAGCAACTTGTCGCGCGGCTCGTGGCCATCCTGCGCGGCGCGTGGACGGACGCCGGCGTGAATGCCTGGTTCTACCGGCCGAGGTACGACCTCGGTGGTGCACGCCCGATCGAGCTGCTGGATGACGGCTCGCGTGAGAACGACCTGTTGGACGCTGCGCGGTCCGGGCGCGTGCAAGGTGCAGCCTGAGCAGACGACACTGCCGCTGCCGGTCGTTACGACGACCGGCAGCATCACGCTGTTTCGCTACACAAGCCACGATGTGCCGTTCTGGGTCGAGAGCAACACGCGTGCGGGTCGCTGGCACGAGGTTGGTGACCCCCCCACTCAGTATTGGTCGCTGTCGCCAGATGCTGCTTGGGCGGAGCTGATCCGGTCGGAACAACTCAGGACGGAAGACGAAGTCGCCGAGATACGCATGCCGATGTGGGCGTGTCGGTTCCCGAAGGCCGGGCTACTCGATCTCACGGTGCCTGAGAACCAGGAGCGCTTCGGCGTCAGCCACGGCTCATTGATCGCGGATTCCTGGTCGACCTGCCAGATGGTCGGTCAGTCAATCAGGGTGGACCATCCTGGAGTGATTGCGCCGAGCGCCGCGCTCGAGGGCCACGGCAACGTCACGATGTTCGGCGCCCGCCGCAAGATCGACTGGCGGAATCGCCCGCTACTCGCGCGCACAACGCCGGCGGCGGTCGTCGCAATCGGGCGACCGCCGCCGGGGCTGCTGAGGCGCGTTCGTCAGAGGGCGGACCCGTCCGGTCGCCAGAGACTCTTTGAGCTACCCGCATGACGCTACGGCCGTCGTGCGGGCGACGTAGGCGTCGAGCAGGCCGACGGCCTCGTCTTCGTTGCCGGGCATGAGGTGCTCGTACCGGTCGAGGATGATGCTGACGGGCTGAGCCCGAGGACGACGAGCTGGTCGACGAGACGTTGTAGGTCGACGCGGCGGAGTGCGTCGGCCGCGAGGGCGACGCACGTGCAGCGAGCCGCTGTAGGCGCGACGGTCCGCGGCTTGCAGGATCGCCAGACTTCGTCGTGACGATCCCGGCGCGCGCGTCCATGCTGACTAGGTCCGGTGCACGCGCACGCTCGGCACGACGCCCGTGGCGCCCAGGGTCACTGTGACGGTGCCCGCGTAGCGGTGGCGCTTGCGACGCCACGACACGTCGCACGAGACCACGTTCGCCGCGGCGCGGTCGCAGCTCAGGCTGCGCGACGACGAGCGCCGCCACCACGTCCGCAGCGCCTTCCGGGCGGCCCGCTCGCCCGCGCGCATGCTCAACGTCGGCGCCGCTACCGGGACGGTGGCAGGCGGCGCGATCACAACGGGTGCGGGCTCGGGAGCCGGCGGGGCGACCGGCGCCGGTGGCGGTGGCCAGTACGAGTTCAGCGACACGAGGTACGGGTTGCCGATGCCCTTGACGTACAGGCAGATGTTGAACGCCTGGTCGTTCGGCGGGTAGAACGTCGTGGTCGTCTCCTCGTGCCCCGGGCCGGTGTGCAGGTCGCCGACCCAGATGATGGAGCCGATGTCGGGCAGGCACTCACTGCCGATCGGACGGGTGTAGGCGACGGCCCACCATCCGCAGTCGTAGTAGCCGCACGTCGTCCAGTCGATCGTGAATGTCGCCTGGATCGTGCCGGTGCCGGTCGGGGCGATGTTCGTGATGTTGCCCGAATCAGCGACAGCCGCGGCCGGGAACATCAGCGCTCCTACGACGATCATCGTGGTGATTGGGCGCACCCTGGGTCGACCTCCTGTCGGGGCCTCCCGGACCGGGAACGCTCATCAGTGCACAGGTGGGTTCACAGGCTCGTGGTTCGTAAGCGAACCACAAAGCCACCGGCAGCGCTCGCGAATCACGACTCGCCCCCGGGAGCTTCGGCCCGAGGATCGCGCGCATCGCGCGCCCGTCCGCAACGTATACCCCGCGCCCTTCAGCAGCCGACTGTCGCGCACCCTGCGTTTCCCTGTCATATCGTGCGTCCATGCTCATCTCCACCATGAACGACCTCCCCGGCTACCAGATCGAGGAGGTCCTGGGCGAGGTCTTCGGGCTCACCGTGCGCTCGCGCAACGTCGGCTCCCAGATCGGCGCCTCCTTCAAGTCGCTCGTCGGCGGCGAGCTGAAGGGCATGACCAAGATGCTGGCCGAGGGTCGCGAGCACGCCACCGAGCGCCTGGTCGAGGAGGCTGAGGGCAAGGGCGCCAACGCGATCGTCGCGTTCCGCTTCGACACGTCGGAGCTGGGCACGACCTGGACAGAGATCTGCGCCTACGGCACGGCCGTGCGCGCGCGCAAGCTCTGACGGTCGACACCGGCGGCACCGCGCGGCCTCGAGCGGCTCGCCGCGGGCCCCGCCGTCGCCTATGATGCAGCGATGTCTCAGCTTGCGGCACGGATCGCCGCCTCGGTCCTGACCGTCGGCGCGCTGGTCGCCGGCGCCGCGTCCGCCCACGCGGCCACGCCGCGCTACGTCGGCGGTACGCCGGTCGGCCCGCCCAGCTCGGCGCCGTTCACGGTCCTCGTCCTCGCCGCCTCCGGCTCCGGGGTGAGCCTGTGCACGGGCAGCATCATCGACCAGACGCACGTCTTGACCGCCGCCCACTGCACGATGAACGACCAGGGGCAGCGCTGGCCGGCATCCAGCTACATCATCGGCATCGGCTTCTCCTCCTTCGACTCCGACGACGGAGTGGTCGGCCCCGTCCGGTCGGTGCGCGTCCATCCCGACTACGACCCCGCCACCGGCCGCGCGGACGTCGCGGTGCTCGAGGTCCCGCCGATCGCGACCGGCCCGACCATGGCACCGATCCCGCTGGTCGCCGTCGGCACGCCGCTGGCGCCCGGCTCGGTCGTGCGCGGATACGGCTGGGGCGAGACCGGGTCGGCGGCGTCCGACGACGTCGAGCAGATGCTCGACCTGACCGTCGGCGCGCCGACCGACTGCTGGTCGGGGATGCCCGCGGTCGGCTGCGCGCACAGCAGCACCGGCGCCCCCTGTCCGGGCGACAGCGGCGGGCCGATCGTCCAGAACGGCATCCAGGTCGCCGTGACGAACACGCGCACCGGGCTCAACTGCGCCCCGGGCAGCACGCTCGGCTTCGTCGACCTCTCCGTGCCCGGCATCGGCCTGTTCGTGCGCGGCGACGATCGCCCGCCCGCGATGCCGTTCGCCACCGCACCCGCGAGCCTGACCCCGCCGCCGCTGACCGGCGGGGCGGCGACCTGCGCCGCGCCCGCGTGGACGAACGCGACCACGACGACGACCGTCTTCTACCGCCGCGACGCCGGCACGGTCGTCCAGGAGGGCCCCAGCTCGACCTACGCCCCGAGCGCCGGCGACGTCGGGCACGAGCTCGGCTGCCGCTCGATCGCGCAGAGCGCCGGTGGCCGCGCGGTGGCGCAGGCGCCGAGCGGGTTCTCGGTGCTCGCCTCCAAGCTCTCGGTGCGCGCCGGGCGCCGGGTGGCCGCGATCAGCTACAGCGGGGCGCCGAACCTGGCCCTGACCGCGACGCTGACCAAGGCGAAGCGCAACGTCTGGTCGCGCGCCATCGGGACGGCGCGCACGGTGCGCCTGCCGACGAAGCTGCGTCCCGGCCGCTACCGCCTGTGCGTCGACGCGCCCGCCGCCGGACAGTTCGCGGCCGCGCAGGACTGCCAGCGCGGGCGGGTGAAGGCTCGGCGGCACAGGTAACGACGGCGGCACGCGGACGCGGCCCGCAGCGCCGCCGTCGCCTCGCCGCCGCGGTCACGCGGTGGCGGCCGCGTCCGGCTCGGACGCCGCCTGCACGAGCTGGAACAGCCGGTCCGGCGACAGCGGCGCCTCGTCGACGTGCACGCCGAGCGGGGCGAGCGCGTCGTTGACCGCGGAGATGGTCAACGACGCCACCGGGATCGTCCCCGCCTCGCCCACGCCCTTCATGCCCAGCGGGTTCAGCGGCGACGGCGTCTCCATGTGGTCGATCGTCGGCCGCGGGACCTCGGTCGCGTACGGGACGAGGAAGTCCATGAACGAGGCGTTGCGCAGCTGGCCCTGGTCGTCGTACTCGAGCTTCTCGTAGAGCGCGCCGCCGACGCCCTGAGCGATCCCGCCCATGACCTGCCCCTCGACGACCCGCGGGTTGATCATGTTGCCGCAGTCGTGGATCAGCGCGTAGCGCACGTAGCGGACCGCGAGCGTGTCGAGGTCGACCTCGACGACGGCGGCGTGCACGCCGCTGGCCCACGTCGCGTGCGGCGGGCTGTAGTAGGCCACCGCCTCGAGCCCCGGCTCGCGCCCCTCGGGCAGCGGCGGACCGCTGATGTCCTTGAACGCGGGGGCGAACTGGGTCGCCGCCTGGGCGTCCTCGTCGAACGCGTAGCGCAGCGGGTTGGCCGCCGTGGCCACCTGCTTGAGCGTCACGTAGGGCTCGGCCGAGCCGCGCACGAACACGCGCCCGTGCTCGATGTCCAGATCCTCCGGCGCGGCCTCGAGCATGTTCGCCGCCATCGCGATCGCCTTCTCGCGCACCGCCGCCGCCGCCCGCCCGATGGCGCTGCCGGAGACCACGGCGGCCCGGCTGGCGAACGTAGCCACGCCCCATTCGAACGCATCGGTGTCGCCGGTGATGACCTCGACGTCCTCGACGTCGACGCCGAGCTGGTCGGCGGCGATCTGGGCGAACGTCGTCTTGTGCGACTGGCCCTGGGTGGTCAGCCCCGTCGCCACGAGCACCTTGCCGCTGACCGACTGGACCTGCACGTGCGCGCCCTCGTAGGGCCCCAGGCCCGTCCCCTCGACGTAGCAGGCCAGGCCCAGCCCGAGGTGGCGTCCCTCGGCGCGCGCACGCTGCTGCTCGGCCGCGAAGTCCTCGTAGCCGATGGCCGACAGCACCTTGTCCAGCGCCTCGTGGTAGTTGCCGCTGTCGAGCGTGACCGGCAGGCCGTCGGCGAACACCAGCCCGTCGCGGGTGTAGGGGAACTGGTCGGCGGGGATCAGGTTGCGGCGGCGGACCTCCATGCGATCGAGGCCGAGCTCCTGCGCGATCGCGTCCATGAGCTGCTCGATCACGAAGCACGCCTGCGGACGGCCGCAGCCGCGGTACGGCGTGACCGTGGTCGTGTGGGTGTACACCGCGCGCAGGCGCACCCACATGTTCGGAATCAGGTACGGGCCGGCCAGCGACGTGGAGGCCACCTGCGCGACGGCGATCCCGTAGGGGATGAACGCGCCGGTGTCGTGCAGGAAGTCGCTGCGCAGCCCGTGCACGACGCCGTCGTCGTCGAAGGCCACCTCCGCGTCGTGGATCTGCTTGCGCTCGTGGTTGGCGGCCACGAAGTGCTCGGCGCGGTCCTCGACGAACTTGACCGGCCGGCCGAGCGCCATCGCCGCGAACGGCACGAGCACCTCGTCGGGGTAGAAGAAGACGACCTTCTGGCCGAAGCCGCCCCCGGTGTCGGGGGTGACGACGCGCACCTTGTTCTCGGGCAGGGCGAACAGGGAGGCCAGCCCGCCGCGGATCGAGATCGCCGCCTGGGTCGAGTCCCACAGCGTCAGCTCGCGCCGGCGCGCGTCCCACTCGGCCAGCGTCCCGCGCGTCTCCATCGGCGAGGCCGCGCTGCGCTCGACGACGAAGCGCCGGCGCAGCACGTGCAGCGCGGCGGCAGACGCGGCGTCGAGGTCGCCGCAGACCTGCGTGAAGTCGCAGGCGACGTTGTCCTTCGTGTCGCCGCCTGGACCAGCGGCGAGCCGTCGGCCGCCGCCGACTCCGAGGTCGACGACGACGTCCAGCGGCTCGTAGTCGACGTCCACCAGCTCGGCGGCGTCCTCGGCCGCGTAGCGCGACTCGGCCACGACGAAGGCGACGGGCTGGCCGACGTGGAAGACCTCGCCGCGGGCCAGCGGGCGCTGGGTGCGGGGGTCGGGCATCGCCGGGTGCGGGATGAGCACCGGCATGTAGCGGTCCACGTGTCGATGTCATCGCAGGTGTAGACGGCGACGACCCCCGGCACCGCCAGCGCGGCGCTGACGTCGATGCTGGCGATCCGGGCGTGCGCGAACGGGCTGCGGGTGAACGCGGCGTGCAGGGTCCCGGCGACGTCGATGTCGTCGAGGAACTGGCCGCGGCCGCGAGACCAGGCGCGCGTCCTCGTTGCGCGGGACGCTCGTGCCGAACGTGCGGGTCGACATGATCACGCCTCCTTCGCGGTGCCGTACATCGTCTCCGCCGCCTTGCGCACGGAGTCCACGATGTGCATGTAGCCCGTGCAGCGGCACAGGTTGCCGCTGATCGCCTCGCGGATCTCTTCCTCGTCCAGCGACGCCGTCTGCACCTCGTCGAGGAACGCCGTCACCGTCATCAGGAACCCCGGCGTGCAGAACCCGCACTGCAGGCCGTGGCACTCCCGGAAGGCGGCCTGCACCGGATGCAGCGTGCCGTCGTCGCTCTCGAGCGATTCGACGGTGCGCACCTCGGCGCCGTCGCACTGCACCGCCAGGGCCAGGCATGAGCGCGCGGGACGCCCGTCGATGTTCACCGTGCAGCAGCCGCAGACCCCGTGCTCGCAGCCGACATGGGTCCCGGTCAGGCCGAGCTCGTGGCGCAGGAAGTCCGACAGCAGCATCCGCACCGGCACGGTGCGCTCGTGGCGGGTTCCGTTGACGGTCACCGCGATCGCACGGACGGTGTCGGTGTCGTGGCTGATCGTCGTGTCGGTCATCGCTCGCTCCTCTCACGGGCTCGCTGGCCCGCGGTGCGCAGCGCCCGCTGGGTCAGCCGGTTGACGAGGTGGCGCCGGAACGCCTGGGAGGCCGCGATGTCGTCGGGGGCCTCGACGACGTCCTCGGCCAGGCGCGCCGCTTCGGCGTAGGCAGCACTACGCGGCGGCGGCGCCGGCGAGGGCACGCTCGGCGGCGTCCGCGCGCACCGGCGTCGGCGCCACGCCGCGGTAGCCAGCCGCGCCCGCGCGATCGTGTCGCCGTCGCCCAGCACGACGACGGCGCACACGCCCGCGAGCGCGTAGTCGCCGTGGCGGCGGGCGAACTGCGGTGAACGCCCAGCCGGCGCCGGGCTCCAGGTCGGGCAGCCACACCTCGCGCAGCAGCTCGTCGGGCTCCAGCGTGCTGGTCAGGTGGAACGCGAACAGGTCGGCCCCCGTGACCGTCCGCTCGCCGGCGGCGCTGGCGACGCGCGCGACGCCGCCCAGCGTCGTGAACAGCGTGGGCAGCTCGGCCGCGGCGTCGGCGTGCGCGATCGAGCCGCACACCGTGCCGCGGTTGCGGACGACCCCGTGTGCGACGTGGCGCAGCGTCTCCGCGATCAGCGGGTTGCCGCCGTCGGCCTGCGCGGCAAGCTCGACGTCGCGCTGGCGCGCCATCGCGCCCACCGCGACGCCCCCGTCGCGAGGGCGCACGTAGGCGAGCTCGCGCGCCGCGCCGAGGTCGATGAGCATCTCGGGCCGGGCGAGGCGCAGGTTGAGCATCGGCATGAGGCTCTGACCGCCGGCCAGCACCGCCGAGTCGGAGCCGTGCTGACCGCGCAGCGCCAGCGCCTCCGCCAGCGTCTGGGGCCGCGCGTAGTCGAAGACGGCGGGCTTCATGCGATCACGTCCGGGTCGCTCCAGCCGTCCGGCCGGCGCGGGGCCTGCCCGGAGGCGATCAGCTCGGCGTAGTGGTCGCCGCGATCGAACATGTCGACGTCCTTTCCTCTCTCGTCGGCGAGCCGCCGGCGCAGCGACTCGGTCGCGCCCACGTCCACCGATCGGGGACGGTCGTCGCACAGCACGACGCCGTAGTCGTCCCGGGCGCTGGCGTCGGAGACCAGGCCGCGGACGACGTCGAGGCGCACCGCCTCGGGATCGCGGGCCAGCGGGTCGCCCCATCCGCCGCCGCCGGTGGTGACGATCTCCACGACCGAGCCGGTCGGCACCGGGACGTCGTCGGCCAGGCCGGGAAGGTCCTCCCGGGGCTGGTCGGGGCGCTCGACCGCGACCCCGTAGCGGCCGCCGGCGCGTCCGCCGCGCAGGCCGTAGGGCCGCAGCGCCGAGCGGTCCGCGTTGGACAGCAGCTCGACGTCCTGCAGGACGCGGATGCGCTTGTGGTAGCCCAGGCCGCCGCGCATCTCGCCGGCGCCGCCGGAGTCGGTGCGCAGCGCGAGCGACTCCACCACGACCGGGTAGCGGGCCTCGGAGAACTCCACCGGCAGGTTGCGCGAGTTGGGCACGATGTGGACGACGTCCGAGCCGTCGGCGTACCAGCGTCCGCCCGACCCCCCGCCCAGCACCTCGCGAAACAGGAAGAAGCGCCCGCGGTCGTCGTCGCCGTGCAGGCCCCAGATGCGGATCGACTCCTGGTCGGCCGGCACGCGGCCGCCGGTCGCCTTGGCCAGGCAGCCGGCGAAGACGCCGAGCGAGCGCAGCATGACGAAGAAGCGCATGCCGACCGGCGCGGGGAACTCCGGCGTGATGAGCGAGCCGGGCGGCGGGAACACCGCCTCGACCACGTCGAGCACGCCCTCGTTCATGTCGATCTCCGCCGCCCGCTCCGGCGTGTCGGCCAGGTTGCGCAGGATCGGCGCGACCCACTTGCGCAGGAAGCGTCCGTCGCAGTAGCTGACGGCCCAGTTGATCGGCCCCTTGGCCTGCGGGTCGGTGCCGTTGAAGTCGAGGACGATCTTCTCCGGCGTCTTGGTCATGGTCAGGCGGATGGCGTGCAGCCGCGGCTCGTCGACGCCGTCGGCCTCGATGTAGTCCTCCCAGCGGTACACGCCATCGGCGATCTTCGGCAGCAGCTCGGCCCGGATCGTCGCCGCGCACTTGTCGAGGATGGCCTGGAACGCCGCCTCGAGCGTGTCGACGCCGTAGCGCTCGGCGAGCTCGGCGATGCGCCGCGAGCCGACGAGGCAGGCGCCGATCTCGGCGTCCACGTCGCCGCGCAGGTGGTCGGGCAGCCGCGAGTTGCGCGCGATGATGGCGAACGCGGCCTCGTTGGGCGTGCCGGCGTCGTAGAGCTTGATCGGGGGGACCAGCAGCCCCTCCTGGAAGATGCTGGTGGCGTGGACGGGCAGGCTGCCGGGCACCATCCCGCCGACGTCGTCGTGATGGCCGAAGACCTGGGCGAAGCCGATCAGGCGCTCCTGGTGGAAGATCGGCACGGTCGTGCAGAGATCCGGCACGTGCCCGATGCCGCCCTCGGACCGGTAGGGGTCGTTGTAGAAGAAGACGTCGCCCGGGCGCATGTCCTCGATCGGCCAGCGGGCGAGGACGGGCTCGATGAGCGCCGAATACGACCGGCCGGTCAGCTTGCGTCCACGTGCGTCGAACAGGGCGACGCGATAGTCGTGCTGATCGCGGATCATCGGCGAACGCGAGGTGCGTTCGACCGCCGCCTCGATCTCCAGCTCCGCCGAGCGGACCGTGCCCTCGATGATCTCGAGCACGATCGGGCTGATCGTGGTGGCCGTGGACGCCATCAGGCCTCCTTGTGCAGGACGAGGTTGCCGTGTCGATCGACCGTCGCCGACCAGCCGGCGAACACGACGGTGGTCGCGCCGAACTCCTCGACGATCGCCGGTCCGCGGAGCCGGTCGCCGTACGCCAGCCGCCCGCGCTCGTAGATCGGCGTCGAGCCCCAGCCCGCGCCGAACCAGGCCTCGCGCCGGTCCGGGGCGACCGCGTCCCGGGCCACGGGGTCGCCGCCCCCCGGCGCGGTGGCCGGCTCGCCGGCAGGACGGACGCGGCCGACCGCCTGGACGCGGAGGTTGACGAGCTCGACCAGCTGCTCGCCGCGGTAGTCGAAGCCGAACGTGCGCCAGTGGACGTCGTGGAACGCGTCCCACAGGGCGTTGAGCATCTCGTCGCCGGTGGTGTCGGGCGCGAGCCGCACCGGGCACTCGCTCGCCTCGCCGAGGTAGCGCAGGTCGGCGGTGCGGATCAGCTCGATCGCGTCGCCGCGCACGCCCTCGCGCTCGAGGTCGGCCCGGCCGGCGGCCTCCAGCCGCGCCCAGGCCGCCTCGATCTCGCCGGCGTCGGCGACGTCCTCGGTGCGTACCAGCGTGCGCACGTAGTCGCGGCGCACGTCGCTGACCTGCAGGCCGAACGCCGACACGTTGCCCGGGTTGGGCGGCACCAGCACGGTCCGGATGCCCAGCGCGTCGGCCACCTGGCCGGCGAGCAGGCCGCCCGAGCCCCCGAACGCGACCAGGCAGTAGCTCGCGGGGTCGTGGCCGCGCTGGACGGTGACCTGGCGGATGCCGTGCGCCTGGTTCCAGGCCGCGATCTCCAGCACGCCCTCCGCGGTCTGCTCGACGGTCAGGCCCAGCGGCTCGGCGAGCCGGCGCAGCCCTTCGCGCGCCGCCTCGACGTCGAGCGGAACCTCGCCGCCGAGCAGGTGGGGCGGGATGCGCCCGAGCACGAGGTTGGCGTCGGTCACCGTCGGCTCGTCGCCGCCGCGCCGGTAGCAGATCGGGCCGGGGTCGGCTCCCGCGCTGAGCGGTCCCACCTTCAGCGAGCCGTGCGCCTCCACTCGGGCGATCGAGCCGCCGCCGGTGCCCACGGCGACGATGTCGAGCATCGGCGTCTTGACCGGGTAGGCGTCGACCCGCGTCTCGCTGGTCAGCCGCGGCGTGAGCTCCTCGACCAGGCACACGTCGGTGGACGTGCCGCCGGCGTCGAGGGTGAGGAGGTTGCGGTACCCGGCGCGCTCGCCGATGAACGCCGCCGCGAGCACGCCGGCGGCCGGCCCCGACAGGAGCGTCGTGATCGGCTTGGCGCCGACCTCCGACGCGCTGACCACGCCGCCGTTGGACTGCATGATGAGAAACGGCACGCGGCCGACGGTCTCGACGAGGCCGGCGTCGGCGCGGGCCAGGTAGTCGCGCGTGAACGGCTTGACGAGGACGTCGAGGATCGTCGTCATCGCCCGTTCGTACTCGCGGTACTCGGGCAGCACCACGCACGACAGCGAGACGAACGCCTCGGGCATCAGCTGCGCGAGCAGCTCGCCGACGCGCCGCTCGTGGACGTCGTCGGCGTAGGAGTGCAGCAGGCAGACGGCGATGCAGTCGACGCCGGCGGAGCGGAGCTCCTCGACGGCGGCGGCGACGTCCTCCTCGACGAGCGGCTCGAGCTCGCTGCCGTCGTGGCGCAGGCGGCCACCGACCTCGCAGACGCGCTCGAGCGTCACCGGACGCGGCGGCTTGACCCAGAAGTACGAGTTGCCGTAGCCGTCGGGCACCGACTGGCGCGCGATCTCGAGCACGTGGCGGAAGCCGCGCGTCACGATGAGCCCCAGACGCCCGAAGTCGCGCTGGAGCACCGCGTTGGTGGCGGTCGTCGTGCCGTGGACGACGGTGGACACGTCGGTGGGCGCGAACCCGCCGAGGCGCGCGACCTTGCGGATGCCCTCGAGCAGCGCCCGCGAGGGGTCCTCCGGCGTCGACGGCGTCTTCGTCGTGTGCACGACCCCGCTGCCCTCGTCGATGGCGACGATGTCGGTGAAGGTCCCGCCCGTGTCGATCGACACGCGCACGCCCGCCGGCGCGCTCACGACGTCACCGCCGCGGCTGCGCGCTCGCCGGGTGGCCTATCCCACGTGACGGTCACGAGGTGCGCGAGTCGCTGTTCTCTCACGATGTCCTTCCGGTCAGGGCCTACGGCTCGACGCCCACCGCGGTGGGCGCGCGGTCGAGAAGCATCCGCAGCACGGCCGGGTTGCCGACGAGGCCGTGGCAGTCGTAGAAGCGCCACATGGCGGCGAACCCCGCCCGGACCTCGGCGGACATCCCGGCGGCGGCGGCGTCGCGATCCCAGGCGGCGAGCGCCTGCCGCTCAGCTCGCACGCCCAGGGACGCGGCGATGTCGCGCACGCTGAGCAGATCCGGGCCGGCGAGCTCGTAGACCGCGTAGTCGTGGCCCGGCGTGGTCAGCACGTGCACGGCGACCTCGGCCACGTCGTCGAGATCGACCGGGCTGAAGCGGGCGTCCAGCGAGAAGGGCACGCGCAGCACGCCGTCGCGCACGCCCGTGAGGCTCTGGCGGTAGACGCCGGGCTGCAGGACCGTCCAGCGCAGCGGCGACTCGGCCAGCGCCTCCTCGACGCGCAGCTTGGCGATGTGGTGGGGCATGGCCCGCAGCTGGGGGCGCAGGACCGAGTGGAAGACGACGCGCTCGACCCCGGCGGCGGCTGCCGCGGCGATCACCGCGGCGCCCATGCGCTCCTCGTCGCGGTCCATGTTCGGCGCCAGGTGGTAGACGGCGGTGACGCCACGCAGCGCGGCGGCCAGCGGCTCGGGCTCGCGCACGTCGACCACCGTCTCGCCTGCCAGGCCGTGCGGCCGGCGCACGAACGGGCGCGCGGCGACGTCGGCCCGCTCCAGCGCCGCGAGCACGGCACGGCCGGTCTGGCCGCTCGCACAGGTGACGGCGATCACGCCGTGCCCCTGCGCAGGCCCAGCACGGCCAGCAGGCTGCGGCCCGAGGCGCGCTGGCGCTCCATCAACGCGGTGCCGACGACCGCCAGCATCAGCACGCCGCCCAGCACCATCTGCTGATAGAAGGAGGCGACGCCGAGGATCGTCAGGCTGTTGGAGATCAGGCCCAGCAGCAGCACGCCCAGGAACGTCCCGAGCATCGTGCCGCGCCCGCCGGCGAGCGAGGCGCCGCCGAGGACGACGGCGGCGATCGCCTGCAGCTCCAGGCCCGTGCCCGCCGTGGGGTCGCCGCTGCCCAGCTGGCTGACCAGCAGCAGGCCGGCGACGCCGACCATGACCCCGTTGAGCGCGTACAGGCCGACCTTCACCATCCCCACCGCGACCCCGGAGACGTGCGCGGCCTCCTCGTTGGAGCCGGCGGCGTACGCGTTGCGCCCCAGGCGGGTGTAGCGCAGCAGCAGCGCTCCGGCCACCAGCGCGCCGAGGAAGACCCAGAAGCTCAGCGGGATCCCCAGCCAGCGGTCGACGGCCAGCGACGACAGGCGCAGGCCGACCGAGATCGGCTGCTGGTTGGACATGATCAGCGCCACCGATATGAGCACGCTCATCATGCCCAGCGTCAGGATGAAGGGCGCGACCCGGGTGCTGGCCACGATCGCCCCGATGATCAGCCCGATCGCCAGGCCGGCGCCGATGCAGAGCAGGATCGCCAGGCCCTGGGGCGTGCCGCCGGTGACGAGCTTGGCGAAGATGATCGTGATCAGCGTCGCGCCGCTGCCGACCGAGAGGTCCAGCTGGCCGGCGACCATGAGGAAGGTGGCGCCGACCGAGAGGACCCCGAGCACCGAGATCTGCTCGAGCAGGTTCTGCAGGTTCTGGGTCGTCAGGAACTTCGACGACCCGTTGGTGGCGATCGCCCCGATGACGATGATCGCCGCGATCAGCGGCAGCGCGGCGCGCATGCCGTCGGTGAGCCGCAGCCGCCGGCGCGGGCGCCAGTCCGGCTCGGCGGGCGGCGTCGGCGCCTGCGCGCTGCGATCGGCGATCGAGCTGCCGGCTGCGCCGTTCATGCGGCACCTACGAGCAGGGAGAGCATGCGGTCCTCCGTCATGTCGGCGCCGCTGCACACGCCGGCGACCCTGCCTTTGCACAGGACCACCGCGCGATGCGCGACGAGCGTGATCTCCTCGAGGTCGGAGGAGAAGAACAGGACCCCGGCGCCGTCGGCGGCGAGGCGGCGCAGCAGGTCGTAGATCTCGAGCTTGGCGCCGACGTCGATGCCGGCGGTCGGCTCGTCGAAGACGAACATGCGCGCCCCGGTGCCTAGCCAGCGGCCCAGCATGATCTTCTGCTGCTTGCCGCCGCTCAGCGTGCGCACCGGGGTGAAGACGTCGGCGGCGCGGACGCCGAGGCTCCTGCATTGACGGCGGCCATGCGCTGGCGCGTGAGCGGTCGCACGAACGGCGACCGCTGCAGCGACAGGCGACCGACGCCGACGTTCTCCACCACATCGAGGTCGAGCATGGTTTCCCCGCGCTTGCGGTCCTCGGGCAGGAAGACAGGCCGCGGCGTGCAGGGCCTCGCGCGGTGAGCGGGGCGGAGCGTCACGGCCGCCGAACGCGACCTTGCCGCCGTCGGGGCGCTGCAGGCCGGCGATGCACCCGGGCGAGCTCCCGGCGCCCGGAGCCGAGCGCGCCTGCGACCGCGACGATCTCGCCCTCACCGACGGTCAGGCTGACGTCGCGCAGCGCGGGCACGCAGCTGAGCCCCTCGACCCGCAGCGCGCTGCGCTCCGAGCGCTCGCCGCCGACCTCCTGGCGCAGGCGCCCGGCGCCTGGCCGAGCATCAGGTCACGAGCCTGTCGACGTCGAGGCCGTCGACCGCCCGCGTGGCGACGTGGGACCCGTCGCGCATCACGCTGACCAGGTCGGCGATCGCGAAGATCTCCCCGAGGTGATGGGAGATGTAGAGGACGGCGACGCCGGCCTGCGCAGCTCGCGGATGTTGGCGAACAGCCGCTCCACTGCTGGCGCCTAGCGCCGCGGTGGGTTTCGTCGAGGATGGACGAGCCGCGCCCGCGTCGATAGCGCACGCGCGATCTCCAGCGCCTGGAGTTGGGCGACGCCGAGCTCGCGCGCGGGAGTGCGTGGATCGATCTCGAGGCCGACGCGGGCCAGTCGCCGGTGCGCCCGGCGCGGACGGCGGCGCGCCAGTCGACGCGACCGTGGCGGCAGCAGCATGTGACCGAGCAGGACGTTCTCGCCGACCGACAGGTCGAGGCGATCTGGCGTTCCTGCGCGACGAGGCGGATCCGCGCTCATGAGCGCGCCGCGCGGCGTCAGGTGCCTGATCCGCTCGCCCGCGATCTCGATCGTCCCGGCGTCGGGCGCGGTGACGCCGCTCATCACGCCGATGAGCGTCGACTTGCCGGCCCCGTTCTCGCCGACCAGCGCGGACGACGCCGGGCCGGACGTCCAGGTCGACGCCCTTCAGCGCCTGGACCCCCGGATAGCCCTTCCTGATGCCCCGCAGCGAGACCACCGAGGGCGCGTCCGCGGATGCGTCGGCGAACGGCGTAGCGACTCCGCCTTCCGGTCTCCATCGTAGCCATTGTGGCGAGCGCCGTGCGGGAATGTCAACCCTTGACCGGAAACTCTGTTCGCCATGACAGTACACTGGTAAGCGAACACCACGCTGGCCGGAGGAGAAGGGGGACAGAGATGGCGAAGGAGCCGGAGATCGTCGAGGTGGACTGCTCCAAGCTGAACGTGCGCGCGCTGCGCACGCGCCGCGAGGCGATGGCCGTCGGCGCCGGAAGTCTCGCCGCCTTCCTGCTCGCCGCCTGCGGCGGTGGGTCGGGCTCGTCCACGAGCGGCGCGACCGGCGGCGGCACCGCCGCGGCGACCGCCACGACCGGCGGCACGGTCGGCGAGGGCAAGACCATCGCCCTCTCGCTCAACGGGTTCAACGTCTACGACCAATGTTTGGCCACCGGCGTGCTCGAGGCGCTGGCCGGCACGCAGCGTTCATCGGCGCGCAGGCCACTTCGACTCGCCGACCGAGATCAAGAACATCCAGAACCTCGTCGCCAAGCAGCCGGACGGGCTGCTCATCCAGCCCAACACGATGGCGTCGGCCAACCGCGGCGCGCTCGAGGCCAGCCGCGCCGGGATCCCCGTCCTCAACCTCCTGTACTCGGGGCCCGACGAGCCCCAGGACAGCTACGTCGCCGCCACCCAGGTGGACGGGGTCAAGGGCGGCAAGATGATCGCCGACTACCTCGGCCAGACCGTCAAGCAGGGCAAGATCCTCGTGGTGGTCGGCGTCCCCGGCCAGGGGTTCTCCGAGGACATCACCAAGGGGCTCAAGCAGGGCCTCGGGGCCTACCCCGATCTGCAGATCGCCGCCATGCAGCCCGGCCTGTTCACCGCGGGCCCGGCCCAGAAGGCGGTCCAGACCATGCTCACCGCCCATCCCGACGCGAAGGTGATCGTCGACTACGCGGCGGAGATGGGCAACGGCATCGCCGCGTTCCTCAAGGCGCGCAACATCACCGGCATCCACCACGTCACCAGCGACGGCAACCCCGAGATGGTGCCGATCCTCAAGGCCGGCCGCTACATCCAGGCGGACCGCTACTACTCGTCCGCCCAGCAGGGGCTCATGGGGACGAAGATCCTGCGCGACTACATGGAGACCGGCAAGAAGCCGGACCAGTTCGTCACCCAGGTGCCCCAGGCGATGGTCACCAGCGACACGATCGTCGCCAAGGTGGCCGACGAGCCGCTCATCTACCGGGGCTACGAGTCCCAGGTCAAGGCGGTCGCCTGAGCCGGAAGCCCGCGGTGGCGGCGGCTATCGTGGCCCAGCGTCCATGGCCAAGCGTTCAGCATCCGATCTCGCGGCGCCGTCCAACGGCGCCGCGTCCGAGCCGCCCGGCGGTTCGGCCGCCGCGCGCCCGTACGCGGCCCTGCAGGGCGTCGGCCGGGCCATGGAGATCCTCGAGGCCGTCGCGGTGCGGCCGATGCGGGCGTCGGAGATCGTCGAAGAGCTGGGCCTGAAGTGGACCACCGCCCACCGCTCGCTGACCTACCTCACCGAACAGCGCTATCTGCGCCGCAACGGGCACAGCGGCGTCTACTCGATCGGGCCCCGGATGTTCTACCTCGGGCAGGCCTATCTCGCCTGGCATCCGCTGATCGACGCCGGCGCGACCGCACTGCGGGCGGTCGCGCACGAGACGCACGCGAGTGCCCAGATCAACGAGCGCGAGGGCTTCGTGGCCACCGTCCTGATGGCCGTCGACGAGGCGATCGAGGTCATCCCCAAGACGTCGGCTCACTACCGGTTCGGGCTCAGCACCGGCTCCAAGGGACAGGTGCTGCTGGCCTACTCCGAGCCCGCGGTGTTCGACGCCCTGACGCAGTCGCAGCTGCCGGCGCTCACGCCGGAGTCGATCACCGACCCGGCCGTCCTGGCGCAGGTCCTGGCCCAGATCCGCCGGGACGGATACCGGGTGACCCGCCGCGACGTGCAGAACGGCACCGGCTCCGTCGCCGCGCCGATCTTCGACGCCAAGGGCGTGCTCGCCGGTGCGGCCTGCCTCATCCTCAAGATCGAGGACTTCGGGCCCGAGCGCGAGCCCGAGCTGATCACGGCGATCACGCGGATGACGCTGCACGTCTCCAGCCGGCTCGGGTGGCAGCCCGGGTCCGAGCCGGTCGCCGTCGCGCAGTGGCGCGAGCGCGCGGAGTCCGCCTGAGCCCGAGGCTGCGCGCGCGAGCGCGCCGCGGTCACGCGCCGCGCCGCAGCATCCGCCGGTAGCGCGTCATCGTGCTCGCGCTCATGTCGCCGTGCGTCTGCGTGCGCAGCCGGCGGACGCGTTCGTGGTGGTACGGGCTGCTCAGCGACTCGGCGTGGCCGATGACGTTCTTGGTCTCGATGCCGAAGCGGCTCTGGAGCCAGCGGGTCAGGCGCAGCGACGCGCGCAGCTGGCGGCGGTCGCCCATGACCTGGCCGTCGCTGGTGCCGACGTGCTCGATGCCGATCGCGCTGTCGTTCAGGCCGACGGTGTGACGGCACATGATGGCCAGCGACACGAGCTGGTGGATCGTGCCGTCCTGGTCGATGACGAAGTGCGCGCAGGTGCCCGGGAGCTCGTGCAGCTCCGGGTCGGCGACGTCGGCGGCGAACGTGTTCCACGTCGCGCTGTAGGAGGAGTTGGCCGTGATGTGCTCGACGATGACCTTCGGCTCGCGCAGCCGGAACGTGTCCAGGCCGTAGTGGCGGCGCGCGTAGCGGCGCATCTCGGCCTTGCGCCGCTGCGGGAACGGGATCGGGTCCTGGTGGATCGCGGGCGGCGGGACGTCGGCGGCGGGGCTCATGTCAACGATCGATAGGCGTCGGGGCGGCGGGTGGTCAGCAGCGGGAAGAGCGCGAGCCAGTCGCGGCGCTGGTCGAGGTCGAGGTCGGCCACGAGCACGGCCGGCTCGTCGCGCGGCGCCTGCACGAGGATACGGCCGTAGGGGTCGCTGACGAAGCTCGAGCCGTAGAAGGTCAGCGGCGGCTCGATCCCGGTGCGGTTGACCGCGACCATGAACGTGCCGTTGGCGATGCCGTTGGCGACGATCACCCGCTCCCACAGCGGCTCGGTGTCGAAGCGAGGATGGTTCGGCTCCGACCCGATCGCCGTCGGGTAGACGATGACGTCCGCGCCGGCCAGCGAGTACGCACGCGCGACCTCCGGGAACCACTGGTCCCAGCAGGTCGGGAAACCGAAGTGGGCATCGCCGAGCGCGATCACCGGGAAGCCGTCCTGCGCCGGGCCGGGCCGGAAGTAGCGGTCCTCGTGGTAGCCGGCGGTGACGGGGATGTGGAGCTTGCGGGTGCGCGCGACCAGCTCGCCGGCCGGCGACATGACGATCGCGGTGTTGAAGCCGAGCCCGTCAGGATCGCCGGGCGCGCGCTCGTACAGCGAGGCGTGGACGTGCACGCCGGTCTCGCGGGCCATGCGCGCGGCGAAGCGGCAGGTCGGGCCGTCCGGGATCGGCTCGGCGGCGTCGCGCGGGCCGTCCGGCGTCGCGGCGAAATACGGCGAGAGCGTGAGCTCCTGCAGGCAGACCAGCGCCGCGCCCTCGCCGGCCGCCAGGCGGATGCCCTCGGCCAGCGCCGCCTCGTGCTCGGCCGGATCGGGGTGCCAGCGCTGCTGGACCGCGCCGATGCGCAGCGGCGGGCGCGCCGTCGCCTGCACCCGCGCCGGCGACTCGGGGATGTCGTACGCGGTCAGCAGCCGCATCGAGGCCCTCAGTCCTCGCGAATCGCCGCGAGCACCACGGGTCGATCCGCTCCGCGCCCGCGACGCGCTCCTCGAGGTTCTCCACGAGCGCCCACTGCATCAGGTCATCCGCGAGGTCCCCGCCGACATGGCCGCGGGCAGCCAGTCGCTCGCGCAGCTCCGCCGCCAACGCAGCGTCGACCACCAGCCAGTCGGCGTCCGGCGTGGTGCCGAAGTAGCGCTCGTGCAGAGTCGAGCAGGCGCTGCAGCTCGGCCACCGGTTCGGCGTGGTCGTCGACGCGGAGGTCGACCGCCACGTCGAAGCCGCCGTAGCCACCGCCGGCACGCGCGACCAGCAGCGCCGCGCCCTGCTGACCGCGGCGGTCGCCACCCGCCTGCTGGCCGGCAGCCAACGCCTCGAGCAGCCGCCGCGCCATCGGCGCCCCGCCGTCGCGGGAGCCCTCGAACGTCGCGGCGACCGCCGTGATCGTCTCACCGGAGACGAGCGTGTTGCCCTGCGCAGCCCAGCCGTCGCCAGAGCGACCGCCGGCCCAGGCCAGGCAGCGCTCACCGGTGTGGATGGCGGCGCGGCCGCAGCGGTCGACGATCGCCGCCTGGCGCGCCGCCGCGCCCGGGTCCTCGGCGGTCAGCCGCGCCAGCGCCGCGGCGGGGTCGAGGCCATGCTCGAGCAGGTCCAGCCCGTCCGGGCCATAGGTGGGGTTCATCGCCGCCTGGGTGGCCACCGCGCCCACCCCGGCGCGCACCCAGGGCACGAGCGCGCCGATCGCGAGGAACTTCGAGGCGACGGCGACGCCACACTCCCCTCGAGCCGGGTCGCAGGCAACGAGCGAGAACGTCATGCCGACGCGGCCCGGCGCGACGCGCTGGTGTCGCCGAAGCCAGGACGGGGCTCGTCGTCGGGCGCAAGCGGCGAGCAGTGGAAGTGGCAGACCACCCAGCCGTCGGGCGCGTCGGGGTCGCGCCGCAGGACCATCGTCTCGCGAAACAGGAAGCGGATGATCCGCCCGCGCTGCTCGTAGTGTGGGGCCATGGACGCCACGACGCTGGCCTGCCCGCCCTCGTCGGAGGCGACGAGGAACGGCAGCATCCCCTCCGAGGTGACGTAGGCGAGGTCGGCGCCGACCGTCACCTCGGTGTCCCACAGCTCGGGCGCATCGTCGGGCACGAGATGCTCGCGGTAGTAGCCGAACAGGTGCTGCGCCTCGTCGCGGCCGTAGTAGGGGTGGCCGTTGAGGTTCCACATGAGATAGCCGCCGGCGAGCGCGGCGGTCATCCCCGCCACGTCGAGCCCCTCGTTGGCCGCCCACCAGTCGCGGTGGATGCGCTCGATGGTCGCGCGGTCGTCGCTCCTCTGCGGCCCGGTCACGCCGTCTCTCCCCGGTCCAGGGTCAGCTCGCCGATCTCGTGCTCGATGCTCTGCAGGTGCGCGAGGGCGGCCGCCCGCGCGCGCGCCGGGTCTCCGCCCCGGACCGCGTCGTAGATCGCCGTGTGCTCGTCGAGGGAGCGCTGCGGCCGCGAGGGGGTGCTCCATACCGCGGCGCGCTCGGGGACGAGTTGGCAGCCGATCGAGTCGACGAGGTCCACCAGGGCGACGTTGCCCGTGGCCTCGCCCACGGCACGATGGAAGGCCACGTCGGCCTGCACGCCGGCGGTGACGTCCTCGTCGTGCACCGCGGCCCGCATCTGCTCGATCGCGTCGGCCATCGCCTGCAGAGCCTCAGGGGATCTGCCGCCGGGCCGCCAGCTCCGTGGCGAACGCGTCCAGACCGCGGCGGACCTCCAGCAGCTCGCGGATGCGATCCACGTTGCCCGCCGTCCAGTCGCGCCACAGCGTCTGCAGCGCATGGCGATCGTGCGACTGGCGGCTGACCACCGTGCCCGAGCCGTGCCGCACCTCGAGCAGGCCCAGCGCCTGCAGGAACTGCACGGCCTCGCGCACGGTGCCCCGGCTGACGCCGAGCTGCTCGGACAAGTCGCGCTCGGAGGGCATCCGATCGCCCGGCTGCAGCGAGCCATTCTCGATCAGGGCGAGGAGCTGCCGCTTGGCCTGCTCCTTGAGCGGGAGCCGCCGGACCGGCTCGAGCTGGACGCCGTCGGAGCTCAGGACCCGCCTCCGGCCGCCCGCGCGGCGATCCGTCCGGCGAGCACGTCGATGACCGCCCGCGCGCCGATGCGCGCTGTGTTGCCCGAAGGATCGAGGAACGGCGCCACCTCCACGCAGTCCATGGCGACGAGGTCCGCCGTCGACAGGATCTCGAGCGCCCGGACCACCTCGCGCCCGGTCATGCCGCCGATCTCAGGCCCGCACGTGCCCCACGCGAAGCCGCCGTCGAGCACATCGATGTCGAAGGACAGGTAGACGCCCTCGGTGCCGTCGGAGACCGCCTCGAGAGCCCGGCGGCAGACCGCCTCGACGCCGTCGCGGTCGATGTCGCGCACGGTGAACACGTGCACGCCGTGCTCGCGGGCCACGTCGAGCTCGAGCTTCGGATTGGCCGCGCCGTGTACGCCGACGATCGCCACGTTGCGGCCCTCGACGTTGTCGAGATCCAGCAGCCGGTGCACCGGCGAGCAGTGCGACAGCAGCTCGCCATCGATGTCCGGCGCGGTGTCCAGATGCGTGTCGAGCATGACCAGGCCCATGCGCCCCGACAGAGTACGCGCGGCGGCGCGCCCGCCGGGGATGAGCGCGGCATGGTCGCCGCCGAGCAGGACCGGGAACGCCCCGGCGGCGGCGATCTCCGCGAGGGCCGCCTCGGTGCGCTCGAACGTCCGAGCGGCGTTGCCGGCGACCGGGTCGACGTCGCCGCAGTCGACGATCGTCTCGTGGTCGGAGATCGTGACGTCGTAGTCGAGGTGGTAGGTCTCCCCGAACGCGAAATGCGACGAGGCGTCGCGGATCGCCCGCGGCCCGTGGCTGGCTCCGGGTCGCGTCACCGTCGTCGTGTCGTCGGGGAGCCCGAGCACGGCGACGGTGGCGCCGGCCTCCTGCAGACGCGCGCGCTCCGGCGGGACGTGCGGGGCGGCGAGGAAGGTGGCGATGCCGGCGTGCAGAACGCTCATCGGTGTTCAGGGCTCCAGTCTCAGCGGCGAACCGAGTGGCCAGTGGCCAGACCAATCGCGCCAGCGTAGTCGCGCGCTCGGCGACGCGCAAGCGCCCGGGCCGCCCTCGCCGCGGCCGACCTCATCCTCCAGCCTCACCGCACCCTCCGCACGACGAGCAGGCTCGCCAGGCAGGCACCGGACGCCAGCGCGAACCCGATCCGGCCCGCGCCCGGCAACGCGAACGTGACACCCACGAGCGGGATGCCGACGATCACCGCGACCAGCGCGTACATGTTCATCGCCGCCATCGCCGTCCCGACCTGCTGCGGATGCGCCCGCGCGGCCCCCGTGAAGAGCGTGCCGAAGGGAAGGCCGCCGCCGAACCCGACCAGCGCGGCGCCCGCGACGGCCGCGGCGGCGGTCCCCGGCGCTGCGCACAACATCAGCCCGCCGGTGGCGCCCAGCGCGACCCCGGCGGCCTGGACGGCGCGCGTGGCCACCGGGCCCGAGCGCGCGAGCCAGCCGCCCGCGGGGCGCGCCACCACGCCCAGACAGAGCGTGAGGGCGCCGACGGCGCCGCCGAAGGCGTCGCCGAACCCGGCCCGATCCACCAGCGTCGCCGTCCAGTTGCCCAGCACGACACTGAAGCCGAAGGACGCCGCGTGGAGAGCGCCGAGCCGGGCGATGGCCGGGTCGGCCGCCAACCGGAAGCTGCTCGTCGCGCCGCCCGCCGCGCCGGCGCGCAGTCTCGGCCCGGCGAGCGCGAGCAGCGCGCAGGCCGCGGTCCCTACCGCCGCCACCGCCCACGGCGTCCGCCACCCCAGCGGCCCGGCCAGCAGCGGCACGACGGCGAGTGCGATGCCGCTCGTCGCCAGGCCGAGCCCACCGTAGATCCCCTGCGCCAGCGAGGTGCCGATGGCGCGCTGGACGTAGGCCGCGCCGCCGAGGAAGGCGAGGATCGCCCCGGCGCCGACGAAGAGCCGCAGCGCGATGGCCACGCCGATGCCCCCGCCGGCCGTCAGCGCCGCGCTGGCCAGACCCGCCACCACCAGGCCGGCGAGCCCGGTCTCGCGGGCGCCGAGACGGTCGATCCAGCGCCCCGCCGGGACCATCATCGCCAGCTCCGACAGGAACATCGCCGACGTCAGGAGCCCCACCACGGCGAGGCTCGTCCCGTAGTGATCGGCCAGGGTCCCGGCGAGCGCGCCGGCGTTCGTGATGTGCCACGAGGCCCCGGCGCCGATGGCGCAGCCGGCGGCCAGCGTTCGCGTCGCGGCGGGGGCGCGATCCGCCGGCCGGGACGCCAGAGACGCGGCGGTCACGCCGTCAGCCCACCCGAGTCGGTGCGCACCGCCTCGAGAACGTCGCGCTCATGGCCGCACCCCGAACCGGGAGCTCTTCGTCGTCGCTGGGCCCCGAGCGTCCCGCGTGGCGTCGGACCGTCGTGGACGTCATCGCGCGCCGCGCTGGGTTGGGCGCTGGTCCGACCTCATCGTCAGCGAGTCGTAACGCAAAATCATCGCTCAGTCAACGGCTGGCATCGTGATTTGACGCCGACCCCATTGATCTGAGAGGGTGGCGTCGTGCCATGAGGTCGGACCACTTGCGGGCGGCAGGGCAGGCGCGACTGGAGGGCGAGGCCCGGCCCGACGACGTGGCGCGGGCGCACGAGCTCGGCGTGGCGCTCTCGGCGTCATGCGCCGCTGCCCGCGCTGTCCGCGCCGGACAACTGGGGCTGCCGTTGCGGGTCGCGCACCGCCTGGCCGGCGTCGCGGGCAGGTCGGGCCCAGACGGCCGGCCGACCGACCTTGACACCGCGTTCGCGTCGGCGTAGAACACACACCCAACGTCGGAGGTCCAACCAATGCCCAGCTGGGTAGGCAAGTCCCTGAGACGACGGGAGGATCCGGAGCTGCTGACCGGGCAGGCCCGCTTCATCGCGGACATCGCCCGGCCCGGCATGCTGCACGCGGTCTTCGTGCGCAGCCCCCGCCCGCACGCGCGGATCGCGTCGATCGACGTCTCGGCGGCGCTCGCCATGCCGGGCGTCCACGCCGTGCTCACGGGCGACGACCTCCCGGAGGCCACGGCGCCCCAGCCGTGCACCCACCTCTACGCGGGCCAGCGCGAGACCCCGTACCACTGCCTGGCCAAGGACCGCGTCCGCTACGCCGGCGAGCCGGTGGCGATCGTCGTCGCCGAGAACGGCTACCTCGCCGAGGACGCCGCCGACGAGGTGGACCTCGAGCTGGAGCCGCTGCCCTCGGTGGGCTCCGCGGAGGCCGCGCTGGCCGACGACGCGCCGCGCATCTACGACGACTGCGGCTGGCCCGACAACGTCGTCGGCGAGTTCCGCTCGGAGATGGGCGACGTGGACCGCGCCTTCGACGAGGCCGACGCGGTCGTCCACGAGCGCATCGACATCCAGCGGCTGTTCGCCTGCCCCCTGGAGACCCGCGGCGTCGTCGCCGAGTGGGACCCCTACGGCGACGAGCTGACGCTGTGGACCTCCTCGCAGATCCTCCACATCGCCCGCGACCTGCTCGCCGCGGTGATGGGCATCGCCGAGCACCGGATCCGCGTGATCGTCCCCCGGCTCGGCGGCGGGTTCGGCTGCAAGTTCCACTTCTATCCCGAGGAGCCCGCCACGGCGCTCGCCGCTCGCGTCACGGGCCGCCCGGTCCGCTGGGTCGAAGACCGCCTCGAGTCGTTCCTGGCCACGGTCCACGCGCGCGAGCAGATCGTCGAGGCCAGCATGGCGCTGCGCGCCGACGGCACGATCACCGGCGTCAAGGCCGAGATCCTGGGCGACATGGGCGCCGCCCTGCACACCGTCGGCTACGGCCCGGTGTGGCTGACGTCGGTGATGATGACCAACGCCTACGCGATCCCCAACGCGCGCGTGCACGCTCGCGCGGTGATCACGAACAAGACGCCGCTGGGCTCCTACCGCGGCTGGGGCCAGCCGCAGGCGAACTTCGTCGTCGAGCGGCTCGTGGAGCGCGCCGCGCAGCAGCTGGGGATCGACTCCGTCGACGTCCGCCGGCGCAGCCTCATCCCGCCCGACCGCTTCCCGTACAAGGGACTGCACCACGTCTTCGACAGCGGCCGGTACGAGAACTGCCTCGACCTGGCGCTCGAGACGCTCGACTACGACGGCTGGCGGGCCCGGCAGCGCGAGCTGCGCGCGGCGGGTCGCCACGTTGGCATCGGCCTCTCCTTCTATGTCGAGAACACGGCGCTCGGCCCGTCGAAGCTCCTCAACGCGGGCGGTGTGCAACAGGGCGGCTACGACATCTCGCGCGTGCGCATCGAGCCCAGCGGCGACGTCACGGTCTACACCGGCCTGTGCGACATGGGCCAGGGCATCACGAACCCGCTGGCCCAGATCTGCGCCGACCACCTCGGCGTGCATCCCGACTCCGTCACGGTCGTCACCGGCGACACCGCGTCGTGCCCGTACACCGGCTACGGGACCGGCGCCAGCCGCGGGGCCACGGTGGGGGGCGCCTCGCTCATGAAGGCCGCGGGGGCGCTGCGCGAGCGCGTCGCCAAGATCGCGGCGCACATGCTCGAGGCGTCGCCCGACGACCTCGTCATCGAGGACGGCCGGGCCTGGGTGAAGGGGTCGTCGTCGAGCGTCGTGACCTTCGCCGACATCGGCCGCGCCGCCTACATCCGCCCGATCGAGCTGCCCGAGGACGTCGAGCCCGGCCTGGAGACCACCGCCGCCTTCGACCCGCCGCAGATGGCCTGGCCGTACGGCGTCAACGCCGTGGTCGTCGAGGTCGACGTCGACACCGGCCTCGTGAGCTTCCTCGACTACGCGTACGCGCACGACTGCGGCACGGTGCTCAACCCACTGATCGTCGACGGCCAGATCCACGGCGGCATCGCGCAGGGCATCGGCCAGGCGCTGTTCGAGCAGCTGCCCTACGACGAAGCCGGTAACCCGCTGTTCGGCACCTTCATGGACTACTCCCTGCCGACAACGATGGAGGTGCCGCGCCCGCGGCTGGCCCACCAGGAGACGCTGTCGCCGAACATCCCCGGCGGCGCGAAGGGCGTCGGCGAGGCGGGCGCGATCGGCTCGCCGGCCGCGGTCACCGCCGCGGTGGAGGACGCCCTGTCGCCGCTCGGCGTGCGCATCAGCCGTACGCCGCTGACCCCGAGCGAGATCGTGCGGCTCGTCGAGGAGGCCGCCGCGCGCGCGCCCGAGCGGGTGCCCGCATGAGGCCAGCGCCGTTTGACTACCGCGCGCCGGACACGCTCGACGAGGCGCTCGCCGTGCTCGGCGACGCGGCGGACGACGTCAGCGTGCTGGCCGGCGGCCAGAGCCTCGTGCCGATGCTCAACATGCGCATCGCGCGCCCCGACCTCGTGCTCGACCTGGGCCGCATCGCCGAGCTGACCGGGGTCGAGCGCCGCAACGGCGTGCTGCGCATCGGGGCGATGACCCGCCAGCGCGCTGTGGAGACCGACCCGACGGTCCGCGCACAGCTGCCCCTGCTGCCCGCCGCCCTGCGCCATGTCGCACACCTGGCCATCCGCACCCGTGGCACGATCGGCGGCAGCCTTGTCCACGCCGACCCGTCCGCTGAGCTGCCGGCGGCGGTGGCGGCGCTCGAGGGCCGCGTCGAGCTGCGCGCCGCGGCCGGCGCCCGCGTCCTGGCGCTCGAGGACTTCCTCCTCGGACCGCTGATGACCGCGCGTGCGCCTGGCGAACTGCTCGCCGCGGTGGAGATCCCGGTCCCTGCCCCCGGCACCGGCTGGGGCTTCGCCGAGGTCGCCTCGACCCACGGCGCCTTCGCGCTCGCCGGGGCGGCGGCCGTGCTGCGCCTCGACCGTCCGGGCGGCGTCGTCGAGCACGTCCGGCTCACCCTCCTGGGGGTCGCGGGCACGCCGGTGACGCCCGACTGGGTGGCGCCGGCGCTGGCCGGGCGCCCGCCCGCGGAGGAGGCGCTGGCGGAGGTCGGTGCCCGGCTGCGCGACACGCTCGAGCCGCGCGACGACGCGCAGGTCAGCGCGGCCTACCGTCGGCGGGCGGCGGTCGAGCTGGCGGTGCGCGTGCTGCGCGACGCGGCGCGCCGCGCGGAGGGACAGGCGCCATGAGGATCGCGCTGACCGTCAACGGGCGCGCGGTGCAGGCCGACGTCGAGGCGCGCCGGCATCTGGCCGACGTGCTGCGCGAGGACCTCGGCCTGCGCGGCACGCACCTCGGCTGCGAGCACGGCGTCTGCGGCGCCTGCACCGTGCTCGTCGACGGCGAGCCGGCGCGGTCCTGCCTGCTGCTGGCCGTCCAGGCCGACGGCTGCGCGATCACCACGGTGGAGGGGCTGGCGGCCGACGGACGCCTGCACCCGCTGCAGGAGGCCTTCCGCGAGCACCACGCGCTGCAGTGCGGCTTCTGCACGCCCGGCTTCCTGCTCACCGCCGACCACCTGCTGCGCGAGCGCCCGGACCTCGACGACGAGGCCGAGATCCGCGAGGCGCTGGCCGGCAACCTGTGCCGCTGCACCGGCTACCACAACATCGTCGACGCGGTGCGCGACGCCGCCGCGCGGATGCGCGAGGAGGCCGTCGGTGGCTGACGCGGGCGTCGAGCTGACCTCGCTGCGCTCGCCGTCGGTGCGCGAGCGCGTGCTCGCGCAGCTGCGCCGGCTGATCGAGGACGGCACGTTCCCGCCCGGCTCGCGCCTGCCCGGCGAGCGGGAGCTCAGCGACCAGATGCAGGTCAGCCGCGGGACCGTCCGCGAGGCGGTCCAGCTGCTGTCGGCCCTCGGCGTGGTGAAGATCCGCCACGGCCACGGCACGTTCGTCCGGCGCCGGCCGGGCGCCGAGGACGTGCGCCAGGAGTGGGTCGACTGGACCGTGCGCCACTCCGGCCACGTGCGCGAGCTCCTCGAGATCCGCCGCGGCCTGGAGTCCTTCGCCGCCGAGCTGGCCGCCCACCGCCGCGAGGACCGCGATCTCGCCGCGATGGAGGAGACCCTCGACGCGACCGCCGCCGCCGCCGAGCCCGTCGACGTGCCGGCGCTGGTGCAGTCCGACGTGGGCTTCCACCACGCGCTCTACGAGGCCACCGGCAACCGCGCGCTGGCCGAGCTGCTGGACGCCATCGGCCAGCGGCTCACGCGCGAGCGCGCCACCGCGTGGGACTTCGCCGGGCGCCCGCAGCGGTCGCTGGAGCAGCACCGCGCGATCCTCGACGCGATCGCCGCCGGCACGCCCGCGCAGGCCCGCGACGCGGTCATCGCGCACCTGCGCAGCGTCGAGTCCGAGCTGGCCCAGCTCGGCGACCCCACGTCCACCGACGTCCCCCATCCATCGAGAGAGGAAGGCTGATGCCCGCCACCGAGCCGTTCATCGACCCCCGCGTGACCGCCCTGCTGGTCATCGACATGCAGAACGGCTTCTGCCACCCGGAGAGCCGGATGGAGAAGGCCGGCGTGGGCGTCAAGCACCAGCAGGCGATCCTCCCGAAGGTGCTCGAGCTCGTCGCGCTGGCGCACGACCGCAGGATCCCGGTCCTGTGGTCCCAGCAGGTGCACTTCCCCGAGGACGTCACCCGCCGCCGGCGGCGGATCCCGTCCCACCAGTCCAAGCAGCGCTGGACGCCCTGCCTGCGCGGGACGTGGGAGGTCGACTTCCTCGACGAGGTCAAGCCGTCCATCCACGACGAGGACTTCGTGGTCGAGAAGCACCGGGCCTCGATGTTCTTCGAGACGACGCTCGACACGAAGCTGCGGATGCTCGGCATCGAGCAGATCATCGTCTCGGGGACGACCACCGCCTACTGCGTGGAGACGTCGATCCGCGACGCCTACTTCCGCGACTACGACGTCATCGCGGTGCGCGACGCCATCGCCGACCCGCGCCCGCGCTTCCACGAGGACACGATGGCCAAGGTCGAGCAGTTCTTCGGCTACGTCACGACCGTCGACGAGCTCCCGTCGCTGATGGAGGACACGCTGCCGGACCGCCCCGTGCTCGAGGACGTGCTGGCCGAAGCGAGCGCGTGATGGCGACGACCGTCACATCGGGGCTGCGCCTGGACCCGCGGACGTTCGAGATCCTGCGCCACCGCCTCTGGTACATCAACGACGAGGGGGCCCTGACGATCAGCCGGGTCTCCGGCTCGCCGGTCGCCACCGAGGTGTTCGACATGAACACCGGGCTGATGACCGCCGAGGGCGACCTCGTCTACATCGACAACTTCATCTGCGCGCAGGCCACGACGCTCGCGTCGCTGGTCAAGCACCTGCGCGCCGAGCAGGCCGACAACCCCGGCTTCGAGCCCGGGGACGCCTTCCTGTGCAACGACCCCTACGTCTCCGTGTGCCACCAGACCTGCGTGCAGGTCGCCAGCCCGATCTTCCACGGCGACGAGCTGGTGGCCTGGACCGGCGCCTCGCTGCACGCCATCGACACCGGCGGCCCCACCGCCGGCCAGGTGCAGCTCGACGCCGCCGACATCCACGGCGAGCAGCCGCTGTTCGGCCCGATGAAGGTGGTCGAGCGCGGGCGCTTCCGCCGCGACATCGAGCGGACGTACCTGAAGAACTCGCGGCTGCCCGACCTGCTGGCGCTGGACCTGCGCGCCAAGGTGGCCGCGGTCGACGTCATCCGCCGGCGCATGGGCGACGCCTTCGCCGAGTTCGGCGTGGAGACCGTCCTGGCCGGGATGGCCGACATCATCGACTACACCGAGCAGCGCCTGCGCGCGCGCCTGCGCGAGCTGCCCGACGGCACCTGGCGTCACCGCGGCTACATCGAGTTCGGCGACGACGTCTACGACTGCCACGTCACGATGGTCAAGGACGGCGAGCGGCTGATCTTCGACTTCTCGGAGACCGCCGACCAGGCGCCCGCCACGATCAACTGCACGGTGCACGGCCTGCGCGGCGGCGTCCTGGCCGCGGTGCTCGTCTACCTGTGCTGGGGCATCCCGTGGTCGCCGGCGGCGATCAGCCGCATCGTCGAGGTGCGCTCGCGGCCCGGTACCGTCGTCCACGCGCGCTGGCCCGCCGGCGTGTCGAAGTCGACGACCACCGGCATCTGGGAGGTCCGCAACCTGGCCTCCATCACGATCGGCAAGATGCTCGCGGCCAGCGAGCGCCACCGGTCGCGCGCGATGGCGGGCTGGCAGGGCGTCAAGGCGCTCGAGGAGCTGTTCGGCAGCTACGAGGACGGCAGCCGGTACGGCGGCCCGCTGCTGGACGGCATGGCGGGCGGCAGCGGCGCGCTGCCCGACCGGGACGGCATCGACACCGGCGGGCACACGAGCTCGCTGCGGGCGACGATCGCCAACGTCGAGAGCTACGAGTTCCGCTACCCGATCCTCTACCTGTACCGCCGCCAGACCATGGACTCCGGCGGACCCGGCAAGTTCCGCGGGGGCGCCGGCGTCAGCATGATGTACGCGGCCCACGGCGTCCGCCGGATCGACACGAAGATCCTGCACACGTTCGGCGTCGAGCAGCCCGAGTCGCCGGGCCTGTGCGGCGGGCTGCCGTCGACGACGAACCAGTTCGCGATCCTGCGCGACTCCGACGTGCGCGCGCGCTTCGCCGCCGGCGAGGTCCCACGCGAGCTGAGCGACATCGAGGGACGGCTGGAGGTCTACGGCGCCTACGCGGCGACGTCGATGACCGACCAGGACGTCTACCGCGTCGTCTCCATGGGCGGCGGCGGCTACGGCGACCCGATCGAGCGCGACCCCGCGCGGGTGCTCGACGACGTGCAGCGGCTGCTGGTCAGCGAGGGTGGGCGCAGCGCCTCTACGGGGTCGTGGTCCGCGACGGCCGGTGGACGAGGACGCCACGCAGGCGCGCCGCGACGCGATCCGCGCCCAGCGGCGGGCCGCGGCGGCGCCGCCCGCGGCGCCGGGCGGCGAGGACCGCGGGGCCTGGGAGCCCGAGCGCGAGGGCGTGCGGCTGGGCGAGGCGCTGTTCTACGACCGCAGCGGCGCCGAGCCGGTGCACCGCTGCCGCTGCGGCCACGTGCTGGGGTCGGCGCAGACGCCGTGGCAGGAACAGGCGGCGATCGCCCGCCTGCCGGTCCAGGAGATCGGGCCGGAGGTCAACCCGCACCGGGTCAACGGCGCGCGCTTCGAGGTGCGCGAGCTGTACTGCCCGGGCTGCGCGACGCTGCTGGGCGCCGAGGTGGCGCGCGTGGAGGACCCGATCCTGCACGACGCGGCGCTGGCGCTGGAGCCCCTCGGACGGGAGGTGCCGGCGTGAGACCCCGCGGGTCCTCATCCACGAACGCTGCGCCGCTGCGGGAGGCGTCTTGATGAGCTACACGGTCGCGGTCGACAGCGGCGGCACCTTCAGCGACTGCGTCGCGTTGAGCGACGCGGGCGTGGTGACGCGCGCGAAGGCGCCCTCGACGCCCCCGACTTCGAGCGCGGGGTGCTCGACGCGGTCACCGAGGTCGCGCGCCGCCTGGACCTCTCCCTGGAGGGGCTGCTGGGCCAGACGACGGTCTTCGCCCACGGCACGACCGTGGCGACCAACCTCCTCATCACCCACGGCGGGGCCAAGACGGCCCTGCTGACCACCCGCGGGCACGAGGACGCGATCGTCATCGGCCGCACCATGCAGAAGGTCGCCGGGCTCAGCGAGGACGAGATCATCGACGTCGCCCGGCTCAGCAAGGCGGTGCCGCTCGTGCCGCGGTCGCGGATCTTCGGGGTCGACGAGCGCGTCGACCGCCATGGCGAGGTCGTGGTCCCGCTGCACGTCGACCGCCTGGACGGCCTGTCGGAGCGCCTGCGGGCCGAGGGCGTCGAGGCCATCGCGGTCAGCCTGCTGTGGTCGTTTCTCAACCCCGATCACGAGGAGCGCCTCGGCGCCTGGCTGGAGGCCCAGTCCACCGACGGGGACGGGCCGTTCGTCACGCTCTCCAGCGAGCTGGCGCCGGTCATGCGCGAGTACGAGCGCACGTCGACCACCGTGCTCAACGCGTACCTGACGCCCGCCGTGCGTCGCTACCTGGGCCGGATGCGCGACCTCCTCCAGGGCGCCGGGCATCGCGGCGCGATCGCGGTGATGCACTCGGCGGGCGGCGTGTCGTCGGTCGACGAGGCCAGCCGGCGCGGCGTCTCGCTGCTGTCCTCGGGCCCGGCCGGCGGCATGCTCGGCACGCGCGCGCTGGCCGCGCGCCTGGGCCTGGACCCCGTGCTGGCCACCGACGTCGGCGGCACGAGCTTCGACGTCGGCCTCGTGGTCGACGGCGAAGTCGCCTACGCCGAGGCGCCCGTGTACGAGAAGTATCCGGTGGTGCTGCCGACGATCGACGTGCCCTCCGTGGGCGCCGGCGGCGGCTCGATCGGCTGGGTGGAGCCTGAGACGGGGATCCTGCGCGTCGGCCCGCAGAGCGCGGGCGCGCGACCCGGCCCCGCCTGCTACGGCGCCGGCGGCACGGAGCCCACCGTCACCGACGCCAACGTCGTGCTCGGGCGCATCAACCCGGACGCCTTCCTGGGCGGCCGCATGCGCCTCGACGGCGAGCGCGCGCATGCGGCGGTCGCCGAGCGCATCGCCGGTCCGCTGGGGATGAGCGTCGAGGAGGCCGCCTCGGCGATGCTCGACATCGTCGACGCCCAGATGGCCGACCTCATCCGCCGGGTGACGGTGGAACGCGGCCTGGACCCGTCGGCCTTCGCCGTGTTCGGCTACGGCGGCGCCGCCGGACTGCACGTCGGCTCATACGCCAGCAAGCTGGGCTGCCGCGAGATCGTGATCCCGCGGACGGCGTCGGTGTTCTCGGCCTTCGGCATCGCCTCGAGCGACGTCAAGCGCGTCGAGATGGTCTCCGAGCCGATGCTCGCCCCGTTCGCGCTCGACCGCTGGCGCGGGCACTTCCAGACGCTGGAGGCGCGGCTGATCGCCGGGCTGGAGGCCGAGCGCCTGCCGACGGTCGACCTCGAGCTGCGCTGGGGAGTCGACCTGCAATTCCGCGGCCAGGTCCACACGGTGCGCGTCCCGGTGCAGGCGGCCGACCTCGACGCCGGCGACGGCGGCGAGACGGTGATCGAGCGCTTCTGCACGATGTACGAGGCCAAGTTCGGCGCCGGCACCGCCTACCGGCAGGCGGGCGTGGAGGCGATGACGTTCAGCGTCGAGGCATCGGCGGCCCTCCCCACCCCGGCGCTCGACTGGCTCGAGGACGAAGACGTGGCACCGGCCGACGCCCTGCTCGGCCGCCGCCCCATCCACCTCGGTGACGGCACGGCGCCCGACGACGTCCCGGTCTACGCCGCCGAGCGGCTGCGGCCGGGCCACTCGATCGAGGGACCGCTGCTGGTCGAGGCCGAGGACACGAACGTGCTCGTGCGCGCCGGCCAGCGGCTGTGGGTCGACGGCCTGCTGAACATGCGGATCGATCTGGGGGCCCGCGCGTGACCGGCGTGCGCCTCGCGGTCGCCCTGGCGCCGGAGGAGCCGCTGGCCGAGCTGGTGGAGCTCGCCGTCGCCGCCGAGGGGCTCGGGTGCGTCGGAGTGTGGGTCAACGACGACCGGCTGCAGAAGGACGTCTTCACGGTCCTGGCGGCGATCGCCGCCGTCACGCGCGATCTGCGGCTCGGTCCGGGCGTCACGAATCCGTACAGCCGCCACCCGGCCCTGCTGGCCGCCGCGATCGCCACGCTGGACGAGCTGTCCGGCGGGCGGGCGGTGCTCGGGCTCGGCGCCGGCGGGACGAACCACCGCGCGCTGGGCGTGCAGCGGCGCGCACCGGCGACGGCGCTGCGCGAGGCGGTGGAGCTGATCCGCGGGCTGCTGGCCGGCGAACGAATCACGGTCGACGGCGTGATCCGCGCGCAGGACGCCCAGCTGGACTTCGTCGCGCCGCGGCCGGACGTCCCGATCTTCATCGGCTCGCGCGGCCCCAAGGTGCTCGAGCTGGCCGGAGCGCTGGCCGACGGGGTGATCGTCGGCAACGTCAGCAGCGTCGAGGGCTGGAGCTACGCGCTCGACCACGTCGAGGGGGGATGCCGGCGCGCGGGGCGCTCGCTCGCGGATCTCGAGCTGACGGCGTGGGTGGCGTGCGCGGTGTCCGAGGACGCCGGCGCCGCCATCGACGCGGTCCGCCCGATGGTCGCCACGTCGCTCGTGACCAGCCGGCCGATCCTCGGCGAGCTGGGCATCGAGCCGCCCACCGCCTTCGCCGCGGTCATGGACCGTACGGGCTGGACCCCGTCGCGCGACGCCGTGCGGCGCGCCGCGGGCGAGGTGCCGGTCGAGCTGGTGCGACGCTTCGCGATCGCCGGCACGCCGGCCGAGTGCCGCGCCCAGGTGGAGGCGCTGCTCGATGCGGTCCCGGCGATCGGCGAGCTCGCGGTCATCCCGTTCCCGGTCGCCGGCCAACGCGCGATCGACGTCGTGCACGCCGTGTGCGGCGACGTGATGCGGGCGGTGGTCGATGCCTGACGCCCCGCTCGTGGCGATGCACGGCATCGAGAAGCGCTTCGGCCCCGTGCAGGCGCTGTCGGGCGTCGACCTCGACCTGCACGCGGGCGAGATCCACGCGCTGCTGGGAGAGAACGGCGCCGGCAAGACGACGCTGATGAACATCCTCTACGGGCTGCATCAGCCCGACGCCGGGACGATCGCCATCGGCGGGCGCGAACAGGCGCTGCGCAACCCGCAGGACGCGATCGCCGCGGGCATCGGCATGGTCCACCAGCACTTCATGCTGGTCCCGACGCTCACCGTCGCCGAGAACATGGTGCTCGGAGAGCGCGGCGCGCCGATGCTGCGCCGCGGCGAGCTACGGGCCGTCGAGCGCCGGCTGGTCGAGCTGGGCGAGCGCTACGGGCTGGAGGTCGACCCGCGCGCCCGCGTGTGGCAGCTCTCGGTGGGTGAGCAGCAGCGCGTCGAGATCCTGCGCGCGCTGTTTCGCGACGCGCGCATCCTGATCCTCGACGAGCCGACCGCGACGCTCACGCCGGTCGAGACCGAGCGTCTGTTCCCCAAGCTGCAGGGCCTGGCCCGCGGGGGCGCCGCCGTCGTGTTCATCACCCACCACCTCGACGACGTCCTGCGCTGGGCCGACCGCATCACCGTGCTGCGCCACGGCGAGCCGGCCGGATCCCCCACGCCGTCGGAGACGTCGGCCGAGCAGCTGGCGCGGCTGATGGTCGGGCGCGACGTCACCCTGATGCGGGTCGCCGCCGGCCGGCGCAGCCTCGGCGAGGACGGCGGCGGCCGGCGCGATGCGGCGCCCGTGCTCGAGGTGCACGGCCTGTGCGCCGATGGCGACCGCGGGACGCCAGCGCTCGAGGACGTGGCCTTCTGCGTGCGCGGCGGCGAGATCGTCGCCGTCGCCGGCGTCGAGGGCAACGGTCAGGCCGAGCTCGAGGAGGTGCTGATGGGGCTGCGCCGACCCGGGGCCGGGACGATCGCGCTGGACGGACAGGACATCACCGGCGCCGATCCCCGCGAGCGGTTGCGGCGAGGGCTCGGCCTCGTGCCCTCGGACCGCTACCGCCGCGGGGTGATCCGTGAGCTGTCGGTCGCCGACAACCTGGTGCTCGACCGCATCGACCGCCCGCCCTACGGCACCCTGCTGCGCGTCGACCGCCGCGCGATCCGCGAGCGCGCGAGAGGCCTCGTCGAGCGCTATTCGATCCGCGTCGGCGATCCGGGGCAGCCCGCTGCGACGCTGTCGGGCGGCAACGCCCAGCGCGTCGTGCTGGCGCGGATGCTCACCGGCGAGCTGCGCTGCCTGATCGCCGCCCAGCCGACCCGCGGGCTCGACGTCGGCGCCATCGAGTTCGTCTGGGAGCAGCTCGCCGCGGCCCGCGAGGCCGGCATGGCGATCCTGCTCATCTCCACCGAGCTCGACGAGGTCATGAGCATGGCGGACCGCTGCTGCGTGCTGTACCGCGGGCGGGTCGTCGCCACCTGGGAGCGCGACCAGCTCGATCGCGAGCGGGTCGGCCTGGCGATGGGCGGCTCGGGCCCCGAGCCGATGGTCGCCACCGCGCCGGAGGGTGCCTGATGACCTCCGCGACCAGCGTCATCGCGGCGCCGGCCGGGCGCCTGGGCCTCAACCGCCGGCGGCTGGCCACCGTCGGCGCCCCGACGGGGGCGGTCGTGCTGGCCCTGCTGCTCGGGGCCGGTCTGATCGTCGCGGCCGGCGGCGACCCGCTGTCGGCCTACAGCGCGCTGCTCGACGGCGCGTTCGGCAACCCCCTGGCCTTCGGCGAGGTTCTCGCCCAGGCCACGCCGCTCGTGATCATCGGGCTCGGCCTCGCGCTCGCCTTCCGCGGCGGCGTCTGGAACATCGGTGCCGAGGGCCAGCTGTTCGTCGGCGCGCTCACCGGCGGCGCGGTGGCCGTCGAGCTGCCGGTGAGCTCCGGCCCGGTGCTGATCGCCGCCGCACTGGTCGGGGGGATCATCGGCGGTGCCGTCTGGGGCCTGATCGTCGGGGTCCTGCGGGCGCGCTGGGGCGTCAACGAGGTCATCACCTCGCTGCTGCTCACCTACATCGGGATCCTGCTCTTCCAGTGGGCGGTCCGCCAGCCGCTGCGCGACCCGGCGGCCACCAACGGGCTGTCGGGCCAGGCGATGCCGCACGCCGCCCTGCTGCCCGATCTGCCGGGCGTCTCGGTGCACATCGGCGTGCTGTTCGCCCTCGTGCTCGTGCCGGTCGTCGCCTGGTTGATGGGGCGCACGCCGTTCGGGTTCCGGCTGCGCATGCTCGGGCTCAACGCCGATGCGGCGCAGACCGCCGGCGTCCCCGCCGGGCGAATGGCGATCCGACTGATGGTGATCTCGGGCGGGCTCGCGGGGCTGGCCGGCATCGTCCAGACGCTCGGCGTCTCGGACCGGCTGGACCCGAACCTGTCCGTCGGCACCGGCTTCACGGCGATCGTCGTCGCGCTGATCGGGCGCTGCAACGCGATCGGGGTCCTGCTGGCCGGCCTGCTCGTGGCCACGCTGCAGGCGGGCGGCCAGGCAATGAGCGTCACCGAGAGCCTGCCCTATTCGATCGTGCTGGCCATCGAGGGGGTCTTCGTGGTGTTCCTGCTGATCGCGGACCGGCTCGCGAGGCGCTGATGGACTGGTCGGCGATCTTCGGCGGCAGCGGCCTCACCGTCCTGTTCAGCTCGGCGATCCTGCTGGCGATGCCGACGGCGCTGGCCGCGCTGGGCGAAACCGTCGCCGAGCGCGCCGGCGTCCTGAACCTCGGCCTGGAGGGCATGATGCTCTCGGGCGCGATGGGCGCCTTCCTGGGCGCCTACTACACCGACAGCCCGGTCGTCGGTGCGCTGTGCGGCGTGACCGTCGGCGTCCTGGTCGGCGCGCTCATGGCCTTCCTGAGCGTGACGCTCAAGACGGAGCAGGTGATCAACGGCATCGCCATCGTGCTGTTCGCTCAGGGCATCACCGCGTTCCTGTTCGAGAAGCTGTTCGGCGGCTCGGAGCAGCCGACGATCCCCGACATCCCCGACCTGAAGATCCCGCTCCTGGGCGACATCCCCGGGGTCGGGAAGGTGCTGTTCGACCAGAACGCGCTGCTGTACGCGTCCGGGGTGATCGCCGTCGGCGTCTGGCTGCTGCTGATGCGCACCCGGTTCGGCCTCTCGATCCGGGCGGTCGGCGAGAGCCCGCAGGCCGCCGACGCGGCGGCCGTCAACGTGTCGCGCATCCGCTGGCGCGCGCTGCTGATCTGCGGCGGGATGGCCGGCCTGGGCGGCACCGTCCTCGTGATCGGCAACCTCAACCTGTTCCAGCCCAACGTCACGGCCGGTCGCGGGTGGGTCGCGATCGCGCTGGTCATCTTCGGGCGCTGGAACCCCCTGCTGGTGTTCGGCGGCACGTTCCTGTTCGGCTTCACCGACGCGCTGCAGGTGCAGGTCCGCGCCGTGAGCGGCGGCACGAGCACCGACGTGCCCTACGAGCTGTTCCAGGCGCTGCCCTACCTGATCACGCTCGCGGTGCTGGTGATCGCGACGGTCTTCGCGCGCCGCAGCGCGCAGCCGTCGGCGCTCGGAATCCCGTTTCGCAAAGAGGCAAGTCGTTGACGGCAACAACCCAACGAGGAGGAGGTTGGTCATGAGGCGAGCACGGCTCAGAGCGCCGGTCGCCGGGCTGTCGGTCATCGCCGTGGTGGTGGTGGTCCTGTCGGCCTGCGGGAGCAGCGGTGGCGACGGCACGACGGCCTCCGGCGCCAGCACCGGCGCCGGCACGACGGCATCGTCGTCGGAGAAGGCGGTGAAGATGGCGCTCGTGCTCCCGTGCGGGAGCAGCGACCCGTGGTGCAACCAGGGCTACAACGCCGCCCAGAAGCTGAAGTCCGAAGGCGCTGTCGACCTGAGGGTGACGACGAGCGCTCCGCAGGACACCGCGGGGGCCAGCCAGGTCATCCGCCAGTACGCGCAGTCGGGCGAGGACCTCGTCATCGCCTACTCGACGTGGCCGGACGCCACGAACCCCGTCGGCGAGAAGTTCCCCGACGTCAACTTCGCCACGTTCGGGATCAAGCCCACGAAGAACGTCGCGCTCTTCGACGAGCCGATCTACCAGGGCGCGTACCTGGCGGGGATGCTCGCGGGCGGCATCACCAAGTCGAACGTCATCAGCGGGGCGGCGGGCCAGGACGTGCCGCTGTGTCACGCCGAGATGCAGGCGTTCGAGGCAGGCGCCAAGCGCACCAACCCGAAGGTCAAGCAGCTCACGACGTACCTGGGCGATTGGAACGACGTGGCCAAGAGCCAGCAGGCGATCAACGGACAGATCAGCCAGGGCTCTGACGTCGTGCTCGCATGCGGCGGCGCGCAGGCCAACGGAATGATCCAGGCGATCAAGCAGCACAACGTCAGCGGGTTCGGCTACGTCAGCGACCAATCGTCGTCGGCGCCGAAGAACATCGTCGGCACGGTCATCTACGACCCGTACCCGTACCTCAAGAAGATGGCCGAGGACACGACGGCCGGCACCTTCCAGCCGGCCAAGACCTACTCGTTCGGCCTCAAGGAAGGCGGCGTGAAGCTGCAGCTCAACCCGCAGTACTCGGCGGCCGAGATCCCGCCCAAGGTCAAGACCGAGATGGAGAAGGTCCAGCAGGAGATCATGGACGGCTCGTTCGAGGTCCCGTACGTCCCGACGGGCAATGGGAGCTAGACCGACGGAAGTCGGCCCCGCCGCGAACGCGGCGGGGCCCCGGTCCCGGTGGTGCGCGTCATGAGCGCCGGGATGCTGCTGCGAGGGGCGGCGCTGGCCGACGACTCGCGCGCCGACGTGCGCGTGCGCGGCGAGCGCATCGAGGCGGTGGCGGGCACCGGGACGCTCGAGGCCGGCGACGGCGAGGCGGTCCTCGACCTGTCGGGCCACGTCCTCCTTCCGGCGCCGGCCGAGCCGCATGCGCACCTCGACAAGGCCTTCACCGCCGACCGCTTCGCGACGCCCGCGCCGGACCTGCTGACCGCGATCGAGCGCTGGCACGACCATCGGCGCGGGCTGAGCGTCGACGACATCGCGCAGCGGGCCAGGACCGCTGCGCTGGCCACGCTCGCCCGCGGTGCCACCGCGATCCGCTCGCACGTCGACGTCGGCGAGGGCATCGGCGTGCGCGGCGCCGAGGCGCTCGTGGCGGTGCGCGATGAGCTGCGCGGGCTGGTCGACGTGCAGGTCGTGGCGCTGGCCTACCCGCTGGCCGGCGAGGAGGGCGCCGACAACCGGCGCCTGCTCTGCGAGGCGGCCGAGCTGGGCGTCGACCTGATCGGCGGTGCCGCGCACGTGACGCCGGACCCCACCGGCGACCTGGACGCCGCCCTCGAGATCGCGTCGCGCTACGGCCTCGGCGTCGACCTGCACACCGACGAGCGGCTCGAGGCCTCGGAGGGCCTGGAGCAGCTCGCCCAGCGCTGCTCGGCGGGCTTCCGCGGCCCGGCGACGGCGAGCCACTGCGTGAGCCTGGGGATGCGCCCGCCCGACGCCCAGGCCGCGGTGGCCGCCGCGGTGGCGTCGGCCGGCGTCGGCGTGGTCACCTGCCCGCTGACGAACCTCCTGCTGCAGGGTCGTGAGCTGCCGGCGGCGACACCGCGCGGCCTGACCGCCATCGGCGCGCTCATGAGCGCCGGAGTGGTGGTGGCCGGCGGCGGCGACAACGTGCAGGACGTCTTCAACCCCATCGGCTGTGGCGATCCACTGCACACCGCCCAGCTGCTGGTCGCCGCCGGCCAGCTGGACGTGCAGACCGCATACCACCTCGTCAGCGACGCCGCCCGGCGCGTCATGGGGCTGCCCGAGGTGCGGATCGCCGCCGGGTCTCCGGCCGAGCTGCTGGCCGTGGCCGGCCGCTCGCTGCGCGAGGCGATCGCCACGGCGACCGAGGACCGCATCGTCCTGCGCGGCGAACGGGTGCTGGCGCGCACCCGCGTACAGCGCGAGCCGGCGGGCGCCACCGCCGCCCTGGAGGTCAGCTGATGCCCGAGCATGCCGACGCCCTCGTCGAGGGCACCGTCATCACGATGGACCCGCAGCGCCGGATCCTGCGCGACGGCGCGGTCGCCGTCCGCGACGGCCGCATCGCGGCGGTGGGTCTTGCGCAGGAGCTGCGCGAGCGCTTCGAGGCGGCGGCCACGCTCGGTGGCGCGCACCGCTTCGTGATCCCCGGCCTGATCGACTGCCACAACCACCTCGCGCAGGTCCTCGTGCGCGACTACGCGCTCGAGGACCTGCCGAACATCTACCGGGTCTACATCCCCTGCGAGATGGCCATGGACGAGGCCGACGCGCAGGTCAGCGCGCACGTCGGCATCGCGCAGCTGCTGCGCGCCGGCGTGACGACGGTGGCCGAGACGACGTGCACGCCCGAGCACGAGGAGCCGATCGCCCAGGCGGTCATGGAGACCGGCATCCGCTGCGCGATGGCGCGCGGCACCGGCGACCGTCACACGCACCTGGCCGGCAACTACGACCAGATCGACGAAGTGTCGACCTACGACGACGACCCCGGTGCGCTGCGCGACGACCTGGCCCGCACCGAGGAGTTCCTCGTGCGCTGGAAGGAGCGCGGCGAGGGGCGCCTGCGGCCCTGGATCAACAACCTCGGGGTGCCGTCCTGCTCGGAGGAGCGCTTCCTCCAGACGCGCGAGCTGGCCCAGCGCCACGGCACGGGCATGATGGTCCACGTCAACCGCGACCGCGAGGAGATCGAGCTGTCGGTCGCCCTGTTCGGGGAGCGGCCGCTCGAGCACCTGCACACGATCGGCGTCCTGTCGCCGGACTTCCTGGCCATCCACGCGATGCTCACCACCGATCGCGAGATCCGCCTGCTGGCCGAGACCGGTGCGGCCCTTGCCCACGCGCCGATCGTGTGCACGGACATCGTCTCGGCGGTGACCAAGGTCGTGACGATGCGGGCCGCCGGCGTGCCGGTGGGCCTCGGCTGCGACACGGTCATCAACGACGTGTTCAAGGTTATGCGCCACGCGTTCGTCATGCACACGCAGGCCACCGGCATCCCGCTCTACGACCCGTGGTCGTTCACGACGCTCGACGCGATGACGATGGCCACGATCGAGGGCGCCCGTGCGCTGCGCTGGGATGACGAGATCGGCTCGCTCGAGGTCGGCAAGGCGGCCGACGTGGTGGTCGTCGACGGGCGCAACGTGCGGCTGACCCCGGCCTACGACCCGATCGGGACGCTCGTGCGCTACGGCGTCGGCACCGATGTCGAATCGGTCATGGTCGCCGGGCGTGTCGTCGTGGACGGCGGCCGGCTGCTGACCATCGACGAGCAGGCGCTGCTGCCCGAGGCCGAGCGGCTGGGCGCCAAGCTCGGCCAGGTGCTCATTCCGCGCCGGTATCGCCCGCTGCCGGGCCTGACGGCGCACGGGATCGCCCGGCCCATCGTCAGGTGACCGCGATCTCCGGGCCGAGCGAGAACGGCGGCACGAGCTCGATGCGGTCGCCGCTCCAGAACCGCCCGGGGTCGTACCAGCTCGCCGCGCGGTCGGCGGGCAGCAGCCCCATCGCCTGGTAGGTGCGCGCCACGAGCTCCGCGCAGTAGATCGTCTCCAGCGACACCTCGCGCCGGCGCCGGAAGCGGCCCCGCAGCCAGCGGCCGGCGAGCGACAGCGTGGTGGGGAACGGGTGGCCGTCGTAGCGCGCGATCGCCTCCATCAGCCGGTCCTCGTGGTGGCGTTCGATGGTGCCCTCCAGCTGGCGCACCCAGGCACGCTGGTGGTAGCGCTCGTCCCACGTGCGCACGGCGTCGGCGAGCCGGTGCAGCTGCACGCCGCGCTGGCGCTCGCCCGTCCACACGTCGGGCAGCGAGCGGCCGAGCTCGGCGTGCCAGAGCAGCGGCGGCAGGTCGTCGATCGCGACCGCCATGCCGACGTGGTTGACCGGGCTGTTGGTCACCGTGCGGATGGCGACGTCGGCGGCCGTGCGGCCGCGGAACAGCCAGATGTCGCCGGTCGCGGCGGTGGCGACGGCTTCGTCGAGCGTGAGCACGCGCGTACCCTACGAGCCGATGCGCGTGCCCTGGAAGCTCATCGGGCTGGCCGGCCTGGCCGGCGTGGCGGTCACCGGCGCGGTGGTCGTGCGCCGCCGCCAGCGCGCGCAGCGCGAGTACGAGCCCGACGAGCTGCGCGAGCGGCTGCACGCGCGGTTGGCCGAGGTCGGCCGCGCCGCGGTCCCCGGCCGCCCGCCCGCGCCGCACTGAGCCCCGCCGCCGGGACGCGACGCCGCGGCGCGACTCAGTCCACGGCCGGGACCTGCTGCGTGATGCAGTGCGGCCCGCCGCCGCCGAACGCCAGCGTCAGCCCGGGGACGCCGATCGGCTCGCGGTCCGGGAAGGCCAGCCGGTGGATCTCCAGCGCCCGCTCGTCGAGGTCGTGGTCGCCGGCCTGCGGGACGATGACCGCGCCGTTGCACACGTACGCGTTGAGGTAGCTCATCGCGACGTCGTCGTCGTAGGCGAGCACGTCGACCAGCGTCACGTCGATGCCGGCCCGCTGCAGCCGCCGCGCGTTGTCGACCATCGCGGCGAAGTTCGGGTTGTCCTCCTCGACGTGCTGCAGTAGCGCGCCGCCGCCCGGGATCGGCATGCAGATGAGGTCGACGTGGCCGTCGGTGTCGCGGTCCTCGACGAGCCCCTGCCCGAGCCAGACGACCCGCGCCGCGCCCAGACGCGCGACCAGCTCGTCCTCGATCTCGGCCCGCGACCACGACGGGTTGCGATTGGGGTGCAGCAGGCACTGCTCGGTGGTGATGAGCGTGCCGGCCTCGTCGACGGCGATCGAGCCGCCCTCGAGCACCAGGTCCGAGCGCACCCAGGGCCGGCCGAGGTGCTCGCAGACCCGCGCCGCGATCGTCGCGTCGTCGTCCCACGGCGGGAACTTCCCGCCCCACGCGTTGAAGCCGAAGCACACCCCCTGCTCGCCGGTGAAGATCGGGCCGCTGTCGCGCAGCCACGAGTCGTCGATCGGCGCCTCCCACACGTCGACGGCCCCGGCCAGCATCGACCGCGCCTGCGCGCCGTCGCCGGGCCGGGCGATCATCAGCACGGGCTCGAACGCGGCGATCGCGTTGGCCACCGCCGCGTACTCCGCCCGGGCCTCCTCCAGACGGTCCTCCCACAGCTCCAGCCGGCACGGCCACCCCATGATCGTGCACTCGTGCGGCGCCCACTCGGGGGGCATGCGGCTCACGGCCGGCTGGCGCGGCGGGTGCGCTGGCGCTCCTCCTGCTTGTCCACGACCCGCTCGATCAGCTGCAGGATCTGCGTCGGCCCGGTCGCCTTGGCCTGGCCGTACATGAACGCCTCGCGCCAGTCCGCGACCTGCCCGTCCTTGGCCATCTCGTTGAAGAACGCCCGCGGCACCTCGACCCGCACGCGGGCGTCGGCGGCGATGTCCTTGGTCACCTTCGGGCCGGGCATCTCGATGCGGTACTGCTGCGTGTCGCCGCGGGCGCGCAGGTCGAGCCCGACGACCAGCTTGAGCGGCTTGAGCGCCGGCACCTCGTCCAGGAGGCGGGTCACCGCCGAGGTGATGAGCGTTGCGGTGTCGCTGGCGCTGGACATCAGATCTTGTGGCGCTCGAGCAGCTTGCGGCCGATCACCATCTTCTGGATCTCCGATGTGCCCTCGCCGATGAGCAGCAGCGGCGCGTCGCGGTACAGCCGCTCGATCTCGTACTCCTTGGAGTAGCCGTAGCCGCCGTGGATGCGCAGGCACTCCTCGGCGCAGAAGCGCGCGGCCTCCGACGCGAACAGCTTCGCCATCCCCGCCTCCATGTCCGAGCGCTGGCCGGCGTCCTTCAGCCGCGCCGCGCGGATCGTCAGCAGGCGCGCCGCCTCGGTCTGCGTGCCCATGTCGGCGAGCTTGAACGTGATGGCCTGGTGCTGGGCGATCGGCTTGCCGAACGTCTTGCGCTCCTGGCTGTAGCGCAGCGCGAGCTCGAGCGCGCGCTGCGCGACGCCGACCCCGCGCGCGGCGACGTTCACGCGGCCGACCTCGAGCGCGTCCATCATCTGCGAGAAGCCCGCGTTCAACCCGGCGGCCTCGCCGCCGAGGATGTTCTCGGCCGGGCAGCGGTAGCCGTCGAAGACGAGCTCGGTCGACTCGACGCCCTTGTAGCCCATCTTCTTGATCTGCGGCGGGACGGTCAGCCCCGGGGTGTTGGGCTCGCCCGGCTCCTTCTCGGCGATGAAGCAGGTGAAGCCGCGGTGGCGCGGCTCGGCCTCGGGGTCGGTCCTGACCAGCGTGAACACCAGGCCCGAGCGCAGGCCGTTGGTCACCCACATCTTCTGGCCGTTGATCTCGTAGGCGCCGTCGTCGAGCTTGCGGGCCGACGTCTTGATCGCCTGCACGTCGGAGCCCAGCTCGGGCTCGCTCAGCGAGAACGCCGCCCGGATCTCACCGGTGGCCATCTTCGGCAGGTACTTGCGCTTCTGCTCGTCGGTCCCGAACTTCATCAGCAGGTAGGAGCCGATGAAGTGCGTGTTGATCACGCCCGAGATCGAGATCCACCCGCGCGAGAGCTCCTCGACGATCATCGCGTAGGTCGTCAGGTCCAGCCCCATCCCGCCGTACTCCTCGGGGATCGTCACCCCGAAGAGCCCGAGCTCCTTCATCTGCTCGACGATCGGCTCCGGGAAGGAGTCCTCGTGGTCGTAGTGCTCCGCGTTGGGGAGGATCTGCTCGTCGACGAACTGGCGCACCATCTCGGTGATCGCCTTCTGCTCGTCGGTCTTCTCCTCGAAGGGGACGGCGACGGCCATGGGAGGTCTCCTGCGTTCGCGATATTCGTGGTTGGCGCAGAGGATACGGGGGCGCTCGCCGCGCACAACGGGATGACGACGCGCGCGCCCGACCAGCCGCGCCGACAGAGGAGCATCTGCCGGCCAGGAAGGGCGCGGGCGCGCTCAGCCCGGAAGGGCGCCGAGCGCGCCCAGCGCGTACCAGACGCCGAACAGCATCCCGCACAGCCCGAACGCCGGCGCGGTGACGCGCATGCTGGTGACGCCGGCCCGCGTCGCCAGCGCCCGCCCGAACCCCGCCGACAGCAGCGCCATCGACAGCGCGGTCGCGCCCGCGAACAGGGCCAGCGCCGCGGTGGCCGCCGCCTCGCCCGGCAGCGCGCCGACGAGCAGGATGCCCGCCCCCGCCGAACCGCCGATCCCGTGGACCAGGCCGATGCCGAACGCCGCCCGCGGGCTGCGCCCCAGCGCCTCGGGGTGCGCGTGGGCATGATCGGGCCCGTGCGCGACGGCCGCCTCCTCGTGGACGTGCGGATGGGCGTGCCAGCGCTCACCGTGGCGGTGCGGGTGCGTATGCAGATAGCCGCGCCGCCAGCGCACGAGCAGGCGGATCGCGAGAACGACGATCACGATGCCGATGGTCAGCTCGGCCGCCCGCTGGACGGGTTCGGGCAGCACGCGGCGCACCAGGACGACGGGCAGGCCGAAGGCGAACAGCGTCGTGGCGTGGCCCAGGCCCCAAGCCAGGCCGAGGCGACCGGCACGGCGCGACCCGTCCCGGGGGTCGGACATGACCAGCGTCGAGACCGCGGTCAGGTGATCGGGGTCGGTGGCGTGGCGCAGGCCGAGCAGGACCGCCACCAGCAGCGCCAGCCACAGGCCGCCGCCGGCGCCGAGGTGAGCGATCGCGTCGTCGAGCGTCTCCATCGGCGTCAGGCCGCGGTCACCGGCGGGGACGGCCCGGGTCGCTCAGCCCGTGGTCCACAGGCCACCTTCGCGTCCCGCGATCACGCGTCCGCGGCGGACGGTGATGCGCCGTCCGGGCAGGTTGCGCAGGACGTCGACGACGTTGTCGGCTCCGAGGACGACGAAGTCGGCCGGCGCGCCGGCGCGCAGCTCGGGGCGCTCGCGGCCCAGCACCTCGAACGCCCGCACGTTCGTCATCTCGAACGCCGTGCGGACCTCGTCGTCGGTGCGCAGGCCCCCGGACAGGCACGTCACGAACGCCAGCTCGACGGGATCCATACGGTTGAAGCGATACCAGATGTCGAACATGTTGTCGGAGCCGGCCGCGACCGCAACGCCCGCGTCGAGCAGCTCGGCCATCCGTGAGCTGCCGCGGTGCGTCGGGGTTCGGCCGGTCCCGCCCAGCATCTGCAGGTTGGCCATGGGCATGACCGCGATCCGGATCTCGGCCTCGCGGACCTTCTCGATCACGCGCTGCGCCTCGTCGTCGGGGTAGGCGGCGAGCGCACAGCAGTGCCCGGCGTTGACGCGGCCCTGCAGGCCGCGGGCCACGGTCATGTCGGCCAGCATCTCGAGCGTGCGCAGCTGCGGATCGTCCATGTAGTCGATGTGCAGGTCCAGCGGGACGTCGGCTCGCTCGGCCAGGTCGAGCACGGTCTCCAGGTGGCGACGCTGATCGTCGACCGAGCGCTCGAACTCCGGCAGCCCGCCGACGAGGT
>JAWKKD010000011.1:0-167270 GCA_041393435.1 Solirubrobacterales bacterium | reverse complement strand
GGCAGTAGCTGCTGAAGCGCTCGACGCACGCGATCAGCCGCTCGCGGGGCGGCGCGCCGGGGTCGATCGAGTGCAGCGCGGACGACAGCTCCTCCAGGTAGCGCGTCGCGGTGAGCACGAACAGCTCCTCCTTGGACGCGAAGTGGCGGTAGATCAGCGCCTTGTTGATCCCCGCCTGCCGGGCGATGTCCTCGATCGGCACGTCCTGGGCGCCCCGCTCGTCGAACAGCGCACGGGTGGCGTCGACGATCTCGCGCTCGCGCCGGCGCCGCAGCGAGGTGGCCATGTGCGCCGAGTCTATCTGCTCGAACCATCCGGTAACCATCGTTTACACTCGTGGTCCACGACATCGCCGCCCCCCGCAGGAGGACCGAGCATCCATGGCCGCCACGACCGAGTCTCAGGACGCCGCCACGCCGTTCTCGCTGGCGCTCTCCGACGACCAGCGCGACATCCGGTCCTGGGTGCACGGCTTCGCGGAGTCGGTGGTCCGGCCCGCCGCCGCCGAGTGGGACGAGCGCGAGCAGACGCCCTGGGAGATCATCCAGGAGGCCGCGAAGATCGGGCTCTACAGCTTCGAGGGGATGGCCCAGTTCTACGCCGACGAGAGCGGCCTGACGATGCCGATCGTCAACGAGGAGCTGTTCTGGGGCGACGCCGGGATCGGCCTGGCGATCATGGGCACGGCGCTGCCGGCGGCCGCCATCGTCGGCCAGGGCACGCCCGAGCAGATCGGGCAGTGGATCCCCCGCTGCTACGGCACGGCCGACGAGCCGAAGGTCGGGTCGTTCTGTGCCTCCGAGCCCGACGCCGGCTCCGACGTCTCGGCCATCCGCACGACCGCCCGCTTCGACGCGGCGACGAGCGAGTGGGTGCTCAACGGCCAGAAGGCGTGGGCGACGAACGGCGGCATCGCCGACGTCCACGTCGTGGTCGCCGCGGTCGACCGCGAGCTCGGCGCCCGCGGCCACGCCGCGTTCGTCATCTCCAAGGACGAGACGAAGGGCATCGAGCAGGGGGCCAAGGTGCGCAAGCACGGCCTGCGCGCCTCGCACACCGCCGACGTGCACCTCGACGACTGCCGCATCCCGGCCGAGAACGTCCTGGGCGGCAAGGAGCGCCTCGACGAGCGGCTCGCCCGCGCTCGCGAGGGCCAGCGCTCGAAGGTCCAGGCGGCGATGGCGACCTTCGAGGCGACGCGGCCGCTCGTCGGCGCCCAGGCGCTCGGCATCGCCCGCGCCGCCTACGAGTACGCGCTCGAGTACGCCGGCGAGCGCGTCCAGTTCGGCCGCCCGATCGTCGACAACCAGGCGATCGCCTTCACGCTCGCCGACATGAAGATGGAGATCGACGCCGCGCGGCTGCTCGTCTGGCGCGCGTCGTGGATGGCGCGCGCGGGCCACCGGTTCGAGAACGCCGAGGGCTCGATGAGCAAGCTGAAGGCCGGCGAGGTGGCGGTCTGGGCGACCGAGCGCGCGATCCAGATCCTCGGGGGCAACGGCTACACCCGGGAGTTCCCGGTCGAGCGCTGGCATCGCGACGCGAAGATCTACACGATCTTCGAGGGCACCTCCGAGATCCAGCGGCTCGTGATCGCGCGGGCGATCTCCGGCCGCCACATCCGCTAGCGCGCCCGGCGGGAGGATCCGCGGCAGCGCTGGAGGCGCCGTCACGGGCGGACCGCGGGGTTCGTGGCCCCGGGGGCGTGGGACAATGTGAGAGATCCTCCGACCAGGAGACCGAGACACCGTGTCCGAGAATTCCTTCGACGCCCTCGACACCCTCACCGTGGGTGGCCGTGAGCTCCAGTACTTCCGCCTCGACGCCCTGCAGTCCGCCTACGACGTCGCCCGCCTTCCGTTCTCGCTGAAGATCCTGCTCGAGAACCTCCTGCGCACCGAGGGCAACGGCTCGGTGACGAAGGACGACATCGAGAAGGTCGCCCGCTGGGACGCGAAGGCCGAGCCGTCGCACGAGATCGCGTTCTCGCCCGCGCGCGTGCTCCTGCAGGACTTCACCGGCGTGCCCTGCGTCGTCGACCTCGCCGCCATGCGCGACGCCATGGCCGATCTCGGCGGCGATCCGGCCAAGATCAACCCGCTGGTCCCCGTCGAGCTTGTCATCGACCACTCGGTGCAGGTCGACTCGTTCGGCCTGGCCGACTCCTTCCGCATCAACGCCGAGCGGGAGTTCGAGCGCAACCAGGAGCGCTACGCGTTCCTGCGCTGGGGCCAGCAGGCGTTCGAGAACTTCGCCGCCGTCCCGCCCGACACCGGCATCGTCCACCAGGTCAACATCGAGTACCTCGCGCGCGTCGTGTTCGAGACCGACGGCGTCGCCTACCCGGACACGCTGGTCGGCACCGACTCGCACACGACGATGGTCAACGGCCTCGGCGTGCTCGGCTGGGGCGTGGGCGGCATCGAGGCCGAGGCGGCGATGCTCGGGCAGCCGATGTCGATGCTGCTGCCCCAGGTCGTCGGCTTCAAGCTCTCGGGCGCGCTGCCCGAGGGCGCCACCGCGACCGACCTCGTCCTCACCGTCACGGAGATGCTGCGCGCCAAGGGCGTCGTCGGGCGCTTCGTCGAGTTCTACGGGCCGGGCGTGGCCGCCCTGCCGATCGCCGATCGCGCCACGATCGGCAACATGTCGCCGGAGTACGGCGCGACGTGCGCGATCTTCCCCATCGACGCCGAGACGCTGCACTACCTCGAGTTCACCGGTCGGCCCCGGGAGCAGCTCGAGCTGGTCGAGGCCTACTGCCGCGCGCAGGGGCTGTGGCACGACGAGACCTCGGAGGAGCCCACCTACAGCGACACCCTCGAGCTCGACCTGTCCGAGGTCGTGCCGTCGATCGCCGGGCCCAAGCGCCCGCAGGACCGGGTCGCGCTGGCTGAGGCGCAGCCGCGCTTTCGCGAGGCGCTGGCCCACCTGGCGCCCGACGTGATGACGATGGCCGACGAGGCGTCGGCCGAGTCGTTCCCGTCGTCCGATCCGCCGGCCAGCAACGGCGGCGCCCCGCAGCCCGACTGCATCGTGCCGGAAGGCGCGGACGGGCTGACGACGCTGGCCAAGGAGCGGGTGCCCGTGCGTCTGGCCAACGGCGTCGAGACCGACCTCGACCACGGGCGCGTGGTCATCGCCGCCATCACCTCCTGCACGAACACGTCGAACCCGTCGGTGATGATCGGCGCCGGGCTGCTGGCCAAGAAGGCGGTCGAGAAGGGCCTTCAGAGCAAGCCGTGGGTGAAGACGTCGCTCGCGCCGGGCTCGAAGGTCGTGACCGAGTACTACGCGCGGTCGGGCCTGGACCGATACCTCGATGCGCTCGGCTTCAACCTCGTCGGCTACGGCTGTACGACGTGCATCGGCAACTCCGGTCCGCTGCCCGAGGAGGTCTCGGCCGCGGTCGACGAGGGCGACCTCGCCGTCGTCTCGGTGCTGTCGGGCAACCGCAACTTCGAGGGGCGCATCAACCCCGACGTGAAGATGAACTACCTCGCGTCGCCGCCGCTCGTGGTGGCCTACGCGCTGGCGGGGACGATGGACTTCGACATGGTCAACGACCCGCTGGGCCGCGACCAGGACGGCAACGACGTCTATCTGCGCGACATCTGGCCCACAGAGCACGAGGTGGCCGAGACCGTGGGCAGCGCGGTGCAGGCCGACATGTTCCGCAAGAGCTACGGCGAGGTGTTCGAGGGCGACGAGCGCTGGAGCTCGCTCGAGATCCCCACCGGCGACCGCTTCGCGTGGGACCCCGAGTCGACCTACGTGCGCCGGCCGACGTTCCTGGAGGGCCTGACGGCGGAGCCGCCGCCGCTGACCGACATCCACGGCGCCCGCGTGCTGGCCAAGCTCGGCGACAGCGTGACGACCGACCACATCTCGCCGGCGGGCTCGATCAAGCGCGACGGGCCGGCGGGCCAGTACCTGCAGGAGCACGGGATCAAGCCCAAGGACTTCAACTCCTACGGCTCGCGCCGCGGCAACCACGAGGTGATGATGCGCGGCACGTTCGCGAACATCCGCCTGCGCAACCAGCTCGCGCCGGGCACCGAGGGCGGCCTGACGCGGCATCTGGGCGAGGGCGGGCGAGTCGGGCAGATGTCGATCTACGACGCGGCGATGAGATACCAGCAGGAGGGCGTGCCGCTCGTCGTGCTCGGCGGCCAGGAGTACGGCTCGGGCTCGTCGCGCGACTGGGCGGCCAAGGGCACCAACCTGCTCGGCGTGCGCGGTGATCGCCGAGTCCTTCGAGCGCATCCACCGCTCGAACCTCGTCGGCATGGGTGTCCTGCCGCTGCAGCTCGCCGACGGTGAGAGCGCCGACTCGCTCGGGCTGACCGGCGAGGAGGAGTTCGAGATCACCGGTGTGGCCGAGCCGCTGAACGCCGGCGCGGCGCCGCCGCGCGAGGTGACGGTCAAGGCCGGCGACAAGGAGTTCACGGCGCGGGTGCGGATCGACACGCCCAAGGAGGCGCTGTACTTCCGCCACGGCGGCATCCTGCCGTACGTGCTGCGCCAGCTGAACGCCTCGTAGCGGCGCGGCTCAGGCGGCCTGCGCCGGCCGCGCGGCCACGCGGATCGCCTCGAACAGCGCGTGCAGGTCGGTCGACTTGTCGACCGCCCCGCGCGCGCCCGCCGCGCGGGCCGCGATGTCGAGGTCGCCGTCCACGTTGGCCGAGATGATGAGGACCGCCGGCGGGCGCGGCTCCGAGCGCAGCTGGCGGCAGACGTCCAGGCCGTTGTGGGGCCCGAGGTGCACGTCGAGTAGCACGACGTCCGGTCGCGCGCGGCGCACGAGGGCGAGCGCGTCGTGCGGTCCGACGGCGGCTCCGATCGGGACGATGCCCGGCTCGGCCCGCAGAACCGCTTCGAGACCCGCTCGCACGACCGGGTGGTCATCGACGACGAGGACGCGGATCATGAGGTCGGATTCTCCCAGTGGGCCAGGGCCTGCGCAGTACGGCCAGCCCCCGGCTTGTGAGGACCCTATGCGATCGCTCGCCGCTCGTGTCGCACTGGGCGGGTACGGGCTCGACGTGCGGGCCGGCCGCGCCTGTGGTGCGGGAGAGTGCGGACGCCAGGCCTCCGGTCGCGGTCTCATGCTGATTGCATGAGATCACTCATCCATCGGATCACTCGTCTCCGGCCCATCGCCATGGGCCTCGCCGCCGGCCTGGTCGTCGCCGGCGTGCTCGCGATCATCGGCGGCAGCTATGCCCACCAGGTCGTCCACGACCAGCTCACCCCGCAGAAGATCTTCTTCCCGCCGGACGAGAAGTCGGGCCTGCCGGCGAACCTCTCGCAGTACGCCGGCCAGCAGGTCGACACCGGCGCCAAGGCCAAGGCCTACGCGGAGGACTTCATCGGGCTGCACCTCCAAGAGATCGGCGGCGGCAAGACCTACTCGGAGGTCAGCGCGGCGGCGCAGGCCAATCCAGACGACCAGAAGCTGGCACAGCAGACGCAGACGCTCTTCCGGGGAGAGACCCTGCGCGGTCTGCTCTTGAACGCCTGGGGCTGGGGCACGGTGGGAACCGTCGCGCTGATCGCCGGGATCGTCCTGGTCGTCCTCGGCGCGGTCCTGCTGCTGCTGCCCATCCTCGACTGGCTGCTCAACGAGCGCGGACGGCCGAAGGAGACGACGCCGGCCGCCTGACGCACTGACGGCGGGTCGCTCGGGTCTACTCTTCGGCGTCATGGCCCTCTCCCCGTTGCTGCGCGCCCTGCTGACCACGCCCGGCCCGTCGGGCTACGAGCGCCCGGCGGCGGAGGTCTGGCGGGCGGCGGCGCGGGAGTTCACCGACGACGTCCGCGCGGATGTCGCCGGCTCCAGCGTGGCCGTCGTCGAGGGCGACGGCGGCGGTCCGCTGACCGCGATCGTCGGCCACATCGACGAGATCGGCCTCGTCGTCACCCACATCGACGACGAGGGCATGCTGTGGTTCACCAACGTGGGCGGCTGGGACCCGATCATCCTCGTCGGCCAGCGCCTCGTGGTCCAGACCAAGGCGGGTGAGATCCCCGGCGTCGTCGGCAAGAAGCCCATCCACCTGCTCAAGAACGAGGAGCGCGAGAAGGCGCCCAAGCTCACCGACCTGCACATCGACATCGGCGCCAAGGACGGCGACGAGGCGCGGTCGCTCGTGCGCATCGGCGACGTCGCGGTGGTGGCCGGCGATCCGGTCGAGCTGCCCAACCACCGGGTCGTGTCGCGCTCGATGGACAACCGCCTCGGCTGCTACATCGCGCTCGAGGCGGCGCGGCGGGTGGCGGACCGGGGCCCGGCCGCGGGCGACGTCGCGGCGGTCGCGGTCACCCAGGAGGAGACGACGTTCGGCGGCTCGACCACCACCGCCTTCAGCTTGGCGCCGCAGGTGGCGATCGTCGTCGACGTCACGCACGCCACGGACGCGCCCGGGATCCCGGTGCGCGAGCTGGGCAAGCACGAGCTCGGCAGCGGCGCGGTGATCGGGCGCGGGCCGATCCTGCACCCGCGCGTGTTCGAGCTGCTGCACGAGACGGCCGCGGCCGAGGGCATCCCGTTCACGGTCGAGTCGCACGTCGGGCGGGGGACGTTCACCGACGCCGACGCGATCCACCGCTCGCGCGCCGGCGTGCCGTGCGGGCTCGTCTCGATCCCGCTGCGCTACATGCACTCTCCGGTGGAGCTCGTCTCGCTCGACGACGTCGAGGCGGCGATCGCGCTGATCGCCGCGTTCGCCCACCGGCTCACCGACGACACCGACTTCCTGCGCTGAGCCCGCCGCTCCTCCTGCTCTTCGACATCGACGGCACGCTGCTGCGCCGTGCCGCGCGCGAGCATGCCGCCGCGCTGCACGAGGCGATCGGCGAGGTCTACGGGGTCGAGCCGGCGGGGACGAAGGTGGACGCGGCGGGGCGCACGGACCTCGAGATCGCGCGGGCGATCCTCCTGCAGCTCGGGGTCTCGGCGCGGCGCATCGACGAGGGCCTGGCCGGGCTGCGCGCCGCCGCGACGGAGGCGTACGCGCGGCGGGTGCCCGACGACCTGTCCTCCACTGTGCTCCCGGGCATGGGCGAGCTGCTGGCCGAGCTGGCGCCGCGCGACGACGTACGGCTGTCGCTGGTCACCGGCAACCTGCAGCCGATCGCGCGGATGAAGCTCGCGGCGGCGGGCGTGGGCCACTACTTCCCGGCCGGCCAGGGCGGCTTCGGCTCGGACTCCGAGGACCGCACGCGGCTGCCGGCGGTGGCGCGGACCCGAGCGGGAACGGCGGACGACCCGCATCCGCGCGAGCGCACGGTCGTCATCGGCGACACCCCGCGCGACATCGCGTGTGCCCGCGCCGACGGCGTGCGCGTGCTCGCGGTGGCCACGGGCCGCTTCCGGGTAGACGACCTCGGCGGCGCCGACGGCGTCGCGCCGGACGGCCGCGCGCTGCGCGGGCTCGTCGCCGAGCTGTTGCGCTGACCGCGGCGGAGTCGCCGGGCCGACCGGCGCTCAGACGCTCTTGTGCTCGCTCGCCGCCGGCTCGGCGGACGCCGACAGCGTCTCCGTCTCGCTGAGATCGGCCTTCGCGCCGGTGATCGTCTCCTTGAATCCGCGGATGCCCTCGCCGAGCGAGCGGCCGGCGGCGGGCAGCTTCTTCGGCCCGAGGATCAGCAGGGCGATGATGAGGACGACGGCGACCTCCATGGGGCCGATGTTGGGCATGGGGCTCTCCTCCTATGAGATGCCCGCCGACTGCAGGTCGGCGAGCCAGTGGACGGTGGTCACGGTTGAACGGTAGAGCTCGTCGTACAGCGGTGACAAGTCGTCGTGGCCGGGCTTCACCGGACGCCGGCCCCGTTGTGGCGCCAGAACGGGTACAAACCAGGGCATGCGTGTCGGCGTGCTCACAGGCGGGGGCGACTGCCCCGGGCTCAACGCGGTGATCCGCGCGGTTGTGCGCCGCGCCCACCGGGACGGCGACGGGGTCGTCGGCTTCCGCGACGGCTGGCGGGGGGTGCTCGACAACGACGTCCGGCCGCTGATGCTCGAAGACGTGCGCGGCATGCTGCCCCAGGGCGGGACGATCCTCGGCTCCTCGCGGACGAACCCGTTCAAGCGCGACGACGGGGTCGACCTCGTCCGCCGCGCGCTGGAGGCCCACGCGCTCGACGGGCTGATCGCGATCGGCGGCGAGGACACGCTCGGCGCGGCGGCCAAGCTGTTCGAGGCGGGCACGAACGTGATCGGCGTCCCCAAGACGATCGACAACGACATCGGCGGCACCGACATGACGTTCGGCTTCGACACCGCCGTGCAGGTGGCGACCGAGGCCATCGACCGCCTGCACACGACGGCGGAGTCGCACAACCGGATCATGATCCTCGAGGTGATGGGCCGGCATGCGGGCTGGATCGCGATGTACTCCGGCCTGGCCGGCGGCGCCCACGTCATCCTCGTGCCGGAGCGCCCGTTCGACATCGACGACGTCTGCGCGCGCCTGGAGCGGCGCTTCGCGCGCGGCCGGCACTTCGCCATCGTCGTCGTGTCCGAGGGGGCGCTGCCGGTGGGCGGCGACATCGAGGCGATGGGCGCGCAGACCGACGAGTTCGGCCATGCCCGGCTCGGCGGCGTCGGCACGCGCCTGGAGCGCGAGATCGAGCAGCGCACGGGCTACGAGAGCCGGGCGACGGTGCTCGGCCACATCCAGCGCGGCGGCACGCCGACGGCGTTCGACCGGGTGCTGGCGACGCGGCTGGGGCTGGCGGCGATGGAGGCCGCCCACGAGGGGCGCTGGGGGACGATGGCGTCGCTGCGGTCGGCGCGCATCGAGATGGTGGCGCTCGCCGACGCGGTGGCCCAGCTGCGCACGCTCGGCGAGGAGGACCTGCAGGTCATCGACGCGCTGACGGAGTGAGCGGCCGGAATCCCTGTTGGCGATGCCCAGTAGCCAGACGCTGACCCGCATCACCCGTTTCGGGATGGTCAACGCGTACCTCGTCCGCGAGGACGACGGGCTGACCCTGGTCGACACCACCCTGCCGCGCGGCGACGGAGCCATCCTCAAGGCCGCGCAGCGCATCGGCGCGCCGATCGTGCGCATCGCGCTCACCCACGCCCACGGCGACCACATCGGCTCGCTCGATGCGCTGACGGCGAAGCTGCCCGGGGTCGAGGTGCTGATCACCGCCCGCGACGCCCGCCTCCTGGCCGGCGACAAGACGCTCGACCCCGGCGAGGGCGGCCAGATCCGCGGCAGCCTGCCCGGCGCCAGGACGAAGCCGACGCGGCTCGTCGCGCCCGGCGACCGCATCGGCTCGCTCGAGGTGGTCGACGCCGCCGGCCACACGCCCGGCCACGTCGCGTTCCTCGACACCCGCGACCGGGCACTGTTGTGCGGCGACGCGTACTCGACGCTCGGCGGCGTCGCGGTCCCGGCCAAGCCGTATCCGCGCTTCCCGTTCGTGTGGATGGGGACCTGCGACCGGCCGCGGGCGCTGGAGGCGGCGCGGGCGCTGCGGGCGCTGCGGCCGAGCCGCCTCGCGCCGGGCCACGGCAAGATCGTCGACGAGCCGGCGGCGGCGATGGACGCCGCCATCCGCCGCGCGTCCTGACGCGGCGCGGCAGGGCCTGGGCCGCGCGCGTGGTGGACACGGCGGCGCAGATCGCCGATGGCGAGAAGCTCGACGCTTGACCCTCGCCCGAGGCGCGCTGCAGGGTTCGTGAGCCTCGACGCCGGTGGGTTCGGCCTCGACGGGCCTCGACGAGTCGTGCCGGCGGCCATGGGCGCGCTGGCTGCGGGCCTGGCGGCGACGTGATGTGGCATGGGCGGGCCGCGCTCTTGCGCGGCGGCCCGCCGCCGGCCAGAAGTCACGACGCGCACCGCGCCGCGGTGGACTGCGGCCGGCTGATCCGCGGAGGCAAGGCCGGGGCTGCCTCTTGACAGCGGCCTCGCCCATGTGTAGTTTGAACACATGTTCAAAACGATGGACGACGGTTCAGAGCAAGTGAGGTCCGCATCGTGACCAAGGTGACGCACGCCGAACGGGTCAACGTGCGGGCGTCCGTCGAAGACCTTCGTCGAGATGAGCTTGTGGCGGCCGCGCTGCGGACGATCTCGTTTCGCGGTTTCGAGCACACGACGGTGCGCGACATCGCTGATGCGGCTGGGGCAGCGGTCGGAAGTGTCAACTACTACTTCAAGTCGAAGCAGGATCTGCTGCGCACCGCGGTCGCGGACAGCGATCGCCGCTTCCGGGCGCATGTTCGCGCGCAACTCGCGGTCACGGAGGGCGCCGCAACGAAGCTGGATCGGATCGCGGAGCTCTCTCTCCTGCCCGGGCAGGAGCAGGGGCCGGACTGGGCTGTCTTCATGGACTTCTGGCAGCAGGCGTCGAGGGTCGAGTCGTTTCGGAGCATCTTCGAGGCGGCCAACGCCGACTGGATCGAGCTCTTGGTCGAGGTCGTGACCGAGGGAGTGAACGACGGGGAGCTCGCCATCGCGGGCTCGATTGAGGACGAGGCGATGTCGCTGGCGGCGTTGATCGACGGTCTGGGCCTGCATACGCGGGTGACCCAGCACGTCGACGGCGCGACGGCGTGTCGCCTGGTCAAGGCACGTATCGATCAGCTCCGACGGTAGCCGTCCGGCCACCTGGCGGGGACGCGGTCTTACGGGGAGAGGGGAACCCACAGATGCTGGGCGAGGACGATCGGCACGAGGAGACTCGTGGTGATGACAGCTGTACGCGTCAGCAGTTCCTGCGGCGCGTCGCACTGAGCGGGGCGGCGATCACCGCTGTCCCCTGGCTGGCCGCATGCGGCGGGAGCTCGGCCATAGGCTCGGGCACCACGGCGTCAACGGGGAGCGCCGAGAGCGCGATCCAGCGCGGCTCGACACTCAAGATGTTCAACTGGCAGGGCTACGACAACCCCGCCGCCCTCAAGCAGTTCAAGCAGGCCTACGACGTCACGGTCCGTCCGACGTACATCGCGGGCGACCAGGAGGTCTTCACGAAGCTCGGCGCCCAGAAGGGTCAAGGTCAGTGGGACGTCCTGACCTACAACTCCGGGCTCGTCCCCCAGCTCTACGAGCAGGGGATCTTGGACCCACTCGTCGTTGACGACTTCCCCAATGCGGCGTCGATCTTCCCGGAGTTCGCCAACCTCCCGCAGATCAAGGCCGGCGCTCCCGGCGAGGTCGTGGGATTGCCGTTCAGCTGGGGCTACCAGGGGTTCATCCGCACGACGAAGCTGCCGAGGCTCACGCGCTGGTCGCAGATCTTCGGGTCGCAGTACAACGGGCGGATCATCGGGGTCAACGACCCCACGACGAGCATCGCCACGATGGCAATCGCGCAGGGGTTCACCGACTACGCACATCTCACCCGTGCGCAGTTCGACGAGGTGATGGCGGGATGGGAGCGGCTGCGGCCGAGCCTACGCACGATCGTTCCCGATTACGGCGTGGCCAAGGATCTGCTCGTCCGCGGCGAGGTCGACGGGTGCGTCCCGGGCTGGCAGGCGATGGTGGTCAACGCTGCCAAGGACGGCACCACCCTCTACCACGACATCCCGACGGAGGGCGTGTACGGGTTCATGGATCTCCTCTGCCTCATCAAGGGCTCGAAGAACGCCGGCACGGCACGGGGGTTCATCAACCACATGCTCTCGCCGACTGCGCAGGCGAGCCTGGCCAAGGCACTGGCGCAGGGGATCACGAACGCGAAGGCGGTGCCCCTGCTGCCCGCAGTCCTGCGCGACGCCTACGAGTACTCCCGGCTATCGGAGAATTTCCGCAGCTCCCCGATCCGGCCGTTGCCATCCAACGAGGGTGGCAAGTACGTCACCTTGCCGACTGGGCCCAGGCGTGGCAGGAGTTCACGACGTGATGAGTCGCCGCACGGTCGCGGGAGCGCGGGCCGAGCCGTGCGCGCGGCGCTCCGAACGGATCCACGACCATCGCCGCGGCGATCGCCGATGCTCGCGATGGCCCCCGGCCAGGGCGGTGCATGCCGTCGAGCTGGTCGGGGTCAGCAAGCGCTTCGGTGGGGTGGTGGCGCTCCGTGAGCTGTCGCTGGCCCTGCCGCCCGGTCGGCTGATTACGCTCCTGGGCCCGTCGGGCTGCGGCAAGACGACGCTGCTGCGTCTGATCGCCGGTCTGGAGCAGCCGGATACCGGGACGATCTCGATCGGCGGCGAGGACATGCGCCGCCGTCCGCCCGAGCGCCGGCCCGTGAACATGGTGTTCCAGCGCTATGCCCTGTTCCCGCAGCGCGATGTGCTCGAGAACGTCCTCTTCGGACTGCAGTCGGCGCGCGTGAAGCACCGCGAAGCCCGCGAACGGGCCTTGGCGGCGCTGGCGATGTGCCGGATGGATGGCTACGAGGATCGTCGTATCGAGGAGCTGTCCGGTGGCCAGGCGCAGCGCGTCGCCGTCGCCCGCGCGCTCGTCAACCGCCCGCGCGTCCTGCTCCTGGACGAGCCGCTGGCCGCGCTGGACCTCAAGCTGCGCCGCCACATGCAGAGCGAGCTGCGTGGCCTTCAGCAGGAGCTCGGCATGACGTTCGTCTACGTGACACACGATCAGGACGAGGCCCTGGCGATGTCGGACCTGGTCGTGCTGATGGACGGCGGCGAGGTGGTGCAGTGCGCCGCGCCGCGCGACCTCTACGACCGCCCGAGCTGCGTGTTCGCCGCGACGTTCCTGGGCGAAGCCAACGTGCTCGGGGGCGTGCTGGCGCATGTCGATGAGCGCCGGGCGCAGCTGCGGGTCGGGCCGCTCGAGATCGCTGGCGTCGCGACACCCGGCCTGCGCGTCGGCGAGCCCGCCTATCTGTGTGTCCGCCCGGAGCGGGTCAGTCTCACCGATGGCGCCGACGGCCTGGCCGCGACCGTGACCGACGTGGTCTTCGGCGGTGCCTGCGCGCGCTACGGCGTCGTGCTGCGGGATGCGGACGCTCGTCTCGTGGTCGAAGACGGCGTCGAGCCGGGCGTGCCGCTGCGCGCGATCGGCGAGACGGTCAACGTGATCTGGCGCCCAGACGTGGCGCGCGTCTTGAGGGATTGACCAGTGCGGCGCCTGCGCATCCCGCTGCCCGTCCTTCCCCTGCTGGCGGTCATCGTGGCCGGCTGCCTCGTACCGCTGGGCATCCTCTTCGTCTACTCGTTCTGGCGCGTCGATGGGTTCTTCCTCGTGCACGAGTGGAACCTGAGCAACTACGCCAAGAGCCTGTTCGACGGCTACTACATCGGGCTGCTGGGGCGCTCTCTGGGCACCGGTGCCGCGGTGGGCGCGATCTGCGTGGTCATCGCCTACCCCTTCGCCTACGCAGCCCGATTCCGCTTCGTTCGAGCGCGCAACGCGTTGCTCTTCGCCGTGCTCATCTCGATGTTCGCGTCCTATCTGATCCGGGTCTACGCATTCCAGTCGATCCTCGGACAACGCGGGGTCATCAACTGGGCGCTGATGCAGCTGGGCGTGATCGACGCGCCGTGGTCCTTCCTGCTCTTCAACCGCTTCGCGGTCCTGGTGACGCTGACGAACGTGTTCCTGCCCTTTGTCATCCTGCCGGTCTGGGCGGCGATGCAGAACATCGAGCCGTCCACGATCGCGGCGGCCCGCGATCTGGGCGCCACCCCGTTGGGTGTCTTTCGTCGCGTGGTCGTCCCCGCGACGCGCACCGCCGCGCTCGCGGGGTTCAGCTTCGCATTCGTGCTGGCCAGCGGCGACTACGTGACCCCGACGCTGGTCGGCGGGACCGACGGACTCATGGTCGGCAAGGTGATCGCGGACCAGTTCGGGCTCACGAACAACTACCCGCTCGGGTCTGCGCTCGCGTTCTCGATGCTCGTGCTGTTCGCGCTGGTGTTGCTGGTGGTGCCGCGGCTGATCGGGCTGATGCGGCGGTCGGCCATCGCCGCCGGCGCGCCGCACGTGCAGGTGCCGTGGCCGCGCTGGCGCTGGTCCGTTCCGGGAGCGGGCTGCTGGGCCCACGTGTGGGTCGCCGGGACGCTCGCGTTCCTGTTCCTCCCCCTGGCGATTGTCGTGATCCTCTCGTTCACCACGCGGGAAATCCCGGCGTTCCCGCTGAAGGGCGTCACGCTGCACTGGTACGGCAACGTGTTTCACGACGACGCGTTCAGCTCTGCGCTGCGCAACAGCATCGTGCTCGCGCTGGCCACAGGCGCCGCCGCCGCCGTGCTGGGAACGCTCGCTGCCCTGGGCCTGACGCGACGGCGGTTCGTGTTGCGCGCCCCGGTGCAGGTGGCGCTGCTCGTGCCGCTCGCCCTGCCGGGGCTCATCACCGGGGTCGCGATCCTCACGCTGCTGACGTGGGCGCACATCCCGTTGTCGATGGAGACGATCGCGCTTGGCCATCTCGTGTTCGCCACGCCGTTCGTCGTGCTCGTGATGATGGCGCGCCTACGCGACATCGATCCGTCGCTGGGGGAGGCCGGCCGCGATCTCGGGCGCTCGTCCGTGGGCGTGTTCGTCCATGTGACGCTGCCGCTCATCCGGCCCGCGATGCTGGGCGCCGCGCTGGTTGCCGCTGCGCTCTCGCTGGACGAGTTCGTCATCACGAACTTCATCTCGGGCTCGAACGTGACGCTCCCGCTCTTCGTCTGGTCGAAGCTGCGCATCGGCGTCACGCCGGACGTCAACGCGGTCTCGACGCTCATCCTGCTGGCGCTGGCGCTGCTGGTCGCCATCTCCTACTTGATCGGGGGTTCGCTCCACGCCGGCGTGGCGCGCACGCGCCGAACCACCCGCCCGCCGACCACCCGCTCTGTGCCAACGCCGAACCAGGGGACGTACGACATGAACGCAGGATCGATATGAGGGCCGCGGTCTTCGCGGGGCCAGGAGCGCTCGAGCTGCAGGATCGCCCGGAGCCGGGGGCGCCGGGTGACGACGAGATCCTCGTCGAGGTCGAGGCCTGCGGGCTGTGCGGCAGCGACGTGCAGGCGATGGCGGTGCCGCCCGGCCACCCCAGCGCTCATGGAGTGATCCTGGGCCACGAGATCGTGGGTCGGGTCATCGCCACCGGGTCGTCGCCGGCCGAGCTCGGGGTGGGCGATCGTGTCGTCGTCGATCCCGATCCCAGTTGCGGCTACTGCCGCCTCTGCCGCCAGGGGTTGCCGGAGGTGTGCGAGAACGCGAGCCCCAACGGCGTCTACCGCGACGGCGGCCTCGCCCGGTTCTGCAAGGTGAGTGCGCGCAGCGCATTCCGCATCGACGACAGCGTGCCCGCGCCGATCGCGTCGCTGGCCGAGCCCTTCGCCTGTGTGGTCAACGGCGCCCGGCGCGCCAACGTCCGCCCGGGCGAGGCGGCGGTCGTCTTCGGTGCCGGGACCATCGGCTGCATGTTCGTCGCGCTCATGCGCGCGTCTGGTGCCTCGCCTATCGTCGTCGTCGAGCCTTCGCCGCTGCGGCGCGACATCGCGCGGATCCTCGGGGCCGACGTCGCACTCGCTCCGGACGAGCTGGCCGGGCAGCGCGACGCGCTGCTGCCGTTCGGGGCGGACGTCGTCGTCGACGCGGTCGGATCCGTCATGGTGGAGGCGATCGAGGTCACGGCCACCGGAGGGCGCGTCGTCTTGATCGGCATGAACTCGCGCGCGCGAGCGGAGATCGGTCAGAACGAGCTGACCCGTCGCAGCCTCACGGTGATCGGGTCCTACGTCACGCACTTCACGTTCCCGGCCGCCGTCTCGATGCTCGAGCGCGGCAGCCCTGACCTGTCTCCGATCATCACGCATGTGCTGCCGATCGACGAGGTCGCGCTGGGTCTGCAGCTTTTGGCCGACGGCGAGGCGATCAAAGTCGTGATCGCGCTCGACGCCGCCGCGGTCCCATGATCCGTGTCGCCAACGCCCCCTGCAGCTACGGCGTCTTCGACGAGAGCTTCGATCGCGACCCGGATGCCGCCGACCCCGTCGCGATCCTCGACCAGGTCGCTCGCGCCGGCTACGACGGCATCGATCTCGGGCCGCGACGGTTCCTGGGGGAGGGCGTCGTCTTGCGCCGGCGCTTGAAGCGTCGGGGCCTGTCCCTGGCCGGCGGATACCTCGAGCTGCCACTCGACGATCCGGTCGGCATGGCCGCGTGCGCGCCCGCGATCGAGGCGCTGCTCGATGCGCTGGGGTCAGCGAGCGACCCGGACGCGCCCGCGCGGCCCACGGTCGCCGCGTGCGCGACGCCGGCACGTGGCGCACGCCCGGGGCGTGCCGCTGTCGATCGCTCGCTCGGGTGGGACAGCGCCGCGTGGAAGCGGGTCGCCGGCGCCGTCGGCGAGGTGGTGGCGCGCTGTCGGGCCCGAGGGTTCGAGCCCACGTTTCATCCGCACGGCGGCACGCACGTCGAGGCGGTCTGGGAGATCGAGCGCCTGCTCGAGCTCACCGACATCGGGCTCTGCCTGGACACGGGTCACCTCGCCGTCGGCGGAGGTGACGCGCTCACCGCGCTCCGCGATTGGGGCGAGCGAATCAACCACGTCCACCTGAAGGACGTTCGCGCCGATGTGCTGGGATGCATCTTCGACGCCGGTCTGTCGATGGCGGAGGTCTGGCGCCACGGCGCATTCTGCGAGCTGGGTGCGGGCGACGTCCCGGTGGCCGCGGTCGCCGGCGCCCTCGTAGACGTTGGCTACCGAGGCTGGGTCGTCGTCGAGCAGGACGTTCTGCCGCAGGATGCCCGGCGCCGTGCCGCCGCGCCTCGCGCTCAGGCTGCCAACCGCAGCGTGCTGGCCAGCTACGGGATCTGATGACGACCATCAGGAGAGCCATGGCGACGCCGAGCGCGCGCTTCGACGTCGTGACGATGGGCCGGATCGGCGTGGACGTCTACCCGCATGAGGTCGGGGTGTCGCTGCGCCACGCGCGCACGTTCGGCAAGTACCTGGGCGGCAGCCCGACGAACGTGGCGGTCGCCGCCGCACGATACGGCCGGCGAACGGCGGTCGTCACCCGCGTCGGCGCGGACCCGTTCGGCGCGTTCCTGCGCGACGCGCTGCGCGGCTTCGGGGTCGACGACCGCTTCGTGCGCGAGCACCCGACCCTGCCGACCCCGGTGACGTTCTGCGAGATGTTCCCGCCCGACGACTTCCCCCTGTACTTCTACCGCCAGCCCAAGGCGCCGGATCTAGAGATCCGCGCCGACGAGCTCGACGTCGAGGCGATCCGGCGCGCGCGGGTCCTGTGGGTGACGGTGACGGGCCTGTCGCAGGAGCCGAGCCGCTCGGCCACGCTCGCGGCGCTCCAGGCGCGCGGCCGGTCGCCGCTCACCGTGCTCGACTTGGACTACCGGCCGATGTTCTGGAGCGAGCTGGAGGCGGCCCGCCGGTGGGCGCGGGAGGCGCTCGCGCTCGTGACGGTCGCCGTCGGCAACCGCGACGAATGCGAGATGGCGGTCGGCGAAGGCCGGGCGGATGGCGCCGCGCGGGCGCTTCTGGCCCACGGGCTGGACCTGGCGGTGGTCAAGCAGGGCCCGGTGGGGGTCCTCGCCGACGACGGGACGGGCGTGGTGGAGGTGCCGCCGGTGGCGGTGGAGGTGATGAACGGCCTGGGCGCCGGCGACGCGTTCGGCGGCGCGCTGTGCCACGGCCTGCTCGCGGGCTGGGACGTCGCGCGGACGCTGTCCTTCGCCAACGCGGCCGGCGCGCTCGTCGCGTCGCGGCTGCCGTGCGCGGACGCGATGCCGCGCGCGGCGGAGGTCGAGTCGCTCTTGCAGGAGGCCGCTCGTGCGTGAGGAGACGCTGGCCGGGCTCGTCGCCACCCGGGTGCAGCATCCCGAGGCGATCGCCGAGGCGGCGGCCGTCCGGCGGCGGCCGGCGTCGCCCGTCGGGCCCTCCGGGCACGTACTCGTCATCGCGGCTGACCATCCCGGCCGCGGGAGCCTGCGGGCCGGGTCGCGCGAGCTCGCGATGGCCGATCGCGGCGATCTGCTCGATCGGCTGGTCGAGGCGCTCGCGCGCCCGGGCGTGACCGGGGTGCTGGGCACCGCCGACGTGCTGGAGGACCTCCTGCTCCTCGGCGCGCTCGACGGCAAGGCGGTGTTCGGGTCGATGAACCGCGGCGGCCTGGCGGGCGCGGCGTGGGAGATCGACGACCGCTTCACCGCCTACCATGCCGCGGGCGTCGAGGCGATGCGCTGGGAGGGCGGCAAGATGCTCCTGCGCCTCGACGACCAGGACCCGGCGACGGCGCGGACGCTCGAGCGCTGCGCCGCGGCGGCCGGCGACCTGGCGGCGCGGGGGCTCGTGGCGATGATCGAGCCGTTCGTCGCCCGGCGCGTGGACGGCCGCCTGCGCGTCGACCTCTCCACCGAGGCCGCGATCCGCGCGTCGGCGATCGCCGCTGCGCTGGGGCCGACCTCGGCCCACACGTGGCTGAAGGTACCGGTCGTCGACGACATGGAGCGCCTGGCGGCGGCGACGACGCTGCCGACCGTGCTGCTGGGCGGCGAGGTGAGCGACGACTCCGACGCGACGCTCGAGCGCTGGCGGCGCGCGCTGGCGGCGCCGAACGTGATCGGGCTGGTCGTGGGCCGTTCGCTGCTCTATCCCCCCGGCGATGACGTCGCGGCGGCGGTCGATGCGGCCGCCGGCCTGCTGGGGACGGGCGTGGCGGCATGACTGGCGCGCATCGGCGTCGGGGGACCGCGACCGGTGACGGTTACGTGGTGCGCGTCATGCCCCCGGACGCCGGGTGGTCGTTCAGCGGGCTGCGGGTGCTCGAGCTGACCGCCGGCGGCCGGCGCGTGCTCGTCACGGGCCCGGACGAGGTGATCGTGCTGCCGCTGTCGGGCTCGTGCCGCGTCACGGTGGACGGCGAGCGGATGGACCTGCGCGGCCGTCCCGGCGTGTTCGCCGCCGTCAGCGACTTCGCCTACGTTCCGCGCGACGCGCGCCTGGAGATCAGCTCGACCGGCGGCGGGCGGTTCGCGCTGCTGTCGGCCCGGGCGCGGCGGCGCCTGGAGCCGCGGCATGTCGCGGCCGAGGCGGTGGCGGTGGAGCTGCGCGGGGCCGGCGCCGCCAGCCGCCAGGTCAACAACTTCTGTGCGCCCGAGGCGTTTGCGGCCGATCGGCTGATCGCCGTCGAGGTGCTGACTCCGGCGGGCAACTGGTCGTCCTACCCGCCGCACAAGCACGACGAGGACCGGCCGGGCATCGAGACCGTGCTCGAGGAGATCTACTACTACGAGGTGGCGCGGGACGGCTGCGGCTATCAGCGCGTCTACGGATCCGGGCCCGGCCGCGAGATCGACGTGTGCGCCGAGGTCCGCACCGGTGACGTGATCGTGATGCCGCACGGCTATCACGGGCCGTCGATGGCCGCCCCGGGCTACGACCTCTACTACCTCAACGTGATGGCGGGCCCGGGCGAGCGAGCCTGGCGGTGCACGGACGACCCGGCTCACGCCTGGGTCCGCGCCAGCTGGACGGCGCAGGCGGTCGACTCCCGCCTGCCCATGACGACCGCGGAGGGAGCACGATGACGTCCTCGACGATACGGCTGACGGTGGGCCAGGCGCTGGTGCGGTTCCTCGCCGCCCAGTACGCCGAGCGCGACGGCGTGCGCCACCGGCTGATCGAGGGCTGCTTCGGGATCTTCGGGCACGGAAACGTGGCCGGGGTCGGCCAGGCGCTGCTGGAGGCCGAGCTTGCGGGCGAGCCGCGGCTGCGCTACTACCCGGCGCGCAACGAGCAGGCGATGGTCCATGCCGCCGTCGGCTTCGCGCGCATGCGCAACCGGCTCTCGACGCTGGCGTGCACCACCTCGATCGGGCCCGGCGCGACGAACCTGGTGACCGGAGCCGCGCTGGCCACGATCAACCGCCTGCCGGTCCTGCTGCTGCCCGGCGATGTCTTCGCGACGCGCGTCGCCTCACCCGTGCTCCAGCAGCTCGAGCATCCCGCCGCGGGCGACATCTCCGTCAACGACTGCCTGCGCCCGGTCTCGCGGCTCTTCGATCGCGTCGACCGCCCCGAGCAGCTGATCGCGGGTGCGCTGGCGGCGATGCGCGTCCTCACCGACCCGGCCGAGACCGGCGCCGTCACGCTGGCGCTGCCGCAGGACGTCCAGGCCGAGGCGCACGACTGGCCGGCGGAGCTCTTCGCCCCGCGCGTCTGGCCCGTGCGCCGGCCGCGCCCCGACGACGATGCGCTCGCCGCGGCGGCCACCCTCCTCCGCGGCGCTCGACGGCCGCTGATCGTCGCCGGCGGAGGCGTCATCTACTCCGAGGCGACGGAGGCGCTGCGCACCCTGGTCGAGCGGAGCGGCGTGCCGGTCGCCGAGACCCAGGCGGGCAAGGGGGCGCTGCGCTACGACCATCCGTGCGCGGTCGGCGCGATCGGCGTGACCGGGACGACGGCGGCCAACGCGCTGGCCAGGGACGCCGACGTGGTGCTCGGCGTCGGCACGCGCTGGAGCGACTTCACCACCGCGTCGCGGACCGTGTTCGCCCACCCCGCCGTGCGGTTCGTCAATCTCAACGTCGCCGCGGTCGACGCGTTCAAGCACGCGGCCCTGCCGCTCGTCGGCGACGCCCGCGCCGGCCTGCAGGCGCTCGATCGGGCGCTCGAGGGGTGGACTGTCGACGCCGGGCACCGCGAGCGCGCACGGAGCCTGGCGCGCGACTGGGACGCCGTGGTCGAGCGCGCGCACCGCCTTGGCCACGCCCCGCTGCCGGCCCAGAGCGAGGTCATCGGCGCCGTCAACCGCGCCGCCGGCCCACGCGACGTGGTGGTGTGCGCGGCGGGCAGCATGCCCGGCGACCTCCACAAGCTCTGGCGGACCCGCGATCCCAAGGGCTACCACGTCGAGTACGGCTACTCGTGCATGGGCTACGAGATCGCCGGCGGCCTGGGCGTCAAGCTCGCCGCCGAGGACCGCGAGGTGATCGTGCTCGTAGGGGACGGGTCCTATCTCATGATGGCCCAGGAGCTCGCCACGGCGATCCAGGAGGACGTCAAGCTCACGGTCGTGGTCGTCCAGAATCACGGCTACGCCTCGATCGGCGCGCTCTCCGAGAGCGTCGGCGGCCAGCGCTTCGGCACGAGCCACCGGCGCCGAGATGCACGCAGCGGGCGGCTCGACGGCGACCCGCTGCCCGTCGACCTCGCCGCCAACGCCGCCAGCCTGGGCGCGCACGTCGTGCGCGCGGCGTCGATCGCTGATGTCGAGCGGGCGCTGGGCGACGCGCTGGGCGCGGACCGGACGACCGTGATCCACGTCGAGACCGATCCGTCGGCCGCCGCCCCCGGCGCGGGCGCGTGGTGGGACGTCCCGGTCGCCGAGGTCGCCGAGCTGGAGACGACCCGGCGGGCGCGCACTCGCTACGAGCAGGGCAAGCGGATCCAGCGTCCTCTGCTCGGATGAGCGGGCGGTGTGCGTCGGCGGGCCGGCGATCGAACCGGTCAAGATGAGGCGACGTCTCAGGCTGCGGCGCGGGCCTGCGTCGGCAGCGCCCACACCGCGTCAGTGCCCAGCGGCTGCGGATCCGCGACCTGCTCGAGCTGGGCGCGCGCCTCGTCGCGCGAGAGGCAGCAGACCGCGGCGACCTCCTGGGTGGCCAGCGGCTCGCCCGCCCACTCGAGCACGTCGGCGACCGAGCCCGGTGCCGCGCGGCGCTCGACGTCGGGCAGCAGGTTGGCCATGACGACGTCGTAGACCGCGAACGGCTGGAAGCCCGGCACCGAGATCGTCACGCCGTCGGCGCGGCGGGTGATCTCGTAGGACGGGCACGTGTAGCGGCGGCCGCCCGACCAGTTGGCGAGCTTGTGGTCGAGGACGCGCGCCGCGGGCATCGGCCGGCGCGCGGCGGCGGCATCCTCGTCGACGGCGGCGCGCACCGCGTCCTGCGCCATCCAGCGCTCGAGCTCGGCGGGGTCGAGGCCGACGTCGCTGGCGGCGCCGGCGATCGTCGCGGGGTCGTCGAGCAGCGCGCCGCCGAAGTGGCGCAGCCGCAGCCGGCGCAGGATCGCCGCCTCGAGCTCGGGCCGGTGCCGGCGCGTGGCGACGACGGCCGTGCACGCGGGCAGCGTCGCCGCCATGCGCGGGCGGAGGCTGGTGTCGATCGGCATCCCGTACTCGCTCGAGATCCGCTCGAAGGACTCGGACTGCCGCTCGGGCGTGAAGTCCTTGGCGAGGTACTCCTCGGGCGAGCGGGCGAGCACGACCATGCGCGGCCGCCAGTCGACGTCGTGATCGCCGTAGAGCCACTGCAGGCGGTAGCGGTGCGGTTCGGCGGAGTACGCGAAGGGGCAGCCGGGATCGGTGAACTCGACGATGGTGACGGCCATCGCGCACACGGTACCCCGCGCCCGCCCGCCGCTCGGCGGCCGACGCGGCTCGTCCCCGCGGCCGTGGGCCGGCGGCCCGTCCGCCCGGCGCGTCGCATGTGGCATCCTGGGAGTCACCTATGAGCACTCCCGCCCGCCGCCCGCCCTCGCGCCTGTCGCGCCGCCAGCGTGAGCAGCGCGCCTACATCGCCACGATGACCGGCGGGGCCGCCGCCGTGGTCACCGTCGTCGGCGCCCTGCTGGCCATCATCGGCGTGATCGGCTGGGGGCTTCCGATCATCGCCGCGATCGTCGCCGTCGTCTGCTTGCTCGTCTTCCGCCGGGCCGTCGGCCGCTGACGCGCAGCCGGCGCACGAGCCCCAGCCGCCGCTCCGCACGAACCCGTCGAGGACCGCGGCCGGCTTGCCGCGCCACACCGGGCTGTCGCCCCCGATCCCGGATGGATCAGGACGAGGCAAACCCGCTGGCCAGGGCCCGGTAGCCGGCGTCGATGGTCGCCGTGAGGTCGCGCGACGGGTCGTCGACCCAGGTGACGAAGGCGGCGATGGAGGTGCCGAGGGCGGCGTAGGCGATGGTTTGGGGGATGTGGTCGTCGGGGCGCAGGTCGAGGCGTTGGGCGGCGAAGTCGGCGACGACGCCGCGCCAGGCTTCGTAGCGCAGCATGGAGTGGGCCTGGAGGGCGGGGACGGTGGTGATGAGCGTCATGCGGATGCGCAGCTCGGGGAGCTGGTCGTCGGGGTAGGTGTTGGAGGCGACGGCAGCGTGGCGCAGGGAGGTCATCAACGGCTCGTCGGGCGGCCGGGCGGCGAGCTCGTCGCGCAGGCGCTGGCAGACGAGCTCGAAGCTGCCCCAGACGGTGTCGTTCTTGGAGGAGAAGTAGCGAAACAGGGTGCGGCGGCCGACGCCCACGGCCTGGGCGATCTCGTCGATCGTGGTCTGTTCGAAGCCCTGGCGGGCGAAGAGGTCCAGCGCGATGCGCGCAACGTCCTCGCGGCTGGTGCTGGCCGGGCGTCCCCGGGGTTGGGCCTTGATTTGTGGCACGCGGTGCGGTAAATGTGGTGAGGGTACTGACGACGAACGGGCAGGAGAGGTTCGCATGGATCAGGTTGGAGTGGACGAGCGTCCCGTCGAGCAGACGCCGCCGGCGCCGTCGGTCGAGGAGGCCGAGCCGGTGCTGATGGAGGACGACCTGCTGATCGAGGACGTCTCGATCGACGGGATGTGCGGCGTCTACTAGCGATGGCGGACTTCGACGCCGAGCGGCCGTGGCGGCTCGGGCGCCAGGTGGCGCTGCGGCCGGAGCCGTTCGGGGCGCTGGCCTACCACTTCGGGACGCGCCGGCTGTCGTTCCTCAAGAGCCGGGCGCTGCTCGAGGTGGTGCAGTCGCTGGAGCGCCACGCCAGCGCGCGCGAGGCGGTCGCGGCGGCGAACCTGCCCGCGGCGCAGACGGCGGCGTACGCGTCGGCGCTGGCGCGGTTGGCGGACACGGGGATGATCGAGCCGAGGGGGGCCGCATGAGTGCGACGAACGCGCCGAGGCGATTGGTGGAGCACTTCGAGGCGGGGCTGGATGCGCCGATCTGCCTGACGTGGGAGCTGACCTATGCGTGCAACCTGGCGTGCGTGCATTGCCTGTCGAGCTCGGGGCGGCGTGATCCGCGGGAGCTGTCGACGGCCGAGTGCCGGCGGGTCATCGACGAGCTCGAGCGGATGCAGGTGTTCTACGTGAACGTCGGCGGGGGCGAGCCGACGGTGCGCCGGGACTTCTGGGAGCTGGTCGACTACGCCACCGCGCATCACGTGGGGGTGAAGTTCTCGACCAACGGCAGCCGCATCACGCCCGAGCGGGCGGCGTGGCTGGCGGCCAGCGACTACGTCGACGTGCAGATCTCGCTCGACGGCGCGACGGCGGAGGTCAACGACGCCGTGCGCGGGGCGGGGTCGTATGCGACGGCGCTGCGGGCGATGGGGCATCTCGCCGAGGCGGGGATGCGCGACGTCAAGCTGTCGGTGGTGGTGACGCGCTCCAACGCGGGGCAGCTGGACGCGTTCCAGGCGATCGCGGATCGGTTCGGCGCGCAGCTGCGGCTGACGCGGCTGCGGCCGTCGGGGCGCGGGGCGGACGTGTGGGACGCGCTGCATCCCACGCCGGCACAGCAGCGGGCGGTGTACGAGTGGCTGCTGGCGCAGGGCGAGGCGGTGCTGACCGGCGACTCGTTCTTCCACCTGTCGGCCTACGGGCAGTCGCTGCCGGGGCTGAACCTGTGCGGGGCGGGGCGGGTGGTGTGCCTGATCGACCCGATCGGCGACGTCTACGCGTGCCCGTTCGCGATCCACGCCGAGTTCCTGGCCGGCAACGTGCGCGAGCCGCGCGGGTTTGCCGGGGTGTGGCGCGACTCCGAGCTGTTCACGCGGCTGCGGCGTCCGCAGTCGGCGGGCGCGTGCGCCAGCTGCGGGTTCTACGACTCGTGCCGGGGCGGATGCATGGCGGCGAAGTTCTTCACCGGGCTGGCCCTGGACGGGCCGGATCCCGAGTGCGTGCTGGGCCACGGTGAGCGCGCGCTGGCGGCGCGCGACGAGGCGCCGGTTCCTCGGCCGGCGGCCGACCACTCGCGTAAGCGCCCACCGCGCCGCGAGTGCGACGAGGATCCGCTGGCCGACTTCTGGAGAACGGTCGACGTCGCGGCCGCGGTCTAGCCGATGGCGAGCACGAAGGAATGGTTCGAGTCGGTCGCCGAGGCGCAGCGGCGCGCGCGCAAGCGGCTGCCCAAGTCGGTCTACGGCGCGCTGCTGGCGGGCGCGGAGCGCGGTGGCACGCTCGAGGACAACGTGCGGGCGTTCGGCGAGCTGGGCTTCATCCCGCGGATCGCCACCGGCCTCTCGGGCGGGCGCGAGATGGCGACGACGGTGCTGGGCCAGGAGATCTCGCTGCCGGTCATCGTCTCGCCCACCGGCGTGCAGGCGGTCCACCCCGAGGGCGAGGTGGCGGTGGCGCGGGCGGCCGCGGCGTCGGGGACCGCGATGGGGTGGAGCCCGTTTGCGAGCAAGCCGGTCGAGGACGTGGTCGCGGCCCATGCGGCGGTGTTCTTCCAGACCTACTGGATGGGCACGCGCGAGCACATGGCCCACGTGATGGAGCGGGGGCGGGCCGCGGGCGCGAAGGGGCTGATCGTGACGCTGGACTGGACTTTCGCCCACCGGCGCGACTGGGGCAGCCCGACGATCCCCGAGCACCTGGACGTGCGCACGCTGGCGCGGTTGGCGCCCGAGGTCCTCGTCCGCCCGCGCTGGCTGGCGGATTGGGCGCGGCCGGCGGCGCGCCGGATCTGGCGGTGCCCAACGTGGCCGGTCCGGGCGAGCCGGCGCCGTCGTTCTTCGGCGCCTACGGCCAGTGGATGACGACCCCGCCGGCGACCTGGGCGGACATCGCCTGGATGCGCGAGACGTGGGGCGGGCCGTTCCTGGTCAAGGGCGTGATGCACCCCGACGACGCCCGCCGCGCCGTCGAGATCGGGGCGGACGCGATCTCGGTGTCCAACCACGGCGGCAACAACCTCGACGGCTCGCCCGCGTCGATCCGCGCGCTGCCGGCGATCGTCGAGGCGGTCGGCGACCGGGTCGAGGTCCTGCTCGACGGCGGCATCCGGCGCGGCAGCGACGTGGTCAAGGCGCTCGCGCTCGGGGCCCGTGCGGTGCTGATCGGACGCGCGTACCTGTGGGGCATGGCGGCCGGCGGCGAGGCCGGCGTGCACAACGTGCTCGAGATCCTGCGGGCCGGGATCGACGAGACGCTGGTCGGCCTGGGCCGCGCGTCGATCCACGACCTCCGGGCCGAGGACGTGCTCGTGCCGCCGGGTTTCACGGTCGCCGCGCACGTCGCCGCGCCGTCATGAGCCGCGCGCTGGCCGATGCGACGTGGCCGCAGCTCGACGGGCTGGGCTCGACGCGGTGCTGGCGGTGCCGGTCGGCGCGACCGAGCAGCACGGCCCGCATCTGCCGCTGTCGACCGACACCGACATCGCGGTGGCGATCGCCGAGGAGCTGGCGCGGCGGCGCCCTCAGGTCCTGGTCGCGCCGGCGATCGCCTACGGCTCCAGCGGCGAGCACGCCGCGTTTGCGGGCACGCTGTCGATCGGCCAGGAGGCGATCGAGCTCGTGCTCGTCGAGCCGGCCGCTCGGCGTGCGCGACGTTTGCGCGCGTCGTGTTCGTCTCCGCCCACGGTGGCAACCGCGAGTCCGTCCTGCGCGCCGAGCGGCGCTTGCGCGACGAGGCCGGGACGTGCGCGCGTTCTTCGTGCAATGGCCCGGCGACGTTCACGCCGGGCACCGAGACGTCGGTCATGCTCGCGCTCGCCCTCGACCGCGTCCGCATCGAGCTCGCGCGTCCCGGCGACACCACGCCGATCGCTGCTCTCCTGCCCCGGCTGGTCGCCGGCGGCGTGCGGGCGGTCAGCGCCAACGGCGTCCTCGGCGATCCCGAGGCATCGGCGGACGAGGGGCCGACGGTCGCCGCACGCCGCGACGGCGGCCATGCGGCTGGTCGACGAGTGGCCGCGAGACGGGGCATGAGCCCGGTCGCGATAGTCACCGGCGCCGCGCGCGGGATCGGCGCCGCCACCGTGCGGCGGCTGGCGGCCGACGGCTGGCAGGTCGTCGCCGTCGATCGCTGCGCCGACGACCCGCGGCTGCCCTATCGCCTGGCACCGAGGCCGAGCCCGCGCGGCGGTCGCCGACGCCGGGACGCGCGCCGGGCCGGGCGGTGGGGCGGTGGGGCGCATCGCCGACGCCGATGACATCCCCGCCATGGCCGCGATCGTCGCCGAAGCCGAGGAGCAGCACGGCGGACTGGACGCGTTCGTCGCGTGCGCGGGCGTCATCGCCGCGGCGTCCCGCTGTGGGAGATGCCGCTCGAGCAGGAGCAGGCGGTCCTCGAGATCGACCTCGCCGCGGTCATGGTCGGCGCGCGGGTGGCGATGCCGGCCCTGCTGCGCCGCCCCCCACCGCGCGCGGGGCGGTTCCTGGCCGTGGCCTCGACCGCCGCCACCCGCGGGCTGCCGATGCTGGCCGCCTACTGCGCCGCCAAGGCGGGCGTCACCGGGCTGGTGCGCGCGCTCGCGGCCGAGCTGCGCGGCACCGGCGTGACCGCCAACGCGGTCAGCCCGGGCTCGACCGCCACCCCGATCCTCGACGAGAGCGCGCGCCTGTACCGGCTCGAGTCGGCCGAGGCGTTCGCCGCCCAGCAACCGCTGACCGCCTGATCCTGCCCGACGGGTCGCCGCCGTGGTCGCCACGCTGGCCGGCCCCGACGGCAGCGCCGTGACGGCGCGACCATCCCCGTCGACGGCGGCCTGGCCCTGTGACCGTCCCGCTGCCGGTCGGCTTCGGCGTGGCGCTCGACCGGTCGGTCCGCCGCTATAGCGACGGGCGCGTCCTCGTCGGCGGCCAGCCGCTGCGGCGCGTCCGGCTCAGCGACGCGGGCCGCGCGGCGCTCGCCGACCTGATCGGCGGCCGTGCCACCTCCGGGTCGGCCCGGCGGCTCGGGCGCCGGCTGGTGGACGCCGGTCTGGCCCATCCGCGCCCGCCCGACAGCCCCGGCCCGGTCGACGTTACCGTGGTGATCCCCGTCCGCGACCGGCCGGCGGCGCTGCGCCGGTGCCTGGCCGCCATCGGCCCCGCGCACCCCGTCCTGGTCGTCGACGACGGCTCGACCGAGCCCCGCAGCATCGCCGCCGTGTGCGCCGACCACGGTGCGCGGCTGCTGCGCCACCAGCGCAGCACCGGCCCGGCGGGCGCCCGCAACCGCGGTCTGACCGCCGCCGGCACCGATCTCGTCGCCTTCCTCGACAGCGACTGCGTGGCGGACCCCGGCTGGATCGCGCGTCTGATCGGACACTTCGCCGACCCGCTCGTCGGTGCGGTCGCCCCCCGCGTCGAGCCCCGGTTCCCGGCCGGCCGCGACGACTGGATCGCCAGGTTCGACCGGGCGCGCTGCGCGCTCGACCTCGGCCCCCGCGAGAGCCCGGTGGGGCCGGGCCGGACCGTCCCGTACGTCCCGACCGCCGCGCTCGTCGTGCGCAGATCGGCCAGGCCGACGTTCGACGAGCGGCTGGCCCACGGAGAGGACGTCGACCTCGTCTGGCGGCTGCACGACGCCGGCTGGCGGATCCGCTACGACCCCACGGTCCGCGTCGAGCACGAGGAGCCCGCCACCGCGCGGGCGCTGCTGCACCGCCGCTGGCGCTACGGCACGTCGGCGGCGGCGCTGGCCCGTCGCCATCCGCGGCGCCTGGCCTCGATCGTGACGAGGCCGGGGCCGTTGGCGGCCGCGGTCTGCCTGCTGGGGCGGCGGCCGTGGCTGGCGACCGCGCTGACGGGGGCGCTGGTGGCCGTGTGGTGCCGGCGTCTGGGCCCCGCCGGCGTGCCCGCCGCGCGGATCGTGGCGTGGTCGGCGCAGGCTCCGGCGCAGACCCTCGTCGCGCTCGGTCGCGCCGCCACGATGTACGCCGCGCCGGCGCTGGCGGCCGGGCTCGCGGTGCGCCGGACCCGGCCCGCCGCGCTGGCGCTGCTGCTCGCCGGCCCGCTCGCCGCCTGGTGGCGCGGTCGTCCCAGGCTGGACCCTGTGCGCTGGACGATCGCCTCCATCGCCGACGACGTCGCCTACGGGGCCGGCGTCTGGCGCGGCTGCTGGCGCGAGCGGACGATCGCCCCGCTGGTTGCGCGCTGGGCGTCCCCGGCCGCCGACCGCGAGCACCGGACCACCGAGAACAACCTCCGATCGGCTGATGCAGCGCCGCCGGCGGCGTCGTAGCGTGCCCGACGCCCACGTCCGAGGAGGAAGCAACGCATGTCCAGAATGCAGGGCAAGGTCGTCCTCATCACCGGAGGTGCCCGTGGCCAGGGGCGTTCCCACGCGCTGGCGCTCGCCCGCGAGGGCGCGGACATCATCCTGTTCGACGTCGCCGCACCGGTCGATCAGGTGCAGTACGACCTGGCGAGCCCCGAGGACATGCGAGAGACGGCGACCGCCGTCGAGGCGCTGGGTCGGCAGGCGCTGGCGGTGCAGGGCGACGTGCGCCGGCGCGAGGATCTCGACCGCGCGGTGGCGGAGGGGCTGGAGCGCTTCGGTCGCATCGACACGGTGATCGCCAACGCCGGCATCTGGGCCATCGACCCCTTCTGGGATACGCCGCAGGAACGCTGGCAGACCGTGCTCGACATCAACCTGACCGGGGTCTTCAACGCGACGCAGGCCGTGTGCGCGCACATGATGGAGCGCCGCCAGGGCTCGATGATCCTCATCGCCTCGATCAACGGCATCGAGGCCTCTGCGCACTGCGTGCACTACGGCGCGGCGAAGGCGGGGGTGATCAGCCTGGCCAAGTCGATCGCCGTCGATCTCGGCCCCTACGGGATCCGCTGCAACGCGATCGCCCCGGGGCTGATCGACACCGCGATGAACACCTGGCAGGGTGCGCTGGACTTCATGGCCGGCCGCCCGGGGGGGACGCCGGGGGATCGGCTGGTCGCCGCCCCCCACTGGGGCGTGCTGCCGGAGAGCCTCGTCCCGGTCGAGTCCGTCAGCCAAGCGGTGCTCTACCTCGCCTCCGACGACGCGCGCCACGTGACCGGCATCACCCTGCCGGTCGACGCGGGCCATGCGGTCATGGCCGGCTTCAACACCACCCCGGGGGCGGCGCCGGCCTGACCGGCGGGGGCGGGCACCGGCGATGCCGACGATGCGAGCGGCGGTCTACCACGGGCCCGGCGACGTGCGCATCGAGCGCGTGCCGCGCCCCGCCGATCCCGGGCCGGGCGAGCTGATCGTCCGCGTCCGCCGCGCCGCGATCTGCGGGACCGACGCCGCCGAGTTCGCGCATGGCCCCAAGCTCGTGCCGATGGACGCGCCCCACCCGCACAGCGGGCGCGTCGGGCCGCTCGTCCTCGGCCACGAGTTCGCGGGCGAGGTGGTGGCGATGGGCGCCGGCGTCGAGGGCGTGGCCGTCGGCGACCGCGTGGTCAGCGGCGCCGGCGTGTCGTGCGGGACGTGCGCGCGCTGTCGCGAGGGGCGGACGAACCTGTGCGACAGCTACTACACCATCGGGCTCCACGCCGACGGTGGGCTGGCGGAGTACGTCGTCGTTCCGGCGCGCATCTGCTGCCGCGTCCCCGACGGCTGTCCCGACGACGCCGCGACCTTGAGCCAGCCGCTGGCCGTCGGCCTGCACGCGCTGCGGCGCGGGCGGCTGGCCGCGAACGAGACGCTGGCGGTGATCGGCGTCGGAGGCATCGGGGCGATGGTGGTGGCCGGCGCCCGCGCCCAGGGCGTCCAGACGATCGTGGCCGTCGATCTCGACCCCCGGCGGCTCGAGGCGGCCACGGCGCTCGGAGCGACGGCCGTCGTGGCGGCCGGGGATGGTGCCCTCGAGCGCTTGCGCGGCATCGCGGACGGGTTCGACCTCGTCGTCGAGGCGACCGGCGTCCCCTCGTCGCCCGCGCTCGCCGTCGCCGCGGCGCGGCGCGGCGGGCGGGTCGTCGTCGTCGGGCTGCAGCCGCGGCCCGTCGAGATCGACCTCTTCACCGTCGCGATGGACGAGATCGAGCTCATCGGCGCCCTCGCGCACGTGTTCGCCGACGATCTGCCCCAGGCGCTGGACATCCTGGCCACGACGGACACGGCGCAGCGCTGCGTCGATCGCGTGATCGGGTTGACGGACCTGGTGGACCAGGGCCTCGTCCCGCTGGCGCACGGTCGCGTCGGCGGCAAGGTGGTCATCGACCCGAGCCGGTGAGAGGGCGGTCGCGGGGTCGCGCACCGCCGGCCCTCGCCCTCGTGCAGCGACTCGACGTGTGCAGTAAACTTGAACGGGAGGTCATCGAAGGAGTCGCGATCATGCCCGGGGTAGTGGAGGACCCGTCACGGGCGGCGCCCCCCGACAATCGCCGCCCGATCGGTCTGACACGTCGGATACGGATCCTCGTCGTCGACGAGCATCCAGTCGTCCAACAGGGGGTCCGGCTCTTCCTCGAAGGCGTGGACCGCGTCCGTGCGGTGGACGTGGCAAGCTCCGGCGAGGAGGCGATCGCGGCGGCCCGGGCCCATCGGCAGGACGTCGCTCTGCTCGATCCCTGGCTGCCGGACATGCTGCTCGCCGACGTGGTGCGGCGGCTGGCCGCCGTCTCTCCGTACACCCGCGTCGTGATCTTCACCGCCCAGCTCTCTCCGTCGCTGCGCGAGGACATCGTGGCGCTCCGCGTGCACGGCGTGCTCGGCAAAGACGCGAGTCCAGAGCGGCTGCTGGAGGCCATCACGCTCGTCGTGGCCGGCAAGCCGCTCGTCGACGACGGCAACCACGAGATGCTTCTGCGAGCGGCGAGGAAGGTCAACGGCGCGCCGTTGACCCGACGGGAGCACGAGGTCCTGTTGCGGGTCGCACGGGGCGAGAGCAACGCCGAGATCGCGGCGGCCCTCTTTCTCGCTCCGACCACGGTGAAGTCCTATCTGCAGAGCGCGCTGCGCAAGCTCGGTGCCCGCAACCGCGCGGAGGCGGTGTTCAAGCTCAGCGAGCTGCGGCTCCTGTAGGCGACTGACCCGGGAGCCACGACTGGCGCGGACGAGGACGGGTTCGAGGACAGCCCGCCTGCCGGGTGGTGATCAATATTAATTTACACTTGCCCGCCGCATTGTGTTAGAACACTGCACAATGGCAAGGGTCAGCCAACGCGAGTCGATTGGGCGACGGGTCCTGGTCGAGCGTCAACGACGAGGCATCTCGGTGGCCGAGCTGGGCCGGAGCGCGAACCTCCTGCCGAGCGAGGTCAGCGACATCGAAGCGGGTCGCTGCAGCCCGTCCGTCGAGACGCTGTACCGACTCGCTCGGGCGCTCGAGATCCCCGCCGAGGCGCTCCTGGGCGGTCAGCGCCAGGAGGCCGAGCGGCGGCATCCGGCCGGCCACGGCGTTCTGTCAGAGCTCGTGGTCGGCGCGGCCGATCGGCAGACGGTCGAGCTCGCCGGCGGCGTGCGCTGGGAGATGGTGCGTCCCGCGGAGGAGGCCGCCGCCGACAACGTCGACATCCTCGAGATCACGTACGCGCCGAGATCGGAGGCCGCTCCGGATCTGACCCGGCACGAAGGACGGGAGTACGGCCTCGTGCTCGAAGGCCGACTCGAGGTTCAGGTCGAGGACGAGCAGGTCTCGCTCGGGCCCGGCGACTCCCTCGCCTTCGACTCGACGCGGCCCCACCGGGTCTTCAACGATCGCGACGAGCCCGCGCGTGCGCTGTGGACGGTGGTCACCGACCCGCAGGCATCCTCCTCGCGGTTCTCGCTGCGCGCCCGCACGGCGAGATGGAGGCCGGGTCGCCGCGGTAGCGCGGTCGCCCCGATCACGCTGGCCACGATCTTGCTGTTCGCGATCAGCCCGCTGCTGGCGAGCGGCAGCCTGGCCGGCGACGCCATCTTGTCGATGCTGCCGTTCGCGGCGGTGCTGGCGATCGCGTCGCTCGGGCAGACGCTCGTCGTCCAACAGGCGGGGCTCGACCTCTCGGTGCCGGGGATGATGTCGCTCGCCGCGGTCCTGGTCACGAAGTACCCCAACCTCGACGACGGCAAGCTCGTAACCGGAATCGTCATCGTCCTGGCCGTCGCCCTGGCCGTCGGGGCGCTCAACGGCATCGCGGTCAGCGTCTTCGGGATCTCGCCGTTCGTCGCGACCCTCGCCATGGGGAGCCTGCTGCTCGGCGCCGTCCAGCAGATCAGCCACGGCTCGCCGACCGGCGTCACCGACAACCTCAACCGCTTCGCGCTCGACGAGACGCTCGGCATACCCAACACGGTGATCGTCGCCGTGATCATCGTCCTGATCGCGTCGCTGGTCGTGAAGAAGTCCGTCGTCGGGCGGCGCTTCGAGGCCACGGGCGCGAGCCCTCGCACCGCTCGGGCGGTCGGGGTGCCCGTCCTGAACTACGTCGTCGGCACGTACATGATGGCGAGCGTCTGCTACGCGCTCGCCGGCGTCCTCCTGGCCGGCTACGTGAAGACGCCCGGCATCTTCGTGGGCAACGACTACCTGCTGCCCACGATCGCGGCCGTCGTCCTCGGCGGCACGGCGCTCACCGGTGGCGCCGGCAGCGTCGTGGCGAGCGCCATTGGAGCCCTGTTCCTCACCCAGGTCAATCAACTCGTCCTGGCGATGGGCGCGGCGACCTCCATGCAGTTCGTCATCCAGGGCGTGATCATCGCGGCGGGGATGACCGTGGGTCTCGTCCCCTGGCACAAGGTGCGCAGGCTCCGCGTGCTCCTCCCCGGCCGCGCCAGGTTCGAGTGAGAGCGCTGCTGTGACCGTCACGGGTACCCAGGCATCGGCCGCTCCCATCGAGACCTCCGACGGGGTCGCGCTACGGCTCGTCGATGTGGTCAAGTCGTTCCCGGGTGTGCTCGCCCTCAAGGGCGTGACGTTCGAGGTTCGCCGAGGCGAGGTCCATGCCCTCGTCGGAGAGAACGGCGCCGGGAAGTCGACGCTGATGGCGATCGCCGCCGGCTCGCTCCTGCCCGACTCCGGGATCGTCGAGATCGGCGGCGTCGAGATGCACGATCCGTCGCCGCTGGCGGCGCAGGAGCTGGGTCTTCGGGTCGTCTACCAGCATCCGGCGCTCCTGCCCGACCTCACGGTGGCGGAGAACATGGCGTACGCAGCGCCGCTCCGGGCCCGGCCGAAGATGGGCAACGCGGTCAGGTGGGCGCGCGAGCACCTCGCGGCCGTGGACGCCGACGTCGATCCCCGCCGACGCGTGGTGGAGCTGACCGTGGCCGAGCGCCACCTGGTCGAGATCGCCAAGGCGATCAGCACGGATCCGCGGATCCTGATCCTCGACGAGCCCACCGAGCCGTTGCTCGCCGACGAGATCGAGCGGCTCTTCGACAAGGTCCGGACGATCGCCAAGAACGGCACGGCGGTCGTCTACATCTCGCATCGCATCCCCGAGGTGCGCAGCATCGCCGATCGCGTCACGGCGCTGCGCGACGGGCAGACCCGCGGCACCTTCGACGTCGACGACGTCACCGAGCAGGACATCGTGCGGCTCATCGTCGGACGCGATGTCGACGCCGCGTTTCCCCCGAAGCACCTCACCACCGAGCTGGCGTCGAGCCTGCCGGCCCTCGAGCTGGCCGACTTCTCCGGATCCCCCGATTTCGAAGGGGTGAGCCTCTCGGTGCAGCCCGGCGAGATCGTCGGGCTCGCCGGGATCGCCGGCAACGGTCAGCAGGACTTCATCCGTGCCCTCGCGGGCTTGCACCCGTCGTCGGGTGAGATCCGGGTGGGTGGGCGGCCGGTGGCCCTGCGCAGGCCGGAGAGCGCTTCCCACGCGGGCATCCGCTACATGCCGGGCGATCGGCACGATGAGGGCCTCTTCCTCTCGCTGTCGGTGCGCGAGAACGCCGCGGTCAGCGCCCTGCCCGCCTATGCCCGGGGCGGGGTCGTCAGAAGCCGGACGGAAGCGACGCACGTTCGCGAGCAGATCACGAAGCTGGCGATCCGCACGCCGTCGATGGAGACTCCCGTCGCGAGCCTGTCGGGTGGCAACCAGCAGAAGGTGGTGCTGGCCCGGGCGCTGCTCAGCGCGCCGCGCGTGCTCCTCGCCGACGAGCCCACGCAGGGCGTCGACGTGGGAGCACGCCTCGAGATCTACCGCATCCTGCGTCAGGCCGCAGAGGACGGCGCCGCCGTCGTCGTGCTGTCGTCGGACGGGGTCGAGTTGCAGGGGCTGTGCGACCGGGTGCTGATCTTCTCGCGCGGGCACGTGGTGAAGGAGCTCAACGGGGACGACGTGACCGAGGGCGCGATCGCCGAGGCCGCGCTCATGTCCACGCACCTGCGCGCGCGCAGCGAGCCGCAGACCAGCACGAGCGGGCAGATCGGGCGCTTCCTGCGCGGCGACTACGCCCCGAGCCTGGTGCTCGCCGTCGCCATGTTGCTGCTGGGCATCTACACCGCATCCCAGAGCGACTTCTTCCTCACCGGGCGCAACATCTCGGGCCTGCTGTTCCTGCTCTCGGCGCTGGTGTTCATCGGCTTTGGGCAGCTCGTGGTCATGATGACGGGCGGCATCGACCTGTCCGTCGGTCCGCTTACCGGGCTGTTGGTCGTCGTCGCGTCGTTCTTCGTGACCGCGGGCGGCGGATTCGGCGGCCTCGTCGCGGGGGTGCTGGCGATGATCGTCGTCGCCGCCGCGGTCGGCTTCACGAACGGCGGCTTCGTGCGGTGGCTTCGGATGCCGCCCGTGGTGGCGACGCTGGTGACCTACATCGTGCTCCAGGGCGTGGCGAGGCTCCTGCGGGATACGCCCGACGGCTCGATCGACGACGCGGTGATCACGGCGATCGGGAGGACCGTCGGCCCGATCCCGATCGCGTTCCTGGTCGCGGTCGGCTTGGGGATCGCGCTCGAGCTTGCGCTGCGACGAACGCGCTGGGGGCTCAACCTCCGCGCCGTCGGCTCCAAGGACGACGCCGCACACGTCCTGGGGCCAACGTGGCTCGCACCCGGATGCTCGCGTACGTGGGCTGCTCGCTGCTCACGTGCCTCGGTGCGCTCATGCTGATGGCCCAGGTCGGGATCGGGGACGCGTCGGCCGGCCAGGCCTACACGCTGAGCAGCATCACCGCCGTGGTCCTGGGCGGCGCCAGCATCTTCGGGGGCCGGGGATCGTTCATCGGCGTCATCTTCGGGGCGGCGCTCGTCCAGCAGATCGTGAACGCCACCACCTTCTTGGAGCTGGGCCAGGCCTGGCAGTACTGGCTCGTGGGCGGCGTGACGATCGTCGCCGCGGGGTTCTACTCCAAGGCCCGCAGCGTTCGACAGCGACGGGCCGCCGGGCGCGCATGAGCGGGAGCGGCCCGTGTCGAGGGGTCACATGACGACAGACGTACGAACCAAGTCCACCGCCCGACGTGCGGTGGAGTACGAAGGAGGAGCAGGAAAGTCATGAAGGCGACACGCAGCATCCCGCGCCGGAGGGCCGGGCTCGCGCTGTTGGCCGCGACCGTGCTCGCGCTGACTGCCGCAGCGTGCGGCGGCTCGGCCACAGGCGGAGACGGAAACGGAGGCGGAAGCGACGCGACGGCCACCGACGCCGCCACGAACGTGGCGAACGTGACCACGCCGATCGACGGCACGGCCGACGATCTCATCGACATCGCCGATGTCTGCGGCGACAAGGAGATGACCATCGCGCTCGCAGACGGGTTCGGCGGCAATTCCTGGCGGCGGATCACCAGGGCGGAGTTCGAGGCCGAGGCCAAGAAGTGCCCGAGCATCACCAAGACGCTCTACACCGACGCGCAAGGTGACACGCAGAAGGCGATCGCCGACATCAACAGCCTCGTCGCCCAGGGCGCTGATGCGATCATCACCTTCCCGGACGCGGCCGAGGCGCTGCTACCGGCGATCAAGAAGGCCACGCAGGCCGGAGTCGTCGTCGTCACATACGTGAGCCAGGTCGGCGGCAAGCCCGGCGTGGACTACACCGCCCAGGTCGGCGAGGATGTCGTGGCGGAGGGCGAGACCTACGCCGAGTGGATGCTCAAGGCGCTGCACGGGAAGGGCAACATCATCTTCCTCGGCGGTCAGCCGGGCAACACCTACAGCGAGCAGATCTTCGAGGGCATCAAGAACGTCGTCGCGAAGAACCCGGATCTCAAGCTGCTCGAGAACGACGTGGTGGACACCAACTGGGATCCCGCACAGACGCAGAAGGTCGTCGCCGGCCTGCTGACCAAGCACCATGACATCGACGGGATCATCTCCGACTACGGCGGAGGATCGGTCGGCGGGATACGAGCCTTCGTCGCCGCCAAGCGACCGCTCGTCCCGTGGGCGGCCAACGACGCCAACGAGTTCGCCTGCATGTGGCAGAAGTACTCGAAGACCGAGCCCGGCTTCCAGATCGCGACCGTCACGTCGCGCAACTGGATGTCGCGGGTGGCGCTGCGCCGGGCGGTGGCGGCCCTTCAGGGCAAGCCCGACCCGGAGCCGACCAACATCACGCTCCCGCTGTTCGAGGACTCGATCGCGGGCGGAGACATGGCGCCGAAGTGCGACGAGAGCCTGCCGCCGGACGCCATCCTGTCGTCGCAGCTCACGCCGGACGAGCTGAAGAACCTGTTCAGCAAGTAGGCACGCGAGCGCGCACGCGGGTTCCGTCGGAGGCCGGCCGGCCTCCGACGGAACCGATGCGCACATCGATCGTGAGAGGGCAGGTGGCCGTTGGGCAGGACGGAGACCTGATCGAGAAAGGCAGACCCGACAGATGAGATTGCATGGGAAGGTCGCGCTGGTGACCGGCGCGTCGAGGGGGATCGGCCAGGCGGTCGCCGAGCTGTTCGCCGAGGAAGGCGCGACGGTCGTCGCGTGCGCTCGCAGCGCCGACCCTGCGCTGGCGGCGGAGGGCGTGCAGTACACCCAGCTCGACGTGGCCGACAACGATCGGTGGTTGGCGGTGATCCAGCACGTGATCGACCAGCACGGACGCCTCGACGTGCTGGTCAACAACGCGGGCATCATCGAGTACGCCGGGATCGACGAGGGCGACGTGGCGAGCGGTTGGGACCGCGTGATCGCGACGAACCAGACCGGCGTCTTCTACGGCATGCGGGCCGCGATACCGCACATGCGCGCCGGCGGGGGCGGCTCGATCATCAACATCTCGTCCATCTGGGGCATCGTCGCGGTGCCCGGAGCCATCGGGTACCACGCCAGCAAGGGCGCCGTGCGCAACATGACGAAGAACGCGGCGATCACCTACGCCAAGGAGAACATCCGGGCGAACTCCATCCATCCCGGCTTCATCGACACTCCCCTGACCGCCGCGCAGGACCCCGACATGAACGCGGGGGTGGTCGCCGCGACACCGATGGGTCGCGCGGGCCTGCCCCGGGAGATCGCCTACGGCGCCGTGTTCCTGGCCAGCGACGAGGCGAGCTTCGTCACCGGCGCCGAGCTCGTGATCGACGGCGGCTACACCGCGCAGTGAGCGTGGTCGGCGCGCGTCACGCCGGCTCGTCGCTCCACGACGCGTCGGTGACCTTGCGCGCGCCGGAGGCGTCCCAGCCGTGCCAGCTCTCCACGGTGACCCACGCGCTCACGCGCGGGGACGTGCGCGTGAGGTACGGCTGGCCGGTGTAGCGCAGGGCGAGCCGGTCGATGTCGGCCAGCCCGTCGTCGTCGTGCAGCTGCTCCACGCGGCCGCTGAGCGTGATGTGCCGGTAGGGGTCCTGGCGGTCGACGACGGTCACCGAGACCCGCGGGTCGCGACGGAGGTGGCCGAGCCGGACGCGGCTGTGATCCATGTTCAGCAGCAGCCGGCCGTCCTCCCAGTCGTACCACGTGGCCGCCGTGTGCGGGCAGCCCTCGTCGTCCAGCGTCGCGACGACCGCGATATGCGGTTCGCGCAGGAAGCGATCGACCGAGGCGGGCACAGGGGCGTTTGGCATAACGCTCATCTCCTCCTGCCGTCGTTGAACGTCGTTAAAGATACTTGAACGCGGTGTGTCTGGTCGCACGCTGGACCACGGGCACCGCGGCGGCGAGGATGGCGAGCATCATGCCGGCGTAGGCCGCCACGGCGACGACCGTGCCGGCGTTCTGGGCCAGCAGACCGAGCGCGACCACGGGAACCGTCGCGTTGAGATAGACGATGAGGTAGAAGCCCGCGAACGTCTCCGCGCGGGCGTGCGCGGGGGCGATGCGGCCCGTGATCGCCAGCGCGCGCTTGGTGAGGACGCCGCTCCCGACGCCGCCGACGACGGCCCCGCCGAGGAACAGGGGCAGCAGCGCCAACGCGGCGCCCATGCCCGTCGCCAGCACGCCGCCGGTCAGTGCGCAGACGCCGAGGGACAGCGCGCGCGCCGGCTCGAGGCGAGCCGCCCCGAGCTGGCCGAGGCCGGCCGCCAGCGCGCACGAGCACGCCAGCGCACCGGCCAGCGCGGGGGAGGCGGCGCGCAGCGAATCGGCCAGCAGCGTCGGCGCGAAGGCCATGACGAGGCTGAGCATGGCGAATGCGACGAAGGCCGTGGCGGACGCTGCCGCGAACGTCGTGCGCGTGTGGGGCGCGATCACCAGTCGCTGCGGATGGGGCGCCGGCCATCGCCGGGCGCGCACGAGCAGCGTCTCCGGCAGCCGCGTGGCCACGGCGGTCGCCGCGGCGAGCGCCGCGAAGAACACGACGAACGGGAGCCGGAGCGGCTGGTGACCGGTGCCCGCGAGCAGCCCGGCGGTCAGGGCACCGAGGCCGAAGCCGCCCATGATCGCGGCGGTCGTCACGATCTCGACGCGGGGTGGCGCATCGCGTCGCGCCCGCCCTTCGAGCTCGCCGAGGTAGGCCGTCGCCGTCGTCATCAGCAAGCCGACGCCGATGCCGCAGATCACGCGCGCGGCCAACAGGACCCAGAGGGCGCTGCTGAGCGCGAACGCGGCGGCGCTCAGCGTCTCCAGCGCGAGCGCCGCCACGAGGGTCCGGCGACGACCGACGACGTCGGAGACGTGCCCCCACCAGAAGAACGCGGCGACCACGCCCACCGGGTAGACCGCGAAGATGAGCGTGATCGTGGCCGGACCGTAGCCCCGCTGGTCCTCGTAGATCGGGTACAGCGGCGTCGGCACGGTCGTGAACGCCATGCCGACGGTGAACAGGGCGGCGACCGCCCAGAACGCCCGGCTCCAGCAGGATGGGGGACGCCAGCCCTTTAGGGTCGCAGGGCGGCACGCGGGTCGGCGCCCCGGCCGATGACCGTCCACACGACGACCGCCGGCTCGTCGCCGATCGTCCAGAAGCGGTGGGCCTTGGAGGAGTCCGCGACGATGGAGTCGCCCGGCCCCAGCTCGTAGGTGTCGAAGCCGATCGTCGCGCCCAGCCGGCCGCTGAGCATGAGGCCGTACTCGCGCCCGCTGTGGCGCATCAGCGCGTCCGGGGGGCAGGACTCTCCGCCGACGCCGTAGGTGGCGAAGAGGAAGTCGACGTTCGCGTCCGGCGTCGGCGTGAGCCGCTCCCACCGGACGCCGCCGTCCAGATCGACGAACGGCCGGTCCTCCTTGCGCAGCACGACGTGGTCCGAGACGCGGCTGCGGTCCGGGACCGCGCCGTCGTCGCCGTCGTGCTGGGAGGCGGCGTCGGAGAACAGCTGATCGAACGAGACGCCGAGCGCGGAGACGATCGCGTAGAGCGTGCCGACGGACGGATTCGCCTTGCCGTTCTCGATCTGGGAGATGAGGCTCGGCGAGACGCCGACGGAGCGGGCCAGGGCGCGCGCGCTGAGGCCGCGCTGCTCACGGCAGCGACGCAGGTGCGCCCCGTAGCCCTCAGGCGGCGCCTGCGCGCCCTCAGCCGCCGACGTGCCGTGTTGCTCCGAAAGTGTCATTGAACCTGTCCCCTTGACTCAGGTGATCGGTGTAGAGTAGCGTTGAACGGCACCAAGGCTCGTGAAGGAGGCATGGACTTTTGCTGCAACTCGCGGACGATTCCTGGGCGGCGCTCGCACCGCCCGCCGCGACGGGGCTGGCTCTGCACCGGAGCATTCGCATCCTGGTGGTCAACGAGCAGCCCCTGGTGCAATACGGCGTGCGGCTGTTCCTGCACGGTGTCGAGGGCATCCGCGGCATCGACACCGCCTCCTCCGGCCGAGAAGCGCTCGCCGCCGCGCGGGCCGAGCGGCACGAGATCGTCCTCCTCGACCCGTGGCTGTCGGACATGCTGCTCGAGGACCTGGTGCGGCGACTCGCGGCGGTCTCGCCGGGCAGTCGCGTCGTCCTCTTCGGCGAGCCCATATCGCCGTCGCTGCGCGAGGAGGCCGAGGCGCTCGACATCCGTGGCGTCCTCGACCACGATGCGACGCACGAGCGCCTGATCGAGGCGATCGCGCTCGTCGCCGCCGGCGAGCGGCTCATCGATCGCGGCAGCGATCAGATGCTCCAGCGCGCCGCCGCGAAGGTCCACGGCACGCCGCTGACGCCTCGAGAGCACGAGATCCTGCGCCGGGCGGCGCGCGGCGAGAGCAACGCCGAGATCGCGGGCGCGATCTACCTCGCGCCCACGACGGTGAAGTCCTATCTGCAGAGCGCCCTGCGCAAGCTCGGCGCGCGAAACCGCGTCGAAGCGGTCTTCAAGCTGAGCGAGCTGCGCATCCTCTGACCCCGACCGCGGGTCGGCCGCGGTCGGCGGGGGCGTCACGCTCGGGGACGGCGGACATCCAGCCCGATGGGGACGGGTTCGGTGTGTCGAGGCGGGCATCGTCATCTGGGGGCGTCACCTCTGGGAGATCAGGTCTTCTGCGCCGTGCTCGGCGCTGTGGCACCGGCCCATCGACCGGGGCGATACTGGTTGGCCGCGGTTCCCTCGAACAACCTCCGATCGGACGGTTCTCAGATCTGTGCATCAAACGTACTGTCTCGGCTCCGAGACGGCAGCGAAGGAGTCCGCAGTGAGGCGAGACGTGGAATTCCAGAGCGGCGGCGACATCGTGCGCGGCTGGCTCTACACGCCCGACCGAGGCGATGGTCCGTTCCCGACCATCGTGATGGCCGGCGGCTGGTGCTACGTCAAGGAGCTCGTCCAGCCGCACTACGCCGAGATGTACGCGAACGCCGGGCTCGCGGCCCTGCTGTTCGACTACCGCAACTTCGGTTCGAGTGACGGGGCTCGCCGCCAGCACATCGACCCCAACATGCAGCTCGCGGACTACCGCAACGCGATCTCCTTCGCCGAGACCCTCGACGAGGTGGACGCGGAGCGCATCGGCGTCTGGGGCCTGTCCTACAGCGGCGGCCACGCGCTGATCCTGGGTGCGACCGATCCGCGCGTGAAGTGCGTCGCGTCGCAGATCCCCGTGATCGACGGCTATCGCAACATGCGCCGCGTCCACGGGACCGTCGGGTTTCGCAAGTTCCAGGAGCTGCTGCTCGAGGACCGCCGCCGCCGCTTCGCCACCGGCGAAGACGGGTTCCTGCCCCACGCCGCTCCCGATCCGCTGACGGAGATCTCGACCTGGCCGTTTGCCGAGACGTACTCGACGTTCGTCGAGCTCAAGGCGGCTGAGGCGCCGGCCTACGAGAACCGCAGCACCATCGAGTCGGCGGAGCTGCTGATGTCCTACAGCGTCGACCCCTTCCTTCCGCGCCTGCTCGACGTGCCGACGCTCGTCGTCGTGGCCGAGGAGGACGACCTCACCCTGTGGATCCGAGATCGAGGCCTACGGGCGCATTCCGACCGACAAGAAGCGCCTGGTCGTGATCGGCAGCTCGACGCACATGACGCTGTACAGCGACCGCTCGCTGCTGCGCCAGGCGGCGCAGGCGGCGACCGAGTGGTTCGGCGAGCATCTGGTCGCGCCCGAGCTCGTAAGCGTGGCATGACGACCAGCCGCCGTCCCACAGCGGCATCTGCGACGAAGGGAGGGCGAGGGTGAAGCCCGCGCCATTCGAGTACCACCGTGCTCGCAGCCGGGAGGAGGCACTTGCGCTGCTCGGCGAGCTGGGCGAGGACGGCCGCGTGCTGGCCGGCGGCCAGAGCCTGGTGCCGCTCATGAACTTCCGCCTCGCGCAGCCCGAGCACCCGATCGACATCAACCCGATCGCCGGTTCTCGACTACGTCCGGCGCGACAACGGGTCGATCGCGATCGGCGCGACCACCCGCCAGGCGACGGTCGAGCACGCCGCGGAGGTGCGCGACGGGCTGCCGCTGCTGGCCGAGACGCTGCTCTCGGTGGCCCATCCGCCGATCCGCCACCGCGGCACGGTCGTCGGGAGCATCGCCCACGCCGACCCCGCGGCTGAGCTGCCGACGGTGGCGCTCGCCACGCGCGCCACGATGACGCTGACGGGCGTCGGGCGCCCGCGACGTCGCGGCCGACGAGTTCTTCCTCGGGCCGTTCGAGACGGCGCTCGAGCCGGGCGAGCTGGTGACCGAGGTGCGCTTCCCGGCGGCCGCTCCGGGGACCGGCCAGGCCTTCGCGGAGTACGCCCGTCGCCATGGCGACTTCGCGATCGCCGGCGCCGCGGCGATGGTGACGCTCGACGGGGCCACGGTCGTCGACGCGTCGATCGCCCTGTGCGCCGTGGGACCGCGGCCGATGCCGGCCCCCGCCGCGGAGGACCTCCTGCGCGGCAGCGAGATCAGCGACGAGCTCATCGCGGCGGCGTGTGCGGCCGCCGTGGCCGGGCTCGAGCCGGGGGCCGACATCCACGGCGGCACGGAGTATCGGCGCGGCGTCGCCGCGGCTCAGGTGCGACGGGCGCTGGTCAAGGCGGTCGAGCGGGCACGAGGAGGCACCCAGGCATGAGCGACGAGACACCCCAGAACCAGGCCGTTCCCATCACCCTCACCGTCAACGGCCGGACGCACCAGCTCTCGGTCGAGCCGCGTAAGCTCCTGGCCGACGTCCTGCGCCAGGACCTCAAGCTCACCGGCCTGAACATCGGCTGCGCGCACGGCGTCTGCGGCAGCTGCACGGTGCTGGTGAACGGCCACACCGCACGCTCGTGCATCATGTTCGGCGTCCAGGCCGACGGCGCCGAGATCACCACCATCGAGGGGGTGGCGCCGTCGCCGACGGAGCTGCACCCGATCCAGGACGCGTTCTGGGACAAGCAGGGCCTGCAGTGCGGCTTCTGCACGCCGGGGATGGTCCTGCGCACGATCGAGATCCTGCGCGAGAACCCCAGCCCGACGCGGGAGGAGGTCCGCGAGGGCATCTCCAGCAACCTGTGCCGCTGCACGGGCTACCAGTTCATCGTCGACGCGGTCATGGACGCGGCGCAGCGCCTGCGAACGGGAGAGACCGCGGATCCCCAAGGCGACGATGCGGCGCGGGTCGCGGCGGAGCACGGCCTGCGCGTCGAGCACCTGACCCCGGAGTCCGGCGAGGGCGGGGCCACGCACGTCCCCGCCTCCCATCCCTGAGCGCGCCAGCGAGGAGATCGATCGAAATGGCACAGGCCGAGATTCCCAAGCCCCAAGCGCCGCGCGACCTGAAGTGGATCGGGCGCTCGATCAAGCGCGTCGAGGACCCGAAGTTCCTGCGTGGCGTGGGCAAGTACGTTCCCGACCTCGAGTTCGACGGGATGCTGCACGCGGTGACGCTGCGCAGCCCGTACCCCCATGCGCGCATCCTCGGGATCGATGCGAGCGCGGCGCGCGCGCTGCCGGGCGTGCATGCGGTGATCACCGGCGCCGAGGCGACCGAGATCGTCGATCCCCTCCCCGATTCCGGGCCTCAGCCCGACAAGCACGTGTTCCGGGTCCTGGCGGTCGACAAGGTGCGCTACGTCGGCGAGGGCGTCGCGATCGTCGTGGCGGAGACCCGCTACATCGCCGAGGACGCCCGCGACCTGATCGCCGTCGACTACGAGCCGCTGAAGCCCATCGTCGACCCGATCGCCGCGGCGGCGGACACGTCCAACCTCGTGCATGAGGCCCTGGGCTCGAACATCGCCTACGAGCGGACGTTCACCTTCGGCGAGGTCGACGCCGACTTCGAGGCCGCGGACATCGTCGTCAAGGATCGCCTGCACTGGGGCCGCAGCGCCGCCCAGCCGCTCGACAACGCCGGGGCCGTGGCGATCTTCGACACGGGGACCGGGGATCTGACGATCCACACCAACAGCATCAGCATGACGTGGTTCTCGTTCGGGCTGGCGGCCACGCTGCGCGTTCCGAGCAACAAGCTGAACCTCGTGCCCCACCCCACGGGCGGCAGCTTCGGCGCGCGGTTCTCGTGCTGGCGGTCGATGACCACCGCAGCGGTGGGGGCCAAGGTGACGGGGCGACCCGTGAAGTACTGCGAGGATCGCCTCGACCACATCACCAACGGCGATCACCACGGCTCGGACCGCTACTACGACGTCGAGCTGGCGATGACCAAGGACGGCATCTTCACGTCGTACAAGACCGACGTGATCGACGACTACGGGGCGTACTGCCACTTCGGGGTCGGGACGCACGGCAACGCGCTGGCGCAGGTCACGGGCCCCTATGACATCAAGAGCACGCAGTACCGGCTGCGCGCGGTCCTGACCAACAAGACCCAGCAGGGCGCCTACCGGGGCTTCGGCGCCGAGGTCGCCAACTGGGCCATCGAGCGCATCGTCGACAAGGCCGCTCGCGAGCTCGGCATGGACCCCGCCGAGATCCGGCGCAAGAACCTCATCCAGCCGGACCAGTTCCCGTACTACATCCCGACGGGCAACATGTACGACTCGGGCGACTACGAGCGCGTGCTGGACCATGCCCTCGAGCTGTTCGACTACGACGCCTGGCGCGCGGAGCAGAGCAAGCTGCGCGAGCAGGGCCGCCATGTCGGCATCGGCCTCGTGAGCTGCCAGGAGCGCAGCGTCTACAGCGCGACCGAGTTCTGGTTCTGGTTCGACGAGCCGGCCGCGGAGATGACGTCCACGCCGGAAGGGGTCACGCTGACCGCGGACCCGCTCGGCAACCTGACGGTCACGCTGTACTCCACGCCGTTCTGGGGCAACTCGTCGGACACCATGGCGGCGATGCTGGTCGGCGAGGAGTTCGACGTCGATCCCTCCACGATCAGCGTGGAGCACCATGGGACGCGGGGCGGCCTGCCCGCCGCCGGCCCGGGGGGCAGCCGCCTGACCGTGATGCTGGCGGGCGCGATCAAGGGCGCCGCCGAGAAGGTCAAGGACAAGGCGCAGCGGATCGCCGCCCAGCAGCTCGAGGCGAGCCCCGAGGACCTCGAGTGGGTCGACGGCGGCTTCCAGGTCAAGGGCAGCGCCGAGGCGCGCCGTGAGTTCGCCGACATCGCGATGGCGGCGTACCTGTTCGCCACCGAGCTGCCGGAGGGCCTGCAGAGCGGGCTCGAGGCGCGCCACGTCTACGACCACCCGTACACGACGATGCCGGCCAAGGACCGCAGCAACCTGGGTGTCTTCTACCCGTGCATGGGCCACGCGTGCCACATCGCGATGGTCGAGGTGGACACCGAGACGGGAGCGGTCGACATCCTGCGCTACGTGGCCGTCCACGACGCCGGGACGATGGTCAATCCCCGTTCGCTCGAGGGCCAGATCGTCGGCGGCACCGCCCAGGGCGTCGCCACGGCGCTGCTCGAGGAGCTCGTCTACGACGACCAGGGTCAGCCGCTCAGCACGGCGTTCACCGACTACCTGATGCCGACGGCGATGGAGGTCCCCGAGCTGGAGATCGGTCACGAGGAGACGCCCTCGCCGCTGACGGAGTACGGCATCAAGGGCGGCGGCGAGGCCGGTCGGATGATGGCTCCCGGCGCCCTCTCGGCCGCCATCGACGATGCCCTCGTCGACTATGGGGTGCACGTGACCGAGCTGCCGGCCACCCCGGAGCGCATCACCCGGTGGATCGCCGGCCAGACGGTGCGGTGAGCGGCGCGCCGCGGACCATCAGGGCCACCTGGACGTCGCCGCAGGCCGGCGAGTACATCGCGACGGGGGACTGGTCGGGACGCCTCGTCGACGCGCCGCTGGCCGAGGGCGCGCGCCGGCATCCGGACCGCCTCGCCATCGTCGATCGGGACCGCCGCGTGACCTATGGCGAGCTCGACGCGCTCGTCACGCGGGCGGCGAGCATGCTGGCCGGGCTGGGGATCGGGTCGGGCGACGTCGTCTCGTTCCAGCTGCCGAACTGGCTCGAGGCGGCCGTCCTCTACCACGCGACGGTGCGGCTCGGCGCGGTCAGCAACCCGATCATCCCGATCTACCGGGGCCGAGAGGTGGAGTTCATCCTCCGCCAGACGCGGGCGCGCGTCCTCGTCGTCGCCGACGTGTTTCGCGGCTTCGACTATCGCGCGATGCTGCAGGAGATCGGACCGGGCCTGCCCGACCTCGAGCACGTGCTCGTGGTCGGCGATCCGGACGAGGGGGTCACTTCGCTGCACGCGGCGCTGGCCGCCGCGCCGCCCGCCGCGCCGCCCGCCCCACCCCGCCCCGCGCACGACCCGGCGCTCGTGCTGTTCACGTCGGGGACCGAAGCCCACCCCAAGGGCGTCATCCACTCGCACGACACGCTCGTCTACGAGAGTCAGAGCATCATCGACCTCTACCGGCTCGACGGATCCGACCGGGTCTTCATGCCGTCTCCGGTGACGCACATCACTGGACTGCTCTACGGGTTGATGCTGCCCCAGATGCTCGGCACCTGCGTCGTGCTGCAGGACGCCTGGGAGCCGAGCGCCGCGCTCGACCTCATCGAGCGCGAGCGGCTCACGTTCTGCGTCGGCGCCACGCCCTTCCTGCATGCGCTCGTGCACGCGCCGGACCTGGCGCGCCGCGACCTCTCCTGCCTGCGGGTGTTCGGCTGCGGCGGCGCCGACGTCCCCCCCACGCTGATCCGCGCCGCCCACGAGCGGCTGGACATCGTCGCCTCACGGCTGTACGGCTCGACGGAGTGCCCGACCGTGACCGGGACGCCGCGCGACGGGCCCATCGAGCAGCACGCCGACACCGATGGCCGCCCCATCGGCGCGTCCGAGGTGCGGATCGTCGACGAGCACGGAGCGCGCTTGCCGCCCGGCCGGTCCGGCGACCTCCAGGTGCGGGGGCCGGACCTCTGCCTCGGCTACCTCGACGCCGCGCTCAACGAGCGCGCGTTCACCGGCGACGGCTGGTTTCGCACCGGCGACCTCGCCACCGTGGACGAGCACGGCAGCGTGCGGATCGTCGGGCGCCGCAAGGACATCATCGTTCGCGGCGGCGAGAACCTCAGCGCCAAGGAGATCGAGGATCTCCTCTTCGAGCATCCCCAGGTCGACGACGTGGCCATCGTCGGCTATCCGGACGCGGTGCTCGGCGAGCGTGCGTGTGCGTTCGTGGTGGCCCGCGACGAGCTCACGCTGGACGACCTCGTGGCCTTCCTGCGCGATCGTCGCGTGGCCAACCAGAAGCTGCCCGAGCGCCTCGAGATCGTCGCGGCGCTGCCCAAGACCGCCAGCGGGAAGGTGCAGAAGTTCCGGCTGCGCGACCGGCTGCGTCACGACGCCCAGGCGGGAGCGTAGGCGGTGGTCCCGACCTCGGCGACCGACGTGCTGCTGGGCGACCTGGTCACGATGGCGCGGATCCGCGCGTTCGAGGAGCAGGTGTCGCGGTGGTTCAAGGAGGGCAAGATCCCGGGCTTCGTCCACGTCTCGATCGGCCAGGAGGCGGTCGCGGCGGGCGTGTGCGGCGCGCTCGAGCCCGGCGACTTCATCACCACCACCCACCGCGGGCACGGCCACTGCATCGCCAAGGGCGCCGATCCGAGGGCGATGATGGCCGAGCTGTTCGGCCGTGCCGACGGGACGTGCGGCGGCAAGGGCGGGTCGATGCACATCGCGGAGCCGCGGCTGGGCATCCTCGGCGCCAACGGCATCGTCGGGGCCGGACTGCCGATCGCGGTCGGCGCGGCGCTGGCGTCGGTGCGCCGGGGGACCAAGGCGGTGGCGGTCGCGTTCGCGGGCGAGGGCGCCACCGCGTCCGGAGCGTTTCACGAGGCGCTGACGCTGGCCGTCCTGTGGCGGGCGCCCGCGATCTTCGTCATCGAGAACAACCGCTACGCCGAGTTCACCGACAGCGACGCGATGTGGCGCGGCGCGCCGCTGGTGGAGCGCGCGCTCGGCTACGGGCTGCACGCCGCCGAGCAGGTCGACGGCAACGACGTCCAGGCCGTGCGCACCGTCGCCGAACGGGCGGTCGCGGCCTGCCGCGACGGCTCGGGCCCCTGGCTCGTGGAAGCGCTCACCTACCGGTACCACGGACACTACGAGGGGGACCCAGCGCGCTATCGCGACGAGGCCGAGCTCGCGGCCTGGCAGGCGCGCGACCCACTGACGATCGCCCAGCGGGCGCTCGAAGCCCAGGGCCTTGGCGAGGCCGCCGGGCCGCTGATCGCCGCGGCGGCGGCCGAGATGGACGAGGCGGTCGCGCACGGCCTCGCGGCACCGCTGCCTGACCCGGAGGCCGTTCTCGCCGATGTCTTCGCGTGAGCAGCCGCGATACATCGACGGCATTCGCGCCGCGCTGGCCGAGGAGATGGAGCGCGACGAGGACGTCGTCGTGATCGGCGTCGACGTGGCGGCGGGCGGCGGCGTCTACGGCGCCACCCGCGGGCTGTATGACCGCTTCGGCCCGGATCGCGTGATGGACACGCCGATCGCCGAGGCCGGCGTGCTGGGCGCCGCGGTGGGCGCCGCGATGGCGGGCCTGCGGCCGGTCGTGGAGATCATGTACATGGACTTCGTCACGGTCTGCCTGGACCCGATCGTCAACCAGGCGGCCAAGCTGCGCTACATGACCGGGGGTCGGGTGCAGATGCCGATCGTCTTTCGCACGCAGACCGGCGGCGGGCGCAGCAGCGGCGCCCAGCACTCCCAGAGCCTCGAGGGCATGCTCGCCCACGTGCCCGGCCTGAAGGTCTACCTGCCGTCCGACGCCCGCGACGTCCATGACCTGACGGTGGCCGCGATCCGCGACGACGGTCCCGTCGTCCTGGTCGAGAACCGTCGGCTGTACGCGCGCCCGGATCCCGAGTGGGAGCGGCCGACGCTGCCGCCCGGCGTCGCCCGCGTCGTCCGCGCCGGCAGCGATGTGACCGTCGTGACGTGGGGGCGGATGGTCGCGGAGGTCGCGCGCGCGTGCGACGAGCTGCTGAGCGGGATCTCGGTGGAGCTCATCGATCTGCGGACCCTGGTGCCGCTCGACCTCGACACGGTCGCCGAGCGCGTCCTGGCCACCGGGCGGGCGCTCGTCGTGCACGAGGCGGTGACGGACTTCGGTCCCGGGGCCGAGGTGGCGATGGCGCTGACCGAGCGCCTGCTCTACGACATCGAAGGCCCGATCCGTCGTCACGGCGCGCTGCCCGCGCCGGTTCCGTACAGCCCGCCGCTCGAGCAGGCCGCCCTGCCGGGGCCGCCCAGCATCGCCCGTGCGATCCGCGAGCTCGTCGCCGCATGACCCCCGATGGCCGTTCACCTTTGAGGAGAAACCGATGCAGCTGACAGACCAGTTCACCGTTCCCGTCGCCGTCGACCAGCTCTGGGAGGTGCTCAACGACGTCGAGCGCATCGCGCCGTGCGTCCCCGGGTTCACCCTGGCCGAAGCCAACCATCCCGAGTATCGCGGGCGCATGCGGGTCAAGGTGGGGGCGATCACGGTCAGCTACGACGCCACGATCCGGTTCGTCGAGCGCGACGAGGCGGCACGGCGCGTCGTGCTGGCGGTCAGCGGCCGCGAGGTCCGCGGCGCCGGGAGCGTCGATGCGACGGTCACCTCGACGTTGCAGGGCGACGACCACCGCACGACCGCCGAGATGGTGACCGACGTCAACGTCACCGGGCGCGTCGCGCAGTTCGGGCGGGGCATCATCGCCGACGTGAGCTCGCGGATGACCGAGCAGTTCGTCGAGCGCCTCAACGCGCGCGTCCTCGCGCCGCCGGCCGCGCCGCAGGCGCCGCACGCGGCCTCGGCGACCCAGGGCGCGGCGGACCGGGCGTCCACGGCCAGCCGGCCGGCCCCCGCGGCGCCCCCGGCGGAGGAGCCGCTCGACCTCGGATCGGTCGCGGCCGTGCCGGTGCTCAAGCGGATCGCCCCGGTCGTGGCCGGGCTCGCGCTCGTGGCGCTCGTCGCGTGGCTCTGGCGCCGCCGCCGCTGAGCGCGTCGGTCGCGGCGGCGGACCCGGGCTACTTGGCGGTGACGCCGCCGTCGACCGGCAGCACGGTGCCGGTGACGAACGCCGCGTCGTCGGAGGCGAAGTAGGCGACGGCGGCGGCGATGTCGTCCGGCACGCCGAGGGGCAGGGGATGCAGCTCCTGCACGCCGGCGAGCGCTTCGGGGTCATCCCAGAACGCCCGGTTCATCGCCGTCGGGAAGTATCCCGGCGCCACCGCGTTGACGTTGATGAGCGCCGGCGCCAGCTCGATGGCGAGGGCCCGCGTGAGGTTGTGGACCGCGCCCTTGGACGCCGAGTAGCCGCCGATGTCGGCCTGGCCGATCTCGCCGGCGATCGAGCCGATGTTCACGATCCGCCCTCGTGACCGGCCGCGAACGTCCTGGTCGCGCATCTTCGCGACCGCCGCCCGGCAGCCGAGCCACGTGCCCTTGAGGTTGATGGCGAGCGTGCGGTCGAACTGCTCGTCGCTCTCGTCGAGCACCGGCGCGAGCCCCATGAAGGTGCCGGCGTTGTTGACCCAGACGTCGAGGCGCCCGAACGCCGCCACCGCGCGGTCGGCCGCCTCGCTCAGGGCGCGGGCCGAGGTGACGTCGGCCTCGACGAACACCGCCTGCCCGCCGTGGGCGGCGATCACGTCGTCGGTGTCGACCTCGATGTCAGACTCGAAGCCGCCGGGCAGCGGCGACTTGCGCACGTCCAGGCAGGCCACGGCCGCGCCCTCGCGCGCCAGGCGCAGGGCGATGGCGCGGCCGTGACCGGAGCTCGCGCCGGTCACCACGGCAACGCGATTGGTGAAGCGCGACAGCGGCTCGGGCCAGGTCTGCGCGGCCGCAGGCGGATCGTCGGTCATGCGGCGAGTCTTGCGCCGAAGCGGAGCATGAGCCACCTCCGATCGGAGGTAGCGTCGGGCCCGTTCGCCCGCCAGGGTTGGGGCAGCCCGCAGGGATCTGTCCGACACACAGGGGGCGGTATGCCAATCGAAGTGGAATTCCAGAGTGGGGGCGACACCGTCCGCGGCCATCTCTACCGACCGGACGGCGACGGGCCGCACCCGGTCGTGGTCATGGCCGGCGGGTGGTGCTACGTCCGCGAGCTCGTCCAGCCGGTCTACGCCGAGCAGTTCGCCGCCAACGGCATCGCCGCGCTCGTCTTCGACTATCGCCGGCTCGGGGCCAGCGACGGCCAGCCGCGCCAGCACATCGATCCTCACGACCAGATCGAGGACTACCGCAACGCGATCACGTGGGTGGCCGAGCGCGACGACATCGACGCCGAGCGAATCTCCGTGTGGGGCATCTCGTACAGCGGCGGGCACGCGCTGATCGTGGGGCGACCGACTGGCGGGTGAAGAACGTCATGTCCGTCGTGCCGGTGGTGGACGGCTATGTGAACATGCGCCGCGTTCACGGCACGGTGGGCTTCCGCAAGCTCCAGGAAGCGGTCCGCGCGGATCGGGTCAACCGCTACCGGACGGGCGAGTACGGCTACATGGCGATGTCGACCACGCGGGTCGGCGAGGAGCTGTGCACGTGGCCGTTCCCCGAGACCTACGAGGCGTTCAACGAGCTCAAGCGCACGGTCGCGCCGGCGCACGAGCACCGCAACACGATCGCGTCGACCGAGATGCTCATGAGCTACAGCGTCTATCCCTTCCTCGGCCGGCTGCTCGACACCCCCGTGTTGATGGTGCTGGCCGAAGGCGACGACCTCACGTTGTGGGACAAGGAGATGGACGTCTTCGCGCGGATTCCCACCCAGAAGAAGGAGCTGCACGTGGTCCAGATGGCCACGCACATGGAGCTCTACAGCAATCGGTCGAGTCTCGAGCGGGCGGCGGAGAAGTGTGGGGCGTGGCTGGCCGAGCAGATCGCGCCGATCACCGTGGGGATTTCCGGATAGCAGTGACCGGGAGGTGAACGAGTACCTCCGTTCGGAGGTACTCGCGGGTGCTGCGTCGATCTAGCGTCGCAGACTCTGATGGGACCGAAGCCATGACCGTTGAGCGCAAGAGCACGGATGAGCCTGAACGCGGCACGCGCCGCCTGCGGCTGCGGGTCACACCGCTGAGCGTCATCGCCATCGCGGTGGCGCTGTTGCTGCTCATCTCACAGCTGGTCGTCACCAGCAGCTTCTTCACCTACGGCTCGATGTCGACGCTGACGCCGCTGATCGGCGTCATGATCATCGTCGCCACCGGCCAGGCGTTCGTCATCAGCACGGGGGGCATCGACCTCAGCGTCCCCGCCGTGATCACGCTGATGGGCTCCATCGTCCTCAAGGAGTCGGCCGAGAAGAACGACCAGCTCGCGGGCGCGCTCGTGCTCTGCCTGGTGGCCTGCGTCGTGATCGGGCTCATCAACGGCCTGCTCGTCGAGGTTCTGCGCCTCAACTCGCTCGTCGTCACGCTCGCCGTCGGTCAGCTGGTGGCCGGAGGGACCCGCCTCTACCGGGGCGATGTCCTCACGTTCACCAACGTGCCCAGCAACCTCTCCGATGCGGCCGGTGCCGGCGTGGGTGGTGTCAGCTACCTGCTGTTCATCGCGATCGTCGTCGCGCTGGTGGCCACGTTCTTCCTGCACCGGATCGTCCCGGGCCGGCGGCTCGTGGCCAGCAGCGCCGCGGCCCGGGCGGCCGTCCTCGCCGGCGTGCGCGCCCGCGGCTACCGCGTCCTCGCCTACGTCCTGGCCGCCGTCGCCTACGGCTTCGGCGGCGTCCTGGCGGCGGGACAGATCGGGACCCCGGACCTCACCCTCGGCGATCCATACCTGCTGGCGAGCGTCGTTGCCGTCGTGCTTGGCGGGGCGGTGCTCACCGGCGGCCGGGTCAGCCCGGTGGCGACGCTGCTGGGCGCCGTGTTCATCACGGTCCTGGACTACGACCTGCGGGTCGAGGGCTACTCGGCCGGCATTCGCCTCATCGTCCAGGGTGCGGTCCTCGCGCTTGGCCTGAGCCTCGTCTTCGTCCTTCAGAACCTGCCGCGGATCCTGCGGGGGTTGCGGTCGCCGCGCGCGACGAGCCCCGACGGTGTCCGGGCGACGACCAACTAACCGAAAGGCGTTCGTTCATGTCAGGAGATCGGTCCACCCACGCGCACCGCCTCCGCCGGTCGCCGGCGTTGGCGGTGGCCTGCGCGGGGGCGCTCGCGCTGCTTGTGATGGTCGGATGCGGGTCGGACAACGGCAGTTCTACGAGCACCGCATCCGGCGGCGAGACGTCGACCTCCGCGACGGGCGAGGGCTCGACGACCGCCGCCGGCGGTGGTTCGACCGTCTCGGCCGCGGATCTGCAGAAGACGGTCGACACCGCGCTCAACACCGACGCGGTGACGGCGGACTCGCTCCCGCCGCTGATGAAGGAGGCGCTCGAGCGGGCCACGCCGGCCCCCGACCAGGCCACGATGGACAAGGCCTTCGATTGCTGGCAGAAGAGCAGCTGCACTGTCGGCAACGGCGACATCACGCTGGCCCTCGCCGACGGGTTCGGTGACAACACGTGGCGGAAGTTCTCGAAGATGAACATGATCCTGCAGGCCCTCACCTATCCCGAGGTCGGCAAGATCATCACGACCAACGCCCACGGGCAGCTCGCGAAGTTCCAGTCGGACGTGCGCAGCCTCACCGCACAGGGCGTCAAGGGCATCGCGGTGTACAACGACTTCGGACCGGCTGCGTACCCCGCGCTCACCGCGGCGCAGCGCGCCGGGGCTGTGGTGTCGACGTACACCGGCCCCAACGACGGCGCCCCGACATCGGCGATCACGACCCGCGTGCAGCCCGACATCTGCGAGGCGGGCAAGACGATGGCGGCGGCGACCAAGGAGGCCGTCGGGGACGCGCCGGTGGCCTACTTCACCGGAACGCCGGGCAACCCGCAGGACACGGCGTGGCAGAAGTGCGCCACGGAGGCCGGACTGAACCCGGTGTTCAAGGCCGACACGAACTGGACGCCGGCCGGGGCCCAGACCGCCGCGTCGGCGCTGATCGCGTCGGGCAAGCCGGCCAAGGCGATCCTCTACAGCTACTCGAACCCCGTCCCCAACATCGTCCGCACGTTCAACAAGGCCAACAAGCCGGTGCCGGCGATCATCACCTGGACGCAGGACAACGGCACGTCGTGTCAGTGGAAGAAGGACCCCTACACGCTCTATCAGACGAACGCGCGCTGAACTGGACGGCGCGCGTCTCGGTCACGGCGATCATGGACAAGCTCAACGGCGGGAGCCCGGACGCGGCCGTGATCTACCCGTTCCCGTTCAGCAAGGCCAAGGAGAGCGACTGCGCGCCCGGCCAGCCGGCGGACTATCCGGCACGTCGGCGCTGGTTCCGGACTCGCTGACCCAGCGCATCCTGGGAGCCGGCTGATCTGGCCCAACCGCCCATGAGCGCGCGGCCGCGCCGGCGGGGCTCCGATTGCGGGGCCCCGCCGGCCGGCTCGCCGGGAAGCTGAGCGTGACGAGAGGAACCGACAAGCCCGTGACCGATGCAACGCTCGCCCGTGGACGGCCGGGGCTCGCCGTGGCCGGGGCGTCGGCGTCCGCGCCCAAGCCGCTGATCGCCCAGGGCGTGTCGAAGAGCTACGGGGTCGTCAAGGCCCTGCAGCCGGGCTCCTTCGAGCTGGCCCCCGGAGAGATCCACGCGCTGGTCGGCGAGAACGGCTCCGGCAAGTCGACGTTCGTCGGCATCGTCAGCGGGGTCGTGCGTCCCGATACGGGCTCGGTGGAGATCAACGGGTCGCGCTGCAGCCGGCACACGCCATGGGAGTCCCAGCGCCACGGGGCGCTCACGGTCTTCCAGGACGGCTCGGTCCTGTCGGACCTCACGGTGGCGCACAACCTCTACCTGGGCACCCCGGCGCGTCAGCGCCCGCCCTACCGCCGGGTGCGCGAGTGGGCGGCCGAGCAGGTGCGCGAGTTCGGGCTCGACCGCATCCCGGTCGACGCCCTGGCCGACACGCTCTCCCCGGCCGATCGGCAGCTGCTCGAGATCGCCCGGGCGCTGATGGCGCGGCCCGCCGTGCTCCTGCTCGACGAGGCCACCTCGGCGCTGGACTCCGGGGGGGTGGACATCGCGCTGGACCTGATGCGCAAGGCGGCCGACGCGGGCTGCGGGGTCGTCTTCGTGACGCACCGCCTGTCCGAGGTCTTCCGGGTCGCCGACCGCATCTCGGTGCTGCGCGACGGCATGTGGCAGGGCACCTTCGACCGCGCGGCGATCGACGCCAAGCGGCTCGTCGAGCTGATGGCGGGCACCAGCGTGGAAGTCGAGTTCCCCGACCGAGGGCGGCCGGAGGACCTCGGCGCCCCGGTCCTTGCGGCCCACGACCTGCGCGGCCGCCGCTTCGGGCCCGTCGACCTCGAGATCCGGGCCGGTGAGATCGTCGGCATCGCCGGCGCCGACGACAACGGCCAGCTCGAGCTGCTGCGCGGGCTCGCCGCCGTGGACGTGCCCGACGGCCGCCTCGAGGTCAAGGGCGCGCCGATCGCGAGCTTCGGCGAGGCGGGCGGCGCCGGCGTCGCGCTGCTCTCCAGCGACCGGCGCAACGAATCGCTGTTCCCGTCGCTGGCGATTCGCGAGAACCTGGTCGTCGGCGTGCTGGGGCGGCTGTCGACCGCGGGCGTCATTCCCTGGTCGGCCGAGAAGCGCCAGGTGCGCGACCTGGTCGAGCGCTTCGGCATCCGGCTCGGCTCGCCGGAGGACCCGATCACGTCGCTGTCGGGCGGCAACCAGCAGAAGGTGGCCCTGAGCCGCGTGCTCGCCACCGAGCCGGACGTGCTGCTGATCGACGAGCCCACCCAGGGCGTGGACGTCCGCTCGCGCATCGACATCTACCACATGCTCCGCGACAGCGCCCGGCGCGGCCTCGCCGTCGTGCTCGTCTCCTCCGACGCATCCGAGCTGGCGGGCCTGTGCGACCGGATCGTGGTCGCGTCGCGGGGGGTCATCGTGGCCGAGCTGCCGGGGGAGACCGCCACCGAGGAGCGCATCGTCGACGCGTTCGCCCAGGTCCCGTCCGAGCACGGCGCCGACGCGGGCGCGGCGCCGGTCCTGCAGACGGTGTCCGCCGACGAGGTCGTCCCCGAGGCCGCCAAGCCCCCCAGTCCGGTGCGCCGGTTCGCGCGCACGCACCCGGAGGCCCTGCGTCTGGGCCTGCTCGTCCTGATGCTCGTGATCCTGGGCGCCTATACGCAGAGCCGCAACAGCACCTTCCTCGACAGCGCCAGCCTCTACAACGTGCTGCTCATCGCCCTGCCGCTCGCGGGGGTGGCGGCGGCCCAGTTCGTCGTGATGTTCGTGGGCGGCATCGACGTCTCCGTCGGCGGGCTCATGGGCGCGACCGTCGCGCTGCTGTCGTTCGTGGTCGGTAGCACGTCGCTCATCACCGGGCTCGTCATCTCGATCGCCGTGGCGATCGGCGCGGGCCTGGTCGTGGGCCTCGTCAACGCCACGCTCGTCGAGCGCGTCCACATCTCGCCGGTGATCGCCACGATCGCCACGCTGGGCATCCTCCAGGGCATCGGCCTGCTGCTGCGCCCCACCGCCACCGGCACGATCAGCACCGCGCTCACGGACGGCCTGACGAGCAAGCTGGGCTTCGTGCCCTGGCCGCTGATCGTCCTCGCCGTGCTCTTCCTGGTCGCGGACCGGCTCCTGCGCGCCACGGGGTACGGCCTGCGCCTGCGCGCCACGGGCCTGAACCCGCTGTTCGCCTATCGCCTCGGAGTCAACGCACCGCTGCTGCGCCAGGTGTCCTACGTGATCTGCTCCATCCTGGCCGCGCTCGCCGGCATCCTGCTGGCCGGTCAGGTCGGGGTCGGCGACTCGACGGTCGGCAACCAGTTCACGCTGCTGGCCATCGCGGCGCCGATCCTCGGCGGTGCGAGCCTGCTCGGCGGGCGGGGCACGTTCGTCGGCTGCCTGCTCGGCGCCGTGCTGCTGGCCATGGCCCAGACCATGCCCACGACGCTGGGCATGGGCGACGGCGCGAGCTTCCTGCTCACCGGCGGGCTGACCCTGATCGCCCTGCTCATCTACACCAGCGGCGCGGCGCGGGCGGCGCGGACCTACCTGCGGATGGTGTGGCGCAAGCTCACGCCGGCGCGCGGGCGGTCGGTGCCGGTGGCCGACGGATGATCGCGCGCGCCGCCGACCGATCCCGGTGGGAGGAGCCGCATGCCTGACGCACCCGATCGGCCCACCACCATCGGCGGACTGCTCATCCGTCGCCTGACGCGCCTCGACGACGCGGCGTGCCGCCTCCTGCGGGCCCGCAACGTCGCCACGGTGTGCACCCACGCGGCCGACGGCAGCATCCATGCGCAGCCGGTCTGGGTCGACACCGACGGCGCCGACGTCCTGCTCAACTCGGTCGACGGTCGGGCGTGGGTGCGCAACCTGCGCCGCGACCCGCACGTGACGTGCACGATCGTCGACCTCGCCAACCCGTACGAGTTCGTCGAGGTCCGCGGACGGGCCTCGACGCCGCGCCGCGACGGGGCCGACGCGCACATCCATCGGCTCGCCCGCAAGTACCTGGACGTCGACGAGTATCCGTGGATGGATCCCGGCCAGCCGCGGGTCCTGGTCCGAGTCACGCCGCAGCGCGTCGTGCACATGAGCCCGGGCGACCCCGAGCTGGAGGCCTGAGCCGCGGTCGCCGGCCCGCCGGCCACCACCTCCGATCGGACGTAGAGCACCAGCGCCCGCCGGTGTACGGTCGCCGCATCTGTCTGTTGGTTCCGGGTGACGGCGCGCCGGGCCCGGATGCACGATCGGAGGACGAGGTGTCGGAGAACGAGCGCTCCCAGCCGTTCCGTGTACGAGCGGCCCGCCACGAGCCCGTCGCGTCCCGCGAGTCCGCGCTGCCCGCGCGCAACGCGCAGTTCGACGTGGAGACCGACGTCGTCGTCGTGGGCGGCGGCTGCGCCGGCCTGGCGTCGTCGCTGTTCACGAGCTGGCTCGGCCACGACGTGATCCTGCTCGAGAAGGCGCCGGAGCTGGGCGGCACGACGATCAAGTCGGCGTTCATCTACTGGGTGCCCAACAACGGCTTCCTCCAGGAGCAGGGCCTGGAGGATCGCGAGGAGAGGACTTCCTGCGCTACGTCGCGCGCATCTCGCGCCCGGAGCGCTACGACCCCGACAGCCCGACCTTCGGGCAGAGCGAGTGGAGTTCGCGCTCTACAAGGCGATCTACGAGAGCGCCTGGCCGGCCGCCAAGCTGCTGCACGACCGCGGCGCGCTGCCGACCCGCCACGCGCCCCACTGGACGGACTACTGGGCCAACCTCGAGGAGGACAAGGTCCACAACGCCCGCCACCTCACGCCCGACAACCTCAACGAGGACGAGACGAACGGCGGCCTGGTCGCCGTGCGCGGCATGACCGCGGCCGCGGAGGCGGCCGGCGTCGACATCCGCACCGGCCACCGCGTGCAGCGGCTCGTGCTCAGCGACGACGACGAGGTCATCGGGGTCGTCGCCACCACGGCGGACGGGCAGACCGTCAACGTGGGCGCTCGCAAGGCGGTGCTCTTCGGCAGCGGCGGCTTCACGCACGACCAGGACCTGCGCGACAACTTCCTCGCCGTCCCCGCCATCGGCGGCTGCGCGGCGCGGACCAACGAGGGCGACTTCGTGCGGATCGGCTCGGCGGTCGGCGCGCAGCTGGCCAACATGCAGTACGCGTGGCGCTGCGCGGTCAACGTGCAGTGGGTGGCCGAGCGCAACCCGCACATGCAGGGCACGTTCGCGGTGGCCGGGGACTCGATGATCCTCGTCAACTACAAGGGCGAGCGGGGCTTCAACGAGAAGCTGCCCTACAACGAGCCTCATCCAGCGCATGTACGACTGGGACCCGCTGAACTGCGAGTTCCCCAACCGCGTCATGGTCCAGATCTGGGACCAGTACGCACAGGACCACTCGGCCAAGGAGTTCTTCGGCAACAGCATCGTGCCCGACGACTCCGACCAGTCCCACATCATCCGCGGCGACACGCTCGAGCAGCTCGTCGCGAACGTGCGCGAGCGGCTGGCGCGCTTCCGCGAGACGACCGGGGGCATCGAGCTCGCGGCCGACTTCCTGCCCCGGCTGGAGCAGACGATCGCGCGGTGGAACCAGATGGCCGAGCAGGGCGTGGACGAGGACTTCCATCGCGGCGAGCGCGAGGTCGAGCTCACCGTGTTCGCCGGTCCGCTGTCGGAGGAGGCGGCGGCGCGCAAGAACCCGGTCATGCGTGCGCTCCAACCCGAGGGCCCGTACTACGCGTGCCTGCTCTCGGGCGGGACGCTCGACACCAGGGCGGGCCGCGGATCAACGCGTCGGCCCAGGTCGTCGATCACCACAACCAGCCGATCCCCGGCCTCTACGGCGTCGGCAACTGCGTGGCGTCGGCGTCGGCGCGCGTACTGGGCCGGCGGCGGCACCCTCGGCCCGATGATCGCGTTCGCCTACCGGGCCGCGCAGGCCATCGACGACGAGCCGGTGCGCGACCTCGGCGCCGTCCGGCGCGCCGCGGCCTGACCGGCCGGAATCGGGCGGCGGCCGCCGCGGCCAGGGCCGGGGCGGCCGCTTCGCGATCGGGCTACTTGATCGTCCAGCCGCCGTCGATGGCCACGTGCGCGCCGTTGATGAACGGCGCCGCGCCGGAGGCCAGGAACGCGGCCAGGCGCGCGACCTCCTCGGGCTGGCCCCAAGTTCCGGTCGGCGTCTCCTCGACGAACTTCCGCGCTCCCGACTCGGGGTCGTCGAGCAGCGGCTTGGTCATGCCGGTCTCGATCAGGCCGGGACAGATGGCGTTCGCGCGCACGCCGGCGGCCCCGTGGTCGTAGGCGATCTGGCGGGTGAGGCCGAGCAGGCCGTGCTTGGAGGCCGTGTACGCGGCGCCGCCGCCCCCGGCCACGGAGGAGGCCAGCGAGCAGGTGGTGACGATGTGGCCGCTCCCCGCGCTCGATCATGCCCGGCAGCACGGCGCGGGCGAGCAGGAACGTCGCGGTCAGGTTGACGGCCAGGACGCGCTGCCACAGATCGATCGAGACGTCCAGCGTGGTCGCGTAGCCGTCGAGGAGCCCGGCGTTGGAGCACAGGATGTCGACGCGCCCGAAGCGCTCGACCGCGGCGTCGACCGCGGCCCGGACCTGGGCGTCGACGCTGACGTCCGCGGTCACGGCGCAGCCGTCGGCCCCGATGCCGGTCACCGCGGCCTGCGCGGACGGGCCGTCGATGTCGCAGGCGACGACCTGGGCGCCCTGGGCGGCGAACTCGCGCACCATGGCCAGGCCCATCCCGGAGCCCGCGCCGGTGATGAACGCGACCCGCCCGGCGAACGCGTCCCGTACCTCGGGGAATCGTGCAGCGCACATGGGCAGGTGATCTATCGCGTGGCGCCGCGGTCGCAGTACCTCCGTTCGGAGGCTGTTGGCGCACGACTCGCCGGACCGGCGTCGCGGGCCTTCAGTGATCGCCGGTGATGATGGCCCGCACGACGACGGCCGGCTCGTCGCCGATCGTCCAGAACCGGTGTGGGATCGCGCAGTCGGTCACGATCGAGTCGCCCGCCTCGACCTCATAGGTGGTCGGGCCGATCTGGGCTCCGAGGCGACCGCTGAGCACGATGCCGTACTCCCGGCCCCGGTGCTGCAGGAAGACCCCGGCGGGCGACGACTCGCCACCCACCTCGTAGGTGGCGTACAGGTAGGTCATCGACGGGTCGGTGTACGGCGTCAGGCGCTCCCAGCGCACGCCCCCGGCGAGCTTGACCGTCTGGCGCCGGCTGCTGCGCAGGACCGGCCCGCGTGGCGGCGGGTGCGGTGCGGGCACGCGGGCGACGACCGGACGGCTGGCCGCCGCCGCGGTGCGGACGAGCCCGGCTCGCCTCCGGGCGCGAAGAACAGCTCGTCGAGTGTGATGTCGAGCGCGGAGACGATCGCCAGCAGCGTCCCGACCGACGGGTTGGCCTTGCCGGTCTCGATCTGCGAGATGAAGCTGGGCGAGACGTCGACGATCTTCGCCAGGGCGCGAACGCTCAGCCCGGCCTGCTCGCGGCTGGCCCGCAGCCGGGCGGTGACGAACTCTGGAACCCCGTCGAACTCGTCGGGCTCGTTGTCGGCGGCGATCGGAGGCATCCTCACTCGGACGCACCGTAGGCCACATCCGCCTGGCCAAGATACCTTCAACCGGACGGAATTGCCTGCGCCGCCGCTCGGCGGCGCCGATCCCGGCAAGTACCTCCGATCGGAGGGATGCGGCGCGGACGGATCGCAACTACGGTCGCCGCACATTTTGCGCGCGGACACCCGGCGTCCCCTGTTGTGTCGGCGGGGCCGTCGATCGGCGTCAGACGAGGAGCACCACACATGCCTGAGTTCCAGTACCTGTTTACGCCGCTCCAGATCGGCAGCATGACGATCAAGAACCGCATCATCTTCGGGCCGCATGTGACCAACCACTGGCCCAACCACATGCCCGACGATGACACCACCGCCTATTACGAGGAGCGGGCCAAGGGCGGCGTCGGCATGATCATCACCGGCGCCACGCCGGTCGACCAGGATTCGGACTACCACCACTTCACGCAGGCGGCGCTGTGGTCGGACGAGGTGATCCCCGGCTTCGCCAGCATCGCCGACGCCGTTCATCAGCACGGCTCGAAGTTCATCATCCAGCTCGTCCACCCGGGCACCCACCAGAACCCCGACAAGGATCGCGAGCACCATCCGTCGGTCTCGCCGTCGTCGGTCCCCGTCACCGACAAGGCCTGGTACGTCCCCAAGGAGCTCGAGCTCCACGAGATCCGGACGATCCAGGATCGCTACGCCAACGCCGCCGTGCGCGCCCAGAAGGCAGGGGCCGACGGCGTCGAGGTCCACTTCGCCCACGGCTACCTGATCAGCCAGTTCCTCTCGGCGGTCAAGAACCGGCGCACCGACGAGTACGGCGGGTCGACCGAGAACCGGCTGCGGTTCGGGCTGGAGGTCCTGCGCAAGGTCCGGGCGGCCGTCGGCCCGGACTACGTCGTGGGCATCCGCGTGAACAACAACGACATGTTCCCGGGCAGCCTCGAGACCGACGAGGTCGTGCGCATCTGCCAGATGATCGAGGCCGAGGGCCTGATCGACTACGTGAACGTCTCGCAGGGGCTGCTGCGGTCGGTGCACTTCATGATCCCGACGCACTATCCGGGGCTCGAGCCCGGCTACCAGGCGCCGTTCACCAGTCAGGTCAAGGCCGGGGTCAGCCTGCCCGTCTTCCAGGTCGGGCGCATCAACGATCCCGTGCTCGCCGACAGCCTGATCGCCGACGGCAACGCGGACGCGGTCGTCATGATCCGTGAGCTGGTGGCCGAGCCGATGTTCGCGAAGCTCGCCGAGGAGGGCAAGACCGAGGACATCCGTCCGTGCGCCTACTGGAACCAGGGCTGCTTCCATCGCATCGCCCAGGGCTGCGGCTGGAGTGCTCGATCAACGCCGGCACGGGCCACGAGCGCGCGTACGGCGTCGACAGCCTCGTCCCGGCGGCCGAGCGCAAGACGATCCTCGTCATCGGCGGCGGCCCGGCGGGCATGGAGATGGCCCGGACGGGCGCCAACCGCGGTCACAAGATGGTGCTCTACGAGCGCTCGGACAAGCTCGGGGGCCAGGTGCACCAGCTCATCAAGCTGCCGCAGCGCGACGAGATCAAGAACTGGCTCGACTGGCTCGACGCCCAGGTCCACAAGGCCGGGGCGACGGTCAAGCTCGGCCAGGAGGTCGACGGCGACAACATCCAGTCCGTGATCGGCGAGGAGTCGGCGGACGTCGTCATCGTCGCCACGGGAGCGCGGCCGGCCCAGGACGGCTTCTCCGGCATGCTCGCCGCGCCCGTCCCGGGCTGGGAGCAGGACAACGTCCTCACCTACGACGACGTGCTGGACGCCACCAAGCCGATCGGCGAGCGCGTGCTGATCCTCGAGGAGCAGGGCGAGCGCACGGCGCCGGGGCTCGGCGAGCTGCTCGCCCGCCAGGGCAAGCAGGTGCACGTCCTGACCCACTGGACCGCGCTCTCCGACAAGATGCTGGGGCTGTCCAACGAGCTGCCGTGGGTGCACGGTGCGCTGGACGAGCTGGGCGTCAAGGTGACGCCGAGCAGCTCGATCCGGCAGATCTCCGGACGCCAGGTGACGTGCTTCAACCTGCTCAGCGGCCGCGAATGGACCGAGGACGCCGACACCGTCGTCCTCGTCACGATGAAGTACGTCAACGACGCGCTGTACAAGCAGCTCGCCGAGGCCGGCGACGTGGAGGTCCATCGGATCGGCGACGTCGTGACGCCGAGGTGGGTCACCGACGCCACCCGGGAAGGGGTTCGCCTCGCCTACCGGCTGTAGCGATCTCGTCGGGTGATGGCTGCTGAAGTCTGGTCGTACATCCAGCTGACGGACGGGCGGCTGGACGAGACCGCGCGGAAGATGGCCTCGGAGGCGTTCCGGGTGGCCCGGCTGATCGGGGCCACACCGGGCGCCGTCGCGCTCGCCGCGGCCGGGCAGGACGATCCGGCCGTGGCCGAGCTCTTGCGCCACGGCGTCGAGCAGGTCCGTCTCGGGCGCCCCGCCGGCCCCGACGGCGCCGGTCCCGACTGGGCCGGCGCCGAGCTGGCGGCGCTGGTCGAGACGCACCGGCCCACGCTCGTCCTGTTCCCGGCCACGAGCGTCGGAGCGGACGTCGCGGCGCGCGTCGCCGCGCGGCTGCGCTGCGGCGTGATCGCCAACTGCGTCGACTTCGAGGTGGACGGCGACCGGCTGGTCGCGCGCGCCGTCGTCGGTGGCGGCAAGGCGCATCGCAAGGCGACGTGGGCCTCCGGCGGCGTGCGGATCGCGACCATGGACATGGGCTCGCTCGAAGCGATCGCCCAGGACGTGCCGGGCGCCGTCACCGTGACCCCCGCCCCCAGCGACCCGGCCGGGCGGCTGGTGCGGGTGCGCAGCGTGCGGCGCTGGCGGCTGCCTCCGGACGAGATCGACCTGACCGAGGCCGACTTCGTGCTCGGCGTGGGCCGGCCGGTCGACCGGGAGCGAGACCTCCCGGCGATCCAGGTGCTCGCCGATCGGCTCGGGGCCACGGTCGGCGGCTCCCGCGTCGCGGTCTTCCAGGGCACGGTCCCGCGCACCCGGCAGATCGGCAGCTCGGGCAAGTGGATCCGGCCGACGGTCTACCTCATGCTCGGCATCTCGGGCGCCTCGTACCACATGATGGGGATCAAGGGCGCCAAGCACATCATCGCGGTGAACCGCGATCCCGACGCGCCGATCTTCAAGGTCGCCGAGCTCGGGGTGGTGGGCGACTTCGCGGAGGTGGTCGCGGCGCTGCTGGCGGCGTCGGAGGCGGCGGCCGGGCAGGAGGCCGTCGCGTGAACATCGTCGTCTGCCTCAAGCAGGTCCTCGACCCCGCGCTGGTGGAGTTCGACATCGCGACCAGCGAGCTGCGGGCGCCGCGCTGGCGTCTGGACCAGCTCGACTGCGTGGCGCTGGAGCAGGCGCTGCGCTGCAGGTCGGCGGCGGGCGCCGCGGTGACGGTGATCACCGTCGGTCCGGCCCGCACCGAGGAGATCCTGCGCCACGGCCTGACCTCGGGGGCCGACCGAGCGATCCGCGTGGGGGGCGACGCGGTCGAGGACGCCGATGCCTGGGTCACCGCCGGCATCCTCGCCGCCGCCGTCCGCCGGCTGGAGCCGGACCTCGTCCTGTGTGGAGCGCGCAGCTCGGACAGCGGCGGTGAATGCCTCGGCGCGTATCTGGCCGCCGCGCTCGACGCGGCGTTCATCGGACGGGTGGTCTGGCTCGAGCCGCGCGGCGCGGCGATCGCCGCCCACAGCCGGGAGGAGAGCGGCTGGCGCGAGGAGCTGCACGCCGCACTGCCCGTCGTCGCCGCGGTCGAGACCGCGCTCAACGAGCCGCGCTACGTGCCGATGCTCAGCCGCGTGTACCGGGAGGGCGCCAGGCGGTCGATCGAGACGTGGGACGTCGGCGAGCTGGACGTCGAGGCGGAGGCGCTCGTCCCCGGGTGGTGGCGCTGGACCTCACGCAGCCCAAGCCGCGAACGAAGGTGGGAGTCAAGGTGACCGGGCTGTCGATGGCGGACAAGCTGAAGCTGATGCGCGGCGGCCGGGGCGGCGGCCAGCAGCGCGAGTTGCTCAAGGGCGATCCGGCCGAGTCCGCATCGCGGATCCTCGCCAAGCTCGATGAGTGGCTGGCATGAGCGTCCCGCGCACGAGTCGCCGGACGCTGGCCGCCGCCGTGGTCGTCGCCGTCCTGACCGGTGCCCTGGCCTACGGCCGCTACCACACCGCGTCGGCCTGGTTCGCCGGCGGCTGGGAGGTGGCGCTGATCGTCGTCACCGTGGCGGCCGGGCTGGCGTTCGGGTTCGGCGTCTATCGCCGAGTCGCGGTCTGGGTGGCCGGCTCCGGCCGGTTGAGCGTGGCCGGGCTGGGCCACCGCGTGGCGCGGGTCGTCCGTGTCGCGCTGCTCCAGCGCAAGGTGCTGCGCGACCGCGTCGCGGGCGCCATGCACTTCGCCCTGTCGTGGTGCTTCGGCCTTTTGCTGCTGTGGTACACGGCGCAGTCCATCGGGCTCGACGTCAAGGGGGTGCCGGACGTCCTGCTCGACGTCGGCTACGCCGTGCTCGGGGCGGCCGCGCTCACCGCCCTGGTGCTGCGCTTCGTCTCCGACCGGCGCGCGCTGAGCCCGTCCCCGCGCGACGCGCGCCACCCGCTGCGCCGGCGCCGGGACGTTGCCGTCATCGTCCTGCTGGCGCTCGTCTCGGCCAGCTATTTCGCCGACCGCGCGGCCGGCGGCAGCATCGCGAGCGCTCCGACGACGGAATGGGTCCGCTTCGTTCACGTGCTGACGATCAGCGCCTTTCTCGCGCTGATCCCGTACACCAAGCTCTTCCACGTCGTCACCGCACCGCTGAGCGTCTTCTTCGCCGCGCACGACGGGCAGCGCGTCCCGCCGCTGCCGTTCGACCTGGGCCGGGACTCGATGGAGACGCTGGTCGCGCAGGATGGATCCTTCGGCCTCAGCGACGTTCACGACCTGCCGCTGTTTCGCCTCCTGAGCCTGGACGCCTGCACCGAGTGCGGACGCTGCACCGCCGTCTGCCCCGCCGCGCAGAGCGAGAAGCCGCTGTCGCCGATGAGCGTGGTCATGAAGCTGCGCGACGCGGCGCTCGACCACGACGACCTGTGGGACGTCTTCTCCCGCGAAGAGGTGCTGTCCTGCACCACCTGCGGGCGCTGCGTGGCCGAATGCCCGGTCCAGATCGAGCATGTGGGGATGATCACCGACCTGCGGCGCGACCTCGTCTACGAGGGGGCGATGGCCGAGGGCCACCAACGGACCATGCAGCGGCTGGTCGAAGACGCCAACCCGTACGGCCAGCCGGCGGCCACGCGCGGGGCCTGGGCGCTCAGCGACGGCTTCGAAGAGGCCAAGGACGGCGAGACCTACGACTACCTCTACTGGCTCGGCTGCGCGGCCTCCTTCGACGATCGTGCCCAGACGGTGGCCCGGACCGTGCACCGGTTGCTCACGCGCGCGGGGCTGCGGGTCGCCATTCTCGGCAGCCGCGAACGGTGCACGGGCGATCCGGCCCGCCGGGTCGGAGACGAGGCCCTGTTCCAGCAGCTGGCCCTGGCCAACATCGAGTCGATCCGCGACGTGCAGTTCGGCGCGATCATCACCCACTGCCCGCACTGCTTCAACACGGTGGGCAACGAGTACCGCTTGCTCGGCGCCAACTTCGAGGTACGCCATCACACCGAGGTCCTGGCCGAGCTCGTGGCCAGCGGCGCGATCGAGCTCAAGCACGAGATCGACCAGTCGGTCACCTTTCATGACCCGTGCTATCTCGGCCGCCACAACGGCGTCTTCGACGCGCCGCGCGCGCTGCTCGACGCCGTCCCGTCGCTCGACCTCGTCGAGATGGCGCGATCCCGTGACAAGAGCGCCTGCTGCGGCGCCGGCGGGGGGCAGATGTGGCTCGGCGAGGACTGGGGTGAGAAGATCAACGTCATGCGGGTCCAGGACGCTGAGCAGACTGGTTCGCGGACGGTCGTGACGGCCTGTCCGTTCTGCATCGCGATGCTCGAGGAGGGCGCCCAGGTGACCGACGCGCAGGATCCGCTGCAGGTCAAGGACGTTGCCGAGCTGATCGCGGAGGCCGCCGAGCAATGAAGGAGTGGCGATGACGATCATGGCGGCCGGGCGCGACGTGCTGCGCGAATGGCTCGCAGACGGCCGGCGCATCGTGGCGGCCACGCTGGTGGAGACCGAGGGCTCGTCTCCGCTGCCACCGGGCGTCACGATGCTCATCGACGAGGACGGCGACCTCGAGGGCTCGATCACGGGCGGCTGCATCGAGAGCGCCGTCGCTCAGGAGGCGGCGGCGCTGCTCGCCGGCGGAGCGCCGCAGGTCATCCGCTACGGCATCTCCGACGAGCTGGCCGGCACGGTGGGGCTCATGTGCGGGGGCATCGTCTACGTGTTCGTCCACGAGCTCGACAACGCCGGCGGAGCGCTCGAGCTCGCCGTCCTCGAAGCGGCGGCCGAGGGACGTCGCGCGGCGATCGCCACGCTGCTCGACGGCGAGCAGGCGGGGGCGAAGCTGGCGCTCATCGACGGTACCCTCATGGGCACGCTCGGCGGCCCCGAGCTGCTGGACCACAACGTCGCCCGCGATCTCGTCGGCGAGCTCGAGGAAGGCCGCACGGTGCTGCGCCGGTTCGGCGTCGACGGAGCGACCATGGGCGCGGAGCTGCGCGTCCACATCCGGTCGTTCGGCCTGCCGCCCCAGATGATCATCTTCGGGGCGATCGACTTCTCCGCGGCGATCGCGCCGATCGCCCGCGAGCTCGGATACGAGGTGACCATCGCCGACGCGCGCGAGCCGTTCATCCGGTCTCAGCGGTTCACCGAGGCGGCCAAGGTCGCGATCGGGTGGCCGGACGAGGTGCTGTCGGGCGTCACGCTCGGGCCGCGCGACGCGGTGCTCGTGTTCACCCACGATCCGAAATTCGACGGGCCGGCGCTGATCAACGCCCTGGCCACGGACGCCGGCTACATCGGCGCGCTCGGCAGCCGCAAGACCACCAAGGACCGCAACCGCCGCCTGCGCGAGGCGGGCATCGGCGAGGAGCAGCTCGCGCGGGTGCACGCCCCCTGCGGGCTGGACATCGGCAGCCGCACGCCGCAGGAGACCGCCGTCTCGGTGCTCGCGGAGATCATCGCCGTGCGCGCGGCCCGGGGCGGCCAGCCGCTGCGCGACACGTCCGGTCCGCTGCATCCGCGCGATCCCGGGGCGTGAGGCGCGGCGAGCGAGCGTCCGGCCGGTCGCGCCGCTGCGGGCTCGGTCAGGTCCGCGTGAGCTTCTTGTAGGAGATCCGGTGCGGGCGGTCGGCCTCGTCGCCCAGCTGTGCGCGCCGGTGCTCCTCGTAGGCCTCGAAGTTGCCCTCGAACCAGACGACCTGCGAGTCGCCCTCGAAGGCGAGGACGTGCGTGGCGACGCGGTCGAGGAACCAGCGGTCGTGGGAGATGACCACCGCGCAGCCGGCGAAGTCCAGCAGCGCCTCCTCCAGCGCGCGCAGCGTGTCGACGTCGAGGTCGTTCGTCGGCTCGTCGAGCAGCAGGAGGTTGCCGCCCTCCTTGAGCAGCTTGGCCAGGTGCACGCGGTTGCGCTCGCCGCCGGAGAGGTTGCCGACCTTGGCCTGCTGCGACGAGCCCTTGAAGTTGAACGACGAGCAGTACGCGCGTGAGCTCATCTTGCGCTCGCCCACCTTGATCTGCTCGTCGCCGCCGGAGACCTCCTCCCACACGGTCTTGTCCGCGGCCAGCGCGTCGCGCGACTGGTCGACGTAGGCCATCTGCACGGTGTCGCCGATCGTCAGGGTGCCGCCGTCGGGCTGCTCCTGGCCGGTGATCATCCGAAACAGCGTCGTCTTGCCGGCGCCGTTGGGACCGATCACGCCGACGATGCCGCCGCGCGGCAGGTCGAAGCTCAGGTCGTCGATCAGCAGGCGGTCGCCGAAGCCCTTGCGCAGGTTCTCGGCGCGCACGACCGTGTCGCCCAGCCGCGGCCCGGCCGGGATGTGGATCTGGACCTGGTCGAGCTGGACGTTGCGCTCCTGGGCCAGCAGCGCCTCGTAGTTGTTCAGGCGCGCCTTGGCCTTCTTGCGCCGGCCCTTGGGGTTCTCGCGCACCCACTCGAGCTCGGCGGCGATCGTCTTCTGACGCGCCTTGTCGGTCTTCTCCTCCTGGGCGAGCCGGGCCTGCTTCTGCTCCAGCCACGCCGAGTAGTTGCCCTCGAAGGGCAGGCCGCGGCCGCGGTCGAGCTCGAGGATCCAGCCGGCGACGTTGTCGAGGAAGTAGCGGTCGTGGGTGACTGCCACGATCGTGCCCGGGTACTCGGCGAGATGGCGCTCGAGCCAGGCGACCGACTCGGCGTCGAGATGGTTGGTCGGCTCGTCGAGCAGCAGCAGGTCGGGGCGGCGCAGCAGCAGCCGGCACAGGGCGACCCGGCGGCGCTCGCCGCCCGACAGCGTCGTCACGTCGGCGTCGGACGGCGGCAGGCGCAGCGCGTCCATCGCCTGCTCGAGCTGCGAGTCGAGGTCCCAGGCGTTGCGCGCGTCGATCTCGGCCTGCAGGCGCGCGAACTCGTCGGCGGTCTCGTCGGAGTAGTTCATCGCCAGCTCGTTGAAGCGCTCGAGCAGCGCCTTGGTCTCCGCGACGCCCTCCTCGACGTTGCCCTTGACGTCCTTGGCCTCGTCGAGCTGCGGCTCCTGCTCGAGCAGGCCCACGGACGCCCCGGGCGCGAGCTGGGCGTCGCCGCGGAACTCGGTGTCGCGTCCGGCCATGATCTTCAGCAGCGACGACTTGCCGGTGCCGTTGAGCCCCAGCACGCCGATCTTGGCGCCGGGCAGGACCGCGAGGGTGACGTCCTTGACGACCGTCTTGTCCGGCGGGAACTCCTTGGTGAGACGGTGCATCGTGAAGATGTACTGAGCCGACATTGCGATTCAGGCTAGCCGCCACCCCGGGGAAGGAACCGCGGGCGCCGGGGGTCCTTGACCGCGACAGGGCAATCCGGCTGAAAGGCGGACGGCATGACCCGCATCGGCAGCCTCCTCATCATCCCCGCGATCGGCCTCTCGCTGCTGCTGGCGGCGTGCGGCGGCAGCTCGAACAGCACCTCCACGGCAAGCACCGGCGGTCCCGACGCGACGGTCATGACCGCGGCGAACGCCAAGCTCGGCGCGACGACCCTCGTCGACGCCCAGGGCATGACCCTCTACCGGCTGAGCGGCGAGCAGGGCGGCCACTGGATCTGCACGACGAAGCAGTGCCTGACCCTGTGGCACCCGCTGCACGGCGCCCCGAGCGGCGTCAAGGGCCTGAGCACGGTCAAGCGCCCGAGCGGAGCCAAGCAGGTCGCCTTCCGGGGCATGCCGCTCTACACGTTCGCGCAGGACACGCATCCGGGCGACGCCGCGGGTCAGGGCTTCAAGGACGTCGGGACCTGGAACGCGGTGACCGTCCAGGGCACGCCGGCGCAGGCGCCGACCAACACGTCGTCCGGCGGCGCGTACGGCTACTGACGGCGGTGCTCGACGCCGCCGGGCCCGGCGACGATCACCTCGGCGACGAGCTCCGGGCCGAACAGCCCGTGGTCCACCACGCCGACGGTGTTCGCGAGCCGGTCGGCGAGCTGCGCGGGATCGCCGACGTCGCCGTCGAGGTCGGCGATCACCCCGTCGTCCGGGCTCGGTGGCCAGCCCTCGCGCAGGCGCGCCCGCCAGGCGGCGCAGCGTTGAGCGCAGGCCGAAGCGCAGCAGCTCGAGCGGGATCGGCCCGTGGATGGCGTCCACGGCCTTCGCGGCGTGGACGATCACGACGAAGCGGTCGGCGCTGGCGGCCACGGCCTTCTCGCGGGTGTGGGCGCCGCCGCCGCCCTTGACCAGCCAGAAGTCCGGGGCGACCTGATCCGCGCCGTCGATGGCGATGTCGAGCCGGTCGAGCGTGTCGAAGGGCTCGACCGGCAGGCCGAGGTCGCGCGCGCGCTGCTCGGTGGCCGCCGAGGTGGCCACGCAGCGCAGGTCGCGCAGGCCCGCGCGGCGAGCGCGGGCAGCAGGAAGGCGACGGTCGAACCGGTGCCCAGGCCGACCCGCATGCCGTCCTCGACGAGCAGCGCGGCCGCCTCGGCCGCTGCGCGCTTGTGGTCGTCGGCGGACATTCGCTGCGCGACGCTACCGCGCGCGGCGGCGGCGCGTGGCGTGCCCGGGTACCCTGGGATGGTGCCTGGAGTCTTCGACATCGAGCAGGGCATTCTGCTGCTCGAGCTCGAGCCGCCGTTCGACAAGCGCGACGTGCAGCTCGCCCGCCGCCGGCTGGCGAAGGTCTGGCATCCCGATCTCGCGCCGCCCGGCCGGCAGTTCGAGCACGAGCGTCACCTCAAGGCGATCAACCTGGCCGCCGACCAGCTCGAGGCGCTCGCCGAGGGCTCGCGCGGCGGCCGGGTCTCGCGCAACGCGGTCAAGGTCAACGCCGCCGCCGCGCGCGCCGCCCGCGCCGAGGAGGGCCGCCGCGCCTACGAGCGCGAGCAGGCCGCCCGCGCCGCGGCCGAGGAGAAGCAGCGCCACGACCCGTTCGGCGACCGCACGCCCGACCACTCGGTCGTCCACCGCTACGCGCGCTGCCTGTCGTACCCCGAGTGGGGCGTGGGCACGGTCACCGGCATCTACTTCACGGGCTCCGAGGACAACGTCCAGCAGTGGGCGCGCGTGCGCTTCCAGCTCGGCGTGCGCACGGTGCCCGCGGGCTCGCTGCAGTTCGTCGACTTCTCCAAGCCCGACCCCGGCGCCGACCGGGTGCAGCGGTTCATGACCGCCGCCCAGCACGCGATGGCCGAGGGCGACTACCAGCTCGCCGCGCAGCGGCTCATCTACGCGCGCGACGCCGAGCCGGGCAACGCCGCGGTCCTGCGCTTGATGACGCTCGCGTTCTGGCAGGCCGGCGACCTGCCCGCGGCCGGGCGGGCGATGCGCGACTGGGCGCGCGTCGAGGACGACCGGCCCACGCCGCACCGCTTCGCCTCGCGCATCTACGAGGACATGGGCGCCATCGACCTCGCCGCCGAGGCGGCCGACCGCGCCGCGTCGTGCGGCCCGGCCGACGCCGCGGCCTGGGAGCGCATCGGCCGGCTGCGGCTGCGGCTCATGGATCGCGACGCGGCGATCACGGCGCTGCAGACGGCCCGGCGGCTGGAGCCGTCGGTGGAGGGCCTGCTCGATCTCGCGTTGGCGTTCCACCTGGCCGGCGACGTCGGCGGCGAGGTCTCGGCCTGCGAGCAGGCGACGACGCTCGAGCCCGAGTCCGCCCCGGCGTGGGGGCGCTACGCGTTCGCGCTGGCGCGGACCGACCGGGTGACGGACTGCCTGGCCGCCTGCGACCGCGCGCTCGAGCTCGACCCCGACCCCGAGGTGGCCGAGCTCGCGCAGCGCCTGCGCGAGGCGGCGCCGCGCGAGCTGCGCGCGGCGTAGGTCGCCGCCGCCGGCGCTACTGCCCGGCCGACTGGGAGACGAACGTCGCCACGGCCTCGGCGTCCGCGCCCGTGTAGAGGCTGGACGGCATGGCCCCGGGGCCGTCGTGAATGGCGGCGAGCACCCGTGCGCGATCCGGCTTGAGGTCGTCGAGGTTCGGGCCCACGTGTCCGCTGGCGTCGGCCGCCGCGAGCGTGTGGCAGCTCGAGCACCGGTCCACGAACAGCTTGCGGCCCTCGGCCGCCTGCGTCTCCCCGGTGGCCGCCCCGCCGCCGCTCGTCGCGGCGGTCGTTCCTCCGCCACCGCCGTTGCCGCCGCAGCCGGCCGCGGGAAGCGCGAGCACGGCGAGGGCGGCCACGAGGACGCTGGTGGTACGTATCGATCGGTGTCTCACAGCCATCCCTGCAGCATGCCGGGGAACGACGGCCCCCGCAACGACGGGCGCCGAGCCGTCGTCCCCAGCGCGTAGGCTGCCGAGCCGATGCGTCTCATCGTCGCTCGCTGCGAGGTCCGCTACTCGGGCCGGCTGACCGCCGTGCTGCCCGAGGCGCTGCGGCTCATCATGGTCAAGGCCGACGGCTCGGTCATGGTCCACGCCGACACCGGCGGCTACAAGCCCCAGAACTGGATGACCCCGCCGACGGTCATCGAGGAGGGCGAGGGGACGATGATCGTGCGCAAGCTCAAGGGCGAGGACCGGCTCGACATCGCGATCACCGAGATCGTCTCCGACACGGATCACGACATGGGCGAAGCTGCCGCGCTCGAGAAGGACGGCGTCGAGCGCGACCTCCAGGAGCTGCTCGCCGACCAGCCGCACTGGTGCGGGGAGGGGCTGCGGCTCGTGCGCCGCGAGTGGCCGACCGACATCGGACCGGTCGACCTCATGTGCCGCGACGGCGAGGACGAGTGGATCGCGGTGGAGATCAAGCGGGTCGCGACGATCGAGGCGGTGGAGCAGCTGACCCGCTACCTCGAGCGCATCCGGATCGACCCGGCGATGGGCGGCTGCCGCGGGGTGCTCGCCGCCCAGGCGATCAAGCCGCAGGCGCGGACGCTGGCCGAGTCGCGCGGGCTCGCCTGCGTCGAGGTCGACCTCGCGGTCCTGCGCGGGCAGCGCGAGCCCGACCTCACGCTGTTCACCTGAACATCGGGTCGGGCGGGCGGCGGCGCGGGCTCAGGCGGGCGCGAGGCCGAGCACGACCTGCAGGGCGAACAGCTCGGGCCACAGCGCGAGGGCCTGCGGACGCAGGTGTCGCAGCGCGCCGATGTGCGACTCGAGCGGCAGCGGCGCGTCGGCGAAGCGCTCGGCGGTGATGCGATAGCCCGCCGCCGCGGCGAGCTCGCGCGCGGTCGCGCGCGTGAAGTAGCGCAGGTGGGTGCGGTCGAACAGGCCGAAGTCCTCGCGCGGGAACTCGCCCCGCAGCAGGGTGCGGCGCGCCGTCCAGTGGGCGATGTTCGGCAGCGAGACGACCACGCGGCCCGCGGGCAGCATCCGCCGCAGGACCTCCTCGGGGTCGCGCAGGTGCTCGAGGACGTCGGCGAAGATCACGACGTCGAAGCCGGCCGCGTCGAGCGTCACCTGCTCGATGTCGACCTCGAGCACGTCGAGCCCGCGCTCGCGCGCGATCGCCGCGGCGCGCGTGTCGGGCTCCACGCCGACGACGTCGCAGCCGCGCGCGATCAGCTCGGCGGCGAGGTAGCCCTCCGCGCAGCCGACGTCCAGCACGCGGCTGCCCGCGGGGACGAGGTCGAGCACAAGGCGGTGGCTGGCCGACAGGCCGTGGTGCTCGACGAGCGCGCCGTAGCTCGTGGCCTGGGTCATTCGCCCCACAGCGTGACGAGCAGCGAACGCGGCCCGCCCCGGTCGCGGTGCTCGCACAGGTAGACGCCCTGCCACGTGCCGACCGCGAGGCGGCCGTCGCGCACGGGCAGCGTCAGGTCGTTGCCGGTCAGCGAGCTCTTGATGTGCGACGGCATGTCGTCGGGGCCCTCGAGCGTATGCGCGAAGTAGTCGGTGTCGTCGGGCACCGCGCGATCGAACCACGCGCGGAAGTCGCGGCGCACGTCGGGGCTGGCGTTCTCGTTGAGCGTCAGCGACGCCGACGTGTGGCGCAGGAACAGGTGCACGAGCCCGATCCGCAGCTCGCGCAGCTCGGGCACCGCGCCGAGCACCTCGTCGGTGACGAGGTGAAACCCACGCGGGCGCGGCTGGAGGGTGACCTCACGTTGCTGCCACATCGACCCCAGACGGTATCCGGGCGGCGCCCATGTCCACCCGCGCGCCGCGGAACGGCACGCCCTCGGCCTCCAGCCGGGCGCGCTGGCGGGCGCCCTTGGGCAGCGAGCCGTCGGCGCGGACGACGCGGTGCCAGGGCAGGTCGGGGTCGCTGCTCGTGGCCAGCACGTTGCCGGCGAAGCGCGGCGCGCCCGGGTCGAGGTCGCTGTAGGCGCGCACGAAGCCGGGCGGGATCGCGCGGACGCGGTCGAGGACGCGCTGGGCGCGGGCGGTCACCCGTGCAGCCTAGTAGTGGGCCGCCCGCGACGTCAGCGCAGCGGATCGAAGGCCACGGTCTCGGCCGGGGGGCGCGCGCCGTTGCAGATCTGGCTGGCCAGCAGCCGCCCGGTCAGCGGCCCGAGCGTGATGCCCCACATGCCGTGGCCGCCGGCGACGTAGACGCCGTCGGTGCGGGTCGCGCCGATGAGCGGCAGGCCGTCGGGGGTCACCGGGCGGGGCCCGACCCACTCGTCGCGCCGGCTCGACCAGTCCACGCCGTGCAGCAGCGGCCGGGCCGCCGCCTCGATGACCTCGATGCGCCGCCGGTCCAGCGGATCGTCGGGGCCGCGGAACTCCATCATCCCCGTCACGCGCAGGCGTCCGTCGACCGGCGTGCACGCGACGCGCGCGCCGGGGAAGTAGAGCGGCGCGGTCGCGGGCGGGTCGGTCGCGACGCTGAAGCTGTAGCCACGGCCCGCCTGCACCATCGTGCGCACGCCGTGCGGGCGGGCGAGGGCGGGCAGCCACGCCCCGGCGGCGATGACCGCCAGGTCGGCGGTCAGCGGCTCGCCGGCCTCGGCCTCGACGACGACGCCGGCGCCCGCGCCGCGGACCGCGCGGATCGTCACGCCGTCGCGGATGTCGCCGCCCCGCGCGCGCACCGACTCGGCGAGCGCGCCGACGTACGCGCCCGGGTCGATGAACCGCTGCGAGCGCACGTCGACCGCGAGCGTGATCGCCTCCGACAGCAGGGGCAGGCGCGCGCGGGCCTGCTCGCCGGTCAGCAGCTCCATCTCGACCTCCTGCCCGGTGCCGGCGACCAGGCGCAGCTCGTCCAGGATCCCCGCCGCCTCATGCGCGTCCGTGAACGACGCGACGATCGACGACGGGTTCGAGCGCGCCTGCACGCCGCCCGCCTCGAGTTGGTCGAACGCGGCGAGCGCCTGCTCGTTGACCGCGCGGTAGGCGGCCATGCCCGACCGCCAGCGGCGAGGCGTGCAGTGACGGGCGAAGCCGAGCAGGAAGCGCCACAGCCGCGCGTCGACCCGCGCAGGCACGTACAGCGGCGAGCGGTGGTCGAGCAGCGACCTGAGCCCGTAGCGCAGGACGGACGGCTCGGGCAGCGGCACCGTCATCGATGGCGACAGGTAGCCCGCGTTGCCCCACGACGAGCCCGCGGCGACGCCGGTCCGGTCGACGACCGTGACCTCGACGCCTTCTTGCTGGAGGAACCACGCGGTGGACAGGCCCACCATCCCGGCTCCGATCACGACGGCACGCATGGGGCACACGCTACGAACGGATCGCCGAGGCGGCGAGCGCCGCTGTGTCTCGAATAGCGGGCTGTTGTGTCCTACAGATGTAGGACGCAACGCTACGCTGAATGGATGCCGAAGCCGGCTCCGGCGCACCCTGACTCGACGCCAGCGCGATGACGCCGGAGCGGCTGCAGGAGCATCTCGACGCGCTGGTGGCCGAGGTCGGCTACGGGGCGACCGTCGAGGATCTCGAGGGCCGGGCCATCGCCTACAGCGCCCAGCCGACCGAGGTCGACCAGGCGCGCATCCAGGCGATCCTCACCCGCGAGACCCCGCCGGAGGTCTATGCGTGGCAGCAGTCGCACGGCATCGCCACCGCCACCGCGCCCGTCCGCATCCCGGCCAACCCCGACCTGCGGATGCTGCCTCGCCTGTGCCTCCCGCTGCGCTACCGCGGCGTCCTGCTGGGCCACCTGTGGATCATCGAGAGCGAGCGCCCGTGCACCGACGAGCAGGTCGCCGCGGCCGAGCGCCGCGCGCGCGGACTGGCGGCGCTGCTGTACCGCGACCGCTCGCCCGCGCTGGCCGCCTGGACCGCGGCGTCGACGCTGCTGGCGCGCGCGCTGGGCGGCCGTGACCGCCGGGCCCGGGCGCGGGCGCTGCGGCGGCTGAGCGAGGTCCACGGCGTGCCGGCGCAGGCGCCGCTGCGGATGCTGGTCCTCGGGTCCGTCGGGACGGACGCGGCCCAGCGCGAGGAGACGCTCGCGCAGGTCCAGGTGGCGCTCGCCGGCCGGTTCGCCGGGCGGGCGCGCGACCGGCTCGCGGCGGTGGTCGGCGACCACGCCGCCGTGCTCGCGATCGACGACCCCCGCGCCCCGTCGCTGCGCGACGACGCCGAGGCGGTGCGTTTCGCCACGCGGCTGCGTGACGAGCTCGCCGCGGCCGGCGCGCCGGTGAGCCTCGCCGTCGGCGTCAGCGACCTCCACGGCGAGCTCGCCGACGTCGAGGCCGCCCACGAGCAGGCCCGCCACGCCGCGCGCGCCGCGTCGGTGGACCTCGAGGTCGGGCGCGTCGCCGCCTGGTCGCAGATCGGCATCTATCGGCTGCTCCTGGCCGCCGGCCTCGACGGGGTCGACCCCGTGATCGCCACGCCGGCGCTCGAGCGGCTGCGCGACGGACGCGACGGCGAGACGCTGCGGCACACGCTCGAGACCTACCTCGACCTCGGCGGCAACGCGCAGCGCACCGCCGCCGTCCTGCACCTGCACCGCACGAGCCTCTACCACCGGCTGGGTCGCATCGAGGAGCTGGCCGGGATCGACCTCGCCGCCGGCCACGTTCGCCTCGAGCTGCACGTGGCGCTGAAGCTGGAGCGCCTGGCCGCCGCTCCGGCGCGGTGACGAGCGCCGCCTACAGCAGTCCCTGCCCCGCCGTCCGCACCGCCTCGCGCAGGCAGCGTCCGGTCAGCACGCCGGTCAGGTGCTCCTTGTACTCGGCCGAGCCGTTGGCGTCGGTCACCGGCGCGGCGGCCCGCGCGGCGGAGGCGGAGGCGGCCGCCACGCGCTCGTCGGGCAGCTCGTCGGCGGGCTGGCCGACGATCTCCTGCTCGGCCTGCGTCGCGCGCACCGGCCGTACGCCGACCGAGCCCACGCCGATCCGCGCGGCCCGTACCACGCCCTCGTCCACGAGGACCTGCGTGGCCACGGTGATCGCGGGGCGCTCGCTGAACGACATCTTCCGGTGCACGGTGGCCGAGCCGGGCCGCGGCAGCGGCACGTGGACCGAGATCAGCAGCTCGCCGGGCTCGAGCGCGGTGTCGAACGGGCCGCGGATGAGGTCTTCGACCGGGATGCGCCGGGGCGGCCCGCCGCCGCGGCGGATCGTCACGTCGCCGCCCGCCGCGATCAGGAAGGTCGCCGGATCGGAGTGGGGGTCGGCGAAGCACAGGTTGCCGCCGATCGTCCCCTGGTTGCGCACCCGGACGTTGCCGACGTTGCGCTCCATGAGCGCGAGCGCCGGGAAGTGCTCCTCGACGAGCGGCGAGTGCGCGATCTCGCGATGGGTCATGGCCGCGCCGATGCGCAGCTCGTCCGGCTCGGCGCCGATGCCCCGCAGCTCCTCGATGCCCTTGATGTCGACGAGGTTGGCGTAGTCGGCCAGGCCGAGCTTGTAGAGCAGCAGGAGCTCGGTGCCGCCGCAGTAGACGATCGCGTCCTCCCCGAGGCGCTCGAGCAGGTCGCTGGCGTCCTCGACCGATGCGGCGCTGTGAACGGTGAAGGGAGAGAGCGTGGTCATCGACGGAATACCTCGTGTCCGGGGGCTGCGCGGGGGTTGGTGGCCGGGCGCCGGGCCTGGAGTCTGACAGCTTGTCGACGGTTGACAACTGTCAGTCGACGTTTCGTGGTGGGCGATCGACGCAGGTGGCCGTTGCCCGTGGGTTTCTGTATGGTCTGGGTCGCGTGTTGACAGCCGACAGCAGTCCGTAGAGGAACAACAGCACCATGTCTGATGCCATCACGACGTACCCACCGACCACCGGGATCGCCCCTGCGACCCTCGTCGACGCGCACATGCACGTCGGCGACTTCCCGCTGTTCAACGTGCGGATGGACGGGCCGCGGCTCGTCGAGTTGTTCCAGCACTACGGGATCGCCGCCGGGATGGTGTTCCACCCCGACAACCGCTACGTCCGCGAGGTCGTCGAGGCGGTCGACCACGCGTACGGGCTCGTCTGGGCCAATCCCAAGGTACCCGGCTTCCTCGACGAGGCGCTGGAGCTGCTGGACCACCCCAAGTTCCTCGGCGTCAAGCTGCACCCGCTCCTCGACGCCTACCACCCCAACGACCCGGCGCTGCATCCCCTGGTCGAGGAGCTCGTACGGCGCGGCATGCCGGCGCTGATCCACTGCGGCCATCCGATCTTCACGCTGCCGTGGTCGATCGAGGAGCTCGCGGTCGAGTTCCCGGAGGCCAAGATCATCCTCGGCCACATGGGCCACGGCAACATCGTCTACATCGACGGCTCGATCGCCGTCGCCGCCCGCAACCCGAACGTCTACCTCGAGACGTCGGGCATGCCGATGCACACCAAGATCGCCGAGGCGGTCGAGCGGGTGGGGCCCGATCGCGTGCTGTTCGGCTCCGACGCCCCCTTCCACGAGGTGGGCGTCGAGGTCCGCAAGGTGCAGGTCTCGGGGCTGAGCCCGGAGCTCGTCACCCGGGTGCTCGAGACGAACTCGCGAAAGCTGTTCTTCGGCGCCGACGACGCGACGGCGCCGATCACCACCACTTGACCTACAACCGCCGCCCACGGCGGCACAGCTCGGGCATATCCGCACCCGGGGATCACCAAGGAGGAGGACGAATCGGATGAGGTTCAACAGGAAGGGCACATGGACGGCGCTGCTGCTGATCATCGCCGCCATGGCGTTCGTCGTCGCCGGATGTGGAGGCGACAGCGACAGCAGCACCACCGCTGCCGGCACCGGCACGGGCGCCCAGACCGCGAGCGGCGGCGACAGCGGCAAGAAGGTCACGAAGTTCGCGATCGCCAGTCCGGAGAAGGGCAACGACTTCGGCTGGAACCAGCAGGGCGTCGCGGCGGCCAAGCAGGTGGCCCAGGACCTGGGCATCGAGGTCGAGGTCGCTGACGGCTCCGGCTACGACAACGTCGATCCGATCCTCTCGCAGCTCGCCCAGAGCGCCCAGTTCGTGATCGCGCACGCCAGCGGCTACAACGCGTCCGCCGTCGACGTGGCGACGAAGACCGGCGTGCCGATGATGAGCTGGGACAACCCCGAGGGCCTCGAGCCCGGGCTCGTGGGCGACGCCGAGACGGCCAGCCAGGAGGGCGCCTACCTCGCCGGGGTCCTCGCCGCCAAGACGAGCAAGTCCGGCACGATCGGCATCGTCACCTCGGCCGACGACACGAACTGGAACAAGATGTCGGGCGGGTTCATCGCCGGCGCACGCAGCGTCGACCCCAACATCAAGATCCTGTCGGCGCAGATCGGTCAGGCCGGCTACGCGGACTCGGCCGGCGGCAAGCGCGTGACCAAGACGCTCATCGCCGGCGGCGCCGACGTGATCATCGGCATGGGCGACGGCTCGTCCTTCGGCATGCTGCAGGCCGTCGAGCAGGCCAACGGCGCGAAGTTCATCGACGTGATCGGCGACAAGACGTCGGTCGACAAGAAGGGCGTGCTGCTGTCGTCGGTGCTGTGGAACTTCGAGCCCGCGTTCAAGCAGGCCATCGAGGACATCGACAACGGCTCGTTCGGCAAGGAGGTCTACACGCTGAACCTCGAGAACGGCGGCATCTCGCTGCTGAAGACCGACCAGATCCCGGCCGACGTCTGGAGCGAGATCGAGGACGCCAAGCAGAAGATCATCAGCGGCGAGATCGAGGTGCCGCTGACCACGAAGAAGGGTGAAGTCCAGGCCCTCCTGAAGAAGTAGCGCCGGACGCGACGGCGGCGGCGCCGGGGCCGGCCTGGTCAGTTCACGAGGTCGGCCCCGCGCCATCTGCGGCGCACCGCGCAAGGGTCTCAAGCCAATGAGCACATCTCCCGACACCAGCGGCACGGCGACCAGCGGCCGCGCCGGAGCCGCCGTCCCGGCGGTCGAGCTGCGGGGCATCACGAAGATCTACCCGGGCGTCGTCGCCAACGACTCGATCGACCTCTCCGCCTACCACGGCGAGGTCCACGGACTGCTCGGCGAGAACGGCGCCGGCAAGTCCACGCTGATGAGCATCCTCTCCGGGATGGTCCAGCCCGACCGCGGCTCGATCCACATCGACGGCCGCGAGGTCGTCGTCTCCTCGCCGCGCCGTGCCCTCGAGCTCGGGATCGGCATGGTCTACCAGCACCTGACGCTCGTGCCCACGCTCACGGTGCTCGAGAACCTCATGCTCGGCTCCGGCTCGTTCGCGCTGGACTTCCGCGGCAGCCGCACGCGCTTCGGCGAGCTGGTCGACATGCTCGGCGCGCGCATCGACCCCAACGCGGTGGCCAGCACGCTGTCGCTCGGCGAGCTGCAGCAGGTCGAGATCGTCAAGGCGCTGTGGCGCGAGACGCGGATCCTCATCCTCGACGAGCCCACGTCGATGCTCACGCCGCAGGGCGTCCTCGAGCTGCAGCGGGTCATGCAGCGCCTCAAGGACAGCGGCATCGCGATCATCTTCATCACCCACAAGCTGCACGAGGCGATCGAGATCGGCGACCGCGTCTCGATCCTCAAGGAGGGCCGCCGCGTCGGCGGCGTCGAGCCCGCGGACCTGCGGTCCAAGGCGCCCGAGGAGATCAAGGCGCAGATCGTCGACACGATGTTCGGCGAGGGCTCCGCGCAGCTGGCGGGCGTGGCCGAGATGGAGGTCCGTCCCGACGAGGGCGAGCACGAGCGGACGGTGACGGGCGACGTGTCGCTCGAGCTGACCGGCGTGTCGGTCGACGGCGGCGTCGACGAGGCCAGCGTCCACGACGTCTCGTTCGCCGTGCGCCGCGGCGAGATCCTCGGGATCGCCGGCGTCGACGGCAACGGCCAGCGCCAGCTCGCGCAGGCGATCGCCGGCCAGCGCCACATCTCGGCCGGCGACATCGCCTTCGAGGGTCGCTCGATCCGCCGCCTGGGCGTGCCCGACCGCCAGCGCCTCGGGGTGCGCTACGTCACCGACGACCGCCTTCACGAGGGCACGGTGCGCGATATGAGCGTCGCGGTGAACATGGTGCTCAAGCGCATCGGCCAGGCGCCGTTCTGGCGCCGGGGCGGGATTCGCGAACGCGAGATCGACGACTTCGCCGCCAAGCTCGTCGAGCGGTTTGCGATCCGCACGCCCAGCGTGCAGACGAACGTCGGCACGCTGTCGGGCGGCAACATCCAGAAGGTCCTGCTCGCCCGCGAGCAGGCGTTCGACCCGCGGCTGATCATCTACAACAAGCCGACGCACGGGCTCGACGTCAAGACCGCCAGCTTCGTGCGCACGCAGATCCGCGAGCAGGCCGAGAAGGGGATCTCGGTGATCGTGATCTCGACCGAGCTCGACGAGCTCGTCGCGGTCTGCGACCGCATCGCGGTGATGTCGAGCGGTCGCCTGACCGGCATCGTCGACAACGGAGAGGGCGCGCGCGCCCGGATCGGGGAGCTGATGCTCGTATGACCGAGGTCGTCAGCAGCCCGCCCTCCGAGCCCGACCTGGAGACCCAGCCGCCGGGCCGCCGCCCGCTGGCCTGGCTGGAGGTCGTCTGGCAGGCGATCCTGCCGGTGATCCTGGCCGTCGTGACCAGCGGGATCCTGCTCGCGATCCTCGGGCGCAACCCGTTCTCGTTCTACGGCGACATCCTCGACAACGGCCTGCTCACCGACTTCGGCGTCCAGCAGAGCGTCGTGCGCATGGCGACGCTGCTGCTGATCGCCGGCGGCCTGATCGTCGCCTTCCGCGCGAACCTGTGGAACATCGGCGGCGACGGCCAGTGGCTGCTGGCCGCCGCGTTCGTCGCCGGGCTCGCGCCCGGCGTGGTGGACGCGGTCGGCGGGCCGATCGGACTGACCGCGATGCTCCTGGTCGGCGCCGGCGTCGGGGCCGCCTGGACGCTGATCCCGGCGTTCTTGAAGGCCTACCACGGGATCAACGAGATCATCACGACGCTGATGATGAACTTCATCGGCATCAACCTCGCCAACATCCTGGTCAAGGGGCCGTTCCTGACCGACAAGCCAGGGGTGCCGCGGACAGACATCCTCCCGCTCGACCAGCGGCTGCCGCTGATCGGCGACCCGCAGATCCACATCGGGATCCTGATCGCGCTGGCGATGATGGTCGCGATCCACATCACGATGACCCGGACGCCGCTCGGCCTGCGGCTGCGCGTGCTCGGCGCCAACCCGCGCGCCGCGGTCCACCTCGGCCTGCGGCCCAAGCGGCTGATCTTCATCGCCTTCGCCGGGTCGGGCGCGCTGATCGGGATGAGCGGGGCGGTGTCGATGCTCGGCGACTGGGGCTCCTTCCGCGCCGACTTCAACCCAGCCTACGGCCTGCTGATGGTGCCGCTCGTGTTCCTGGCGCGCCTGAACGCCCTGGCCACGGTCGCCTTCGTCGCCCTGTTCGCGGTCATCCAGATCGGCGGCGACACCGCCACGCGGGAGGCCGACCTGCCGACCGACTTCATCCTCGTCCTCGTCGGGCTGCTGCTGTTCTTCATGGCGGTGACCGAGTTCATGCGGCTGCGGCGCATCCGCCGCAGCCGGTTCCAGGCCCAGGCCGAGTCGAGCACGTGACCGGAGAGCCCGAATGAGCAACCTGTTCACCGAAGCCGTCCTCACCGCGCTCGTGTCGGGCGCGCTGCTGTCGATGGTGCCCCTGATGTTCGCCTCGCTGGGCGAGTCGATCTCCGAGCAGGCGGGCGTCCTGAACATCGGCCTGGAGGGGATGATGCTGTTCGGCGCCTACGCCGGCTTCAACGGCGCCCTCTACATCCACTCCTCGTGGGTCGGACTGCTGTTCGGGGCGCTGGGCGGCATGCTCGCGGCCGTCGTGATGGTCGTGCTGTGCGTGTGGATGCGCCTCGACCAGATCGTCGTCGGCGTGGCCCTGTTCCTGTTCGCCGAGGGCGTCACGAGCCTGCTGCACGGCGCGCAGTTCGGCGACACCTACCCGCGCATCGACAACGTCGACGTGATCACCGTGCCGCTGCTGCACGACATCCCCGTCGTGGGCGACAGCATCTTCAAGCAGCATGCGATCGTGTACCTGGGCCTCCTCGGCGTCTTCTTCGTGCACTGGATGCTGCGGCGCTCGTCGATCGGCCTGAGCCTGCGGGCGGCGGGGGAGACCCCCAGCGCGCTGGACGCCGCCGGCGTCGACGTCGTGCGCACGCGCAGCGGCGCGGTGCTGGTCTGCGGCGCGCTGGCCGGCATCGGCGGCGCCTACCTGTCGATCATCGCGGCCGGCAGCTTCACGCCGATGATGACCCAGGGCATCGGGTTCATCGGGATCGTCCTGGCCATGCTCGCCCGCGGCAAGGTCCTGTGGGTCATCGTCCTGTCGTTCCTGTTCGGCGTGTCGCTGTCGATCTCGACCGCGCTGCAGCTGGCCGGCGTCGACATCTCGACCGACGTGATCCAGATGCTGCCTTACATCACGGTGATCGTGGTGCTGCTGCTGTTCGCGCGCCGGTCCTACCTGCCGTCCGCGCTCGCCCTGCCGTACTTCCGCGGAGAGCGGTGAGGCGCACCCATCCGCCCAGAAGCGACACACGCCATCGGCACCAGAAGCGACACACGAGGAGCTGGATCTCAGATGCTCGGCCCTGATTTCACCTTGACCGCCGGCCCCACGATGGCCTCCGACCGGGTGCGCGCGGCGCTCGGCGGGCCGGTCCTGTTCGACTACGACCCCGTCTTCCTCGAGCGCTTCCGCAACCTCGAGCGCAAGCTGGCGGAGCTGCTGGCCACGCGCAACGACATCGTCCTCATGCAGGGCGAGGCGGTGCTCGGGCTGGAGGCGGTCGCCCGCGGGCTGACCGCGCCCGGCACGAAGTGGCTGAACCTCGTCTCGGGCGTGTACGCGATGTGGTTCGGCGACTGGCTGCGGGCCTTCGGGGCCGAGGTCGTCACCCACGAGGTCCCGTTCGACGAGGCGATCGACCCGGCCGACGTCGAGCGGGTCCTGGCCGAGCACGGCGACATCGAGCGCGTCGCGCTCGTGCACTCCGAGACGCCGTCGGGCATCGAGAACCCGCTCGCGGAGATCGGGCCGATCGTCCACCGCCACGGCGCGCTGATGGTGGCCGACGTGGTCTCGGCGTTCGGCGGCTGCGCGGTGCGCACCGACGAGTGGAACGTCGACGTGTGCGTCGCCGGCCCCCAGAAGTGCCTGGCCGGCCCTCCCGGCATGTCGATCATCGCCGTCGGCCCGCGCGCGTGGGAGGCGATGGAGGCCAACCCGTCGGCGCCACGCGGCTCGTTCTTGTCGCTGCTGGACTGGAAGGCCCGCTGGGTCGACACCGACAAGACCGCGTTCCTCTACACGCCGTCGGTGTCCGACATCAACGGCGTGGACGCCGCGGTCGACGAGCTGATCGACACCGGCGGCATCGCGGCGTCGATCGCGCGGCACGCGACCGCCGCGCGCGCCTGCCGCGCCGGCGTCACGGCGATGGGCCTCGAGCTGTGGGCCCGCGACGAGCGCTACGCGGCCAACTGCGTCACCGCGGTGCGCTGCCCGGAGAGCGTCACCACCGCTGCGGTGCTCGAGCACATCCGCGAGCGCTACGGGGTCATGCTCTCCAAGGGCTACGGGCCGCTGGCCCCGAAGCTCTTCCGCCTCGGCCACATGGGCCCGGCGGCGCGCTCGTTCTACCCGCTGGTTGCGGTGACCGCGCTGGGCCGCGGTCTGGCCGACCTCGGCGTGTCCGTGGACATCGGCGCCGGTGCCGAGGCGGCTGCCGCGGTGATCGCCGACGGCGCCGCGGTCGGCGCGGCGTAGGCGCGCCCTCCCTCGACGCGGCGGGGGCCGGAGCCCCCGCCGCACCGAGAGATCGGCGCCGGGGGCGCTACCGGGTCTTCGACCCCGCCCCGACCGGCTGCTTGTGGCCGCGCCGGGTGCTGGTGGTGGTGGTGTTCCACATGGTGGCGAACTCGTCCTTCATCGAGATCGCCCCCCAGCCGTTCTTCTCGGCCGCTCCACGACGGGAGTCCACGTCGTACTCGTACTCGCGCTGAGCGTCGTCGTGCACGACGAGGAAGGCCATCGTCGAATAGCGATTGCTCGTCGTGTAGCTCATCATCGGATAGTCGCCGCCCGAGTTGCCGAAGGCGAGCACCGGCTTGATGCCGATCTGGCGATAGATGTTGAAGATCTTCGAGTCGTCGTAGTTGAAGCTCTCGAAGGTCGCCTTGCGCAGCACGTCGTAGCTGTCGGACACGTCGAGGTCGATGTCGGTGCCGATCATCTGCGAGCGCGGGATGCTCAGCACCGGGCCGGCCGAGCCCCAGAGGTACTCGCGCTGGGAGGCCGAGACCACATAGACGCTGAACTTGTGCGCCTCGAGGTAGTCGATCAGCTGGACCATCGGCCGATAGAAGCCGCTCTTCCACTTGATGTGAAGATCCGGCTGGTCGGTGGTCGCCATCCAGTCCGAGACGTACTTGACGTAGCTGTCGGCCGACATGCCCGCGAACGCCTCGCCCATCACGGAGTACAGCGTGTCGCTCTCCGTGTTCTTGAACCTGGGATCGGCCGCGAACTGCTCCTTGAGCCTCTGGTAGTTGACGAACAGCGGATCACCCTCGTGGACCGATCCGTTGGCGATCAGCTCCTCGACGCGGTGCAGCGCGACCGCGACCTCGCCGATCAGGGCTTCGGTGTCGCTTTCGACCGCGATGGTCCCGTCCTGGTCGAAGACGGCGATCCGGCTCTTGACCGGGATGTAATGGTCGCTGCCCTTCTTGGTGACTCGCCTGACGTAGGCGACCAGCCGCCGCTTGGTGATCGAGTCCTTGGTCCACGCCGAGAGCGGTGGTGCGGGCTGATGCGCCCGGGCGCTCTTGCCGGCGGCTGCGTGCGTCGCCCTGGCCTGTGCGGCGCCGGGGCCGGGAAGGCTGACCAGGCCGGCAGTGACCAGCATCGCGATCGCGAGCTGACCGAACCGTTGAAGAGACCAGCTTGTCCTACCTGACATGTGTAACTCCTTGTGAGTGATTCCGATTGCGAGCTCCTTCACGGCTGTGTGGACGTCAGCGCACCACCCCCTTCCGGTGACGCGGCAGCGGTGAACGCGGCGTAGGTGCCCTGCCACGGCCGCACGCGCTCGAACGCGGCGCTGGCCGCGAGCACCGTCGCGTCGGCGAAGCGGCGCCCGACGATCTGCAGGCCGACCGGCAGGCCGCCCTCGCCCAGGCCCGCCGGCACCGACGCCGCCGGATGCCCGCTGAAGTTGAACGGATAGGTCAGGCACCAGCCGACGCCGGGATCGACCGGCCGGCCGGCGATCTCGCGGGGGCCCAGCGTGTCGCCGTCCTGCGCGTTGCGCGGCGGCAGCGCGCCCAGCGTCGGGCAGACCAGCAGGTCGACCGTCTCGAAGACGTCTTCGACCGCATCGAGCACGTCGGTGCGGATGGTGTCGTCGAGCCGGTGCTCCACGGCGGTCATTCGCCGGCCGATCTCGATGAGCTCGAGCAGCTCGTCGGTCATCAGCGCTCGCCGCTCGCCGGCGATGTCGATCCCCGCGCGGGCGAACAGCGCCGCGTCGATCGCGTAGAGGACCCCGACCTGGCGCCGCCACAGCTGGGCGAGGTCCTCGTGCGGGTGGCCGAGGTCGACGTCCACGGGTTCGACGGTCGCGCCCGCGTCGGCGAGCCCCGCGACGGCTGCGGCGACGATCCGCGCGACCTCCGGCTCGACGGGGAAGTCGCCGAGGTCGGGGCTGAAGCCCACGCGCAGGCCCTCCAGCGAGACGTCGCCGGCGCAGGCCGCCAGCGGGTCGAGATCGGTGTTGGGCAGCGCGAGCGGGTCGCGGGTGTCGGGCGTGGCCAGCACGCCGAGCATCAGCGCCGCGTCCTGGACGCTGCGGGCGATCGGGCCCGACTGCAGGTTCGGCGTGTGCGTGAACCAGGCGTTCGGGCGCGACCCGGCGGGCACGCGGCCGTAGGTGGCCTTGATCCCGTACACGCCGCAGCACGCCGCGGGGATGCGAATCGACCCGCCGCCGTCGGAGCCTTGCGCGAGCGCGGCGAGCCCGTCGGCGACCGCCGCCGCGGCGCCGCCCGACGACCCGCCGGCGTTGAAGCCGGGCGCGAACGGCGTGCTCGTCGGCCCGAACAGGAGGTTGTCGGTCGTGCCGCGGGCGGCGAACTCGGGCGTGTTCGTCTTGCCGAGCACGATCGCGCCGGCCTCGCGCAGCACGCGGACCTCGCGGCCGTCGGCCGTGGGCACCCAGTCGGCGAATGCGCGTGAACCGAGCGTGGTGCGCACGCCCGCGGTCGGGACCATGTCCTTGATCGCCACCGGGACGCCGTGCAGCGGGCCGAGCGGGCGGCCCGCCATCACCGCGGCCTGCGCGCGAACGGCGTCGGCGTGCGCCGCGTCGGCGGTCACCGTCACGTAGGCGTTCGTCCGGGCGCCGACGGCATCGATGCGGGTCAGGAACGCGTCGACCACCTCGACCGGCGAGAGCGCTCGGCGGCGGATGAGCGCCGCCAGCTCGAGCGCCGGGGTGAAGCAGATGTCGTCCGCACCGGCCATCGGAAGGGCGGAACAGTACCCTGACGGTCGTCTGTTGACAATCGACCGAGATCTGTCGCCAGGATCGCCGGTCTGGGAAGATGACAGCCCAAGGAGGGCGGCCAGTTGCCGATGCCGAGCCCGAGCTTCACCCTGACGTCTGGTCCCACGATGATGTCCGACCGGGTGCTGGCCGCACTCGGATCGCAGACCACGTACGACGGCGATCCCGTCTTCCTCGAGCGGTTCATCGCGCTGGAGCGCAAGCTGGCCGGGCTCCTGCAGACGCGCAACGACATCGTGCTCATGCAAGGCGAGGCCGTCCTTGGGCTGGAGGCGGCGGCGCGCGGCCTGACCGGCCCGGGCACGCGATGGCTCAACCTCGTCTCGGGACCGTACGCGGACTGGTTCGGTGACTGGCTGCGCTCCGCCGGTGGCGAGGTGGTCACGTACGCGGTGCCCTACGACGAGGCGATCGATCCCGGCGAGGTGGAGCGCTGCCTGCGGGAGGACGGCGGGATCGACGCCGTGGCGGTGGTGCACTGCGAGACGCCGTCGGGCATGACGAACCCGCTCGAGGAGATCGCCGCGGCTGCGCGCGAGCACGGCGCCCTCGTGCTGGGCGACACCGTGGCCACGTTCGCCAGCAGCCCGCTGCCCGTCGACGCGTGGGATCTCGACGTGTGCGTGGTGGCCCCGCACAAATGCCTCGGCGCGACGCCCGGCGTGTCGATCGTGTCGGTCAGCCCGGCGGCGTGGGAGCGCATGGCCGCCAACCCCTCGGCCCCGCGCGGCTCCTTCCTCTCGCTGCTGGACTGGAAGACCCGGTGGATCGACGCGGGGCGCACCCACCTCCTGCACGCCGCGTCGGTCTCCGAGGTCGTCGCGCTCGACACCGCCGTCGACGAGCTGATCGAGCTCGGCGGCGTGGACGCGTCGATCGCCCGCCACCGGCGCGCGGGCGCGGCCACCCGGGCGGGCGTCAAGGCCCTGGGCCTGGAGCTGTGGGCCCGGGACGAGCGCCATGCGGCGGACTGCACGACCGCGGTCCGCTGCCCCGCTGGGCTGACGCCGTCCGCGGTGGTGGCGCACGTGCGCGAGCACCAGGACGTGATGCTGTCGCTCGGGCGCGGCGTGCTGGAGGACGAGATCATCTGCCTCGGCCACATGGGGATCGCGGCGCGCGCCCCTACCCGCAGATCGCCGTCACGGCGCTCGGGCAGGGGCTGGCCGACCTCGGCGTGTCCGTCGACGTCGGGGCGGGAGCGGCGACGGTCGCGGCGCTGATGGCCGGCGAAGGAGGCGCGTCCTGCTAGCGACGACCGCTCGCCGGCGCTGGCTCGTGGCGGCGCTCGCGCTCGCCGCCGTCGCGGCGGCCGTCGCGGTCGCGCTCGTCGTCACGCGCGATTCGGCCCCCGACGAGCCGCCCCTGCGCTGGAGCCGGCCGTCGATCGAACGGGCCCTCGAGCAGCGCCTGGCCGCGGTGCCGCTGAGCGTGCGCTGGGTGCAGTGCGGCGTGCCGCGGGAGGGCGCGACGACCTATCGGGGCACCACGGTCCTGCGCTGCGGCGCGAACTTCGGCGCTCCCCACATGCCCGTCTACTGCGCGACGGTGGTCGACGGGCGGCTGGTCACCGATCGCGACGTGCCGAGCCTGCGCTGCGGGCGCACCGCCCCGCGTCCGCGGTCGATGCGCTGACCGCGGCGGCGCTCGGAGCGGCGCGCCGGCCCACCGGCGCGGTCGATGCGCTGACCGCGGCGGCGCCCGGGCGGCGGCGTGTCGACTCACCGGCGCGGTCCATGCGCTGACCGCGGCGGCGGGCGATCCCGGCGGAGCGCTGCAAGCAGGCCTTGCTCGTGGTAGGTTGTCGGCTGTCAACAAATGGTGCTCTCGGATTCGCAGCTGCTGGAGGCGGTCGACGCCCAGATGGACGTCGCGCAGGACGTCCTGCGCTTCGTGCATGCCCATCCCGAGCTCGGCCACGCCGAGCACGAGTGCTCCGCCCACCTGGCCTCGGTGCTGCGATCCCGCGGGCTCGACGTCGACCGCGGCGTCGGCGGCATGGAGACGGCGTTTCGCGCCACGGTGCACGGCGGGCGGCCCGGCCGCCACGTCGGCCTCGTCGCCGTCTACGACGCGGTTCCCGCGGTGCTCGACGACACGACGATGCGCCCGACCCACTCGTGCGGCCACGGCCCGCTGTCGGGCGGCGTCGTCGCCGCGGCGCTGGCCCACGCCGCGCTGCGCGAGCTGTTGGCCGGCCGGCCCACCGTCTGGGGCGGCCCCGCCGACTATATCCTTGCGCCGGGCACCGTGGCGCGCGGCGGCGGCAAGGCGCTGTCGGCCGAGGCGGGCCTGTGGGACGACGTCGACGTCGCGCTCTACGCTCACCCCGAGTTCATCGACACGGTGACGCTCGAGTCGCTGTGGATGCGCCGCGACCGCGTCACGGTCGGCGGGCGGCGCACGCTGCGTGAGGGCCCGGCGCCCGCGCCGGCCGCTGCCCTCGCTGCCGTGGCGCAGCTGCTCGACACCCAGCCTCGCGACCGCGTCATGCTCGAGCGGGCGGTGTTCGACGGCGACGTCGAGGAGGGCTCCGGGCTGGCGCTCGAGGCGACCTTCCTGCTCTTCGCCGGCGACGAGGCGGGCCTCGAGGCGGCGGCCGCGCCGCTGCGCGGCGCCCTGCCCGACGCCCGCTGGCACACGGGCCGCGTCGTCGCCGGCGTCCGTCCCGACCCCGCCGTGACCGCCCAGGTGGCCGACGCGTTCGCCGCCGCCGGGCGCGACTTCGTCGCCGATCCCCCGCCGCTGCCGTTCGCCACCGACTTCGGCAACATCTCGCGCCGCGTCCCCGCCGCCCTCGTCGGCGTCGGCCGGCCCGGCGGCTGGGACTTCCACACCGACGGCGGCGTGCCGCAGTTCGATGGTCCCGACGGCGTCGAGATCGGGCGGGGCATCGCCCAGGTCCTCGCGCTGTCGGCGGCCCGGCTCACGGAGCCGGCGTGACCGCGGGCCGACCGATCGGTGCCGCGGCGCGCGGCCGCCGCCGGACGGCCGGCGTCGCGTGTCATCTGTTGACCCCCGACGGGCGATCCAGAAGTCTCTCGCCATGAGTGCACAAGAACAGCCGCGATTCGAGAACCGAACCCTGCGCGAGCAGGTCTTCGAGCACCTCCGCGAGGAGATCCTGTCGGCCCGCCTGGCCCCGGGCACCGAGCTGCACGAGGTGGCGCTGGCCGAGTCGCTGGGCATCAGCCGGGGCCCGCTGCGCGAGGCGCTCGGGCGCCTGGCCGCTGAGGGCCTGGTCACCATCCGCCCGCGCCGGGGCGCCGTCGTCACGCGCTTCACCCAACAGGAGTTCATCGAGGCCTACCAGGTGCGCGAGGCGCTCGAGTCGCTGGCCATCCGGCTCGCGGTCCCGCGCCTGACCGACGAGGATCGCACCCACCTGCACACGCTCGCGGCCCAGATGGTCGAGCACGCCGAGCGCGACGACGCGTCCGCGTTCTTCCGCGTCAATCGCGAGTTCCATCGCGCGTTCGTCCTCGCCTCGGGCAACGAGCGGCTGTGCGACATGCACGAGCAGCTGCTCAACCAGATGGGCCGGCTGCTGTCGAAGTCGCTCGAGCTGCGGGGCAGCCTGCAGCAGTCGGTGGCCGAGCACCGCGACATCCTCGAGGCCGTCGACGCCGGCGAGCCCGAGCGCGCCGCGCGCCTGCTCGAGGCGCACATCGAGGTGCCGTCCCGCCTGCTCGACTCGCCCGAAGCCGCCGACCTGTTCGAGTCGTGACATGCGTGCGCGGCGATCCGTACGAAAGGGACCCAGACGAAGATGAGTGACGCAGTCCGACGCCGACCGCTGGAGTTCGGGGTCAACCTCAACAACCGCGAGCCGCTGATCGCGCCCGGCTACGACATGACGGCGCTGCTCGACCTCTCGACCGAGGTCGAGAAGCGGGGCTTCGACTCGATCTGGGTCGGCGACAGCCTGTTCTCCAAGCCGCGCTACGAGGCGCTCACGCTGCTGGGCGCGCTGACCCAGCGCACGGACCGCGTCCGGCTCGGCACGGCGTGCCTGGTGACCTCGACGCGCAATCCGCTGTGGCTGCACGCCGAGTGGTCCACGCTCGACGTCATCTCCGGCGGGCGGATGATCCTCGGCCCCTGCATGGGCAACCCCGAGGAGGGCGTCAAGCGCGAGTTCGCCGCGCTCGGCTGGCCGTTTCGGGATCGCGCCACGGTCTTCGAGGAGGGCCTGGCCGTCATCAACGAGCTCTTCGCCACCGGCAGGACGAGCTTCAAGGGCACCTACTTCGACTACTCCGACGTCGAGTTCCACTCCGGCACCGAGATGGCGCCGCTGAAGCCGGTGCAGGAGAAGATGCCGGTCTGGGTCGTGTCCAACCCGCGGCTGGTGGGCGACAAGCCCACCGAGCAGATGCGCCGGATCATGGAGCGCGCCTGCGCCCGGATCATCGACCACGGCGACGGCTGGATGACCTGCTGCCGCGCCGCGCATCCCGAGGAGCTCACCGAGCAGATCGGCTACCTGCGCGAGGCCGCCGCCCAGCGCGGCCGGGACTTCGGCGACTACACGGTCTCCTACCAGGTCACGATGAACATCAAGGACGACAAGGACGAGGCCAACCGGGCGATCGGCGACTACATCGGGATGTACTACCCCGAGCTGTCGAAGGCGATGGACCTGTCCAACTGGGGTCCCGTCGGCACGCCCGACGACATCGTCGCCTGGCTGCGCGAGTTCGCCGACCGCGGGGTCGACCACTTCATCTGCCGCTTCGGCGACCTCGACCAGTTCGACCAGGTCGAGCGCTTCTCCAAGCACGTCCTGCCCGCCTTCCGCGAGGCCGGCGTGGACGTCACGACCGTTTGAGCCCTGAGCGAGAGAGGACTGAGCATGCCCGACGCAGCCGCCATCAAGAAGGACGCGGAGCTGGTCGTCGACGTCTGCATGAGCGTCGAGGCCGGTGACGTCGTCACGATCATCACCGACGACGACAACCAGCACCTGGCGCAGGTCCTCAACGAGGTCTGCCTGGAGCGCGACGCCTGGCCGGTGGTCGTCAACAACGAGGCGCAGGTCCGTCGCGGCCGGGCCGACACGCTCTTCCCGATGGCCCCGCCCAAGCAGCTGCACCAGGCGATGGTGAGCTCCGACGAGATCATCATCATCACCGATCTCGAGTGGGCCAACCGCTTCGCGCACGTGGCCGCGGTCAAGGAGTCCTGCGCCAACAACGCGAAGATCGCCTCGGTCGAGCCGGGCATGGGCTCGTGGGGGCTGACCGAGGAGAAGCTGCTGCGCGCCCAGAAGCGCGCGCTGGACGCGATGGCGGCGCTCGAGGGCGTCGAGAAGGTCCGCGTGACCAGCAAGAAGGGCACCGACCTCACCATCACGATCAAGGACCGCCCCGCGCTCGAGATCACCTCGATCAAGCGCCGGGGCCAGATGATGGGGCCCCTGCCGCTGTGGGCGGAGGTCGCGTTCGCCGCCGTCGAGGACCAGACGGTGGGCACGTGGGTCGTCGACGGCGTCATGCTCGGCCTCGGGCTGCCCGGCCAGGTCGAGAACGACATCACCTGGACGGTCGAGGGCGGCAAGGCGGTCAAGATCGAGGGCGGCGAGGAAGCGCGCAAGCTCAGCGAGCTCGTCAACAGCGTCGAGAACGCCACCGTCATCGGCGAGTTCGCCTTCGGCGTCTCCGAGGTCGCGCCGTTCGGCACGCCGTCCGAGAAGGGCCGGGTCGGCACCGCGCACTGCGCGCTGGGCGACAACCACAACGCCTACCCGGGGGGCCAGAACGTCTCCTCGCTGCACCTCGACGGCGTCGTGCTCGAGGCGAGCATGCAGATCGTCGACAACGGCCGCTGGATCCTCAAGGACGGCGAGTGGGTCCTGTGAGCGCGGTCGAGGTCATCGCACTCGACGACGTCGAGCCGATCGAGCTGCCGCAGGGCAGCTGGAGCCGCATGGCGATCACCGACCGCACGGCGACCGGCAACCGCTCGTCGCTGGGCTACTCGCGCTTCACGCCGGGGACCGAGCTGACGATGGTGCGCCACGAGACCGAGGAGGTCGCCTACGTGGTCAGCGGCCGCGGCGAGCTGCGCCTCGAGGACGGCGCGCCGGTCCCGTTCGCCGCCGGGCAGGCCATCTTCATCCCGGCCGGGGTGTGGCACGCCGTCGCCAACACGGCCGACGAGGACGTGGTGATGGTCTTCGGCTTCCCGCATCCGGACTATCCGCCGACCGAGCGCCGGTAGCGCGGACGACGAGAGGACCGGCGTGAGCATCCGCAACGATCCAACCGCAGCAGCGCTCCGGCCCGTGCCGTCGCAGGACGTCGCGCTGGTCGAGCAGGTCGCCTGGGCGTCCCGGATCCTGGCCGGCCACGGCTACGAGGACCTGACCCTGGGGCACGTCAGCGCGCGCGGCGCCGACGACCGCACCATGTACATCAAGCGCAAGGGGCCCGCCCTCGGGGAGGTGACGCCCGAGGACATCCTGGCCGTCGCCATCGACGGCGATCTCGCCGACGCCCCGGGCGACATGCACCTCGAAGCGGTGCTCCACACCGAGGTCTACAAGCGCCGGCCGGACGTGCGCTGCGTCGTCCACGGTCATCCGCCCTACGCGACCGCGTTCAGCGCGACCGAGGCCAAGCTCGAGATCCTCACCCACGACTCCGTGCTGTTCATCGACGGCCTGCCGACGTACGACGGCGTCCCCGACCTGATCATCGACGCCGAGCAGGGCCGCGACGCGGCGCTGGCGCTGGGCGACGACTCGAGCCTGCTGCTGCGCAACCACGGCGTGCTGGTCGCCGAGCGCGACGTCGAGTGGGCGACGCTCACCGCCGTGCTGCTGGAGAAGAGCGTGCAGTTGCAGGCGATCGCATCGAGCCTGGGGCAGCTGCAGCCGATCCCGCCCAAGTGGGTGCAGCGCATCCACGCCCGCAAGTACCAGCCGGCCTTCGCGCGGGAGTACTGGGACGCCTGGGTGCGCGAGCTGCGCCGCAACGGCGGGGCCTTCGGCATGCCCGAGGAGGGGTCATGACGCGGATCGAGCTGACCGTCAACGGCGCGCCGGTGGCGGCCGAGGTCGCCGACCAGGAGCTGCTGCTCGACTTCCTGCGCGACCAGCTCGACCTGACGGGCGCCAAGCGCTCGTGCGACGTGCAGGTCTGCGGCACGTGCACGGTGCTCGTCGACGGCGCGCCCGTCAGCGCGTGCACCTACCTCGCCCGCGAGGCGCACGGCGCCGACGTGCTGACGATCGAGGGCTTCGCCCAGCAGCCGGAGTTCGCCGCCTACGAGGACGCGTTCAACCGCCATGCCGCGCTGCAGTGCGGCTACTGCACGCCCGGCTTCCTGCTCACGCTCAAGGCGCTGCGCGACGCCGGCCAGCTCGGCGACGAGGAGGAGATCCGCCACGGCCTCGACGGCAACATCTGCCGCTGCACCGGTTACCGCTCGATCCTCGAGGCCGCCCGCGACATCGCGGGGGTGAGCCGATGACGATCACCGAGTCGCGCCTGAACGAGGTCGGGCGCTCGCGCACGCGCAAGGACGCGTGGGAGAAGCTGCGGGGCAAGGCGATGTACACCGGCGACCAGGAGGTCCCCGGGATGCTCATCGGCAAGGTCCTGCGCAGCGAGATCGCGCACGGGCGCATCGTCTCGATCGACGCCGAGCAGGCCGCGCGCATGGCGGGCGTCGCCGCGATCCTCACGGGCCAGGACATCCTCGACATCGACCCGTACTACGGCCACGCGATCAAGGACCGGCCGATCATCGCGATCGACCGCGTCCGCTTCCACGGCGAGCCGGTCGTCGCGGTCGCCGCGGTCGACGAGGCCACGGCGGACGCCGCCCTGCGCACGATCGTCGTCGAGTACGAGGAGCTGCCGGTGGCCGGCACGATCGACGAGGCGCTGGCCGACGGCGCGCCGCTGCTGCACGAGGGGCCGATCCGCCCCGGCCTGTTCCACGGCCTCGGCGACCTCGGCGAGCGCGACGGCAACATCGGCTACCACTACCGGCTGGCCGCCGGCGACGTCCAGGCCGCCTCCGCGCAGGCCGACATCGTCGTCGAGGGCGAGTACCTCTTCCCCGCGGTCTACCAGTACGCGATGGAGACCCACACGGTCATCGCCGACTACCAGCCCGGGGCCATCACGCTGATCGCCAACTGCCAGCACCCGTTCCTGGTCCAGGCCGAGCTCGCCGCGCTGTTCGAGCTGCCGCTGGGCGCCGTGCGCATCGTCGTCCCGTACCTGGGCGGCGGCTTCGGTTCGAAGTCCTACACGAAGATGGAGCCGCTGACCGTCGCGCTGTCGCGCAAGGCGGGCCGGCCGGTGCGGATCGCCAACCGCGTCGACGAGTCGATGGTCACCTCGCGCCGCCACGGCATGAAGGCGTGGATGCGCACCACCGCAAAGGCCGACGGCACGCTGCTGGCTCGCGAGACGCGGTTCTGGCTGGACACCGGCGCCTACGCCGACAACGGCCCGCGGGTGACCGCCACCGCCGCGGACGCCGCGCCCGGCCCCTACCGCTGGGAGGCGGTCGACGTCGACGCCAACTGCGTCTACTGCAACACGGCGCCGTCGGGCTCCTACCGCGCGTTCGGCACCACCCACCTGCAGTGGGTCGGCGAGTCGCAGATCGACGAGGTCGCGCGCCGGGCCGGCGTCGACCGCCTCGACCTGCGCCGCCGCAGCCTCGTGGCCAAGGGCGAGCGCGTCCGTCCCGACGGCACCGGCAAGCCGCTGGACGGCGACCTCATCGGCGACGTCGAGAAGGTCGCCGAGGCGATCGGCTGGGGCGGCGAGCGCCGGCCGTGGCACGGCCGCGGCGTCGCCGTCGGCGTCCTGGCCGCCGGCGCGCATCCCGTCTCGCGCGCGTCGGTGCGGATGACCGCCGACGGCGCGGTGGAGGTCAACGTCGGCACGACCGAGATGGGCCAGGGCGCCCGCACGGTCATGGCCCAGATCGCCGCGCAGGAGCTCGGCGTCTCCAGCGACGGCGTCGACGTCCACGGGGCCGACACGCGCTTCACGCCCTACGACCGCTCGACCGGGGCCAGCCGGTCGACCACGCTGGCCGGCAAGGCGGTCCAGAACGCCGCGGCCAACGTCGCCGCGCGGCTGCGCGAGACCGCCGCCGAGGCGTGGGACACGACCGAGGACATGATCGAGCTGCGCGACGGCCAGGCGGTGCTCGGCGACCTCGCGATGGACTTCCCCGACGTGATCGCCAAGCGCTTCGGCTTCCGCGGCGGGGAGATCATCGAGGGCGGGGAGGTGCGCCCCATGGGCGGTGCCACCGGCTCCTATCAGGAGGGCCCTGCGTTCTGGGAGGTCTGCGTCGCCGGCGCCGAGGTCGAGGTCGACCCCGAGACCGGCGTCGTCGAGATCCTGCACACCGCGACGGTCGCCGACGTCGGCACCGCGATCAACCCGCAGCTCGTCGAGCGCCAGGACGAGGGCGCGACGATGCAGGGCCTGGGCAACGCGATGTTCGAGGAGATGGTCTTCGAGCACGGCCTGCTCACCAACGACTCGCTGCTCGAGTACCGCGTCCCGCGGATCGCGGACCTGCCCGGGCACATGACGTCGATCATCGTCGAGAACGCCGACGGCCCCGGCCCGCATGGCGCCAAGGGCTGCGGCGAGGGCGCGCTGGCCGCGGTCCCCGCCGCGATCGTCAACGCGCTGGCCGACGCCGGCGTCCCCATGACCGAGCTTCCGCTGACGCCGGAGCGCGTGTGGCGGCGGATCCACCAAACCGAGACACGGGAGGCACCCCGATGACCCAGCTGCAGCGAGCGACGATCCTCGGCACGGGGACGATGGGCCCGGGGATGGGCGCCGTGCTGGCCCGGGCGGGCCTGCAGGTGACGCTGTACGACATCAGCGCCGAGGCGCTGGAGAAGGCCAAGGGCACCGCCCAGATCGCCGCCGGCGTCCTCGACAAGCTCGAGGTCGCCGATCGGGGCGGCTCGCTGTCCTTCGCGACCGACCTCAAGGCGGCGTGCGATGGGGCCGACATCATCGTCGAGGCCATCCCCGAGAAGCTCGAGCTCAAGCAGCAGGTGCTGGGTGAGGTCGAGGGCCTGATCGGCGATGACACGATCATCGCCTCCAACACGTCCGGCATCCCGATCACGAAGATCGCCGAGGGCCTCAAGCGCCCGGAGCGCGTCGTCGGCTGGCACTGGTCCAACCCGCCGCAGCTCATCCCGATGAACGAGGTGATCGTCGGCGAGCAGACTGCGCCCGCGGTCACCGCGGCGGTCGAGCAGCTCACGCGCGACATCGGCTACGAGCCGGTCACGCTGAAGAAGGAGGTCCCCGGCTTCGTCGAGAACCGCGTCCTCTACGCGATCATGCGCGAGTGCCTGGCGCTGCTCGACGAGGGCGTCGTCGATGCCGAGGGGCTCGACCTCTGCGTCAAGTGGGGCATCGGCTACAAGCTCGCGGTCGTCCCGCCGATCCAGCTGCTCGACATGGCGGGCCTCGACATCTACACGAGCGTCGCCAGCTTCCTCAACCAGGACCTGTCCAACGAGTCGGGGATCTCGAAGACCGCGACCGACCTGCGCGACCAGGGCCGGCTCGGCATCAAGTCCGGCGGCGGCTTCTTCGACTACACGCCCGAGCGCGTGCAGGAGCTCGGCGCGCAGCGGGCGGGCAAGCTCGTCGGCGTCCGCAAGGTCCTGGAGAGCTGACATGGCGGTGGCGACCAAGGTCCGGCTGCTCGACAGCGGCTCCTGCGTGATCGACCAGTCCCACATCACGTGGAACGTCGGCTGCGGGACGCCGGTGCGCTTCCCGGTCTACAGCGTCCTCATCGAGCACCCCGAGGGGCTGCTGCTGTTCGACAGCGGCTTCGACAAGGCGCTGGTCGAGGAGAAGCTCGCGTTCGAGCTGCCCCAGCAGACGGCGGAGCAGACGCTGCCCGGTCAGCTGCGGCGGGCCGGCTTCGCGACCGGCGACGTGGACGCGATCATCAACTCGCACCTGCACTTCGACCACTGCGGCGGCAACCAGCACCTGACGGCGGCCACGACCTATGTGCACGTCGACGAGGTGCGCGAGGCGCGCTCGCCGGAGCCGTTCGAGATGCTCGGCTACGCCGACCGCAGCTGGGACGGCCCGGATGTGACGTTCCACCTGCTCAGCGGCGATGTGCAGCTGGCGCGGGGCGTGCACCTGTTCCACACCCCGGGCCACACGATCGGCCACTACTCGCTGCTGGTGGAGGTGGAGGGGCGCCGGCCGATGCTGTTCATGTCCGACGTCTCCTACACCCCCGCCGCGTTCGCCAAGGAGCAGCAGGCGGGCTTCCACTGGAACCCGGTCGCCGGGGTGCGGTCGATCCGCCGGGTCAAGGAGATCGCGCGCGAGTGGGACGCGGAGATCTTCTTCACCCACGACATGGACACGTTCAACACCTACAAGCGCGCGCCGGACTTCTACGCCGGGTGACGACGACAGGAGACCAAGAGATGGGCAAGCTCGAAGGACGGATCGCCGTGGTCACCGGCGCCGCGCAGGGCATCGGCCGCGCCATCGCCGACAAGCTCTCCGCGGAGGGGGCCAAGGTCGTCGCGGTCGACCTCAACGGCGAGGGCGCCGAGCAGACCGCGGGCGAGCTGGGCGGCATCGCCGTCCAGGCCGACGTGGCCCAGGAGGCCGACGCCCAGCGCTCGGTCGAGCGGGCGCTGGCCGAGTACGGCCGCGTCGACATCCTCGCTCACGCGGCGGCGATCGTGCCGTTCGTGGCCTGGGACGACGTCGACTTCGCCTACTTCCAGAACATGATCGCCGTGAACCTCGGCGGGACGTACCTCATGGGGCGCGCCGTCGAGAAGCCCATGCGCGAGGCCGGCTACGGGCGCATCGTCAACATCGCGTCCAACGCGTTCTTCGCCGGCACGCCGAACATGGGCCCGTACCTGGCGTCCAAGGGCGGCGTGGTCGGCCTGACCCGCGCGCAGGCGACGGAGCTGGGCCGCTACGGCATCACGGCCAACGCGGTGGCGCCGGGCATCATCCGCAGCGAGGGCGCGCTGGCCACGCCGCACAAGGACTCCTTCGACTTCGTCCAGTCGCTGCAGGCGCTGCCGCGTCACGGCCTGCCCGAGGACATCGCGCCCGCCGTGGCCTTCCTGGCCTCCGAGGAGTCGGGCTGGGTGACCGGGCAGACGCTCGTGGCCGACGCCGGCCACATCCGCAACTGACATGCGCGCGGTACGGCTGATCGCCAAGGAGCTCGTCCGCGTCGAGGAGGTGGCCGACCCGCGCCTCCAGCACGACACCGACGCGATCGTGCGCGTCACCCACAGCGCGCTGTGCGGCGCCGACCTGCTCCCCTACCACGGCTGGACCCCGGGCTTCGAGGACGGCACGATCCTCGGGCACGAGTTCGTGGGCGAGGTCGTCGACGTCGGCGACCGTGTGACCGCCGTCTCCGTCGGCCAGCGCGTGGTCAACACGAGCATGACCTCCGACGGCACGTGCGTGCACTGCCGCGCGAACCGGGCCACGCAGTGCGAGTCGCGCTCGCTGTTCGGCTACTCGGGCGTGTACCCGCGGCTCGACGGCGGGCAGGCCGACCTGGTGCGGGTGCCGCAGGCCAACCGCTGCCTGTGGCCGGTGCCCGACGACGTCAGCGACGAGGACGCGGTCTTCGTCGCCGACATCCTGCCCACCGCCTACGCGGGCGTGACCCGGGCGGACGTGGCGATCGGCGACCTCGTCGCCGTGGTGGGCTGCGGGCCGGTGGGCCTGATGGCGGTCATCGCCGCCGTCGGCCCGGCGCGCGAGGTCATCGCGGTGGACGGCATCGAGGAGCGGCGCCGGCTGGCCGAGCAGCTCGGCGCGCGGGCGGTGACCCCGGCGCAGGCCGCCGATGCCATCCGCGAGGCCAGCGGCGGGCTGGGCGCCGACGCGGTGATCGAGGCGGCGGGTGCGGTCCCGGCGCTCGATGCCAGCTTCGGGCTGGCCCGCGCGCAGGGCGTCGTGTCGGTCATCGGGGCGCACTTCGAGCCCGACTATCCGCTCAACAACGCGCTGATGTTCGAGAAGGAGCTGACGCTGCGCTTCTCGATCGGCAACCCGGGCCGCGATCGCGAGCGCCTGTTCGCCGCCATCCAGGCCGGCGCGATGCGCCCGTCGACGGTCCTCACCCACCAGGTGTCGATCGACGACGCGGCCGAGGCCTACCGCGCGTTCGACGCGCGCGAGATGACGAAGGTCGTGCTGCGCACCAGCTGACTCAGCGCTCGCCCGGCGTCTTGCGCGGGTACTGCGACACCGGCTGGCCGAGGTCGAGCACGGTGGAGACGATGCGGCTCTGCTCGGCGACGTGGGCGACCGGATAGCCCTCGCCCGGCGACGCGCGCTCGGGCCGGCCGACGTACCCGAAGTGCAGGTGCTCGGGCAGGATCTGCATGAGGCGCGGGAACATGTGCGCGCGGGCGCCCATGTTGCGCGGCTCCTCCTGCACCCACACGACCTCCTCGAGGTTCGGGTAGCGCTCGATCAGCGCGCGGATCTGGCCCTCGGGGAACGGGTACAGCAGCTCGACGCGACCGACCGCGACGCCGTGGTTGTCCGCCCGGGTCGGGTGGCCGACGAGGTCGTAGTAGATCTTGCCGGTGCACAGGATCAGCCGCTTGACCCGCTCGTCGTCGACCCGCGGCTCGGGCAGGACGGGGTAGAACTGGGTGTCGGCGAGGTGCTCGATGCGGTTGGTCGCCTGCGGCAGGCGCAGCAGCGACTTCGGCGTCATGATCACCAGCGGCCGCTGCTTGGCCACGCGCGCCTGGCGGCGCAGCAGGTGGAAGTACTGGGCCGGCGTGGTCAGGTTCGCCACGCGGATGTTGCCCTCGGCGGCGAGCTGCAGGAAGCGCTCCAGGCGAGCGGACGAGTGCTCGGGGCCCTGGCCCTCGTAGCCATGGGGCAGCAGCAGCGTCAGCCGGGTCGTCTGGCCCCACTTGGCCAGGCCGCTGACGATGAACTGGTCGACGATCACCTGGGCGCTGTTGGCGAAGTCGCCGAACTGCGCCTCCCAGAGCACGAGCGTCTCGGGCGCCTCGGCGCTGTAGCCGTACTCGAAGCCGACGCACGCGATCTCGCTGAGCGGCGAGTTGTGCAGCTCGAACGGCGCCAGCGCGCCCGGCAGGTGCTGGATCGGGCACAGCGTCTGGCCGGTCTTCGCGTCGTGGAAGACCAGGTGGCGCTGCGAGAAGGTGCCGCGCTCGGCGTCCTGGCCGGTCAGGCGGATCGGCGTGCCCTCGGTCAGCAGCGAGGCGAACGCGAGCGCCTCGGCGTGCGCCCAGTCGATGCCGCCGTCGGCCCCCAGCGCATGGCGCCGGCGCTCGAGCTGGCGGACGAGCTTGGGATGGACGGTGAAGCCCTCGGGCACCTCGAGCAGCTCGTCGTTGAGCGCGCGCAGGCGGTCCGCGTCGACCGCGGTCTTGACCTCCGGCGACGCCGAGCGGTCGAGCTGGTACTCGCCCGTGGGCTGATCGACCTGGCCGGTGTCGGCGGCGGCCTGGATGCGGTCCTTGAGCCCCCGGTGCAGCGCGGCCAGGTGGTCCCAGATCTCCTGCTCCTGGCGGTCGACGTCGGCCTTGGTGACGATCCTCTCGGCGATCAGCGTCTCGGCCCACAGCTCGGCCACGCGCTTGTGGCGCTTGATGACCGCGGTCATCTCGGGCTGGGTGTAGGCCGGCTCGTCGGCCTCGTTGTGGCCGAACCGGCGGTAGCCCACGACATCGATGACCACGTCCTGGCCGAACTCCTGGCGGTACGCGAAGGCCAGGCGGATCGCGCTGATGCAGGCGGCTGGATCGTCGGCGTTGACGTGGATGATCGGCGCGTCGAAGCCCTTGGCCAGGTCGGAGGCCCAGCGGGTGGAGCGCGCGTCGTCGGGATCCGTGGTGAAGCCGACCTGGTTGTTCTGGATGAGGTGGACGGTGCCGCCGACGGCGTAGCCGTCCAGGCCCTGGAGGTTGAACGTCTCCGCCACGATGCCCTGGGCCGGGAACGCGGCGTCGCCGTGGAGGATCACCGGGACCGCGGCGTTCGTGTCGCGGTGCGCGTGCGCGCCCTGGCGCGTCGTCTGCGCCGCGCGCGCGGCGCCGACCACGACCGGGTCGACGAACTCCAAGTGCGACGGGTTGCTCTCGAGGTTGACGAGGATCGACTCGCCGTTGGGCAGCAGGTAGGAGCCCTGCGAGCCGTGGTGGTACTTCACGTCGCCGGTGCCGCCCTGCGGGATGGTGGTGACCGCCTCGAGCGTCGAGGCGCCCTCGAACTCCGAGAAGATCGAGTCGTAGGGGCGGCCGAGGTTGTGGGCCAGGACGTTGAGCCGGCCGCGGTGCGCCATGCCGACGACCACCTCGTGCGCGCCGTGCGCGGCGGCGAGCTGGATGACCGTGTCGAGCATCGGCACGGTCATGTCGAGACCCTCGATCGAGAACTGCTTCTGGCCCAGGTAGGCCTTGTGCATGAAGCGCTCGAACGCGTCGACGCTGATCAGGCGGTCGAGCAGCCACCGCTTCTCGTCGTCGCTCAGCGGGGCGCGGAACGCGCCGGTCTCGATCTTCTCGCGCAGCCAGACGCGCTGGCGGTGGGAGGCGATGTGCTCGATCTCGTAGGCGATCGTGCCGGTGTAGGTCTCGCGCAGGTGCGGCAGCGCGTCGTAGAGCGTCGCGCCGGGGACGCCGATGCGCAGGATCTTGGCGGGGATCCGGCGCATCATGTCGTCGGTGAGGTTCAGCGGCTCGGGGTCGAGCGCCGGGTCGCCCTCGGGCTCGGTGCCGAGCGGGTCCAGGTGCGCGGCGAGGTGGCCGTGCGTGCGGTAGGCCTTGACCAGCGCGGTTGCGGCCTGGACCGCCTGCAGGAGCTCCTCGTCGGGCGGACCGGCGACCGCGGCGGCGGCCGGTGCGGGCGCGGCGGCGAGCGTCGGTGCCGGCGCCGCGGGCGCCGGGCCGAGCATGACGCCGAGGTCGGCGAACACCCGCTCGTAGAAGCCGCCCTCGCCCTGGAGCAGGTCCTCGACGACCTTGAGGAAGCGCCCCGACTCCGCGCCCTGGATGACGCGGTGGTCGTACGTCGAGGTCATGCTCATGACCTTCTCGGCCCCGATCGTCGCGCCGATGGCGCCCAGGCCGACCGGGTAGGCGATCGAGCCGGTGGCGACGATCGTGCCCTGGTCGGGCATCAGGCGCGGCACCGAGGCCACGGTGCCGATCCCGCCCGGGTTGGTCAGGCTGACGTTCGCCCCGACGAGGTCGTCGGCGGTGAGCTGGTTCTCGCGCGCGCGGGAGATGAGGTCGTTGAAGGCGTCGACGAACTCGCGGAACGACAGGCGGCCGGCGTCCTTGATGACCGGCACCATCAGCGTGTGGGTTCCGTCCTTCTTCTCGACGTCGACGGCGATGCCGAGGTTGCACTGCCCGTCGTCGATGCGGTACGGCTTGCCGTCGCGGCGCTCGAAGTGGTGCGTCATGACCGGCATCTCGTCGGTCGCGGCGCGGGCGATGGCGTAGGCGATCAGATGCGTGAACGAGACCTTCTGGCCGGCGTCCTTGAGCTGCCGGCGGCGGCCGTCCATGACGGTGACGGTCATCGTGCGCAGCGAGGTCGCGGTCGGGATCTCGCGCGACCGCTCCATGTACTTGGCCAGCATCGCGGCGCCGCCCTTGATGAGCTCGCCGCGGGCCTCGGCCGGTGCGGCGGGGGCGGCGCCGTTCTCGCCCGCGAGCACATCGGCCTTGGTGATGCGCCCGCGCGGGCCGCTGCCCGTGACCCGGCGCAGGTCGACGCCCTCGGCGGCGGCGATGCGGCGGGCGACCGGCGACGCGTTGACGCCCTCGGGCGCGGCGGCCGGCGCCGTGGCGGCGCCGTTGGCCTGGGTGGGGGCTGCGGGCGGAGCGGATGGCGCCGCGGCGGCCCCGTTGGTCGTGGCCAGGCGGGCCAGGACCTGGCCGACGGTGACGGAGTCGCCCGCGGCGGCGAGGATCTCGGCGATGGTGCCGCTGGCGGGGGCCGGGACCTCGGCGTCGACCTTGTCGGTTGAGATCTCGACGATCGTCTCGTCGGTCTCGACGTGGTCGCCGACAGCCTTGGCCCACTCGAGGACGGTGCCCTCGCTGACCGACTCGCCCATCGCCGGCATGGTGATGTCGATCATCTCGCCCGAGGAGTCGGCCGCGGCCGGCGCATCTTCAGCGGTGGGCGCGCCGTCGCCACTTTCGATCTCGCACAGGGGCGCGCCGACCGCGACGGTGTCGCCCTCGTCGACGAGCAGGGCGACCACCGTGCCCGCCGTCGGCGACGGGACCTCGGCGTCGACCTTGTCGGTGGAGATCTCCACGAGAACGTCGTCGTCGGCGACGGTGTCGCCGACCTTCACGTGCCACTCCAGCACGGTTCCCTCGGTCACCGACTCGCCCATCTGTGGCATCGGGACCTGCACCCGCGTCTCAACCGCCATGCGTGCTTTGACTGTAGCGCCCTGTGTCTGCTAGCGGAGGTCGTGCACGACGGCGTTCTTCGCGGACGAACTCGTAGGACCCGACGAAGGGCCCGACGGCCCCGATCACGCACACGGCGACGGCCAGTCGGATCGAGATGATGCGGCGGTGCAGGGCCACCGTGCAGGCCAGGCACATCGCGATCCAGCCGAGCCCGTGGGCGAGCCCGAAGACGAACTCGAACGTGTGCAGGCCGGGGACGATCCACGCCACCAGCAGGCAGAAGTAGACCGTCGAGTGGGTGAACGAGGCCCACTTGAGATGGTCGTAGGTCAGCAGGCGCATGGCGGTCAGGCGACCGCGGCCAGCAGGGCGGCCATCGCCCGCAGCTGGGGGTGGGCCTCGGACGGCCACTCGTCGGGGTCGGCGGGCCACCAGGCGTAGGTGTCGTGCTCGTCGTCGGGGGTGACTTCGGCGCCCGGCGGCAGCCAGGCCATCCCGACGAACATCGCCATCCGCTGGGGCAGCGCGACGAGCGCCTCGCCGGTCACCCGCTCGGGCGCGACCGACCACTCCTCGGCCAGCTCGCGCACGAGCGTGTCGACCGGGCTCTCGTCGGGATCGACCGCGCCGCCCGCGCCCAGGGCCCACTGGCCCGCCCACGTCGACAGCCACTGCGCCCGCCGGCCGGCGAGCCAGCGACCCTCGCAGTCGCGGGTGACGCACAGCGCCGACAGGCTGTCGGCGGCGTCGCCGGGGACGAGCCGCAGCGCCCAGCGCACCGGCTGCAGCTCGAGCACCAGCCGCCCGTCCTCGGTGACGTGATGGCCGACCAGGCGCGCGGCCACCCCGTCGTGGCTCGGCGAGCCGCGCTCGCGCAGGGCGCGGATGGCCTCGTCGGCGGCGGCGTCCTGCTCGGCCTGGGCGTGGTAGGCGTCGGACCGCCACCGCGTCTCGATCTCCTCGGGCCGCCAGGGCCCTCGGGCGAGGATGACGCGGGAGGCGGGCATGGCCGTCAGGGTACGCGAGCCCGGCGCGCGGGCCGGAGCGGAGTTCGGTGCATCTCTGCAGGCGTGGTTAGCCGTGGGTATCAATTCACTACCCCACGGCTAACCACACCGCGAAAGACATGCCGTGCTCGGCGCGTCCAGTCGCCAGGCGCGCGTAGGGTTCGCCTCATGGGGCGCCGGCGCAAGCACTGGGGCTGGGGCTACGAGGACCAGCAGCCGTCTGCGGCCGACCTGCGCGGCGCGATGCCGCTGGTGCGTGAGCGCCTGGGCTTCGACGCGCAGGAGCCCGAGGAGGCGGTGGCGCTCGAGGCGGCGGCCGTGCCGGCGGCCGGTGCGCTGCCGCGGGCGCCCGCCGGGGTCGCGTGGGAGGTCTCGTCGCACGCGCGCGCGAGGCACGCGTGGGGCGGCTCGTACCTCGACGTGGTCCGCGGGCTGCGCGGGCGCTTCGACCACGCGCCCGACGCGGTGGCCCGGCCCGGCGGCGAGGCGCAGGTGGCGGCGGTGCTCGAGTGGGCGAGCGAGCACGGCGTCGCGGTGATCCCCTACGGCGGGGGCACCTCGGTGGTGGGCGGGGTGACGCCGGCGGTGGACGGCCCGGCCGTGTCGCTCGACCTCGGGGCGCTCGATCGCGTGCTCGAGGTCGATCCGGTCTCGCGCAGCGCCCGGATCCAGGCCGGCGCGCTCGGGCCGCAGCTCGAGCGCCAGCTCGCCGAGCACGGCGTCACGCTGCGCTGCTTCCCGCAGTCGTTCGAGCTGTCCACGCTGGGCGGGTGGATCGCCACCCGCGCGGGCGGGCACTTCGCCACCGGCCCCACGCACATCGACGACCTCGTCGAGGCGGTGCGGGCGATCACGCCGAGCGGCGTCTGGGCGTCGCGGCGGCTGCCGGCGTCGGGCGCGGGGCCGAGCCCGGACCGGGCGCTGCTGGGCTCGGAGGGAATCCTCGGGGTGATCACCGAGGCGTGGGTGCGGGTGCAGCCGCCGCCCGCGGCGCGGGCGGCGCGGGTGGTGCGCTTCGGCTCGTTCGCGCAGGGGGCCGAGGCGGTGCGCGCGGTGGTCCAGTCCGTGCTGCGGCCGGCCAACTGCCGCCTGCTCGACCCGTCCGAGGCGGCGTTCACCCGCGCGCGCGACGGGCGCTCGGCGCTGCTCATGCTGGCGTTCGAGTCGGTGGACGCCCCGCGTCCCGGCCACGAACTGCGCCGGGCGCTCGAGCTGTGCGCGCAGGCCGGCGGCGAGTGGGACGAGGAGGATGGGCGGGGGGCGGCCGGCGCCTGGCGCGACGCGTTCCTGCAGGCGCCGTATCTGCGCGACGTCCTGGTCGCGCTCGGCGTGCTGTCGGAGACGTTCGAGACGGCGATCACGTGGGAGCGCTTCGGCGCGCTGCACGCCGCGGTGACCGCGGCCGCGCGCGCCGCGCTCGACGACGCCCGGGCGCTGGTGACCTGCCGCTTCACGCACGTCTACACGGACGGCCCGGCGGCGTACTTCACGGTGCTGGCGCCCGCGCGCCGCGGCGACGAGGAGGGCCAGTGGTGGGCGGTCAAGCGGGCGTGCTCGGAGGCGCTGCTCGAGGTGGGGGCGACGATCACCCACCATCACGCGGTGGGCCGCGACCACCGGCCGTGGTACGACCGCCAGCGCCCCGAGCCGTTCGCGATGACGCTGGCCGCGGCCAAGGCGGCGGTCGACCCGGCCGGGATCTTGAATCCCGGCGTGCTCGTCGACCCGCTCGTGTGAGCGTCGTGGCCGGCCCGGTCATCTACGCTGGCGCGCCATGATGCGCGTCGCGGTGCTGGGACCCGGCGGGGTCGGCGGCTTCGTCGCCGCCGCGCTCGCGCGCTGTGGCACCGCGACCACCGTCGTCGCCCGCGAGCCGACCGCCGCGGCCATCGCCGACCGCGGCCTGCAGGTCACCAGCGCCCGGCTCGGCGAGTTCGTCGTCCACCCGGCCGCCACCGCCCGGCTCGACGAAGACCCCGACGTGCTCGTCATCGCCACCAAGGCGCCCGGCCTCGAGTCGGCCCTCGAGCGCGTCGCCGGCGAGCCCGGGCTCGTCGTCCCGCTGCTGAACGGCATCGACCACCTCGAGCGGCTGCGCGAGCGCTTCGGCCACCGGGCGGTGGCCGGGACGGTGCGGATCGGCAGCGAGCGCCCGCAGGCCGGCGTCATCGTGCAGACCAGCTCCACCGCGCTGATCGAGCTGGCCGCCGACCACCCGGCGCCCCGGCCGCGGATGGCCGCGTTCGTCGACGTCCTGCGCACCGCCGAGATCCCGGCCCGGCTGGGCGACACCGAGGCCCGCGTGATGTGGAGCAAGCTGGCGCGGCTGAACGCGCTGGCCAGCGTCACGGCGGCCTACGGCACGCCGATCGGCCCGATTCGCGAGCATCCGCGCCGGCGGGTCGAGATCGAGGACGCGGTGCTCGAGACCGTCGCGGTCGCCAACGCCGAGGGGGCCGGCGTGGACGCCGACGACACCCTGCGCGAGCTCTGGGGCCTGGCCCCCGGCCACACGTCCTCGCTGCAGCGCGACATCGACGCCGGACGCCCCAGCGAGCTCGACGCGATTCCGGGCGCGGTGCTGCGCCACGGCGCGCGGCACGGTCTCGCGTGCCCGACGGTCGCGGCGCTCGTGGAGCGCATCCGTGCGCGCGCCGATCATCTACGCTGACCGCATGGCCGACACGTCGAAGGTCGCCAAGAACCTCAAGGCGTTCCAGATCGCGCTCAACGCGCACGACCGCGAGAACCCGACCCACAACGCGTGGGGGATCGGGCTGGCGCACTTCGACATGGAGCGCCTCGGCTTCGACGAGGGCGAGGAGATCCTGCCGGGCATCACGATCCACGCCGACGGCGGCGTGAGCGGCAACTTCCGCGTCCTGTGCGACGGCGACCACGACGAGGCGCGCGAGCAGGAGGAGGCCGAGGTCGTCGAGGCGGTCTCGACGCAGACGATCGGCGCCCCCGCGGGCGGCGGCGGTCAGACCCGCGAGATCTGACCGAGGTCGCCGGCGCTGCTCAGCGGATCTCGAGCTCGCGCCCGAACGCGCGGGCGAAGAGATCGCGCTCGCGCTCGGCGGCCCAGCGCGCGACGCTGACGGCCTCGTCGGCGCGCAGCGTGAGCGTCACCCGGCCGTGGTCCTCGCCGACGTCGACGGCGCGGACGATCTGGTCGCGCGAGCGCTCGAGGCCCTCGGCCAGCCGCAGCAGCGTCGCGCCCCGGTCGAGCATCTCCGCGTCGCCGTCGCGCGTGAGCCCGGCCACGTCGGACGCGAACGACGGCGAGCCCTTGCGGTGGTAGCGGACCATCTCGGCGACGATGGCCAGCTCGCGGGGGCTGAACCCGGGCAGCGTGCCGTTGAGGATCAGGTAGCGGGAGTGCTTGTGGTGGTCGTCGTAGTCGATCGCCATCCCGATGTCGTGGAGCACCGCCGCCGCCCACAGCAGCTCGCGCTCGACTGGGTCGCCGGGGTGCAGGCGCAGCGCGGCGAGCGCGTCGAACATCGACAGCGTGAGCCGGGCGACGTGGCGCGTGTGGGCGTCGTCCGAGTGGTACTGGGCGGCCATGTTCTCGACGCTCGCGCGGCGCACGTCCGCCAGCAGCGGTGGGTCGCGGTCGGCGAGGTGGCGCTCGAAGAAGACGCCCTCGCGCAGGCCGGCCTCGGTCGCCTCGACCCCGCCGAAGCCGCCGTGCTCGACGATCGCCTGCACCACGACCGCGCCGGCGAGGATCAGATCCGCGCGCGCCGGCTTGATGCCGGCCAGCGCGCCCCGCTCGGCGGCGGGCAGGCCGGCCAGCTCGTCGACCAGCGCATCGAGCGCGTCCACGTCGATGTGAAAGCCCTGCACGGCGATGCCCGGCAGGCCGGCCGCGGCGGCGGCCGCCGCCGCCAGGTTGCGCACCGTGCCGCCGATCCCGACCAGCCGCGGGCCGGACTCCGCCACCCACGGCGCGTCGGCGAGCGTCTCGCGGACGTGCCGGCGCACGGCGCGCAGCTGCTTGCCGACGCCGGCTCGCCGCCCGCCAGGAAGCGCTCGGTCATCCGCACGGCGCCGAGCGGCCACGACCCGAGCCGGCGTGCGTGGCGGTCCTGCACCGAGACGAGCTGCACCGACCCGCCGCCGAGGTCGAGCACCGCGCCGTCGCGCAGCGTCGTCGAGTTGACGGCGGCCAGGTGGCCGTAGCGCGCCTCCTCTTCTCGCGACAGGATTCGTACCGCCAGCGCGGCTCGCTGCGCGAACTCGGCGCCGTTGGTCGCGTCGCGGATCGCCGACGTGGCGACCGCCACCACCTCGTCGACCCCGGTCGCGCGGCAGAAGTGGTCGAAGACCGCGGCGACCGACCAGCCGCGCTGCATCCGGTCGAGCGCCAGCGCGCCGGTCTGCGCCAGCCCGGCGCCGATGCGGACCGACTCGAAGATCTCGTCGGTTCGCTTCCACCACCCGTCCTCGGCGGTGAAGACGACGAGGCGAAACGAGTTCGAGCCGAGGTCGGCGACGGCGGTGCGCGTCATGGGCGGCGTATGTTGGCGCGTCGATCGGCTTGACGCGCTTGCCCGCCGCCCTCAGTCTGGCCGCTCGATGAGCTCGATCCGGTAGCCGTCCGGGTCGCGCACGAAGCAGAGCCGCGACCCACCTTCGCGTACCTGGTACGGCGGCTTCTCGGGCGCGATGCCCTTCGCGGCGAGGGCGTCGAGCGTCCCGTCGAGGTCGGAGACGGCCACCGCGATGTGGTTGTAGCCCGTGCCGAGCTCGTAGGAGTCGACCCCGAAGTTGTGGGTCAGCTCGAGCCGCGGCCCGTCGCCGGGCAGCCCCATGAAGACGTTGATCGCTTCGTCGCGGATCGGCATCCGGCGCAGCTCCTCGAACCCCAGGGCCTCGTAGAAGGCGACGGAGCGGTCGATGTCGCCGATGCGGTAGCAGGTATGGATGAGTTCCGAAGGCACGATCGCAGCGTAGGGCGTGGCAAGCTGTAGCGAATGATCGTCGAGCGCTCCATGCACCCGCAGTACCTCTCCAACACCTACCTGGTGGCCGATCGGGAGGGCGGCAGCGCCTTCTTCGTCGATGCGGGCGGTCCGGTCGAGCCGCTCATCGAGGCGGCCGAGCGGCTGAACGTGACCCCCACGCACGTCCTGCTCACCCACCACCACCAAGACCACGTCGAGCAGCTCGACCAGCTCAAGGCGCGCTGGCCGGGCCTCACCGTCCTCATCGACGATCGCGAGCCGTTCGAGGGAGACGCCGGCTCGTTCCCGGAGACCGTCACGATCGGCGACCTGACCGTGCGGGCGCTGCACACCCCGGGCCACACCGCGGGCATGCTCGCCCTCGTCGTCGACGGCAACGTCTTCACCGGCGACACGCTGTTCAAGAACTCGGTGGGCGGGGTGCGCGCGCCCGGGTCGACCTCCTACGCCGACCTGCGCTCCTCGATCATGGACACGCTGATGGCGCTGCCCAAGGACACCGTCGTGCACCCCGGCCACACCGACCCGACGACGATCGGCGAGGAGTGGGAGCACAACGCGTTCATCCGCACCTGGCGTGGCCTCGACAAGGAGGGCGAGGCGTCGTGCACCGCGTTCGGCGAGCCGGCGACGCTGGTGCTGCTGGGAGACGACTACGACGGCGGGCACAAGGCCTGGGTGCGCTGGCCCGACGGCCGCGACGACATCGTGCCCGGCTCTCAGGTCCAGACCGGGTGAGCCCCAAGAAGGACGAAGGCATCCCCACCTCCCGGCTGGCGCGCAGCGCGCGCGTCGGCCGGCTGGCTGCGGGTCAGGCCGCCCGTCAGCTCGGCACGCGCGCGGCCAACGTCACCCGCGACGACGAGGCCCGCCGCAAGGCGCTCGAGCGCCGCCAGATCGAGACCGCCGAGCAGATCGTCGCCGCCCTGGGGACGATGAAGGGCGCGGCGATGAAGCTCGGCCAGGTGATGTCGTTCCTCGACGTCGGCCTGGTGCCCGAGGACTACCGCGAGGAGTTCCAGACCAAGCTCGCCGCGCTGCGCGACGCCGCGCCCAAGGTCCACTTCAAGGACATGCGCAAGGTCCTCGAGCAGGAGTACGGCGAGCGCCTGGACGACGTGTTCGAGACGTTCGACCCGGTGCCGATCGCCGCCGCCTCGATCGGCCAGGTCTACCAGGCCACGCTGCCCGACGGACGCTGCGTCGCGGTGAAGGTCCAGTACCCGGGGGTCGCGCAGGCGGTGCGGGCCGACATGCAGAACCTCGGGATGATCCTGCGGCTGATGAAGTCGGTGGCGCCCGGCCTCGACCCGAAGGCGATCGGCGACGAGATCCGCGCCCGCATCGACGAGGAGCTCGACTACGAGCTCGAGGCCTCCAACCAGCGCGCGCTCGCGCGCATCTACCGCGACCACCCGTTCATCGTCGTCCCCGAGGTGGTCACGTCGCTCAGCCATGAGCGCGTCGTGGTCAGCGAGTTCGTCTCCGGCCGCGGCTTCGAGGAGCTCAAGCAGCTGCCCCAGGACGAGCGCGACCGCCTCGGCGAGATCATCTTCCGCTTCTACTTCGGCTGCATGTACCGCCACCACCAGTTCAGCGGCGACCCGCACCCGGGCAACTCGCTGCTGCTGCGCGACGGGCGGATGGCGTTCTTCGACTTCGGCCTGTTCAAGCGCATCGACGCGGCGACTGCCGAGCGCGAGCTGGCGATGGCGCGCATGGCGATCGAAGGCCGCGCCGCCGAGCTGGGGGAGGCGCTGCGGTCCAGCGGCTTCGTGCTCGCCAGCGCCCGCTATACCGACGAGCAGCTCCTCGAGCAGTTCCGCGACCTGACCTGGTGGTACATCACCGACGAGGAGATCACGCTGGAGCCGGAGATCGCCACGCAGGTGATGATCGACATGAGCGACCCGCGCTCGCGCCACTTCGCCCAGATGCGCCACGAGTCGATGCCGCCCGACCACCTCTTCGGGCGCCGTCTCGAGGTCCTCACCCTCGCCGTGCTCGGCCAGCTGCGCGCCCGCGCCAACTGGTACCGCATCGCGCGCGAGTGGATCTACGACGCGGAGCCCGAGACGGAGCTCGGGCGCCAGGAGACGGACTTCCTGCGGCGGCGCGCGCCGGCGTGACCGACACCGGCGAGCCCGTCGCGCGCCGCTTCTCGCGCCGCGCGCTGCACCCGGGGGTGCGGCTCGCCGCGCTCGCCGCGGTGGTGGGGACGGCGTTCGTCGTCGTCGCGCTCAGCGGCTCGCTGTCGGCCGACCGCGTGCGCGACTGGATCGACGGCTTCGGCGCGGCGGGCCCGATCGTGTTCATCGCGCTGTCGACCGTGCTCGGCTGCGCGTTCTTCCCCGGGCCGCTGCTGGCCGGCGCCAGCGGCCTGCTGTTCGGGACCGCGCTGGGCACGCCGGTGGCGATCGTCGCCGCGACGCTGTCGGCCGCGCTCGCGTGCATGCTGTCGCGCTGGGCGGCGGGCGACGCGATCGAGCGGCTCGGCGGCCGGCGGGTCAAGGCGATGGCCGCGTTCGTCGAGCGCCGCGGCTTCCTCTCGGTGCTCTACGTGCGGCTGGTGCCGGGGGTGCCGTACACGACGTTCAACTACGCGGTCGGCCTGACCCGCGTGTCGCTGGTCGCCTTCGTCCTGGCCACGGCGATCGGCACGACGCCGCGGACGTTCGCCTACGTCGCGCTGGGCGGCTCGTTCGGCGACTTCGGCCGGCCCGAGACGATCGCCGCCGTGGCGGTGCTGGTGCTCATGGCGGTTGCGGCGGCCGTGATCGCCCGGGTCACACGGTCTGCACCTGGAACAGGCTCGTCGTCCCCGGGCGCCCGCTCGGCAGCCCGGCCGTGATGCCCACCCGCTGACCGGGCTGGCACCAGCCGAGCTCGACCACGCGGCGCGCGGCGTCGGCGATCAGCGCCTCGGTCACCTCGTGGCGGCGCATCGACGCCGCCCGCACGCCCCACATGAGCCCGCAGCGGCGCACGGTCTCGCGGCCGGGCGACAGCGCGAGGATCGGCACCTCCGGCCGGTTCGCGCTGACCAGGCGCGCCGAGCGGCCCGAGAGGGTGGGCACGACGAGCGCGTCGAGGCCCAGCTCGCGGGAGGCCTCCACCGCCTGGTGGGCGACGGTGTAGGCGGGATCGCGCTGGTCGCGGCGCACGCGCTCGGCGGTCCAGCGCTCGTAGGGGGCCGCCTTCTCGGTCTCGCGCGCGACGGCGGCCATCATCGCCACCGCCTCGATCGGGTGCGCGCCGATCGCGGTCTCCTGGGAGAGCATCACCGCGTCGGTGCCGTCGAGGATCGCGTTGGCGATGTCGGCCACCTCGGCGCGGGTGGGCCGCGGCGACGACACCATCGAGTCGAGCATCTGCGTCGCGGTGATCGACGGCCGCGCCATCGAGCCGGCCAGCGCGAGCAGTTGCTTCTGCACCATCGGGACCTCTTCGATGGGCAGCTCGATGCCGAGGTCGCCGCGCGCGACCATGACGCAGTCGGCGGCGTAGATGATCTCGCGCGCGTTCTCGACGGCCTGCGGCTTCTCGATCTTGGCGATGAGCGGCAGGCGGGTGCGCTCGCGCAGGAAGTGCACCTCGGCCTCGCGGCGCACGAACGACAGGGCGACGAGGTCCACCCCGATCTTCTCGCCGACGCGCAGGTGGGCGAGGTCCTCCTCGGGAACGGCCGGCAGCTCGTCGACCGGTCCGGGGATGTTCACGCCCTGGCGCGAGACGATCAGCCCGCCGACCTCGACCTCGCAGTCGATCTCGCGGGCGGCGCGGCGCACGTCCTTGGTGCGCAGGCGGACCGCGCCGTCGGCGAGGTAGATGATCTCGCCCGGCGAGATCCCCGCGGCCAGCCCGGCCCAGTTGATGCTCAGGGCGCGCTGCGTCCCGATCTCGTCGCTGCCGCAGGTGAACGTCACCTTGTCGCCCACCGCGAGGTCGACGCGATCGTCGGCGATCGGTCCCAGCCGCAGCTTGGGTCCGGGCAGGTCCTGGAGGATCGCGACGGGCCGTCCGGCGCGGCCGGCGGCCTCGCGGACGAGCTGGACGTTCTCGGCGTGCTCCTCCTCGGTGCCGTGCGAGAAGTTCAGGCGGGCGACGTCCATGCCTGCCTGCACCATGCGCAGCAGGATCTCGGGATCGCGTGAGGCGGGGCCGATGGTGGCGACGATCTTGGTGCGGCGCATCGGCAGGGCAGAGTACGGGTCGCGGCGGCGTCTACCGCCCTGTCGCGCGAAACGTCGACACCTGGGCCGTGAACGTCAGCACGGCCGGCGGCGCATCCGGATTGCGCCGCCGGCCGCGGCCGCCCTACAACGCGACCTTGTAGACGAACCCGGCCACGTCGCCGGTGTACAGGCTGCCGTCGTTGATGCCCAGGCCGACCACCGGGGCGGCGTAGCCCGTGAGGACCGGGGTCGGCTTCGCCCCGCGGTGCGCGGGGAACGACGCCACCTCGGGACCCTTGCCGGTGCCGCCGAACAGCGCCACGTACAGCGTGTCACCGACCGCCTGGATGCCCATCGGCGAGGCGTGCGCCGGCAGCAGGATCGCCGGCCTGGTGAAGCCGCGGCAGAGCTTGGGCCGAGCCAGCGTGCACTTCGGGAAGCCGTAGTTCTGCCCGCGGCGCACATGCGCGATGAAGTCGGGGCCGACCGGCTTCTTCTCCGCGCCGAGCTCGCTGACCCACGGGCGCTTCGAGCTCGACGAGAACGTCAGCTGAAACGGCTGGCGCAAACCCCGAGCCACGGTGCGCAGGCCGCTGCCGTCGGGCTTGACCGAGATCACCCGGCGCGCGAGCGGGCTCGGGTCCTTCTTGTTGTCGTACTTCTCGTTGAGCATGACGCCGGCGTAGATGCGGCCGTTGCCGACTGCGAGGCCGCTGAAGCTGCCGAAGCCCTTCGGCGGGTCGACGACCGCGCGCGAGCTGCCGAAGCTCGTGCCGTTCCACTGCGAGTAGGCCATGAGCTTGCCGCCGGCCGACGCGTACAGCGTGTCGCCGTCGACCGTCACGCCGAAGACGGGGCCGGGGACGCCGGGGACCTGTCGGGCCTCGCTCGTGCCGTCGGTGACCCACAGGCCGCCCATCGACTTGCCGTCTTCGGCCGGCCCCACGGCGATGAACGTCCACTGGCTCATGAACCCGAACGCGACCGGCGTGCCGGTCACGTGCGTGTAGGTCGAGACGGGGTTGCCGTTGACCGCGGTGGGCGGTGGTGGTCCCTGCGCGGCCGCCGGAGCGGCGATGACCAGCGTGGCCGCAGCGGCGACCGCGCCGGCGCGAATCCGGTGTGAAAGCTTCATGGGACCTCCCGTCGTGTTGCCTTCCTGCACACCCACATGTCTGCAATGCGGCCGGGGCACCCTACGCCCCTCGGTCGACCGGAATCAAGACCGCCGGTTCGGCCGCGTGCCGGGGCGCGTTGAACGGCAGCCCGGTCAGTTCAGCGCCGCCTGGGCCGCCGTTGCCCGCGCTGCGGCTTGCTCGCCCAGCCGGGCAAGCCCGTGTCGCAGCATCCGCTCCGCCGGTCCTGAGACCGTGATCGCCGCGCGGTGCGGATCGCCTGGCAGCGGAAAGGCGGCCGCGACGCAGATGACGTCGTCGTCGTACTCGCGGTCGTCGGTCGCCCACCCTCGTCGGCGAATGACATCGAGTGCCGAGTCGAGCTCCTCTCGGCTGGTGATCGTGTGCGTGGTCAAGCGTTCCAGGACCTGCCCGCGGAGCACCTGGTCGAGGCCGTCGGGTGTGAGCGATGCCAGCAGAGCCTTGCCGCCGCCGGAGGCGTGCGCCGGTACGCGGTTGCCGATGCGGGTGAACATCCGCACCGGGCGACGGCTCTCCACCTGGTCGATGTAGACGATGCTGGCGCCATCGAGCACGATGAGATTGGCGGTCTCGTCGAAGTCGTCGCGCAGCGCCAGCAGCGTCGGACGTGCCGCCTCGCGCAGGTCCTCGACCGAGCTGGCCGCGCTCCGGGCGAGGGCCGCCACGCGGTGGCCGAGCCGGTAGCGCTGGCCATCGTCGCCGCGTCCCACGTACCCCTCGGAGGCCAGCGTCGCGAGGAGCCGGTGCGTCGTGCTCGGGCGCAGTCCGGAGGCCTCGGCGAGGGACGTCAGGCTCATCTCACGGCCGTCCGCGAGCGCCTCCATGAGTCGCAAGCTGCGCAACACCGATCGAACGGGGTCGGCGCGCTCAGTCGGCTCGGACGGCTGGTCGAGGCGGCGTTCAGGCATTAGTATCCACTCATAGGAATAGCGATTTCCGTCTAGCGGAAAAATACACGATCCAGGGAGAACATGTCCGCGCTCCGGTTTCCCACGAAGGCGCTTGCCGACCGAGCTGTCGAGGAGATCCTGAGTCCGGCGGCGGTGGCGTTCGTCGCTGCGCTGCACGAGGAGTTCGGGGCGCGTCGAGATGAGCTGTTGCGGGCCCGGGCGTCCCGGCCGGCGCCACGAGGGCTCCTCCCCGAGACGCAGGAGATCCGCGACTCGTCGTGGCGGGTCGCCGCGCCGCGTCTCGACTACGTGGACCGGCGTACCGAGATCACCGGTCCGACCGATCGCAAGCTGGTGATCAACGCCCTCAACTCAGGGGCGAGAGGCTTCATGGCCGACTTCGAGGACGCCACGTCGCCGACATGGCGTCACCTCGTCGAGGGCCAGCTGAACCTGATGGACGCGCTCGTCGGCGACATCGACTACACCGCGTCGGACGGGCGTCACTACGCGCTCGAGGACGCCACGGCGACGCTGCTCGTCCGGCCGCGCGGCCTGCACCTTCCCGAACGCCACATGGCCGCCGGCGACGGTCGCCACGTGGCCGGCGCGCTGGTCGACTTCGGTCTGCACGCGTTCCACAACGCGACGCGGCGGGCCTCGGAAGGCGAGGCCACGTATCTCTACCTCCCCAAGCTCGAGCACCATCTCGAGGCTCGCTGGTGGAACGACGTTCTGACGTTCAGCGAGGAGGCGCTCGATCTGCCGCCTGCCACCTTCCGGCCCACCGTGCTGATCGAGACCGTCCCGGCCGCGTTCCAGATGCACGAGATCCTCTGGGAGCTGCGCGAGCGGTCGTACGGGTTGAACGCCGGTCGATGGGACTACATCTTCTCGATGATCAAGTGCTACCCGGACGACCCCGCGTTCGTGATGCCGGACCGAGGCGATGTCAGCATGACGGTGCCGTTCATGAGCGCCTATGCGGACCTCGTGGTCGCCACGTGCCACGCGCGCGGCGCATTCGCGATGGGCGGCATGGCCGCCCTGATCCCGTCTCGCAGCGACCCAGAGGTCAACGCACGTGCGCTACGCGCCGTGGCGGCTGACAAGGCCCGGGAGGCGGCCGCCGGGTTCGACGGGACCTGGGTGGCCCATCCCGACGTGGTGGCGGTCGCCCAGGCCGAGTTCGATCGCGTCCTCGGCGGGCGCCCGAATCAGATCGACAGGGTGGTCGAACGCTCGAGCGTCGAGGTCGGTCGGTTGCTGGACGTGGCATCCACGCCGGGAGAGATCACCGAGGCCGGGCTGCGCACCAACGTCAGGGCTGCGGACCTGCCTCTCGAACTGGCTTTGCGGGCGTGGCGCGGTCAGCCATCGCCGGGCTCATGGAGGATGCCTGTGCTTGAGATATCGCGCAGATCTGGCAGTGGATCCGTCATGGCAAGGTCACACGCGACCGCGTCATCGAGATCCTCGACGAGGAGAGCGCGTCGATCCGCGCCGAAGTCGGCGAACCGATCTCGGTGGCGGGCGGCCCGGCGAGACGAGGGCCGTGTTCGCATGCGTCGCGTTGGCCGACGAACTGCCTGACTGCTTGACACTGGAGGCGGCCGCGAGCTGCTGCCCGACTGACGGCAAACATCGACTTCACCCTCAGCGAACCGCTGCCGGCGCTACGCAGACGCGCCGTTCTCCGGGAACGCGACCTCGCCGTCGGCGGTGATCCGGCACGCGGCGCAGGTCGCAGATCGGGTCCCAGTGCAGCGCGGACGCGTTGCGCCCCGCCGGTCTCGAGGGTGCAGGCGGCCCAGCGCGAAGGTGGACCGTGCCGCCGATCTTCTCGTCGAACAGGATCGCCCGATCCCTGGAGCGGTCGATGCGAGGTCGTGCCGTCCGAGCTCGCCCAGCCGCCGCGCGCGCCGGCGTCGGTCTGCAGCGCGCGCTGCAGGTAGGCGTCGCCGCGCTGCGCGTGCGCGTCGATGACCGCGCCCTCGCGGAAGCGCAGCGTGACGCCCGCCATCGACGCCGGCCGGGCTCGCCGGGACGTCGAGAGACGATCGTCCCTCGGCCGAGGTCTCCAGCGGGCCGGTGAACACCTCGCCGACCAGCATGTGTGCGCCGCCCGTCGCTGAATACCACGTCGGTCGCGACGCGCAGGGTCAGGTCGGTGCCCTCGGCCTCGATGCGCACCACGTCCGCGCGCGACAGCCGCCCGATCCAGCCCGGCCTGGAACGCCCGCAGCGCTCCACGCCGCGACCGGATCGGCCTGGTCGAGGAACAGCGCCCGCGCCGCGACGCCGCGAACGCCGGCAGCGACGTGCCCGCCTGCTGGGCGCCGGCCTGCGTCGGCCACGGCGTCGACACCAGCGGTGCGCGAGCGTCTGCTCGCGCACCGGCCTGGCGCGCTCGGTTAGCGCGGGCCAGGCGCTGCGGATCGATCGCACTCAGCGCCCGCGTGTTCTCCGGCGCCTGGATGATGCCGAGCGTCGCGTCGCCCGCTTGGCCTCCTCGTAGGCGACGGCCAGGTGGTCGTCGAGCTGCCAGTCGCGCGTGCGCGTGGCCAGCCTCGGCCTGGCCGGGCAGCTCCACCCGCAGCAGCGGCCAACCGCCGCGCTCGAGGATCGACGCTGCAGTTCGAGCTGCCGGACTTCTTGACGCTGGAGGCGTACGAGCTGCTGCCCGACTGACGGCTCGAGCGTCGACGCCACCTCAGCGAACGGCCGCTGACGCTACGTGAACGTGCCGTTCTCGGAGACGACCTCGCCGTCCGCGGTGATCCGGCCCCCGCGCCGCAGGTCGCAGATCAGGTCCCAGTGCAGCGCCGACGCGTTGCGCCCGCCGGTCTCCGGGTACGAGCGGCCCAGCGCGAGGTGGACCGTGCCGCCGATCTTCTCGTCGAACAGGATCGCGCCGATCGGGCGGTCGATGCCGAAGTTCGTGCCGATGCCGAGCTCGCCCAGCCGCCGCGCGCCGTCGTCGGTGGCCAGCGCGCGCTGCAGGTAGGCGTCGCCGCGCTGCGCGTGCGCGTCCACGACCACGCCCTCGCGGAAGCGCAGCGTCACGCCCGCCACCTCGACGCCGGCCGGGCTGGCCGGGATGTCGAAGGCGATCGTCCCCTCGGCCGAGGTCTCCAGCGGGCCGGTGAACACCTCGCCCGACGGCATGTTGCGCCGCCCGTCGCTGTTGACCCACGTCCGGTCCTTGACGCGCAGGGTCAGGTCGGTGCCCTCGGCCTCGATGCGCACCACGTCCGCGCGCGACAGCCGTTCGATCAGCCCGGCCTGGAACGCCCGCAGCTCGCTCCACGCCGCGACCGGATCGGCCTGGTCGAGGAACAGCGCCCGCGCCACGAACGCCGCGAACGCCGACAGCGACGTGCCCGCCTGCTGGGCGCCGGCCTGCGTCGGCCACAGCGTCGAGCACCAGCGGTGCGCGAGCGTCTGCTCGCGCACCGGCTCGCGCGCCCGGTTGGCGCGGGCCAGGCGCTGCGGATCGACCGCGCTCAGCGCGCGCGTGTTCTCCGGTGCCTGGATGCCGAGCGTCGCGTCCGCCCGCCGGGCCTCCTCGTAGGCGATGGCCGGGTGGTCGTCGAGCTGCCAGTCGCGCGCGTGCGCGTAGTAGCCCTCGGCCTGGCCGGGCAGCTCCACCCGCAGCAGCGGCCAGCCGCCGCGCTCGAGGATCGACCGCTGCAGCTCCAGCAGCAGCGGTGCGGCCAGCGTCGTCGAGCGCACGAGGACCTGCTGGCGCTCGCCAACCTCCAGGCAGTAGCCGCACAACAGCTCGGCGAACGCCCGCGGGTCGACCATCACAGGAGCGTGTCGAGGGCGTCCAGCCGCCGCTCGGGGACCGTCACGGGGCGCTCAGCTCGGGGAAGTTCTCGGCGAGGTGCTCGCGCAGCACGTTTCGCATCCAAGCACGTTCGTCGCTCGAGGCGGCGCGGAAGCGGGCGAGCAGCTCCTGCTGGCGGTCGATCGGCAGGCCGTGGATCGTCCAGCGCACGGCGAGGCGCTCGAAGAGGAACTCGACCTGGCGCTGCCAGGCGTCCTCGCGCACGCCGCCGATGGCCGCGTACTCGGCGCGCGTCTTCGGCGTCAGCGCGCCGCGCAGCTCCAGCACGCCGAACTCGGGATGCTCGTAGCGCGTCGTCGGCGCGCTCAGGCGCTCGCGGGACCGTTGGCGGTTGCGCTTGCCCACTATGCGGCGGCGGCCCGCTCCAGCTCGCCGCGCACGTTGCCGGTCAGCGGCCCCAGGTGCCCGGGGCACGCCACCGCCGGCTCCAGTGCGGCGAGCTTGCGCATCGACGCGCGCGCCTGCACGGTGTCGAGGTTGAACGCCGGATGCGGCACCTGCGGCGGCCCGGGACGCCCGGTCTGCGGGTCGACGAGGTAGAAGCAATCGCTCGTCAGCGCGACGCGGTCGGCCTCGCGCCACAGCGCGATCATGCCGGGCGCGTGGCCGGCGATGTCGACCACGCGGAAGCCGGCGATCTCGTCGCCCTCGCGCACGGTGTCGGCGATCGTCACCGGCCCGCCGTCCCACCGGCGCAGCAGCGTGGGGTAGACCGCCCGGGCGAGCGGGTTGAGCTTGGAGAGGTCCATGTAGTGGATCCCGCCGTCGCCCTCGGCGTCGGCCCGGTTGTCGGGGTGGCAGAGCACGGGCGCGCCGAGGCCCGGCGCCACGCCGCGGTGGTCGGGGTGGCCGTGGCCCAGGACAACCCGCTTGATGCCGCCCATCCGCGCGCCCACGGTGGCGACCGCGTTCGTCATCGCGCGGATCCCGGCGTCGAAGACGGTCACCCCGTCGGCCTCCTCGATGAGGTAGACGTTCATCGTCTTGGCCGGGAAGCCGCCGCGCACGACCCACACGCCCTCGGCCACCTTCTCCGCGCCGCTGGCGGTGCGCGCCACGAGCTTCGTCTTGGCGTTGAACGCCCGCGTCATGCGCTGCTCGGCGGGCGACTGCGCGGCGGGCAGCAGGCCGAGCTGGCGCGCCACCGTCATGCCGTCGAGGTAGGCGTCGTTGCGGACGATCCGCCCGTCGCGCACGACGAAGTGGTCGACGAGCTCGAGGTCGAGCCGCGCGCCGTTGGGCACGATCCCGTTCCAGCGGCGCATCCCGGCGAACGTCCCGGTCATGCGCGAGCGGATCGCGCAGCGGTCGGCCTCCGCCGTGCAGGACAGCTCCTCGAAGCGCAGGTCGGGCACCGCGGCCAGCAGCCCGCCGAAGTACTCCCGGATGCCGTCGGGGGCGACGAGCTCGGCTTGCCCGTGCAGGACGTCGCGCCCGCCGGGCCGCCAGCACGCGACGGCGGCGTCGAGGTCGTGGTCGTCGAGGGCGCGCAGGTACGCGCGCGAGACCTTGATCGTCGTGGCCTTCGCCGCGCGGGCGCGCCTGGGCGGATCGTCCGTCGTCGCCACGACGTGCGAGTCTAATCGCCCATGACCGCCCCGGCGAGAAAGCGCGAGCTCGGCCGCGGCGAGCGGGTGCTGCCCGGGCTGTGGCGGCTGCGCCTGCCGCTGCCGTGGCCCGGGATCCCGCACGGCAACGCGTGGGCGATCGCGGCCGGCGACGGGATCGTGCTCGTCGACACCGGCATCCACGCCCCGGGCTCGATGGCGCATCTGGAGCGTGCGCTCGACATGGTCAACCTGCGCCTGGACTCCGTGCGCCTGGTCGTGTGCACGCACGCGCACGTCGACCACTGCGGCCAGGCCAAGCCGATCATCGACCGCACGGGCTGCGAGCTGTGGCTGCATCCCAACCACGGCCATCTGTCGCGGGTCGCCGGCGATCCGGCGCTGTGGCTCGAGCACCGCGTCGAGATCGCCCAGCAGAGCGGGGTGCCCGCCGAGACCATCCGCCGCTACACCGAGCAGCGGCCGACCAGCGACCTGGGGCTGGCCGGGTTCGTCGAGCCCGACCGGGAGCTGGTCGACGGGGTGACGGTCCCCACCGACCTCGGCGACTGGCGCGTCATCGAGACGCCCGGCCACGCGCCGTCGCACGTCTGCCTCTTCCAGCCCGAGCGGCGTCTGATGATCTCCGGCGACCATCTCCTCGGGCGCGTCACGGTGTACTTCGACTACGGCTACACCCCGGACCCGGCCGGCGAGTTCCTGCGGTCGCTGGAGAGGGTCGAGGACGCCGCCCCGCGGCTCTGCCTGCCCGGCCACGGGCGGACGTTCACCGACGTCCGCGGGCACATCCACGCCTACCGGCAGCTCGTGGCCGAGCGCCTCCAGAAGGTGCTCGACGCGATCGGCGTCGAGCCGCTGACCGGCATCGAGATCATCCCGCACGTGTACGGGCAGGCGTTGACCGAGACGACGGCGGCGTGGTGGATGTCGGAGACGCTGTCGTACCTGCAGCACCTCGAGATGACCGGTCGGGCCGAGCGAGTCGCTGGCGATCCCGAACGCTGGGTACGGGCATAACCTTCACAAACTCTTGTCAAGGTTCGTGTATGCTGGCGCGCGATGCACATCGACACCCTCTTCGACCAGGGCGAGCCGGTCTTCTCCTTCGAGTTCTTCCCGCCCAAGACCCCGGAGGGCGAGGCGAACCTGTTCCGGGCGGTGGAGGAGCTGCACGCGCTCGACCCCGCGTTCGTCTCGGTGACCTACGGCGCCGGCGGCAGCACGCGCGACAAGACGCTCGACATCGTCACCCGCATCCGCCGTGACCACGGCCTGGAGGCGATGGCCCACTTCACGTGCGTGGGGGCGACCGTCGACGAGCTGCGCGCGACGCTCGACCGCTTCCGCGACGCGGGGATCGAGAACGTGCTCGCGCTGCGCGGCGACCCGCCGCCGGGCCAGCAGGAGTGGGTGCGCACCGACGGCGGGCTCGAGCACTCCGCCGAGCTGGTCGCGCTGATCGCGGAGGGCTACCCGTTCACCGTCGCCGGCGCCTGCTTCCCCGAGACCCACATCCATGCGACGAGCCCCGAGGACGACCTGCGCCACCTCAAGGCCAAGGTCGACGCCGGGGTGCAATTCCTCATCACGCAGCTGTTCTTCGACAACGCGGTCTACGAGGACTTCGTCGCCCGCGCCCGCGAGATCGGCATCGACGTGCCGATCGTGCCGGGCATCATGCCGATCACCAACGTCGCGCAGATCAAGCGCATCACCGAGCTGTGCGGGTCCGACCTGCCCTCGCGCCTTCTCACCCAGCTCGAGTCGCGCGCCGGCGACCCGGTCGCGGTCAGCGACTTCGGCGTCGCCTACGCGACCCTGCAGTGCGCCGAGCTGCTGGCGATGGGCGCCCCCGGCATCCACTTCTACACGCTCAACCGCTCCCCGGCCACCCGGGCGATCCTCTCCGCCCTGCAGCTGATGCGTCCGTGGGAGCGGACGCCCCGGCGCGCCGCCGCACCGGCCGCGTCGTGAGCTGGCGCCATCGCGGCGGCGGCGGTCAGTAGGCCATCGCCGCGCGCACCGCCGCCGCCACCCGCTCGGCGTCGGGCATCCACGCCGCCTCCAGCGGGCCCGCGTACGGGACCGGCGTCTCGTCCGCCGCCACCAGCACCGGTGGTGCGTCGAGCGACTCGAACCGCTCCCGCACCACGTCGGCGACGAGCCGGGCGCCCCAGCTGCCGCCGGGCGGGGACTCCTGGACGACGATCAGCCGGTTGGTGCGGTCCACGCTCGCCAGCACGGTGTCCAGGTCGAACGGCACCAGCGTGCGCGGATCGATGACCTCGACGTCGATGTCCTCCTCGGCCAGCGCCGTGGCGGCCTCCAGCGCTCGGTGGCGCATCGCCTGGGCGGCCACCACCGTCGCGTCGCGTCCGGCCCGCACGATGTCGGCCCGCCCGAGCGCCAGCGCCGGCGGCGCATCGGGGAGCTCGCCCTTGAGCCCGAACAGCCCCTGGTGCTCGAAGTACAGGACCGGGTCGGGATCCCGGACGGCCGCGCGCAGCAGCGCGTAGGCGTCGACCGGCGTGGCGGGCACGACGACCTTCAGTCCGGGCACGTTGAGGAACCAGTTCTCGGCCGGATGCGAGTGCTGGGCAGCGAACCCGGTGCCGGCGCCGTTGGCCATGCGGACCGTGACCGGAAGCGTGACCTGCCCGCCGGTCATGTAGCGGTAGGAGGCCAGGTTGTTGACGATCTGGTCGAAGCAGACCGCGGCGAAGTCGGCGAACATGATCTCCGCGATCAGGCGCAGCCCTGGACCGCGGCCCCGATCGCCGTGCCGATGATCGCCTGCTCGGAGATCGGGGTGTCGAGCACCGCGCTCGGCGCCGAAGCGCTCGTACAGGCCCTCGGTCGTCTTGAACGCCCGCCGCAGCTCACGTCCTCGCCGATGACGAAGACGTCGTCGTCGGCGGCCAGCGCGTCGGCCATCGCCCGGGTGATGGCGTTGCGGTACGTCACGGTCGCGCTCATGCGTAGACGTGCTCCAGTCGGGACTCCGGCGTGGGATCGGGCCAGGCCAGGGCGCGCTCGAGCGCGTCGGCGACCGCGCGCTCGGCCGCCGCGCTGACGGCGTCGATCGTCCCCTGCTCGATTCCGGCGTCGAGCAGCATGCGCTCGAGCACCAGGATGGGATCGCGCTCCAGCCACGCCTCGAGCTCGCCGACGGGGCGGTAGGTCGCTGGGTCCGCCCGCGAGTGACCGCGCTGGCGGTAGGTGAGCGCCTCGATCAGCGTCGGCCCTCGCCGGCGCGCCCGCGCGCCGCGGCCTCGGCGGTGGCGGCCAGTAGGCCAGCACGTCGTTGCCGTCGACCACCGCCTTGGCCATGGCGTAGGCGTCGGCGCGGTCCGCCAGGCGCTCGATCGGCGTCGTCGTGGCGATCGGCGAGTACTCGCCGTAGAGGTTGTTCTCGCACACGAAGACGACCGGCAGCCGCCAGATCGCGGCGAGGTTGAGCGTCTCGTGGAACGCGCCGATGTTCGTCGAGCCGTCGCCGAAGAAGCAGACGCTCACCGCGCCGGTGCGGCGGTAGCGCGCGGCGAACCCCAGGCCGGCGGCGATCGGCAGGTGGCCTCCGACGATGGCGAAGGCGCCCATCGCCCCGACGCCGACGTCGGTCAGGTGCATCGACCCGCCCTTGCCGCCGCAGAGGCCGTTCGCCTTGCCGAGGATCTCGCCGAACGAGCGGTCCAGGGGCGCGCCCATGGCCAGCGTCGCCGCGTGGCCCCGGTAGGTGCAGGTCATCGTGTCGCCCTTGCGCAGCGCCGCGCAGGCGCCGACCGAGACCGCTTCCTGGCCTTGGCCCAGGTGGGTGGAGCCGCGCACGATCCCCTGGGCGAACAGCCGGTGGCACTCGTCTTCGAAGCGGCGGATCTCGAGCATCGCCCGCAGCAGGTCCAGCTGGCGGTCGGTCGTCGGCGCCGCCGGCGGCGGTGCGGCGTCTGCCTTGGTCATGGGGCCTCCGTTTGCTCTTGGTGGGTTCGCACCGCGGTGGCGGCGGCGGCGTGGACGGCCGCCAGCAGGTCCGGCCGGCGGCGGTCGATGTCGTGCGCGGGCACCGCGATCGTGTAGGTCGCGACGACCGTCTCCTCCAGCAGCGCCGGTGCGGCGACGCAGGCGACGCCGTCGAGGAACTCCTCCACGTCGTCGGACCATCCGCGCGAGCGGATCGCGGCGAGCTCGGCCTCGAGCTCGCCGCGGTCGACGATCGTGCGGGCGGTCACGGCCTCGAGCCGGTCGCCGAGCACGCTGCGGCGCCGCTCGGGCGGCGCGAAGGCGAGCAGCAGCTTGCCGGTCGCCCGCGCGTGCGGGCAGCGATACGGGCCGCGCTCGGCGCTGGCCACCCGCACGGCGCGTCCGCCCTCGACCGAGGCGAGCACGTGGATCTCCTCGCCGCGCCAGGCGCTGACGTAGGCCGTCTCGCCGCAGCTCAGGGCGAGCGTGCGCAACGGGCGCATCAGCCACGACGGCACGACGTCGGCGCGGGCGTAGGCCTCGACGAGCACGGCGATACCGGGCCCCAGCACGTAGCGGCGCTGCGCCGTGCGGGCGACGAGGCCCTCCGCGCACAGCGTGCTCAGCAGGTGGTGCGTGGTGGGCACCGCCAGGCCGGATGCGGCGGCGACGGCGGTCGGTCCGATGCCTTCGGGGTGGCGGGCGACCTGACGCAGCACCGTGGCCGCGCGCGAGACCGAGCGGATCCGCGTGGGCAGCTTTTCATGAGCTGAAATCGATTCCAAGACAGTGGAATTCGTATGCCCCGGGCCGGCCGTTGTCAAGCCGGCGCGGCTGGCGGAAAGGTTGGGCTTGCGTTTCTGGAACCGATCTCGGTAACCTATCCGCAATCGGTTCCAGAAACTGGAACTGGCCCATTGGCCCACGACGACGACGCAGAGGAGGAGAGATGTCCCACGGAGGCCCCGCGACCCGCACCGGCATGCGCCCCGGGCTCGTGTCGGTGCCTGAGCTGCGCGCGCTGGTGCGCCTGCACCAGGCCAAGCTCGCCCTCCTGGCGGTCATCGCCCTCGTGGTCGTGATCGCCGCCTCGGCATCGGACGTGTTCTTCACGTGGCAGAACTTCGAGAACGTCCTCGTCCAGGTCTCGATCATCGGGATCCTGGCCTGCGGCACGACGATGCTGATGGTCTCGGGCGGGATCGACCTCTCGATCGGCTCGTCGGTCTCGTTCAGCGGCATGGCCGCCGGCTACCTGATGGCCCACGGCTGGGCCGTCGGCGCGGCGCTCGCGGCATCGATCGGCCTCGCCGCCCTGGTCGGCGTGGTCGTCGGCGTGCTGGCCGCCCACTCCAACACCCACCCGTTCATCCTCACGCTGGGGATGCTCACGCTGCTCGAGGGGCTGGCCCTGCTGATCTCCGACGTGCCGATCAGCGACGTGCCCGACTCGTTCCTGAACCTCGTCGATCGCAGCGTCCTCGGGCTGCCGCTCATCGTGGTCGCGTTCCTGGTCTGTGCGCGGGCCGTCCACCTGATCCTCAGCGCGACGACGTTCGGCCGCTGGCTGTACGCGATCGGTGGCTCGGAGAGCGCGGCCCGCCTGGCCGGCGTTCGCGTGCGCCTCGTCAAGGTCGGGCTCTATGCGCTCAACGGCGTCTTCGTCGGGATCGCCGCCGGACTGCTGGTCGGCCAGCTGGTCTCGGCGGCGCCGCGCATGGGCGCGGGCCTGGAGCTGGCGGCGATCGCCGCCGTGGCCGTGGGCGGGACCCCACTCGCGGGTGGGCGCGGCGGGATCTTCGGAACCCTGCTCGGCGTCCTGCTGCTCGGGCTGATCGCCAACGCACTGAACTTGCTCTCGATCTCCGGCAACCTGCAGTACGTCGTGCAGGGCGCCGTGATCATCGTCGCCGTCATGGCCCAGCGCGGTGCCCGTTGAACCGCCCGCGCTCGGCCTGTCATCCCCAACAGCAGGAGGAAGGTGCTGTGCACGCCATTCGCAGAGCCCCCATCTGGAGGTTGCTCGGGCTCGTCCTCACGTTCGCGTCGCTGGCCGTGCTGACGGCCTGCGGCTCGGAGAGTGGGACCAGTAGCGACTCGACCGCGGCCGACACCACGGCCGCGCAGACGCAGGCCGCCGACACCACGGCCGCGGACACCGCCGACGCCAAGCCGCTCGACGGCAAGACCATCGCCTACATCCAGACGGGATCGCTGGACTACTACGAGTACTCGGCCAACGGGGCGAAGCTGGCCGTCGAGGCGCTCGGCGGCCAAGCGAAGATCTTCAACTCCGAGCTCGACACCCAGAAGGAGCAGGCCAACGTCCAGGACGCGATCACGCAGGGCGTCGACGGCATCGTGATCTTCCCGCTCTCGGATGCCAGCGAGAAGGCTGCGGTCCGCGCGGCCAAGCGGGCCGGCATCCCGGTCAGCATCGTCGGCATCGTCGCGCTCGACGACGTCCAGCCCGACATCGTCGGCAACGCCGCCGTCAACTTCCTCGACTACAGCAAGGCGCTCGGCGAGGCCTATGCCGAGGTGCTGCCCGAGGGCGACATCGCGCTGATCACCGGCGCCGCGGGCCGCAAGGAGGTCGTGGACTTCAGCACCGGCTTCGCCGAGGGCCTGGGCGATCCGTCGCGCATCGTGCAGGAGGTCGACGGCCAGTACATGCGCCAGAAGGCGTTCGGCGCCGCGCAGGACCTGATCGCGAAGTACCCCGATCTGAAGGGCCTGGTCGTCGGCAACGAGGACATGGCGGTCGGCGCCATCAAGGGGCTCGGCGCCAAGGCCTCGAGCGTGGCGGTCGCCTCCCAGAACGGCTCGCCCGAGGGCAACAAGCTCCTCGACGAGGACAAGCTCAAGGTCACGGTGGGCGCCTCGCCGAGCCAGGAGGCCGTGCTCGCGGTGCGGCTGCTGGCCGACGCGGTGGCCGGCCAGCCGGCAGCCGACAAGGTCTGCTACACGCCGTTTGCGATCAACCGACCGGGCGACATCCAGTCCCAGCCGTGGGAGCCGACGTCGGAGCTCGTCGACCAGTGGCTGACCTCGGAGTGCGCCGGCAGCGACGGCGCGTAGCCGCGCTGCTCGGCCAGCCCGCCCATGGCGCCGGCAACGCCATGGGCGGGAGGCTCCGGTCGCCGAATGACGTGACCGGCACCGAGCCCCCGGCGGGTAGAGCGGTGCAACGTTCCAGAGAAAGCGATTGAGAGGGACCCTATGGCGAGTGCGCCTCCCGGGACGGCCGGGCCGACGACGTCCGGCGGCCGTGCCGGCCTGACGATCCGCGACATCGAGGTCATCCCGATGCGCGCGCCGCTGGCCCGCGAGTACCGAGGCAGCCACTACCGCATGGTCAACCGCGCCACGGTGATCACGCGCGTGGTGACCGACGAGGGCATCGTCGGCGAGGCCTACGTCGGAGACGAGGACGAGAGCCTGGAGGCGATCGTCGCGATCATCCGCGACGAGATCGCTCCGGCGGTGCGCGGCCTCGACGCCCTGGCGACCGAGCGCTGCTGGGCGGCGGCGTATCCCGTCACCTTCGACATCCTGCGTGATCGCCGGCTCGGGCTCGTGGCGCTGGCCGGCGTGGACACCGCGATCTGGGACGCGGTCGGCAAGGCGGTCGGCCAGCCGCTGTGGCGGCTGTGGGGCGGCTATCGCGACCGCCTGCCGATGATCGTCATCGGCGGCTACTACGGGGCCTCGCTGGCGGAGATCGCCGAGGAGATCCAGGCCCACCAGGCCCGCGGCCTGGCCGGCATCAAGTTCAAGGTCGGGGGCCTGACGCCGGCGCAGGACGCCGAGCGCGTGATCGCGGCGCGTGAGGCGGCGGGCGACGACTTCATCCTCGCCATCGACGCCAACCAGGGCTACACGGTGGCCGACGCGCTCGAGCTCTGCCGGCGCCTGGAGGGCGTCAACGTGCGCTGGTTCGAGGAGCCCGTGCGCTGGGCCAACGACCGGCGCGGCCTGCGCGACGTCCGGATGCGGGGCGGCATCCCGATCTGCGCCGGCCAGAGCGAGCTGTCGCCCAGCGGCTGCCGCGATCTGATGGAGGCCGGGGCCATCGACGTGTGCAACTTCGACGCGTCGTGGTCGGGGGGGCCGACGACGTGGCGGCGGACGGCGGCCATGGCCCACAGCTACGAGGTCGAGATGGGCCACCACGAGGAGCCGCACGTCGCGGCGCATCTGCTCGCCAGCCAGCCGCACGGCACCTACGTGGAGTGCTTCGACGAGGATCGCGACCCGTTCTGGTGGAACCTCGTGGCCAACCGGCCGCCCCTGCGCGACGGCCAGCTGAAGCTCCCCGACACTCCGGGCTTGGGGTGGGAGCTCGACTGGGACTACGTCGAGCGCCACCGGGTGCGGGATCTGTGAGAGCGGCCATGGAGGCTTCGATGACGTCCCCGCCCCACGGCCAGCGCGAGGAGGTGCTGCGCGCCGAGGGACTCGTCAAGCGCTTCGGCGCGACGGTGGCGCTCGACCACGCCAACTTCGCCGTGCGCGCCGGTGAGGTCGTCGGGCTCGTCGGGGCCAACGGCGCGGGGAAGTCGTCGCTGGTCAAGGTGCTGTCGGGCGCGCTCGTGCCCGACGAGGGGCAGGTCACGATCGGCGGGCGGACGTTCCGCGGCGCCCCGCCCCGCGTCATGCAGCGGCTGGGCATCGCGACGATCTACCAGGATCCGAGCCTCGTCCCGACGCTCGGCCTGGCCGAGAACATCGTGCTCGGCCGCGAGCCGTCGCGCGCGCACCTCGCGCTGTCGCGGCGGCGCGAGCGCAACGCCGCGCGGCGCTGCCTGGAGCGCGTCGGCCTCAGCGATCGCCGCGGTCTGACGGCCGGCGATCTCACCCCCGCCGGGCAGCAGATGCTCGAGATCGCCAAGGCGCTGCACCGCGAGAGCCGCGTGGTCTTCATGGACGAGCCGACCGCCGCGCTCGGCGAGGTCGAGAGCCGGCGGCTGTTCGAGGTCATCGCGTCGCTCACCGACGCTGGCGTCGCCGTGGTCTACATCTCCCACCGGCTCGACGAGGTGCTCGACCTGTCCGACCGCGTCGTGGTCATGCGCGACGCCGCGAGGTCTTCGACGCGCCGGCCGCGGGCCTGGACGAGCACGCGCTCGTGCGCCAGATGATCGGCCACGACGTCACGCGCCTGGAAGTGGACGTGCGCGCCCGCGGGGCGGTCGCGCTGTCGGTGCGCGGGCTGGGCCAGGGGCAGCGCGTGCGCGACGTGACCTTCGACGTCCACGAGGGCGAGGTGCTGGGGATCACCGGCCTGGTCGGCTCGGGCCGCTCGCGGCTGGCCCGCCTGGTCTTCGGCGCCGAGCGCGCGGACCGCGGCGAGATGACGCTGTTCGGCGCGCCCTACCGGCCCCACGGCGCGCGCGACGCGATCGCCCGCGGGGTCGGCTACGCCCCGGAGGACCGCAAGCGCGATGCGCTGCTGATGGAGCTCAGCGCGGCCAAGAACGTGACGCTGGCGCGGCCGGTCAGCCGTTCGGGCTTCGTGCGGATGGCCGCGGAGCGGCGCGCGGCCCAGCGCTGGATCGAGCGCCTCGAGGTCAAGCCGCGCTCGACCGCGGCGCTGCCGCGCCAGCTCTCGGGCGGCAACCAGCAGAAGCTCGTGATCGGGCGCTGGCTGCACGCGGACTCGCACCTGATGATCCTCGACGAGCCCGGCCAGGGCGTCGACGTCGGCGCCAAGGAGCAGATCCTGCGCATCGTGCGCGAGCTGGCCGAGCAGGGCCGCGCGATCATCGTCGTCTCCCAGGAGCTCGAGGAGCTGCAGCAGGTCGCCGACCGCGTGCTCGTGATGCGTCGCGGCGCGATCGCGGGCGAGCTGGCGGCGGGCGAGCTGACCGAGGAGCGCGTCGTGTCGCTGGCGATGGGCGCCGGCGATGCGGCGGCCGCCTGAGGATTCATCTCGGTACCGGGAAGCGTTCGGCGGCCCGTAGAATCTCCGTCGCGTGCTACGGTGTGCTACGTGCGGAGCGTCACCCACCGGGAGATGCGCAACCGAAGCGGTGAGATCCTGCGTCGGGTGGCCGACGGCGAGACGATCGAGGTCACCAACCATGGCGAGGTCGCGGCGCGAATCATGCCGCCCGGGCTCGATCCTCTGGCTGAGCTCGTTGCCCGTGGGCAGGTGCGGGAGGCCCGGCGCCCGCTCGCCAGTCTTCGGTCGGTGGTCCGCGGGAAGAGCCGCACGCCCAGCGAGGCCATCGTCGCGGACGTTCGCGGCCGCCGGTGAGCGTCGCCTATCTCGACACGTCCGCGGCGATGAAGCTGATCGTCGACGAGCCGCAATCCGACGCATTGACCGCCGAGCTGACGTCGGTTCAGGACCGCCGGATGGTCGCCTCCTGGCTGTTGCACGCGGAGCTGCATTGCGCGGCGGGACGCCACCCCGACGCCGTCGGCTTGGGCGCGGTGCACGCTGTCCTGGACGTGGTGAATCTCGTCGACCTCACCCGTGGGGACCTGCTTGCCGCTGGGACCCACGCCCCATTGCGGTCCAACGACGCCATCCATCTGGCGGTCGCCCTGCGGGTCGCTTGTGACGAGATCGTCGCCTACGACGCCGAGTTGGCGTCGGCGGCGCGGGCAGCCGGGATCTCGGTGCTCGCCCCCTGCTGACCGATCTTGCGCACGCGAGATCGTGACTGGCGCGGCATCCCCTCGGCGAGCGGTCGATGTCGGCGCCGTGGCGATCGACGTCGTGCGCAGCTCATCGCCGCGCGCCTGCTGTAGCTCAGCCCAAAGCCCAAAGGGGGACGCCGCCGGCGCTGTCCACGCGGCGCGCGGCGCCCGCGGCCGTGAGCTCGTCCAGGTGCGCGCCGACGCTGCGGCCCAGCTCGAGCGACATGGCCGAGAACGGCCCAAGCGCTGCGTCGGCGACGGCGGTGATCTGCGCGACGGTCTGCGGTCCGCGGGCGAGCTGCGCGCGGACGATCCGCTCGAGGTCGTCGGCGAAGGCCGCGCTGTCGGCGAGGAAGGCGGCGACGTCGTCGCCGCGCAGCTCGCGGTAGTGGGCGGTCTCCAGCTGCGCCAGGCCCAGGCCCTGCAGCTTCGCGATCGTGGCCCGGTAGCCGGCGGCGGTGAGGTAGGGCGGCGGGCTGATGCGGACGTCGTCGACGTCGTAGAGGCCGCGCTCGAGCACCGCGTCGACGACGATGGCGCACGCGGTGTCGGCGATCAGGAAGCCCAGGTGGCCGGCCGAGTGGCCCGGCAGCTCGAGCACGCGCAGTCGGGTGCCGCCGACGTCGAGGACGTCGCCCTCGCGCAGCACCCCGTCGAGGGCGGTGTCGGGGCCGCCCGCGTCGCGCAGCCAGGCCAGGGTGTCGGCGTCGTAGGCGAGGCCGTGCTGCTCGTACCAGCCGTAGCGCTCGGAGCGGATGCGCGCCCACGACTCGATCAGCTCCCGGTCCGGGGCGCCGCAGCGGATGCGGGCGCCCGGCGCGAGCCGCCGGACCTCCCCGTTGCCGCCGTAGTGGTCGACGTCGGCGTGCGAGATCGCGACCTCGACGATCTCCGACGCGTCGCGCCCGAGCGCTCGCAGCGCCGGGACGAGGTGCTCGCGCAGCGTGCCGTCGACGCCCGTGTCGATCAACAGGACCCCGTCGTCGCCGAGCACCAGCCACTGCGCGATGCGGCGCACTCCCAGCTGGGACGAGACGCGGTACACGCCGGCCGCGATCTCCACGGGGGCGGGTGCGCTGCGGTCCATGTCGGCTCCTTCGGTCAGGTCTGGTTGGCGGTGTCGGTGCGGAGGTGGGCGCCGCGTTCGATCAGCTCCCAGTCGAGCTCGCAGCCCAGTCCCGGGCTGGCGGGGGCGCGCACGCGTCCCGCGGCCACCACCGGTGCGGCGGCCAGCAGCCGGTCCACCGGGTCGAGCGCCGTGTCCGCGCCGACGAAGGCCTCCACGCCGATGCAGGCCGGCGAGGCGGCGGCGAGGTGCACGTGGATCGGCAGGCCGACGTGCAGCGAGACCGGCACGCCGGCGTGCCAGCAGCAGCCCAGCAGCCGCAGGGCGCCGGTCACCCCGCCGGCCACTGTGGCGTCGACGCGCATCACGTCGGCGAGCCCCTGCTGCGCCATGGCGGCCAGCAGCTCGGCGTCCGCCACCTCGTCGCCCACGCCGATCGGGTGGGGGCAGCGCTCGCGCAGACGGCGGTAGGCCGAGGTCCGCTCGGCCGGCAGGGGATCCTCGAGCCAGGCCAGCTCGACGTCGCCCCAGGTGCGCAGCTCGGCCAGGGCGCTGGTCGCGTCGTCCCACGCCCAGGCGGCGTCGGCGACGAGGCGGGCCGGGCCGGCGGCGGCCCGGGCCAGCACCGTGCGGGTGTCGCGCGGATCGGGCCAGCGGGCGAGCTTGACGAGCGCGTGTCCGTCGGCGCCGAGCTGCGCGAGGTGCTCGCCGGCCGCCTCCGGGGTGAGCGGGCCGCCGGGGTAGGCGGAGATGGCCATCACGGCGACCTCGTCGCGCAGGCCGCCCAGCAGCCGGTGCAGCGGCTGGCCGCACGCCCGGGCGGTGAGGTCCCAGAGCGCGATGTCGACCAGGCTGAGCGCGCGCATCGCGCCGCCGCTGCGGCCCGCGGGACCGTGTCCGTCGCGGGCGGCCTGCCAGACGCGTGCGGTCGCGCCCACCGGCGCACCCAGGCAGTGCGGCGCGACGATCGCATCGACGGCGGCTCCCACCGGCAGGCCCCGTGACAGGCTCCAGGCGACGCCGGGCGCCTCGATCTCGTCGGCGTCCACGCGCACGACCACGTACTCGCGGTGGCGGACCGTCATGCTGCCCAGACGCAGGGGCGCCTGGAGGGGAAGCCGCAGCGTCCAGCTGCGGAGGCGGGTCACCGGCATGCTGGTAACGGTTCCAGATCGGGGGGGGGCTCGTCAAGGGCGGGCACGTTGACAACCGGAATGGCTTGCGGGTACGATTCTGGCAACGGTTCCAGAAACCTACCAGCAGAGGAGCAGTCACATGGCCAGCACCGCCAGGATCTGTCGGGGCACGTGGTGCGTCGCGTTCGGGATGGAGCGCATTCCGTCGCTCGATCAGGCGCTGAAGGTCCTGTCGGCCTTCGAGTACGACGGCGTCGAGCTTGGCGGCTTCTTCGACCACGCGACGGTCGAGCGCTATCCCGACACCGAGTCCCGGCGTCGGCTCGTCGACGAGGTCCGGTCCTACGACCTCGAGGTCGCCGGGTACGCGCCCGGTCCCTACGGCGACTTCGGCCGGCTGCCCTGGGCGACCGGCGGCGAGGACGTGGTCAAGGCCTACGACGCGTTCTTCGAAGAGCACCTGCGCTTCGCCGTCGAGGTGGGCAGCCCCGCCCTGCGCATCGATCCGGGCGACTTCGGCCCGCTCGCGCGCGACGCGGACTACGACCGCGTCTGGGACCGCGTCGTCACGACGTTCCGCCGCCACGCCGAGCGCGGGCGCGAGGAGGGCGTCCTGATGCTGTGGGAGTACGAGACCGGCCAGATCTTCGTCAAGCCGTCGGAGGTGGTCAAGCTGCTGACCGACGTCGGCGACGACAACCTCAAGCTGCTCTACGACACCGGCCACGTGCAGGCGGGCGCCGTGCTGGCCCACAACCAGCTGCAGCCGTTCGAGAAGCTCGAGGGCGGCCAGGTCGAGTTCATCGAGATGGTGGCCGGCCACATCGGCCACGTCCACCTCTGCGACAGCGACGACAACACGTGGAGCAACGCGTTCGGCACCCATCTCGGCTTCGGCAAGGGCGTCGTCGACTTCGACGCCGTGATTCCCGCGCTGCTCAAGGCGGGCTACGACGGCGAGTGGTGGGCGGTCGACGCGATCCCGATGTCGAGCGAGACCTGGGCCGACACCTGGGATGGGCGCTTCTGGCTGGACGAGGCGCTCGACAAGCACGTCCGCAACGCCTGACCCGGCATACGGAAGGAGACCGACAGTCATGAAGGCCGCCGTCTTCTACGACGCACAGGACATCCGCATCGAGGACGTCCCCGAGCCGCAGCTGGAGCCCACCGACGTCCTCGTCGAGGTGGACGCCGTCGGCATCTGCGGCTCGGACGTGGAGTACTACTACGGCCGCAGCCCGGTCGGCACCGCGACCGGCAAGGGCCCGCTCGTCCTCGGCCACGAGTTCGCCGGACGGGTCGTCGAGCTCGGCGCCGCGGTTCCCGCCGGCGCCCTGGAGCTGGGCGACCGCGTCGCGGTGAACCCGATCCAGAGCTGCAACCGCTGCAACTCGTGCCGGTCCGGCCGGCCCCAGTTCTGCGCGAACCTCAGCGTGCTGGGCGTGACCACGAACGGCGCCCTCGCGCAGCGCGCGCGGACGAACGTCGCCCACGCCTACAAGCTGCCGGACTCGATCAGCGACGACCAGGGCGCCTTCGTCGAGATGCTGGCCGCCGGCGTCAACGCGGTCGACAAGGCGGACATCCGCCCGGGCGACGTGGTGCTCATCAGCGGCCCCGGGCCGGTCGGCCTGTCCATGGTGCAGCTCGCCAAGCACAAGGGGGCGCAGGTGGTGCTCGCGGGCACGCGCGAGCAGCGGCTGGACGTCGGGCGCTCGCTCGGCGCCGACGTGGTCGTCAACACGGCGGCGGGCGGCGATCTCGCCGCGGCCATGATGGACGCCTACGGGCAGCTCGCGGACCGCATCATCGTCGCCACGAGCTCGCTGGCGGCCAACGAGGCGGCGTTCACGCTGTGCGCTCCGGGCGCGACGATCGTGTTCATGGCGGTCACCGGGCCCGACGACACCGTCGCCGTGCCGATGCTCGACAGCCTCATCGCGGACCGTACGATCCGGTTCTCGCTCTGGTACCCGAACCAGTGGCCGGCGACGATCAAGCTCCTCGAGCAGGGCGTGGTGCAGACCGACCAGATCATCACGACGCATGCGGCGCTCGACGACATCGCGGGCGCCATCGAGCGCCAGGTGGCGCGGCAGGACGGCGCGATCAAGACGGTCGTGACGGTGCGCTGATGCGCCTGGCGGGCCATGTCGCCGTCGTGACCGGCGCCGCGCGCGAGCGCGGCATCGGTCGCGGCATCGCGCGCTGCCTGGCGCAGGAGGGCTGCGACGTCGTCGTCAACGACGTCGCCGCCGCCGACGAGGGGCGGGAGCTCGTCGAGGAGCTGCGCGGGCTGGGGCGCCGCGCCCTCTGGCACGAGGCCGACGTGCGCTATCGCACGGAGGTCGAGACGCTGTTCGCGCGCGCCACGTCCGAGCTCGGTCCGCCCACGATCGTCTGCTCCAACGCGGGCGTGGCGAGCTGGCAGTCCGTCCTCGACGTGGATGACGTCCAGTGGCGCCGGGTCGTCGACGTGAACCTGATCGGCGCGTTCAACGTCTGCCAGGTCGGCGCTCGGGGCATGGTGGCCGCCGGCGGCGGCGGGCGGATCATCGTGACCTCGTCGGTCCATGTGCAGATGCCGTTTGCCGAGATGAGCGTCTACGGCGCGACGAAGGCCGGCCTGCGGGCGATGGTGGACGTCGCGGCGGTCGAGCTGGCGCCGCACGGCATCACCGTCAACCACGTGGGGCCCGGGTGGGTGCGCTCGGCGATCAACGACGCCTCGCCGGGCCTGCAGACCGACGACGACGTGCGCGCGACGCTGGCGCTGATCCCCGCCGGCCGCGCCGCCGACCCGCGCGAGATCGGCGCGGCGGTCTGCTACCTGGCCTCGACCGACGCCGCCTACGTCACCGGCGAGTACCTGCGCGTCGACGGCGGCTTCGTGGTGGGCAAGCACTGATGGCCGGGACGCGACTGGACGGGCGCGTGGCGCTGGTGACGGGTGGAACCGGTCCGGTGGGGCGGGCGATCACCGCGGCCCTGGCCGGTGCCGGCGCTCGGGTCGCCGTCGTCCACGACGACCGCGAGCCTCCGGCCGGGCTCCCGGACGGGGTGCGCGCCTACCGGGCCGACGTCGCCGACCGGCCGTCGGCCGAGGCGGCGATCGCGCAGGCGACGGCGGACCTCGGCGCGATCGACGTGCTCGTGGCCAACGCCGCTGCGCGCGTCTTCGGCTCGTTCCTCGCGCTCGACGAGGGCGATCTGCGCCGCTGCGTCGAGGTCGACGTGCACGGGGCGCTGGTCTGCATGCAGGCGGTCGCCCGAGGGCTCGTCGCCCGCGGCGCGCCGGGACGGCTGCTGGTCGTGACGTCCGCCGCCGCGATCCGCGCGGTGCCGGGCAGCTGCGCCCACGCGATGGCCAAGGCGATGGCGACGACGCTCACGCAGGTGGCGGCCGTCGAGCTGGGAGGCCAGGGCATCACCGCCAACGTCGTCGCCACCGGCTGGATCGCGTCCGGGGTGCCCAGCGGCGTCGATCGCGACCTCGCGGTGGCCGCCACGCCGGCGGGCCGCCTGACCGACGCCGCCGAGGTGGGCGCCGTGTGCGCCTTCCTCGCCTCCGACGCGGCGTCCGCCGTCAACGGCGCGGTGATCCCCGTCGATGGCGGCTACTCCGTGACCAAGTCGCCGGGCGGCAGCCCGCTGGCTCCATGACGGCGGCCCGCGCCATCGTGACCCGAGGCCGGGGCAGTAGGCTGCCAGCGTGTCAGAGCAGACGGATGCGCGGGGCGAGATGACCGAGGAGCCCCCGCGCCGGGGCCGGGGGCGGACGCGTCGCACGAGCGCACGGCCCGGCATGAGAGAGGTGGCCGACTACGCGGGCGTCGCGATGTCGTCGGTGTCGCGCGTGTTGTCCGGCCATCCCGACGTCAGCCTCGAGATGCGCGAGCGCGTCGAGCGGGCGGTCGAGCAGCTCGGCTATCAGCCCGACATGCTCGCCCAGAGCCTGCGCCGCCGCGCGACGCGCACCGTCGGCTTCGTCGTGGGCGACATCTCCAACCCGCTGCTGGCGACGATCGTGCTCGGCGCCGAGACGACGCTGCGCAACGCCGGTCACAGCATGCTGCTGACCAACTCGGAGAACCAGCCCGAGCTCGACGCCGCCCACGTCCGCCTGCTCACGCAGCGGCGCGTCGACGGGCTGCTGCTGTCGCTGGCCGCCGAGGACGATCCCGACACGCTCGCGCTGCTGCAGCGCGCGGAGATCCCGATCGTCCTCGTCGATCGCGAGCTGCCGCCGTCGGTGCAGGCCAGCGCCGTGCTCTCGGACCACCGAGGCGGTATGCGCGACGCCGTCGGGCACCTGCTCGACCTCGGCCATCGCCGCATCGGCCTGATCCTGGGCCGGCCGCTGCGCTTCTCGCGCCAGCGCCTGCTCGGCCTGCGCGACGCGTACGCCGAGCGGGGCCTGTCCGACGAGTCGCTCGTGCTCGAGGGCCAGCTGGCCGAAGCGCACGGCCGGGAGGCGACGGCGGCGATGCTCGACGATCGCGTGCCGGTGACGGCGGTCGTCGCCGGCGCCAACCAGCTGCTGATCGGGGCCCTCATCGAGCTGCGGGCGCGCGGGCTGCGGGTCGGCGTCGACCTCTCGCTGGTCAGCTGCGACGCGATCTCGGTGACCGAGTTCTTCGACCCGCCGATCGCCGTCGTCCGCCGCGACACCCACGAGATCGGCCGGCAGGCGGCTGAGCTGCTGCTCGAGCAGATGGGCGACGACGAGCAGGAGCCGCGCCAGATCACCCTGCCCACCGAGTTCGTGCCGAGCGCCAGCTGCATGCCGCCGCCGCAGCGGTGAGCGACCGCGTCAGTACGGCAGCTGGCCGCCGCTGACGTTGAGCGTCGTGCCGGTCACGTACGACGCGTGGCGCGACGCGAGGAACAGCACCGCGCCGGCCACCTCCTCGGGCCGGCCGAAGCGGCCCATCGGGATCGACGCGCGCAGGCGTTCGAGCGCCTCCGCCCCGGTGCCGTCGCGCAGCATCGGCGTGTCCACCGCGCCCGGAGCGACGCAGTTGACGAGCACGCCGTCCGGCGCGTACGCCCGCGCCAGTCCCCGCGTCAGCGACACGACGCCGCCCTTCGTGGCGGCGTAGGCGACCGAGCCCTCCAGGCCGCCGGTCCACCAGGCCTGCGAGGTGAACAGCACGATCCGTCCGCCCCGCCCGTCGGCGCGCATCGCCTCGGCGGCGTCGCGGGCCAGGAAGAACGTGGCCCGCAGGTTGACCTCCTCCTGCAGCGCCCAGTCCTCCTGGGTGACGTCGGCGAGCTCGGCCCGGCGCACGATGACCGCCGCGACGTGGACGAGGGCGTCGATGCGCCCCAGCGCGGCCTGCGCTCCGTCCAACAGCTCGCGCCCCGCGTCCGCGGCGCGCAGGTTGGCGGGCACCAGGTGCGCCGGCGTCCCGGCGGGCAGGGCGTCGGCGGTGGCGCGCAGGCCGTCCTCGGTGAGGTCGCTGAGGACCAGCCGCGCCCGGCCTGGGCGAAGGCGACCGCGACGGCGCGGCCGATGGCCCCGCCGGCGCCGGTGATCAGCACGCCGCGCCCGTCGAGGTCGTCGGCGAGGACCGGCGGGGTGGCGTCAGGGCTCGGCCCGGTCGGGGGGATCGCTGGCGGCGGCAACGGGTCGTCAGTCTAGCGCCCGGAAACGGTCCCGCTATCGTTCCCAGCTCGATCCGGCCATCGACGCCCTAGGCGCCGTGCAGCCGCACCGGCAGCTTCGTGAGCTGGTTGGCGAACGGGCTCTGGGCCGGGCGGGGCTCGCCCGCCAGCGCCATCGCCGGATAGCGGGCCAGCGTCTCCTCGAACATGATCCGCAGCTCCAGGCGGGCGAGGGAGGAGCCGAGGCAGAAGTGCCGGCCGCCCGCGCCGAAGGCCTGGTGCTCGGTCGTGCGGGCGATGTCGAAGCGGTCGGCCTCCTCGAAGTGGTCCTCGTCGCGGTTGGACGACACGTACCACATGACGACCTTGTCGCCCGCCTTGATCGGCTGGCCGCCCAGCTCGGCGTCGCGGGTCGCCGTGCGGCGGAAGTGGGCGAACGCGGGGAACATGCGCAGCGCCTCCTCGACCGCGCCGGGGATGCGCGACGGGTCCTCGAGCAGCACGGCGCGCTGCCGCGGGTGCTCGATCAGCGCCCGCATGCCGCTGCAGTAGGTCGCCTTGGTGCTGTCGTTGCCGGCGGCGACGAGCAGGAAGAAGCCCATGACGATCTCGTGCTCCTCCAGGCGCTCGCCGTCGACCTCGGCGTGGACGAGCACGCTCGTGAGGTCGTCGGTCGGGTCGGCCCGGCGGTCGGCGATCAGGCGGCGGCAGCGCTCGAAGATCTCCGGCACGTCGCGCTCCATGACCGACGCGGGGCCGTCGGGGTTGAGCTCGGGGTCGCCCGCGCCGAGGATCGAGTTCATCAGCCGCGCCCACACCGCGTCGTCCTCGGGTGGGACGCCCATGAAGCTGTGGATGACGCGCGAGACGATCGGCTGGGCGACCTCGCCGACGAGCTCGCAGGTCTCGCGGCCGTCGAGCCGGTCGAGCACGTCCACCGCGATCGCGCGGATGCGGTCCTCGTGCTCGGCGATGCGCTTGGGCGTGAACCCGCGCTGGAAGAGCGCCTTGAGGCGGTCGTGCTTGGGCGGGTCCATCCCGATGAACATCGCCTGGATCAGCTCGACCGGGACGATCGCGTTCGTCACGCCGGTGATGCCCTGGGCCGACGAGTACGTCTGCCAGTCGCGGCTGACGGCCTGGACGTCGTCGAACCGCGTCACCGACCAGAAGCCGGCCTCCTCCGGGTACTCGGTGAGCCGCGAGGTCCAGTGCACGGGGCAGCGGGCGCGCAGCTGCGCGAACAGCTCGTGCGGCGGGCCGTGCTCCCACAGGTCGCGCTCGGCGACGAGCACCTCGTCGAGGTCGATGCGATCGGTGGACATGGCCGGCGAGCCTCCCGCGGACGTGGGCGGACCCCGACACTAGCGCCGGTCTGGCTGGATGGCCAGTCAGAACTCGCCGGGCGGCTGAAGCGTCGCCTCGATCAGGAGCCCACCGCCGCCGCGCGCAGGCGGGCCAGCTTGATCGCCAGCTCCAGCGAGAGCAGGTCCTCGTCGGCGAGCGTGAGGCCGGAGAGCTGCTCGATGCGCTTGAGGCGCTGGCGCAGCGTGTTCGCGTGGATGTACAGCGTCCGCGCCGTGACGGCGATGCTGCGGCGGTTGCACAGGTACTGCTCGAGCGTCTCGGTCAGCTGCGTGCGCCGGCGCCGGTCGTACTCCACCAGCCGGCCGACCGCGTCGGCGTGGCGCTCGTCGACCGGCTCCTCGTGCGGCAGGCGGACGAGGTACTTGTAGGCGCCGAGGCCCTCGTAGGCCAGCGCGCCGCCGCTGCGGCGCAGCGCGCGGGCGGTGCCGGCGGCGTCCGCCGCCTCGCGCAGGCTGCGGCTGCCATGGCGAGCGCCCCGGCGCACGGCGCTCACGCCGACGAACACGTGCTCGGCCCGGGCGAGCTCCTCCAGCGAGCGCTCCAGCTCGGCCAGCGCGTCCGGCGTCGTCGAGGGGACGAGCAGCAGCGCGCGCAGGCTCTCGCGCTCGGTGTCGCAGACGATGGCCGGGAACAGCCGGCGCAGCCGGGCCTCGGTGCGCGCGGCGAGCTCCGGCCAGGGACGGTCGCGCTCGGCCGCGCGCGGCTCGACGTGCACGACGACGTGCGGGCGCTCGAGATCGCTGCCGACGGCGCGAGCCCGGACCGCGGCCATCTCGGGGGCGCCGGCGGCCAGCGCCTCGAACAGGTCGCGGACGAGGTTCTCCTCGGTCAGGCGCTCGATCAGCTCGGTGCGCTTGAGCGCGACGGCGACCTGGGCGGCCACCGCCTGCAGCAGCTCGTCCTCCTCGTCGCGAAACGGGCGCGATCCCATCGCGGCGAGCACGCCGAGATGGTCCTCGCCCGCCGCCACGGCGGCGGCCAGCACCGACGAGGCCGCGGGTCCCCGACGGCGGCGCAGCACGTCGAGCAGCACGGTGGTGCCCTCGGCGCCGGGCCACGCCGCGGGGCGGTCGGCCGGGTCGGCCGCGGCCAGCTCGAGCCGGCCGCCGTCGGGATCGACGAGGTAGAGCTGGCAGACGTCGCAGGCCAGCAGCGCCCGCGCGCCCTTGGTGACGACGGCGTACAGCGCCGCGCGGTCGGTCACCGCCGCGATCTCCTGGCCGAGCGCCGAGAGGGTCGTGAGCGCGTCGACGCGGCGGCGCGTGTCCTCGTAGAGCTGCGCGTTCTCGATCGCCCCGGCCACGAGCGACGCGGTGTGGCTGAGGAAGTTCAGGACGCCCTCGTCGAACTCGCGCGGGGCGTGGGTGTGCAGCACGACGACGCCGATGCTCTCCCCCGAGCGCGCCGGGATCGGCACGGCCACGAGCGACTGGAAGCGCTCCTCGTCGATCTCGGGGATGACCTTCATCCGCGGGTCCAGCAGCGCGTTGTCGCGGATGAAGGCCGGGCTCTGGTTGCGCACGACCCAGCCGGCCAGCCCCTCCCCGACGTCGATCACGACGTGGCCGGTCAGGTGCGCGTACACGCGCGAGGCCGCGCGCAGCCGCAGCGACTCGCCGTCGCGCAGGTACACGAAGCAGGCGTGGCAGTCCGTGGCCTCGGTGAGCAGCTCGACGATGCCGTCCAGGACCTGGTCGAGGTTGGGCGACGACGCCACCGCGCCGATGACGCGGTAGAGCGTGTCGCTCTCGAGGCGGACACGACGAGACTGCTCGGCGAAGTCGGCGGACATGGAGCTCGGCGGCCACGCGGGGCGCGTGGCCGCCGGAACGCCGCCGGACTCTAGAAGAGCATCAGGTACTTGTCGAGCTCCCACTGGGAGATCGCGTACTGGGCCTCGCGCCACTCCTGGCGCTTGAGTCGGATGTAGTAGTCGACCACGTCCTCGCCGTCGCGCCCCTCGCCGAACGCGGTGCGCAGCACGCTATCGGCCTCGAGCTCCTTGGTGGCGTCGAACAGGTTGTCCGGCAGCATGTCGATCCCGAGGTCGCGCAGCTCGGCCTCGCTGAGGTCGTGGAGGTTGAGCTTCGACGTCGGCTCGCCGGGGTCGAGCTTGCGCTCCATCCCGTCGAGGCCGGCCGCGAGCATGACCGCGGCCCCCAGGTAGGGGTTGCAGGACGCGTCGACCGAGCGGTCCTCGATCCGGCCGGGGAAGACCCGGTGCATCTGGGTGCGGTTGTTGTAGCCGTACGCGATGTGGATCGGCGCCCAGGCCGATCCCGAGCGCGTGCCGACCGACAGCCGCTTGTAGGAGTTGACCGTCGGCGCGGTCACGGCGACGTAGGCCTTCGCGTGATCCTCCAGGCCGCCCAGGAAGTGGTAGGCCTGCTGGGAGAGCCCGACGCCGCGCGGATCGTCGTCGCTGGCGAAGATGTTGTCGTCGCCGTTCCACAGGCTCATGTGGTAGTGGCCGCCGTTGCCGGTGAGGTCGGCGAAGGGCTTGGGCATGAACGTGGCGATCAGGCCGCGCTGCTGGGCCAGCGCGCCCACCATGAAGCGGAAGAAGATCGACCGGTCCGCCTGCGTGAGCGCGTCGCCGTACTCCCAGTTGTTCTCGAACTGGGCGTTGCCGTCCTCCTTGTCGGCCGCGGTCACGTTCCAGCCCAGCGCCTGGAGGTAGCGCACGATGTCGGACTGGAAGTCGAGCTCACGGGTGAGCGCGTGGAGGTCGTAGCAGGGCTTGTCGTGGAGGTCGAGCGGATCGGCGACCTCGATCGAGCCGTCGGGCTGGCGGCGCACGATCATGTACTCCCACTCGACGCCGATCCGGAAGTCGAGCCCCAGCGCCTGCGCGCGGTCCAGCTGGCGGCGCAGGATCGTGCGCGGATCGTACGGCCAGGGCTCGCCCTCGACGTAGAGGTCGCACGACAGGATCGCGTAGCCCGGGCGCCACGGCAGCGGCGTGAAGCTGCGCACGTCCGGAATCGCGAGCATGTCGGGGTCGTGCGGATACTGGCCGAGGTGGCCCGAGGCGAAGCCGGCGAACGCCGCCCCGTTCTTCAGCACGGCGTCCAGCTCGGAGACCGGGGCCATCGCGGCGTTCGCGCGGCCCTCGATGTTCACCCACTGCGTGATCAGGAACTCGATGTCGTGGGCGCGGATCTGCTCGCGCAGCTCCTCGGCGTCCTGCGGGGTCTTCACCACGCCCCCAGGGAGCTCGAAGCGCCGGGAGCCGTTGCTCCGCCCGGCGGCGCTCGTCTCGGCTCCAAGCACGCTGCTCATTGCGTTCTGCCTCCTCGTTGTCCGGTCGACCCGTCCGCGGGCATGGCGACGGCACATCGGCCACTGATAGCGCACATATAGCAGGACGATTCGGCGGAGTACTATGTGCAGACCGGCCATAGAAAGTCCACTTGGGCGTGGCTATATGTGGAGCCCATGTGCGGAATCGTCGGCCTTTTCAGCAAGTCCTCAGCCGTGAGCGAGCGGCTGGGCGCTCATCTGGGCGACATGCTTGCCCAGATGAACGACCGCGGACCCGACAGCGCCGGGGTGGCCGTGTACCGGAACCCGGCGCCGCAGGGCTCGAGCAAGCTCTCGCTCTACGCGGCGCAGCGACCGTGCGACTGGGAGGCCGTTCGCGCCACGCTCGCGCGCACGTTCGGCGGCGAGCCCAGCTTCGAGGTGCGCCACACCAACGCCGTCTTCGTCGTGCCGGCCGCCGCGCCGGACGCCGAGGCGGTCGTCGCCGAGCACCACCCGGAGGTGTCGGTGATCGCCTCGGGCGAGGTCATCGAGGTCTACAAGGAGGTCGGCCGGCCGCTGGACTTCGTCGAGGCGTTCCGTCTCGGCGACATCCAGGGCACGCACGCGCTCGGCCACACCCGGATGGCCACCGAGAGCCTGGTCACCACCCAGCACTCGCACCCGTTCTCGACTGGCCTGGACCTCTGCCTCGTCCACAACGGGTCGCTGTCCAACCACAACGGGCTGCGGCGCGAGCTGCGCCGCCAGGGCATCGAGTTCCGCACCGACAACGACACCGAGGTCGGCGCCGGCTACCTGACGTGGCGGCTGCGCGAGGGCGCGAGCCTCCAGGAGGCGCTCGAGGGCTGCCTCGAGGACCTCGACGGGTTCTACACGTTCCTCGTCGGCACGCACGACGGCTTCGCCGTGCTGCGCGACCCGATCGCCGCCAAGCCGGCGGTGATCGCGGAGACCGACGATTGGGTCGCGATGGCCTCGGAGTTCCGCGCCATCGCGGTGCTCCCCGGGGCGGACGACGCCGCGATCTGGGAGCCCGAGCCCGCCACGATCTACGCCTGGGAAAGGGAGAAGGTCTGATGGCGACCAGCGAAGCGGTCGGCGTGGAGACGGTCGATCTCGCGACGACGAGCCTGCGCGAGCTCAACCGGCGCCTGCACGAGTGCGCGACGATGGACGATGCGCCGCGTCGCTGGCGCGTGCTCAACCCCAGCGGCGCGCACTCGATCGCCGTCGGCCTCGACGCCGACATCGAGGTCGACGTCGAGGGGCACGCCGGCTACTACTGCGCCGGGATGAACAAGCGCGCCACCGTGCGCGTCCACGGCACCGCCGGCCAGGGGCTGGCGGAGAACATCATGTCCGGCACGGTGATCGTCGACGGCAACGCCAGCCAGATGGCGGCGGCGACCGGACGCGGCGGGCTCGTCGTCATCAAGGGCGACGCGTCCTCGCGCTGCGGGATCTCCATGAAGGGCGTGGAGATCGCCGTGCGCGGCAGCGTCGGCCACATGAGCGGCTTCATGGCCCAGACCGGCGTGCTGGTCGTGTGCGGCGACGCCGGCGACGCGCTCGGCGACTCGCTGTACGAGACGCACATCTACGTCGCCGGCAAGGTCAAGAGCCTCGGGGCCGACTGCACCGAGAAGGACGTCAAGCCGCACCATCTCGAAGAGCTCAAGGGGATCCTCGCGCGCGCGGAGTTCGACGACGTCGATCCGGCGAGCTTCCGCCGCTACGGCTCGGCCCGCCGGCTCTACAACTTCAACATCGATCACGCCGGGGAGTACTGAGCATGAGCGTCACCGACCAGGACGTCCTGGATCCGGAGCGGGCCGCCGCCTCCGGGCTGCGCGAGTCCGCGACGTTCGACCGCGCGACGATCCACTACATCCACCGCGCGGCCAGCCAGGGCCTCTACGACATCCGCGGGTTCGGCGCCAAGCGGCACGTGCCGAGCTTCGACGACCTGCTGGTCCTCGGCGCATCGATCTCGCGCTACCCGCTGGAGGGCTACCGCGAGCGCTGCGACACCGACGTCGTGCTCGGCGCGCGGCACGCGAAGAAGCCGCTGCACCTCAAGATCCCGATCACGATCGCCGGCATGAGCTTCGGCGCCCTCTCGGCTCCGGCCAAGGAGGCGCTGGGGCGCGGCGCCAGCGCCGTGGGCACGAGCACGACGACCGGCGACGGCGGCATGACCGAAGAGGAGCGCGGCCACTCCGACCTGCTCGTCTACCAGATGCTGCCCTCGCGCTACGGCATGAACCCCGACGACCTGCGGCGCGCCGACGCGATCGAGGTGGTCGTCGGCCAGGGGGCCAAGCCCGGCGGCGGCGGCATGCTGCTCGGGCAGAAGATCTCCGACCGCGTCGCCCAGATGCGCGACCTGCCCAAGGGCATCGACCAGCGCAGCGCGTGCCGCCACCCGGACTGGACCGGTCCCGACGACCTCGAGATCAAGATCCAGGAGATCCGCGAGATCACCGAGTGGGAGAAGCCGGTCTACGTCAAGGTCGCGGCCACCCGCCCGTACTTCGACACCGCGCTCGCCGTCAAGTCCGGCGCCGACGTCGTCGTGCTCGACGGCATGCAGGGCGGCACCGCCGCCACGCAGGACGTGTTCATCGAGCACGTCGGCCTGCCCCTGCTCACGGCGATCCCGGAGGCGGTGCGCTCGCTCAAGGACCTCGGCGTTCACCGCGAGGTGCAGCTGATCGTGTCCGGCGGCATCCGCACTGGCGCCGACGTCGCCAAGGCCCTCGCGCTCGGCGCCGACGCCGTGTCGATCGGCGTCGCCGCGCTCATCGCGCTCGGCGACAACTCGCCGGAGTACGAGGAGGAGTACCGCAAGATCGGCTCCGCTTCGGGCTTCTACGACGACTACCAGGAGGGCCGGGACCCGACCGGCATCTCGACGCAGGACCCGGAGCTGGCGGCGCGCTTCGACCCGGAGCTCGGCGGCCGGCGGCTGGCCAACTACCTGCGCACGCTGGTGCTCGAGGCGCAGACGCTCGCGCGCGCGTGCTCGAAGTCCCACGTGCACAACCTCGAGCCCGAGGACCTCGTCGCGCTCACGGTCGAGGCGGCGGCGATGGCGCGGGTGCCCCTGGCGGGGACGACCTGGATCCCCGGCCTGAACGGGGAGTACTAGCCAATCAGCTGCACCTCCAGGTAGGCGAAGCGGCCGTCGGCGCTCGTCGTGCGCGCGCCCGGCGCGACGGCGAGCGGACGGTCGAAGATCGGGCCGGCGTGGACGAACGTGTGCAGCTCGCCGTTCTCGCCGCACGGATCGGCGGTCGGCGGGAGGTCGCGCAGCAGCCGCCTGTCGAACCGGCGGCCGAGGAGGTCGTGGCCGAGCTGCTCGCCGTCGACGGCCACGACCAGCGCCGCGAAGCCGTCCGCGACGAACGTGCGGGCGAGCGCGGCGCTGTCGCGGCCCCAGAGCGGGAAGGCGGCGGTCCGGCCGGCCTCGGCCATGCGCGCCTCGCGGTAGGCGCGCAGGTCCTCGAGGAAGAGGTCGCCGAACGCCACGGTGGCGACCGCGTCGAGCGGCGGCGTCGCGAACGCGGCGCGCAGACGCTCCTCGTAGCTCGCGTTGCTCGCCGCGGGCGGGATCGCGATGGTGTGCAGGGGCAGGCCGGCGGCGTGGGCCTGGGCGCGCAGCAGGTCGACGCTCACGCCGTGGTGGGGGACCGTGTGCGTGGCCTCGTCCACGGTGGTGAGCAGGAGGTCCGGCGGCGCGCCGTTGCGGCGCAGGGTCCACAGCGCGAGCGCCGAGTCCTTTCCGCCGCTCCAGGACAGTGCGGTCGCCACCCGCGGCACGGTACCGGCGCACCGCTCCGCACGCCCGTCGCCGTCGCCGGTCGCCGCGGTTGGCCGCTCCACGCCCCGTCGCCGGTCGCCGCGTGCGGTCGGCCGCGCCGCGTATCGTGGCCGGCCGTGGACGCGCCGCTCGACATCGAGTACACGGTCCGCCGCTCGACGCGGGCCCGGCGGGTGCGGGTGACCGTCGACCCGCATACGGGGGTGCAGGTCGTGCTGCCCGCCCGGGCGGCGGAGCGGGAGGCCGCGCGGGCCGTGGCGCAGCTGCGCGGCTGGATCGAGCGGCGGTTGCTCGAGGCGGCCGACGTCCGCGCCCGGGTCGCGGCGCGCGGCGCGACCGTGCCGTACCTGGGGGCGGACCTGCGCCTGGTCGCGCAGCCGGGGCGCACGCGGGTGCACCGGCGCGGCGACGATCTGCTCGTGCCCGAGGGCGCCGCAGCCCAGCCGGCGCTCGAACGCTGGTACCGCCGCCAGGCGCGCGAGGAGATCGCGCCGCGCCTGGATGCCGCCGTGGTGGCGCTCGGTCGCCGCTACACCACGCTGGCGATTCGCGCCCAGCGCACCCGCTGGGGATCGTGCTCGTCGACCGGCGCCATGAGCTTCAACTGGCGCCTGCTGCTCGCCCCGCCCGAGGTGCTCGACTACGTCGTCTGGCACGAGGCCTGCCACTTGGCGGTGATGGACCACTCGCCGCGCTTCTGGGCCCTGGTCGCCGAGCACTGCCCGGGATATCAGGAGCCGCGGCGCTGGCTGCGCCGCCACGGCGCGACGCTGGTGCTGTGACTGCTCCGCGGGCCGCGGTCGTCGGGCACGTCGAGTGGGTCGACTTCGCGGTCGTCGAGAGGCTGCCGCGGCCGGGGGAGATCGTCCACGCGACGCAGGCGTTCGCCGAGGTCGGCGGGGGCGGTGGCATCGCCGCGGTCGCGATGGCGCGGCTGGCGGGCGGCGCCCAGCTCTTCACCGCGCTGGGCGACGACGTCAACGCGGCCGCCGCCGCGCGGGCGCTGCGCGCCCGCGGCGTCACCGTGCACGCCGGTCGCCGCGACCGGCCGCAGCGCCGCTGCTTCACCCATCTCAGCGAGCGCGACCGCGAGCGGGCGATCACGGTGCTCGGCCCGCGCATGACGCCGGGCGGTGACGATCCGCTGCCCTGGGACACACTGGGCGAGGTCGACGCCGTGTTCGTCACCGCCGGCGATGTCGCGGCGATCCGCCGCCCGCGCGGCGCGCACCGTGGTCGCCACGCCGCGCGGCGCCGGATCTGGTCGACGCGGCGATCGCCCTCGACGCGGTCGTGTTCTCCGACGCCGATCCCGACGAACGCGGGATCGCCGAGATCCTCGATCCCGCGCCGGCGGTGGTCATCCGCACGCGCGGCGCCGGCGGCGGGTGTAGGAGGCGCGCGACGGCACGGCGGGCGCCTGGAGCGCCGCGCCGCCGCCCGGCCCGCCCGTCGACACGTTCGGCTGCGGCGACGCGTTCGCCGCCGCGGTCACGCTCGCGCTCGGCGCGGGCACCGGCGTGGCGGCGGCGGTCGAGCTCGGCGCCCGCGCCGGCGCCGCCGTGCTCGCCGGGCGCGGACCCTACGGCGGCGCGCTCGAGGACGTCGCCGTGCCGTGGTGAACCGACCGACCGATCGACCGCGTCGCACCGCGCGGTCTGGGCGCCGTCAGGCGCGCTGTGCCGCGCGACCGCGCCGCGTCGTCAGGCGCGCTGGTCGATCGGCACGTAGTCGCGCGTGCGCTCGCCCGTGTAGATCTGCCGTGGGCGGGCGATCTTCTGCTCCTTGTCCTGCACCATCTCCAGCCACTGGGCGATCCAGCCCGAGGTGCGCCCGATGGCGAACATGACCGGGAACATCGACACGGGGAGGCCGAGCGCCTCGTAGATGAGGCCGGAGTAGAAGTCGACGTTGGGGTAGAGCTTGCGCTCGATGAAGTACTCGTCCTCGAGCGCGATCCGCTCGAGCTCGAGCGCCAGCTCCAGCTCCGCGCTGACCACGCCGGTGACCTCGAAGACGTCCTCGGCCGCCTTCTTGATGATGCGCGCCCGCGGGTCGTAGTTCTTGTAGACCCGGTGCCCGAAGCCCATCAGGCGCTCCTTGCCGTCCTTCACGCCGGCGACGAAGTCGGCCACGTTGTCCTTCGTCTCGATGCGCCGCAGCATCCGCAGCACCTGTTCGTTGGCGCCGCCGTGCAGCGGCCCGTAGAGCGCGGCGACGCCGGCGGCGAAGGCCGAGTACGGGTCGACCTCCGACGAGCCCACCGCGCGGACCGCGTTCGTCGAGCAGTTCTGCTCGTGGTCGGCGTGCAGGATGAACAGGACGTCCAGTGCCCGCTCGACCCGCGGATCCGGCTCGTACTTGAGCTCGGTCATCTTGTACATCATCGACAGGAAGTTGCCGGAGTACGCGAGGTCGTTGTCGGGATACACGTAGGGCTGGCCGAGCGAGTGCCGGTAGGCGAAGGCGGCGAGCGTCGGCATCTTGGCCAGCAGGCGGATCGTCTGGATCGCCCGGTTCTCGGGATCGTGGATCTCGTTGGCGTCCGGATAGAACGTCGACAGCGCGCCGATCGAGCCGACGAGCATGCCCATCGGGTGCGCGTCGTGGCGGTAGCCCTGGATGAAGGCCTTGATGTTCTCGTGCACGAACGTGTGGACGGTGATCAGATGGCACCACTCCTCGAGCTGCGCCTTGGTCGGCAGCTCGCCGTGCACGAGCAGGTAGGCGACCTCGAGGTACGTCGACTGCTCCGCGAGCTGCTCGATCGGATAGCCGCGGTACTCCAGGATGCCCCGCTCGCCGTCGAGGAACGTGATCGCCGACCGGCACGACGCCGTGTTCATGAACGCGGGGTCGTAGCTCATCAGGCCGAAGTCGTCGGCGTCGACTTTGATGTTGCGCAGCTCGGTCGCGCGGATCGTCCCGTCTTCGATCGGGATCTCGTAGGTCTTGCCGGTGCGGTTGTCGGTGACGCTCAGCGTCGGCGCGCCGACGGCGCCGTTCGCCGATACCTGTCCGGTGGTCGTGTCGGTCCTCACCATCGCTCCTGTCTGCAGCCTCTTGCCCTCGATGTCGACAGGGTACTCAGCGGCGCCGCCACAGCCGTCCGAACCGGCGTCCCTTCGCCGCCCGGTATTCGGGGCCGCCCTTGGGGTCGCGTTCGGGCAGCGCGGCGAGCGCGGCGGCGTCGATCGCCAGCTCGACCTTGACGTTGGTGATGCGCACCACCTCCGGCGCATCGACGAACCGCGGCCCGTACGGCGTGTCGAGATCGAGCCCGTCGAAGATGTGCTCGGCGCGGTTGTCGAGCACCCGGGCGACCGTGCCGCCGGGCTGTCCGTCGCTCGTCATCACCGCGGCGCCCCGCTCGAGCAGCTTGTAGGAGATCGCGTGCTCGTCGGCCACGGGCGTGGGGCGGCTTCAGGGGCCGGGGATGACCGCGTCGGCGAGGGTCCGCGCGAACGAGCTCACGGCCGCGAACCGTACCTGCTCTCGGTGGCCTCGACCTGCCCGTGGTAGTGCGAGCCGAGGGCCGGGTGCCCGTAGGGGACCTCCGCCGGCCGGTCGAGCCACATGAACGAGAGCTGCGCGATCGGCAGGTGCGGGTAGAGCTTGATCGGCACCCGGGTCAGGTTGGTGATCTCGAGCGTCAGCGTCCCCGCGAAGCCGGGATCGACGAAGCCGGCGGTCGCGTGCACGATCAGGCCGAGGCGGCCGAGCGAGCTCTTGCCCTCGATGCGGGCGACGATGTTGTCGGGGATCGCCACCTGTTCCTCGGTGACTCCGAGGACGAACTCGCCGGGATGGATGACGAACGGCGCGCCCTCGTCGAGGGTGACGTGCTCGGTGAGGTTCGTCGGCGGCTCGCGCAGGTCGATCGCGGGCGTGCGGTGGTTGTGGAACACGCGAAACGAGTTGCCCAGCCGCACGTCGACGCTGGCCGGCTGCACCATGTCCGCGTCCCACGGCTCGATGCGCAGACGGCCCTCCTGCACGAGGCGGCGGATGGTTCCGTCGGACAGGACGCTCGTCATCGAGGGCGAACCCTAGATGGTTCGCAGGTCAGCTCACGCCGGTGCGCACGCGGGCCACGGCGCGCACGCGGGCCGGGCTCGCCGGCGTCGGATTGCCGCGATGCGGACCGCGGCGCGGCAGCGGGCGCAGCGGCGGCCGCGGGTGGCGCGGAACCCGGCTGCCGCCGTCGTCGTCACCGCCGTCCTGTTCGCTGTCGTGCTCGGGCCCCGGGCGGGTCGTCCACCAGACGAGCAAGAGCAGCGCGATGATCGGCAGCTTCAAGAACACCATCAGGTAGACGAACGTCCAGCCCATGCCTCTCGAGCACGAGGCTACCCCCGTCACCCATCGCGCACAACCAGGCTGGCGCGGGGGCAGGCGCCGCTCAGCGGCCGCGGATGTACCGCTCCACGATCCGGTACATCCCGCGCGGGTGGCCGGCGTGATCGATCAGGCCGGTGTCCCACCGGTTGGTCGGCTGGCTGAGCCAGTTGTAGATGTAGATCCGCTTGATGCGCCGTGACAGCGGCACGATCTTGCGAAACAGGTAGCGCATCGCCCTCGACGCGCGCGCGTCGCTCGGGTGGAAGTTCTGGCGGCCGTCGGCCGTGGTGAACGCGACGATCCCGCCCGTCTCGGTCAGCCAGACCGAGCCGCGCACGGTGTCGAGCACGGTCTTGATGCCGGTGGTCTGGAAGTGGTTGACGTCGCCCCAGTTGTGCAGGCCCCACAGCCGCGGCCGCAGGTGCTGGGACTCCGCGACCGACGCGAACGTGCTCAGCCACCGCGGCATGATCGTGTTGTCGAGCACGTCGGCGGCGACGATCGTGCACCCGCGGCACAGGCGCTTGACGATCTTGTAGTACTGCACCGCCTGGACCGGGTCGCGGTACGTCGGCTGGGTCGGCGCGTTGGCCTCGTTCCACGCGGTCAGCAGCTTGATCGTCGGGTACTTGGCCCGGAACGCCTTGATCGCCTTCTCGTACGCGGGCTCCGACGGCGCCGTGCACGGATCGTGCGGGCAGTTGCTCGTGAGGTCGTGCTCGAAGGCGACCATCACCTGCTTGCCGGACGCCCGCGCGGCGGCGAGCCACTGGTCGAACGCGACCGACGCGAGCGAGTCGGGCTCGAGCGCGATGTCGTAGGGCAGGATGTAGCGCACGTACTTGATCTGCAACGGCGCGAACAGCGGATTGGAGAACATCGACAGGTTCTGGTCGGAGACGCCGATCGGCGGCTTGGCGTTCGCGGCGGGCGTGAGCGATAGGAGCGCGGCGGCGGCCAGGGCGGCGATCGCGCAGAGCAGACGGGGCGGGCGCATCGCTTCCATCAACTGCGCGCGCGCCCAGTAGTTTCGGTCGATGCGCGCGATCCAGATCGAGGAGTTCGGCGGACCCGAGGTGCTCAAGCCCGTCGACCTGCCGCGGCCCGAGCCGCTGGCCCACGAGGTGCTCATCCGGGTCGGGCACGCGGGCATCAACTTCGCCGACACCCACCAGCGCGAGAACGTCTATCTGGCCAAGCGGCAACTGCCGCTCGTGCCGGGCGGCGAGGTCGCCGGCGTGCGCGAGGACACGGGCGAGCGCGTCGTCGCGCTGACCGGCACCGGCGGGTACGCCGAGTACGCGACCGCGCCGGGCTCGCTGACCTTCCCGATCCCCGACGACGTCGACGACGGCGCGGCGCTCGCGCTGCTCATCCAGGGGCTCACCGCCTGGCACCTGTACCGCACGGCGGGTCGCGTGACCGGCGGCGAGACCGTGGTCGTGCACTCGGGCGCCGGCGGCACCGGCTCGCTGGCGGTGCAGCTCGGCAAGGCGATGGGGGCCGGCCGGGTCATCGCGACCGCCTCGTCGCCCGACAAGCGCGCGCTCGCGCTCGAGCTCGGGGCCGACGCCGCGGTCGACGGCGCGCCCGACGGGCTCGGCGAGCGGCTGGTCGAGGCGAACCTGGGCGAGCCGGTCGACGTCGTCTTCGACGTCGCGGGCGGCGCGGTGTTCGACGCGTCGCTGGAGGTGCTGGCGCCGTTTGGGCGGATCGTCGCCTACGGCATCGCCACGCGCGAGGTCAACGAGGTGCGCACGAGCCGGCTCATGCGCACGAGCCGCGCCGTCGTCGGCTTCTGGTTCACCCACCTGCTCGAGCGTCCGGCGATGCTCGACGAGGCGCTGGCCGACCTTTTCGGCCGCCTGGCCGCCGGCGAGCTGCGGGCGGTGGTCGGCGGCGTGTACGCGTTGACCGAGGCGGCGCGGGCGCACACCGATCTCGTGGAGCGCCGCACGACGGGCAAGCTCCTGCTCGACCCGTCCCGGTAGGAGGCCCGCCCGCCCGTCCGCCCGCCGAAATGCGGGGCGCCGCTCACCGACGACCCACTAGCCTGAGACGACGTGACGACATTCGCCGATCTCGGGCTCACCGAGACCACTCTCCAGGCGCTGCGCGATGTCGGCTACGAGAAGCCGTCGCCGATCCAGGAGCAGGCGATCCCGCCGCTCATGCAGGGACGCGACGTGATCGGCCAGGCCCAGACGGGCACGGGCAAGACCGCCGCCTTCGGCCTGCCGATGGTCGAGCAGGTGGATCCCTCCGTGCCGGAGGTCCAGGCGCTCGTGCTGACGCCGACCCGCGAGCTCTGCATCCAGGTGACCCAGGCGCTGCGCTCCTACGCCCGGACGAAGGGCATCGACGTGGTCGCCGTCTTCGGCGGCGCGCCGATCCGCAGCCAGCAGGCGCAGCTGCGCCAGGGTGGGCACATCGTGGTCGGCACCGTCGGCCGCGTCCTCGACCTCATCTCGCGCAACTCGCTGGTCCTCCACGACGCTCGCTACGTCGTGCTCGACGAGGCTGACGAGATGCTCGACCTCGGCTTCCTCGAGGACGTCGAGCGCATCCTGCGCCTCACCCCCAACGGGCGTCAGACCGCGCTGTTCAGCGCGACGATGCCGCCGCCGATCCGCAAGCTCGCCGACAGCTACCTCTACGACCCCGAGCTCATCAAGGTCGAGGCGCAGACGTTGACCATCGACACCGTCGAGCAGTTCCAGCTCGACGTCAAGGTGGCCGACAAGCCGGGCAAGCTGGTCGAGGTCCTCAAGGCCGAGCGGCCCGACCAGGCCATCGTCTTCGTGCGCACGAAGATCCGCTGCGACCAGCTCAACCGCACGCTCGCGGACAAGGGCCTGAACGTCAAGGCGCTGCACGGCGACATGACGCAGGGCGCGCGCGACGGCGTCATGCTCGCGTTCAAGGCCGGCCGGCTGCCGATCCTCGTCGCCACCGACGTCGCCGCCCGCGGCCTCGACATCACGACGGTCACGCATGTCGTCAACTACGACATCCCGACCTCGCCCGACGTCTACGCGCACCGCATCGGGCGGACCGGGCGGATGGGCCGGACGGGCCGGGCGATCACGTTCGTCGAGCCGCGCCAGAAGCGCGACCTCGAGGCGATCGAGAAGCACATCGGCACGTCGATCGCGCCGTGGTCGGAGGGCGCGACGACGGCGCCGGCCGAGGTGCGCGAGCGTCCGCGCCGGCACACCAAGCCGCACGTCTCGCGCAACGGCGACGAGCCCTTCGTGACGCTGCTCTCGCGCGGCGGGACGGCCGACGGGCTCGAGGTCGCCGACCTGATCAAGGCGGTGACCGAGAAGGCCAAGCTCGACGGCGAGGCGGTGCGCGACGTGCGCCTGCTGCAGCGTTTCGGGCTGCTGTCCGTACCCGCCGACCAGGCTACGCGCGTGGCTGAGGCGGTGAGCGGCACGACCGTCAAGGGCTGCGAGCTCGAGCTGGAGCTCGCGCGGGAGTAGGCGTGGTCCGGCGGGTCGCGCTGGTCGGCGTCGCCTGCGTGGCGCTGGCCGGGTGCGGCGCGCAGGAGGGCGGCGGGGCGCTGCCCGCGGACCTGCGGGCGTGGCGCTTTCCGTCGCAGCTGTTCATCCCGCAGGTCGAGGTCCCCGTGCCGAAGCCGGCACCGCGCGAGCACGCGCCGGCCACCGAGCCGCGGCGCACCAGCCGGGTCTCGCCGGGCGCGCCGAGCGACGCCGAGGTGCGCGCCCAGCTCGAGGAGCTCTACGGCGCGGGCGCCGGCGATCCCGGCGGCGCGGCGTCGGTCGAGCGCGAGCGCCGCGTCGCGCTTGACCGCGGCCAGGCCGTGGCACCGCCCGACGCGCCGGCGGCGGTGCAGCGGATCGTGGCGGCGGCCAACCAGGTCGCGCGGCTGCCCTACGTCTACGGCGGCGGCCACGGCGGTCCCGAGGGGCTGTTCGTCGACAGCGCCTACGACTGCTCGGGGTCGATCTCGTTCGCCCTGGCCAACGCCGGGCTCATGGACCGCCCGATGACCTCGGGCGAGATGATGCGCTGGGGCAGCGCCGGCCCGGGCCGGTGGGTGACGATCTACGCCAACGCGGGCCACGCGTTCATGGTCGTCGGCGGCGCGCGGTTCGACACGGTCGGCCTGCGCGAGACCGGCTCGCGCTGGCAGCAGCCGCCGCGTTCGATCCGCGGCTTCGTCGTGCGCCACCCGCCGGGCCTGTGACCTGCGACCCTGTGGGCATGTCGACCGCAACGATGCACACCAACCACGGGCCGATCGAGCTCGAGCTCTTCGACGAGGACGCGCCCAAGACCGTGGACAACTTCAAGAAGCTCTCCGAGCAGGGCTTCTACGACGGCCTGATCTTCCACCGCGTGATCAAGGACTTCATGATCCAGGGCGGCTGCCCGCAGGGCACGGGCACCGGCGGCCCCGGCTACACGTTCGAGGACGAGACCGAGGGCAACCCGCACAAGGTCGTGCGCGGCGCGCTGGCCATGGCCAACGCGGGGCCGAACACGAACGGCTCGCAGTTCTTCATCGTCACCGTCGACGAGGCGCCGTGGCTGGACGGCAAGCACACCGTCTTCGGCCGGGTGGTCGGCGGGATGGACGCGGTCGACGCGATCGAGGGCACGCCGACCGACGCCCGCGACCGCCCGCAGGAGCCGGCGGGGATCGACCGGATCGAGCTCACCGGCTGAGGTAGATTCCTGGCCAGCCGGCCAAGTCGCCGATCCGAGGGAGAGCACCATGGCCACCACCGAGACGCAGGCGGGCACGACGGGCAGGAGCGCCGCGGCCCCCGGCGAGATCCCAGTCGAGAACCCGGCGACGGGCGCGGTCATCGGCAGCGTTCCCGAGCTCAGCGCCGAGCAGGTCGCCGACCTGGCCGCCCGCGGCCGCGCCGCGCAGGCCGGCTGGGAGGCGATGGGCTTCGAGGGCCGTGGCCGCGTGATGCTGCGCGCCCAGAAGTGGCTCATGGACAACGCCGAGCGGGTGCTCGAGACGATCGTCTCCGAGACCGGCAAGAGCTGGGAGGACGCGCAGAACGCCGAGCTCGCCTACGGCGCCAGCGCGTTCGGCTTCTGGGCCAAGCACGCCGAGGACTACCTGGCCGACGAGCGCGTGCGCAGCTCGTCGCTGTTCGTCAAGGGCAAGAAGCTGCTCGTCCGCTACAGCCCGCTCGGGCTGATCGGCGTCATCGGGCCGTGGAACTACCCGCTGACGAACTCGTTCGGCGACTGCATCCCGGCGCTGATGGCCGGCAACGCGGTGATCCTCAAGCCGAGCGAGGTCACGCCGCTGACGTCGCTGATGCTGGCGCGCGCCCTGCGCGAGTGCGGCCTGCCCGAGCACGTCCTGCAGGTCGCGACCGGTCGCGGCGACACGGGCCGCGCGGTCATCCAGCAGGTCGACATGGTCATGTTCACCGGCTCGACGCGCACCGGGCGTCGCGTCGCCCAGGAGGCCGCCGAGCGGCTCATCCCGGTCTCCCTCGAGCTCGGCGGCAAGGACCCGATGATCGTCCTCGCCGACGCCGACCTCGAGCGCGCCGCCAACGCGGCGGTCTGGTCGGGCTTCATGAACGGCGGCCAGACCTGCGTCTCCACCGAGCGCGTCTACGTCGAGGCGCCGGTCTACGACGCGTTCGTGGCCAAGGTCACCGAGAAGGCGCGCACGCTGCGCCAGGGCGTGCCGACCGGCTTCGGCGCCGTCGAGGTCGGCGCGGTCACCTTCCCGCCGCAGCTGGACATCATCGCTGCCCACGTCGACGACGCCGTGGCCAAGGGCGCCCGCGCCGTCGTCGGCGGGCACCGCGGCTCAGGCCCCGGCCGCTTCTTCGAGCCGACCGTGCTCGTCGACGTCGACCACACGATGGACGCGATGCGCGAGGAGACCTTCGGGCCGACGTTGCCGATCATGAAGGTGGCCGACGCCGAGGAGGCCATCCGCCTGGCCAACGACTCGCCCTACGGGCTCGGCGCGTCGGTGTTCAGCAAGGACGTCGCGCGCGGTGAGGCGGTGGCCCGGCGCCTGCACGCCGGCGCGGTCGACGTCAACGACACGATGCTCAACTACGCCGCGCTCGAGCTGCCGATGGGCGGCTGGAAGGCGTCCGGCCTCGGCACCCGGCACGGCGCCGGCGGCATCCGCAAGTACTGCCGCCAGCAGTCGATCCTCGTCTCGCGCCTGCACCTCAAGCGCGACATCCACCACTTCCCCTACAAGGCCAAGACGAGCCGCCTGGTGCTCAAGGGCTTCCAGCTGCTGTGGGGGCGGGGCAAGCGCGAGTAGCCACCGCGGCGACGGACGCCGGAGCGCGCCGGCGGTGTCCCGTCGATCACGCCAGCTCGTCGACCAGGCGCAGCAGGTCCAGCGGCGAGAACGGCTTGGTGAGGAAGAGGTCCGCGCCGGCCGCGCGGGCCTCGGGCTCGTGCTCGGAGCCCGCGGTGAGCATGACGATGCGGGTGTCGCGCAGCTCGTTGATCGTGCGCATCCGCCGGCACGCCGCGATGCCGTCCATGCGCGGCATGTCGATGTCGAGGAAGACCATCCGCGGGCGGTGCTCGACGGCCGCTTCGATGGCCGCCTGGCCGTCGGCCGCCTCGACGAGCGCGAACCCGCCGACGTCGTCGAGCGTGGTGGAGATCAGCCTGCGGATGAACGTGTCGTCGTCGACGATCAGCACGCAGGCGCGCGTCACGGGTGCACTCCGGCGCCGGCCCGGATGTCCTCGATCGTCGCGTCGGGCACCGTGGCCAGCGCCGCGACGACCGCCGGGTCGAACTGCGTCCCGGCGCCGTCGGCGATCGTCGTCCGCGCCGCGCTCAGCGTCACGGCCAGGCGGTAGGGCCGGTTGGTCGTCAGCGCGTCGAGCGTGTCGGCCACCGCGAACACCCGCGCCGCGAGCGGGATCTCCTCGCCGCGCAGCCCGTCCGGATAGCCGCTGCCGTCCCAGCGCTCGTGGTGGTGGCGCACGACCGCCTTCGCCTCGCCCAGGAACGCGACGTCGCGCAGGATCTGCGCGCCGATCTCCGGATGGCGGGCCATGAGCGCACGCTCGTCGGACGTCAGCGGCTCGGGCTTGTAGAGAATCGCGTCCGCGACCGCGACCTTGCCCACGTCGTGCAGCAGGAAGCCGAACTCGGTCTGGGGGTCGTCGGCCAGCGACGAGCCCATGGCGCGGGCGATGGCCAGGCCGTACGCGGCGACGCGCTCGGCGTGCTTGCCGGTGTAGGCGTCGCGGGCCTCGACCGCGTTGGCCAGCGCGCGCACGGTCGCCATGTAGGACTCCTGCAGCCGCGCGCGCTGGGCGCGCTCGGCCTTGAACGTCTCGCGCAGGTCGGCGGCGTAGCGCTCGAGCTGGCGCGAGCGGGCGGCCGCCTGCGCGCGGACCTCCGCCAGCTCTGCCTGCAGCGCGGCGACCTGATCTTCCAGGGACTGCTCACCGATAGCCATCCGCGCGTCGAAGCCTAGCTGGCCGCGAGAAGCTGCTCATCCCGCGGACGCGCGCCTCGAGCAAGCGCACCGTGATGTTCCACCGCGGGCCGGGACGTTGACGGCCGTGGCCCAACCGGGTACCAACCCGGCATGGGATTCATGAACGCGGTCACCAAGCTCGCGCGGAGCCCGCAGGGCAAGAAGGCCATCGACGAGGCCAAGCGGCTGGCCAACGACCCGAAGACGAAGGAGCAGATCGAGAACGTGCGCGGGAAGCTGACCCCGAAGGGCCACAAGCCCAAGCCGTGATCCGGCGCGCCCGCGCTTGAGCCCGCCGTCGCCGCGTTCGCGGCGGCGTCGGTCTCGACGGGGCGCCGGTCTCGACCCCAGGGGCGGCTCAGGGTCCGTTCAGGGTGCTCCCCGATGGTGCGCGCCCCCGTGCGCGACGATCCTCGCGGCATGACCTCTGCTGACTCTGCCCGTCCCGCGCTGCGCCGCGACCGCGAGCGCAAGCTGGTGCTCGGCGTCTGCGCCGGCATCGCGCGCGTCCTCGACACGGACCCCGCCATCGTCCGCGGCGCGGCCATCGTGCTCGGGCTCTTCACCGGCCCGCTTGCCGTGATCGCCTACGTCGCCACCGCCGCCGTCGTGCCCCGCGACGACGGCCGCATGCTGCTCGGCGGCGACCCGCCCGACAAGCACGAGAACATCCTCGGCTGGGCGGCGATCGCGATCGCCTGCGTCCTGCTGCTCGCTGCGGCACCGGCGTTCGACGCGTTCTGGATCGAGCGGCCGTTTTGCGGGCCGCTGCTGGCGGCCGCGCTCATCGCGGGCGTGATCGTGCTCGCTCGCGCCAAACGCGAGCGCACGAAGGCCGACCGGACCGCCGCCACGATGGCCGCGGCGGGCGCGCCCCCGAGCGCCGCGGCGACCGGACCGAGCCCCGCCTCCGAGGCGCCGACCGAGGCGGTCGAGGCCTCGCAGGCGCCCACGTCCGCGCTCCTGCCCGCCACCCGGGTCATGCCCGGCGGCGGGTTCCGGCCCCCGACCGACGACGACGACACGCTCGTCTCGCCGCCGCCACCACCACCGCCGTCCAAGCCGCGCGGCCGCTCGGTCTTCCTCATGGTCGCCGGCGTCCTCGTCGCCGCCGCCGCGGTGATCGTCGTCCTCGACGTCCTCGGCGTCTACGACCTGTCCGCCACCGGCGTGGCGGTGGCGCTCGGCGCCGGCGCCCTGACCTGCGGCGTGGCCGCCGCGGTGGCCGCCGGCCGGCGCGGCGCCGGCGCGACGCTCGCGGTGGGGATCGTCCTCGCGCTGGGCGCGGCCGGCGTCGCCGCGCTCGGCGACCAGTTCGAGGACGGCGTCGGCGTCAAGACGATTCGGCCGGCCGCCGCGCTCGACATCAAGCCGGAGTACCGTCAGGGCGTGGGCGTCCTGGAGCTCGATCTACGCGAGACCCGCCTGCCCGACGGGGTGACTCCCGTCAAGGCCGAGCTGGGCTTCGGCGAGATCCAGGTGCGCGTCGCGCCCGACGTCCGCGTGGAGAGCGTCGGGGCGACCGATGCCGGCGGTGACCTCGACCCGCGCGTCGTGCGCGCAGGGGGTCCGGCCCCGGTTGTGCGCCTCGACGCGCACACCGACGTCGGGGCCGTGCGCGTGATCCGCGATGGCGGCTGATCGGTCCGCGGTCGTCGTTGCTCTCCCCGCCGCGCACGCGGCGGATCCGGCGGTCAGGCCGCTCGGCGCGGCCGGGCTGACGATCGGCCTGTGGGCGCGGCCGCGGTGAGCGACGCGCGGCTCGAGCGCTCGGCGCGCGAGCGCGTGCTGCTGGGCGTCTGCGGCGGCCTGGCCCGCACGCTGGGCGTCGACGCCGCGCTCGTGCGCCTCGCCTTCATCGCGCTCGTGCTCCTGGGTGGCGCCGGCCTGGTCCTCTACGGCGCGCTCGGGCTGCTGATGGCCACGCCGGCGCAGCCGCCGCGGCCCTGGCGCGAGCGCCGCCAGGAGGCGATCGGGATCGCCGCGCTCATGGCCGCGGCGACCGCGGGGCTCGCGGTGCGCGACCTGCTCATCCCCCCGACCGTGCTCGTCCCGGCCGCGCTGCTGGCCGGCGGGGTCGCGCTCGTCTGGCGCCAGGTGGTCGCCGGCCGGGCGGGCGGCGAGCGCCCCGCGCTGCGCGAGATCGCTCGGCTCGGCGGGGGCCTGGCGCTCGTCGGCTTCGGTGCGATCCTCTTCCTCAGCGCTAGCGGCAACCTCGCGCAGCTGTCGTCGGCGCTCGTGGCCGGCGCGATCGTCGCGGCGGGGCTCGGCCTGCTCGTCGGACCGCGCCTGGCCCGTGCCCGCGCCGACGCCGAGGCCGAGCGGCGCGAGCGCATCCGCACCGAGGAGCGCGCGCACGTCGCCGCGCGTCTGCACGACTCGGTCCTGCAGACGCTCGCGCTCATCCAGCGCGTCGACGACCCGCGGCGCGCCCAGTCGCTCGCCCGCCGCCAGGAGCGGGACCTGCGCGCGTGGCTCTACGGGGGCGAGCAGCCCGGCGAGCCGGCGACGCTCGGCACCGCGCTGCGCGCCGCCGCCGCCGACGTGGAGGAGCATTACGGTGTGGCGGTGGAGCTCGTGCAGCCCAGCGACGCGCCGCTCGACGACGCGCTCGAGGCGCTCGCCGCCGCGGCGCGGGAGGCGATGACGAACGCCGGCCGCCACGCCGGCGTCGAGTCGGTCTCGGTGCTCGCCCGGGTCGCCGACCGCGAGGCGAGCGTGTTCGTCCGCGACCGCGGCACCGGCTTCGATCCCGAGGCCGTGGCCGCCGACCGCCGCGGCCTGCGCGAGTCGATCACCGGGCGCATGGCGCGCGCGGGCGGCCAGGCGACCGTGGTGTCGGCACCGGGCCAAGGGACGGAGGTCGAGCTCGTCCTGCCGCGCAGGACGGCGGTGTCGTGAACGTGCCGCTGCGCCGGGTCGTCATCGTCGACGACCACCAGATCTTCCGCGCCGGGCTGAAGGCCGGCCTGGGCCCGACGATCCGGATCGCCGGCGAGGCCGGCACCGTCGAGGCGGCGATCCCGCTGATCCGCGAGCAGGATCCCGACGTCGTGCTGCTCGACGTCCACCTGCCCGACGGCGGCGGCCAGGCGGTCATCGGGCCGGTTCACGCCGAGCGCCCCGGCGTGCGGTTCCTGGCGCTGTCGGTGTCCGACGCGCCCGAGGACATCGTCGCGGTCATCCGCGCCGGGGCCCGCGGCTACGTCACGAAGACGATCTCACCGGACGAGCTCGTCGACGCGATCCACCGGGTGGCGGACGGCGACGCGGTCTTCTCGCCCTGGCTGGCCGGGTTCGTGCTCGACGCCTTCGCCGGCGGCGGCCCGGCGGCCGACCCGGGCGCGCCGTCGGCCGACCCCGAGCTCGACCAGCTCACCGCGCGCGAGCAGGACGTCCTGCTGCTCATCGCCCGCGGCTACACGTACAAGGAGATCGGCGGCCGCCTGCACCTGTCGGTCAAGACGGTCGAGACGCACGTGTCCAACGTCCTGCGCAAGCTCCAGCTGTCCAACCGCCACGAGCTCACCCGCTGGGCAGCGCAGCGGCGGATGATCTAGAGCAGCTCGTCGAGCGCCCGCGCCGTCTCGGCCGCGCTCGTGTGGTGGACCGTCGCCATGCCCAGCTCGCGCGCCGGCTTGAGGTTGAACGGCAGGTCGTCGACGAACACGCACTGCTGCGGCGCCAGCCCGATCCGCTCCGCGCCCAGCACGTAGATCGCCGGATCGGGCTTGCGGATGCCCTCCTCGCCGGAGATCACCAGCGCGTCGAACAGCTCGCCGAGCGTGTCGCGGTCGTAGAGCGCGGTGCCCCACGAGTTCGAGATCAGGCCGGTGCGGATGCCGCGGCCGCGGATGGCGCGGACGAGGTCGAACATCGACGGGTCCGGGCGCAGCGCGGCGAACATCCGGCCGGCCAGCCCCGCGGGATCGACG
>JAWKKD010000010.1:0-170527 GCA_041393435.1 Solirubrobacterales bacterium | reverse complement strand
CGAGCCACGTCCGCAGGACGTCGGTCAGTGCGTCGGGATCCTCGTCGGTGACTAGGTGGCCGACGTCCGCGAGCTCCCGGTACTCGGCGGACGCCAGGTGCTCGAGCATGATCTCGGCGGCGCGCGGCGGGCAGACGACGTCGCGCGCGCCGGTCACGACGAGCACCGGCAGCGCGATCCGGGCCAGCGTCTCGTTGAGCGGGTGCTCCGCCATCCACAGCATGGCGTGGGCCCCGTTGACGTAGCCGCCCCCGTCGCCGATCGCCTCCATGCGTCCGTCCACGATCTCGGCCAGGGCGTCCGTCGGCTTCGCCAGCTGGACCTTGGTGTCCTCGCGCACGAGCCGGCGCGCCGCGGCGGCGCTGCCGCTCCCGACCACGTCGATGCGCTGCTGCATCGCCGCCGCGGCGCTGCGGCCGACCACGGACGAGGTGGCGACCGCGACGACGCTGTCGACGAGGTCCGGACGCTCGGCGGCCGCCCACACGGCGATGGTCCCGCCCAGCGAGAAGCCGACGCAATGCGCCGGCCCGAACCGCTCGAGGAGGGCGACGAGGTCCTCGCCGAGCTGCGAGAGGGTGCCGTCGGCGTCGCCCAGCGTGGTCCCGCCGTGCCCCCGGACGTCGTAGGCCAGCGTCGAGTAGCCCGCCAGGCCCGTCTGCTGGGCGGCCCACATGCGGTGATCCTGCGCGAGGCCGTGGATGAGAACGACCCGGGCGCCGGCGCCTCGCTGCCGATAGGCGACCCGGATGTCCCTCAGCTGCTCGGTCGCGATGTGCACTGCGTCGTTGGTGGGCATGTGATCAGAGATCTTCTCGCGATGTAAATGTCGTTTTTGCCCGCCTGCCGCCGCGTAAAATAGCGGAATCAAGCGAAAAAGATAAGCGACGTCACTCTCTTCTTTGTGCGATGGCGAACGGTGGCGCGCTGCCGCGGCACCGGCGTCAGACGGCCGTCAGCGACGAGTCGGTCCGCGATCGCCGCGGTGCGGTCAGCCGGCGGGTCCCGCCGCCTGGACTGCCAACGTGTCAGCGGACCGGCGCGCGTCGTCGAGATCCGGTCTGAGGATCGTGACGGCGCGGCCGGTGACGGAGCCCGCCTCGACCCGCTCATGTGCCTCCAAGAGCCCGTCGAAGCCCTCGAACGTCGTGAGCACCGGGGTCAGCCGCCCGGACTGCAGGACGCGCAGGGACCGCTCGATCGAGCTGTAGGTCGTCCCCTGGGCGGCCAGCACGGTCACCCCGCGGTAGATCAGCGCAGACGGGTTGAGCGGCACCGGCCTGCCGGAGAGGTCGCCGACAAACACCAGCCGCCCACCGCGTCCCGCCCAGCGCGAGTAGTCGACGTCGCCCCACGCTCCGGCGACGTCGAGGATCACGTCGGGGCCGCCATCGGTGAGCTCGCGCAGGACCGCCAGGGCCTCCCGCTCCCGCCCGGGCTCGGCCACGAGCGGCTCGATGCCGTGGGAGCGCAGGAAGTCCGCCTTGTCCGGTTGCCGGGTGGATCCGATGACGATCCCGGCACCCGCGATCCGAGCGAGCAGCGCGGCGTGGATGCCGATGCCACCGCTCGCCCCGCGCACGAGCACGGAGTCGCCGAGCTGGATGCGCGCCACGTCGACGCCGGCCTCAGCGCTGGACAGGGCGCAGCCGGCGATGGCGCCGGCCGCGAACGACACGCCCGGGGGCAGCGTCAGCGCCATGCTCGACGGGACGGCCACCTGCTCGGCGAACACGCCCTCGCGCATCTCGCCGAGCATCGCGCCGTCAGGGCACAGGCCGCTGCGATCGCCGAAGCAGTACCGGCACGAGCCGCACGGGACGATCGGCCTGACGAGCACGGCCTCGCCCACGCGATCCGGCCCGATGCCCTCGCCGACCGCGGTGATGATGCCGGCCGCCTCGTGCCCGATCGTGCGTGGGATCGACATCCGCTGGCGCTCGACGCTGCGCACGGCGACATCCAGGAAGCAGGCGCCGGCGGCGACCACGTCGACGACCACCTCGCCGGGGGCCGGCACCACCGTCTCGACCTGCGCGTCCTCGAGCGCCTCGAGCCCGCCGTATGAGATCTGCCTGATCGCCCGCATCGCCGGTCAGGAGTCGACGAACAGCGACGAGTACCAGGCGTGCGTCACGGTCCGGACGGCGTCATCGACGTCGACCGGAGCGGAGCGCATGCCCTCGTGCGCGAACCAGACGTAGCAGCACTGCTCGACCATGCAGGCCATTGCCTCGGTGGCCAGCTCGTCGGGCACGCCGTCGATGCGCTTGGCCGCCGGGCTCGACCGCAGGGCGCGGACGAAGCGCCGGACGTGGCGATCGCGCATCTCCCACCACAGCCGGCGGAAGCGCTCGTCGACCGCCGCCGCCTCGATGAACGCCCGCATGACGTCGCGGTTGGCGTAGTAGTGCTCGACGTACCCGCGGTTCGCCGCCGTGAGGGCCCCGAGCGGATCGTCCTGGAAGGACGATCCGCCCGTGTGTCCGCTGGCGTCGTAGAGCCTCCTCGTGAAGGTCCTCGATGACGGCCGCGAACACGTCGGCCTTGTTGGCGAAGTACCGGTACAGCCCGCCGGCCGACACGTCCGCCTCATGGACGATCCCGATCATCCGGGCATCGACGTAGCCGTCGCGGGCGAAGACGACCCTGGCTCCCTCGAGGATCCTCCTCCGAGTGCGCAGACCCTTCTTCGTCGTGGGCGTCGTCGGAGTCGTGGTCGTCGTCGTCATGGAGCGAATCGTATTCGCGTTTTTCGCCCCGCGTCGGATTGCTCGCCGCTCGGTCGTCTCACGGCGGGCCAGCGTCGTTGGGCGGATCGCGTCGGCTTCCTCGGCTGTACCGGTGGGATTCACGCCGGCTGCCGGATGAGCTCGTCGGAGATCAGCTTGATCTGCGACTTGATGTCCTTGACGGCGAACGTCACCGCCGAGACGCCGGTGATCCCGATCTCGTCCAGGGCTCCAAGCTGCTCGCGCACCTGGTCCGGGGTCCCGGAGGCCAGGAAGAAGTCGACGACGCGCTGGGTGAGGACCTTGGTCTGCGGCCCGCCGATGCGCTCGGTCCAGTACGGGTCCCAGTTGTCGTAGACGGCCTTCAGCTCGTCCAGCACGCCGGGGTGCGCCGCGTCGATCCGCTTGGCCAGGTCGACCGTGGCGGGGGTCTCCTTCTTGAGGACCTTCCACAGCTCCCATGCGCACGTGGCCGCATACGGGGCGAGCTCCTCGAAGGCGGCCTCCTTGGACTCGGCGACGAAGACCTGGGTGCGCACCCAGAACTCCAGCTCGTCGGGATCCCGCCCGGCCTCGACGGCACCGCGGGTCACCAGGTCCTTGCGCCAGCTCTGCAGGCTCGGGGACACGCCGATGCTGAAGACGCCGTCAGCGGTCTTTCCGCCGGCCAGGCAGGTCCGCGGGCCGCAGATCGCGACGTTGACGGGCACGTGCTGCCCGTTGAACCGCGACCGGCGGATCCACTCGTTGTACCAACTGTTACCGCCGAAGCTGCCCTCCTCGCCCGCGGTGTAGTGGCGCAGGAACGTCACCGCCTCCTCGAGCTCGGCCACCTTGGCGGAGCGGACGTAGGGCTTGCCGTACGGACCGCCCACCCCGATGCCCACGAACACGCGGTCGCCCACCAGCTCGCGCATCGTGGCCACCGACCCGCCGATCGCCCCCGGGTGGATGATGATCGGATCGGTCACGCCATGACCGACCTTGATCCGCTCGGTGCCCATCAGTGCCACCGCCATCGTCACGGTGACGTCGGTGGCCAGGTTGCCCAGGTCGACGAACGTAGCGTGCTCGAACCCTGCGTCCTCGGCGGCCTTCGCGTAGCTGGCGACCTCCGAGATGGGTACGTCCTGTCCGAAACCGATCCCCAGCTTCATGTTGCCTCACTCTCTGCCCGGTGGCGTTGGACTCCTCTATGACCGTCGCCATTCTTGCCTGCCCGAGCCGTGAATGTCAAGAGAGCGACGTCACTCTCTTGTTTTCTCCTCCGGGACATCTCGCTCCGCTCGACCCGATCGGCACCGGCGCGGTTGCGGCGATCGCAGGAGGAACGGACCCGGTCCGGACCGGGTGGGCACATGCCCATGCAGACCAGGTGGCTCGCTGAGAATCAAGATACTGACGTCGCTTTCTGGATTGTGGGCGAGCACACCGAGAAATGTCCGTATCGAACGGTACGAGCCGCTCGATCTACTACTTCCAGAACGTGACGTCGTTCTCGTGTTTTCTTGACACCGTTCACACGCGGCTATAGGTTCCGCGAGCAGCCTGCGCGATCCGACGCGCGGTCGATGAGGAGAAACGATCAGGCATGAACGAGATGCCGGCAATGGCCGCCGTCCTGCCCGCGGAGATGAAGCGATGAGGATGATCGACAGCACGTTCGAGCAGGTCAGCGGGATGACCGTGCCCGAGCTCTTCGAGCGCCGAGTCGAGGAGTCGGCCGACGCCGTCGCCGTCCACAGCGTCCAGGGCGAGCTGACGTTCGGCCGCTGGTGGGCGCAGAGCCTGGCCTTCGCCGACCTGTTCGCGTCGCTCTTCGGCGACCTGCGGGGCGAGCGGATCGCGCTGTGGATGACCAACGAGGAGGCGCGCACGTACGTCAGCGCGCTCCAAGCCACGTTCGAGGTCGGCGCGATCGCCGTCGCGCTCGACGATCGCTACGCGGTGCCCGAGGCACAGCGGATCTTCGCGCATGCGGAGCCGCGCGTGCTCGTGGTGGGCCCCCAGATCGCCGAGCGCCTGGGCGACGACGGCTTCGCCGCGCTTGGCCGCCGGGATGCGGCGGCCGGCCCCGCCGCGGACGCACTCGTCCTGCCGCTCACCGGCGACTCCATCAGCGGCGCCCCCACGCCCTGGACGGCCGCCGAGGCCGACGGCGCCGCGACGCCGCGACGCGTGGCCCGACCCGGCGACGACGCGCTCATCGCGTTCACGTCCGGCTCGACGGGAATGCCCAAGGGCCCGATCTGGAGTCAGGCCGCGATCTGCCAGTACGCCGAGCGGCTGGCCCACGTCACCTACGCGCTCCCGCGCGGCGGCACGATGCTGTCCGAGCGCGACGTGCTGCAGTCGCCGATCCCGCTCTGGACGGCCGCCAGCCTGATCGAGAACATCTACCCGACCGCGTTCTCTGGCTGCCGGCTGATCTTCGAGGGCCGGCGCTTCAACGCAGAGGCCTCCGAGCAGCGGATGGCGCAGCACAAGACGACGATCTACAACGGCGTACCGGCGTTCTTCGCGATGATGTGCGACCTGCCTCCGGGGCCACCGGAGGCGGCACCCGACCTGATGATCATGAGCGGGTCGGCGCTGACCGCGGCGCTCTACCGTCGCATCACCCAGCGCTGGCCGACCACCGCCGTCGCCAACTGGTACGGGCTCAACGAGAGCGGCACGGGCCAGACGCTCAACTTCGGGGCCGACATGGACCGCCATCCCGAGTCGATCGGCCGCCCGCTGCCGCCCACCGAGATCCGCGTGGTCGACGGCGACCTCGAGCCGGTCCCGCCGGGGACCGAAGGCGACCTGCTGATGCGCGCGCCCGGCCAGATGCGCGAGTACTTCCGCAGCCCCGAGCAGACCGCCGAGCGCCTGCGCGGCGACTGGCTGTTCACCGGCGACCGCGTGATCGAGGACAACGACGGCCTGATCCACGTGGTCGGCCGCAACGAGGACCGCATCAACCGCGGCGGGTTCAAGTTCTATCCGGCGGAGGTCCGGTCGGCGCTGGAGGCCCACGCGGCGGTCCAGGAGGCGGCGGTCATCGCGGTGCCGCACGACGTCCTCGGCCAGGACGCGGTCGCGTTCGTCGTCGCCACCGGGGGCGCGGACATCGACGAGGATGCCCTGCGCCGGCACTGCCGCGAGCAGGTCGCCCCGAACAAGGTTCCGGCCCGGGTGATCTTCCTGGCCGAGCTGCCGCGTGCGGCATACGGCAAGGTCAACCGCCGCGAGCTGCTGGCCATGTACCAGCAGGCCGGGCAGGCCACGTGAGCCGCCGTCTCGGCCGCGCGCATTGCCCCCGATGACACAAGAAGGAGACCGTATGACAGACCTGGGCTTCAGCATCCAGGAGGTGGTGATCGCCACTCGCGACGCCGACGCCGCCGCGGCGCGCTTCGGCGCGGCGCTGAACGCCGACGTCGACGCGCGCGTGTCGTATCCCCAGGAGGGCATCGGCATCGACATGACCGGCGTGTGGATCGGCGACTTCCGCATCGCCTTCGTCGAGGACACGACCGGGACCGGGCCCGTCGCGCGGTTGATCGAGAAGCGTGGCGAGGGGCTGTCCGAGATCTGCCTGCGCACCAACGATCTCCCGGCCGCCATGGAGCACATGTCCCGCAACGGACTGCGCTTCACCGACGACTCCCCGCACGTCCTGCACAACTACGAGTGGCGCGGGGAGATCTTCTCCGAGGTCCGAGTCGCGTTCGTGCACCCGGGCTCGTCGTTCGGCACGCAGATCGAGCTGCAGCAATGGGTGAAGTGACGACCGGCCGGAGGCTCGCATGATCGACCTCGACCTGGCCGATCGCGTGGCCATCGTCACCGGGGCCGGCGCGGGCCTGGGCCGCAGCTACGCGATCGCCCTGGCCGACCGGGGCGCGAAGGTCGTCGTCAACGATCTGGGAGCGCAGGTGGACGGCGCGGGCAGCGACCCCAGCCGGGCGGACGGCGTCGTCGCCGAGATCGCCGCCCGCGGCGGCACCGCCGTCGCCGAGCCCTCATCCGTCGCCACCCCCGAGGGCGGCGAGGCGATCGTCCAGCGTGCGCTGGACGAGTTCGGGCAGGTGGACATCCTCGTCAACAACGCGGGCAACATCGAGCTGTCCTCGTTCGCGAAGCTGGACGTCCGCGCGATCTCGACGATCATGGACGTCCATCTCGGCGCGGCGTTCTACGTGACGCAGCCGGCGTACCGGGCGATGCTCCCACGCAAGCGGGGCAGCATCGTCTTCACCACCTCGGGGGTGGCGACGTTCGGCAATCTCGGCGCGAGCGTCTACGGGGCGGCCAAGGGCGGGATCATCGGCCTCCTGCACGTGCTCAAGCTCGAGGCAGCGCGCCATGGGATTCGCGTCAACGCGGTCGCGCCGATGGCGCAGACCCGGCTGGCGGCCGACGTGGACCTCAGCGAGTACGGCGCAGCGAGCGCCCAGGCCGTGAGTCCCGACCTCGTGGCCCCCGCGGTGGTCTATCTCGCCTCCGACGCGTGCGAGCTGACCGGGGAGGTGTGGAGCGTGGGCAGCGGCAGCGTGTCGCGGCTCTTCGTCGGCCGGACCGCCGGATACTTCAAGCACCCCGACGCCGGGGGACCGCTGACGGCCGAGGAGATCGCCGAGCACGTGGACGAGATCCAGGACCTGACCGGGTTCGACCTCCCGCCGACCTGGCCGGCGGAGTGGGAGATGGTCCTGCAGCGCCTGCGCACGACCCCGTGACCGCACGAACCGGCGCGCCCCAGGCCGTCGTCGACCAGATCCCTGATCTCGAGACGCTCGTCGACCTGCTCGACGGCGTCGGCTACATCGCCGACGAGTCGCTGGCCACGTCGCTGTTCCTCGGCCTGCGCCTGCCCCAGCCGATCCTGCTCGAGGGTGAGGCGGGCGTCGGCAAGACCAGCGCGGCCCAGGCGCTGGCGCAGGCGCTGGGCACCCCGCTGATTCGTTTGCAGTGCTACGAGGGCATCGATGCGGCCGAGGCGTTGTACGAGTGGAACTATCCGCGCCAGCTGCTGGCCATCCGCGCCGCCGAGGCGCGCGGCGAGCCGCTCGACGAAGACTCCCTGTTCACCGACACCTACCTGCTGCGCCGGCCACTGCTGGCGGCCATCGAGCATCCCGGACCGCTGCCGGCAGTGCTGCTCATCGACGAGCTCGACCGCGCCGACGACGACTTCGAGGCATTCCTGCTGGAGCTGCTGGCCGAGTCCAGCGTCACCGTGCCCGAGCTGGGCACCATCCACGCCACCGTCGCACCGCTCGTCGTGCTGACCTCCAACCGCACCCGCGAGCTGCACGACGCACTCAAACGACGCTGCCTCTATCACTGGATCGACTACCCCGACCAGGCCCGCGAAGCCGAGATCGTCCGCCGCCGCGTACCAGCCGCCGCGCGCTCGCTGGCCGTCGAGGTCAGCGCCGCGGTCGGGCGCCTACGCGCACTGGACGTGCAAAAGCCGCCCGGCGTGGCCGAAGCCATCGACTGGACCGCCGCGCTCCAGGTCCTCGGACTCCAGACGCTGACCAGCGACGCCATCGACCGCACCCTCGGCTCGGTCCTCAAAGACCACGACGACGAACTCACCGTCCGCGCCACAGGACTGGAGCACATCGCCGGTGGCTGACCGCCCCCCCACCGCTGCGCGGCCACGGGCCGCGATGGCACCGCCCGCCGCGTCGGCGCAGACGCTCGAGCTCGACCTGGCCGCGTTCACGGCGGCGTTCGGGCACGAGCTGCGCCACGCGGGCATCGCGGCCGGCGCCGAGCGCTGCGCGCGCTTTGCCCGCGGGCTGGCGCTGCTCGCCCCGCTGGACCGCGACCGCGTCTACCACGCCGCCCGCGCGATCTTCGTCGGCGACCACGCCCAGCAAGCCGCGTTCGATCGCGTCTTCGCCCGCATCTTCGACGGCCTCGGCGACCCGGCCGACGCGATCCGCGGCCACGAGGGCGTGCCCGACGCGCCCGGCGACATGCGCAGCCCAGGCGAGCGCCACACCACCGACGAGGCGCGCGACGTGCCCTCCGGCACGCAGCCGCGCGAGCTGCCGCAGGCGGTGCCCGCCGAGTCAGACGGCGACGAGGAGGAGACCGAGGAGGACCAGGACGCGACGCTGGCGATGGCCAGCGCGCGCGAGCGCCTGGCCCAGCGCGAGTTCGCCGAGCTCGACGAGGCCGAGCTGGCCGCGGTGCGCCGCCTGATGCGCTCGCTGCGTCTCGCCCCACCCCCGCGACGACTCCGACGCACCCAGCGCCACCGCCACCACGGTCGCCCCGACCCCCGCGCCACCCTGCGCCGCGCCCACCGCACCGGCGGCGACCCGGTCCGCATCGTCCGCCGCCGCCGCCGCGTCGAGCCTCGCCGGCTCGTGCTGCTGTGCGACATCTCGGGCTCGATGGAGTCCTACTCGCGGGCCTACCTGCAGCTCCTGGAGAGCGCGGTCGGCGGCGCGCAGGCCGAGGCGTTCACGTTCGCCACCCGCCTGACCCGCGTCACCCGCGCGCTGCGCGGGCGCGACCATGCCGGGGCGCTGCAGCGCGCCGCCGAGGCGGCGCCGGACTGGTCGGGCGGCACGCGCATCGGCCAGGCCCTGCGTACGTTCAACCAGCGCTACGCCCGGCGCGGCATGGCCCGCGGCGCCGTCGTCGTCATCCTCTCCGACGGCTGGGAGGACGGCGATCCCACGCTCGTCGGGCGCGAGATGCAGCGCCTGCGCCGGCTCGCCTACCGCATCGTCTGGGTCAACCCGCGGGTGGCCACGGCCGGCCCCGTCCCCCTGGCCAAGGGCATGATCGCCGCGCTGCCGCACTGCGACGCAATGGTCAGCGGACACAGCCTGGCCGCGCTGGACGAGATCGTCGGCGCGATCAGCGCGCCGCGCCTCGAAGACGACCGCCACGGCGCCCGGTCGGCGACGGCCGGCTCGCGTTCGGGCGTTGGCATCATCTGAGGGCGATGCATCCCCGCCATCCCCGCGACGTGCTGGTCGGCTACGACGGCTCCGACAACGCCGAGCTGGCGCTGCAGGAGGCGATCTTCATCGCCCAGACCGCCAACGCGCGCCTGACGATCGTCAGCGTCGTGCCGGACGTGGCCGCCACGATCAACGCCGTGTGGCTGGCCGGCGGCGATCCCGCCCAGATCGCCGAGGAGATGCGCACGGAGGTCGCGCAGACGCTCGACGAGGCGCTCGGGCGGGTCCCGGACGACCTGCCGGTGACCAAGGTGCTCGGCCAGGGCCACGCGGGGCCGGTGCTCGTCGAGCAGGTCGACAAGCTTCGCTGCGACCTGGTCGTCGTGGGCACGCGAGGACGCGGCGCGATGCGCGCGCTGCTGCTGGGCAGCGTCACCGAGTACCTCGTGCGCCACAGCCCCGTGCCGGTCGTCGTCGTGCCGCCGCCCGAGCGGCTGCGCGAGGACCTCGCCTGAGCCGTCAGGCCACGCCCAGCGCCGCCGCGGCCAACTCCCGCGCGTCGGCGTCCGCGGCGGCCGCCGTGGCGCCGATCGTCATCCGCGGGCTCCCCGGCGGGCGGCCGTGGTTGGCCAGCGCGAGGTCGAGCGCGGCGATCGGCAGGCCGGCGCCCTCGGCGAGATCGCGCGCCCGGCGGTCGATCAGCAGGCGGTCGCCGATGCCGAACACCCGCTTGGCGGCGAGCGTGGCATCGTCGCGGTCGCCGGCGTGCAGCGACGCCGCCTCTACGGCGGCGAGCCCGAGCTGGCCGAGCACGGCCAACGCGTCGTAGCGCGCGCGACCGAGGCCGGCGACGGTGCCGAGCCGCTCGTACAGGCGGTCGAAGCGCCGCTGCGCCGTCCAGGTGGCATCGCCGTCCAGAGCCGTCGACGGACCGCCCTGGCGCTCGAGCCAGGCGCGCACGGCGGCCAGCCCCCGGGCGGCAGCGGCGCCGTCGGCGAAGGGCGAGCGCGGCCCGAGCCGGATCGCCTCCGCGGCGGGCGCCGCGCCCCCCGCCCATGGCACCACGGCCTCGCGCAGCGCGGCGAACGGATCGTCGGACTCGTCGAGCGGGCCGATCAGCACCGTCTGCAGCGCGAGCCAGATGCCCTCGTCGCGGTCGGACGCGCCGCCCGCGTCGGCGTACAGGCCGGGCGGCGCGACGGCCAGCTCGGTCAGCCGCCCGGTGGCGAAGCCAAGCTCGTCGGCCAGCGCCTCGGCGTCGGCGGTCGCCTTCAGGCCGGGGACGAGCGGCGAGGCGTAGCCGTCCTCGGCGGCCCGCTCGAGATGCCGGACGCGGATCCCGCTCGAGGGACGCGCCGAGCGGGTGGCCCCGCCACGCCGGGTGGTCGCACCCGAGGCGGGCGTCGCGGCCCGCCGGCGCGGCGGCTCGGGCGCGCGGCAGATCGGGCAGTTCTGGATGAACCGGTTGTGGCGACAGAAGGTCGGCAAGGACCTTCGATGGTAGTGGTGCCAGGCCCGGCCGACGCGGGCGATGCGCGGGTTGCAGGAGCCGGCGTCGGCCTAGGCCGCGTGGCGATCCTCGCCGTCCGATTCGGGGATCCGCACCCACATCGCGGCGCGCAGCAGCGGGTCGCGGATCGGCGCCGGCGCCTCCGGCATCGGGGGCGCGGCGAAGCGGGAACGCAGGCGCTCCACGAGGCCCGGACTCACCTGCGGCCGGTCGTCGCGCGCCCAGCGGGCGGCGGCGAGCAGCGGGTCGGGATCGTGTGGGCGCTCGACGGCGCGCAGCGGCCGCGGGGCGAGGTCGAGGTCGTGCGCCGCCGCGTCGACGAGCTGCGCGCTGCGTCGCGTCGCGGCGTCCCAGCAGGCGGCCAGGACCTCGCGGTCCGCTCCGGCCGTCCCGGGCCCGCCGACCAGGCGCAGCGGCCGCGCGGCCGGCGGGCGCGGGCGGGCGCCGGGTCCGACGACGCGCAGGCCGGGCGGCGGGGCGGCGATCGCCGCCACCGTGACCTCGACCCGGCGCCGGCGCGGCGGCGGCAGCACGCCCATGTCGCGGCGCGCAGGACCTCGTCGGCCTCGATCGCCTCGCGTCCGTGGCCGCGGCGCGGCGGCTTGCGCGGGCGGTCGCCGCGGCACAGCTCGGGCAGCCGCACGAACAGCAGGTCGGCCAGCAGCCATCCACCGGCGAGGCACAGCGCGACCGTCGTCAGCGCGGGCGCCCAGCTCTCCTGGACGAGGCACATGTTGCGTCCTTCGCCGGCCGGGGGGCATCCGGCGCCGCTCAGGTCGACGGGCAGGGCGAGCAGCAGGCCGACGCCGAGGCCGAGCAGCAGGAGCCCGAGGTGCGGGAGGCGCGGGGAGGAGAGCATTCCCATCCGCCATCGGCACCCCACCGTCGCGCTTGACCGCGCGCGCCGGGGCCTGGACGAACGGTGCTCCTAGCCGAGGCGGGCCAGCCCACCCGCGAACAGCCGCGTGCAGAAGCCCACGGCCCGCTCCACGTCGGGCGCGTCGTCCTCGAGCATCCGCACCGCGAGCTCGAACGTCGCCCCCGCCATGGCCGAGGCCATCATCCGCGCGTCGTGGTCGGGCAGCAGCCCCGACCCGATGGCGGCGCGCAGGTCGTCGGCGAGCAGGTCGACCCCGGCGCCGATCGCCGGCTCGTCGAACATCGCCCGCACCGTGCCCGCATTGCGGCGCACCAGCTCGAACGTCGCCCGGTCGGCAAGCAGCAGCTCGAAGTACACGCGGAAGCCGAGGCCGAGGAACTCCTCCAGCGTGGTGGCGCTGCGACGGGCGTGGTGGGTGCGTTCGGCGGCCGCGCGAGCGGTCTCGTCGACGAGCGCGCGGAACACCGCCTCCTTGTCGGGGAAGTAGTTGTAGAACGTGCCGCTGGCCAGGGCGGTGCGGCGGACGATGTCGCGCACGGTCGTCGCGCCGTAGCCGAGCTCGACGAACGCGTCCCGCGCGGCGTGCAGGATCGCCGCGCGGTTGGCCTGCTTGGTGCGCTCGCGCTTGCCCGCCTCCGCGGCGCCGCTCATCCGGCGGCCGCCTGGGCGCGCGCGGCGATCGGCAGCGCGAACCCGCGCGCCCGCGCCCGCTGCGCCCCCGTGCGCCGCTCGCGGTCGAGCGCGCGCAGATAGTCGTCGAAGTCAACCTGGATCGTGTGGCGCTTGGAGCTGACGTAGCGGCGGCGCATCGCGGCCAGGTCGCGGCGGATGTCCTCGCGCATGGCGGGCGGCGCCGGCAGCACGTACTCGCCGCGCAGGTAGTCGGCGATCCACTCGCCCTGCGCCGCGGCCAGCGGCATGGTCGCGCCCAGCGGCTGCAGCAGCCCGACGAAGAAGACGTCGTCGAAGTCCGGGTGAAAGACGCGCCGGAACAGCTCGATCCGGTTGTCGGGCGCCGAGATGAGGTCCGCGTCGAAGAACGGGAACGTGATCTTGTAGCCGGTGCAGTAGACGACGACGTCGGCGGGCACCGACGTGCCGTCGACGAAGTGGACGCGGTCGCCGTCGAGGCGGGCGATGTTCGGCTTGGGCACCACCGTCCCGTGACCGATGCGGTCGAGGATGCGCCCCGACACGGTCGGGTGCGCCTCGCCGAAGCGGTGGTCGGGCTTGGGCAGGCCGTAGCGCTCGGGCGGGCCGGTCTGGGCGAGCAGGACCTTCTCGATGATCGCCTGGCGGATCCGGAAGGGCACGCGCGGGTCGTTGGGGAGCTGATCGATCGGCCGGCCGAACGCGTACTTCGGCACGATCCACGCGCCGCGGCGGGCGGCGAGGTAGGTGTGGCGCGCGACGTAGCTCGACTCGACCGCGATGTCCATCGCGCTGTTGCCCATGCCCAGCACGACGACGTCGCGGCCGCGCAGGACCTCCTCGTCGCGGTAGTGGTGGGCGTGCAGCTGGGTGCCCGCGAACGTGTCGGCGCCGGGGAACGCGGGCTCCGGCCAGCGTGGGTCCCAGTGGTGGCCGTTGGCCACGAGCAGGGCGTCGAAGCGCTCGCTGGACCCGTCGTCGAGGGTGAGCGTCCAGCCGCCGTCCCCGCCCCGCTGCGCCCGCTGCACCCGGGTCTGGAACCGGATGCGATCGCGGACGCCGAAGTGGTCGACGTAGGCGTCGAAGTACTCGGCGATGTGGGTGTGGTGCGGGAAGTCGGGATATGACTTCGGCATCGGGAAGTCGGGGAACTGCATCCGCTCGCGCGACGTGTTGATGTGCAGGCCGCGGTAGGCCGACGACATCCCGTTGGCGTTGTCGAAGACCCAGTTGCCGCCGACACGGTCGGACGCCTCGAAGACGGTCACGTCGAGTCCGTGAGCGTGCAGCGCCTTGGCGGCGGCGATCCCCGACGATCCGGCGCCGATGATGGCGCAGCGCGGCAGCTGGGAGGTCATGCGTGTTCCTGGGCTCCTGAGCGATCGAAGTTGACGCCCCCGTCACGTTAGCTGCGAGGCAGGCAGGCGTCAAACGTACGCTCGCGTGCAGTTGGGGCAGTAGAGTCCCGCCTCATGCCCCGCTCCATCACCGTGGCGGGTGCCGTGCTCGGGTCCGTTCTCGCGTTCGCCGCGAGCGCGTCGGCCAAGGATTACGCCGGCACCGCGCTGAACATCATCCCCTCGGGCCAGTACGGAGCCGTGCCGGTGCCCGCAGGGGCCGACGAGCAGGCCAAGATGTACGACGGCCTGACCCCGCTGTTCGACCAGGTCACGCCCGCGGACCTGACGACGTACTTCAAGTCCGAGCACTTCGGCGCCGGCGACTCGTGCCCGTGCCGCAACGAGACGGTCACCCGCAAGGGCGTGAAGATCACCCGCGACCGCTTCGACGTGCCGCACATCGAGGGCCGCAACCGCGACGACCTCAGCTGGGCCGCCGGCTGGGTGCTCATCGAGGACCGCGGGCTGCTTGTCGCCCAGGGCCGCTACCCGGGGCGGTTCGCCGCGCTCGACGCGCCCGGGGTCGACGCGTTCTCGCTCGTGACCGGCCTCAAGCAGGTGACGGTGACCAAGCAGGCCGACCGGATCATCAGCCGCCAGCAGACGCGCGCGCTGCTGCGCCGGGGTCGCGAGGGACGAGCGCTGCTGCACGACATCGACGTGTACATCAGGGGCGCCAACGCGCGGCTGCGCTTCGAGAAGAGCTCGCAGGCGCCGCTCACGCGCGCCGACATCTACTCGGTCAACGCGCTCGCCGGCCAGATCTTCGGCCAGGGCGGCGGCGACGAGACCCGGCGTTCGATGCTGCTGAGCGCGCTGACGCAGCGGATGGGCGCACAGCAGGGCAAGACCGTCTGGAGCGACCTCACCGAGCACATGGACGAGGACACGCCGACGACGATCTCGAAGCGCTTCCCCTACGAGCAGGTCCCCACGGGGAGCACGCCGGGCAGCGCGGTGGTCGACAACGGCTCGATGAACGCCGCGGGCGTGCGGGCGGTGGCCAACGCGGCGCGCTCGCACCGCAACATGTCCAACTTCCTGATGGTGTCGGGCCGGCGGTCGACCAACGGCCACCCGCTGTTCGTGGCGGGCCCGCAGATCGGCTATTTCTACCCGGGCCTGACGCTGGAGATGGACCTCAAGGCGCCGGGGATCGAGGCGCGCGGCGCGGCGATGCCGGCCGGCGCGGGCAACATCCTCATCGGCCGCGCGCAGGATTACGCGTGGACGCTGACGTCGGCGGGCTCGGACACGAACGACCAGTTCGTCGAGACGCTGTGCGGCGGCTCGGACACGAAGTACCTCTACAAGGGCACGTGCCGCAAGATGGGCTACGTCGACGCCGGTCAGATCGCCGGCCAGGGCCGCGTCCAGTACCACACGACGGTGCACGGGCCGGTGCTCGGGTACGCGACTGTGGGCGGCAAGAAGGTCGCGATCTCCTTCCAGCGCTCCAGCCACGGCAAGGACGTCCTCTGGCAGCTGATGTTCAAGCGGCTGACCGACGGCAAGGTCCGCGGGCTGAAGTCGTTCTACCGCGCGGCGGCGACGTCGCCGTTCACGTTCAACGTGGGCTACGTCGACGATCGCAACATCGCGACGTACTCGGCCGGCGCGCTGCCGATCCGCGACAAGCGCGTGGACCCGCGGCTGCCGACGGTCGGCACCGGCCAGTACGAGTGGAAGGGCTGGCTGAAGCCGATGGACCACCCGCACGAGGCCAACCCGGCGTCGGGCGTGCTCGACAACTGGAACAACAAGCCGGCGCCCGGGTTCGGGTCGTCTGACGCCGAGTGGTCGTATGGCTCGATCCAGCGCGTGCAGATGCTCAACGCGGGCATCGCCAAGCGCGAGACGCACGACCTCGCGACGGTGACCAGCGCGATGAACGCGGCCGCCACGCAGGATCTGCGCGTGGTCGGGTCGGTGATGGACGGCATCGCGGGCGTCCTGCAGACGGGCCCGGCGCCGAGCGCGCGCTCAGCGCAGATGCTCGACCTGCTGCTCGCGTGGCGGGCGCAGGGCGGCAGCCGGGTCGACCGCGACGGCGACGGCCGGATCGACGCGGGCGCCGCGGCGACGATCATGGACACCGTCTATCCCAAGCTCGCCGACGCGGTGCTCGCGCCGGTCCTGGGGCCGCAGCTCGACCAGCTGTCCCAGCTGGAGGGCTCGACGAACTCCACCCGCTCCGGGTTCACCGGCGGGCGGATCAACTACGTCGACAAGGACCTGCGGTCGCTGCTGGGCGTGCAGTTCAAGTCGCCGTTTGCGACGAAGTTCTGCGGTGCGGGCGACCTGGCCGCGTGCCGCGCGTCGCTGTGGCAGGCGTTCGAGGACGCCGGCAACGAGCTCGCCGCGGCGCAGGGCACCGACGATCCGACGCAATGGACGTCGGACGCGGACGCCGAGCGCATCACGTTCGCGCCCGGCCTGCTGACCACGACGATCCGGTACACCAACCGGCCGAGCGGCATCCAGCAGGTGCTGTCGTTCACCGGCCACCGATAAGCCGCAACGAACCGAGTCCCACACGTCACATTTCGCCTGCCACGCTCCATGCGTGGCAGGCGAATGGCGAATAGCTTCGTCCCAGGCGAAAGAAATCGCCACGGGCTCGCCGGACACGGTGATCGCCCGCCTGGCGGCGACGCAGTACGGCGTCGTCAGCCGAGCGCAGATGCGCGCGGCCGGTCTGGCCGACGCGTCGATCGGCGGGCGCGCCGCCGACGGCCGGCTGATCCGCCTGCATCGAGGCGTCTACGCCGTCGCGCACACCGCGCTGACGCCCAACGCGCGGCGGCTGGCGGCCGTGCTGGCGTGCGGAGACGGCGCCGCGCTCTCCCATCGCGCCGCCGCGGAGCTGTGGGGCGTTCTCGAGGACCACGGCCGCTGCTTCGACGTGACCGTCCCCGGAGCGCGGGGCCGCGGCCTGCCCGCGATCCGCGCGCACCGCGCGTCGCTGGACGCCGGCGACGTCACCGTCCACGAGGGCATCCCGGTCACGACGCTCGCGCGGACGTACCTCGACCTCGCCGCCAGCGTCCGCCGCGCCCAGCTCGACCGGGCGCTCGAGCGCGGCGAGGAGCTTCGGCTCTTCGACCTGCGCGCGGTCGAGAACGTCCTCGACCGCAACGCGGGCCGCGCCGGCGCACCGGCGTTGGCGGCCGCGGTCGCGGCGTTGGAGCCCGAGGCCGAGTTCACCCGCTCCCAGCTCGAGCGCTTCGCGCTGCGCCTCGTGCGGCGCCACGGCCTCCCGCGCCCGGCGGTGAACGCCTGGGTCCACGGCGGCGAGCGCGACCTCGCCTGGCCGCAGCGGCGCGTCATCGTCGAGATCGACACCTACACGCACCACGGCTCCCAGCTCGCCTTCCACCGCGACCGCGCTCGCGACGCCGAGCTGACGGCGGCGGGCTACCGCGTCATCCGCTTCACCGGCCGCCAGCTCGAGGGCGAGGCGGATCGCTGCGCGGCGCTGCTGGCGACGGTGTTGGGCGGCGAGGCGAGGGCCGCGGCGTCGGCCTGAGCGCGCCGCCGACGCCCGGGCCGCGCTGCGGTGGTGCAGACACGCTCGTAGGCAGACGGTCGAGCCCGTCGACCGCGGTCGTCCGCGCCTACCGGTCTTCCGCCGCCAGCAGCCCGCCCTGGGCGTGCAGCGGCGGGCCCTCGGGGCCCTCGTCGGCCGGCTCCACGTTGCCGATGTGGATCGGCTCGCGCACGGTGGGCGGGAACGTCATCTGCGCCAGATAGCGGTCGACCATCCGCGCGCACTGGCGGCCCTCGTTGATCGCCCACACGACCAGCGACTGCCCGCGCCGGGCATCGCCGGCCACGAAGACGTCGGGCTCGCTGGTCACGTAGGCCGGCGCCTTCACGTTGCCGCGCTGGTCCTTGGCCACGCCGAGCTGGTCGAGCAGCCCCTGCTCGGGATGCAGGAACCCCATGGCCAGCAGCACGAGGTCGGCGTCCCACTCGCCCTCGGTCCCGGGCACCGGCTGGAAGCTCTCGGCCTGCGCGTAGTGGAGCTTGCCCACCCGCCCGTCGACCCCGCTGAAGTGCGTCGAGGCGATCGCGTAGTCCTGCTCGGCGATGGCCAGCGCCTCGCCCTCGGCCATCGCGTACGACTTGCGGTACTTCAGCGGCCACAGCGGCCACGGCGTGCGATCGTCGGGCCGGCGGTCCGGCGGGCGCTCGAGGATCTCGATCTGCGTCACCGACTTCGCGCCCTCGCGCAGCGAGTTGCCCACGCAGTCGGCGCCGGTGTCGCCGCCGCCGATCACGATCACGTGCTTGTCGCGTGCCGTGATCGGCGCGATCAAGGCGGGATCGACCGCGCCCAGCGGCTCCGGGCCGTCCACCGACGCGACCCAGCGGTTGCGCCCGTACAGGTATTCCATCGCGAAGTGGATGCCGTCGAGCTCGCGCCCCGGGATCGGCAGGTCGCGCGGCACGCGCGACCCGGTCGCGAGCACGATCGCATCGAAGTCGACCCGCAGCTCCTCGACCGTGAGATCGACCCCGACATCGACCCCGACCCGCAGCTCGACCCCCTCCGCGGCGAGCTGGCGCACCCGGCGCTCCACGACGTGCTTGGAGATCTTGAAGTCCGGCACGCCGAAGCGCACGAGCCCGCCGATCGCCTCGTCGCGCTCGAAGAGCACCACCCGGTGGCCGACCCGGCGCAGCTGCTGCGCCGCGGCCATCCCCGCCGGCCCCGAGCCGACGACCGCGACGCTGCGGCCCGTCTCGTGCTTGGGCGGCTCGGGCACGACCCAGCCCTCGTCCCAGGCTCGGTTGATGATCGCCTCTTCGATCTGCTTGATCGTCACCGCGTTGCCCTCGTTGATCTCGAGCACGCATGCGGCCTCGCACGGGGCCGGGCATATCCGTCCGGTGAAGTCCGGGAAGTTGTTCGTCGCGTGCAGCTGGCGGACCGCGTCCTTCCAGCGATCGCGGTAGACGAGGTCGTTCCAGTCGGGGATCAGGTTGCCGACCGGGCAGCCGTTGTGGCAGAACGGCACGCCGCACTCCATGCAGCGCGCGCCCTGGTCGCGCAGCTCCGCGTCCGGCTGCGGCGCCACGAACTCGTGGTAGTCGGCGACCCGCGCGGCGGCGGGACGCTCCGTCGCGCCGTGACGCGAGATCCGCAGGAAGGCGCCGAGCTCACCCATCCGCCGGAACCTCCTCTTCGATGACGAACCCCTCGCCGCCGGTCGGCGCCGCCGCGTCCTCCTCCGCGGCGAGCTGCTCGAGCACGCGCCGGTAGTCGGCGGGGAACACCTTGACGAACTTGGGTGCGAGCTCCTCGAAGGAGTTGAGCACCCGCCGGCCCACCGGCGACCCGGTCCGCGCGACGTGCTCGGCGACCAGGTCGCGCAGCTCGATCGCATCGGCGTCGTCCAGCGCGGCCAGATCGGGCAGCGCCGCCGGGTTGCAGCGCGACGCGAACGTCCCGTCCTCGTCGAGCACGAACGCCAGCCCGCCGCTCATGCCGGCCGCGAAGTTGCGTCCCGTCGGCCCGAGCACGACGACGCGGCCCCCGGTCATGTACTCGCAGCCGTGGTCGCCGACGCCCTCGACCACCGCGCTGGCCCCCGAGTTGCGCACGGCAAACCGCTCGCCGGCCAGACCGCGGAAGAAGGCGCGGCCGCTCGTCGCTCCGTAGAGGACCGTGTTGCCGATGATCACGTTCTCCTCGGCGGGATACTCGGCCCCCTCGGGCGGGCGCATCGCGAGCACCCCGCCCGACAGCCCCTTGCCGGTGTAGTCGTTGGCGTCGCCCTCCAGCGTGAACGTCACGCCCGGCGCCAGCCAGCCGCCGAACGACTGCCCGGCCGAGCCGCGGAAGCGCACGGCGATCGCGTCCTCGGCCAGGCCCTCGGCGCCGTGGTGCTTGGCGATGTGCGACGAGAGGATGCCGCCGACGCAGCGGTTGACGTTGCGGATCGCGTAGTCGAGGCGGACCGAGGCGCCGCCCTCGATCGCCTCCCGGGCGTCGCGCACGAGCTCCCAGTCGAGCGCGTCGTCGAGCACCGGCTCGGGCGGGCGCACCCGCCGGCGCGGCGCGTCCTCGGGCAGCTGCGGCATGGTCAGCAGCGCCGTCAGGTCGACCCCGCGGGCCTTCCAGTGCTCGACCGCCGCGTCGGGCACCAGCAGGTCGGTGCGCCCGACGAGGTCGTCGAGCGTCCGCACGCCGAGCGTGGCCATGATCTCCGCAGCTCCTCGGCCACGAAGAAGAAGTAGTTGATGACGTGCTCGGGCTGGCCCTTGAAGCGCTTGACGAGCTCCGGGTCCTGCGTGGCGATGCCGACCGGGCACGTGTTCAGGTGGCAGGCGCGCATCATGATGCAGCCGGTCGCGATCAGCGGCGCGGTGGCGAAGCCGAACTCGTCGGCGCCGAGCATCGCCGCGATCGCCACGTCGCGCCCGGTCTTCAGCTGGCCGTCGGTCTGCACGGTGATCCGCGAGCGCAGGTCGTTGGCCAGCAGCGTCTGCTGCGTCTCGGCCAGGCCGATCTCCCACGGCACCCCGGCGGCCACGATCGAGCTCAGCGGCGACGCGCCGGTCCCGCCGTCGTGGCCGGAGATCAGCACGTGGTCGGCGTTGGCCTTCGCGACGCCCGCGGCGACGGTCCCCACGCCGACCTCCGCGACGAGCTTGACCGACACCGACGCGTCCGGGTTCGAGCAGCGCAGGTCGTAGATGAGCTGCTTGAGGTCCTCGATCGAGTAGATGTCGTGGTGCGGCGGCGGCGAGATGAGGCCGACGCCGGGGGTCGAGTGGCGGATGCCGCCGATGTACTTGTCGACCTTGTGGCCCGGCAGCTGGCCGCCCTCGCCGGGCTTGGCGCCCTGGGCCATCTTGATCTGCAGCTGGTCGGCGTTGACGAGGTAGTTGATGGTCACGCCGAAGCGGCCCGAGGCCACCTGCTTGATCGCCGACCGGCGATCGTCGGTGAAGCGCACCGGATCCTCGCCGCCCTCGCCGGTGTTCGAGCGCCCGCCGAGGTGGTTCATGGCGCGCGCCAGCGTCTCGTGCGCTTCCCGGGAGATCGAGCCGAGAGACATCGCGCCGGTGGCAAAGCGCTTGACGATCTCCTGGGCCGGCTCGACCTCGTCGATGGGGATCTGCCTCACGTCCCCGCGGAAGGTCATGAGCCCGCGCAGCGTCGCGCGCCTGGTCGCCTCCGCGTTGACCGCGCGCGCGAACTCCCGGTACTTCTCCTGCCCGTCGCCGTTCTGGGCGCGCACCGCGTGCTGGACGAGCGCGATCGTCTCCGGGTTCCACATGTGCTGCTCGCCGTCGCGGCGCCACGCGTAGCCCGCCGACCGGCAGCAGCGCGCCGGCGAGAGCGGATGCACGGGCGTGGCAGTCGGCGCCTCCTGGGCCAGCACGTCGACGCCGATGCGCCGATCCGCGACGGTCCGGTGAAGCCGGCGAACTCGATGAGCTCCTTCTCCAGGCCCACCGCCTCGAAGATCTGCGCGCCACCCGGTAGGACTGGATCGTCGAGATGCCCATCTTCGAGATCGTCTTTCAGCAGGCCCTTGCCGATCGCCTTGACGACGTTGCGCTCGGCCGTGTCGGCATCGGCGAGGACAGCGATGCAGCGGATGCCGCCCTGCACCTCAGCTCGCCCTCCTGCCAGCTCGTCGACGGTGTCGAACGGCGGGTACAGGTTGATCGCGCCGCAGCCGTAGCCGATCAGCGTCGCCATGTGGTGGACCTCGCGCGGCTCGCCGGACTCCAGCACGAGCGAGCACTGCAAGCGGTTGCCGCGCGCACCGAGGTGATGGTGGACAGCGGCCGTGCCCAGCGACAGGATCGGCACGCTGCGACCATCCGCCAGACTCGACAGGATCAGCACGTTCACGCCCTGGCCCAGCGCGATGTAGGACTGCGTCGCAGATCTCGGCCAGCCGGGCGGGTCAGCCACCGGTCCGCCTCCACCGGCCAGGTGATGTCGACCGTGTGCGTGGCGAAGATGCCGTGGCCGGCCTCTTGAGCTTCTCGAGCTCGAGGTTGCAAGGATCGGCTGCTTCATCGCGAGCTGATGCGCAGTCCGCGTCGGCGCGACCTCGAGCAGGTTGCCCTTCAGCCGACCGCGGTCGTGGGAAACCATGACGACCTCCTCGCGGATCGGATCGATCGGCAGGTTGGTCACCTGCGCGAGCTGCTTGAAGTACGAACAGCGGCGGGCGCTGGTCGGACAGCACCGCGAGCGCGTTGTCGTTGCCCATCCGAGCCGATCGGCTCGGCCGCTCGAATCGGCGCGATCAGCACGCGCAGGTCCTCCTGCGTGTAGCCGAACGCGAGCCGGCGCTTGTGGCTGGGCTGCACGCCGGTCAGCGTCACGTGCGGCGTCGAGGGCGAGGTCGTCGAAGTGGACCTGGTGCTCGGCGATCCACTCGCGGTACGGCGCGGCGGTCAGACCTCGCGCTTGACCTCCTCGTCGAGACGATGCGGTGCTGCTCGAGATCGACGAGGAAGGCTGCCGGGCTGGCCGGCCCAGGCGCTTGACCCGCTGCGGCTCGATGCCCAGCAGCCCCGACTCGAGCCGAGCACGACAGCCGTCGTGGTCTCCAGCCAGCGGCCGGGGCGCAGGCCGTTGCGATCCAGCGTCGCGCCGATGATCCGCCCGTCGGTGAACGCGACCGCGGCCGGGCCGTCCCACGGCTCCATGAACGCGCCGTGGAACTCGTAGAACGCCTTGAGCTCGTCGGTGAGGTCCTCGCGGTCGCGGGAAGGCCTCGAGGATCATCATCATCGCCGCGTGCGGCAGCGACCGCCCGGAGAGCATCAGCAGCTCGGGCGTTATCGAACGTCGCCGAGTCCGACCCGCCGGGCGCGACCGGCACCTTCTGCAGGTCGCCGCCGAAGAGCCGCGACGCCAGCTGAAAACTCTCGCGGGCGCGCATCCAGTTGACGGTGCCCATCAGCGTGTTGATCTCGCCGTTGTGCGCGATCACGCGGTAGGGATGGGCCAGCTCCCAGCTCGGGAAGGTGTTGGTCGAAGCGCGAGTGCACGAGGCCCATCGCGCTCTCGACGCTCGTCGCGCAGGTCCAGGTAGAAGTCCGCCACCTGGTAGGAGATCAGCATCCTTGCTGGACGACGGTCCGCGACGAGAACGAGGGACGTAGAAGTCCCAGGCCCGCCGCCAGCTCGCAGACGCCGGATGACGTAGAGCTTGCGCTCGAACGCGTCCTGGTCCGTCGGCGAAGCCTCGCCGCGCCGACGAAGAACTGGCGGATGTGCGGGCGCGACGCGTTCACCGTCGTCCCACGTGCGCCTCGTCGATCGGCGTCGCGCGCCAGCGGGCGGGCGCTGGCCTCCGACCATGCGGACCGAAGGCTCAGGCCCATCTGCTCGATCTTCTCCCGGCGCGCCGGGTCGCGCGGCAGGAAGCACATCGCGACGCCGTACGGCTGGGCGGCGACGTCGAAGTCGACCACCCGCGGAAGAAGCGGTCGGGCGTCTGCAGGAGGATCCCCGCACACCGTCGCCGGTGTGCTTGTCGGCCCCGGCCGCGCCGCGGTGCTCGAGGTTCTCCCGGCCGCGGTCAGCGCCTTCTCGATCACTTCGTGGCTGGCGACGTTGTCCAGACGGGCGACGAAGCGGCCTGCATCGTGCTCGTAGCGGGGGTCGTAGAGCCAGCGGGCCCGTAGGCGGCTTGGTGCGGTGGGTCGTATGGAAGCGCTCCGACGGCGACGAGGCGGCCAGGCCCGGAGGAAAAAGCGTAGACGATCGCGGACCTTCGCCCAACGCCCCGACGCGATAGCGTGCGGTCCTGCGCCCGCGGAACCGCGTGTGAACGACGGCTCCGGCAGGCACCAATCCCTTCAAGCGCATGGCCGATGTTCAGCTCACCCTGCCCGCCCGCGCCGAGAACGTCGCGGTGGTGCGGCATGCCCTCGGCGGCCTGGGCGAGGCGCTGGAGCTGGACCCGCAAGTGCTCTCCGACGTCAAGCTCGCGGTCACCGAGGCGTGCACGAACGTCGTCGTCCACGCCTATGCCAATGGCGAGGGTCCGATGGAGGTCGCCGCCACCGTCGAGGACGCGGCCCTGCGGGTCACGGTCCGCGACGAGGGCATCGGCATCCTGCCGCGGCCCGATTCCCCCGGTCTCGGCCTCGGCCTGCCGCTGATCGCGACGCTCACCGAGTCGCTGGAGCTCGGCCGTGCGCCGGACGAGCGCACGGAGGTCGCGATGGTCTTCCGGCTCGACCGCGACAGCGGATCATGAGCAACGCCGCCACGGTCCGGATCATCCAGGGTCCGCTCGTGGCGCCGGTCCTGTCGCGCGTCGTGGGCATGCTCGCCGCCCGCGCGCAGTGCCCGGTCGACCGGCTCGACGACGCGCTGCTGGTGACCGACGCGATCGCCGCGCACGCGCCGGGGCGCTCGCGCAACAACCACGTCACCGTCGAGCTGCGATCGAGCGACGACGGGCTCGAGCTGCGCGTGCTCGAGCTGGGCGTCGACGGGAGCGCCGGCCTGCTTCAGGACGCGGCGCTGCCGGGCGTGGGCAACGTCCTCGAGCGGATCGCCGACGACGTCGCGGTCGAGGACGACGCGCTGGTCGTGCGGCTGGGCTTCGCCTGAGACCCGGCGCCCCGACCGGCTCCGTCGCCCGACCTGCCACAATGATGCGTCGATGCCGGCCGATTTCGCACTGACCGAGGACGCCGTCGACGCCGAACGCTACGTGGTGGCCGTGCGCGGGGAGATCGATCTCTTCACCGCGCCCGAGCTCAAGCAGAAGCTCACCGAGGCCATCGAGGGCGGCAAGACGCGGATCGTCGTCGACCTGACCGACACGACGTTCCTCGACTCGACCGCCCTCGGCGTGCTCATCGGGGCGGTGAAGCGGCTGCGCACGCGCGACGGTGCGCTGGTGATCGTCAACGTCGACCAGAACATCGCCAAGACGTTCGAGATCACCGGGCTGGACCAGATCTTCACGATCGTGCCCGAGCGGCAGGCCGCGGTCGACGCGCTCGCCGGCGAGCGCAGCTCGAACTGAGCCGCCGGTCTCGAGGGCGGCTGCCCCGGCGCCGAGGTCCTACACGACCTCGTCGGCCGCCACCACGGCGCGGCTCTCGTGCCCCTCGATGAGGTCGATCACCGCCTCCTCCACCGGCCCCTGGATCGCCGTGTCGCCGGACTCGGCCGCCAGCGTCCCCAGCGCCCCCGCGATCGTCAGCCCGTCCTGGTAGCGGTCGAAGACCCGCGGGTCGATGTACGACCCCCGCGCCACCGCCGGCGTGTTGCCGAGGTGATGGGCGACCTCCTTGACCGCCCGGGTCACCGCCCGCTGGCGCGCCGTCTTGGTCTGCGCCGCCCCGCCTGACACCGCGACCGCCACCGCGGCCAGCACCGTCGCGCCCCACGTCCGGAAGTCCTTGGCCGAGAAGTCCGCTCCGGTCGCCTCCTTGACGTACGCGTTGATGTCGGACGACCGGACGTCCACCCAGCGGCGCCCGCGCTTGCAGGCCAGCAGCTCGTCCCCGCCCGAGCGCCGGCGCTTCAGGGCGGCGACGACGACCGCGACCTCGGGATCGATCACGGCCTGCACTCGGCGCTTGCCGTGCTTGGCCGGATAGTCGAACACGATCGTCTCGCCCGACAGCGACACGTGGTCCTTGCGCATCGTGGCCAGCCCGTAGGTCTCGTTGGTCACCGCGTAGTCCTCGGAGCCGATGCGAAAGAACCCGCGGTCGAGCAGGCGCACCGCGCAGGCCAGCACCCGCTCGGCGCCGAGGTCGTCGCGGTCTTCGAGGTCGCGCCGCACGCGCTCGCGCATGCTGGGCAGCGCCCGCGCGAAGTCGAGCATCTCGTCGAACTTCTCCTGGTCGCGGCGCTCGCGCCAGCGCGCGTGGTACAGGTACTGCTTGCGGCCGGCGGCGTCCACGCCCGTCGCCTGGATGTGGCCGCCCGGGTACGGGCAGATCCAGACGTCCTTCCACGCCGGCGGGATCGCCAGCTCGGCGATCCGCGCCAGCACCTCGTCGTCGCGGACGGCCTCGCCGTCGGGGTCGAGGTACTGCCAGCCGCGGCCCCGCCGGCGGCGTGTCAGTCCCGGGACCGTGACGTCCGAGCGGCGCAGGCGGACGCGGGGCGGCTTGGTGGTCGTCACGGCCATGGGCCGTGACGCTTACCCCTTCGACGCGGTCTTCTGACGGGACGTCGCGGGCGCCTTGCGCTTCGGCGCCGGCTCGGCGGAGCCGTCGCCGCGGACCGCGTCCAGCGACGCGCGCAGCGCGCTCATCAGGTCGGGCACCTCAGTCGGCTTGACCTCGGGCGCCTCCTGCACGGCGATCTCCTCGCCGGCCGCCTTGCGCTCGATCAGCGCCAGCACCTGCTCGCGGTACTCGTCCTGGTACTTCTCCGGCTCGAACGGGCCCGCCAGCGACTCGACGAGCTGCTTGGCGATCGCCAGCTCCTTCTTCGTCGTCTTGACGTCGTCGGGGTCGGGCAGATCGTCGATGCGCGCCGGGTCGGCGACCTCGTCGGCGAACAGCATCGTCGACAGCTCGAGCACGTCGCCCACCGGCCGGATGGCGACCAAGCTCTCCTTGGAGCGGATCACGACCCGCGCGATCGCCACCTTGCCCGTCTCGCGCATCGCGTCGAGCAGCAGGCGGTACGGCTTGGCCCCGCCGGGCCCGGGCGCCAGGTAGTACGGGTGGTCGTAGAAGATCGGGTCGATCTCGCTGAGGTCGACGAAGTCCTCGATGTCGATCGTGCGCGTCTTCTCCGGCTCGAGCGCGTCGAGCTCCTCGTTCGTGATGACCACGTAGCTGTCGGGCGCGACGGCGTAGCCCTTGACGATGCGCTCGTAGGGCACCTCCTCGCCGGTGCGCGGGTTGACGCGCTTCTGGGCGATGCGGCCGTTGTCGGTCGCGTCGAGCTGGTTGAAGCTGACGGTCTTGCGGTTCACGGCGCTGAAGAGCCGGACGGGCACGGTGACGAGCCCGAACGAGATGGCGCCGGTCCAGATCGCGCGCGGCATGGATCACATGTCTACCCGATCCGCCGCGCCGCGCGCGCAGGACCGCTGTCAGCTGAGGATCGCGCTCTTCTCGAAGCGCGCCGGCCGCGCCTGCTCGTGCACGTCGTGCGCGCCCTCGGCGAGCTCCTCGATCATCTTGGCGTTGAACGCCGGGATGTCGTCCGGCCCGCGGCTGGTCACGAGGCCGTGGTCGACCACGACCTCCGCGTCGACCCACTCGGCGCCCGCATTGCGCAGGTCGGTCTGCAGCGACGGCCACGACGTGAGTGTCCGCCCGCGGACCGCGCCGGCCTGGATGAGCATCCACGGCGCGTGGCAGATCGCCGCGATCGGCTTGCCCGCGTTGACGAACGCATCGACGAACCGGACCGCGTCCTGGTGCATGCGCAGGCTGTCGGGGTTCGCGACGCCGCCCGGCAGCATCAGGCCGTCGTAGTCGTCGGCACGCGCGTCGGCCACGGCCCGGTCGGCGGCGAACGTGTCGCCCTTGTCGAGGTGATCGAACGCCTGGATCTCGCCGCCCTCGGGGGCGATCAGGTGCACCTCGGCGCCGGCGTCCTCGAGCGCTCGACGCGGCTCGGTCAGCTCGACCTGCTCGACGCCCTCGTCGGCCACGAGGATCGCGATCTTCTTGCCCTGCAGCTGGCTGGCCATGTCGATGTCCTCTCGATCGATGGTTGGGCCCCTCCGGCGCGGGACTACCTCCGCGCCGGCCCTCCGCAAACGTCAGAGGTCAGGCAGCGGGCAGGCCGAGGCGCGCGGGCTGTTCCTCGGCCGGCTGCGGCTCGGGATCCGGCTCGGTCGGCACCGGCGAGGGCGACGGGTCCGGCGGGGCGACCGGCTCGTCGGGCACCGCGGGCGTGACGGGCGCGTCGGGCACGGCCGGCGTCACCGGCTCGGACGGCACGGCCGGCGTGACCGGCTCGGGCGGCTGCGGAACCTCGGCCGGCGAGGCGGGGCTCGGGACTTCTGAAGCGGGCATCCCGTCGGGGCTACCCGAGCGGCGTGTCCGCCAGTCCCTCCCGCAGCTCGACGATCGAGTCGAAGACCGCCACCGCGCCCGCGTCGCGCAGCTCCTGCTCGGAGAAGCCGCCCGTGCGCACGGCGATCGTCTCCACCCCCGCCCGGCGGGCCGCCTCGACGTCCCACGGCGTGTCGCCGACCATGATCGCGCCGCCGGCGTCGAGCTTGTGCAGCGCCGCGAGGACGAGGTCCGGCTGCGGCTTGGTCTGCTCGACGTCCGCCGACGTCGTCCAGCTGTCGACGAGCCCGCGGGCGTCGAGCCGGTCGAGGTAGTGGTCGACCTCCTTGGCCTTGGCCGACGAGGCGAGCACGACCTCCCGCCCCCGCCCCTTGAGGTCCTCGATGAGCTCGCGGGCGCCGGCGAACGGCTCGGTCATCTGGATCATCGCCAGGTACAGCGCGCTCTCCGCGGCGCGGATGTCGTCGCCGCGCTGCGCATCGATCGCCTCCCCCGCGAGCGCCCCGACGAGCTGGTCGCCGCCCATGCCGATGTGGCGGTGGATGCGCCACAGCGGCAGCAGCACGTCGTGCTGGCGGAACGCCTGGTACCAGGCGATGGTGTGCTCGTAGTTGGTGTCGACGAGCGTGCCGTCGATGTCGAGGATCGCCGCGATGGGCGTCACGTCGATCGGTCTCCTAGGAAGCGGCGCGACAGGGCATACCCGAACCACAGCCAGGCGAACACGGCGAACACCCCCGCCGAGACCACGACGGCGGTGGTCTCGCTGAAGATGAAGCTGGTCACGACGAGCACCGCCCCGGTCATCGCGACCGCCAGCAGGACGAGGCCGGCGATGGCCATCCGCGTCGCCGTGCGGATCAGCTGGCGCTTCTCGCCCTGGCGGAACGTGATCCGGTGGTAGGCGGTGGGGGCGATGAAGAACGCCGTGGCGAGCGCGGAGCACACCAGCGCCACCAGGTAGACGCTCTGCTGCCAGTGGTCGAGCTCGCCGAAGCGCTGGTTGAAGGCGGCGGCGAGCAGGAAGCCGAAGAGGATCTGGACGCCGGGCATGGCGATCCGCAGCTCCTGGTGGAGCTCGGCCAGCTGGCGGTTGAGCCGCTCCTGCTCCTCCTCGGTCCGCTCAGACGGCGTCGGCACGCAGCGGTACTACCCGTCGGGTCGGGGGGCTGATCCCGGCCTCGCCCCTCACTCCGCCTCGCCCGCGGCCCGCCTCAGCCGCGTCAGCGACTGACGGATGATCCGCGAGATCTGCATCTGCGACACGCCCATGCGCTCGCCGATCTCGGCCTGGGTCAGGTCCTCGGCGAAGCGCAGGCGCAGGATCTCGCGATCGCGGGGGCTCAGGGCGTGCATGAGCCGATCCAGCGTGGCTCGGTCCTCGGCGCGGCCGTAGCCCGGGTCGGGGCCGCCGATCGCGTCGCCCACCGTGTCGGCGTCGTCGTCGCCAGCCCGCGGCCCGTCGATGCTGGCCGCCCGGTACGCGGCGGCGGCCTCGAGCGCCTCGAGCACCTGCTCGTCGCTGACCCGCACCGCCCGGGCGATCTCGGGCACCGACGGCGGATGCTGAAGGTCGCGCGACAGCTCGGCCACCGCCCGATCGACCTTGAGCGCCAGCTCCTGCAGGTCGCGGGGGACGCGCACCGCCCACGTGCGGTCGCGGAAGTGACGCTTGATCTCGCCGAGGATCGTCGGAACCGCATAGCTCGAGAACGCGACGTCGCGCCCGGGATCGAAGCGGTCGATCGCCTTCAGCAGCCCCACCGAGGCGACCTGGACGAGGTCGTCGAACGGCTCGTCGGCGCGCTGGTAGCGGCGGGCGAGCCGGCGCGCGAGCGGCAGGAAGCGCTCGACCAGCGCGCGGCGGGCGACGACGTCGCCCTCGCGGCTGCGGCAGAACAGCGCGCGTTCGTCGGCCGCGCGGACGTGGTGGACGCGTTCGCCGGACACGCGGGCGCGGCCGGGAGCGTCGTCGTGATGGGGTGATCGCACGCGGGCGCCTCGATACTCGGAGCAGAGTCTGCGCCGGGCGGTTGGGGCGCCATGCGAGCCGGCGGGGAGATAGGCCGGCTCGCGTGACAGACTACCCATCCCTTGAGCACGGACGACGGAACACGGAGACTGCGTGTTCTCGCGGCCGACGAGGATCGCGAGGCGCTTGACGCGACCGTCCGCATGCTGGGAGACCTCGGCCACGAGGTCACGGGGTGCGCGATCGGCGTTCGCGAGGCTGCGGCGCGGATCGCGGCCGATGAACCGGACCTCGCGGTCGTGGTGCTGCACGACGACGCGCAGCATGCGCTCGACCTCATCGACGAGCTCTCGGAGTACACGACGGGGCCGGTCATCGCGCTCGTCGACGTGGAGGACCCGGCGTTCGTCGGCGCGGCGGCCGAGCGCGGGCTGGAGGCGGTGGCGCGGCCGGACTCCAGCGCGGCGGTGCAGAGCGCGATCGAGCTTGCCCTGCGGCGGCACGCGGAGCGCCGGCGGCTGGCCGAGCAGGTGGACCGGCTCTCGTCGGCGCTGGAGCGGCGGGCCACGATCGAGCGCGCGAAGGGGATCCTGATGGAGCGCCACGGGATCACCGAGCGGGACGCGTTCGAGCGGCTGCGGTCGTACGCGCGGTCGCACAACCAGACCGTGGTCGCGGTGGCGGGCGCGGTGGCGGAAGGGCATGCGCTGCTGCGGCGCGGCCCGGCGATCACGTGACCGGCGGCTCGCCGTCCTCGCGCAGCGTGAGCGTGCGCGGGTACGGGCACAGGCGGTCGCGCGCCGGGCACGTACCGCACAGAGCGGCGTGGGGTCGGTCGGTGAGTGGGTACTCGTCCGCGGCGAGCCGACCGACGAGGCGCGCGACAGCGGCCTCGAGCCGCGGCGCGTCCGCCGGCGTGTACGTGGTCGCCGGCGCCGTGTCCGGCGCCTCGAGGAAGAGGTGGACGACCTCGACGCGCGAAGCGCCGGCCCGTAGCGCGGCGAGTGCGTAGAGCGCGCGCTGGATCGCGTACTGGGCATCGACGACCGCGTCGAGATCGGCGCCGGGATCGACGCGGTCGGTCTTGACGTCGATGACGAGCCACGTGCCGTCCGCCTCGAGGCCGAGCGCGTCGATGGTCCCTACCAGCAGCGGCCGGCCGGGCGTGTCGAGCTCGAACGAGAACTCGTGCTCGCGGTGCACGCGGGCGGCCCGGACGAGCCGGCGGCCGGTCGGGCTGCCGGCGAACGCCGCCACGAGGTGCTGGATCGTCTCGACGTCACGCTCGTTGGCCGCGCTGCCTTCGCGGGCGGCGAGCGCACGGATGCGCTCGGCCGCCGCAGCGCCCGCGGCCGCGGCCGAGTCCTCGAGCAGGGCGTGGACGATGATCCCGCGCACGCGCGTGTCCAGCTCGGTTGCGCCTGGCCCGCCGGCTCCGGGGCTGCCCCCGGGCGCCGGCACGGAGTCCGGCCGGCCGGGGCCGGCCTCGGTCCACTCGCGCGGGCCCGCATCCGCCGGTGGCGCCTGCTCGGGCAGGCCCAGCACGCGCTGGGCGTAGAAGCGGTAGCCGCAGCGCTGGTAGGCCGCGAGCGCCGAGTAGCTCAGCGCGCGCGGGGCGGGCTGTGCGGGCACGGCCGACGCTTGGGCCGGACCGGGTGCCGCGGTGTCGCGGTGGGCGCCGACGGGCGGCGCGGGCTCGGCCGGCGCCCCGGCCGGATCGGGTGCCGCGGTGTCGCGGTGGGCGCCGACGGGCGACGCGGGCTCGGCCGACGCCCCGGCCGGATCGGTCATCGCCGTGCCCGGGTCCGCTGGCCGCGCGGTCGGCGGACCGGCGCCGGACGCTCGCGGCGCCGCCCACTCCCGGCGCAGCGCCCGGCCCAGCACCGACGGCGCGCTGATCGTCAGCGCGACGTCGAAGCCCGCGCGCACGACGGTGTCGTGCACGGCCTCGGTGTCGCCGTCGGCGACCGCGTCGAAGCGCTGCGCCAGGTCCTCCACCAGCGCGGGTCCCAGCCAGACGAGCGGGGCGGTGCCGGACCAGCGCTCGACCGTGCCGCTCAGGATCAGCCGGCGCTTCGCGCGGGTCAGGGCGACGTACAGGATCCGCTCCTCCTCGGCCGCGTCGCGGGCGCGGCGCTCCGCCTCGAGCGCCGGATAGTCGAGCGCCGGCTTCGCGCGGGCGCCGTCGAGCAGGCTCAGGCGCACCCCGACCCGCTCGCCGTCGACCAGGAGCAGCGGCGGCGTGACCGGCGGGCGGCGCCCGAGATCGGCGACGGCCACCACGTCGAACTCGAGCCCCTTCGCGGCGTGGATGGTCATGAGCCGGATCGCGTCGAGGCCGGGATCTTCGACCGCCGCCTCGGGCTCGCGCTTCTGGGCCTGCTCGAGCGCGGCGGCGTGGTCGACGAAGCGGCGCAGGTCGCGCCCTCGGCCGCCTCGAACTCGCGGGCGAGCCGCAGCGGCTTGTCGATGTTGGCCAGGCGGCGCGCGCCGCCCACCAGCCCGACGGCCCACGCGTCGTAGCCGGCCTCGGCCACCGCCCGATCGAGCACCTCGTCGAGCGCTCGCCGCGGCGCGGCGGCGCGCTGAGCACCGAAGCGGTCGAGGAACGCGGCGAGCGCAGCGGCGTCGCCGGCCGGCAGCCGCGGCGCCCGCACCACCGGACTCGCATCGGCCGGCAGCAGATCCGGCACGGCCTCGACGCCGGCCGGCGGCACCTCGCGCCCGGCCGCGTCCGGATCGGGCCGCGCCCCGAGCACCGCCCACAGGCTCGTTCCTGGTCGCGTGCGGCGCGGCCCGGCAGGGCGATCGCGTCCGACGACAGCCCGCACAGCGGCGACGCGAGCACCGTGAGCAGCGCCCGCTCGTCGAGCGGGTTGACGAGCGCCGCGAGTAGCCCAGCAGGTCCACGACCTCCTGCCGGGTCCAGAAGCCGCGCCCCGCGCTGGCCAGGGTCGGCAGGCCGGCGTCGGCCAGCGCGCGCTCAACGACCGGCATGGAGGCCGCGGCACGCACGAGCACCGCGATGTCGCCCGGGGCCGCCGCGCCGGAGTCGACGAGCTCGCGCAGGCGCTGGGCGAGCAGCCGGGCCTCGGCCCGCCACCGCGCCGGCCCGGCCGGCAGCGTGTCGCCGAGATCGATCCCGTCCGCGTCCCACCCGCGGGCGTCGGTGACGAGCAGCTCGACGGCCGGCGGCGCCGTCGCCGCAGGCTCGCCCGCCCGGCGCCGCCGCTCCCCGGCGCGTCGGCCGCGGCCGGCTCGGCGAACGGTCGCAACGGCGCGAACGCCTCCCCGAAGCGCCCCATGAAGGCCGTGTTGACCGCCGCGAGGATCGCGGGCGCGCTGCGGAAGCTCTCCTGGAGGCGCAGCGCGAGGCCGCGCTCGGTGAGCGTGTCGCGCCGCTCGCGGAAGATCGCGACATCGGCGTGACGGAAGCCGTAGATCGACTGGAACTCATCCCCGACCGAGAAGAGGGTGTCGTCCTCCAGCGCCTCGAGGATCTCGAGCTGGCGGCGGTTGGTGTCCTGGAACTCGTCGACCATGAGCAGGGTGAAGCGCTCGCGCCAGGCCGTGCGGATCGCCGGGCGCTCGCGCAGCAGGTCGCGGGCGCGCAACTCGAGGTCGTCGAAGTCGAGGGCGCCGCGCGCCGTCTTGCCTTCGGCGTACGCGGCGGCGTAGGCGTCGAGGAGCTCGTCGAGGAGCTCGACGTGACGCACGGCGTGATGGTCGGCGCATGCGCGCTCGTAGGCGTCGCGGGCCTCGACGTAGGCGTGGCACGCCTCGGTGTCGAGCGCTGCGGCGCGCCCGCAGGCGATGTCCAGCGCGGCCAGGCGCCCCGGCCACGGGACGATGCCCGCCTCGACGTCCTCGAGGAAGCGCGCGCACCGGTCGAGCGCGGCGCGCGCATCGTCGACGAGCTTGGAGTCGCGGGCGCTCTCCAGCTCGACGGCCAGCGCCGTCCGGGCCGCGGCGAGCGCGGTCCGCTCGGCGGCCGGCGCGGGCCGGCGCGGGGGGACGGGCAGGCGCGGATGCGAGACACCGCGGGAGCGCAGCTCGTCGTGGATCACCGGGATGGCGAACGCGAGCGCATCCGTCCGGTAGGCGGCGACGAGGTCGAGCGCCTCGCCGGCGTGCGGGCCGCCGAGGAAGGCGCGCAGCGCGGCCGCGAACGACTCGTCGCGCAGACGGGCGGCCCGCGGCTCGTCGAGCACGGCGAAGCTCGGGTCGAGCCCGGCGGCGAGCGGATGCGCCCGCAGCAGCCGCGCGCAGAAGCCGTGGATGGTCGACACGAACGCGCCCTCGGTCGCCCGGGCGGCCGCACGCGCGGCGGGCGTGCCGAGGTCGTGGAGCGTCGCGCGGATGCGCTCGCGCAGCTCGCCCGCCGCCTTGTCGGTGAAGGTGATGGCGAGGATGCGCCCCGGGTCGAGCCCGTCGTCGAGCACCGCCCGCACGAAGCGCGCGACGAGCACCGACGTCTTGCCGGACCCGGCGCTCGCCGACAGCAGCAGCGAGCACGACCGCTGCTCGGCGGCCGCGTCCTGCGCGGCGGTGAGGCGGCGCCCGGTCGCCGGCGAGCCGGCCCCCGCAACAGGGTTGGCGGCGGGCGGCCGCGGGGGCGCCGCCGGCGGACCGTCCCCCGATGGCGCCGCCGGCGGCTCGTTCCGCGGGGGGTCGCCGAACGCGTCGGGATCGAAGAGCGACAGCATCCGCGCGGTCACGCGGCCTCGCACCGGCACAGGCCGGGATAGGAGCAGCCGTCGCGGCCGCAGTCGTCGGGCCGGGGCTCGAGCGCGCCGGCCCGGGCCTCGGCGGCGGCCGCGGCCGCGAGGTCGATGACCGCGTCGACGATCCGCGCGACCTCCGCGGCCGGGCGCCGGTCGCTGTCGACGACGTCGAGGCCGGGGTCGGCGTCGTCGACGATCAGGCCGCGGCGGCGCTGGTCGGGACCCGACAGCGGCTGGTAGAACGCGCCCGCCGGCTCGAGGCCGAGCAGCTCGGTCGCCGCACGCAGGTAGATGGCCGCCTGGAAGCTGCCGTCGCGCTCCCAGCGGCCGCCCTCGACCGCGCGGCCCGTCTTGTAGTCGATCACCTGCGCACGGCGGCCGGTCGGGTCGACGTCGACGCGGTCGATGCGCCCACGCACCCGCAGCGGCCCGTCGGGCGCCGCGAGCTCCAGCGCGGGCAGGCCGCCGGGGTCCTCGTCCTGGAAGCCGAAGGCCAGCTCGATCTGCGCCGGCTCGTAGGCGCTGCCGTCGCGGGCGGCCGCGTCGAGGTACCGATCGAGGTCGGCCTCGAGCCGGCGGACGCCCGCGGCGAGCCGCTCGGGGTTCGGCGAGATCGGGATGCGCGCGGCGACCTCGCGCAGGACGTCGTGCAGCAGCGCCCGCGCGCGGGCGACGGTCTGCGGGCGCACCTGGGCCGAGCCGGTCTGCTCGCGCAGCGCGCCAAGCGTCCGCTCGAGCGTCTCGTGGGCGACCGAGCCCCGGCGCAGCGGCTCGGAGTCCGGCTCGAGCGCCCGCACGTCGAGGTAGCGCTCGACGAACCACTTCACCGGGCAGCGCGCCCACAGCTCGAGCGCCGAGGGCGACCAGGCCGGGCGCTCGCGCAGCTCGCGCAGCACCGGCTCGGATCGCAGCGGAGCGATCGCGGCCGGCCGGCGGGGCGGTCCGGCGGCGGCCTCGGCTAGCGCGGCGGCGCGCGCGGTCGGCGCGCCCTGCGGCCAGGCGACCGCCCCCAGCGGGCGGTGGCGGCGCGGCAGGTCGCCGAGAACGTCGCGCACGTCGTCGAGGAAGAACGACGGCACGACGGGGTCGCCGTCGTCGCCGGCGATGCGGGTCGCCAGCACGAGCCGCTCCTCCGGGCGCGAGACGGTCGCGTAGAAGAGGTAGCGCTCCACGTCGAGCGCGTCCTCGTGGCGCGGGAGGAGAACGCCCGCGGCCCGGGCGAGCTCCCGGCGCTCGGCGTCGGAGAGGAACGGCTCGGGGCTCGCGGGCCGCGGGAACACGCCCTCCTGGAGGCCGCAGACCACGAGCGCGCGGACCCGGCGGGCGCGGAGGGCCAGCGGATCGCAGACGGTCACCCGCCCCGGGCCGGGCTCATCGCCGCGCCAGGCCACGATGCCGGTGAGCTGCGCCGCGAGCTCGGCGGGCGACGGCGCGAGCGGCGGTGCGTCGCGGGCGAGCGCGGCGAGCTCGCCCAGCGCGGCGTGACCCGCGGCGACGGCCTGGGCTTCGCCGCGTCCCGCGGCGTCGAGCACGCCCCCGCCGGCGATCCCGGCGAGCATGGCCGAGAGCTCCTCGGCCAGCGTCTCGCACAGCACGGCCGCGCCCTCGGCGGCGGCGGTCCGGACGCGGCGCAGGCCCGGCGGCTCGTCGTGGCCGGTGCACCAGTCGGCCAGCGCCCCGGCCGCCGTGGCGATGCCGCGCCGGCGCACGGTCATCTCGAGCCGGTCGGCGGAATCGGGCTCGGAGAGGACGCCGGGCGCGCGCAGGTAGCCCACCAGGTCGGCCGCGGTGCCGTCGAGCGCCGCGCAGCGCAGGAGCGCGAGCAGCCCGGCTCCGCACGCGGTGTGGGCCAGCGGGATCCGCCGCCGCAGCGCGAACGGGATGTCGAAGGCGGCCAGGACGCGCTCGAGCAGCGGTCCGCTGTCCGAGACCGACCGCACCACCACCGCGATCTCCTCGGGCGGCACGCCCGCCCCGATGAGCTCGAGCACCTCGGCGGCGACCAGCTCGGCCTCCGCCCGCTCGCCGCCGGCCTGGAGCAGGACGACGGGGGCCCGGTCGGAGTCGGGTGGCGGAGGTGGAGGGCCGACATCGGCGGGTGTGGACCAGAGGGCCGCCACGGCCGCGGGCGCGGGGGGCGCCGCGACCTCCTCGAAGAGCCGGCGTTCCAGGGCGTGCAGCGCCGCACGGGCCGACGGCGCGTAGTAGCGGTCCTCGGGCTCCATCTCCAGCCGCCGGTCCGCCAGCGGCTCGAGCTCGGCCACGGTGCGGGCGCGGCCGGCGAACGCCGCGCGCCCGCGCTCGAAGGTCAGCGAGACCCACACCTCGGCGTCGACGCCCTTGGCCAGCGCCTCGACCGCGTCGAGCTCGAGCGCGGTCAGGTCGTCGAAGCCGTAGAAGAACACCGGCGTGACGCCCCAGCGGGCGGGGCTCAGGCGCAGCGCGTCGAGGGCGGCGAGCGCCCACAGCTCGCGGTCGGGGCGGCCGAGCCGGTCGAGCAGCGCGCGGTACGCGCCGTAGAGCCGGGCGATCTCCTCGCCGTACGCGGCGCGGCCGGGATCGCCGCCGGCCCAGGCCCGCAGGGCGGCCGCGAGCCGGCCGGCGTCGATCCGCGCGACCTCGACCTCGGCGAAGAAGCGCTGCGCCGCCCGCGCGAACCCCGGCGTGGCCGCCGACGCCGCCATCACACGCAGGCCGGCCCGGGCCACGACCGAGGCGACGACCCGCTCGCGCGCGACCTCCCCGAGCGGCCGGCCGGCCACCGCCGCCCGCCGGGCGATCTCCCCCAGCAGGCCGTCGAACGTCGCCACCCGCGCCCCCATGACCAGCCCGTCCTCGGCCAGCTCGCGGCGGTAGCGCGCGACGTCGGCGGCGGTGGGCACGACGAGCAGCGGCTCGCGATCCAGCGCCGCGCGCACGCCATCGAGCACCGCGCGGGCCTTGGCCGAGTTGGCAGGACCGGTCAGGAGGGTCAGGGGCATCGGGACCACACTGTTGCGCACGCGGCCGACGCCACCGGCCGGCGCGGCGCGCCCGCCGCGGACGGGGCGCGGTGCGCGGCGCCCCGCGCGGCGGAAGCGGCGCGGGGCGATGCGCGGCGGACTGGGGCCGCGGGACGACGGGCCGCGGCCAAGCACGAGGCGAGGCGCCGCGGAGGGGGCGCGGGCGATGCGCGGCGGACTGGGGCGCGGGGGCGATGCGCCCAGCCGCGGGCGAGGGTCAGCCCCGCGCCCCGCTGCGGTCAGGGCAGGCAATCCAGGTACTGCTCCAGGTCCCACTCGGTGACCGTGGCCAGGAAGCGGTCCCACTCGTCGCGCTTGTAGTGCAGGAACACCCGCTCCATCTCGCCCGGCAGCGCCGAGCGCGCGACCGGGTCGGCCTCCAGCGCATCGAGCGCATCGCCGAGCGACATCGGGAGCTTGGGGTACTGCGCGCGCTCCTCCTCGGAGAGGTCGTAGATGTTGCGCTGCTCGGGTGCGCCGGGCGAGAGCTCGCGGCGGATGCCGTCGTCCATCGCGCGCAGCAGCGCCGCGCCGAGCAGGTAGGGGTTGTGCGACGAGTCGACCGCCTTGTACTCGAAGCGCCCGGGCGCCGAGTGGCGGATGCCCGCGGTGCGGTTCTGAAAGCCCCAGTTGGCGTAGACGGGGGCCCAGAAGCCCGGCTCGAGCAGCCGCCGGTAGGAGTTGACCGTCTGGCAGCCGAAGACCGTGATCCCGGGCAGGTGCTCGATCATGCCGCCCAGCGCGTGCAGGCCGGTGGTCCCCGGAGTGCGCGGGTCGTCGCCCTCGGGCAGGAACGTGTTCTCGCCGCCCTCGGCGTAGGTGAACGGCCACTCGAGCCCGGGCACCGGTTGGCCGGGGAGCTTGGCCACCTCCTCGCCGCCACGCCACAGCGAGACGTTGGTGTGGCAGCCGGAGGCCGAGACCTCCATGAACGGCTTGGACATGAAGCACGCGATCATGTCGTGCTCGCGCGCCACCTGCGCGCAGATCTGGCGGAAGGTCGTCAGCCGGTCGGCGTTGCGCAGGACCTCGTCGAAGGTGAAGTTCAGCTCGAGCTGGCCCGGCGCGTCCTCGTGATCGCCCTGGATGATCTCCAGCCCCATCTCGCGGGCGTACTCGATGACCTTCATCGAGATCGGCCGCAGCGACTCGAACTGGTCGATGTGGTAGCAGTAGGCGTTGCTGGCCCCGCCGTCGGGCCGGCCGTCCGGGCCCCGACGCAGCCACATCATCTCGGGCTCGGTGCCGGCGCGCAGGTGCAGCCCGCCGTGGTCGGCCCGGAACTGCTCGTGGATGCGCCGCAGGTTGCCGCGGCAGTCCGAGGTCAGGTACGCACCTGCGTCGTCGGGATGCTCGCGCCCGCGAAACAGCGTGCAGAAGACGCGCGCGATCCGCTTGTCCCACGCCAGCTGCAGGAACGTCTCCGGCTCGGGGATCCCGACGAGCTCCCAGGACTCCGGGCCGTAGCCGATGTAGTTGTCGAACCGGTCCATGAACAGGTTCGCCGTCGAGCCGTAGACGAGCTGGAAGCCCTTCTCGGCGAAGCGCTCCCAGTGATCGGCCGGCGCGCCCTTGCCCATCACCCGGCCGGTGACCGAGATGAACTGGTAGTAGATGTAGGTGACGCCGAGCTCGGCGATCTTCTCGCGCACGCGGCGGACCTGCGCCTGGCGCTCGGCATCCGCCACGAACCGTTCGAGATCGGTCCCCGTGTCGGTCGTCGCCGTCATCATCGTGGTCACGTCGGTCGGCCCCTCTTCGTCGCTGGTGTCACCGTCGCTCCTCCGGCACCGGAACGCCGAGCGCATCGATCTCGCGCACGGCCTTGCAGTAGGACAAGCGCACGTCCCGGAAGGAGAGAAGGAGCAGTTCCGCCGTCCGGGACCACGCTGGCGCGCCCTGCGCTCCCAGCGTCGCGGCCGCCATCGCGGCGACCGACAGTTGCAGCTGATGTACCTCGTCAGCCATGCCAAGCCTCCTCTCGCCGCCCGGCCGTTCGCCGGCGAGCGCCCCGCCGGTCCGCGACCGAGGGCCGGGTTCGCCGTCGGGACAGCTACCGGCTCATCTGGACGGGAGGCTGCCCCGCAACGGCCGCACCGTCTATGGGTGCCCGCCCCCATCTGGGCCTGCATCGAACGGGTCTCGGCCGGGCGTCCGGGCCCGCGTCGGTCTGCTCGAGCGCCAGGCGGGCGCCGCGGATCGCCTGGTAGACGTCGACGCGGTGGTTGCCGGCCATGTCGACCCGGCAGCTGCTGCATCTCGCCTTCATGCTGGGAGCGCTCGAGGTCGGGGACGCGGGCCTTGCTAGGAGGGGGCACCTGGTGACGCGGCGCCCGATGCGGGCGAGGGTGATGCTCGCATGGATCCCGTCGATCGCATCGTGCTCGAACTGCGTCGCGACGCCGCCCCGATCGCCGGCCTGGTCTATCGAGAGGCCGGCGCGCCGCAGCCGTTCACCGGCTGGACCGGGTTGTTCGCGGTCCTGCAGCAGATGGTGGCGTGCGAACCCGCCGCATCCACCCCGGTGGACGAGAAGCCGCCAGCGTGAGCCGCGCCGCGCCCGCCGGCGTCAGTCGGCCCGCGCCGCCGCCTCCACGAGCGGCCTCAGCGCCTGCCGGTCGTTGACCCCGAGCTTGCGGTAGGTGCCGCGCAGGTGCCATTCGACCGTCTTGCGCGTGACGAACAGCGCCTCGGCGATCTCGCGGTTCGTCAGCCCCCGCGCGGCCAGGCGGGCCACGCGGAGCTCGCCCGGCGTGAGCGCGTCCGCGCCCGTGCGCACCGGCCGGGCGGAGCGGACGCCGGCCAGGGCGAGCTCCTCCCGGGCCTGGCGCGCGACGGCGTCGGCCCCCGCGCGGTGAGCGGCCTCCAGCCCCGCCCGCAGCGGCTCGCGCGCCGCGCTGTTGCCGCGCTCGCGGCGCAGCACCGCGCCGAGCGTCGTCAGCACCTGCGCGCGGGCGGCCAGGGCATCCGACCCGTCGATCACGGCCGCGGCCTCCTCCAGCCACGGCAGCCGTCCGCCGGCCGGCGGCTCGACCAGCGCGCGCATGCGCAGGGCCAGCGCGAGCGCACGGGGCGCGCCGTAGGCCCGGGCCAGCGCCACCTCGCCGTCGGCGAGGCTCGCGTGCGCCACGCTCGTCGCCGAGCCGCAGGGCGGCGAGCGCCACCCGCTGTGCCAGTTGAACATCGCGGGGTTGCGATCACCGAGCGACAGGATCTGGCCGCGGGCCACCGCGAAGTGGCGCCGCGCGGCGGCGGCATCGCCGCGCGCGAGGAGCCAGCCAGCCCACCCAGCCACCACACGCCGTAGAGATAGTCCTCCTGCGCGGCCGCCTCGACCGCCGGATCGACGCGCAGCACGCGCTCGGCGCCGTCGGGATCGCCGGCCAACAGCTGGGCGACGGCGATCGTCCCGCGCGCCGTCGGGGCGAGGAACGCCCAGCCGAGCGCTTCGGCTTCAAGCGACTGCTCGAGGTCGGCGGCCGCCTCCGCCAGGCGCCCGCGGTGCGCCTGCAGGATCCCCCGCAGATAGACCGCGGTGGCGAACGCGACCGGCATCTGCTGCGTGGACGCCTCCGAGACGAGGCGCTCGCAGACCTCCAGCGAGCGGTCGAACGCGTCGCTGAACGTCAGGACCCCCACGAGGTTGCCGATCCGGGCGTCGCCGAGCCCCGCGTCCGCGAGCCAGGCGCCCCGCCCCACGCCCGCCACGCCCGCTCGATCGCCTGCTCTCGGTCGCGGCCCGCGAAGAGGTCGGCCGTGGCGATCGTGACGAGCGCGACGCGGTCCACGCGCCCCGCCGGCGCGCGGCCCTCGTCGAGCAGCGGCGCGACCGCCTCCGCGGCGTCGGGCACGTGATCGGGCGCCCAGAAGCCGGCCAGCGCGCGCGACACGCGCAGCTCGCGGACGAGGTCGGCGTCCTCGCCGTCGCCGTCGACCAGGGCCAGGCCGCGGGTGAACGCGACCGCCGCGTCCGCCGGCCGCTCCTGGACGTGCAGCGTCTGGCCAAGCTCGAGCAGCAGCGCCGCCTGGCGGCGCGCGGGCAGCGCGCGCAGCGCGCCCTCGATCCGCTCGGCGCCGGCGCGCGTGCCGGCCGCCAGCTCCGCCCGGCCCAGCGCGATCTCGATCTCCGTCCGCGCGACCGGCCCAAGCGGCTCCTGCAGCGCCCGCCTCAGCCGCTCGGCCGCGGCGCCGGGCGTCCCCTCGCCGGCGCTGTGCGCGGCCGCCTGGCGCAGCGTCTCGACGGCCCATGGCTCGCCCACCGCCGGGGCGCGCAGGAGATGGGCGGCGACCAGGTCGACGCTGCGGCCGCGGTCGTGCAGCACGCGCGCAGCTCGCGCGTGCGCCGCCGAGCGCTCGAGCGGCGTCATGTCGGCGAGCACGGCGGTCTGAAGGAGCGGATGGGCGAACGACAGCGCCGCGTCGGCGCCGAGCACCCCGGCGCGCGCGAGCTGAGCGGCGAGCTCCGTCGCCCGGGGGCGGTCGAGCTGCGCGACCGCCGCCGCCTCGTCGAGCGCGACGGCGTCGCCGAGGACGGCGACCGCCCGCCCTAGCGCCACCGCCTCCGGCGAGAAGCGCGCGAGGCGGACGAGGATCGACCGCGAGACGGACTCCGGCGCCATCGAGCGTACGGCGGGTGCGGCCGCGCCGGTCGGCGTCACGCCGTCGGCGCTCAGCGTGAGCAGCAGCTCCCGCAGCAGGAACGGGTTGCCGCCGGTCGCCTCGCTGCATGCGGCGCAGAAGTCGTCGGTGGCGCCGGGCATGTGCCGGCGCACGACGGCGGCCGCCGCCGCCGCACCGAGCGGGCTGGGCGCCAGCGTCGTCGCGTGCTCGTCGCGCACGAGCGCGAGCACGTCCTCGCGGACGCTCAGCGGCTCCCCGGTGCGCAACGCGACGACCAGCGCGACAGGAAGGTCGGCGATGCGGTGGGCGAGGTAGCGCAGGTATCGCAGGGAGGCCGCGTCGGCGTAGCGGATGTCGTCGACGGCGACGAGCAGCGGCCGCCGATCCGCCAGGTTGGACGTCAGCCAGTACAGCGCGTGGACGAGCATGAACAGCATGCTCGGATCGGCGCCGAGCCGCTCCCACGCGCTTCCGTCGAGGAGCGCGGCGCTCGCGGCCGCCGCGCCGCGCGTCAGCTTCGCCCGCGTCGCGGCCGTGGCGCGGGCGACCGGCTCGATCAGCTGCAGCGCGATGCCGAACGGGAAGTCGCGCTCGCCCTCGCCGCCCCGGGCGCGCAGGACGTCGAGGCCGGACCCGCGCGCCTCCCGGACCGCCTCTTCCAGCAGCCGCGACTTGCCGACGCCCGCCGGCCCTTCGATCGCCACGAGACGGCCCTGGCCGCCTCGGGCATCGTCCAGCGCCGAGACGAGCGCGTGCAGCTCCGCCTCGCGTTCGAGCAGCGGAATCCGTTCCGGCGTGACCCTCCGTGCCACCACGCGCCGGGGACCATAGGAGCGTCCGGCGGGCGCCGGGCGGCGACGGTCCTCGCGCGGACCGTCCCGCGCGCCACGTGATCGCCCGGCGGCCGCGATGTCCGACGCCAGGGTACGCGGACCGGCGTCGACTCGCCTCAGCTCGGCGTGGTCAGTTGCCGCCGCCCGCTGCGATCACGTTGCCGCCACCGGCCGCGATCACGTTGCCGCCGCCCGCCGCGATGACGGGCGCCACCGTGAGCAGGTTCAGGGCGCCGGACGCGATCACGTTGCCGCCACCGGCCGCGATGACGTTGCCGCCGCCCGCCGCGATCACGCTCGCCGTGCGGATGTCGATGAGGTTGCCGCCACCGGCCGCGATGACGTTGCCGCCGCCCGCCGCGATGACGTTGCCGCCGCCGGAGGCGATGACATTGCCGCCACCCGCCGCGATGACCCCGCCGCCGTCGCGGGAGACGATGGTCGACCCGACCAGCGCCACGCCGTCGGCGCCGAGGTCGAGCAGCCGCGACGACGTCGCGCCGTAGAGGCCGAGCGACCGACGCTCGATCAGGTTTCCGCCGCCGCTGGCGATGACGGCGCCGCCGCGGACGGTGGGCAGCGTCGGCCGCGCCGACAGCGGCGCGCCCAGCGCGAGCTGGCCCGGAACCGTCCCGCGGCTCTGAGCCCGCCGCAGGCGCTCGGCGGCCGGCAGCGGCGCGTCGAGCACCGTCGGCTGCCCGAAGAGCTGGCTGATCAGCTGCCCCAGCCCGGCGATGATGCCCTGCAGCGATGCCGCGTGGGCGCGAGCCCGTCCGCCGCAGGACTCGGTGCGGCGGTAGCCGGACACGTCGCGCGAGAAGCGCCAGGCCCAGCCGGACACGCCGGTCACGCAGTCCTGCGGCGCGGCCACGTCGAGCTTCGTCCAGCCCTGGAGGGGCAGGCCCTCCCGCGGCGTGCCGGTCGCCTCGATGCGCAGCGTGCCCGGCTCGTCGAGGCGCACCTTGATCCGCGGCGTCCTGACCGTGCCCGCATCACGGTCCAACCCGGTGACCGCCTCGAACACCTTGGTCGTGCGGTGGCGGTCGCCGTGCGGATCGAACCAGCCGGTGACCGTCACGCCCGCGATCGGCGTTCCCAGCGTCCCGTCGGCGCTCGAGCGGGCGCCGCGGTCGACGACGGTGACGTTCAGCAGCGCGCCGGCCGACGAGCGGGCGCCGGACGGCATCGCGGGCACGCGCCAGTCCTCGTCGAGCGACGGGAAGCTCTCGGTGCCGTCGGGGCGGACGATCAGGCCGAGGTCGGCCCGCGCCGGCCGGCGCACGGTGAGCCGCGCCCACGTCGCCTTGCGCAGCGCGCGGGCGCTCTCGCCGGGGCCGATCTCCATGCTCGAGACGAACGGCACCAGCGGCGGATTCTCCTTGATCTCCTCGAAGGTCACCTGCACGTCGCAGCCGTCGCGGCGGAAGCGGTCGACGAGGTCGATCGCGTTGTCGTCGAAGTTGGCGCCCGTGCCGATGACCTGGTTGAGCTCGGCGCAGGCGCTCAGGCGCTCCTCCTGCTGCTTGCGCAGGATGTCGCCGCGATCCTCCTCCGGGTCCCAGTAGTAGACGTCGACGGCCGCCGGGTACTCGACCGAGGCGAGCTGGCCGCCGCCATGCGCCTGCTGCTCGGAGGGCTTGTCCTCGATCGCGTAGACGTCGTAGGGCTCGATGTCGCGATAGGGCGCGAACACCGACTTGCGCGCCATGGGGTGGAAGCTGGGCTGCACGTAGATGTGCCGGTGCGCGAGGCGCTTGACGGCGCGCTCCACCCGGTGCAACGACCAGTAGGCGTACCCGGAGCGGTTGTCGGGATCCGAGAATTGCGAGCGCACCACGTCGCGGTCCGGGTCCACCAGCCCGTCGCGCGGGATCTGCCGCTGCTCGTCGCGCGACGACGGGCCCCAGTCGACGATGACCCGCTTGGGATACGACGGGCGCAGGCGGACGAGCTCGCGCAGCCCGAGGACCTCGAGCGGGACGACCACCTGCGGCGATGCGACCAGCGCGGGCGCCGGCGCGGCGGGCGGGGCGGGCGCCGCCGGCGCCGCCGGGGTCGAGGCGACGGGTCCGGCGGGCGCACCGCCGCCACCGCCGCCGCCCTCGCCACCCGCGGGCGGCGTCACCGGCACGGCGCCGTCGTCGGCCACGCCGATGCGATGCGCGCTCTGCGCGGGCAGGAACCAGCGCCACGCGACCGTCGAGACGCCGGCGGCGGAGATGGCGGCGGACGGCCCCTCGCCGCCGCCCGCCGCGCCGTTGCCGGCGAGCGCGCTGACGGGGCCGAACGCGCTCGCGCCGGCGGTCAGCGTGCGGGCCCGCACGTCGCCGGTGGGCGACACCCAACCGACCACCGTCGCGCCGTTCGGCGCCACGGCCAGGGCGGTGGCGATCGGGAACCCCGCGGGCATGGGCACGGGCTCCGCGCCCAGCTCCTGCGCGGTGCCGAAGACGGCGTCCGAGGGCGCCATGAACCGCGCGTCGACCTCCACGCGGAGATTCGGCGGATCGTCGGCCGACGTGAGGCCCAGCGAGTACACAGCCGTGACCAGCCCGACCTCGTCCACCGCGACCCGCGGGTTGGCGGCCTCGCCATCGCTGTTGAGCGCCGCCGCGGCGCCCCACGTGCCGGCGGTGCGCACCGCTGCCTCCACCGTCGTGGCGCGCTGCCAGGCGACGGCCGCGCGGCCGGTGGCGCCGGCGGCGACCACCGGCGTCGCGGTGACGCCGCTCGCCGACAGCGGCAGGCCGGCGCCGAAGCCGGGGCGCCGGTCGCCCGGCCCGCCTCGTGCACGGTGCCGGTCGCGTCGAGCCACGCGACGACCGCGCCACCGGCGCCGTAGGCGGCCACGGCCGGGCTCGTGCCGGTGCCGACGACCGTCGTCGCCGGGTCCAGCGCCGCGCCGACCGCGCCTTCGCGCACGACGACGTCGCCGCCGTTCTCGTAGGCCACGATCACCTGGCCGCCGGCGTCCGTCGCCAGCGCGGGATGGTCACCCGTCAGCACCTGCGCCGCGCCGACCGGGGCGCCCGCGGACGCGGCGGTCGCCCAGTGGCCGTCGCCGCCCGCGTCCGACCACGTGAGCGTCAGCCCGCCGCCGTCGACGACGACGGCGTCGATGTCGGTGACGGACGCGCTGCCGCTCACCGTCTCCGGCGCGCTCCACGCCGCCCCCGCTGCCCGGCGCGCGACCTTCAGGCTGCCGGTGCCGTCTGCGGCGCGCCACGCGACGACGGCGTGGCCGTCCGGCGCGACCGCGACCGTCTGTTGAAAGGCGTCCTCGCTCTCGGGCGAGACGAGCACGGGGGCGTTGAACGCCGCCTGCGCCGGAGCGGCGAACAGGCAGACGAGCATGGCGGCGAGCGGTGCGGCGAAACGGTGGCGCATATCGCAGGCCACCCTCGCGGCCGGGCGTCGCCGCCGTCACCAGGTGCCCCCACCTAGATTGATGCCGCACGAGCCGGAGAGGTGCCACGGCGTGGGCCGACGGGCCGCACTCCGGCGCGCCGAACGAACGACTCGCGGCTACGCGGCTTCGGGCTGCGAGACCACGCCGGCGGCGGCCTCCTCGCCGGCGGGTGCGGTCTCCTCGTCGGGCGGCTTGGCGCCCTCCTTGGCCCACGGCTCGTCGAACTCGACGCGCCACTTGCCCTCGTCGGTCTGCTCGAGCGCGAGGCGGGCGCGGAAGGCCCGGCCGGCCCGCGACCGGAAGCCCGTCACCGGGCGGCTCGTGTACCCGGCGCGGATCAGCTCGCGCACGACCGATGCGGTCAGCGTCTTGCCCGCCTTGGACTTCCAGATCACGAACCCGCAGCCCGGATCCTCGCGCGACCAGCACGAGTAGCCCTTGCGGTTCTCGACGATGTCGCGGCCGCACACCGGGCACGGGCCGAGGTTGGCCCGCGGGATGCGCACGTCCTTGAGCGTGTCGTCGAGGACGCGGACGGTGTCGCCGGCGAACTTCGCGATGTCGGCCATGAACCGCTCGCGGGAGTCGCCGCCGTGCTCGATCTTGTCGAGCCGGTGCTCCCAGTTGCCGGTCAGGCCCGGCGAGGTCAGCGGATGCTCGCCCAGCAGGCGGATGACGTTGACGCCCTTCTCCGTGCACACCAGCGAGCGGCCCTCGCGCTCGACGTAGCCGACGTCGATGAGCCGCTCGATGATCGACGCCCTCGTGGCCGGCGTGCCGATCCCCGACTCCTTCATCGCCTCGCGCAGCTCGTCGTCGTCGACGAGCTTGCCCGCCGTCTCCATTGCGGCCAGCAGCGACGCGTCGCTGTAGCGGCGCGGCGGCTTGGTCTCCTTCTCCGCCGCCGCGACCTTGCGGGTGTCGACGTCCTCGCCCTTCTCCAGGCGCGGGAGCTGCTGCTCGCGGCCCTCGTCGTCGTCGCCCTGGTCGCCCTCGGCGATCTCGCCGTACACGCCGCGCCAGCCGGGCACGACCAGCACCTTGCCGCGCGTGCGGAACACGAAGCCACCGGCTTCGCCGGCGGTGCCCTTCGGGACCGTCGTCTCCACCCGCGTGTTCTCGAACACCGCGTCGGGGTGGAAGACGGCCAAGAAGCGCCGCGCGACCAGGTCGTAGACCCGCCGGTCGTCCTCGCTCATCTTGTCGAGCTTGTGCTCGGCCCGGGTCGGGATGATCGCGTGGTGGTCGCCCACCTTGTCGTCGGCGACGACCCGCGCCAGCGGCAGCAGGTCGAGGCCGGTCACGTAGGCCGCCGCGGCCGCGTAGTCGCGATGCCCGCCGACCAGCGCCGCGGTCGGCTTGATCTCCGCGACCATGTCGCTGGTCAGGTAGCGCGAGCTCGTGCGCGGATAGGTCAGCGCCTTGTGCTCCTCGTACAGGCGCTGGGCGGCGGCCAGCGTGCGCCGTGCGCTGAACCCGTAGCGGGTGTTGGCCTCGCGCTGCAGCGACGTCAGGTCGTAGAGCAGCGGCGCCTTCTCGGTGCGCTTGGTCTTGTCGAGCTTGGTGATCGTGCCGCGCTGGCCGCGCACCGCGGCGACGATCGCCTCGGCCTCGGCCGCGGTCGCGATCCGCGGCTGCGCGCCCGCATGGAAGCGCCCCTCGTAGACCCGGGCGCCGGAGGCCTCGAACGTCGCGTCGACCAGCCAGTACGGCTCCGGTCTGAACGCCGCGATCTCCTCCTCGCGCCGGGCCAGGATGGCCAGCGTCGGGGTCTGCACCCGCCCCAGCGAGACAGCGCCGTCGAACGACGTGCGCAGCCGGATCGTCGCCGCGCGCGTCGCGTTCATGCCCACGATCCAGTCGGCCTCCGAGCGCGACCGCGCCGCCGCCTCCAGCGTGCGCAGCTCGTCCGCCTCGCGCAGGTGCGCGAACGCGTGCTCCATCGCCGTCTTCGTCATCGACGACAGCCACAGCCGCTTGACCGGCTTGTGCGCGCCCGCCTTCTCGTACAGGTAGGCGAAGATCAGCTCGCCCTCCCGGCCGGCGTCGCACGCGTTGATGACGAGATCGACGTCGTCGCGCCGCAGCTGCCGCGCCACCACCGACATCTGCTTCTTCGAGCGCTCGTCGCGCACGACGAGCTTGAAGCGGTCGGGCACGATCGGCAGGTCGCCCATCTTCCACTTCTTGTACTTCGGGTCGTACTCGTCGGGCTCGGCGAGCTGGACGAGATGCCCGACCGCCCAGGTGACGACGTGCTCGGGACCCTCCAGGAGCCCCTCGTCCTTGGCGAACGGCCCGGGGAGCACCCGCGCGATGTCGCGCCCGACGGACGGCTTCTCGGCAATGACCAGCGTCTTGCTCACGATCGGGGCACCATAGCGGCCCTCCGCGCCCTCACCGCGTACAGGGCCCAGTTGACACGGTTCCGCGTGCGTTTCGCAACACCGCGCGCACGACCTGGCTGGGAACCGCGTAGCCGCCCGGACGGTCGCCTCCGACGGTCGAGGCGAACACCGTGCCGATGACCCGCCCGCGGGCGTCGACGATCGGACCGCCCGAGTTGCCGTGGCGCACCCGGCCGCGCAGCGGCAGGACGAGCCGCCGGACCGGTCCGTGCCCGTAGGCGTCGTCGGCCAGCATCGCGCGCGCCTGGCCCACGCGCACCGGCCGCACGTCGTACGGTCCGTTCTGCGGGAAGCCGAGCAGCGCGCCCGCCGTCCCGTCGGGCGCGCCGGAGCGCATCGGCAGCGGCCGCGCGTCCAGCCCCTCCACCCGCAGCACCGCGACGTCGTCGACGCTGTCGAACGCGACCGCCCGCGCGGCGAGCCGGTCACCCGTCCCGCGGACCTGGACGATCGTGTCGTGCTGGCCGGCGACGACGTGCGCGTTGGTCACGACGAGCCCGGGCCGCGCCACCCAGCCCGAGCCCTCGACGCCGAGCCCGCAGGCGCTGCCGAGCACCCGCACCACCGAGGCGGAGGCCGCGCGCACGTCGGGGTCCCGCGCGATCCCCGCCCGCGGCGGCGGCACGTTGGCCTCGGGGCCGCGCAGGGCGGGCAGCGGGTCGATGCGCGCGATCGCGTTGAGGATCGGCCCCGACGGCGGCAGGACGTCGTTGAGCGTGCGCAGGACGCTCGAGCGCTGCACCTCGCGCCGCAGCTTGGACTGCCCGGGCATCTGCAGCGCCACCGCGCCCGCGATCCACGCGAGCGCCAGCGCGATCGCCGCGGTCAGCAGCGCGCCGAGCGCCCCGTCGACCGTCGTGAAGCCGGGGACCCGCCGCGCCCCGCGGCGCAGCCGGTACGCCACGCCGGAGAACCCCGCCGCGAACAGGAAGCCCAGCCCGAGCGCCCCGACGAGCCCGAACAGCGGCGCGTAGGGCGACGCCGACCCGTCGTGGAGCAGCAGCGGAGCGATGCGCGTGCCCAGCACCGCGCCGAGCGCGAAGCCGACGAGCGACAGCGCCCCGACCACGAAGCCACGGCTGTAGCCGGCGATCGCGCCGAGGATCGCCACCCCGGCGATGATCCAGTCCAGTCGGGTCATGCCGTCTCATCATCTACCGTTGGACCCCTGTGAGCGGGCACAGCAAGCGGCAGGGAGGCCTGCGGTGGCGCCGGGTCGCACCGGTCGCCGGCGCCGCCGTGCTCGCGTTCGCGGCGGGGGCGGTCCTGGGCGGCCGCCATGTCGCGGCGTCGCAGCGCATCGCCGTGCAGTTCGCCCAGGCCTGGCAGCGCGGCGACGTCGCACGCATGTACGAGCTCACCGACGCGCCGGCCAGCGAGCGGTCGCTGCGCTCGTTCGCCCGCTCCTACCGCGACGCCGCGACCACCGCGACGACCACCGGGCTGCGCTTCGGGCCGCCCCGCGACGCGGGCGACAACGTCTACCTGGTGCCGGCCGCGGTGGCGACCCGGGCGTTCGGCACCGTGCACGCGACGTTGCGCGTGCCGGTGACCGAGATCGACGGCGAGCCGCGCGTGACGTGGACCTCCGCGCTCACGTTCCCCGGCCTGCGCGAGGGGGAGCGGCTGCACCGGCGCACGGGGCTGCCGCCGCGCGCCCCGCTGCTGGCCCGCGACCGCACCCCCATGGCCCGCGGCGACGCGCCCGCGCCGCCGGCGGCCGCGTCGATCGTCGGGCAGGTCGGCCCGATCCCCGCCGACCGCGCGCGGGCCCTGCGCGCGCAGGGCGTTCCCGCCGACGCCCAGGTCGGCGTCAGCGGCCTCGAGCGCATCCTCGACGACGAGCTGCGCGGGCGGGCCGGCGGGGTGCTCATGGCCGGCGACCGCACCTTGGCCAGCCAGCCGCCCCGCGCGTCAGGCCCGGTCCGCTCCACCATCTCGCTCAAGACGCAGCAGAGCGCGGTCGACGCGCTGGCCGACCGGCTCGGCGGGATCGTGGCGCTGCGCCCCCGCAGCGGCGAGGTGCTGGCCGCCGCCGGCATCCCGATCTCCGGCCTGCAGCCGCCCGGCTCGACGTTCAAGATCATCACGGTCACCGCCGCCCTGGAGGCGGGCATCACCGAGCCGTCGAAGATGTATCCGGTGCAGACCGAGGCGATGCTCGAGGGCGTGGCGCTCGAGAACGCCAACGGCGAGTCGTGCGGCGGGACGCTCGTGCAGTCGTTCGCGCACTCGTGCAACTCGGTGTTCGCCCCGCTGGGCGCGCAGCTCGGCGCGGAGAAGCTCGTCGGCGCCGCGCGGCGGTTCGGCTTCGACGAGGATCCCGGCATCCCCGGTGCGGCGACCTCGACGATCCCACCCGCCGACGAGATCGGCGACGACCTGGCGGTCGGCTCGTCCGCGATCGGGCAGGGACGGGTGCAGGCCACGGCGCTGGCGATGGCGGTCGTCGGAGCGACCATCGCCAACGACGGGCGGCGCCCCCGGCCGACCTTCCTCTACGGCGAGCGGCGCGGAAGCGTGCGGGTGACCAGCCGGCGGGTCGCCCGCCAGGTGCAGCGGATGATGGAGGCCGTGGTCTCCGGCGGCACCGGCGTGGCGGCCGGGCTGACCGGCGTGAAGGTCGCCGGCAAGACCGGCACGGCAGAGCTCGAGGACACGCGCCCGGCGCCGGGCGCCGAGCTGACCCCGGCGCCGGTCACCGAGCCCAAGCCGCCGAGCACCGATGCCTGGTTCGTCGCCTACGCGCCGGCCGGCAAGCGCAAGCAGCCGCGGGTCGCGCTCGGCGTCCTGTTCGTGCGGGCCGGAGCCGGCGGCGACGTCGCCGCGCCGGCCGCGCGCCAGGTCCTGTCGGCCGCGTTGTGACCGGCGCCGGCCCGCGGCGCCACCGGCCGGCGGCGCCCGTCAGACGTCGAGGCTGATCGTCGCCTCGGCGGGCTCCTGGCCCTCGGGCGCGCGGATGACCAGGTCGAGCGGGCGGTTGTCGAACGAGTCGTACTTGACCCGGAACAGCAACATCGAGCCCTGCACCGACGGGTTGTTCGACGCCGCCGTGCCGAGCGATGGCAGCTGCTCACCCTCCGGCACGTCCTGCGCGCGGTAGGCGAAGGCGTTGTTGGGCCCGATCGGGACCGGGTGGTACTCGGTGCCCTGCGTGTCGACGATCGTGAAGTTCTCGGCTGCCGGCGCGACCTCTTCGCCCTCGTTCCAGGCCTTGACGAACACGGCGAACCAGGCCTCGTCGGGCGCGAGCTGATCCTGGCCGAACGGCAGGTCGACCAGATAGGCCCTGTCCTCGTCGTCGTTGGGGTTCAGCTGACGCGAGATCTGGACCTGATAGACGAGGTTGCCGACGTTGACGTACGTGCCCTCGGTGTCGGCATGGGTGGTGACCTTCTCCTTGTTGCCGCACGCGGCGAGGGGCAGCGCGAACAGCGCGAGGGCGGCGAGGAGGATTGCGCGTCGAAGCTTCATGCGGCGGCGAACATTAGTTGACCGACCGGCCTCAGCGTCCTGCGATCGTGGCTCGCCGACCGCGACCCTCGCCGTCCTCGAGGATCGAGCGCAGCCGGCGCAGCGCTCGCGCGGACTTGCGCTTGATCCACCCGCGGAAGCCGAACATCTCCATCAGGCGGTCGGAGAACATGCCGGGCCGGGTCTCGAGCATGTAGGTGACCTTCGTCGACCCCGAGGCGCCCGGCTCCAGCTCGTAGACCGCGCGCAGACGGGTGCGGTTGAACTTGCCGCCGCGCCCGGCCTCGACGATCCGGCGCGGCGCGTCGACCTCGATCAGGGTGATGTCGGCCCAGTTGAAGCGGTTCAGCGGCGCCTTGAAGCGGAAGCGGGCGCCCGCGCCGCGGCCGACGGTCTGCTCGCGGGTGAGCCGCCAGTCCACCAGATAGTGGTCGGTGTACTCGGGCCGGTTGGCGACGTCGAGCAGGTAGGCGAAGACCTCGTCGCGGGGGCGGCTGATCGTCGTGGTGACGGTGACGGGATCCATTCGGCGCAGCAGTCTACGCGGCCCGGCGGCGCCGCGGCGCCCGCCGCGCGCCTACATCCTGCGCACGGTCTGCCCGCGCTCGAAGTGCTGCACGAGCTCCTCGCGGGCGTCCTCCACCCGCCGTAGCGGCCGGCACAGCTCACAGACCAGCCGGCCGTCGGCCAAGCGGTGCACGCGCTCGCCCACGAGGGGCGTCCGGCCGCAGTGGCGGCAGGGCTCGCGCTCGTCGCTCAGCGCCCCGACGCTCTTGCGGATGTAGTGCTCGTCGAGCTCCGTCCGTGATCGCCGCATGGGTCGGGGTTCGGCCCCGGAGCGGCGCCTCCTGCCGGCGGTTTATCGGGGCCAACCTGGTGGGTATGGCAAGCCTGTCTGGCATGACGTCTACCGATCGAAGCCACTTTGCCTTCCCCCTGGGCTGCGTTACGATCGTTGCAAACCCCGAGGGAGAGGCGGGAAGATGATCGAGTCGCTCACCGCCGGTACGCTCGCCGGCACTGGTTCGTTTCGCTGTGATGGGTGCGGCTACCTCGTCACGCTGACCAGTGACGACACGCTGCCCGACTGCCCCGGCTGCGGCGGCAGCCAGTTTCACCGCGCGTCGCTGTTCGGCGCCACCGGCGCGGGCCGGTTCGTGCGCGACACGCTCGTCCAGCCCGAGCCCGACGACCGCGCGCAGTGGCTGGCGCGGGCGCGCGACCTGGCCGGCACCCCCGGCGAGTACCTGGCGCTGGCCGAGGGCGACGGCATCCGCGTCGTGCCCCTGACCCGCGAGTGGACGCGCATCGGCCGGTCGCTGGCCGCCGACGTGCGCTTCGACGACCCCACGGTCAGCCGCCGCCACGCCCTGCTCGTCCGCCAGCACGACGGCGTGCGCGTCCTCGACGACCGCAGCCTCAACGGGGTGTTCGTCAACGGCGAGCGCGTCGACTGGCGCATGATCCGCGACGGCGACGAGATCCTCGTCGGCCGCTACCGCCTGAGCTACATCGAGGTCGCGCCGACGCCGGCGGCCTCCGCGCCGGCCGAGGCCGGGGCCTGACGCCGTCCGCGGCGCGCCGCCCGCTACGCTCGGCGCGCCCCGATGGCCGAAACGATCGCTGTCCTCTCACAGAAGGGCGGGACCGGCAAGACGACGACGGTCCGCACCCTGGCCGACGTCTTCCGGCGCTGCGAGCTGCGGGTGCTCGCCATCGACCTCGACCCCCAGGGCAACCTGTCGGACTACTTCGACGTCGACCCCGAGGCCGAGCCGACCATCGCCGACGTGCTCGCCGGCCGCGCGGCGCTGGCCGACGCGATCCGCGACGACATCGTGCCGGCGAACCTGCCGCTGGCCGAGACCGAGCTCGCGCTGGCCGGCAAGATCGGCCGTGAGCTGACCCTCAAGCGCACGCTGCGCGACGTCCAGCGGCGCTACGACGTGATCCTGATCGACTGCCCGCCCGCGCTCGGCCTGCTCACCGTCAACGGCCTCGTCGCCGCCGACCACACGCTGATCAGCGCCGAGGCCCAGCACTTCGCGCTGCAGGGCGTCGTCCAGGTGCTCGACATGATCGAGGTGGCGCGCGACCTGCACAACGACGAGCTCAACTGGCTGGGGGTCGTCCTGAACATCGCCGACATGCGGACCGTCCACTCCCGCGAGACGTACGCGGCGCTCAAGCAGGAGTACGGCGACAAGGTGTTCGACACCACGATCCGCGCGTCGATCGCATATGCGGAGTCGGCCGAGCGCGGGGTCTCGATCCTCGACTACCGGCCGGACCTGGGCGCGGACTACCTGGCGCTGGCCGACGAGGTGCTGGCGCGCGTGGGGCTGGAGGAGCCGCGCCGGCGGTTGGCGCGGTTGCGGGCGGCGTAGCCCGAGCGCGGGCCCGACGCCCTACAGCTCGCGCACGTCCGCCCCCACCGACTCGAACGCCGCCCGGTGCACCGACGCCCATCCCGCCGCCCACTCCCGCAGCGCCCCGAGCACCGCCCCCGTCTGCTCCACCGCGGTCCACACGAGCACGGTCGGCCCGGCCCCCGAGATCGTCGCCCCCAGCGCGCCCAGCGACCGCGCCGCCGCCACCAGCTCCATCGACCGCGGATAGAGGTGCGCCCGCTGCGGCTGGTGCAGGCGGTCGGCCAGCCCCCGCGCCACCAGATCGAGGTCGCCACGCACGAGCCCCAGGACCAGCAGCGCTCCGTGGGCGGTGTTGAACACCGCGTCGGCCATCGGCACCGACGCCGGCAGCGCCGCGCGCGCCGCCGACGTGTCCACGGCCTCCCCCGGCACCACCGCGATCGCCTCCAACGCCGCCGGCGGGTCGAACCGCACCGCGGCGGCGTCCGCGCACACGACGAACCCGCCGTGCAGCGCCGCCGCCACGTTGTCGGGATGGCCCTCGATCGACGAGGCCAGGGCCAGCACGTCCGCGTCCAGCTCGTAGAGGTGGTCGGCCGCCAGCAGCCCCGCAACCACGGCAGCCGCGCTCGAGCCCATCCCGCCCGACATCGGGATCGTCGAGCGCACCCGGAACGTGAGCCCGTCCGCCGGATGCAGCCGCTCGAACGCCCGCACGAGCAGGTTCGAGCGGTCGCACGGCACCGGCAGCGCGCTCTCGACCGCGAACGTCCCCGTCTCCTCGACCTCGAGCTCGAGGTGGAACGCGAGCGCGGCGGCGAACGCGTCGTACCCCGGCCCGAGGTTCGCGCTCGACGCGGGGACGCGGATCAGCCGGCGGCGGTGCACGGCGGCGCTCAATCCAGCACGGCGCGCTCGAGCGCCGGCAGCTCCGCGGCGCACGGCACCACGCCGCCCGCGCGGTCCAGCGCCGTCTGCGGGTCCTTCAGCCCGTGCCCGGTCAGCACGCACGCCACGCGCGCGCACCCCGCTGGCCCGTACTTCAACAGCCCCGCCACCGACGCCGCCGACGCGGGCTCGCAGAAGACCCCCTCGCGACGGGCCAGCAGCGCGTAGGCGTCGAGGATCTCGGCATCGCTGACCGCCCGCACCTGGCCGCGCGAGGCCGTGAACGCCGCCATCGCCTCCTCCCAGCGGGCGGGATTGCCGATCCGGATCGCGCTCGCCACCGTCTCCGGCCGCGCCACCGGGTGGCCGAGCACCAGCGGAGCGGCGCCCTCGGCCTGGAAGCCGAACAGCCGCGGCGCGGCGTCCAGCTCCCGAAAGCCCTTCCAGTACGCCGTCACGTTGCCGGCGTTGCCGACCGGGATGAACAGCGCGTCGAGGTCGCCGCCAAGGTCCTCGATCAGCTCGAACGCCGCCGTCTTCTGCCCCTCCAGGCGGAAGGCGTTGACGGAGTTGACCAGCGAGATCGGATGCCGCGCCACCAGCTCGCGCACGAGCCGCAGCGCGTCGTCGAAGTTGCCCTGCAGCGCCACGACCCGCGCCCCGTGCACCAGCGCCTGGGCGAGCTTGCCCGTCGCGATCTTGCCCTCGGGCACGATCACCGCCCCGCGCAGCCCGGCCCGCGCCGCGTAGGCCGCCGCGCTCGCCGCCGTGTTGCCCGTCGACGCGCAGATGACCGCTTCCGAGCCTTCGCGCACGGCGGCGCTCACCGCGCACGTCATCCCCCGGTCCTTGAACGAGCCGGTCGGGTTGAGGCCCTCGAGCTTCAGCCACACCTCGGCGCCCACCCGCTCGGAGAGGTGGGCCGCGTGCACCAGCGGCGTCGAGCCCTCGCCCATCGACACGACCGGGTCGTCCGCGGCGAACGGCAGGTGGGAGCGGAAGCGTTCGATCAGCCCGGCCATCAGACGCCGAACTCCGCTTCGATGACCCGGATGAACCGCGGGTGCGCGCGCATGAACTCCAGCCCCGCGATCTCGTCCAGCGCGGCCAGGAACTGCCGCTCGGCCACCCGGTGCAGGACCATCACCAGCCGCGCCTGGTCACCCAGCCCCTTCTGCACGACCGACTTCACCGACACCCCGTGCCGGCCGAGCGCCGCGGCGACCTGAGCGAGCACGCCCGGCTCGTCGGCGACGTGCAGGCGCAGGTAGAACGCCGACTCGACGTCGTCGACGACAGCCAGGCGCTGCGTCGTCTCCGGCGTGGACGCCGGCGGGATCATCGCGCTGATCACGTCGCCGAGCACCGCGCTGGCGGTCTGCGGCCCGCCCGCCCCCGGCCCGCTGATCGTGATCTCGGTGATGGCCGGCGACTCGATCGTCACCGCGTTGAACGGCCCGGCGACGCTGGTCAGCGGATGGCCGGGATACAGGAAGGCCGGGTGCACGCGCACGCTGATCGCCTCGCCGATGCGCTCCGCGGTGCCGATCAGCTTGAGCCCCAGGCCGAACTCGCGGGCGTACTCGAGGTCGTCGGGCGTGATGTGCTCGATGCCCTCGTAGTGCACCTGGTCGAGGTGCACCGGCGTGGCGAACGCCAGCCGCGCGAGGATCGCCATCTTGGCGGCCGCGTCGGCGCCGTTGACGTCCTCGGTCGGGTCGGCCTCGGCGTAGCCGAGCCGCTGCGCCTCGGCCAGCGCGGCCGCGAACCCCTCGCCCGTGCGCGCCATCTCGGACAGGATGAAGTTCGTCGTGCCGTTGACGATGCCGGTCACGCGGTCGATGTGCGCGGCGGCCAGCGACTCCTGCAGCACGCGGATGACCGGCACGACGCCGCCGACCGCCGCCTCGAAGCGCAGCTGCACCCCATGCTCGCGCGCCGCCGCCCACAGCTCCTCGCCGTGGCGCGACAGCAGCTGCTTGTTCGCGGTCACCACGTGGCGCCCCGCGCGCAGCGCTCGCAGCACGTACTCGCGCGCCGGCTCGACGCCGCCCATGACCTCGACGACGAGGTCGGAGCGCTCGAGGATCTCGTCGAACGAGCCGCGCGAGCGGGTCAGCACGCCGGCCAGGCGCGGGCGCAGGCCGGTGATGGTCTCGACCTGGCCGGCGCGGGCGTCGAGCAGCTCGGCGAACGCCGAGCCGACCGTCCCGTGACCGAGCAGGCCGACGTCAAACGTCTCGGGCAAGCAGGTCCTCGTTGGTCTCGCGGCGCACCACCAGCCGGGCGCCGCCGTCCTTGACGAACACCACCGGCGGGCGCGGCACGCCGTTGTAGTTGTTGGCCAGCGCGTGACCGTACGCGCCGGTGGCCGGCGTGACGAGCACGTCGCCGGGCCGGGGGTCGGCGAGCCGCACGTCGCGGGCGATGACGTCGCCGGACTCGCAGTGCTTGCCGGCGATGTGGCAGAGCGTGTCGCCGCCGAAGCGGTCGGCGACGTGCACCTCGTAGCGGGCGCCGTAGAGCATCGGGCGCAGGTTGTCGGACATGCCGCCGTCCACGCCGACCCACGTCGACACGTTGCGCTTGACCGACTGCACGGTGTAGAGCGTGACGGTCGAGTTGGCCACGAGCGCGCGGCCCGGCTCGTCGACGATCAGCCGGCCGGCGCCGAGGTGCGTGCGCACGGCATCGACCTTGGCGGCGACGTACTCCTCGACGGTCGGCGGGCGCTCGTCGGTGTAGGCGGCGCCGAGGCCCCCGCCCACGTTGACGACGTCGAAGTCGCCGAGCTGCGCGACCGCCGCCGCCGCGCGCGCGTAGGGCACGACGTCGAGCAGCTGGGAGCCGATGTGGAAGTGCAGGCCGGCGAGGTCGAACGCCGGCGCGGCCCGCAGGCGCGCGACGAGCGCCGGCGCATCGGCCATCGCGACGCCGAACTTCGAGTCGGCCTGGCCGGTGGAGATCGCGGCGTGGGTGTCGCCGCGCACGTCGGGGGTCACGCGCAGCAGGACGCGCTGGACGCGGCCGTCGAGCAGCGCCTCGAGCCGGTCGATCTCGTCGGCGTTGTCGAGGACGATCGTGCCGACTTCGGCGTCGAGCGCGGCCCGCAGCTCGGCCACCGACTTCGCGTTGCCGTGGAAGTAGATGCGCCGCGGGTCGAAGCCCGCGGCCAGCGCCATCGCCAGCTCGCCGCCCGACGCGACGTCGCAGCCCAGGCCCTCCTGGGCGAACACGCGGTAGACCGCGGTGCACGGGAACGCCTTGGACGCGAAGACGACCTCGAAGCGCTCCGTGCGGGCGGCGTACGCGGCGATCATCGCCCGGGCGCGGGCACGCAGGTCGTCCTCGGAGACGACGTAGGCGGGCGTGCCGAATTCGCGCGCGAGCTCGAGCGCATCGCAGCCGCCGATCTCCAGCACGCCGCGCTCGTTGAGGCGGCTGGCGCCGGGGAAGGCGGGAGAGAGCTGCTGGGTGACGGCCATGTCGACCTGGCAGGATCGCAGTTCATGGCGCTCAAGCGCAGCCGCACCGTTTCCGTCGAGCCTCCCGAGCTGGGTCGCACCGCCGGCCTGGCCTGGGCGCGCTTCGCTGCGGACGGCCCGCCGTGGGGCGCGCTGCTCATCCTCCACGGCGCCGGCTCGCGCAAGGAATCGCACTACGACTTCGCCCGCGCGGCGCGCGCCGCCGGCCTCTGCGCGCTGTGCTTCGACGCCCGCGGACACGGTGAGAGCGAGGGGCGCCTCGGCGCTGGCGTGCTCGCCGACCTGGCCGCGGTGGCGGGCGAGCTGCCGCGCGACGTGCCGCTCGCGCTGCGGGGCTCGTCGATGGGCGGCTACCTGGCCATCGTCTCCGCGGCGGCGCTGGGCGCGCGAGCGGTGGTGGCCATCTGCCCCGCCCCGGCCGACGGCCTGATCCTCGGCCTGCGCGCCGGGCGCTTCGACTTCGCCGCCGACCGTTCGGCGCTCGAGGCGTTCCTGGCCGACCACGACGACCTGCAGATCGTCTCCGCCTTCGACGGCGCGCTGCTGCTCCTGCACGCCGAGGGCGACGAGTCGGTGCCCTACCAGCACTCGGTGGCGCTCGACGCCGCCGCCGAGCGCGCCGACCCCCGCCGCCTCGTCGTCCTCCCCGGCGGCCACCATCGCTCGATCCAGCACGACGCCGAGCTGCAGGCCGAGGCGCTGCGCTGGCTCGAGCCGGTGCTGCGCTCAGTGCGATGACAGCCGGCGCACGCTGCGCACCGCGAGCAGCGGCAGCGTCGTCACCGTCGCCACCACCGCGCCGGCGATCAGCACCGCGTCGGCGCCGAACGCGTCGGTCGCCGGTCCGGCGAGCGCCAGGCCGATCGGCATGAACGCGTAGCTGCCCAGGTAGTCGAGCGAGATCACGCGGGCCAGCACGTCGCCGGGCACGTCGCGCTGCAGGGCGGTGGTCCACAGCACCTCGAAGATCTCCTCCCCCACGCCCGCCGCGAACGCGAGCGCGGCCACGACCACCACCGGCGCCGGTCCGATCAGCGCGATGAAGAAGGGGGGCCAGGCCATGATCGCCAGCAGCGCCACGACCCCGGGCACGCGGGTGCGGATGCGCGCCGCGGCGAGCGCGCCGCAGACCGCCCCCGCCGCGTAGACCGACAGGATCAGGGCGAACGCGCCGTTGCCGCCGAGGTCGCGCCGGGCGATGACCGGCAGCAGGACCTCCCACGGCCCGATGACGAACAGCAGCTGGATCATCGCCATGCCGATCACCAGCGCGATCCACGGGCGCGCCCGTACCGCGGCGATGCCCTCGCCGATGTCGCGACGCACCGACGTGGCGCCCGGACGCGGCACGAGTCGCGGCTCGCGGACGCGGACCAGCGTGGCGATGCTGGCCGCGTAGGTGGTCGCGTCGACGGCCAGCGCCCAGCGCACGCCGACCAGCGCGATGAGCCCGCCGCCCACCGCGGGGCCCAGCACCGAGGCGCCCTGACGGGCGACGGCGGTCAGGCTGTTGGCCGAGACGAGGTCGCCGGTGGGGACGATGGCCGGCATGAGCGCCCCGTAGGCCGGCTGGAAGAACGACTGCCCGGCCCCGACGAGGAACGCGAGCAACGACACCACGACCAGCGGGGTCGACGCGGGCACGAGCGCCAGCCCGACGATCGCGACGCCGCGCACGGCGTCCGCGGCGATCATCAGCCCGCGCCGCGACATCCGGTCGCCGACGATCCCGCCCAGCGGCAGGAACAGGATCATCGCCACGGTCCGCGCGGCGAGCATCGCGCCGAGCCCCGACGGCCCGTACCCGTGCTCGAGCGCGAACACGGCCAGCGCGACGATGTTCAGCGCATCGCCGACCGTGCTGACGGTCTGGCCCGCCCACAGCAGGCGGAAGTCGCGATGGCGCAGGGCGCCCATGGACGCGACTGTCTCAGGTCGCGGGCCGCGGCCGCCCGCCTTCGAGCAGGATGCCGCCGTGGCGGCGGCCGATCACGGCGAGCACGATCGCGCCGAGGATGACGAAGGCGATCGACTCGAACTGGGCGGCGGTGAGCCCGGCGGCGACGTCGGAGTTGCGGCGGATGAACTCGACCAGGAAGCGTTCGATGCCGGCGAAGATCAGGTAGAAGCCCATGAGCGTGCCGGGCTGGAAGCGGTCGCGCCAGCGCCACAGCAGCCAGGCGACGAAGCCCATGGCCAGCGTCTCGTAGATCGGGGTCGGATGGACCTCCTGCGTGGTCGGCACGGTGCCGTCGGGGTAGGCCATCGCCCAGGGCAGCGAGGACGGCGTGCCGTAGTCGCCGTCGCCGGAGAGCTGGCAGCCGATGCGCCCGATCGAGTAGCCGATGGCCAGGCCGATGCCGCCCATGTCGAGCAGATAGCCGTTGAGCATCCCGCGCCACCAGGCCCAGATGATCGCGCCGGCCGCGCCGCCGACCGCGCCCCCGTAGAACACGAGGCCGGACCCGCCGAAGATCCCGGACAGGCCGAACTCGCTCGGGTGCTGGACGAGGTAGTAGGCCCGCGCCCCGACCAGGCCGCCGATCAGCGCGAAGAAGACGACCTCGTAGGCCCAGTCGACGGGCTTGCCCAGCTCCCTGAAGCGGCGGTAGGCCATGACCCCCACGCCGACGAAGGCGAGGGCGAACATGATGCCGAACGTCTTGATGGGCCCGATCTCCGGGAGCACGGCCCATCAGCCTACGGGTCGCGCGCCCGAGGGGCGCCCGACCAAGTCCGGCGCGTGTCGCGTTGACCCCATAGGCGAGGTCAACGCGACACGCGGGGCGCGCGCCGCGACGCGGGAGCGTCTACAGGTAGTTGAGCGGGTTGACGACCGACCCGTTGATGCGCACCTCGAAGTGCAGGTGGTCGCCGTAGCAGCGGCCGGTGCAGCCGACGTAGCCGATGATCTGCCCCTGCGTCACCGACGCCCCCATCGACGTGCCGAACCGCGACTGGTGCGCGTAGCACGTCGACATCGACGCCGTGTGCTGGATGCAGGTGAAGTTGCCGTACCCGCCCGAGGCCGACTCGGGCTGCATGAGCACGACCTTGCCCGACGCGGCCGCGCGGATCGGCGTGCCGGCGGGAACGCCGATGTCGATGCCGGGGTGGCAGGACTCCCACGCGCGCGACTCGCAGAACGGCGAGGTGATCGGCCCGTTGACCGGCCAGATCATGCCGCCGCTGCCCGGCTTGATCGGCCCGGCCGGCAGCGCGCCGCCCCCGCCGCCCGCGGCGATGCTGGCCAGCCGCGCCTGGATCTTGGCCTGCTGCTCGCGCAGCTCGCCGAGGTCGTCCTCGAGCGTATGGCGTTGGCCGCGCACGCTGGAGAGCATGTGCTGCTTGCCGGCGCGAGTGCGCTCGTAGCCGCTGCGGGCGTCGACGAGGTCGCGCTTGACGCCCGCGACCTCGTCGCGGCGCGTGAGGATCGTCGCCGCCACCTTCTGCTGGCGCGACTCGAGGGCGGCGAGGCGCTCGGTCGTGGCCTGCGCGTCGGCCTTGGCCGCCTTGACCGCGCCGACGATGCGGCGGTCGTTGTCGGAGATGCGCCGCAGGAACTCGCCGCGCTCGAGCAGGTCGGCGAAGCTGCTGGAGTCCAGGACGACCGTGATGAGGTCGGGGGGATCGGCCTTGTAGAGCTCGACGAGCCGGTCGGCCAGCGCCTGGCGGGAGGCCACCAACCGGCCCCGCAGGCGCGTCAGGCGGGCGCGCTCGTCGCGCAGCTGATCCTGCACGCGCACGAGCTCGGCGCGCCGGGCGTCGAGATCGGACTGGATCGCCTGCTGGCGGCGCTGGAGGGTCGTGATGCGGCCCTGCAGCTCGCGAATGCGGCTCGTGTAGCGCGAGATGTCGCTCGTCAGGACGCGCTCGTGCCCCTTCTTGGCCCCGATCTGGCGCTCCTTCTGGCGGATCTTCGACTGCACCTCGTTCAGCGACTGCGCGCCGCTGGAGACGAGCGGCGACAGCGCCCACAGGCCGAGGGGCACCACGGCGCAGGCGCACAGGATGAGCAGGCGAAGTCTCAAGTGATGATCGAGGGTAGGGCGGGCGTCCGCGCCGGGGGCGGAATCCCTGCTTGTAGCAAGCCCTCAACCAGCGCTCAAAGGTTGCAACGCGCCGCCCACCGGGACTTCAGACTGTCTTAACGAATCTCGGTCATCATCCTGCGCATGTCCGCGCGCACCTCGTTCGGCAGAGATACCGGCCTCCAGGCACGGATGCTCGTCACCATGCTCTTGCTCGGGCTGGTGTACGCGGTGCTGATCGCGGCGCTCATCGCCGCCGGCGTGAGCATCGCCGGCATCGTGGTGATCGCCGTGGTGATGTTCGTCCTGCAGGTCTACACCTCCGACAAGATCGGGCTGGCGGTCATGGGGGCCAAGCCGGTCACGCCCGAGCAGGCCCCCGAGCTGCACGCGATGATCGAGCGGCTGTGCGTGCAGGCCGACCTGCCCAAGCCGAAGATCGCGGTCGCCCAGACCTCGATGCCCAACGCGTTCGCCATGGGCCGCTCGCAGAAGTCGGCGACCGTCTGCGTCACCACCGGCATCATGGAGCTGCTGAGCCCGCCGGAGCTCGAGGGCGTGCTCGCGCACGAGCTGACGCACGTGATCAACCGGGACGTGATGATCATGACCATCGCGTCGTTCTTCGCGATGTTGGCCGGGATGATCACCCAGTTCGGCTTCTTCTACGGCGGGGGGCGCAGCCGCAACGGCAACGACCAGAGCTTTGCGATCGTCCTGCTGGTCTCGATCGCGGTGTACGTCATCTCGTTCGTCTTGATGCGCACGCTGTCGCGCTACCGCGAGTTCGCGGCCGACCGCGGCGCGGTGATCATCACCGGGCGCCCGAGCGCGCTGGCCTCGGCGCTGCTGAAGATCTCCGGGACCATGAGCCGGGTGCCCCAGCAGGATCTGCGCGCCGCCGAGCAGATGAACGCCTTCTTCATCATCCCGGCCGCGATGAAGCAGGGAGCCGTCGAGCTGTTCGCCACGCACCCGTCGCTCGAGAAGCGCATCGCCCGCCTGCAGCGCTACGAGGCGCAGCTCCAGGGCACGGCGGGCGCCTAGGCGAGGCGGCCATGGGGTTCCTCGATGCCCTGCTTGGGCGGCGCAAGTCGGTCGGGCCGGCCCAGCAGGACCGCCTCTTCGCCATGTCGACGGCGTACGTCACGCTGGAGACGTCGCAGGACGTCCATTCGCGCGGCGTGGCGGCGATCGTCTTCCAGCCGCTGGCCACCGCGGACTTCAACGAGATCGTCAAGGACATGGTCGAGGTGGTCAAGTCGACCGGCGCCGAGACCGGCACCGTGGTGGACACGAGCGACGACTCCTACGGCTACCGCTGGATGATCCTGCGCGACGCCGAGGTCGAGGACCTCGTCGTCGGCGTCAACGCGGTCTACGAGGCGCTGCAGATCGGCGGCTACGGCGACCGCGTGCTGGCCGCGGTGTTCGCGTTCGAGGACGGCCAGAAGCAGCCGCTGTACTTCATCTACAACGTCAAGCGCGGGTCCTGGTACCCGTTCGTGCCGGCCGCGGGCGACCAGCAGCGCTCGGTGGAGCGCGAGCTGCAGCTCAAGGCGCAGATTGGCCACGAGATGCCGATCGAGCCCGAGCTCGAGCGCTGGTTCCCGTTGTGGGGCGTGCCGATCTGAGAGGTCGGGCGCGGCGGATCGCGGCTCAGCCGGCGAGCGGACCGCGGTAGTCCGGCGGCGTCCGCGTCGGGCAGTAGAGCGCCTCGGCGTACTCCAGTTGCGGCACGACGTGGCCGCGCACGAGGTAGACACCTGTCTCGCCGTTGGGGATGCACGGCGGCGGGAAGTTCGGCCCGGTGCCTGCGCGGGCGAAGACCAGAACCCCGTGCGGCGCCTCCAGGCGGTCCACCCGGCCGCCCGGCGGGGGGCGCAGGCCGGCGCGGCGCGCGGTCGCGGCCAGCGCGGCGCCGTCGCCATAGCCCGGATCGGTGGCGACCGACTCCTCGAAGCCCACCTCGCGGATCCCCTGCCGCCGGGCGGCGATCAGGAGCCGCTCCAGGCGCCCCAGGCGCGCGCGCGTGGCCGCCGGCAACGGGGCGTCCGCCCCCGGCGCCGCGTACGTCCGCCGCGAGCGGGTCGGGCAGAACAGGTTCCGCGCCCGCTCGATCGGCGCGAGCTGCGGGCCGCGGGTGACGAAGACCCCCGTGCCGTCCGGCAGCACCGCGCACGGCTGCGGCCCGCCGGGGGTCAGCGCGGCGCGCCGCACGTAGATGTCCCGCGGACCCAGCGAGTTCGGGTCGTCCTGCGCGACGACGTCGATCCCGTTCATCGCGCCGAGCGCGGTCAGGCCCGGAGCGTTGTAGAAGCCCTCCGTCGCCGAGAGCCGGCCGATCGCCATGTACCGGGCGCCCTGCTCGTGGGCCGCCTGCAGGATCGCCCCCACGTTCCCGCCGTCGATCGGCTCGTCGACGAGGAACCCGCGATCGGAGAGCAGCGTGAAGCGCCCGGTGAGGATGCGGTCGTCGCGGGCGCCGGGCAGCGACGCGCGCGCACCCCGCCGACGCCGAACGAGCTCATGACGACGTTGGCCACCGCGATCGCGACCACCGCCACAGCGCCGACCGTCCGCCAGGTGCCGCTGCGCAGCGTCGCGATCCAGCCCGTCCCCAGCACCGCCATGTAGACCGTCGCCGGCAGCAGGTAGCGGTTGTCGTTGTGGGCCAGCATCATGATCACGACGTAGGCGACGAGCAGGCCGCCCACGAGCTCGGGGCCGTCATCGTCGGGCCGGCGGTCGCGGGTGTAGCGCACGATCGCCACGACGACCCCCACGAGCACCAGCACCGTGAACGGCAGCAGCAGCTGCACGTTGATCGCGTTCCACAGGTACCAGCCGAGGTCGCCGAACGTGAAGCGCGCCGGGTCCGCGCCGAAGTCGCCCAGCGAGGTGCCCGAGACGTTCGAGCCGGCCGCGTAGCGCAGCACGTCGGACGCGTGGCGCAGGTAGTAGGGCGCGCCGATGACGAGCGCCGGCGCGGCGAACGCGATCATGCCCTTCCAGTGGCGCCAGCCGCCGCGCAGCAGCATCACCGCGATCAGGCCGGCGGGGAAGACCGCGAACGTCAGCTTCGTCAGCAGCCCGAGGCCGAACGCGACGCCGGCCGCCCCCGCCCACCCCGTGCGCTCGAAGCGCCGCGACGCGAGCAGCAGCCAGACCGCGAGCGCCACGAGCGCGGTCTGCGGCGGGTCGAGCATGTAGATGTGCAGCAGGCTCGTCAGCATCGGCGTGCCGAGCGCGAACACCGCGGCCAGCGCGCCGGCCAGCCGGCGGCCGAACGCGATCGTCCCGGCGCCGTAGCAGCCGAGCGCGAGCATCGGCACGAACACGAGGTTCTGCGAGAGCACGAGCGTCGTGACGCTGCGCCCGCCGATCACCGTCGCCGCCGCGCCGATCAGCTGCACCAGCGGCGCGTAGCCGAACGAGTTGTAGTAGTTGAACGGGAACAGCACGTCCCCGCCCGCGATCTCGTCGCGGAACCACAACGCGGTGAACATGTGGCCGCCGGCGTCGAACGTGGGAATCCGGTGGTCCTGCGAGACCCACCACACCGTCAGCGCCACGAACCCGACGACGGCCGCGACGACGAGGGCCTCGGGGCGCCCGAGGCGATCACGCAACGGCATCGGCCCGCAGAGTAGTGCGCCGCCCCCACGAACGGCGGCACCGCGACGCGATCTTCTAGCCTCCCCGGGCCGATGCGTCCCGCCCTGTCCGTCGTCCTGCCCGCCTACAACGAAGAGGCGAACATCGAGCCGGTGGTCCGCCGCGCGCTCGAGGTCCTCCCCACGCTCGTCGACGACTACGAGGTGATCGTCGTCGACGACGGCAGCCGCGACGCCACCGCCGAGCACGCCCTGGCGATCGCGCGCGAGCACCCGGACCACGTGCGCGTCCTGCACCACGACCCCAACCAGGGCTACGGCGCCGCCATCCGCTCGGGCTTCCGCCACGCGCGCGGCGCGCTCGTCTTCTACACCGACGCCGACAACCAGTTCGACCTGGCCGAGCTCGAGTGGTTCCTGCCGATGGTCGCCAACCACGACATGGTCATCGGCTTTCGCGTGTACCGCTACGACACGGTCCTGCGCTCGATCGTCTCCTGGTGCTACAACCGGCTCGTCGGCCTCCTGTTCCGCGTCCACGTGCGCGACGTCGACTGCGCCTACAAGCTCCTGCGCCGCGAGGTGCTCGAGAAGATCACGATCGAGTCCGACGACTTCTTCGTCGACACCGAGCTCGTCGCGAAGGCCCGGCGCTGGAACTTCCGCATCGCCGAGAAGGGCGTGCGCCACTACCCGCGCACGGCCGGCGAGACGACCGTGCAGGCCAGCGACGTGCCGCGGACCCTGCGGACGATCGCCACGATGTGGCGGCGCATCCACATGCCCACGCGCGCCGACCGCGAGCTCGTGGAGGCCGTGCGCGCGCGCGACACGGCGGTCGAGCTCACGCCCTGATGGAGGACCGCTTCTACGCGGAGTACTTCGAGATCGAGGACCGCCACTGGTGGTTCCTCGGCCGGCGGCGGATCATCCTCTCCGAGCTCGCCCGCGCGCTGCCGCCCGCGCCGCCGGAGGGCCGGCGGCTGCTCGACGTCGGCTGCGGCACCGGCACGATGGTGCGCGAGCTCGGCCGCTTCGGCCGCGCCGAGGGCCTCGACGCCGACCCGCAGGCGGTCGCGTTCTGCGCCCGTCGCGGCCTGACGACGGTCGCCCGCTTCGACGGCGAGCGGCTGCCCCGCGCCGACGCCAGCGTCGACGTCGTCAGCGCCTTCGACGTCCTCGAGCACCTCGACGACGACCGCGGCATGGCGGTGGAGATGCGGCGCGTCCTGCGGCCCGGGGGCACGGCGATCGTGACCGTGCCCGCCTACCGCTGGATGTGGGGCCCGCAGGACGAGATCAGCCATCATCGCCGCCGCTACGTGCGCGCCGAGCTGGTCGCCGTGCTGCGCGGCGCGGGCTTCGACGTCCGCCGCGCCACGTACTTCAACACGCTCCTGTTCGCGCCGATCGCCGCGATCCGGGTGCTGCGCCGCGATCGGCCGGCCGGTGGCGAGCTGCGCTCGGACTTCGAGCTCGGCTCGCCGCGCGTCAACCGCCTGCTCGCCGCGGCGTTCGGCTCCGAGGAGGCGCTGCTGCGGCGCGGGGCGACGTTCCCGTTCGGCGTCTCGATCCTCGCGGTCGCCCGCGCGCCCTACGAGCCGCGGTAGCCGGTCTTGGCCAGGAACGTCAGGACCGCGCGGATGTACGCCCGGCCGTGGTGCTCGCTGATGTCACCGGGCCTCTTGCGCAGGTCCCCGCGGCGCAGGGCCCGGTGGAGCTCGCGCCGGCACTGCGCCCCTCGGTCGAGTAGGTACAGGTCCGCGCACACCGCGGGCAGGACGCCCTTGATCGTCCAGCCCTCCCCGCGGTGGCGCCGCGCAGTGCGCAGCGTGCCGCGCAGCGCGCGCAGGTCGGCCCGGATGCGCTTCGGGTACTGACGGGTGACGTCCACCAGCCGGAAGTCCTGGTAGCGGAAGATCTGCGCGGGCATCGCCGAGCAGACGTACGCGCAGAACGCGTAGGCGAAGCGATCGTCGGCGCTGACGAGCTCCTGCCCCGGCCCGCCGGGCAGGGTGGCCAGCGAGTAGCCCGGATCACCCCACAGCTGGTTGAGCCGCCGGTAGGCGTTGGCCTGCGCGTCCCACCCGTAGATGACCGACACCGAGCAGCAGTGCGCGCCGCCGGTGAAGAGGTCGACGATGACCTCGGGGTCGCCGTCGCCGGTGAGGTCGGCCAGCGTGAGCGACGAAACCGGCTCGCCGCCGTTGGCGGCGCTCAGGCCGCCGACGGGCGCAGCCCCCCGGCAGAACTTGCAGTTCGCAGCGACGTCGCCGCCATCGGCCACCGTCGCCGGAACGCCGGCGCGGGTGATGACCAGGCGCACGTCACGCGCCTCGGCGTAGCCGCGCAGCGTGTAGGTCAGGGTGGCGGTGACGGTGCCCGCAGTCCGCGTCTCGGTGTGGGAGCCGGACTCGCCCTGGGCGCTGGCGACCGGGGCGCTCAGGGCCAGCAGCGCGGCGACGAGGGCGGCGGTGGCGGCGATCCTTGCCATCGTGCGGTCAGTCGGGCAGCAGGCCGTCGCCGGTGAACTCCTGCTCGGCCTCGGCCAGCGTGAGATCGGGCGGGGGGATGATCAGGTCCGATTCGCGCAGGTCCTCGCCGGTGAGGGCCGCGCCCTGCGCGCGCACGAACTCCAGCAGCGCCTTGAACGCGTGGTTGTAGTCAGCCTCGTCTTCGGCCTCCACGGCGGCCACGACGCGATTGTCGAGCTCGTTGAGCTCGTCGTGGGCGCCCTCGGGCAGCTCGTACTGGCCCTCGGTGGAGATGCGGACGATCACGCCGCGCCGCCTTCGATCTGGCCCTGCGACTGGCCGCCCGAGCCCTGGCCGAGCTCGGCCTTGAGCTTGGCCAGGTCGTCGTCGACCTGCGACTGGCTGGTGAGCTCGTGCAGCTGGCGGTCGATGTCGTCCTGACCCTCGCCGAGCAGCGTGATGTCGCTGAACGTGCCGGCCGCCTCGAGCTCCTCGACCGCGGAGGCGCGGGCCTTCATGTCCTCGGTCTTGTCGAGCGCGCGCTGCATCGCCAGGCCGACGTCGGCCATCTCCTCGCCCACGCCGGTGGCGGCGGAGGAGATCTGCACCTGCGCCTCGGCCGCCGAGTACTGCGCCTTGACGACCTCCTTCTTGGTGCGGAAGGCCTCGATCTTCGCGCGCAGCTTCGCCTCGGAGTCGATGAGCTTCTGCTGCTGGGCCTCGAGCTCCTGGACCTGGGTGTCGAGGTTCTGCAGCTCGGTCTGCGCGAGCTGCTTGCGCTCGAGCGCCGTGCGAGCCAGATCCTCGTTGCCGGCCGACAGCGCCTGGCGCGCCTGGGTGTCGAGCTTGACGACGTTCTGCTGCAGGCGATCGGCCTGCATCTGCAGGCGCTTCTTGGAGGTCACGACCTCCGCGATGCCCTTCTTGACGTTCTGGAGGAGCTCGAGCTGCTTTTGGTAGCTGTAGTCGAGCGTCTCGCCAGGATCCTCGGCCCGGTCGAGGAGCTTCGAGATCTTCGCCTTGATGATGGTCGTGAAGCGGCCACTGGTGCCGGCCATCACATGCCTCCTGTCCGCCCGTCGGGATGTCTCGCGTTCAGCCTACCGACGCGAGGCGCCGATGACGCGTCAGAAGCCGTTGGGATGGCGAGCGACGAAGCCCTTGGTGCTGCGCAGGACCGGCCGCCAGCGGGGGCCCTTGTTGCCCGACGGGTCGCCCGCGGCGCTCGTGTCGAGGCGCATGCCCGCGATCACGGCGAACGCGTGGCCCGGGTTGGTGTACACGGTGATCCAGGCGCCCTCGCCGCGCTCGCCCCACTTCATGAAGCTCCCGGAGTCGAGCGGGCTGTCGAGCAGGTCGCCGCCGAGCAGCGCATACGAGACGGTGCCCGAGCAGTCGTAGCCGGAGTCGACGACGCGGGCGTGGCCGCCGCCGTACTTGTACGGCTTGCCGACGATCTCGTTGCCGGCCCAGATCGCCTGCTGGACCTCGGGCGGCGCGTCGGCCGGCGGGTAGGCCTTGCCGTCGATGATGCGGCCGGTCGGCATGACCGGGGTCGGCGCCGTGGCCTGGTCGTAGGAGGCGCCGCCGGCGGCATCGGCCGTGGGCGCCGTAGACGTCGCCTGCCGGGTCGCGGCCGACGCCGGAACCGCGGCGGCCGCCAAGCAGAGAACGGAAACGATCGTCGTCGTCAGGGCGCGTGCCCGCACAGCTACCTCTTTCGTGGGCCTCCGGGGTTAGCTGACGGGCTAGCGCGGAAAGAGCCAGCGCTTCTCGTGGCAAGCCACGAGATTCGCCCCAAACAACATGTGGGTCCCCCGGTCCCCAGCATTCCTGCCGGGGATTCGGCGTTTGATCGCGGCAACGTAGCACGTCGCTCGGATTGCTGCACCGCGATTATGGGTACCGCCCGGCCCGGGGTGTGGTCGAGCGGCCTTTCATTACCGTCATCGACCGGCATGCCCCGCCTCTTGAGCGCCCTCGTCCTCGCCGGTGCCGTCGCCGCCCTCGCCGCCGGGTGCGGCAAGCAGACCACCGGGCCGCAGCCCGCACCGACGCAGACCGTCACCGCGCCGGTGTCCGGCGTCGCCGGCGACGAGCCGCAGGCCGCGGGCGATCTCGGCTTCCCCGCCTTCGCGACGAAGAACACCACGCGCGTGGGCGGCGCCGACCCGACCGCCGACGCCGCCGGCGTCGCGCAGGCCGTGTTCCCCTCGACGAGCCCGACGAGCCGACCGCCCGCCGTCGTGCTCGCCGACTCCGAGAGCTGGCCGGGCGCCCTGGCCGCGGCGGTGCTCATGGCGCGGCCGACCCGCGCGCCGCTGCTGCTCGCGCACGGCACCGATCTCCCTGCGGCGACCGAGAACGCCCTGGCGCGGCTGGCACCGGCCGGATCCAAGGTGCTGGGCGACGCGCAGGTCATCCGCGTCGGCGACGTGCCGACGCCTGCGGGCCTGCGCTCGACGTCGATCGACGGTGAGGATGCCTTCGCGCTGGCCGCGGCGATCGACCGGGTCGCGACCAGCGCCCGGGGCGAGCCGGCGTCCGCCGTGATGGTCGCGGGCACCGGCGACCCGGCGTTCGCGATGCCCGCCGCGGCATGGGCGGCGAAGGCCGGCGACCCGCTGCTGTTCGTCGAGCGCGACCGGGTGCCCGCCGCGACCCGCCAGGCGCTGCGCCGCCACACCCGGCCGGCGATCTACGTCGTCGGACCGAAGTCCCAGGTCTCAGACCGGGTGCTGGCGGACCTGCGGCGCGTCGGCTCGTCGGTGACGCGGATCTCCGGGCCGGACGCCGCGCGCAACGCGATCGCGTTCGCTCGCTTCTCGGCCGGCGGCTTCGGGTGGGGGCTCGTGGACCCGGGGCATGGGCTGGTCATCGCCAACCCGTCCTCGCCGGCGGCCGCCGCGGCGGCCGCACCGCTGTCGTCGAGCGGCACCTACGGGCCGCTGCTGCTGACCGACGAGGCGGGCGGCCTGCCCGAGCCGCTGGTGCAGTTCCTGCTCGACATCCAGCCCGGCTACGAGGACGATCCGGTACGCGGGGTCTACAATCACGCCTGGCTGATCGGCGACGAGCAGGCCGTCACGCTCGACGCCCAGGCCCGCATCGACACCCTTCTCGAGATCTCCCCGGTCAACGACGAAAGCCCATGAGCGAGTTCGAGCACCCCGCCCGCAGCGCCCCCGACCACGAGGTCACCGTCGAGGACGTCCACCAGCTGATGGGCGGGTCCACGCCCCACTTCGCGCTGCAGCTGCGCAACCGGATCGCGAAGCTGATCGCGCCGCTGGCCGTCGACCACCCGGCGCGGGTGGTGGGCGAGCGCGAGATCGCGCGGCTGGAGCGGCTCGCGTACTCCGGCGAGGTGCGTGGGACGCACGCGCAGGACGGCCAGCGACCGCTGAAGTCCAACGCCGAAGGGCTCGCGCAGGCGCGGTAGCGCGGGGTCGGCAGCCGGCGCGTCAGGCGCGATCCTCCTTGTCGCGATCGCGGGCGAGCGCGTCCTCGACGAAGCCCAGGGCAGCGTTCGTGACGGTCAGACGCCAGAGGTGGACGAAGTCGTCGTCCACCTCGGGCGCCCGGGTCGCCAGCGCCGCGCTTTGGGCGACGAGCTGGTCGCGTTGCGCCTCCAGCAGCGGCGTCGCCGAGCGGTGTCGGCGGTGCAGGAAGAGGATCTTGAGCAGGAGATTCGCGCGCAGGTCGCGGACGTGCGGCTCGGGGGTGACGAGCCAGTCGGCGACCAGGCGCTTGCCCTGCGCACTGGCCCGCATCTCGGTGCGCCGCGGCGCGCGCTGATCGGCGATCCGTCCCTGAACTTCGATCAATCCGAGCGAGGCGAGCACGTCGAGCGCCCGGTAGACGAGCGGGCGGCTGAGCGACCAGATGCGCCCGATCTCTCCGCCGGGCGCGACCATGGCCGCGATGGCATAGCCGTGCGCGGGCTTCTCGCACAAGAGCGCCAGGACCGCCCACTCACCGGTGAGGAGCTCCTTCTTTGTGCGCATGCACCGCCAAGCTAGTGGGGCATTGCGCGATGCGAGGCGCCGGCGGCCTCCGGCTCGTGGGAGACGGAGGCCGCCGGACGCTCGCCGAGCCTGGGCCGGCTCAGCTGTCGCCGGTCAGGCCTGAGCCTTCAGCCCAGCCAAGGCGGCCCGGTCCTGCTTGAGCTGCTTGTTCGCCTTGGCCAGCTTCTTCTTCAGGGTGCCGACCTGCTTCTGGCGGTGCTTGAGGCGCTTCTTCGCGGCCGCCCGGTGCTGCTTCGAGCCGTGCTTGGTGGCCGTCTTCGCCTTCCTGACCTTGGCCTGCGCGTGCTTGACCCGGGCCTTGATCCTGGCGACCCGCTTCTTGTCGGCGGTCACCCGCTTGGAGGCCTTGGCGATCTGGCTGGCCAGGCTCGGGCTCGCCGGATTGCCCGAGTCGCCCTGGTTGCCGGCGTTGCCCGAGTCGCCCTGGTTGCCGGAGTCGCCCTGGTTGCCCTGGTTGCCCTGGTTGCCCGGATTGCCCGGGTTGCCCGGGTTGCCCGGATTCGCCGGGCCGCCCGGATCCGCCGGCGCCACCACGTGGACCTTGATCGCGATCGAGCGGATGCTGTCGCCGGTCTTCAGGGATCCCGTGAGCAACCGGAGGTGCTGCTGATCGCCCGCCGCCCAGTCGCTGGGGAAGGGCACGTCGGCCGACCAGGTCCCGTCATCGTCGGCCTGGATCTCCGCGATGGTGGGCGAGCCCGGGATGCTGGCCGGCTTCACGGCGATCTTCGACCCGCTACTGCCGTCCTGGGTGCGGAAGTTCGTGCCCTCGATGTGAATGGGCTCGCCCTTGGTCACCGTCACGCTGAGCGGCGTGGTGTCGGCGTTGCCGGTCACGCTGCCGGGGGCCGGATCGAGGACGTCGACGCCGCCGACGGTCTCGATGTGCGGGGTGATCTTCCAGACCTTGTTGGTGGTGTCGGGGGACGCGTTCTTGTCGACCACGAAGGCGTCGCCCTGATCGTCGACGATCACGTGGTTGGCCCGCGTGATCGGCAGCGAGGCGACCTTGTTGCCGTCGACGTCGAGGACGGTGACCGAGGTGCCGCCGAAGTTGGTGACGTAGGCCACCCGGTGGACGTCGTCGTAGGCGACGTTCAGCGTCTGCTGCCCGGTCGGCACCTTCTTGATGACATCGCCGGTGCTGGCGTCGGCCACGAAGACCGCATTGTCGTTCTGACTGGCGACGAAGATGCGGTTGTCGTCGGCGTCGTAGGCGATGCCGGAGGCGCCGCGGCCGTTGCCGGCGGTCGAGTGCTCTCCCACCTCGATGAACTCCACGGCGGCGTCCACGTCACCGCTGTCGACCTCCGGCGTCGCGGCCGACTCCTCGGTGTCGATCACGGCGACCTTGTTGCTCGACAGGCTCGGCGAGACCAGCGTGCCGTTGTCGAGCGAGAGCGAGATCGGGTTGAAGTCGCTGCGCGGTCCGGTCTGGATGTCCTTGATCTTGTCGTACGGGGCCGTGGCCTTGAACACCGAGATGTAGCCGTTGCCCGACGCCCCCTCGCTGGCCGAGCTGGCGTAGACGCGGTCGGTGGCCGGGTCGTAGACGACGTCGCGCGGGTGGCTGATCGTGTTGTTGGGCAGCTGCCTGAGCAACGCGAGATCGCTCTCGCGGTAGACCGCCACCGTGCCGTAGTTGCGGCCGGTGAGGGTCACCCAGACGGTGCCGTGGACATCGTCGACGCCGACGCCGAAGCCGCCGCCGATCCCGGTCACGTCGTTGCCGTCGGCGTCCTTCGTGATCGCCGGCATGTCGACGGACTGCTCGAGCTCGAGCGTGTCGGGGTCGAGCTTGTAGAGGAAGCCGCTCGTTCCCTGCCCTTGGTTGGCGGCCGTGACGTAGAGCGCGTCCTCCGCGTTGCTGTAGGCCGACTGGTAGAGGCCGGCGGGCGACGACGGAAGCGCGTTGGGATCGGAGAGCAGCGAGAACCGGCCGGCGCCGAAGATCGACTCGTCCGGGTAGATCGTCGTCCTCAGCGTGTAGGTGTACGCGACCGGAGCGCTCTGGGCGATCGCCAGGTCGACCTGCCCGGGGGCGGTGGAGGACGGGATCGCGTAGCTCATCGTCGCGGTGCCCGAGCCGTCAGCGGTCAGGTCGCTGGCGATGGTCGCGTCACCGAGCTTCACCGACGAGATCGTGGCGCCGTCGGGCAGGCTGCTCAAGGTCAGCGTGCCGCTCGCGCCGACCTTGGAACCGTTGCTCCAGGCGACGGCGGGGTTGACCGTCACGGGCAGCGAGTAGTCCTCCGCGCCGGCGGTGCTGCGCTGGATCGTCACCGTGTACTGCCCGGCGCGGGTCCCGCTCGGCAGCGTGAGCGTGACGCCCGAGAAGGCGCCGCTGGCGGGAACGGTGTAGCTGGGGCTGGGCGTCGCACCGCGGCCGGCCGTGAAGAGGAGGTCGGCGTCGCCGAGCTTGGCCGTCAGCGTCTCGCCGCCGGGGAAGCCCGAACCGGTCAGGCTCGCGGTGACCGCGGTGGCGCCGACCGTCGCCGTCGCGGGCTGGATCGTGGGCGTGGTCGCCGGGGCGGCCACGGTGAAGTCGAGATAGGCCGAGCGGGGCGCACCGCCGTTGACGGCGCCGCCGAGGACCCGGAAGTGATGCGCGGTGCCGGCGGCCCAGTCGGCGTCCACGACGGCGGGGCCGGTGCTGTTGGCGGCGGTCGGGAACGGGATGTCGGCGGAGATGGTCCCGTCAGCGTCGGCCGGGACCAGCGCCCAGGCGCCGTAGTCGGCGGCGCTCTTGCCGGCGCAGGTGCCGGTCGGAGCGACCGGCGCGACCTGCGTGGTGTTCGTGGTCGCGGCGGGGCCACCAGAGCCGCTGCCCGATCCGAGCTTGAGGGCGACGCACTGGCCGGTCGCCCCGTCGGGCCCGGTCCAGCCCGTGCCGTCGACGTGGATGCTGATGCCCGCGAAGACGTTGTCGCTGACCTGGGCCGCCGCGCCCGAGTCGCCACCGACGTCGAAGACGGCGGTGGCGGCATGCGCGGGGCTCGTGGCGAGGGCGACGATGCCCAAGGCCGATGCCACGACCGCCGCGGCGGTCCGGCCGCGGCGCCTGGCAGGTACGGTGAAACTCATGTCTTCATGACCCTTCTCGACGAGGGGCTCGGACGAGCCCGAACGGATTTCTTTGGGCACCCTAACAAGATTTCGTTAGGGTGCCCAAATACGTCGCCGTCTCGTCTAGGCGATGGGCTCCCGGGTCACGACGTTCGCCCGCGCGGCTTCCAGTCGCCCCAGGCTCGGTCGTCGGCGGAGCAGAGGTGCATGCCGGGCGCGATCTGCGCCGCGAGGCCGGCGGGCGGCTCCGTCACAGGTGCTGTTCCTCGGCCAGCTGCGCGTCGGTGATCTGGTAGCCGTAGAACAGGTCGTAGAAGCGCCGCATGTCGTCGGCCACCGCCCGCTTCGCGGCGTCCGGGTCCCCGCTGCTGAGCACCTCCTGCGTCCAGCGCAGGCCGAGGATCGCCTGGACCATGTCGAGGTCCGCGAACTGCAGCGGGACGTAGACCCGCTTGTCGCGCACCGCCCGCAGGCCGCTCCACTCGGGCCGCGTCATGATCTCGTGCTTGGCCTGGGTCGTCTCGGCGATGATCACGTCCGGATCCCACTTCGCGATCTGCTCGATGGTGACGGGGATGGTCTCGCTGTGGGCCTGGCCAGAGAGGTCGGTGGTGACGTTGCGACCGCCCGCGAGCCCGATGATCGAGCCGAACACCGTGTCCATGCCGGGAGTCTGCAGGAGGGTGCCGTGGGTCCCCAGGTACACGACGCTCGGTCGCTCGCTCTCGGGGATCTTCGCCGCCGCTTGCTTGACCTGCGCGATCCGCGAGGCCCAGAAGTCGGCCATCTCGTCGGCGCGCTGCTCATCGCCGACGACCTGGCCGAGGATCCGGATCATGCCCTCGTAGTCGGCGATGGGGGACTTCGAGACGGCGACGACCGGGACCCCGAGCTGCTTCTGCAGCGACTCGACCTTGGGGTCGTCGACCATGTCCACGACGACGTCCGGATTCGCCGCGAGGACGCTCTCGGCGTTGACGCCCATGAACCAGGGCCCGATGACGGGCAGGCCCTTGAGCTTCTGCCGCGTCTGCGCCGAGGTGTACGGCGCGCCGATGTACCGCTGCAGGTAGACCTTGTCGATGCTGGCCATCTTGTCGAGCGCCAGCCGGCTGAGGATCGTGTTGGGGATCGGCAGCAGTCCGACGACGCGATCGACCTGGCGCGGGATCTCGACCTGACGGCCGAGCTGATCGGTGATCGTGACCGTCTGCTGCGCGCTCGCCGTCGCGCCGGCCGTCGCCGTCGTGCCGGTGGCCTGGTCACCTCGAGCCGCCGCAGCCGGCCGCAAGGGCGACCACGGCGGCGAGCGCCAGCGCGAGCGCCCACCGGCCGCCGATCCGCCGGCGGCGGCCGGGGGACGCCTCAGCGGTCCCGGGGGGCGCTGGTGTGGGCAGGTGCGGGTTCATCCGTCCTCCTGTCGTCGTCTACCGCCAGGCACGCGTGCATCTGGCGTCCGTCCGCATCGCGGACCTCGGTTTGCACGACGTGGATCGCCACGCCGTAGAGCTCGGTCAGGTGCTCGTCGGTGAGGACCTGCACCGGGGGGCCGTGAGCGGTCACCCGACCGCCCTGCAGCAGAGCTGCACGGTCACCGCACGCGAACGCGTGGTCGGGTTGGTGGGTGCTCATGACGATCGTGCGGCCGCCGCGCGCGAGATCGCGGACGAGGTGCAGGATCCGCATCGCGTTGCCGTAGTCGAGCGCGGCGGTCGGCTCGTCCAAGATCAGCACCGGCGCCTCCTGCACCAGCGCGCGCGCGAACAGCGCGAGCTGGCGCTCTCCCCCCGACAGCGACGAGAACGCCCGCCCGGCCAGATGGCCGATCCCGAGCCGGTCGAGCACGTCCGCCGCGTGGCGGCGATCGGCCTCCGACGGCGTGGCGATCATCGCGACATGCGGCGTGCGGCCCATGACGGCGATGTCGAGCGCCGTGAACGGAAACGCGGTCGTCATGGTCTGGGGGACGTAGGCGACGGTGCGGGCCAGCCGGCGCGCGGACAGCGCGCCGACATCCTCGCCCGCGATGCGGACCGTGCCGCGCTGCGCCTTCAGCAGCCCCAGCACGCAGCGCAGCAGGGTGGTCTTGCCGGTGCCGTTGGGGCCGAGCAGGCAGCAGACCTGTCCGGCCTCGATCGCGAGGGAGACGTCGAGCAGCTGGTGGCGCGTGCGGTCGTGCGCGAAGGTGAGGCCGTCGATCTCGACCCCCGGCGATGCGTCGAGGGCTACTGCCATTGGCCGCGCGCCTTGGCCAGCAGGACGATGAAGCACGGGGCGCCGATCAGCGCCGTCAGGATGCCGAGCGGGATCTCCATCGTCGTCGCGCTGCGGGCGATGTCGTCGACGACGAGCAGGAACCCGGCCCCGAGCAGGATCGCCGCCGGCAGCAGCCGGTCGAACGACGGGCCGACGATGAACCGCGCTGCGTGCGGGACGATCAGCCCGACCCAGCCGATGATCCCCGCCAGGCTCACGGCGCTGGTCGTCATCAGGGTCGCCGCACAGATCACGACGCTCCACACGAGCCGCCGGTCGACGCCCAGCGTCCACGCCTCGTCCTCGCCGGCCGCCAGCACGTTGATGGGCCAGCGCAGCAGGTAGAGCGCGAGCAGGCAGAGCGCGATGATCGCGCCCGGAACGAGCAGGTCGTCGAGGCGGATCCGCCCCAGGCCGCCCATCAGCCAGAACGTGATCGCCGGCAGGGTGTCGTCGGGATTGGCCAGGTACTGGGTCGTCGAGATCAGCGCCTGGAAGAGCGCGGAGACGACCAGCCCGCCCAGCACCAGCACGACCAGCGAGCCGCGGCCGAGCGTGCGCCCGATCAGCACCGAGGCGCCGGCGGCCAGCAGACCGAACGCGAAGGCCAGCAGCTGCACGGCCGCCCAGGGCAGTTTGAGGAGGATGGCCAGCGCCGCACCGAACCCGGCGCCGGCCGAGACGCCGAGGATCGCCGGGGAGACGAGCGGGTTGCGGAACATCGACTGATACGACGCGCCGGCCGCCGCCAGCGCCGCCCCGATCAGCACCGCGCCGGCGATCCGCGGCAGGCGGACCTCCGTCACCACCGTCTCCATCGTGCGCTGCACGCCACCGCCGATCGGCAGCACCTGGCCCCCGAGGATCTCGAGGACCGTCCCCGGTGGGACCCAGTAGCGGCCGACGGCGAACGACGCCACGACGACGACCGCGAGCACGGCGCTCATCCACGCGGGCGCCCAGCGCCCGTCGCCCCGCAGGCGGCGGGCGGATGCGCGACCGGTGTCAACGGTCATGGATGACAGACATGGTCAATTATTGACTACGCTCCTCGGCGCGAACGTAGCAGATGCGCGGGACCGGCAACGGCCCCGGCCCGCCCCGAGAAAGGACGCCAGATGGACGATCACGACGAGACCTCCGCCGAGCAGGGACGCCGCGCGCTGCGGGTGGGGCTGACCGGCTGCCTGGGCGGGTTGGAGGCGCTTCCGTACTCCGAGGCGGTGGCGCGAATCGCCGACGCCGAGGCCGCCGGCCTCGACGGCGTCTGGGTCAACGAGGAGCACCTCGGCCAGCCGGGCGCTCGGGGCACGTGCCTGTCCCCGCTCGCCTTCCTGGCCTTCGTCGCCGGGCGCACGCGCAGCCTGCGGCTGGGCACGACGGTCCTGGTCCTGCCGCTGCACCATCCGCTGCGGCTGGCCGAGGAGACCGCGACGGTGCACGAGCTGAGCGGCCATCGCCTCCACCTCGGGGTGTCACCGGGGCACCCCGGGGCCTACTTCACCGCGTTCGACGTCGACCCCGAGCAGCGCTACGCCGACTACGACGCCACGGTGGCGGCGCTGCGCGCGCTGTGGGCGGGGGAACGGGTGAGCATGCGAACCTCCCGCCAGCAGCTGACCGATGCGAGCCTGCAGATCACCCCGGAGGTCCCGCCGGTCATCTACCGGGGAGCCTTCACCACCGAGTCCGCGGCGGCCGCCGCGCGCAGCGACACCCCGCTGGTCCAGCATCTGATCCAGTCCCCGGAGTCGCTGCGCCGCGGCCGGGCGGCCTACCGCGCCGCCGCCCCGGATACGCGTCGCGGCGCCGCGGCGCTCGCCGCCTCGCCGGTCTCGCGCTTCGTGTACCTGGCCGAGGACGACGAGCAGGCCAACGCCGAGAGCGCCCTCTGCGCCGAGGCGCTCGCTCAGCGCCTGCGGATGTTCGGTGCCGATCGCCGGCGCGGAGCCACGACGCTGGACGACCTCGACCCCGTCCGGCTGCAGACCGAGACCGCGATCGTCGGCGGCCCCGCCACCGTGGCCGGCCGCCTGCGCGCGCTGGCGGATGAGCTGGGCACGGACACGGTCAACTGCAACCTGGGCTGGATCGGAAGCGTCGACGCGGCGGCGCTCCGGCGCGGCTTCGACCTGCTGTGCATGGAGGTGATCCCCATGCTCGCCGGCGACGTCGGCATCGGCACGCCGGCGACCCGGTCATAGCCCGCCGCGGGCCCCGGCGCCGCGCTGGTCGTCGGGGCGGCGCCGGGCGCCCATCAACCTCCGGCGCGAGCGGCAAACGGGGAGACGTAGTCGCCGACCGGCGTGCGCAGCCCGACCGCCAGCCGGTTCCAGCCGTTGATCGCCACGATCTGGAAGGTCAGCGCCGCGATCTCGTCGTCGCTGAACTGCTCCTGCAGCGCGGCGAAGACGTCGTCGGGGGCGCCGCTCTGGGGCAGCAGCGTCAGCGCCTCGCACCAGGCCAGCGCCGCCCGCTCGCGCTCGCTGTAGAACGGCGTCTCGCGCCAGGCGGCCAGCACGTGCAGCCGCTGCTCGTCCTCGCCGCGCGCGCGGGCGTCCTTGCTGTGCATGTCCAGGCAGTACGCGCAGCCGTTGAGCTGCGAGGCGCGCAGCTTGACCAGCTCGAGCACCTGCCACTCCAGGCCGCTGCGAGCCACCGCCGTCTCGAGCGAGAGCATCGCCTCGAATCCGGCCGGCAGCGCCTTCATGTAGTCGACGCGCATAGCGCAATCACCTCCGTCGTCGAGCAGGATCGGTACCCCGGGGTCACCGCAGCGTTCCGGCCGGCTCGCCGCAAGCGCGCGATGCGTGCGGGCGCCGCGATGCCCCCGCGCGCCACCCTGGCGCGGGTGCGGGGGCTGCAGGCACAGCAGCGGCTCGCGGAGATGCCGGCTTCCGGGAGAGTTTTCCCATGGGTCCTGAGAAAAGGTATACGCGCCCGGCGGCGGGCCGGCAAGGGGTGCGGTGGCAGCCGGACGGCGCGCCGCTCAGGCGTCGGCGTCGCGGACGGCCACGCGGTCCTCCTGGCGAGCCAGGCGGTGCATCAGGCCGTTGATGCGCTGCGCCGCGTCGGGATGGGTGCGGCGCAGCGCGGCCCAGGCCTGGCCGCCCAGGCGGTTGGCGGCCTCGGGCTGCCCGGCGTCGCCGAGCGCGCGAAGGGCGTCGACCAGCACGCCGACGAGCTGCTCCACGAGCACCGGCTCCGGGGCCGGGCGAGGGGTGTTCGAGGCCGGGCTGCGCATTCGCCCTTCTTTACCAGGATGAGTGTAAAAATGTGGAGCCCCAGCCTTCACGGAGACTTCGACCATGACCCAGATCGACCCATCCACCGCCAGCCTCGGCGCGCTGGTCGCCGAGCGGCCCGCCTGCGCCCAGCTCTTCGAGCGGCTCCGCCTCGACTACTGCTGCGGCGGCGCCCAGACGCTCGCCGACGCCTGCGCCGACCGCGGACTCGACGCCCACACGGTCGTCGCGCTGATCGAGACGCTCGACGACAGCACCGACCAGGGGCCGGGACCGCAGGAGGAGACCGACTGGCGCCGGGCGAGCATCGCCGAGCTGTGCGATCACATCGTCTCGGTCCACCACGACGGGCTGCGCCGCGAGCTGCCGAGAACCGCCGAGCTGCTGGCGACCGTGGTACGGGTGCACGGCGACGACCGCCCCGCGCTGCACGACCTCCAGCGCCTGTTCACCGCCATGCGCGACGAGCTCGAACACCACATCGAGCTCGAAGAGCGGACGCTGTTCCCCGTCTGTCGCCGGCTCGAGACCGACCCGGGCACCGAGCTCGACGAGGGCGCTCTCGAGCTGCTCGAGGACGAGCACGCCAACACCGGCGACGCGCTCGTCGCGATTCGCGAGCTCGCCGGCGACTACGACCCCGCCGGAGCGCTGTGCGGCACCCATCGCGCGCTGCTCGACGCGCTGCGCGCGCTGGAGATGGATGTGCACCAGCATGTGCACGAGGAGAACAACGTGCTGTTCCCGCGCGCCCGCGCGCTCGCCGGCGCCGCCGACCGCCAACCCTCCGCCGAGCGAGCATGACCCACACCACGCACCCGGCCGCGACCGGCGGCCGGCGCGCCTCCGCGCTGCCGGCCTGCTGCCAGGCCTGGGCCGCCGAACAGGCCCGGCCCTGGACGCGCCGGCCGGCCGGCCCCGACCCTCGACCCACCCCGCTGACGACGGACGGCGCGACCCGCGGCCACCCGAGCACCGATCGCGACGACGGATTTCGAGAGCGCCATCGGCCGGCGGGTCCGCGCGGTGGCGCCGGCGCGGCGTGAGCTCACGAGTGGCTGAGGGGCTCCTCGCCGTCGCCGGCGGCGGCACGGGCGAGCACGTAGGCGAGATCGGATGACCGGTTGAGGTAGACGCCCACCGCGGGGTTGAGGGCTGCCCCGTCCCGGCCCGCGGCGACCAGGCGCCGCTCGGCGCGGCGCAGGAAGGTGCGCGCCATGTCGAGCGCGGCCGACGGCGGCGTGGCCCCCGGCACCACGAACGCCGGCCGCAGCGGGTGCTCGGCCAGCAGACGGTCGATCGTGTCCTCGAGCGCGGCGGTCATCTCCGGCGTCACCAGGGAGATCCCGGCCACGAGGCGATCGCGGGCGGCGGGATTGGCGGCCAGGTCGGCGCCCGCGACGAAGAGGCCGCGCTGAAGGTCCAGGACGACGGCGGCCAGCGCGTCGTCCGCCAGCGAGGCGCGGGCCAGCCCGAGCGCGGCCACGGCCTCGTCGATGCAGCCGCACAGCTCCACGACCGCGTCGGCCTTGGACACCCGGCCGCCGAACAGCAGTCCGGTGGTGCCGTCGTCGCCGGTCTTGGTGTAGATGGGCGGGCTGTCTTCGGAGCCGGTCACGTGGGCTGTCCCGACCATGGTTGCGGCTCGCCGTAGAACACCTCGGTGTGGATGCGGGCGCGAGGGGCGCCCAGCGCCATCGCCGCGGCAGCGCAGTCGGCGACGAAGCCCGCGGCCCCGGCGATGAACACGTCGCCGGTGCCCAGGTCGCCGGCCACCTCCCCCAAGAACGTGGGGATCCGCCCGTGGGGCGGCGGTCCCGGCTCGCGGGTCAGCGTGGGGACGAAGCGAAATCGCGGCTCGCGCGCCTGCCAGGCCGCCCAGCGATCGGCGTCGATGACATCCGCCCGCGTCCGCGCCGAGAAGACGAGCGTGAGCGCGGCCCGCCTCGGGTTCGGCAGCGCGGCCTCGAGCAGGGCGCGGATCGGCGCGAGGCCCGATCCGCCGGCCAGGTACAGGACGGGCGCCGTGGCGGCGGGATCGTCCACGAATGTCCCGTAGGGGCCGGAGATGAGCACCTGCGTGCCGGCGACCAGCCGCTCGTGCACCCAGGTGCTGGCCTGGCCGCCGGGCACGTGCGTGACCAGCAGGGACAGCCTGCCGTCGGGGCGCGGCGCGTTGGCGACCGAGAACGAGCGCGGCGCGACCGTCCCGGCGTCGTCCTCGAGCAGCACGTACTGGCCGGGCCGGTAGTCCAGGACGTCGCCGAGCGGCTCCAGCCACACCTCGACGATCGCCGGCGTGCACACGCGCACGTCGACGACGCGATGGGGCGCCTGCTCGATCGCGGCCGTCCACGGATCCGCGGCTTCGTCCGAAACCGCGACGTTGCGACGCATCGGGCCACCGCTCACCCCTGCTACTTTACACATCGATGCTGAGAAAAATGCGCCTGCTTCGCGATCATGGGTCGCTACACCGGCCCGACTGAACGGCTCTCGCGGCGCGAGGGCGTCGAGCTCGAGCTCAAGGGTGCGCGCCGGATGGCGCGCAAGAGCGGGCTGGAGCGCCGCGGCGATCGTCCGCCGGGCCAGCACGGCACCCGCCGTCGCAGCCCGTCGGTCTACGCCCGGCAGCTGCGCGAGAAGCAGCGGGCCAAGCGCTACTACGGCGTGCGCGAGCGTCAGCTGCGGCGCTACCTGCGCGCGAGCGCCCACGGACGCGAGGGACGCGCCGGGGAGCGGCTGCTGATCCTGCTCGAACGCCGCCTCGACAACGTCGTGTACCGCCTCGGCCTGGCGACGACCCGCGCGCAGGCGCGCCAGTTCGTCACCCACGGGCACGTGCTGGTCAACGGCCGCCGGGTCGACATCCCGTCGCGATCCGTCGTCCCGGGCGACGAGATCGCCATCCGCGCCGACAGCCCGATCCGGCCCGCCGCGCACGAGGCGACCGCGATGGTCGGCCGCATCGCGGCCTGGCTGCTGGCCGACCTCGACGGACTGCGCGGCACCGTCGCGCGGCTGCCCGAGCGGGCCGAGATCGACGCGCCCGTGGACGAGCAGCTGATCGTCGAGCTGCTCTCGCGCTGAGCGCCGGCCCTACCGCGCGCCATGTCATCGTGGTGAGGGGGCAGCCGCCGCCGCGGCTGCCATCATCCGCAGCGAGGAGCACGCGTCGTGACCGATCTGCAGACCGCCACCCACGCCGACGAATCCGCCCCGGCCCGCCCCGGCGCGCCGCCTCGGGCCCGCCGCGAGCCGCATCGGGGTGGCGCGCATCCCACCAGTCGAGGCGGCGTCCGCGAGGAGCGCCGATGAGCACCTGGGAACGCGTGGCGGAGCTGCCGGTGCGGATCGAGCGCTACGCGCTGGAGGGCCACAGCTGGCAGCCGCGTCCCGAGTTCCTCCGGCGCACGACCGATATCCATCTCTTCGGCGCGGGCGAGGAGGGCATCGGCGAGGACGTCGTCTACACGCCCGAGGATCACGAGGCGGCGCAGGCCAAGGGGGCCGTGCTGCCGCTGGTCGGCGAGTGGACCCTGCGCACGTTCTCCGACCATCTGGCGGCGCTCGCGCTGTTCGACGCGCCGCCCGAGTACCCCGCCTCGCATGCCTACCGGATCTGGGCCTACGAGTCCGCGGCGCTCGACCTCGCCCTCCGCCAGGCCGCCACGACGCTCCCGGAGGTCCTGGGGCGCGAGCTGCGGCCGCTGACGTTCGTCAACTCGCTGCGGCTGGGCGAGCCCCCGAGCTTCGAGCCCGTCCGTGCGCGCCTCGAGCGCTACCCGACGCTGCGGATGAAGCTCGACGCGACCTCCACGTGGGACGACGAGCTGTTCGCCCGGCTCGCGGCGACCGGAGCGGTCGACTCGATCGACCTCAAGGGCCAGTACGTCGGCACGATCGTCGACCAGGGCGCCGACCCCGAGCTGTACCGGCGCGTCGTCGAGGTGTTCCCCGACGCGTGGATCGAGGATCCGCAGCTCACCGACGAGACGCGGCCGATCCTCGAGCCGGTCATGGATCGCGTCACGTGGGACGCGCCGATCCACACCGTCGCCGATGTCGAGGCGCTCGAGGTCCGGCCGCAGATGGTGAACATCAAGCCGTCGCGCTCGGGCTCGCTGCGCGAGCTGTTCGCGCTCTACGACTTCTGCGAGGCCAACGGCATCGGCGCCTACGGCGGCGGCCAGACCGAGCTGTCGGTTGGCCGCGGCCACATCCAGCTGCTGGCCGCCCTGTTTCACCCGGACACGCCCAACGACGTCGCGCCCAGCGCCTACAACGAGGCGGTCCCGCCGCCCGGCCTGCCCTCGAGTCCGCTGACCTGCCGCGCCGACCCAACCGGGTTCCGGCTCGCCGGCTACGCGTAGCCGCCTCGCGACACCGGAGGGGCCGCGCGAGCGCGGGGCCACGCCGTTCGCGCCACCGGCACGCGGCCACGCTGTCGCGCCGCCGGCGCGCGGCCGCGCCGTTCGCGCCACCGGCGCGCGGCCACCTATCGCGCCGCCGGCACGCGGCCGCGCCGTTCGCGCCACATCGAGCGTCGAGTTCCTCGGCCTGAGGCCGAGAAAGTCGACGCTCGGCGGGTCAGGCGCGGATCCGGATCCGCCTGGACGTCGTCGTCACCCGGCCGTCGCGCTCCCGGACGCCGATCTTCAGCGTCACGGTCACCCGCTGGCGGTGGCGGCGGTGCAGCCACGCGCGCACCTGGCGCGGCAGCTGCAGCGTCAGGGTCGCGGCGCCCTGACGCCGCAGCCGGATGGTGCGGTCGGTGAGGGTCGCGCGGCTGCGGTGCAGCGCGCGCCGCAGCGTCCGCCCGGCCAGCAGGCGGCCGCGCGCGGTGCAGGCGGCGCCGCAGTGGATGCGCACCGTGGCCTTGCCGCGGCGCCGGACCGACACCGTGCCGATGGCCGATCCCGCCGCCGGGCTCGGGCTGGCCGACGGGGACGGCGGCGTGGTGGGCGTCGGAGCCACCGTGGTCGCGGGCGGCGTGGGCGTAGGCGTGGGCGACGTTGGCGTGGCCGGGGTGCTGCCACCGCCACCGCCACCGCCACCGCCGCCACCGCCGCCCGCGGGTGGCACGACCGGCGCCGACGGCGCGCCGTAGACCCGCAGCTCGGTCAGGTCGATCCAGTCCCGGCCCGAGCTCCCGGACGGGTTCTGCGGCGAGCGCAGCGACACACGGATCGCGCTGACGCGCTCCGCGCCCGCGATCGGCGCCAGCGCGTTGAGGCGGTGGCGGTCGGCGTTGGCGAACGTGTGGTCGAGCGCGGGGTGAACGTCGTCCCGTCGGTGGACGTCTCCACCACCAGGCGGCCGACTGCGGCCGACGGGTCATCGCCGCACGCCTCGGCGGGATCGACGGCGAAGCCCGAGATGTCCACGGTCTGCGGCAGCGTGACCGTCATGTACGGCGTCCCCGGCGGCATGCCGGGCGGGGTGGGATCGGGCAGCGGGCCCTGCGTCCCGTTCGGGTTGGGCGACGACCAGCCGGTGGCCTGCGAGCCGTCGATCGCGTCGCCCGGGCCGCAGGCGCCGGTCCACGGATCGTTCGTCGCGGCGATCGCCGCTCCACCGGAGCGGCTGGCGTAGTTGCGCCGCAGCGTGCGGTCGCCGAGGTCGGTCGTCGCGCCGCCGGCGACGCTCACGGTGGCCGGCAGCCCGGACGGCGGATCGTAGCCCGGCCCGCGGATGAAGAACGCCGGGTACGCGCCCGCGACGGGCGCCAGGCTGAACCGGCCGTCGGCGCCGGTCGTGGTCTGGTACGCGGCGCCGTCGTGGCCGCCGAAGCCGGCGACCGCGCCCGCGACCGGGCCGCCCGTGTCCTGGTCGAGGACCCGACCGGTGACCGTGCCGGCCGGGGTGCCCGGCGGCGGCGGCATCGAGTCGTCGGCGACCGGGGTGACGTCGCCGCCGTCGACGGCGCCGGCGAAGAAGCCCATGCCCCGGTTGGCGAAGACGGCCCAGACGTCGTCCTCGTGCGCGCCGGCGAAGTCGGCCTGATCGGCGGCCAGGATCGCGTTGCGCATGTCGAGGAACGACGGCTCGGTGATCGACAGCCGCATCCCGTCGGTGATGAGCTTCTGCGCGACGTCCTGACCGACCGCCCCGCGCAGGTCCCACAGCGTCTCGGACCAGATCTCGCTGTCGGCGTGGACCTCCGGCCCGCACGAGCAGATCGTGCCGAAGTCCGCGTACGTGTACCCGCCGTGGGGGCAGTCCGCGTTGACCGTGCCGACCGGGCAGTCGAGCGGCTGCGTCCGCGTCTCGTTCTTGACCGGATCGGGATACAGCCCGAGATCGACCGCGCCCGGGCGCGTCCCGGTGATCATGCCGAGCTCGTCCATCCAGTCCAGCGCGTACCAGTCGCTCCACGCCTCGCCCATCGCGCCGGCCTGCGGCGAGTTCACGCCGCCGTCCGCCACCAGCCGGGTCGACAGCCCGTGCGTGTACTCGTGCCAGACCGTCGCCGGGTCGTAATCGAAGTCGACCTGGCGCTGGTAGTAGCCCGGCGGCTGGCCGCCCGCCAGGTACATCTGCATCCGCGGGCTCGAGCCGTCGGGCGGCGTGAGCATGTTCGCGTTGTTGAGGTGGAACGCGTCGGGGAGCCCGGACCCGCCGCCGTTGGCGCCGTCCATCGCGTTGACGACGACCGGATCGTCACCCTCGAAGTTGCCGCTCGACGGGCCGAACGCGATGTCGGGATCGGCCTTCAGGTGATCGTGGAACCGGTTGACGAGCCAGAAGACGTTGGCCACCGCGCTGTTCTGGTTGGTCTGCCAGCTGAACGGGACGTCCTCGTCCCATGTGCACTGATGGCCGGCATCGCAGTGACCGCCGGGCTGGGTGAACGGCGTGAAGGGGAAGACGAACGTGCCGGCGCCGTTGCGCCGGGTGATCTCGTCCGTCGCGGGAACGTCGTCGTCGACGAGATCGGCCCACGCGACCGCGTTGGGGCCCGCGAGGCTGTCGTCCACGCCGAACCAGTTGAGGCTGGTCTGGGGGTCCGTACGCGGTCGGCGTCGTCATCGGCGAGTCGGCGGCATCGTCGTCGGGCCGGCAGGCGACCCGCCCGGCCACGACGAGAACACCGACGCGTCGTCGGCCGCGAACCACACGAGGTTCGCCCGCCGCAGCACGCGCCCGCGCTGCGCGTCGACGATCTCGTCGTAGACCGCCTGCGGGCCGGCGTGGTACTGCACGCGCCACGCCAGCCGCGCGCCGCCAGCGTCGCCGAACAGCACGAGCCGCGCCGAGTCGCCGCGGTCGAAGCGCGTCACCTGCTCGGCGCCCGCCGGGCCCGACACGATCGACGCCGTGCGGTGCACGCCGAGGTCGTCCATCACCGCGGCGAGCGCGTCGAGCGGCCCGAGCCGGGGGTCGGTCGACGCGACCGACAAGTCGGCGATGGGCGCCCCGCCCACGCTGAGCACGCGCCCGTCGCGGTCCACCGCGACCTGCAGGCCGTTGTCGAACGCCGGGATGCCGCCGGCCTCCTGGTGCCAGCGGGCGACCACGAACCCGGACGGCGCGACCCGCGGCGGGTCCGCCACCAGCGTCCCGAGGTCGTCGCGGCTGAGTCCGATCGCGGTCGCGTGGTCGCGCACGTAGGCCCAGGCGCGCTGGACGCGGTCACCCCCGCCGGGGCCGGTCAGCGCACCGTCGAGGCGCTGCAGCGAGCGCAGCGTGCCGGTGACCGGATCGGCCTGCACCACCGCCTGGGCGCCGAGCCCGCGGCCGAGGTCGCGGCGGGCGTCGAGGGTCGCGCGGCTCGGAGCGGACGGGCCGGACTGCGCTCGCGGTGCCGCGCGGCTCGGCGCGGGTGCCACGGCCGGCGCCGCCGCGTCGCGCACGTCGAAGTACGGCTTGGGAACGCGCGCCGACCCGTGCTCGCCGCCCCGCGCCAGCGCCGTCGCCGGCGCCACCACGAGGAGCACCGCCGCCGTGATCACCAGCACCGCACGCTGCACCGTATTCCCCCAGTTCGTCGCGGGCGCATGCTACTGCGGCGGGCAGACGGGTGAGATCGCCGTCGCACCGGGGTAACCGTTCAGCGACCCCCATCGGTAGAGGAGCGAGACATGCAGATCCCGCGCACTCGAGGAGCGGTCAGCGGACTGCTTCTCATCGTTCTCGGCGTCTGGGGCGCCGTCATCCCGTTCGTCGGGCCGTACTTCGGCCTCGTCATCGGCAGCGATCAGACCTGGGACTGGACCTGGGGCCGCTTCTGGCTGTCGATCCTGCCGGGCGCTGCTGCGTTCTTCGGCGGACTGCTGCTGTTGACCTCGGCCCATCGCGCCCGGGCGGCGATCGGCGCGTGGCTGGCCATCGCCGGCGGCGTGTGGTTCGTCATCGGGCCGACGCTGAGCATGCTGTGGAACGACGGTGTCAGCGCGACCGGCGCCGCGGCGGGCGACACCGGCCGCCGCGTGCTCGAGCTGCTGACGATGTACCTCGGCCTCGGCGTGCTGATCGCGACGCTCGGCGCGTTCGCGCTCGGACGGCTCATGGTGCGCGGCGTCCGCGATGCCGAGCTCGCGCGCGAGGCGGAGCTGGAGCGCGAGCGCACGGCCGTCACCGAGCGGCGGTTCCGCCGCGACCGCACCGCGCGCACCCGCGATGCCGACCCCGAGCGGACGGGCGGACCCGTCGAGCCGGTCGCCGCGCGGGAGTCCGCGGCCGGACCTACCGAGCCGGTCGCCGCGCGCGAGTCCGCGGGCCCGAGCGCTCCCACGACGACGGGCGACGAGCCGACGCGCGTGAGCCGCACCTCGCCGACGCCCGCCGCGAACGCGCCGGCCGAGTCCCCCGGACCGAGCCCGCGCCCCGCACCGAGCCGGCGAGCACGGGCCTGCTCGGCCGCTTGCGCCGGTCCTGATCCCAGCCGCCGCCGTGCGCCGCCTGGCGGCGCACGGCACGACGGGCGCTCAGTAGCGCCCGCTGATCCAGTCCCACGCCCGCCGCAGCCGGGACGTGAGCTCGCTGTCCTCGACGTCGTCGGGGTCGGCGCGCATCGCCGCCGCGTTCGCCGAGGGCTCGTGCAGCGCGTCGCGGCCGACCCGCAGCACCACCCCGCGCTCGTGGATCTCGGCGACCTGGTCGGCGTCGGCGAACCGGTGGCCGCCCAGCAGCGGGCGGGTGTCGACGATCAACCCGTCGAAGATGTCGATGCCGGGATCGGCGAGGACGTGGTCGACGACCCCGATCGCCTCCCCGGCCGCGTCGTAGACCGGCGTGCCGCACTGGAGAGCGAGATACGAGGTGGGCGCTCCGAGATCGTTCACGCCGCGAGCATAGGCGGTCCGTAGGAACCACGGATCCGATTCCGCACCGAACCCTGATGGCGACGGCCGCGGTCCCGGCCAAGCTGGGGCTTCAGCACGAGCTGTGCACGCCCAGAGAGCCGCTATGACCACGTCCCTTCAGCCCCACGATCACCAGCGCCGCGAGCCCGGTGCCGAGGGCCTGATGCTGTGGCTGGGCGCCGCCATGCTGGCAGTCACCGTCATGATCATCGTCGGCATCACGCAGTTCGAAGCCGCCGTCGGCGTCGCGATCGCGCTCGGGTCGCTGCTCGTCGCCGCGATGGGCGTCCTCGTCTACATCCTGCGCTTCATGGGCTCCGAAGACTGATCACATCTCCCCCCGAGACCCGAAGCCGCCCGCGCACCCCGGGCGGCTTCGGCGTTTGTAGGGTCAGGCGGCAATCTCGTACCCTGTCGCGCTCGGCTCGCCAGTCAACGAACGAGGGGACAATGGACGAACGGGTGGCCATCGTCGGATCGGGCGCGATCGCCTGCGGGCTCGCGGCGACGGCGTCGGCGAACGGACAGGTCGTGCTGTGGGCGCGATCGCAGAGCTCGGCGGATCGCGCGCGCGCCGCCGTGGACAAGGTCTGCAGCAAGATCGACGAGGGCGTAGACGCCGGGCGCGTAACCGTCGCGACCGACCTCGACGCGATCGCGGGCTCCACCATCGTCGTCGAGGCCGTCGTCGAGGACCTCGCCACGAAGTCCGCGCTGCTCAAGGACGTCGCGGCCCGCATCAACGGCGACGCGCTGCTGGCGTCGACCACGTCGTCGCTGTCGGTCGAGGAGCTCGCGCAGGCCAGCGGACAGCCGGAGCGCTTCGCGGGGCTGCACGTCTTCAACCCGGTACCGAAGATGAAGCTCGTCGAGCTCGTCTTCCCGGCCGCGGCCAGTGACGAGACCCGCCGCCGCGCCCGGGAGCTGTGCCTCGCGCTGGGCAAGGAGCCGGTCGAGGTACCCGACGTGCCGGGCTTCGTCGTCAACCGGCTGCTGTTCCCGTATCTGTTCAGCGCGGTGCGGCTCATGGAGGAGACGGGCCTCGAGCCGAAGGCGATCGACACCTGCATGACGCTCGGCGCCGGCCACCCGATGGGGCCAATGGCACTGCTGGACTACGTCGGGCTCGACGTCTCGCTGGCGATCGGCGAGTCGATCGGCGCGGAGATCCCCGAGACGGTGCGCAAGCTCGTCGACGAGGGCGCGCTCGGCAAGAAGACGGGGCGCGGCCTCTACACGTACTCATAGGGGTGGCGACGGACGCCCGCGGACACGAAGGTCGAGGACTGAAGCCTGCGTCCGGAGGCGGGCCCCCGAGCGTTTTCTAATTGACGTCGCGGGAGCGGTCGGCCAGGACGGCGATCGCTCCCACGACGAGCGTCCAGGCCGCCAGCACCAGACCGGCGGGCACCGGGTCGAGCCCGTGGGCGACGTCGATCCCGCCCACCGCGCTCATCGCCGAGCCGACCGTATAGGCGCTGACGTCCGCGGACGCCACCGCGATGATCGGCTCGAGGATGAACAGGTAGGCGAGCGTGCCGACCACCGCCGCGACCTGGTTGCGGACGAGCGCGCCGACGGCGACGCCGAGCGCGGCCGCCAGCGCGCACGACACGGCGCCGCCGGCGAACAGCCCGGCGATGTCCGAGCCGCCGAGGTCGGGCCCGGGGTCGCCGGCGATGATCGGCAGGCCGATCGCCAGCGCGATGGCCTGGACGACCACCGCCACGACGGCGCCGGTGACGGCGTAGGCGACGAGCTTGGCCAGCGTCGCCCGGATGCGGTCGGGCGCGATGAGGAACGTCGAGGTGATCGTCCCGTGCCGGTGCTCACCGGTCGCGCCGACGACGCCGAAGACGATGAGGACGGTCGGGATCGTCCCACCGACGCCGACGACGGTCACCACCTGGCGCTTGTCGTCGAGCGTCGTGGGATCGGCGAGCAGCGCCTGCAGCAGCACGCTGGCCAGGACGAGCAGCAGCACGAGCCCGGCGAAGGCCAGCGCCGTCCGCGTGGTGCGCAGCTTGATGAGCTCGCCGTGCAGCAGCCCGGTCACCGCGCGACCGCCTCTCCGGTCAGGCGCAGGAACACGTCCTCGAGCGACTGGCGCTCTTCGTAGAGCGCGTGCAGCACGACGTGCTGGGCGAGCGCGACCTCGCCCACGGTCGGCGCGTCGACCTCGCGCACCCGCAGCCAGCCGTCGTTGCGCTCGACGCTCGCGCCCGCCGCCTCGAGGGCGCCCGCCAAGGTGTCGAGGTCGCCGGCGCGGACGATCACCGCCTGCGCCGGGCCGGCCTCGAGCTTGGAGACGGGCCCCTGGTCGATCAGCCGGCCACGGGCGATGACCACCACGTCGTCGGCGGTCTGCGCGACCTCGGCGAGCACGTGGCTGGAGACGAGCACGGTGCGGCCCTCGGCGGCCAGGCCCCGCAGCGTCTCGCGCAGCCAGCGGATGCCCTGCGGGTCCAGGCCGTTGGCCGGCTCGTCGAGCACGAGCACGGCCGGGTCGCCCAGCAGCGCCGCGGCGAGATGCAGGCGCTGGCGCATGCCGAGCGAGTAGCCGCCGACGCGCCGGCGCGCCGCCTTGTCGTCGAGGTCGACCATGCGCAGGACCTCGTCGGCCCGCGAGGCCGGGATGCGCGCCATGGCGCACAGCGCGCGCAGGTGGTCGCGCCCGGAGCGGCCGGGATGGAAGCCCGCGCGCTCGAGCGATGCGCCGGCCGTGCCGGTCGGGTCGTCGAGATCGGCGTAGCGGCGGCCGTGGATGCGGGCGCTGCCGCTCGTGGCGTTGGCGAGGCCGAGCACGACCCGCAGCGTGGTGGTCTTGCCCGCGCCGTTGGGACCGAGGAACCCCGTGACCGTGCCCTCGCGGACGGAGAAGCTCAGGTCGTCGATCGCGGTGACGGCGCCGAAGCGCTTCGTCAGGGCCTCGACCTCGATAGCGGCGGACATCGTGCCCGGCCCGCTCACCGCGACGACGACGTGTCGTCCCGCCAGTCCGGCACGATGGCTCCGCGCAGCAAGCTGCTCCGGACGACGGGGGTGCTGTGCTGGCTCATGATCGTGCGCCCTTCCGCTGGCGGCTGGGTGGCCTCGTGCCACCGCAGACCAGCGATCGTGCCGCGCCGGGGAAGGCGCGAACGAGACAGGCGCGTACGCTATCGCGCGGCATGGACGGCCGGCCCGCCGCGGGAGTGAGGGGCCGGCCGCCACGTCGGTGACGAGTCCACCCCTGAGCTCGCCCCCGGACTGCCTTCCTACCCCGATCTCAACGCGATCTGTCGCAAGATCTTGCGGTGACCGGCAACTGGGACGCCTGCGGCTCGGCAGACCGGCCCACGCGAACGGCTCAGCGGTCGGCGCCGGGGCGCGCCACCGTCGCCGGCCCGCGCTCGCGGATGCGCACCGCCTCGATGCGGTTCTCGCGCACCGACTCCACCCGGATCGAGTAGCCGTCGGCCTTGACCGTGTCGCCGCGGCGCGGCAGCCGGCCGAGCTCGCCGAAGACGAACCCGCCGACCGAGTTGTACGCGTCGGTGTCGACCGGCAGGTGCAGCCCGTAGTCCGCGAGGTCGGTGACCGCGACGTGGCCGCGCACGAACCAGTCGCCGTTGGCCAGCCGGCGCACCTCGCCGCCGGCCGGGTCGGTCTCGTCGGAGATCTCGCCGACGACCTCCTCGATGATGTCCTCGATCGTCACGATCCCGGCCACGCGCCCGTACTCGTCGATGACCACCGCCATCGACGAGCGCGCACGCTGCAGGTCGGCGAGCAGGTCGTCGAGCGGCTTGGTCTCGGGCACGATCGGCGCGTCGCGCACGACCTGGCCGATCGCCGCCCGCGGGCCCTCCCGCATCAGCACGCTGGCCAGCGAGTTCGCGTGGACGATCCCGCGCACGCGGTCCTGGTTGTCGTCCTCGGTGACGACGAGCCGCGTGTGGCCGGAGGAGATGCAGCGCCGCAGCGCGGTCTCGACGTCCTCGGACAGGTCGACGGTGACGACCGCGGGGATCGGCGTCATGACCTGGCGCGCCTCCTGCTCGTGCAGGTGGAACACGCCCTCGAGCATCCCCGCCTCCCCCACGTCCAGCGTGCCGCCGGTGCGGGCCTGGGCGATCAGCACCCGCAGCTCGCCGGGACTGCCCCCCTCCTCGAACTCGGCATGCGGGTCGATGCGCAGGAACCGCAGGATCCCGTTCGAGGCGTGGTTGAGCGCGGCGATGAAGGGCCGCATCGCCGTGTGGAACCAGTCGAGCGGGCGCGAGATGCGGCAGCCGACGGTCTCGGCGTTGACGATCGCGTAGATCTTCGGCACCTGCTCGCCGACCGTGATGTGCAGCGCGGTGACGAGGATGTAGGCGATCGCGATGGAGATGGCGACGGCGAGCCCGTGGGAGATCGAGTCGCCGAAGATCGGCTCGAGGAGCTCGGCGATGGCGGGCTCGCCCAGGAAGCCGATGCCCAGCGAGGCGAGCGTGATGCCGAACTGGCAGGCCGACAGGTACTGGTTGAGCCCGTCGAGGCTCCTTGAGGAGCGTGGCGGCGCCGCGCCGACCCTCTCGGGCCATCTCCTCGACCCGGGTGCGCCGGGCGCGCACGAGAGCGAACTCACCCGCAACGAAGAACCCGTTCAGCAGAACGAGGATGAAGACGGCGACAAGGAAGAGCGCCGTCATGGGCGGGCCGCGTGCGCGGCGCGCGGACTTCGGTACGGGTCGTCGTTCATCGGTTGGCGACTTGCGCGAGGGTACCAACGCGACCGGAGCGCTACGTGCAGCGGCGCGCCAGCAGCGTCCGGCCCAGGGCGACCCACGCCGCGCCGAAGTATGTCGGGTGCTCGCGGTCGAGCGCCTCGGCCTGGACGAGGAGGCGGTCGTGCGCGGCGGTGTCGCCGGCGGCGTGAGCGGCCGCCGCGGCGCCGACCAGGGCGACGGCGGTGCGCGTCGCGCCCGGCGCTCCGCGGCCGTCGAGTCTCGCGGGGAAGGATCGCCGGGTCCCCGCCGCGCAGCCGTGGCCAGAGCGACGCGGCGACGCGCCGGGCGGCCGGGTCGCAGGACTCGGCGAAGCGGACGGGCAGGCGGACGGCGTCGAAGCCGTACGTGGCCCGCCCACCCGCGGCGGGGTCGCCGGGGGACCGGTCGCGCGGACCGAAGCGGCGGGGGCCGAGGCGGCGCGGGCCGAACCGGCGGCGGCCGAACCGGCGCCGGCCGAGGCGGCGCCGGCCGCAGCGGCCGGCCCGGCCCGGGCCCAGTCGGGCGGCAGCCGCCGCCCGCCGTCCACGAGCGTGCGAGCCGCCGCGATGTCGCGGCGCCGCAGCCGCTCCCACTGGCGGGCATCGCCCAGCCGCGCCAGCGCACGCGCCGCCACCGGCGACCAATAGCTCGGGTTGAGCACCCGTTCGCGCCGCGCCCACGGGCCCGCGACGAGCCGCCCGCCCGCGGTCTCGCGGCGCAGGATCGCCGCCGCCATCCGCTGCGCCGCCCGCCGCAGCGCCGGCCGGCCGAACCGCCGCGCGGCCGTCTGCAGCGCCCGCGCCGCGTCGAGGTCGGCGTCCGCGGCGGGTTGGCGGTCGACCACGCGCCCGTCGCGCCAGTGCCAGGCCAGCAGCCCGTCACCTCGCTGGAGATGGGCGCGGGTCCAGCGCCACACGCGGTCGAAGCGCCGCTCGTCTCCGCTTGCCGCGGCGAGCAGCATCGCGTAGGCCTGCCCCTCGCTGACGGTGTCGCCGCCCTGGTCGCGCCGCACGACGCGCCCGTCCCCGTCGACGTAGCGGTCGAGGAATTGCTGTGCAGCCGGCCGCGGCGGCGCCGGCGGCGACGCCGTCGCGCCGCATCCGGCGACCACCGCCGCGACCGCCAGCGCCGCCAGGAGCGTGGCGAGCCGCCTCACGCCGCGGCGCGCCCCGCCTGCGCCGGCTCGTCGCGGGCCGACGCCGCCGCCGCCTGCGCTGCCCGCCGCGGGAACAGCGCCGGCCAGATCCCGACCGACAGCACCGTCACGTGCAGCGCCGCGAACGCGACGTTGTTGACGGTCGGCGGGTCCAGCCCGCCGGTGAGGCCCAGGCACCCCGCGGCGACGAGGACCGCCATCGCCGCCAGCGTCGGCGCCACCGCCCGCGGCTGCGCGCGGTGCTCGCCCTCCTTCGGCGTCACGACGAACCGGCCGCGCCGGCGCAGCAGCGTCAGCACCGTCGCCTGCACGTGGATCCACCAGCTCGCCGCCGCCAGCGCGAACCCGCCGAACGTGTACGCGCCGCGTCCGGCGATCGCCACCGCGTAGAGCGCCATCCCGAAGTACGGCGCGAAGTGCACGAGGAACTGGTCGGCCGTCGCCGCGCCCAGCGGCTGCGCCCCGGTGAGGATGCGCACGACCGGCATCGTCATGTAGACGAGCACCGTCCAGCCCGACAGGAAGTACATCGCCGACAGCAGGTACTGCGCCTTCTGGCGCCAGGGCAGCCGGGCCCGCAGCGCGGTGGGCAGCGCGCTCAGGCACCCGCGCGCCCAGCGCTGCTGCTGCGACACGTAGGCCGCCATGTCCTCCGGCCCCAGCCCCCGGGCCAGGACCTGCGGCAGGTAGACCGTGCGCCAGCCCAGCTCGTGCAGGTGGATCGAGAGCTGGAAGTCCTCGGTCAACGAGCCCTCCGGGAAGCCGCCCGCCGCGTCGAGCGCCGCCCGGCGGAACACGACGTTGGTGCCGCAGCAGAAGGTCGCGCCGAGGCCGTCCTTGCCGCGGGCGATCGCGCCGAAGAACAGCGCCTGCTGCGCCCACGCGCTCGCCGCGACCCCGCCCGACCGGGCGTTGGCGTAGTACTGCGGGGTCTGCACGAACGCGACGCGCTCGTCGGCCAGGTGACCGAGCGTCGCCTCGAGCAGCCGCTCGTCGGGGACGTGGTCGCAGTCCAGCACGACCGTGTACGGCGCGCCGGCCAGTCCCAGCGCGTGGTTGATGTTGCCCGCCTTCGCGCCCTCGCGGCGGGCGCGGGCGACGTAGCGGGCACCGTGGCGGTCGGCCAGCCGCCGCATGTCCGTCGACGCGCCGTCGTCCAGCAGCCACACGTTCACCGCCGCGCCGCGCAGCCGGGCGGCTGCCGCCACGGTCGGCTCGACGATCGAGACCGGCTCGCCGTAGACCGGGATCAGGACGTCGACCTCGGCCGGCGGGCCGCCGCCGCCCCGCGCGAGCGGCGGGCGCGAGCGCTGGCGCCAGCACGTCCACCAGAAGCCGAGCGCCTGCGTGACGTTGAACAGCTCGGCGGCGACGAGCAGGGCGAACAGCACCGGCTGCCCGACGCGCTCCGGGCGCAGCAGCCAGGTCAGGTACACCAGCGCCAGCGGCAGCGCCGCGAGCGCGACCATCCGCACGGCGAGCGTGCCGCGCCGGTTGCCGCGCGCGTCCCAGTGCGGCTCGAGCAGCCGCGGGTCGGTCGCCTGGGTCATCGATACACCCACACCTTCACCTGGGGCCGCTGGAAGCGCTCGACGAGGTCGCGCGTGCGGTCCAGGCCGCGGCGGCCGGCGGCGACCGCCTGGCGCTCGCCGCGCTGGTCCTGGAACGAGCCGAGCAGGAACACGCGGCCGGCCGGCGCGACCTCGTGGTCGAGCGCGCCCTCGAGCGGCCGTGCGCGCAGGTTGGGCGCGTAGTAGTCGACGACGTCGCGCAGGTACTTCGGCTGGTAGAGGACGAGGTCGCCGGGCCGGGCCTCGCGCTCGATGCGGGCCAGCGCGCCCTCGAAGTCGTAGACGCGCGGGTTGTCGCGGTTGTATTCCTCGTCGGCGACCGCGACGCCGAGGCTGCCCACCAGCACCGCGGTCACCGCCACGGCGCCGACGCGCCCGCGCGTCCAGCCGGTCGCCGCGCGGGCGAGCAGCAGCACCGCGAGCGGGGCGAGCGCCGCGAAGTAGCGGATCTCGAACAGGAACGGCTTGGCCTCGCCGATGAGATAGAGCGCGATCGCCGGCAGGAGCGCACACGCCGCGACCAGCACGGTGCGCGGCGAGCGGCCACGGCCGAGCAGCAGCAGCGCGAGCAGCAGCCCGAGCGGCCACAGCGCGGTGATCGAGGCCATCGTGCCGTTGGAGTGGTAGCCCCAGATCGCCCAGACGACGTTCGTCAGCGCGATGTAGACGCCGGGCTGCGAGCGGGTCGAGCTGACGTCCGAGCCGGCCTGCGACGGCTGGTCGAACCCGCGGCCGGCCGCCTCGTTGGCTTGGAACTGGTCCAGCGCGAACGGCACCAGCGGCGCGAGCGTCACCGCCAGGGCAAGGACCGACAGCAGCCAGGGCCTCAGCAGCCGGCGCTCGCGATAGGCGGCCAGGGCGAACGCGGCCTGCTGCACGCCGACGACGAGCAGCCCGAAGTACTGCGTCCACACCAGCGCGCCCGAGGCGAGCACGTACAGCGCCCAGTCGCCGACGCGCCCGCGCCGCAGCGCGCGCAGCTGGCCGAGCACCGCCAGCGTCGCGAACAGCATGAACAGCGCGTACATCCGCGCCTCCTGCGAGTACCACACGAGGAACGGCGCGAGCGAGCCCATCGCGGCGGCCGCCGCGCCGGCGCGGCGGTCCCACAGCTCGGTGGCGGTGGCGTAGAGGACGGGGACCAGCACCGTGCCGGCCACGATCGACGGCGCGCGCATGACGAGCTCCGACGTGCCCGCCGTATGCGCGAGCGCCCACAGCATCAGGTGGTGCAGCGGCGGATGGACGTCGGTCGTGCGCAGGCTGTCGAGCAGGCCGCCCAGCGACATCTGCGCCTGGGTGATCGAGGTCGCCTCGTCCAGCCAGATGCCGCGGTTGTAGAACAGTCGCACCACGAACGCGACGGCGGTGACGCCGGCCAGCGCGAGCGCCAGCCCCGTCGGCGTACGGGTCCCGACGCGGGCCGGCGCGGCGGCGCGCAGCGGCAGCCGCACGACGACGCCGAGCGCGCTGGAGGCGGCCAGCGCGGTCATCGCGACCAGCGTGATCGCCGCGACGGCGCCCGGACTGGTGCCCCAGGCGAGGATCGCCGCCGCCTGGGCGGCGGCGATGACGGCCGGGACGGCGACCGCGACGATCCGCGCCCGCCGCGTCTGGGCGGTGGCGATCCGGTGGGCGAGCAGCACGCGCGCGACGCCGAAGAGGCCCATCGCCGCGACGTACGGCACCGCGAGGCCGCCGACGCCGGCGTAGCGCTCGCCGAACGCGGTGGCGATCAGGTCGTGCGGCATCATCGCCACCGCGGCGACGCCGGCCAGGCCGAGCACGCCCGCGGCGCCGACCGCGGCGCCGAGCGCCGCCCGATCGCCGGCGCGCGCCCGCGGCAGCAGGACGAGCGGCACGGTCGTCGATGCGAACGCGGCGAGCCCGCCGAGCGTCGAGAGCACGGCGAAGCGCCCCGCCGCGTCGCGGTCGAGCAGGGCGTTGGCGAACACGACGTCCTGGTTCTGCAGCACGGCGAGCACGAGGAAGACGGCGGTGGCGACGCCGGCCAGGCGCATGGTCCCGCGCTCGCGGTCGGCCTCGCCCCGCGCCGGGCGGGTCGCCGCGAGCGCGAGCCAGCCGCCGGCGACGACGCCCAGCGCGCCGCCGACCACCCCGAACGCGGCGACCAGCGGCAGGCCGAGGGCCAGCCGCGCGACCGGCTCGGCCACGAGGCTGAGCGCAGCGCGCGAGTGCTCGCGGTCGCCGTAGAGGCGGCCGCGCTCGAGCGCGAGCCACGGCGCGAGCGGCACGCCGGCGGCGAGCACGACGATCAGCCCGGCGGGCACGCCGAGGACGCCGGACAGCGGCACGCTCGCCGCGATCAGGACGACGCCGGCGGCGGCGCCGAGCGCCACCGCGCGCCGCCGGGCTCCCGGCACGGCGGCCGGGCGCAGCGCGGCGCCGGCGCTCAGGCTGCCCGCCGGCACGTGCACGACGAGGTACAGCGCGAGGAAGGCGACGAGCTCGGCGAACGCGCCGGGCGCCAGCAGGTGGGCGGCGGCCAGCGAGAAGACGAGGTTGCCGACGCCCGAGGCGACCTGGGCGCCGGCGACGAACGCCTGCTCGCGGACGACGCCGCGGCGCAGCGTGGCGGCGATCACGCGACCACCGCCCCGCCCGCCGGATTGGGCCGGCCGCGCGCGATCACTCGACCACCGCCCACTCGGCCGGCTTGAGGGCAGGCTGCCGATCGCATCGGCCTCCTCGCCGCGCCCGCCATCGAGCACGAGCCGCAGGAGCCGGAAGCCCTCCTCGGCAGCGGCGACCTGGCCGCGCACGGCGGCGGCGCTGGGAGGCGCGGCGGCCTCGGCGGCGACGACGAGCTGGTCGCCCAGCCGCGCCGGCTCGGTCCCCGGCCTCAGGGCGGGCTGGGCGAGGCGGCGGGCCGCGGCGGCCAGCTTCGGCTCGTGCGCGTAGGCGATCGCCGGAACGCCCGCGGCGCCGGCGGTCAGCATCGCGTGGAAGCGCAGCGCGACGACGAGCCGGGCGTCCGCGAACGACGCGCGCGCCTCGGCGAGGTCCGCCGGCGGCACGCCGAGCCGGGCGACGCCGCCGAGCCGGGCGCGCACCTCGCGGGCGAGATCGAGGTCGTCGCGCGCGCCGATGCGGCCGACCTGCCACGGCTGCAGGACGACGTCGAAGCCGTGCGCGAGGACCGGCACGAGCGCCGCGGCGAGCCTCGCCGGCCAGCGCGTCGTCACCGGCATCGTGCGACAGCGCGACCACGACCGTCCCGCGCCGGGCGCGCTCGGTGTCCGAAGCCGGCGCCGCGTCGTCGACGTCCAGCACCGTCCACGCCGGGTCGGCGCCGATGCGAAACGGCGCGGGCGCGCCGGCCGCGGCCAGCACGTCGGCGGACTCCTCGTCGCGCAGGACGAGCAGGTCGGCCTGGTGGACGAGCCGGCGCGCGAGCAGCCGCGCGCGCCGGCCCGCCAGCGGCGCCGCGCCGACCCCGACGAGCGCCAGCGGCTTGCCGAGCGCACGCGTGCCGAACGCCAGCGCCAGCGCCCGCCCGAGCAGGTCGAGCGGGGCCGGCCGGTCGCGGCGCGCAGCGTCTTGAACACGGTGCCGCCGGCGAGCACGACGGCGTCGGCGGTCCGCACGCGGCGCACGACCGTGGACGGGTCGCTCGTGGCGACGACCTCGCAGCCGGGCGCGGCCCCGCCGGACTGCGCGGTGACGATCAGCTCGCGGCCCGGCAGCGCGCGCCGGAAGGCCTCGAGCAGCGCGTCGTCGCCCGGGTTGCGCTGGCCGAACGCGCCGGCGAGGACCACGCGGCTCATGCGCCCGGCCCCCACGCCTGGCCCCCCTGCGCGGGGTCGGATTCCGAGCCCGCGACCCGGGCGTACAGCTCCAGATGGCGCCGCGCGACCGCCGGCCACTCGCGATCAGCGGCCATCGTGCGCGCCGTGGCGGCGAGCCTCGCCCAGCCCCGCGCGGTCGCCCACCAGCGTGCGCAGGGCCCCGGCCAGCGCCCGCGGATCGCGCGGCGACGAGCCGCGCCGGCGCGCCCGCGCACGCCGCGAGCCTCCGGCGACAGCAGGACCGGCGTGCCGTGCGCGAGCGCGAGCGCGAGCGCGCCGCTGCTCGACACCGGCTGCGGATAGGCGAACAGCGCGACGTCGGCCGCCGCGAACCACGCCGCGACATCGGCGTCGGGCACGCGGCCGGTGAAGCGCGCGTGATCGCCGTGCTCGCGGCGCAGGCCCGCGGCGTAGGCGTCGCCGACCCGCGGGTGCGGCCCGCCGGCGACGACGACCTGAACCGCGTCGCCCGCGTGGCGCGCCGCGTCGAGCGCCGTCTCGAGCCCCTTGTAGGGCGCGACGAACCCGAAGCACAGGACGGTCAGGCGGTCGTCGCGCACGCCCAGCGCGCGGCGGGCGGCGGCGCGCTCGGTCGCGGCCGCCACCTCGATGCCGTGCGGCACGACCGTCGCGCCCGGCACCGCGGCGGCGAACGCCGGCTCGTGCACGACGACCGCGTCGGCCTGACGGCGCACGCTCTCGCGCACGACGGCCAGGCCGGCGCGGGCCACGGCGCCGGCGTGCGGACGCGGTGCAGGCGGATGAAGCGCGCGTCGACGGCGCCGGGCGCGACGACGTGGTGCATCGTCACGACGGACCCGACCCGCCTGCCCCGCCCGCGCCGCAGCCGGCGCAGCGCGGCCACGAGCCCGGGCACGGCGGTCGGCCCGCCGTAGAGGAACGTCTCGTGCTGGAGATGCACGGTGCGCGCGCCCGTCGCGCAGGCGGCGCGCACGGCGCGGTCCAGCGCGCGGGCGCCGAGCGCGAACCGGCGCTGCACGTGCACGCGGCCGTCGCGCTGGTCGGCCGGCGCCCCGGCCTCGACGGGCGCGACGACGGTGACCTCGGCCCCGGCGCCGGCCAGCGCCTCGGCCAGGTTGGCGGTGTAGGAGGCGACCCCGCTCGAGCCGCCGTGGCGCACGCCGGGCCGCGGGTACGGGGAGATCAGCGCGACATCAGGCCGCATGCGCCACCGTCCCCCGCGCGCGGCGGCGCCGCGACACGGCCCACAGCCGCAGCAGCGACGCGCCCATCCGGCGCGTGTCGGCGACGGGATCGACGCGCGAGCCCTCCTGGTCGACCCAGATCGTGGGGACCTCGACGACGCGGTGGCCGCGGTCGCGGGCGACCACGAGCAGGTCGACGTCGAACAGCAGGTCGCGCGCGGTCGTGCGGGCGACGAGGTCGCGCGCGACGTCGCCGCGCAGGACCTTCGCCCCGCACTGCGTGTCTCGGTACGGCAGCCCGAGCAGCCGGCGCACCCCGAACGCGAAGCCGGCGCTGGTCAGCCGGCGTACGAGCGGCCGGGCGGCGGGCAGCACCGACGCCGGATGGTGGCGCGAGGCGATCGCGCCATCGGCACGCTCCGCCGCCACGTCGGCGAGCCGCAACAGCTCGGCCGGCGGGGTGGCGCCGTCAGCGTCGACGAACCCGACGAGGTCGGCGTCGCTGCGCCGGAAGGTCTCGGCGATCACGCCGCCCTTGCCGAGCTTGGGGTACTCGTGCAGCGTGACGCGGCCGTCGGCGCGCTGGTGGTCGCGGACGATGTCGGCGGTCCGGTCGGTGCAGTGGTCCAGCGCCACGTGGAAGCGCGTCGTGGGCTGCGGGCACCCGGCGCGATAGGCCGTCAGGGTGCGGTCGATCCGGTGCTCTTCGTTGTGGGCGGGGATGACGATGTCGAGGCGCACGGCGTCCTCCGCTGAACGGTCGCGGTACGGCGCTGCGACCTGTCGGCCCAGTGGGAGTGACCTGTGACAGGTGGTTCAGCGCCGCCTGGGCACGGCCGATCGGCGCGCGCCCGGCGGGGTCATCCACCGAAACCCAGCCCGGTGCGCAACGTCTCGCTCGTGTGACCGCAATCACACTGCCGCCGGCCCCCGGCCGGGACCGGCACCGCGGCGCCGGCCCGTCCCGGTCCGGCTACGCCGACAGGCCGTCGATGTCCGACGCCAGCTCGCGATCGAGGTCGGTCACGCCGCCGGCGGCGTGCGTGCTCAGCGTCAGCCGAACCTTGTTCCAGTCGTGGATGAGGATGTCCGGGTGGTGACCTTTGGCCTCGGCCCAGCGGGCGACCTCGTTGACGAACGACATCGCCGCCGCGAAATCCGGGAACTCGTAGTCCGAGACCAGCGCGCCGTCCTGCTCCTGCCACGCCATACGCTTCTCCCTGTGCGGATCGTGTCCCTCGTCCCCCACGCGACCGAGCTGCTGTTCGCGCTGGGCCTGGGCGACCAGGTCGTCGGGGTCACCCACGAATGCGACCATCCTACGGAGGCGGGCGCGCTGCCCCACGTCACCACCGACCGGCTGCCCGCGGGCCTGTCGGCGGCCGAGATCGACGCGGCGGTGCGCGAGCGCACGCAGCGCGGCGAGGCGATCTACGACCTCGACGCCGAGCTGCTGGCCGAGCTGGAGCCCGACCTGATCGTCACCCAGGCGCTGTGCCCGGTCTGCGCGGTCTCCTACGACGACGTGCGTGCGATCGCGGCGCGAATGGCCCCCGAGCCGAAGGTGATCGCGCTCGACCCCAAGACGTTCGGCGAGACGATCAACGACATCCGCACGATCTCCGATGCCACCGGCGCCAAGGAGGCGGCGTTCCTGCTCATCGCGTCGACGGCCAAGCGGGTCGAGGCGGTCAAGGCGGCGGTCGCGGGCGCCGAGCCGGTGGCGGTCGTGGCGCTCGAGTGGCTCGACCCGCCGTTCGCCGCGGGTCACTGGACGCCGCAGCTCATCGAGATGGCCGGCGGCTACGACGTGCTCGGGCTGCCCGGCGAGGCGTCCGAGCAGGTGACGTGGGACCAGGTGCGCGCCGCGGAGCCCGAGGTGGTCGTGTGCATGCCGTGCGGCTACGGCCTCGTGCGCGCCCACGAGGAGGCCGAGGCCCACGCGGCGGCGCTGGCGACGGTCGGCGCACGCCAGGTCGTGGCCATCGACGCGTCCGGCACGTTCTCGCGCCCCGGCCCGCGGCTGGTCGAGGCGCTCGAGCTCATGGCCCACATCCTGCATCCCGACCGCGTGCCGGAGGCGCCATCGGCGGCGCTGGACGTGGACGGCGCGATCTCCTAGTGGTTCGTCTCGTGATCATCGGCCTGAAAGGGGGGCTGGCGGCGCCGCGAGGCAAGGACGCAGACCCGAAGGAATCCCCTGGGATTTCGAGCGGTCGAGGACGCAGCATGGCGGTGATCGACGACCCGCATTTCAGGTCGATGGTTGCGGGACGGGCCACTAGATGTGCGGGCTGCCGAGGCCGGCGGAGCCCGACACCGCGACCGCCGCGGCGATCGACACCACCGCGACCACGGCGGCGCCCGCGTAGGCGATCGCCGGCTGGCGGCGCCGATCGGCGGCCTGGAAGGCGAAGCCGACGAGGGCCCCGCCGATCAGGCCGCCCACGTGGCCGCCGATCGACACGTTGTTCAGCACCAGCCCGAGGACCAGGTTGATGATGATCAGCCAGCCGATGAAGGTCTGGAACGGGTTGATGCCGCGCGAGCGCAGCTCGACGAAGGCGAAGCCCATCAGCCCGAAGATCGCGCCCGAGGCGCCGACCGTCAAGCTCTGCGGCTCGAGCAGCAGCGCCCCGAACGAGCCCGCCAGCAGCGACGCGAAGTAGACGATGGCGAAGCGCACGGACCCGATCGCCGGCTCGAGCATCTGCCCGAGGATCCACAGCAGGTACATGTTGAAGAGGATGTGGAAGATCGAGGCGTGCAGGAAGCCGCTGGTGACCAGGCGCCACCACTCGCCCTCGGCCACGCCCACCAGCTCGAGGTGGTCGCCGCTCCGGATCAGCCCGTGGCCGAGCAGCGCGCCCTGGTTGACGATGCTGCCGCCGACGCCGTTGAGGCCGCCCGAGCCGCTCGCCAGCTCGGCCAGGTAGACGATCACGCACGCGGCGATGATCGCCTTCGTGACCGGCGCGCCCTGGGCGGACGCCCGGACGTCGGCCGCGGTGCGCACCTTCGTCTTCTGGCTCGCGCACTCCGGGCAGCGCATGCCGACCGGTGTGGCCGTCATGCAGTCGGGACAGATCGGCCGCCCGCAGGACGAGCACGAGACGCCCGTCTCACGATTGGGGTGGCGGTAGCAGGTGGCCATCGGTGGGGGCCGATCAAGATAGCGGCGCGCCGCCCGCCCGCCGATCGGCAATGCGCTGACGTTGGCCGCGGTCGCGGGGCGGGCGGGCGGGCGGGCCCAGATCAGCGCCAGAGGCGCCGAGCCTCGTTCATCGCGTCGTTCAGCGTGCGCTCCGCCAGGTCGAGCGGGTTGCGCGACACCCGCCGCCGCTGCTTGGAGCGCTGCTTGGTGCGCAGGACGACGAGCGCCACGCCAGCCGTCGTGCCCGCGAGCACCGCCGCGGCCGGCCGCAGCCAGTTGCGCGGATCGCGCATCGCGCCGATCTCCCACGACTCGAGCTCGTCGGCCGCCATCTCGGTGATCGACGTCAGCGTCTCCTCGACGCGCCCCGCCAGCTCCTCGGGCGGGTCGACGGGCGCCAGGGCGCGGCGCAGGAGCGCCTCGAAGTCGGTGGCCGCCGCTTCGCTCATCTATCCCGCTCCTTCGACGCGGAGCCGACGATTCCCTCGAGCTGACGGATGGCGCGGTGGATGAGCACCTTCGTGGCGCCGTCGGTCCGGCCCATGGCCCGCGCGATCTCGCGGTTGTCCATGCCCAGCGCGAAGCGCATGATGAGCGCCTCGCGGCGGTCGTCGGGCAGCTGCTGGATGCCGACCAGGATGCGCGCCAGCTCGTCGCGGCCCTCGACCAGGTCCTCGGTCGTGTGCGGAGCCGAGATGACCGTGGTGTCGTCGATGTGCGTCTGGGGCTTGCGCGAACGGTCGCGGTAGAGGTTGGCGGCGAGGTTGTGCGCGATGCGGATGAGCCACGGGCGCAGCGGGCGGCCGTCGGACTCGGCCAGAGCGCGCTCGAAGTGGCGGTAGGCCTGCAGGAACGTCTGCTCCGTGAGGTCCTCGGCGTCGTGATGGTCCCCCACCCGGTAGTAGGCGTACGAGTAGACGTCGCGCAGATGCGCCCGGTAGAGCGCCGCGAACTGCTCGTCGATCTCGGCCTTCCTGGCACCGGTGTCCGAAGCAGCCACGCACCGAGACTACCTCGCAGATCGCACCGGGATCCGCGCGCGAATCCCTCGGCCGGTACGACAGTGCCTTGCCCTCGGGCATCCCGTCGCCACCCCTGGCGGGCTCACGCCACCCGCGACGAGAGCACCCGCGCGGGGGCGGGCGCGGCGGCCGCCAGCAGCGCCGCCAGCTCGCGGTTGAGCCCGCGATCCTCGCCGGCCACGACGAAGGCGTCGTCGACCGACGCCACGGCGCGAGCCCGGCAGCGGCGGGCGACGAAGGCGGCGGGCAGCTCACCGTCCACCAGCCCGCCGGCGCCGACCACCACGGCAGCGTGCTCGGGGATGTGCGCGGCGACCTCGCTCATCGTCTCGGGCAGCTCGTCGGCCTCGACCGCGAGCCAGACGAGATCCTGTGCGACGAGGTCGCCGTCGGCCACCTCGATGTTCGCCGCCCGCAACACGGCGGCGACGCGCGCGGCCTCGTGGCCCGTGCCGACGACCGCGGCGCGCCGGATCGGCGGGCGCCCGCCCAGCCACTCCCACTGCAGCGCGACGCACGGCCAGATGCGCTCGGTCACGGCGCGGGCGAGGTCGGGCGAGGGATGCTCGACGCGCGGGAAGCGCAGCGCCGAGCCGCAGCGGATGCGGACCTTGTGCGGCCGGATGCGCCAGCCGCGGCGGATCGCCTCGGTCCCGATGATCGCGACCGGCAGCACCGGCGCGCCGGTCTCCAGCGCGAGGCGGCCGACGCCGCGCTTGGGGGCACCGAGCGCTCCGGGGCGGGTGCGGGTGCCCTCCGGGAAGATCATGACGACGTCGCCGCGCTCGAGGATCTCGCGCGCCGCGGCCATCGCGTCGCCGTCGCCGTTGCCGCGATCGATCGGGAACGCGCCGAGCGAGTTGAGAAACCCCGCCACCAGCGGCCGGCGGAACAGCTCCTGCTTGGCCACGAAGTACACCGGTCGGCGCACGAGCGTGCCGATGATGAACGGGTCGAGGAACGAGCGGTGGTTGGCGGCGATGATCATCGGGCCCCGGTGCAGGACGTGCTCGCGCCCGACCCGGGTCATGCGGAAGTACAGGTGGAAGAACGGCTGCAGGCTTCCGCGCACGATCCAGTACAGGAGGTGATTGACCCCCTTGCGGCGGGTGCGCTCGAGATACGCGGCGCGATCCATGAGGGTCAGTACCCCGGCGGGGGCCGCGCCGTTACAGTGGGTTGCCCCCATGGCGATCGACACCGCACAGACCCTTCGCGGCGCGCTGGCCGGCGCCGTCGCCGCCGGCGTGTGGGCGGCCCAGCAGCCGCTCGACAAGCGCGTGTTCGGCCTCGGCTACGACGACACCGAGCTGCTGGGCCGGCTGGTCACCCGCCGGACGGTTCCGGCGCGGATCGTCGGTACGGCGATGCATCTGGCCAACGGCGCCCTGTTCGGAGCCGTCTACGCCAACGTCGCGCCGCGGCTGCCGCTGCCGTCGTGGGCGCGCGGTCCCGCCGCCGGGCTGCTGGAGAACGTCACCACGTGGCCGCTGGCCGCGGTCAGCGACCGGGTGCATCCCGCGCGCGAGGACCTGCCGTCGCTGGCGGGCAACCGCACGGCGCTGGCCCAGGCGACATGGCGGCACCTGCTGTTCGGCGTCGTGCTCGGCGAGCTCGAGCGGCGCCTGAACTCCCCGGCCGACGCCGAGGTGCCGACCTACGAGCACGTGATCAGCTCGAACGGGCACGGCTCGCTCGAGCACGCCGTGCGCAGCCCGTAGCGCGCCTCCGCCCGCTTAGCTCAACTGGTCGAGCACGTCACTTGTAATGACGGGGATCTCGGTTCGAATCCGAGGGCGGGCGTTGTCAGCTTTCCAAGGTCGCGGGGAGCACGCGGACCTTCAGGGCGCGTCGTCCGACGCGCTGCAGGCCAGCCGTGCGGTGACGCACCCACAGCTCGACCGAGACGTCGACCGGCGCGTCGGCCGGCGGCAGGTCGAGCAGCCAGGTCGCGCTCGCGACGCGGCGTCCGTCGCGGTGCACGCAGCCCAGCCGGGCGAAGCGAAACGGCGCGTAGACGCGGATCTCGACGTCGTCCAGGCGGTTGGGGTCCGCCTGGTGGGCGGTCTTCCACGCCGCGCCCGCGGTGGCGAACACGACGACCAGCGGCGTGCCCGGGTCGAGCTCGTAGACGTCGCCTGAGCGGCGGCCCAGCGGCCGCCAGGCGGCGTCGCCCAGCCAGGCGTCGGCGACGCGGTGGACGTCCTGCGGGCCCAGCGTGCGCAGGCGCCCGGCGAGCAGCTCACCCTCGACACGCCCGAGGTACGCGCTGGTGCCGGGGGCGGCGTTGGCCGGGCGCAGCAGCGGCGCGGCCGGTGAGCCGACCCCCGTCGTCTCCGCCGTGCGCAGGCTCGCCGGCGACAGGCCGATCGCGGTGCAGGCCAGCGCGCCCGCCTCGACGCGCGTCACCGGCGAGGCGGGCCGGGCGAGCGGCGCGCCGTCGGTGATCTGCGCGGTCACGAAGCGGTCGAGGTCGTTGTCGTCGGGGTGGGCCGCCCGGTTGGCCTCGTCGGCGTCCTCCCATCCGGCGACCACCCGCAGCTCGTTGCGGATGCGCGCGACCAGCGCCTCGCGGGTGAGCGAGCGCGCCGCCCCCAGCGCCGCGGTGACGACCGAGCCGAGCGCCGCGCTCGCGGGCGCTGCCGCGGCCGGGTCGGCGGTGGCGCGCAGGGCGGCGCGGACGTCCGCTGGCGCCGCCGCCCCGCCACCCGGCAGCGCCGCCACGGCCGGGGTCTCGCCCAGCAGCCGCGCCAGCAGGCCGCGCAGCTGCGCCTGCGTCACCGGCGTCGCGGCGTCGCGCAGCTGCTCGTCGATCGCCGTCGCCATCGCCTCGCCGGCGAGCCGCCGAAACCACGCCCGCGACAGCAGCGCCGCGTCCTCGTCGTTGTCGTGGAACGCGAGCTCCGACAGCGCGACGGGGATCCGCACCGGGTTGCCGCCGCCGTCACGGAACGTGTTGTGACGCCACTCGTGCGTCGCCGCGGCCGGCGGCGGAGGCACCTTCGTCCCGACCGCGGCGAGTGGCCCGTCGGCGACCCGGCGGTCCTGCGCGTCGCCGTTGGGCAGCAGGGCGAGCTGACCGTGGTCCAGGGTGCGCGTCAGGTCGGCCACCGACCCGCCGCCCACCGTGCGCATCGTGCGCAGCTTGCCCGGCCCGACGTGGCAGCGGTCCACGATCGCGTCGCGCAGGCGGGTGGCGAACGCGAAGCCCAGCGGGTTGCCGCTCGCGGCGCCCTCGTCCGTCGCCCCGCCGCCTGCCGGCTCGGCGTTGAGGTACTCGACCAGCCCACCGCGGCTCGCTCCGTTGAGCGCGTTGGTGTGCGGGGAGAAGATCGCGTGCGTGCGCCCGGCCGCGGCCAGCGTGCGCGCCTGCTCGATGCGCGAGTTCGCGCCGTCCTTGTCGCGGTTGCGCTCGCGCGCCAGCGGCGGCGGCGGGTGGGGCGGCGGCGCGTGCGGGGGGAGGCCGCCCACGGCGAGGCCCCGCAGCCCGAGCGCGTAGAAGGCGTTCTGCTGCCACAGGCGCGGGAACTCCGGCGTGGCCTGATCGGCGAAGAACGGGGCGGCCGCCGTGTTCTGGACGCCGGCGCGCGTCAGGTCGCCGACCTCGCGGCTGGCCGTGGTCAGCGTCGTCCCGCCGTTGACGCCCGCGATGCGCACCACCTCGCGCGCCAGCAGGCAGTCGACCTCGTCCTCGCCCGCGTTGTCGCGGTAGCCGCCGCGGTTGGAGATCCAGTCGTCCAGCGCGGCCGAGCCCTCGGCGTAGGGCTGCGCCCACAGGCCGTGGCCGGGCATCACGTACGCCCCCCGCACGGCCAGGGCGGGCAGCAGCGGCGAGACCGCCCCCAGCACCGGCACGATCCCCGCAGCCAGGGAGCGCTGCGCGGCGCGGGCGCCGTTGACCGCCGGCGTCTGCACCCAGGCGGTGTCGGCCAGCGACACCGCGTCGACGTGCCAGCGCGCCTGGTCGACGCGCAGGCGCCGGCCCGCACCGAGCTGGTCGCGCACGACGAACGTGCTCTCCAGCAGCTTGGCCACCCGCGCGGCGACGGTGACGTCGTGGGTGGCGTCCCACACGCCGGCGTCGATGTCGATGCGCTGGCCGGCGCGCGTCGCGTCCAGCGCCCAGCGCACCGCGCCCGCATCGGCGCCGTCGGGGAACTGGCGCTCCACGTCGGCCATCAGCGCCGTTCGCGCGCGGCGGGCGGCGCCGCCCTGGGCGTCCGCGGGCTCGTCGAGCAGCACGAGCGGCAGCACCTGCAGCTCGAGGCCGTCGACGACGCGTGAGGCGGGCACGGCGAGCTCCTCCCCCGCGCCCGCCGCCGGGGCGGCCGCCGGCTCCAGCGCGGCGGGCGCGCCCCGCCGCGGGCGCACGAGCCGCCGCCCCGCGGGCAGCTGCACGGCGCGCCACAGGTCCAGCGCGTAGGCGACGACGTTGCGCGGGGCCGGCGGCGGGCGGCCCCCCGGCGTGTCGGAGGTCAGGTTGTACTCGTGGTCGACGAGCAGCCGGTTGGGCTCGATCGCCGACGACGCCACGCCGGCGGTGGCCAGCGCGGCCTGCCAGAGCTGGCGCAGCGGCCGGCGCAGCGTGCGCACGACGTGGTCGGGTGCCTCGGCGGCCGCGTCGACCGGGTCGGGCCGGGTGACCCAGACGAGGTGCCGGGCGCCGGGCGTCAGGTCGACGTACTTGACCTCGAAGCGCCCGTCGTCGTCGGTGCGCTCGCCCCGCTGCGCGCGCCCGGGCCGCGCCGAGCGCAGCACCTCGGGCCGGCTCGCCAGCGCCTCCCACGCCGCGGTCGTCGTCGGCCGGTGCTCGGTGGCGGTGCCCGTGCGCGGGCAGCGGCAGCACGTACACGCGCCGGTCGGCCAGCGGCGTGCCGCGGTAGTCGGGCGGGACGTCGCCGGGGCGCGAGTCGGGCCACAGCACGGTCCCGCGCACCTTGTGGACGCGCACGGCGACGGGGTTGGGAAGCGCGAGCGCGAGCAGCGAGGCCGCCGTCGCCGCGTTGGGCGTGGTCTGGGCCACGAGCTGGGTGCCGCCGTCGCGGACCGCGGCGGTCACGACGCCCGCGGCGGTCGCGCTCACCCGGACGGTGAGCGTCGCCGGCTCGACCCCGGGGCGCGCGAAGCGCAGCTCGTGGTCGCCGACGTCCAGCCGCGCGTCGATGACGAAGCGGCCGTCGTCCACGCCGTCGGAGCCGGTGACCGCGCGGCGGCCGGCGAGCGTCACGGTCACGTCGTCGAGCGGCTCGGGCACCGCGGGATCCAGCGGCTCGGCGTCGACGAGCTGCCCGGCGATGCGTACGGCGGTGCCCACCGGCGCGCCCCGACCTCGACGACGGGCGACGCCGCATGGATCCGCCCGTCGTCGACGTCGAGCACGGCGTAGAGCTCGCTGACCGCGCCGATGTCGTCGTGGGCGACCCGATGCCAGCCGACGACGTGCGTGCGGTTCGTGCCCGGCGGGTCGCGCGCGGGGTCGGCGACCTCCTTGACCACGACCAGGGCGTCGCCGTAGTCCTCGCCGAAGCGCGTGGCCGTCCGCTTGACCTCCTCGATGAAGGTCGCCAGCGACTCGCCCGGCGCCAGCTCGTGGATCGTGCGGTTGACGGCCCGCACCGGCGCCCCCGCCTCGGGCGGCTGCGCGCCGTCGCCGACCAGCGAGATCACGCGGTCGTCGAGGCCGCCGAAGAGCAGGAAGTCCTCCTCGAGCACGTCGAAGCGCAGCCGCGGCGTCGCCCTGAGGTCGTGGCGCTCGTCGAGCACGGCATGGATCTCGAGCAGGTCGCCGGCGAGCAGACCGGTCGCGGGCGCGGGGCGGCCGTCGCGCTCCCAGCGCACGCTGACCCCGGGCGCGGACGCCTTCGTGAACGTGAAGAGGTGCGCGCGCTCGTTGATCGCGCCGAGGGACTTCAGGAGGTCGTCGAGGAAGGCCATGCCGTAACCCGCGGCGCTGAGCATCGCAGCGCCCGCCCGCTCGGCGCAAGGGGTCGCCGCGATGATCGCCGCTCGGCCGGGCCTGGCAGCCGGCGCGGCGGCGGAGCGGTCGATCGTCGCCGGCGCTCGGGTTGACCTGCCGGTCCGCACGATGAGAGGGTCGCGCCGGGAGGCCCGGTGAGCCTGACGATCACGCTCGACCCGAACGTCGCAGCGGTCCTTCGGACCGTAGGGCTCTTCGACGCCGACGACCACCTCGTCGCCGAGTGGTTCCAGGACCCGATGGCGCGCGTGCGGACCGTGCTCAGCGACCCGGTCCAGCGCGCGGCGCTCAAGCAGGTGCTCGACGACGTGCTCGGCAGCGCCGCCGGCGCGCCCGCGGGCGTCGCCTGGCATCCGCTGCTGGAGGACTCGCCGCGCGGCAACGTGTTCCTCACCGTCGCCGGCGAGGTCGTCGGCGTCGCCGCGCAGGTCTCGACGCCGGCCGACGCCTCACCGCGGGCGAGCCTCGGCGTGCGGCTGCCGCTGGTCGACGCCTCAGGCACCGAGCTGCGCGCGATCGCCGCCACCGCCGACGGCCCGCTCGAGCTGGCGCTCGACCTCGAGCTCGACCCGCCGGCCCCGGTCACCGCGGTGCGCGTCGGGGCGACGGTCGACCTCGACGGCGACGCCGCCCTGCGCTTCGTGCTGGAGGGCGTGGACGCGGGCTCGGGACCGCAGACGCTGACGGTGTCCAGCGCGGACTTCGGCCGCGACGTGGCACGGGCGGTCGAGACGCTGGTGCGCGACGCGATCGGCGCGTCGCCGGCGGCGGGCGCCGACCTGACCGTCGACCACCTGCTCGGCCTGCTCGGGCTCGACGGCGGCGCGGGGCCCGCGCTCGACCTCGACGCCCTGCTCGCCGACCCCGGCGCGGCGCTGCGGGCGTTCCTGGCGCAGGTCGCGGCGACGCCCGCCACGCTGAGCGCGTGGGTCGCCCACCTCGCCGGACTGACCGGCGCGGGCGGGGCCGGGGTCAACGATCCCCTGGCCGTCACGCTCGTCGACCTCGGCGACGTGGAGGTCGTCCTGCGCGCCGAGGCCGCGGGCGGCGAGCTGCGCCTCGCGCTCGGCGTACGGGCGATCGGAGCGCCGGGCTCGGTGGAGGCGAACGCGACGCTGCTGGCGCTGCCGCTGACCGGGACAGCGCCCGTGCGGCTCGTCCCGCGGGCCGCGGTCGTCGTGCGCGCGCCGGGCACCGCACGGGCGCGGCTGGTGGACGCCGCCCCGGCGATCAGCGTCGGCGGCCTGCGCGGCGGGCTCGCGTTCGACGGCACCGCGCTGGTCCCCGAGCTCGTGGCCACCGACGTCGTGCTCGAGGGGACGACGTACCCGTCGCTGGACCTGACGAGCGTGACCGCGCTGACCGGCGTCGCCACCGCCACCCTGCGCCAGGCGCTCGAGGACGCGCTCGGCGACGCGGGTCCGGCGCTCTCGCTGCTGGCGCTGCTGGGCATCGTCGCGCCGCGCGGCGACCTGACCATCGCCGCATCTCGTCGACCTCGCCGCGCTCGCGCAGGGCCGGACGCGCGCGCTGGCCGCCGTCCATCGCGGCGCGCTCGGCGACATGGCGCACCCGTGGGAGCACCTGTTCGCGGAGCTGGCGCTGCTGCTCGGGCTCACCGGCGCGGTCGACGGCACCGGCGCCGACGACGATCCCTGGCGGGTGGCGATCGCCGCCGACGGGTCGCTGGGCTCGATCTCGCCGCCTGGGACGCGCCGAACGCCGGCGACCACCGGCTGCGGCTCGGCCTGCTGGCGCGCGCGACCGCGGCGCCGTGGGCGGCGCGGCTGCGCGCCGAGCTGCTGACGTTCGACCTGCCCGCCAGCGGGCCCGGGCCGGTCGCGCTGATCGGCGAGCAGCGCCTCGAGCTGGCGCTCGACCCCGTCCCGGACGCGCCGACCGCGGTCGGCGTCACCCTGCGCGCCGACGCGCTGCGCGCGGTCGCGGCGTGGCGCCCGGGCGCGCCGCTGACCGCGACGGCCCGCATCGAGGGCGTCCGCGCCGAGGACGAGACCGGCATCGCCGCCGGCCCGGTGACGCTCGCGTTCCCGCCCGCCGACCCGTCGGCTCCCGACCTCGGGCTCGGGGCGGGCATCGACGAGCTGCTCGACCTGCTGCGCCTGCGTCTCGCCCGCCACGCGTGCGCGCGTGGGGCGGCGACGGCGCCGCCGCCGCCGGCGAGCTGCTCGGGATCGGCGGCGACGGGCCGCAGCTGGCCCCACCCGACCCGGCCGACCTGGGCTCGCTGCTCGAGCGCCCGGGCGACGCGCTGCGCGAGCACCTGCGCGCGCTGGCCACCGACCTCGACTCCGACGGCGAGCCGTACGCGCGCCGCGCGCTCGAGCTGCTCACCGCGCTGGTGCGCGACGAGGTCGCGGCGGCCGCCGACGGCTTCCTGCCGCGCGCGACCGTGGCGCCCGGCGGCGCGGGCACCTACGCCGTGCCGTGGAACGTGCCGCTGGCCGATGGGCTCGACGTCCTCGCCTGGCTCGAGCCCGCCGGCCCGCCCGCCGCCTGGGCGGCCCGGCTCGCCGCCCGCCTGGACGCGGCGACGTCCGGTGCCGAGCTGCTCGCGCTCGTGCCCGAGCTGCGCGCGCTGCTGGCGGACCTGCCGCCGTGGCTGGACGCCGAGCTCGACGGCGCGGCGCTCGACGACCTGCGCGCCTGGCTAGCCGGCGGCGACGGCGTCGCGCCGCTCGCGGCCCAGCTGCCCGCCCTGCCCGGGTGGGCGCAGGGCCCGGTCCTCACCGCGCCGCACGACGCGCTGCCGCGCGACGCGCGGGCGATCGCGGCGATCGCCGCGCAGCTCGACGCCTGGGCCGACGAGGACGGCGGCCGCGCGGTCCTGCTCGTCGGCCCGGCGTGGACGGACCACACGGCGTGGGACGACCTGCTCGCCGCGGTGGAGCCGGGCCGGCCCGCCGGCGCCCACGTGGACCTGCGGGCGGCGGGCAGCACGAACGCCGCGGTGGCCGCGCTCACGACCGTCGCCACCCACTACACCGCCGACCTCGCCGACGACGGCAGCGGCGACCTCGACGGGCTGGCGCGCCAGATCGCCGCGCTGGCCGAGCGGATCGCCGCCCTGACCGGCCGCCCGCGGGTCGTGCTCGTGGCGCACTCGACGGCGGGCGTGGCCGCGCGGATCGCCGGCGGCGCGCGTCCCGACCTGGTGCGCGGCGTCGTCACGCTCGGCACGCCGCACGTCGGCGGCGCCCCCGCGCCGCTGAGCGATCCGCGGCTGGCCGAGGCGGTCCGCGCCGCCCGCGCGCTCGGCGGCGACGCGCTGGCCGGAACGATCACCGGCACGGTGCTCGAGCGCCTCGACGCGGCGCTGGACGGCCTCACGGGCAGCTACCCGGCGGCCGCGTTCGCGCCCGCCCCGGACGGCACCACCGAACCGCTGGAGGCGCTCGCGCTCGGCAGTGCCGCCGGCGGCGACCTCGTCGCCACGCTGGCCCGCCACCTCGCCACGCGCCTGCAGGACGCCGTCGCGGCGATCCCGCCCGCCGACGCGCCGACGCATCTCGGCCTCGGCCTGCGCGCGCGCCTGGCGGTCGCGGGCGGGGCGGCGGACGACCCCGCGCTCGACCTCGGCCTGCGCGTCGACGCCACCCGCGTGCGCTTCGCGCCCGCCGGCGCGCCCGAGCCGGCGCGCCCGCGCCAGGCCGTCACCGTGAGCGCGCTGGCCCGGCGCCGCGCCGGCTGGCTGGCCGGGGCGGCCACCGGCCCAGGCCCGCGCGTGCGGGCCGCCGAGCTCGAGGTCGTCATCGCGCCGGGCGCCGCGGTGGCGCCGGACCTGCGCCTCTACGACGTCGTCCTCGGCGGGGCCGCCCGCCACGACGTCGCGCTCGCCGACCCTGATGTGGGCGCGGCCCTGGACGCGCTGCTGGCCGCGCTCGGCCCGCCCGCCGCGGGGACGCCGCACGCGGCGCTGGTCGACCTCGCCACCGCCGCCGGGGTCGTGCGCTCGACCGCCGGCGGCACGCTGCGCGCCGACACGGCCGGGCTGGCCGCCCTGGCCGCCGGTCCCGCCGCGAGGCTGCGCGCGCGCCGCGGTGCGCTGCTCGACGCGCTGGCGGCCGCCGCCGGCGGCGCGCTGGCCGCGCCCGCCGGCCTGCCGCTCGCGGTGACCTACGACCGTGCCACCGACGAGCTGCGCCTGCGCACCGCGGCGCCGCTGCCGTTCGGCGACGGCGTGGCGGCGGCGCTCGACGTGCGGCTCGGCCTGCCCGCGCTGACCCCCGCGGTGGACGCGCAGCTGCGCGTCGGCGCGGTGACGCTGACCGCCGACCCTGCCGCCGGCACGGTCGCCGTCTCGGCGCCGCCGTGGCTGGCGCCGCCGCTCACGCTCCTGCCCGCACCCGCGCCCGCCCAGCTGCGCGCGACGCTGGAGCCGCTCCTGCCGCGCGTCGCGCTGTCGGCCGGCGTGTCCGCCGTGCTCGGCGCGCTGCTGGCGGAGCGCGGCTCGGTCAAGGCGCTCGACCCGCTGCTGGCCGACCCCGGCGCCTTCCTCGCCGCGCTCGACGGCACCGAGGTCCACGCGCTGCTGCAGGCGGCGGCCCGCGCGGTCGGCGCCGACGACAGCGAGGGCCTCCCGCTGCCCGGCGGGTTCGTGATCGCCGCCTCCGGCGCCCCGGACATCCGCCTGGAGCTGCGCGGCACCCTCGACCTCGACGCCGCCGGCGACGAGCTGCGCCTGGGCGTCGCGCTCGACATCGCGCCGGACCGCAGCGTCGAGGCCGGCGGCGACGTGACCGTCGACGTCGGGCTGCCCGGCACCTGGGGGCGGCTGGCCGCGCGCTTCGCCCTCACGAGCACCGGGGTCGAGCTCGCCGTCACCCCGGACGGCGCGCCGCCGATCACGCTGCTGCCGCACTTCAGCGGGTTCGGCTCGCTCGTCCAGGCCGGCGCGACGGCGCTGCTGCCGCACCTGCTGCAGGCGATCGTCGACGAGCTGCGCCCCGCGGCCGGGGCGCCGGCCGGGCTGCTCGCGGCGACCCTCGACCTCGCCGAGGGGCTCGGGATCTACGCCGACGACGCGGAGGGCTTCGAGGCGCCGGCGCGTCCAGCGCCTCGCGGCGATGCTGGCGCCGGGGTGGCTGGAGGCGCAGGTGACCGACCCGGCCGCGCTCGCCCAGCTGGTGGCGAACGTCGCCCGTCCGCTGCTGCCCGCGGCCGCCGGGACGATCGCCCGCAGCGCCGACCGCCTCACGTGGACGCTCGACCTGCCCGCCGCCACCGGCGGCCAGGTCACGGCCGACGTCCGCCTCGGCGCGCCCGCGCGCGTCGTCGTCGCGCTCAGCGCGTTCGACGCCGGGCCGCTGGTGATCGAGACCGCCCGGCTGGGCTTCGACGGCGCGCTCGCCTTCGACGTCGCCGTGCGGCTGGACCCGGATGGCGAGCTCGCGTTCCTGACGCCGACGGCCGAGCTCGGCGCCGACACCACGGGCCGCCTCACCGCGGGCCTGCTGCCGCTCGGCACCGCCCGGCGCGCCGACCTCGAGCTCGTCCTCGCCCCCACGCCGGCCGCGACCGCCACCGCCGACGGCGTCCTCGGGCTCATCGTCGACTGGGGGCTGCCGCTGGTGGCGATGCTCGGCCTGCGCGCCGCCGAGGACGTCCTCGAGGACGCCCTGTGGACGAACGGGCCCACGCGCGCGACGTGCTCGACGGCTCCGGCCTCGTGGTGGCCGGCAGCTCGCCGCCGCAGCTCGCCCGACCGCTGCCGGCGCTCGACGCCGTCGCCCTCGGCGCGCTCCAGGCGCTGGCCACCGGCATCACCGTCGCGCTCGGCGACACGCTGGACGTGGCGATCGTCGACGACGGCGCGGGGCGCAAGGGCATCCGCCTCACCGGCCACGCCGAGATCGACACCGACACGCTCGACGTCAGCGTGCGCTTCGGCGAGGCCGACTGGCTCGACGACGCCGACCGCGGCGTGACGCTCTGGCTGCTGCGCCCCGCCGCCGGCCTGCCGCCGGTCGCGCTGGACCCCGGGCTCGACCTCATCGGCGTCGGCGCGATGCTGGCCGGCGGCGCCGGCGCCCCGAACGCGACCGACAAGGAGGCGCTGGTGAAGGGGCCGCTGACCATCGGCAGCGCCGGCGCGCTCGTCTTCCTGCGCCTCGACCTGCTCGACGCCGCCGGCGCCCCGGACGTCACCGTCAGCGACCTCGGCGCGGCGATCGACCTGCGCGACGCCCGCATCGCGCTCGACAGCGGCGACGGCGACGCGATCGTCCAGAAGCTCCTGCCCAAGGAGCTCGCGGCCGGCTTCGACGTCGCCGTCGAGGCGCGCCAGGGGCGCGACGTCGAGCTGCACGGCGGCATCGGGCCGACCCCCGGCGCGATCGAGCTGACGTTCCCGCTCGACCTCGACTTCGGCGGCGTCGTCCACCTCGACGAGGTCTTCCTGTCGGCCGCCCGCGCCGCCGGCGCCACCACCCTGGTCGCCGCGATCTCCGGCGGCGCCGAGCTGGGCCCGCTCGCCGTCGCGATCACGCGGGTCGGCCTGCGCGCGCGGCTGTCCGCCGCGGGCGCGCAGCTCGGCTTCAAGGCGCCCGACGGGCTCGGCCTGTCGATCGACTCGTCGACGCTGCGCCTCGGCGGCTTCCTGCTCGTCGACGAGGCCCACGGCCGCTACGTCGGCGCGGTCGAGATCGCGATCGTCGAGAAGTTCTCGCTCGTCGCGATCGGGATCATCACGACGAAGAACCCCGACGGCACGCCCGGGTTCTCGCTGCTGTTCCTGCTGGCGATCACGTTCCCGGTGCCGATCCCGCTCGGCTACGGCTTCTTCTTCGCCGGCGCCGGCGGCCTGCTCGGCCTCAACCGCGGCATCGACCTCGACCGCCTGCGCCTCGGCCTGCGCGCCGGCACGGCGGACTCGATCCTGTTCCCCACCGACGTCGTCGCCCGCATCGACGCCATCGTCCGCGACCTCGAGGAGGTCTTCCCGGTCGCCCCGGGGCGCTTCCTCGTCGCGCCGATGGCGATGATCACCTACTCGACGCCGCCGCTGGTGACGGCGAAGGTGGGCCTGATCATCGAGATCGGCTCGCCGCTGCGGCTGGCGATCCTCGGCGCGCTGCGGGTCGCGCTGCCCACCCCGGACGCCGCCGTGCTCGACCTCAAGGTGGCGTTCCTCGGCGCGATCGACATCCCGGGGGCGATGCTGAGCTTCGACGCGTCGATCTACGACTCCTACCTCGGCTACGACGACTTCAAGCTGTCGCTGGAGGGCGACATCGCGCTGCGCGTCACGTGGGGGGCGCAGCCGGACTTCGTCGTCTCCGTCGGCGGCTTCCACCCGTCGTTCCATCCCGGGGCGCACCTGCGCCTGCCGCCGATGCGGCGCATGTCGGTGTCGCTGCTCAAGGACAACCCGCGCATCACGCTGAGCACCTACTTCGCGCTGACGACGAACACCGCGCAGATCGGGGCCAAGCTCGAGCTGGTCTTCAAGATCCCCGGCTTCTCGATCGAGGGCGAGGCCGGCTTCGACGTGCTGCTGCAGTTCGTCCCGCTCAAGCTCCAGGCGCACATCTACGCGCGGCTCGCCGTGCTCGCGGGCGACTCGGAGCTCCTGACGATCTCGCTCGACCTCAACCTGGAGGGACCGGCGCCGTGGATCGCCCGCGGCAAGGGCAAGTTCAAGGTCCTGTTCGTGTCGGTCGAGGTCGAGCTCGAGGCGCGCAGCGGCGACCCCGCCCCCGCCGTCCTGCCCGAGGTCGCGGTCCTGGCCAAGCTGCTCGAAGCGCTCTCCGACGACGCCGCCTGGAGCGCGCAGCTGAGCCCCGGCGCGAGCGAGCTCGTCCAGCTGCGCCCGCCGGAGGCCGGCGCGCTCGTGCTCGACGCCGCCGGCCTGCTGACCGTCTCGCAGCGGGTCGTGCCGCTGGGGATGGCGTTCTCGCTGGTGGGCACGTCGCGCCCCAACGACGTCCGGCGCGTCGACATCCTCGACCTGCGCATCGGCGCGGGCACCAACGCCGCCGACACCCGGCCGGTGACCGACGCGTTCGCCCCTGCGGCCTACCAGGCGCTGTCGGACGCCGACAAGCTGGCCGCGCCCGCGTTCGAGCAGCGCCAGTCCGGCGTGCAGGCGCTCTCGGGCGACGCGCTGGCCACCGACGGCCTCGTCGTCTATCCGGTCGGCTACGAGGCGCTCGTCTACGACGCCGCGGCCGACACGTCGACGCCGGCGCCCGGCGTTTCGCCGCCGGAGGCGACGTTCAGCGGCCTCGCCGGCGGCGGGGCGGTCGCGGCCAGCGCCGGCGCCCGGGCGGCCGCCCGGCGCGCCGAGCGGCGCAGCGTCCGCGACGTCGGCCCGGCGGCCGAGCGCTTCGCCGTGGCGCGCATCGGCGAGCTCGTCGCGCTCGGCGACGACGGCGGCGAGCTCCCGGCCGCCGATCCCGCGGCGCTGCTGTCGCACACCGACGCGCAGGAGCGCCGCGAGGCCCTGATCGCGCGCGGCGTCGCCGCCGACCTGCAGCTCCTCCCGGAGGCCCAGCTTGCCGCCTGAGTACACGTTCCTGCCCTGGCTGCGCCGCGGCCTGGCCGCCGAGATCGCGCGCGACGACGACCTCGGCCACGCGCCCGAGGCGGCGCCCGCCGGCCGCCCGTCGCTGCCGGTGGCGCTGAGCCTCGACACCGAGCCCGTCGACGGCGGCACGCCCACCGCCCAGCAGCCGGCGGTCAGCCGCACCGTCTCGCTGCTCGGCCCGGGAGACGTCGGCGCCCTCAAGGGCGAGGCGGTCATGCGGGTGCACCCGCCGCCCGGCGCGCTGGGCGTCACCCCGGGCGAGCTGGCCTACGTCGAGTTCTACGACGAGGACCTCCCGTGGCGCTACACGCCGGCGCGCGCGGTGGCCTCGCGCCTGCGCCCGTGGCTGGCGCTGCTCGTGCTCACCGCCGCGGAGGTCGAGCGCAGCGCCCCCGCGCGCGGCGCGGCGCTCGGCGTGGTCACCCCCGTGGCGGGGGCGCCGATGCCCGACATCACCGAGACGTGGGCGTGGGCGCACGCGCAGCTGCCGCAGGCGGTGGCCGCCGCCGGCGACGTCGGCGCGGCCATCGCCGCCGACCCCGACTCCGCCCGGTCGCGGCTGCTGTGCCCGCGGCGCCTGGAGCCCGAGACGGCGTACCGCGCCTTCCTCGTGCCCGCGTTCGACGCGGGGCGCCTGGCCGGTCTCGGCCGGTCGCCCGCCGCCGCGCCGCAGCTGCGGCCGGCGTGGGGGACCCCGGCGCACGCCAACGACCGCGACCTGCCCGTCTACCACGAGTGGGGCTTCACCACCGGCACCGCCGGCGACTTCGAGACGCTCGCCCGCCGGCTGGTGCCGCGCGCCACCGGCCCCGAGTTCGGGCAGCGCCGGCTCGACGTCTCCGATCCCGGCTTCGGGATGACGCCGCGCTCCGGGGCCGAGACGGGGCTCGAGGGCGCGCTCGCCCCGCCGTCGTTTGCCCCCGCGCCGTTCCCGGCGGCGCCCGGGCCCGCCGTCGCGGCGCAGCTGCGCGACATCGTCGACGCCGGCGAGCACGCGCGCGACAGCTCGCCGCCCGCCGACCAGCAGAACGCCCCGCCTACGGCCGCCGCCCGCGGCGTCCCGCTCGTGGCCGACGCCGAGTCGACCGCCGACCTGGCCTGGCTGGCCGAGGCTCAACGAGGACCCGCGCGCCCGCGCCGCCGCCGGGCTCGGCGCGGAGATCGTGCGCGAGCGCCAGGAGGAGTACGTGCAGCGCGCCTGGGAGCAGGTCGGCGAGGTCGAGGCGGCCAACCAGCGCCTGCGCGAGGCCGAGCTCGCCCGCGCCGCCGGCGATGCGCTCCTGCGCAAGCACGTCGCCCAGGCGGGCGACGCCGATCACCCGTGCTCCTCGTCGCCGCGCCGCCCTCCGGCCAGCCTGGCGCGCCGGCGGCGGGGCGACGTCGATCCGCGGCGCGGTCGACGCCAGCCGCGTGCCCGCCGCGGCGCTCGACCCGCGTTTCGCCGCGTCACGCACTTCCACGGCGTCCGCTCATGCGCCGCCTCACCGGGGGTGGGCGACGTCGCCGCGATCCGCGACGGGCTGCTGGACGCGATGAACGCCGACGAGCCGCTGACCGCGGCGCCCCGCCGGCGAGCCCGCCGCCGGGCGTCGCCCTGGACGCGGTCGCCGGCGCGATCGCCGCGTCCGCGACCCGGCTGGCCGGCGAGGCGGACGACCCCGCGCGCGCGTCTTCGTCGACCTGCTGGCGGTCGAGCTGGCGGCGCGGCGCGACGGCCGTCTGTGCAGGACCTCGACGGCGCTGGCCCCCGCCACGCTGCGTGGCGCCTGGACGGGCGGGTGACCGACCGCTTCCCGGCCGGCGCGCCGTCCGCCGACGCCGCGCTCGCCGTCCGCGTGCGCGCTCGTCGCCGCGATCCCTGCCGCGGTCGCCTCCGACGGGGTGCCCGACGCGGCGATCGTGACGCTGCGCCAGGATGCGCGTTCGCCGCCGAGTTCGGCGACGGGATCGCCGGCAAGGCCCGCGCCGGGCTCGCCGTGACCGGCGACGCCCCGCCCGCCGGCGCGCCGATCGGCCGCATGACGGACTCCGACGACGTCGCCGCGTTCGCCGCGAGGCCTCGCCGGCTTCCGCACGACGCGGTCGAGGAGGCGCGCCCCGACCCGCCGCCCGCCGACCCGCTCGCGCCGCCGGCCTCGCTCGCCGGCCACGTCCTCGAGCGCGCTGGCGCCCCGCGCGCGCACCAGTCGGCGAGCGCGTCGCCGCGGCGCTACCGGTGATCGCCGCTCGCCCGGCCGCCGACCCGGCCCGGCTCGCGCCCGTGATGGCGCATCCGCGCTTCCGCGACCCGCTGTTCGAGCCGCTGCGCGCGCTGTCGCAGGACCACGTGATCCCGAACCTCGCCGGCCTGCCCGCGGACTCGCTGACGCTCATGGAGCCCAACCGCGCTTCATCGAGGCGTTCCTGGCCGGCGTCAACCACGCGTTCATGCAGGAGCTGCTGTGGCGCGAGTACCCGACCGACCAGCGCGGCACCTCGTTCCAGGTCTTCTGGGACACGCGGGACGCGCTCGACGACCCCGGCCGCGAGGACATCCCGCCGATGCCGTCGTGGACTGGCGCCCTGGGCGCGCAGTCGGCCACGGCCGCCCGGCGTGCTCGTCCTCGTCGTCCGCGGCGAGCTGCTCGTGCGCTTCCCGGGGACGGTCCTGCTCGCGCAGCGCGGGCGTTCTTGAGCGGCGACCCGTCCGGCCCGCGCGTGCTCGACCCGGCCGGCGAGGTGCGCCACCCGATCCCTGCGCGCGCGCCTCGATCCCGACGTCCACGCTCGCCGGCTTCGCGCTGACCAGGGGCCCAGGCGCGCGGGCACCGGCCCGCCGCCGGCGACCCACGCGGCCCTCCGACCCCGGCTGGTTCTTCGTGCTCATGGAGCGCCCCGGCGAGGCGCGCTTCGGCCTCGACGACGCCACACGCCGCCGGAGGCTGCGCACCTGGGACGACCTCGCGTGGGACGCGCTGGCCGCGCCAGGCGGCACGCCCAACGTGGCCCGTGACCGCCAATGCGGCGCTCGCGCCGTCCGCCCTGCCGGCCGGTGCGCCGCGTGGATGCACGGCGGCCGACATGGCGGCGATCCTCCTCCAGCGGCCGGTCCTGCTCGTGCCCGCCACGCCTCGGAGATGCTCCGTGACGGCGGCGCTGTCGACGCGGACCTCACCCAGCTGCGCGCCGACGCGTTCGCCGACAACGGCGCGCGTCCAGGCGAGCTGGCCGACGCCGCGGCGGCGCTGACCGACGACGTCCCGGTGGTCCTCCTGCCGGTGCGGTACCGGAACGCGCTTCGACGCGATCGAGGAGCCGGTCGCGACCGCGCCGGCCAGCCTCGCCGACCTGACGGCGGCCTGACCGACAACGGCCCGGGCGCTCGGGCGCGTCGCCGCCAGCGACCTGTCGACGAGCCGGCCGCCCGGCCTGACCTCCCGCCGCGTTCGCCAAGCTCAAGCGCGAGGTCGAGCCACGGTCGAGCTGGCGCTGGCCGGCTGGCGGCGGCCGGCGCGGCGCTGGACCGGGCCGGCGCGCTGATGCGCGGCCAGCTCGACGGCGACGCCGCGGCGCGGACCGCGGTCACCGGCGCCGCGGACGCGGTACGCGACAGCCTGGACAGGGCCCGCCGCGATCGCGGCGGTGCGCTCGGACTTCCAGCGCGGGCGCCTGGCGGACCGGCTGGACGCGCTCGCCGCGCACGCCCAGGCCCGCGCTCGCCGACGTCGAGGATCGCCAGCTGCCCGCCTCGCGGCTGCGCGCGCCGCGCTGGCCGCGCCAGCGCCGCCGACGAGGCCCGGCTCGACCTCGCCGCCCGCCGCCGGCTCGCCGATCGCGGGCGCCGGCCATGACCCCCGCGAGCCGTGGTGCGCGGCGCCCCGAACGACACCGGCCTGGGCGGGCCGACCGCGGTCACCGCCCACGCCGACCCGGCGCGGCGCGCAGACTACCGAGCAGGTCCTCGCCGGGCTGCGCGCCGCCGGCGACGACGCCGCCGCGGTGCCGCGCTGGCCGCCCAGGCGACGACGACCCGCTGCTGCCCAGCGCCTACAAGCGCGGCTGCTGGCGGCAGCGGACACCGCGACCGCCCGCTGGCCGTCGAGGTTGACGCCGCCGCGCTGCGCGACTCGCTGCTGGCCATCCGCGGCGACGGCCCGGCACTCGACACCGCCGTGGCGCGCCCCGACCTCGTCCGTCGCACTGGCGCCGGCGACGCGCCGCGTCGACCGCCTGCTCACGTGCGCATCTATCCCGGTGATCTCCGTCGTCGACACCCGAGGAGGCGCTCACGGAGACCGAGCGCCGACGCCGGCGCGACGGTCAGGCGCAGACCGCCGCCGCCGGTGAGGACGAGGCCGCCCGCCGGGCGGCGTGGCGGGCGCTGTGCGCCGGGCTTTCGCCGCGCCGGGCGGCGTGGATCGCCCGCCTCTGCGAGCGCCGCGCGCAAGCCGACGCCGGGCGCCGTCGCCGCGGAGCCGGTGCTGGCCGCGCTGGCCACGCTGGCCAAGCGCGTGACCGAGGTGGCCGGCCGCGGCCCGTTCGCCCCCGACGCCGTCGCGGCCGACGACGCGCTCGCGGCGCGCCACGGACTCCGTGGCCACCGCCGCCGAGGCGTCGCTCGCGCGCTGGCCCGCATCCGGCCGCTGCCCGCCGGCGCGATCGAGGACGCGCGCGACCGGAGCCACGTCGCACGGGCGGCGGCCGAGCGGCTGGACGCGGCGGCTGAGCGGGTGCTCGGCAAGCGGCCGGCGCGCGACTCGGTCGCCACCGCGGTCAACCGCGCCCGGACCCTGCGGCGCGCGCTGGACACGATCGACGACCGGCTCAGGCGCGTGCGCGTCGAACCGCCGCCGCCCGAGCGCCCGCCCGACCTCGGCGCGCTCGAGACGACCTGGACCAGGCCGCCCGGGCGGGCGCGCTGCCCGAGCGCTTCCTCGTCGTCGCCGTGGCCGACGACGGAACGGTCGCTCACGCCGTGGCAGGCGCGACCGACGCCGGCGGATCTCAAGCTGTCGATCGACGGACCGCAGGCGGCGTCGAGGCAAGACCGCCTCGCCGAGTCGGCCCCGACGGCGAAGGCTCACCGCCGGCGAGTCGATCCGCTGGATGATCGACTACGACGAGGCGGTCGCCAAGGGCATGGCGATCACGGTCCCGATCACCGCCGAGCAGGCGGCGGGCGGCTTCGCACGGCTGTACGTCGTCGGGCTGCGCGCCGAGGACGCCGCGGCGGGTGCGGACCGGCTCGAGACGCTCCTCGACAACCACCACTACGGGCCCACCGGCCTCGAGCTGCTGGCGCCCGGCACCGCGACGAACGCCGCCGAGGGCGCCGCGCCCGGCTTCAGCTCGCGCGACGACCCGGACGCCGCCTACGACGTGGAGCGCGCCGCGCCGCTGCTCGACCCCGCGGCCGTCCCCGCCGAGCCGGCGGCCGCGCCGGACGGCCTGCGGCTGGCGCGTGCGCTGGGCGTGGACGCGGCGACGCTGGCCCACGTGGCCGGCGCCGGCGGGCTTTACGGGCGCGCGAGGCGCGAAGGCGGTCGCCGCGGCGCTGTACCGGCCACGGTCGGCGGCTGGCTGGAGGGGCACGCCGCCGGGCTCGTCGGTACCGACAGCCGCGACCGCCTGGCGGCGTTGGCATCGCCCATGTCTGCGGCGCGGGGTGGTGCCGGCTCTGCGCACCGGCGCGCAGCCCTACGGCGTGCTGCCCACCGCCCTACTCGACTACGCGCCCGCGCCGGTCGAGCGCTCGGCCGCGGCGCTTCGGTGGTCGACAGGCCGTCCAGCGGCGCTTCGACGGGCTGCTGGCGGAGGCGCTGCGGAAGTGCGCGCGGACTGGGCCGCGCTGGCCGACGGCGTGAAGACCGCCACCGACCCCGACGTCGCCGATCCGCGGGCCCACTTCCTCGAGCTGCTGGGGCTGGAGCCGGTGTCGATCAGTCCTCCTACCGCTTCGCGGTCAACGTCGCCGGGCCGCCAGGCATCGGCCTGGACCGTCGCTGAGCTTCGGGTGCCGCCCACGAATCCGGGCGACGCGGCGTAACTCGGCCTTCCGGGCCGATCACGGCGTTCCTGCTTCGCGCTTCGAGGCGCTGCTGCGCGAGGAACGTTCGCCGTCGACCCGGCGTCTCCGGTGCTCGACCACGGGAACGTGCACGGCGACTGGCCCGTCGCCAATCAGCTGGTCAGTGCGCGCGCCTTCGAGCTGCGCCACCTGCGCACCGCGCATCGTGCCGGGGAGACCATCGCCGGCGCGGACGGCGCGGCCGACCTGCCGGCGCTGGTGGCGGCGGCGCCGGCGGCGCTCGCCGCCGAGGCCGCCGCGCCAGGAGCGCGGCCGTCCGCTGCTGCACCTGCTCGCCCGCCGGAAGCTGCTGGCAACTTCCAGTGCGACGCCGCGCTGCGCATCCTGGTGGCCGAGGGCTACTGACCGAGGAGGCGCGCACCGAAGCCGGCTCCTCCGAGCACTTCACGGCGTCCACCCTGACCACGAGCTGGACGCTGACGCGCTGGAGCACACCTGCTGGCGCCGCTGGGCGACCTCGACGGGCTGCAGGGCATCGTGTTCGATCGCGGGCCGGGGTCGCTGCTCGCGCACCTCGACGACGGCGCGGCCTCCCTCGGCGAGCGCCTGCCGGCCCCGGGCCCGGGCGGCGTCGCGGCGTTCGCCGGCGGCCGGCACGCGGCGCTCGTCGATGCCGTCCGCCGCCACGCAGCGGCGTCGCGGCGCTCGGCGCGATCGACCCCGAGCGCCTGGCGCCGCTCGTCATAGGCCATCTCGACACCGCCTCGCACCGGCTCGACGTGGGTGACCGGCCTTGCCCACCGGCGCCTGCAGGCGCTGCGCGAACCACCCCGCGCGGCGCGCACGTCGGCGCCTACGGCTGGGTCGAGGACCTGCGCCCCCGACCCGCCGGCGCCGCCAACGGAGAACGTCCCCGCCGCGCTGGACGGCGACCCTCGCGCCCGGTGCACCGCGACCCGGCGCGGCAGGGGTTCGTGCAGGCGCCGTCGGTCAACCATGCGGTGACCGCCGCGATCCTGCGCAGCGGCTACCTGTCCGGCGGCGAGGAGGCCGACGTCGCCAACCGGATGGCGGTCAACCTGTCCTCGCGGCGTACGCGGCTCGCGCTCGGGCTCATCGAGGGCGTGCGCGCCGGCAACCGGCCGGCGCGCTGCTCGGCTACCCGCCTCGAACGGGCGCTGCACGAGCTTCGCCGGTACCGAGGTGACGCTCGACGACATGATCGGCCCGCTGCGCCGCGCCTTCCCCTCCGCGGCCGGGGTCGACGAGGGCCTGAGCGCCGACGTCACCGCCCGCCAGGTGTGCGACGGGCTGGCGATCGTCGACGCCGCCCAGCGCTGGGTCGCCGACCACGCGGGCCCGACGCCGCCTCGCGCACGCTGTTCGACCTGCTGGCGGCCAGCGGGACGTTCGCCGGCCACCCGTGGGGCTTCGCCGCCGGCGTCCTGCCGCCGCCGTCGCAGCGCGCGCGCCTGGAGGGCGTGCTGCGCGCGATCGACCAGGCCGCCGACGCGCTGGACGCCGTCGGCGACCTCGTCGTCGCCGAGGCGGTGCATCGAATCGCCGTCGGCAACCACGCCCGGGCAGCCGCCGCCGTAGACGCGCTGGCGAGGGCCAGGCGCCGCCGCCGCCCGAGGTCGTCGACACGCCTGCGGTGGGCACCCCGGTCACCACCGAGGTCCTGCCAATGCCTGCCGAGCCGGGTGATGCGGGCGCCGACCCGGGCTGGACCCGCGGTCCCGGCCACGCCGCGCGCTCGCCGAGCCGGTGGTCGACGCGTGGGCGGCCGCCCCTGCTCGGCCCGCCCGGCGATCTGCGCGTGGCGCTGGTGGACGCGAGCGACGGCGCCGACGCCGGCGAAGGTGTCGGCCCTCGACCGTCAGGCTGCGGGCGATCGACCTGGTGACGCTGGTCGAGCCGAAGATACGAGCAGGGCCTGCCAGGCTCGCGGCCCGCGCCCTGCATGCGGCCGCGCCCGCCTCGTTCACCGACGCCGCCCCGCGCCGCTGCTGCAGGTATCGGTGGGGCGGCAGGCGGCGTAGGGGCCGCAGGTGCGGGCATCGCCGACGTGGCACCGCTGCTGGAGGCGATCGGCGGCCTGCTCGGGCGGGCGCGCGGCGACGGCGTCGGACCTCGTGCTCGCCGAAGGCCAGGGCTCCCCGGTCCCGGGCGGGGCGGCGCCCGCCAGGCCCGCCGACGGCCTGGACCGCGCGGACCTGGGTGCGCGCGTCGGCGCGGCGCGCCGGCCTCGCCGCACGCCGGCGTCGCGCTCGCCCGGCTGCTCTCCGACGACGCGACCCTCGACGAGGCGGTCCTGGCCGGCGACCGCACGCGTTCCTCGACGCGCACGCCGCCGTGGGACCGCCGCTGTGGTCGGCGCGCGAGACGTGGCGGGCGGCGCTCCTGCGCGCGGCGGCGTTCCCGACTACGGCGCCATCCCCGCCCACCAGCAGCGCACGCGCGACGAGGTGCGCGAGGGCTGCGCGCCGCCGCACGGGCCACGTTCACGGAGATCGCCAGGCGCGTGGTCGACGCCGACGGCCTGCTGAGCCCGGTGCGCCACCGGGCGCGCCGCTCGGAGCCGCCGAGGCGCTGCTCGGCCACGGTGTCCCGCTGCTGGCGCGCGTCGCCCGCGCAACCGCCCCGAAGCCGACACGGCACTGGCCGCGCGCCTCGCCTCGCCCGCCGAGGCCTCACGGGCTGGCTGCACGGCGCCGCGGCGGGAATGCGCGAGGGCTCGCGTGCGCTGGCCATTTTCTCGCGCTGGCCGACGCGGGCGGCGCGGTGCCGACGGGGCCGTCGCGCAGCTGCCGGTGGTGGCCGACGACGCCTGGGCCGGCGGCCCGCTGCCCGCCGGCGCCGCGCGCGCAGGCCGGCTGTCATCGATCTTCCTGCAGGTTGCCGGGCGCACTGCCGGCCGGCGAGCGCGTGAGACCGGCGCTGTCGATCGCTCGATCGACGGGTCTGGACCAGGAAGGACCGACAAACACCCGGGCGGGGACGAGGCCATGGCGTGAGCCTCTACCGGCGACCAGGCCGACGCCTCGCCGCCGCGAGTGCGTGCTCGTCGCGGTGCCGCCGCGACGGCGCGGCCGCTGGCGGCTCGGCGACGTCGGTGCAGATCCTGCGAGACGTTCGAGCTCGCGCATCACGACCGTTGGTCGACCACGTGCACGAGCCACGCTCTACGACCAGCTGCTGCCGCTGGTCTCCGGCAGGAGAACCGTCCCCGACGCCGCCGGCCCGGGGTGGGCGGCGTCGCGGGCAACCGCGGTGATCCTCGACTTCGGAGCGACCCGATGAGCCCGTTCGTCGACCGCGCCGCCGGCGTCGCCCGCAACCACGTGACCCTCGACATCGGAGCGACCCGATGAGCCCGTTCATCGACCGCGCCACGTGCGAGCCGCTGCGGATCTTCGGCCGTCTGGAGCCGCGCGCTGGCGCACCGACCGGACCGGCGCTGGCCGCCTCCGTGGCCGACGCCGCCTGGTTCCTCGCGCGCCGGTGGCAGATGGGCGAGTTCCACGGCCAGGACGCCGGTTCCGCCGTCCTGGCCAAGCTGGCGCGGCGCGTGACGCCCGTTGACGCGAGTTCAGGTCGGGGGCGGCGCGTTCGAGGCGGCCGACGGGCTGCCACTGGAGGCTCGGGTCGAGCGCCTGGCCGCCGATCCGCCGCCCACCGCGCGCGCCCAGCTCGGCCGCGTCGCGCTTCCTGGACGAGGAGGCGGCGGCCGCGGGCGCCGCCGGCTACGACCCGGCGCACTACCGCGCGGTCCTGCCCGCGGGGCGTTCGGCGTCACGGCGCCGGCGGACCGCCGCCCGCCGACGCCGCCGCGACCGCCCGCGCCGGGCCGAGAGCCAGGCGCGGCGCCTGGCGGCGCTCGCCACCGGCGCGGTCGACGAGTTCGCGCTGGCAGCCGCCCTGCCCGCGGCGCCCGCGAGCGCCGCGGCGCTGCCCGCCGCGCGCTGGCGGCCGGCATCGCGCCGGGCTTCGAGCCGTTCGTGCTGCGCGCGCTCGAGCGCTTCGGCTCACGGTCGCCGGGCTGCATCCGGCCCCCGCCCAGGGATGGGACGACGCGGCGCTGGAGTACCGGGCCGCGTGCACGGTCCCGCGCGACGGCGGCGCGGTCACGCTGACCGTCGACGAGCACGTCAGCGGCCGGCTGGACTGGCATGCCTTCGACCAGGGCCCGGTGCGGACCGGGACGCCCGCGGCCTCCGCCACCGACGTGCGCAGCGTCATCCCCACGCCGGCCGAGTTCGCCGGGATGCCGAACCCGCGCTGGTGGCAGATGGAGGACGCCGCCGTGCAGCTGACCGGCTTCCGTGCGCAGGCGACCGACCTCGCGAAGATCGTCGTCGCGGAGTTCGCGCTGGTCTACGGCAACAACTGGCTGGTGATCCCGTGCCGCCAGCCGGTCGGGACGCTGGCCGAGATCGAGGGCATCGTCGTCACCGACGTGTTCGGCCGCCGCACGCTGATCGAGGCGGCGACCGGAGCGTCCACGGGGACGTGGACGTCGTGCGACCTGTTCGGCCTGTCACCGCGGACGCCCGGGGCGGCGGCGCCGCTGCCGCAGCACCTGTTCCTGCCGCCCTCGCTCGGCCACGTGCTCGACGGCGAGCCGCACGAGGTCATGGCATCGTCCGTGACCGAGTCGGCGAGCTGTGGGCCGTCGAGCGCCGAATCCCGACGGCGCCGGCGCCGCGCGCGACGGGACCGAGGCGGCGCGGCGCGAGGCCGGCGCGCTCGCCGCGATCCTGCCGGCGCCGCCGCCCCCGGACCCGCGGCCCCGCCGCTTCCGCGCCCAGCGGCTGGGGACGAGCGTGCCCGCCAACTGGATCCGTTCTGCCGGTGCACCGGCCCGCGGACTTGCGGGCGATCCGGCTGCGGCGAAGTCGATGCCGCGCTTCCTGCCGGGCGGGCCGGTGCCGGTCGCCCGCGCACGACAAATCTGCGCAGCAGGCTGCGCGACGACGACACCCAGGCCGCGCCGCTGTTCGTCGACGAGGAGGAGGTCCCGCGCGCCGGCATCCAGGTCCGCGGCGCGCTGCGCCGCGCCCGCCGCGCGGACGGCAGCGTCGTCGTCTGGCACGGGCGCACGGTCGTCTCCGGCCGCGGCGAGGTCGCTGACCACAGCGGGCTGCGCTGGTGGTCGGAAGAAAGCGCAGGTCGACCGAGCATGACCGCGCGGGGCCGGGCGGCTCGGCGTAGGATCGGCGTGCTTCGGATCGCCCGCTTTTGAACCGGGTAAGGCAGAGATGCTGGAACCGAGGAAGTCCTCCCGGGCCGGCGTTGCTCCTCGTCCGCGTGGATTCGCGGTCGGCGTGCCGCGTTCGTCCCGGGGGGCGCTTGACCGGCCGGCGCTCGCCGCGCTCGTCGTCGTGCGGGGCCTGAGCGGGTCGGGCAAGACCGACGTGCTGCACGCGCTCGCCGCCCGCGGCGAGCAGGTGCTCGACCTCGAGGCGCTGGCGGTGCATCGCGGCTCGGCGTTCGGGCATCGGGCTGTACGGCACCGCCGCCGTCGTTTTGCCTGCCGCGTTCGCCGCGGCGGTCGCGGCGGTCGTCGCGGGCGCCGAACCCGGCTACGCGCTGTGGACCGAGGAGGCGACTTCCTCGGGCGGGCGGGCGATGCCGGGCTGGCTGGCCGCGGCCGCGGCGACCGCGGTCGCCGTCGACCTGCGCGCCGCGGCCGGCGCGCGTCGCGCGGATCGCCGCCGCCTACGCGGATGCGCGGCCCGCCGACCTGCTCGCCGCCCTCTCCCGCTGCGCGCCGCGCCTGGGCGCCGGCGTGGCCGCCGCGGCCGGCGCCCGGATCGAGGCTGGCGACTACGCCGACGCCGTGGCCATCCTGCTGCCGGCCTACGACCGCGCCTACCGCCACCGGGCGGCGCAGGGCGCCTCCGGCAGCGGCGCGACTTCGAGGATGGTCGCGGGCTCACGCCTGCGGCGGTGGCCGCGCGACTGCGCGGCTGGAGCTCGCTGCCACGACCGGTGACACCGGCCGGGCGCCGACCGCTACCCTGCCGCGCGATGCGACGCCTGCTGCTGCCCACCCTCGCCGTCCTCGCCCTCGCCGCCGCCGGGTGCATGGCGACGGCGCCGGCTCGGCCGCGACGACCGGGGCGGGCACCGCCACGGTGACGCCCGCCGACACCGCACCGTCCACGACGACCCAGGCGCAGACCGATCCCGCCCTGGAGCGCAAGCCCGAGGTCGAGGTCCCGGACGGCCCGGCGCCCAAGAAGCTGAAGATCCGCGACATCGTCGAGGGCACCGGCGCCGAGGCCAAGCCCGGCGACGTGGTCACGGTCGACTACGTCGGCGTGCTCTACAAGAACGGCCGCCAGTTCGACGCCTCCTGGGACCGCAACGAGCCGTTCACGTTCAGCTCGGCGTCGGCCAGGTCATCCCCGGCTGGGACCAGGGCGGTGGCAGGCATGAAGGTCGGCGGCCGGCGCGAGCTGATCATCCCGCCGAATCTCGGGTACGGGACCGAGGGCTCGCCACCGGTCATCCCGCCCAACGCGCCGCTGATCTTCGTCGTGGACCTGCGGACGGTCGCGCCGGCGGGCTGAGCATGGGCGCCGCCGGTGCGGTCGAGGCCGTGATCGCCGACGCGCTGGCGATCTGCGCGGTCGCGGCGCCCACGTTCGCCGAGGGCGAGCGCGCGGCCCTGGTCGCCGGCCGGCTGCGCGCGCAGGGCGCCGCGCCGCGGATCGACGCCGCCGGCAACGTCGTCGCGCGCTTCGGCGCGGCGGACGGGCCCGCGGCGATCGTCGCGGCGCACCTCGACACCGTCTTCGCCGCCGGCACGCCGCTGCGCCCGCACCGCGACGGCGGGGTCCTGCGCGGGCCGGGCATCGGCGACGACGCGCTGGCGCTGGCCGCGCTCGTACACCTGGCACGGCGACTGGCGGGCGCGGCGCAGGCTCCCGCGTCGGTCGTGCTGGCGGCCACCGTCGGCGAGGAGGGCTCGGCGATCTGCGCGGCGCCCGCGCACTGCTCGACGCGGTCGAGTGCGACGCGTTCGTGGCGCTCGAGGGCCACGGCCTCGAATCGATCCAGGTCGCGGGCATCGGCTCGGCCCGGCTGATCGCCACGGTGCGCGAGCCGGGCGGGCCGCTCCTGGTCGATGCGGCGCGCCCAGCGCGGTCCACACGCTCGTGCGCGCGCTGCACGCCGGGCTGCGGACGTTGGGCAGCGGGCGTGCGTGAACGTCGGCGTGATCCGCGGCGCGCCTCGTGAACACCATCGCCGCCGAGGCCAGGGGCGGAGATCGACCGCGACGGCGACGACGCCGTGCTCGACCGCCGCGCCGCGGCAGCGTGCTCGCGCGCGTGACCGCCGCCGGCGCCTCGGTGCGCCAGGTCGGCCGCCGGCCGGCGGACGGACCGCGGACCATCCGCTCGTTGCCGCAGCGCGGGCGGCGCGCGCGCCGCTGGGCTGCCCCGGCCGACGAGCGCATCGTCGACAGACGCCAACGCGGCCATGGGGCGCGACGTCCGGCGATCTGCGTATCGCTCACCGACGGCGCCCACTCGCACCGTGTCCAGGCTGAAGCGTTGTCAGGGCAGGTTAAGCGATGACGGACACAGCTGCGCGGTGGGCGGCTGGTCGACGCACTCGCCGCCAGCGCACTGCGCAACCAGCGTCGTGGCAGCGCTGACCAGCCGCGATCGATGCTGGCGATCTTCTTCAAATCGCTGGTGGTGGTGGTGGTAAAGCCGGCGTTGTGTTTGCGCTCATCGCGTACCGAAGTCGCTAACCCAATCCCTTGCGCTATTCCGCAGACGTCTATCCTACCTGTTGGGTATCGTGATGGCGCGGTGCGCTCGCAATCTCCAGCAGCTGCCGTTCGCCGCCGCGACGATCATTTCGCGTGAACGTCAGGACTAACGTAATCAGCGCGGCGGGATCGCCAGCAACGCGGTCACCAAGTCGAAGATCCGGGCGAACTCCGTCGGTCCGTCGGGCTCCAGGAGAACTCGATCACGAGCGCCAGAGTCAAGTCGGGCTCGCTTCGATGGCGTCCGACTTCGCCAGCGGTCAGCTGCCCGCCGGCCCGCAGGACGGCCGGCCGGCCGGCCCGGCCGGCTCGAGCGCCGGGATCGGCAGCGTCGTCAGCCCGGTGGCGGACTCGTCTACGGCAGGCGTGGCCGCGGTGTCGGTCGGCGGCGCGGCGTCTACACCGTCACGTTCAACCAGAACGTGAGCCAGTTCTCACGGTCGCCACGGTCGGCGGCTACCAGCTCGGCGGCAACACCGCCGCGGCGCCCAACGGCGGCACGGTGACCCTGCAACCCGGCGGCAACGACAACCAGACCGCCGCCCAGCAGATCACGTTCATCACACGCGATCTGCAGACCAGCGCGAACACGCCGCTGCCGTTCCACTTCGGCGTCTTCTGCTGAGAACCGTCGGCAGGGCGTCCCGTTGGGGCGCCCCGGCGGCCGGGCCAGTCCGGTCGGGGATGATCCCGACCGAGGAGCCGACGCCATGACCGACCGACCCGATCCCCTGGCCGACCGAAGGCGTGGCGACGTGGCAGGCCTGGGCGCGTAGTGGAGAACCAACCCCACAGCAGGGTCGACATGGGCGCGACCATCACCGGATCATCTGCCACCGCGAAGGCGGGCGGCGGCGGGAGATCGAGGGCTTTCTGGATAACCGAAAGAAGTGCATGGCGCACGCCGAGCGAGGCAGGCGCCGACCATGACCCTCGGTCACTCTTACAGGCCCGCGCTGTGCACGGCACCGACAGAGAAGGAAAGAAGGAAGGAAGAAGAAGAAGAAACGCAACCGACTACCGCGCGGCGCCATGCTCAGCGCCGTGTCCGCGGGCCGACCGCCGGCGGGGCCCAGGCGCCGCCAGGGCGAGCGAGCGCTTCGTCGATCCAGGGCACCGCATGACCGGCTGGCGCTGGACGCGCTCGAACGACAGGGCAAAAACATCGCGTCGTGGGCCGTGCCGAACGGGATTCCCGACGACCCGAAGCGCAACCGCAAGGCGATCCGCACCGAGGACCACCCGCTCGAGTACCTCGAGTTCCACGGCGAGATCCCCCGCGGCCACTACGGCGCGGGGACGATGACGATCTGGGACTCCGGCACGTACGTGGCCGAGAAGTGGCGCGACGACGAGGTCATCGTCACGTTCCACGGCGAGCGGCTGCGCGGCCGCTACGCGCTGATCCGCACCGGTCCGGCCGACGGCCAGGACTGGCTCATGCACCGCATGGACCCGCCGGCGGACCCCGACGCCGAGCCGATGCCCACGGCGATCGTGCCCATGCTGGCCCAGCCCGGCCGACTGCCGGCGGCGCGCGAGTCCGATCGCTGGGCGTTCGAGATCAAGTGGGACGGCGTGCGGGGGCTCGTCTACTCCGAGCCGGGGCGGTTGCGGATCGAGTCGCGCAACGGGCGCGACATCAGCGCCTCGTATCCCGAGCTGCGCGCGCTGAACCGAGCGTTGAGCCATCACCGCGCGATCCTCGACGGCGAGATCGTCGCGTTCGACGACTCGACCCACCCACCCCGGCCGAGCTTCGCGCGCCTGCAGCAGCGGATGCACCTCACCGCCGAGAGCCAGGTCCGCCGCCGCGCGCGCGACGTCCCGGTGGCGATCGTGCTCTTCGACCTGCTCTGGCTCGACGGCCACTCGCTCATGGAGCGCCCGTACGACGAGCGACGGGCGGCGCTCGAGGCGCTCGACCTGCGCGGGCCGGCGTGGCAGACCCCGGCGGCGCACCACGGCGACGGGGCGGCGCTGCTCGAGGCGACCGCGGCGCAGGGGCTCGAGGGGCTCGTGGCCAAGCGGCGCGACTCGCCCTACGAGCCGGGCCGGCGGTCGTCGTGCTGGATCAAGGTCAAGAACGTCAACCGCCAGGAGGTCGTGATCGCCGGATGGCTGCCCGGCGAGGGCCGGCGCAAGAGCCGCATCGGCGCGCTCGTGGTCGGCGTCCACGACGAGGACGGCGGGCCGCTGCGCTACGCGGGCCGGGTCGGCACCGGGTTCACCGAGCAGACGCTCGACCTGCTCGCCGAGCGCCTGGCGCCGCTGCGCGTGCAGGACAACCCGTTCGGCACGGACGGCCCGAAGGGCGCGATCTGGGTCCGGCCCTGCCTGCTCGCGGAGGTGGAGCACACCGAGTGGACGCCGGACGGCCTGCTGCGCCACCCGTCGTTCAAGGGCCTGCGCGAGGACAAGGACCCGCTCGAGGTCGTGCGCGAGCGGCCCGGCGACGCGCGCGAGCTGCACCTCGACGGCCGGGTGGTCAAGGTCTCCAACTGGTCGAAGGTGCTGTGGCCGCAGACCGGCTTCACCAAGGGCCAGCTCGTCGACTTCTATCTGCGCATCGCCCCGGCGATCCTGCCCCACCTCGAAGGCCGGCCGCTCACGCTCAAGCGCTACCCCGACGGGGTCGACGCGCAGCACTTCTACGAGAAGAACTCGCCGTCGCACCGTCCCGAGTGGGTGCAGACCGCGCGGATCTCCACCGGCCGCAAGGCCATCGACTTCACGCTGGTCGCGGACGTCGCGACGCTCGGGTGGCTGGCGAACCTCGCCTGCATCGAGCTGCACACGTCGCTGGCGCGGGCCGATGCGATCGAGCGCCCGACGATGCTCGTGTTCGACCTCGACCCCGGGCCGCCGGCCGACATCGTCGCCTGCTGCGAGGTCGCGCTGGTCCTGCGCGGGCTGTTCGACGGGCTCGGGCTCGTCTCGGTGGCCAAGACCTCGGGGTCCAAGGGCTTGCAGGTCTACCTGCCGCTCAACGAGCCCGACGTCACCTACGACGTGACCAAGCCGTTCGCCAAGGGGGTGGCCGAGCTGCTCGAGGCGCAGGCCCCCGACCTCGTCGTCTCCCGCCAGACGAAGACGCTGCGCCCGGGCAAGGTCCTCGTCGACTGGTCGCAGAACGACGAGCACAAGACGACCATCTGCGTGTACTCCGTCCGCGCGGCCGCGCGGCCGACGGTGTCCACGCCGGTCGACTGGGACGAGGTCCAGGCCTGCTACGACGCGGGGGATCCCGACCTGCTCGTGTTCGACACCGAGGCGGTCCTGCGCCGCGTGGCGCAGCGCGGCGACGTGTTCGCTCCCGCGCTCAGCGTCGTGCAGCGGCTGCCGCCGCTGTAGCGAACGCGCCGCCGCCCACCGCTCCGCATCCGATATGTCCTCTCGGGTGTGGTTAGCCGTGGGTATCGATCTGCTACCCCACGGCTAACCACACGCGGGAAGACAGATAGCCGGCCCGACGCAGGCGGCCCGGATGACGCGGGTGCCAGCCGGCGTGGCGCCGACGCGGGTCGGCCGGGACCGCGAGATCAGGCGGGGACGGCGCGGGCGCGCAGGTGCGTGCCCACCTTGCGCTTGACGCGCTGGAGCGCGTTGTCGACCGTCTTGGTGTCGCAGCCGATGCGATCGCCGATGAGCTCGTAGGAGTGGCCGTCGAGGTAGAGCGACAGGACGCGGGACTCGAGGTCCGACAGCGAGGTCGAGATGCAGTCGACCAGCGAGCGCAGCTCCTCGGAGGAGATGACCTGGTTGACGGGGTCGTGGACGGTGGGGCCGGGGATGACCTCGTCCAGCGTGGGCTCGCCGTCGGCGGCCGCCGCCGGCGCGGCCGAGAACGACACGTAGCCGTTGAGCGGCGTGTGCTTGTTGCGGGTCGCGGTCTTGACCGCGGTGATGATCTGGCGCGTGATGCAGAGCTCCGCGAAGTTGCGAAAGCTCGACTCGCGGTCGCTGCGGTAGTCGCGCACCGCCTTGTAGAGCCCGACGAGGCCCTCCTGGATGAGGTCGTCGGCGTCGCCGCCCGCCAGGAAGTACGACGAGGCCTTCAGCCGGACGAATCCGTAGTAGCGGCGCACGATGCGGTCGTAGGCGTCGGCGTTGCCCTGCTTGGCGAGGGCTATGAGGAATCCATCCTCGACCTGAAGTTGAGCTTGAGATTGAACCGACAGACGCGCCATGGAGCAGATCTCCTTGGCCACTCCACGTGGCCGAGTACCGATGTTCGCCCCCTGACGCGCCCTCCCAGGGCGCCAGAAGTGGATATATGACTACCTCAATCTCAACCTGACCGTTGAGACTGCGCAGATTTACCCAGAGTTATGACGCTCTGTCAAGCCGTTGCTGCAAGATCTCGTACAAGAGCGCCGCGGCGGCGGCGCTGACGTTGAGCGAGCCGATCCGGCCGAGCATCGGCAGCGCCACCAGCACGTCGCAGGACTCGGCGACCCTCCGCCGCAGGCCCTTGCCTTCCGCACCGAGCACGAGGACCACCCCGCCGCGGTAGTCCTGGCCGTCGTAGGACTGCGCGCCCGCGGCCGCCGCGCCGTAGCACCAGCAGCCGGCCGCCTTGGCCTGGCCGAGGAAGTCCGCGACGTTGCGCACCCGGGCGATCCGCAGGTGCTCGACCGCGCCGGCCGAGGCCTTGCACACCGCGGGCGTCACCGCGGCCGATCGCCGCTCGGGCACGACCACGCCGGTCGCCCCCACCGACTCGGCCGTCCGGCAGATCGCCCCCACGTTCTGGGGATCCTCGAGCTCGTCGAGGGCGACGATCAGCGGATCGGGTGTCGCGAGCAGCTCGCCCGCGTCCACGTATGGGTACGGCCCGACCTCCGCGCAGATGCCCTGGTGCGCGGGCGAGCCGCAGCGCGCCTCGATGGCCTCGGGCCGCGCCTCGCTCACCGCGACGCCCCGCAGCCACGGCTCGGCCGCCGCCCGCCGCGTCGCCCACACGCGCGCCACCGGCCGGCGCCCCGCGCGCAGCGCCTCGCGCACCGGGTTGCGGCCGTAGACGATCACGCCGGCGTCAGCTCGAAGCCCGCGGGCGCGTCGCGCACCACCCAGCCCGCCGCCGCGATCTCGTCGCGCAGGCGGTCGGCAGTCGCGAAGTCCCTCGCCGCCCGCGCCGCCTGGCGCTGCTCGGCCAGCACCACCACCTCCGGCGGCGCGCCCACCGGCGCCTCGAGCAGGTTCTCGAGCGCGAGCACGCCGAGCATCTCGCGCAGATGGGCGTCGCCAGCCTCGCCGCGCCGGTTGGCCGCGCGGATCCACTCCCACATCGCCGCCAGCGCGGCCGCCGTGTTGAAGTCGTCGGCCAGCGCGTCGAAGAACCGGTCGCGCAGCGGGGCGAGATCGGGATCGGACGGACCGCGGTCAAGCCGGCGGCCCGCCTCGCGGATCCGCTGCGCGCTGCGCGTCGCCTGCTCCATGACCGAGTCGTCGAAGCGCATCGGCTGGCGGTAGTGCGCCGCGGCGAACGCGAGGATCACCGCGTCACGCCCCCAGCGCGAGACGACCTCGGCCAGCGAGGCGATGTTGCCGACCGACTTGGCCATCTTCTCGGCCCCGGAGAGCAGCATCCCGTTGTGCATCCAGATCCGCGCAAGCTCGGCGCCCCGGCCCGCCCGGGTCTGCGCCGCCTCGTTCTCGTGGTGGGGGAAGACGAGGTCCGACCCGCCGCCGTGGATGGCGAACCCCACCCCGAGCAGCTCCTCGGCCATCGCCGAGCACTCGATGTGCCAGCCCGGCCGGCCCGGGCCCCACGGGGAGTCCCACCACGTGTCCTCGTCGGGCTTGCGGGCCTTCCACAGTGCGAAGTCGAGCGGATCGCGCTTGCGCTGCGCGCCCTCGACGCCCTCGCCCTGGTCCATCTCGTCCACCGACCGGTGCGACAGCGACCCGTACTCGGGATCGCTGCGCACGCTGAACAGCACGTCGCCGTCGGCCTCGTAGGCGTGGCCGCGCGCCACCAGCTCCTCGATCAGCGCGACGATGCCCCCCAGCGTCTCCGAGGCCAGCGGCTCGTGGTCGGGCCGCCCGAGCCCGAGCGCGTCCGTGTCGGCCCGGTAGCGCGCGGTCATCTCGCGCGCGAGCTCGTCGCTGCGGCGCCCCGCCGCCCGCGCCGCCACGTAGATCTTGTCGTTGATGTCGGTGACGTTGATGACCAGTGTCGGGCGCAGCCCCTCGTGGACGAGAAAACGCCGCAGGAGCGAGAAGACGACGAACGGGCGGGCGTTGCCGATGTGGATGGCGCCGTAGACGGTCGGACCGCAGGCGTAGATCCCCACCTGACCGTCGGTCGCGTCCAGCGGCACCAGTCGTCCGGTCCGGGTGTCGTGCAGGCGGATCTCGCGCATGGGCCGAGAATCTAGTGCCGTGTCAGGCAACGTCGCCCCGTCTGGCGAACGTTGCCGAACACGGCACGAGGGTAGACACTGCACCTCGGGTCCGACCATCCGATTACTGTTGACACTGCCGTGCCCCCGCCGTCGCCGTCCGCACCGCTGCTCGAAGAGGTCGACCAGGCCTTCCGGACGCTGCCCGAGCGCTATCTCGGCGCCGAACGCGGCTTCGACGCCTGCTACCACGTCCGCCTCGGCGACCTGGGCCGGACGTGGGAGGTCCGCCTGACCGAGCGCGCCGCCCGCGTGCGCTGCGGTACCACGCGCGGGCGCCCCGACGTCGTCATCGGCACCGACGCGTCCACGTGGATGCGCCTGCGCCAGGGCGAGCTGTCGGGGGCCGAGGCGTTCCGCCGGCGCCTGGTCTACGCCCGCGGCTCCTCGACCTCGCCGTCGGCTTCGAGGGGCGCTTCCGCCTGCCCAACGGGCGCCCGCCGCTGCTGCGCATCCACCGCCTCGGCCTGCCCGGCCGCACCGTCTCGATCCTCACGACGGGCAGCGGCCCCGACGTCCTGCTCCTGCACGGCCTCGGCGGCGCCAAGAGCTCGTTCTTCGAGACCGCCGCCGCGCTGGCCGACGCCGGCCACCGCGTCCACGCGGTCGACTTCCCGGGCTTCGGCGCCTCCTCCAAGCCGATCACCGCCCCCTACACCGCCCGCTGGTTCGCGGAGACCGTGCTGGAGGCGATGGACGCGCTGACCATCGACCGCGCGCATCTCGTCGGCAACTCGATGGGCGGGCGCGTGGCGATCGAGGTCGGCCTGACGGCGCCCGACCGCGTCGGCGGCCTCGGGCTGCTGTGCCCTGCCGTGGCGTTCGTCAAGCGCGGCCTGCACCCGCTCGTGCGCGTCCTGCGCCCGGAGCTCGGCCTGCTCCCGCACGCCATCCCGCGCTTCGCCGTCGCCGACCGCTTCTGGGCGCTGTTCGCCGACCGCGACGCGATCGACCCCGCCGTCGCCGACCTCGTCGTCGACGAGTTCCGCGAGACGTACCGCTCCGCCGGCGCACGGCACGCGTTCCTGGCCGCCGCACGCAACCTCTACCTCGACGAGCCGTGGGGCGCCAAGGGCTTCTACGCCCGGCTCGGCGACCTGCGGGCCCCGGCGCTGTTCGTTTGGGGCTCCCACGACCGCCTGATCCCCGCCGGCTTCGCGAAGATCGTCGCCGAGTGGCTGCCGGGCGCCGAGCAGGTCGTGCTCGACGGCTGCGGCCACGTCCCCCAGGTCGAGCGCGCCCAGGACGTCAACGACCTGCTCGCCGACTTCTTCGCGGGCTGCGCGACCGCGCCCGTCCGCCTCGCGGCGTGATGGTCGGCACGGCGCTCGTGCGCTCGGTCGCCGGGCAGCTCGCGCGTCGGACGCCCGCCGCCGACCTCGACGCCCGCGACCCCGACTACATCCGCGACATGCTGCCGCCCATGTGGCTGCTGTCGTCGCTGTGGTTCCGCGCCGAGGTCCGCGGGCTCGGCCACATCCCCGACCACGGCCCCGTCCTGCTCGTGGGCAACCACTCCGGCGGCAACGTCACCCCGGACACCGGCGTCTTCGCCCTCGCCTTCAGCGCCTACTTCGGCGTCGAGCGGCCGTTCTACCAGCTCGCCCACAACCTCGTGGTGGCCTGGCCGGGGCTCGGGTTCCTGCGCCGGCTCGGCACCGTCGCCGCGTCGCCCGAGAACGCCGAGGCGGCCCTGCGCGCCGGCGCGGCGCTGCTCGTCTACCCCGGCGGCGACCACGAGGTCCACCGTCCGACGTGGGAGAGCGCGCGGATCGACTTCGCCGGCCGGCGCGGGTTCGTGCGCCTGGCCCTCGACGCCGGCGTGCCGATCGTCCCGGTCGTCTCGATCGGCGGTCAGGAGACCGCGCTGTTCCTCTCGCGCGGTGACGCGCTCGCCCGCCTGCTGCGCCTCGACCGGCTCCTGCGGCTGAAGGTGCTGCCGATCTCGCTCGCCCTGCCGTGGGGCCTGAACGTCGGCGACTTCGCCGGCCACATCCCGCTGCCCGCGAAGATCGTCGTCGAGGTGCTGCCGCGCATCGACCTGCGCGACGAGTTCGGCGCGGACCCCGACGTCGACGAGGTCTACGACGAGATCGTGGCGCGGATGCAGGACGCGCTCGACGCGCTGGCCTCCGAGCGCCGGTGGCCGGTGCTGGGATGAGGGTGACGGTCGCCACCGAGGTCGCCGCCCCGGCCGAGGCGGTCTGGGCGGTCATCACCGATCCCGCCCGCTACCTGCACATCATGGACGGCATCACGCGCTGGGAGGTGGCCGGCGGGCCGCAGCGCGGCCTCGGCGCGCGCTACCGGATGCTGATGCGGGTGGGCTCGGCGGAGGTCGGCGGGCTGGTCGAGGTCGTCGAGTTCCACGAGGCGCGGGAGCTGGCGTGGCACTCGGTCACCGGCATCGACCAGCGCGGGCGCTGGCGTCTGCGCGAGCCCGGGCCCGGACGCACGCGGGTCGAGCTGCGGCTGACCTACGGCGTGGCCGGCGCCGGCTTCTTCGGCTGGCTGGCCGAGCACGCCGCCGCACCGATCGTCCGCGGCCACCTGCGCCGGTCGCTGGCCCAGCTCAAGCGCCAGGTCGAGCACGACGAGCTGCGCCGGGCGGCCGCTCGGCGGCGGGGCGCGCAACGGCCGGCGTGACGCGGACCCCGCCGTCAACCGCCGTGCGCGCGCAGGAGCACCACGGCATGGGCCTCGGCGCCCTCGCCGCGGCCGATCGGGCCCATGCCCTCGGCCGTGGTCGCCTTCACGTTGACGCGCGCGGCCGGCAGGCCGAGCGCCTGCGCCAGCCGGGCGCGGATCGCGTCGCGGTGCGGGCCGACCTTCGGGCGCTCGAGCACGACGGTCGCGTCGACGTTGACCGGCTCTAGGCCGTGGGCGTCCACGAGCGCCACCACCTCGCGCAGCAGCGCGACGGAGTCGGCGTCGCGCCAGCGCTCGTCGGTGTCGGGGAAGTGGTGGCCGATGTCCCCCAGCCCCGCCGCGCCGAGCAGCGCGTCCATGATCGCGTGCGTGAGGACGTCGGCGTCGGAATGGCCGTCGAGCCCGTGATCGTGCGGGATCTCGACGCCGCCGAGGACCAGCCGGCGGCCGGCGGCGAAGCGGTGGGAGTCGTAGCCGTGGCCGATCATGACGGGCCGATCGGCGCCAGCCGGCGCTCGCGGCGGTCGAAGACGGCGAGGTGGGTGACGCCCACCTGCTCGAGCACCTCGAGCGCCTGGTCGTAGCCGTAGGCGAGCTGGTCGGGCACGTGCGCGTCGCTGGACAGGGCGATCGGGTTGCCGGCGTCGACGATCATCTCGAGGAACGCCCTCGCCGGGTACAGCTCGCCGGTCGGCTTGCGCAGCCCCGCGGTCGAGAGCTCGACGGCGATGCCCGACTCGGCGATCCCGTCCATCGCGCGCTCGTAGAAGCGGCGCAGGTCGCCGTCGGGCTGGGGCCGGTCGCGCCCCCACATCTTCACGAGGTCCGGGTGGGCGAGGATGTCGAACATCCCGCTGCGGGCCGCCTCCCCCAGCCACTCGAAGTAGCGCTCCCAGACCCGCTCGGGATGCGAGGCATGGTGGTCCCAGATGTCGTAGTCGGGGTGGTCGAGCGCATCGTCGCCGAGGAAGTGCACCGAGCCGACGACGTAGTCCCAGTCGCGCGCGGCCAGCAGCTCGGCCATGCGGTCCTCGCGGCCGGCGACGAAGTCGGCCTCGATCCCCAGCCGCAGGTCGGTCTCCTCGCGGACGAACGCGCAGTACGCGTCGAGGTCGTCGGCGGCAGACTCGCGCCAGAGCTCGTGGTCCCAGACCTCGAGGGCCTGGTGAAAGCGGTAGACGTGCTCGGCCACGCCGAGCTCCTGGACCCCGCGCTCGGTGGCGACGGTGCGGTAGCGCTCGGCGTTGGCGGCGGTGAAGTAGCGATCGGCGGGGGTGTCGGGGTCGTCCGGGCGAAGATGGACGTGGTAGTCGGTCAGCATGCGCCGCCAGACTCTAGGCCCGTGGCGTCACACCGGCGTTGCGGCGTCGAGTCGTTCTCTGTGTCCACCAGTCGGACACGAAGAACACCTCACCCTCCGCGCGCGGGTGCAAGCGCCGCGTTGCCGTCAGCGGTCGCGCAGCAGCAGCTCGGCCACCCGCAGGTCCAGCGGAGTGGTGACCTTCAGGTTCTCGCGCGGCGCCGCCACCACCCCCACGCGACCGCCGAGCCGCTCGACCAGGCCCGCGTCGTCCGTGGCGGCGGCGAGCACGTCGTCCGGCTGGTCGAGCGCGCGGGCCAAGACGCCGCGCTGGAAGACCTGCGGGGTCTGGACCGCCCACAGCGCGGAGCGGTCGAGCGTGCGCCGCACGACGCGCTCGGCGTCGGCCTCCTTGATCGTGTCGGTCACCGGCGCGGCGGCGACGACCGCGTCGAAGCCGGCCAGCCCGGCGATGCACGCCTCGACGAGCTCGACGGTCAGCAGCGGCCGCGCGGCGTCGTGGACGAGCGCGACGTCGTCCGCTGGCGCGGCGGCCAGCGCGTTGCGCACGGACGCGGACCGGTGCGCTCCCCCCGCGACCGCGCCCGGGTACTCCACGCCCGGCGGCACGGCCACCACCACCGCCGCGATCGACGGCGCAGCCCGCAGCGCCTGCAGCGACCACTCGAGCAGCGGACGGCCGGCCAACGTGACGAACGCCTTGGGCCCCCGGGCGCCAAGGCGTTCGCCACGCCCGGCCGCGACCACGAGCGCGACGGCCACGGTCTAGCGCCCCCGGTGGCCGGTCACACGCTCACTTGGCGGCGACGATGCCCTTCTCCTCAGCCGAGCGCGCCAGGAGGTCGTCGAGGTAGGCCTCGGCGGCGTCCTCGTCCTTGTCCAGCGCGTACATCAGCTCGGAGGCCAGGATCTTCTTGGCCCGGGTGAACATCTGCTTCTCGCCGGTGGAGAGGCCCTTCTCGGACTCCCGCAGAGCGAGGTTGCGGACGACCTCGGCGAGCTCGTAGATGTCGCCGGTCTTGATCTTGTCCCGGTTGTGCTTGAACCGCCGGTTCCAGTTCTTGGGCATCTCCGAGACATCGTCCTCGAGCACCGCGAGGACCTTCTGGACGGTCTCCTCGTCGATCACCCGCCGCAGCCCCGCGACGGCCGCGTTCTCACACGGGACCATCACGGTCATGTCGTTGTGGAGGATCTTGATGGTGAGGTACTCGCGCTCCTCACCGAACATCTTCTTGTTCTCCCTCTTGAGCACCTTGCCCGCCCCGTGATGGGGGTAGACGACGGAGTCGCCGATCTCGAACTCGATGCACTCGACTTCGCGCTCGACCTCGAGCTCTTCCAGGAGCTGCTCTTCAGTGACGTCGGTGATGGTGTGCCTCCTTCGGGTCCTGGTCTCGTGAAGCTTTGCGTCAGGTCTGCAGGTAGCGGTCGACCAGGTTGATCTCCTGCAGCCGGCGAAGCCCTTCGCGAATGTCCTTCGCGCGGATCTCGCCTACGCCCTCGACGGCCTCGAGCTCGTCATCGGTGGCCGCGAGCATCTCGTCGAGCCCGCCGAAGTCGCGCACGATCTGCGCGACGACGATCTTCGGCAGGCGCGGGATGCGCCCGAGGATCCGGTAGCCGCGCGGCGACACCGGATAGTCGAGGGTGTTCAGCTTGCGGTCGTAGCCCAGCACCTCGGCGAGGCGGCCGAAGTCGAGCAGGTCCTGGTGCGGCAGGCGACCGATCTGGTCGAGGGCGGCGGCGAACGCCTCGTCGCCGAGGTCGGCGACGTAGTCGCGGATGAGCGCGGCCTTGTCGGAGGCGGTGCCGACCATCGTCTCCTCGAGCTGCATCTCGATGAGGCGGCCCTCGGTGCCGAGCTCGACGATGTAGCGCTCGATCTCCACCGCCATCCGGGTCACGAGCTCCGAGCGCTGCAGCACGGTCAGGACGTCGTGCAGCGTCGCGCCGCCCTCGAACTCGAGCGCGGTCAGGCGGGTCGAGACCTGGTCGAGGCGCGTGCGGTACTTGTCGAGCGTCGCCAGCGCCTGATTGGCCTTGGCCAGCACCACCGGGATGTCCTCGAGGATGTACTTCGCCCCCTCCACGTAGAGCGAGACGACCTCGCGGCGCTGCGAGATCGCGATGACCAGCGAGTCGGTCTGCTTGGACACCCGCTCGGCGGTGCGGTGGCGGGTGCCGGTCTCCAGCGAGAGGATCGTGGGGTCCGGGATGAGCTGGACGTTGGCCATCGCGATCTTCGTCGCGTTGGCGTTGCAGACGATGCCGCCGTCCATCTTCGCCACCTGGTAGAGCAGCGCCGGGGTGAAGTCGATGTCGAGCTTGATGCCGCCCGAGAAGAGGAAGCTCAGCTCCTCGGGCTCGCCCACGACGATCAGGCCGCCGGTGTGGGCGTGGAGGATGTGGTCGATGCCCTCGCGCAGCGCCGTTCCGGGCGCCACCATCTCGAGCGCTTTGACGAGCCGGGGCTCTTGGCGTGCTTCGAGCTCAACGAGCTCTTCCCCGGACCGTGCCGACATGAGACCTACATTCTAGCGGTCTTAGCGGCAGATGAAGGCCCTGCAAACCGCGGGCTTTCAGGAACCCCTCGCCGCCGGCCGCCGCGGATCCGCGCTCCACTGCGACCAGGAGCCGGCATAGAGGCGCCCGTGCCCCAGGCCGGCGGCCTCGAGCGCGAGCAGGACATGGCATGCGGTGACGCCCGAGCCGCAGTAGACGATCGGCGCAGGACCGCTCCCGGCGGCCCCGAACCGCGACCGCAGCCGCTCGGGAGCCAGGAACCGCCCGGCGTCGTCGAGCGTCGTGGCCCAGGGGACGTTGGCCGCGCCGGGGATGTGGCCGGGGCGCGGGTCGACCGGCTCGATCTCCCCGCGGAAGCGCTCGGGCGCGCGGGCGTCGATGAGCGGCGCGCCGCCCGCCGCGACGGTGTCGGCGTCGACGATCAGCGCGGACGGCCACGCGATCGCATCGCGGCGCAGGGGCGGCCGCGGCACGACCGCCGTCTCGAGCGGTCCGGGCCAGGCGGCCAGGCCGCCGTCGAGCACGGCGGCGCGGCGCCGATCGCGCGCAGCAGCCAGACCAGGCGCGCGGCAACCGAGCCTCGGCGTCGTCGTAGGCGACCACGGTGTCGGCGTCGCCGATGCCAAGCGCGCCGAGGCCGGCGGCAAAGCGCTGCGGGGCGGGGAGCGGGTGGCGGCCGCGCGCAGGCGAGGGCGGGTCGGCGAGCACCGTGTCGAGGTCGACGAAGACGGCGCCCGGGATGTGGCCGGACGCGTACGCGGCCCGGCCCGAGCGGCCGTCGAGGTACCAGCGCACGTCGGCCACCACCACCTGGCCGAGGTGGGCGTCGAGCCAGGCGGCGTCGACGAGCGGGCCGAAGCCGCCGGAAGCCGGCCCGCCGGGCCCGGACGCACCGCCACGGCGGACCGTCAGCCTGGGACCGTGGGCGCCACCGGGCACGGACGGCTGGCGCCGCCAGAAATCGCCGCCTCCCCCGAAGTCCCCACCGCCGAAGCCGCCGCCGAAGTCCCCACCGCCGCCCCAATGCCGCCACCGCCGCCCCAGTCGCCACCGCCGCCCCAATCGCCGGCCCCGTGCGCCGGCGCGTCCCAGGCACCGGCCAGCAGCGACCCGGCGAGCAGACCGGTCAGCAGGCCCGACCCGCCGAAGCCGCCGTAGAAGCCGCCGGCGTACGGACCGTAGTAGGCGGGCGCCTGCCAGTACGGCACGCGGCCCTGGCCGGCCACCTCGATCTCGCGCGTGCTCGGGTCGTCGCCGGCCTCCACGCGCAGGGCGTCGGCCTCACAGGCCGGCACCATCCGCGGCGCGCCGAACGGCGGCGACCACTCGACGTCGCGCGTCGACGGGCCGTGGCGGGGGTCGAAGAAGCACGGCGGCCGGTGCTCGGGCGGCTCGCGGCCCTCGAGGCGCGCCTTGGCCGCCTCCATCGCGTAGCGGCCCTCCTCGAGCGTCTGCGCGATCGGCCGGAAGTCCTCGGGCCGCCGGGCCTGGCGCAGCGCCGCCGAGCCCTGCTCGAACGCCTGCAGCGCCCGGGCGTACTGCTCCTTGGCCCGCGGGTCGATGTTCGGCATCTCGATGTCGATGTCGAGCGCGCGGATGTCGTCGCCGAGCGCGACGACATCCTCGTCGGCGATCCGGCGCAGCTCGTCGGCCTGCCGGGCCTGCTCGCGCCGGCGGACCCGCGAGCGCCAGACGAAGAAGCCGCCGCCGAGCAGGAGCAGCACCGCGACGACCACGAAGAGGGCGACCCCGCCGCTACCGCCGCTACCGTCGCTCGAGGACGCGCCGCCGTTGCCGCGCGCCTCGCCGACGCGGTCGACGAAGTCGAGCAGGATGGCGGTGCCGCCGTTGTCGCGCTGCGCATCGAATGCCTCGGTGGCGAGCTTCGGCGCCACGCCGGTCTGCAGGCCGGAGTCACCCCGGCTTCCGGCTTCGAACGAGCGGCCGTTGGGGCCGGCAACGATCGCGTAGACGCCGTCGGCCTGGAGCGCGCGCGCGAGCTGTCCGCCGAGCTGGAGCGGCTCGCCCGCGCCCGGCGCGAAGACCGCGACGTAGATCGCCCCGACGCCGCCCTGGTTGCGGATCTCGGCGCGGATCCGGTCGGCGTCGGCCGGCGAGACGCCGGCGTTGTTGTCTGGATCGACGTAGACGGAGTCGGTCTGCAGCGCGGCGGCCGCCGCGCGCACTGCGGGCGGCGCCGTCGTGTCCGTCTGGGCGCGCGCGCCCGCCGGCGCCAGCAGCAGGAGCGCGAGCGGCAGGGCGATGAGCAGGCGGCGCATCACGACCAGCCTGCCAGATCGGTGCGCGCGGCACACTTCATCCATGAGCCTTACCCTCGGCGGCGGTCCTCTCGCCGCACATCCGGCGGAATCGAACTTCGAGATCGTCGGCCCCGCCCACCGTCTGGCCTTCGAGCCCCATCCGCGCCGGATCCGCGCCGAGCTCGGTGCGCACACCGTGCTCGACACCACCCGCGGGTGCCTGCTGCACGAGACCGGGATCCTGCCCGTGCTCTACGCGCCGCTGGACGCCTTCGACCCGGCCCTGCTCGAGCGCACCGACCACACGACCCACTGCCCGTTCAAGGGCGACGCCAGCTACTGGACGGTCCGCGCCGGCGGCCGGGTCGCGGAGAACGCGCTCTGGGCGTACACCGACCCGCTGCCCGCGGCACGCTGGCTGGCGGGGTTCGCGGCGCTGTACGTCGAGCGCATGGATCGCTGGCTCGAGGAGGACGAGGAGGTCGGGCCGCACCTACGCGACCCCTACCACCGCGTCGACGCGCGGCGTTCGAGCCGGCCGGTCGAGGTCACGCTCGACAGCCGGCTCGTCCTCCAGGTGGCGGCGCCGGTGCTCGTGTTCGAGACGGGCCTGCCGGTGCGCGCCTACGTCGACCGCGGGCAGCTCGACCTCGTGCCCAGCGACCGGCGCACCACCTGCCCGTACAAGGGCGAGGCGACGTACTGGTCGCTGCGGGTGGGCGGGCGCGTGCTCGAGGACGCCGCCTGGTCGTACGAGGCCCCGTTCGACGGCATGAGCGCGATCGCCGGGCTCGTGTCGCTCGAGCACGAGGAGCTCGAAGTCCGCATCGGGTGACCGCGGCCGCCGCGCAACTGCACGCGACGCCGGCGCCGCGCCCGGTGCGACCCGCGGCAGCACGTCAGGCCGCACGCGGGGCAGCCCGCGGCAGCGCTACAGGCGCAGCGCCGCGCGCATGACTGCGCCGGGCGGCACTGGTCACCGCTGTCGGGCGGCGCGATCACCCCGGTCAGGCCGAACTTCGCCGCCTCCTCGATGCGCCGCTCGGGTGCGCGATCTGACCGCAGCTCGCCCGTCAGCCCGACTTCCTCGCGAAGCAGGCGAGCGGCACCGGCGCGTCGCCCCCGACCGATGCGCCTGCACCGCGCTGGCCAGCCTGCCAGCGCGACGGCGAGGTCCGCCCCGGGCTCGCTTCGACGCGCACGCCGCCCACGACGCTGACGAACACGTCCGCACTGCCGGTCGACACGCCCGCATGGCGCGAGAGCACGGCGAGCACCAGCGCGACGCGGTTGCGGTCGAGCCCCCGTCACCTGCTTGGCGCGGCGGCACGAGCCCGCTGGGCGACACGAGCGCCTGCACCTCGACCAGCAGCGGACGCGTGCCCTCCATCGACGCGAGCACGACGCTGCCGGGCGCCCGGGTCGCCTCGCCCACGAAGCGGCCCGAGGCGTCCAGCACCTCGACCAGCCCGCCCGAGCGCATCTCGAATACGCCGGCCTCGTTCGTGGAGCCGAAGCGGTTCTTCAGCGCGCGCAGGGTGCGGTAGGTCCGCTCGCGCTCGCCCTCGAACTGCAGGACGCAGTCGACGAGGTGCTCGAGCACGCGCGGGCCGGCCAGCGCACCCTCCTTCGTCACGTGCCCGACGAGCAGCACCGCCGTGCCGATCTCCTTCGCCACCCGCGCGATCCGCCCGGCGACCTCGCGGACCTGGCCGACCGAGCCGGGCGCCCCGGTGAAAGCCCGCGGCGTGGAGCGTCTGCACCGAGTCGACGACGCAGACCTGGCCCGCTCGGCCGCGATCGTGGCCACGACCGTGTCGAGGTCGGTCTCGGCCAGCACGGGCACGTCGAGCATGGCGCCGGCAGCAGCGCGCGGCGCGCAGCCTGACCTGCGCGGCCGACTCCCTCGCCGGAGATGTAGAGCGTGCCGTGTGGCCGGCGCCGGCGACGTTGCTCATCGCCATGCCGGTCAGGGTCGACTTGCCGATGCCCGGCGACCTCCGAGCAGGACGAGCGATCCGGGGACCACAGCCCGCCGCCGAGCACGCGGTCGAACTCCTGCCGCCGGTGGACGCCGGTCGAGAGGCGGGGCGACCTTCGGGGTCTGGACATCGCGCAGCCGGACCGGGGCGCCCCACGTCGCGCCGCCGCCCCGCCCCACCCCACCGCCGCGCCCGCGCGCGGCCGGGCGCGCCCGCCCTCGACGAACGTGTTCCACTCGCCGCACCCGGGCAGCGGCCCTGCCACCGCGGTCGCCATGCCTGCACGCGGAGCAGACGGATGGTGGTGGAGCGTGCCATGGGCCTGTGAACCGTGGGCCCGGACCCGACAGCTTCGCCCCCGCTCACCGCGCAGCCGCACCGAGCGGCCGCGGCGCACCGCGCCGCGTGCCCGGCCGCGCTACCGCGCCCGCTCGCAGCTCTCGAACCCGGTGGCCTTGTGGCTGGAGTCGCAGAACGGCTTGGTCGCCGACTGCCCGCACCGGCACAGGGCAATCGCCCGGCCCGTGGGCACCTCGAACTCCGCGCCCTCGGCGTCGACGAGCCGCACCGGGCCGGTCACCTTGTACGGCCCGTTGTCTCGGACCTTGATCTCCACGAGCGGCTCCACGCCCCCCAGCTTATGGATCAAGGCTCAGTCCAGCCCCACCGGAACACCGAGCGTCGAGTTCCTCGGCCTCAGACCGAGGAACTCGACGCTCGATGCGCGAGGCAGGAGCGGGCGCGCAGCCCGCCCCAGAACACGGAGAGGGCGGCCCCAAGGCCGCCCTCTGCGTCACGTCATGCGCGAGACCGGCTACTCGCCAGGCTCGGTCGGCGGGGCCGCGCCGTCGCCGTCCTCGCGGGCCGCCTCGCCGCCGTCGCCCTCGGCACCCACGCCGACCGGCGTCTTCGGCGGCGCGCCCTCGAGCAGCGTCAGCTCGATCTCGGCGCCGTCGTGCTCCGGCCCCTGCGGGACGTCGGCGAGCACGATCTGGTTGGGCTTGAGCTCCGACCGCAGGACGAAGTCCGCGAGCGGGTCCTCGATGTAGCGCTGGATCGCCCGGCGCAGCGGGCGCGCGCCCATCGCCGGGTCCCAGCCCTTGTCGACCAGGAAGTCCCGCGCGTGCTCGGACAGCTCGAGCTGCAGCTCGCGCTCGGCCAGCGAGCCCCGGATCCGCAGCAGCAGCAGGTCGACGATCTGCTTGATCTCGTCCTTCTGCAGCTTGTGGAAGACGATGACGTCGTCGATCCGGTTGAGGAACTCAGGCCGGAAGACCTTCTTGAGCTCGCCCATGATCCGGTTCTTCATGTCGTCGTACGTCAGGCCGGTCTCGTCGTCGCTGACGGCGAAGCCCAGCGGCGTGTTGCGCGCGATCTCGCTCGCCCCGATGTTCGAGGTCATGATCACGATCGCGTGGCGGAAGTCGACCGTGCGCCCCTGGGCGTCGGTCAGCCGGCCGTCCTCCAGGATCTGCAGGAGGATGTTGAACACGTCCGGATGGGCCTTCTCGATCTCGTCGAGCAGGAGCACCGAGTACGGCTTGCGGCGCACGGCCTCGGTGAGCTGGCCGCCCTCGTCGTAGCCGATGTAGCCCGGAGGCGAGCCCACGAGCCGCGACACGGCGTGCTTCTCCATGTACTCCGACATGTCGATGCGCACCATCGCGTCCTCGTCGCCGAACAGGAACTCGGCGAGCGTGCGCGCCAGCTCGGTCTTCCCGACGCCCGACGGGCCCAGGAAGATGAACGAGCCGGTCGGCCGCTTGGGGTCCTTCAGGCCGGCGCGGGAGCGGCGGATCGCCTTCGAGATGACCTCGACGGCGGCCTCCTGGCCGATGACGCGCTTGTGGAGCTCCTCCTCCATGCGCATCAGCTTGGCCGTCTCGGCCTCGGTCAGCTTGAACACGGGGATGCCGGTCCACATCGAGACGATGTCGGCGATCTCCTCCTCGCCGATCGACGGACGCTCGCCGGACTCGCCCTGCTCCCACTGCTCCTCGAGCTCGCGCTTCTTGTTCGTCAGGCGCCGCTCCTTGTCGCGGAGGTTGGCCGCCTTCTCGAACTCCTGCGCCTCGATCGCCGACTCCTTCTCGCGGCGCGTCGTCTCGATCTCCTCCTCGAGGTCGCGGTAGACCGGCGGGGAGGTCATCGACTTGATGCGCATGCGGGCGGCGGCCTCGTCGATGAGGTCGATCGCCTTGTCGGGCAGGAAGCGGTCGCTGATGTAGCGGTCCGACAGCTCGGCCGCCGCCTCCAGCGACTCGTCGGTGATGTTGACCTTGTGGTGCGCCTCGTAGCGGTCGCGCAGGCCCTTGAGGATCTGCACGGTCTCCTCGGTCGACGGCGGGTCGACCCGGATCTGCTGGAAGCGGCGCTCCAGCGCGGCGTCGCGCTCGAGGTACTTGCGGTACTCGTCGAGCGTCGTCGCGCCGATCGTCTGCAGCTCCCCGCGCGCGAGGGCCGGCTTGAGGATCGACGCGGCGTCGATCGCGCCCTCGGCGGCGCCCGCCCCGACGAGGTTGTGCAGCTCGTCGATGAACAGGATGATGTCGCCGCGCTGGGTGATCTCCTTCATCACCTTCTTCAGGCGCTCCTCGAACTCGCCGCGGTACTTCGAGCCGGCGACGAGGGCCGCGAGGTCCAGCGTGTAGATCTGCTTGCCCTTCAGCAGCTCGGGCACGTCGGCGTTGGTGATCCGCTGGGCCAGGCCCTCGACCACCGCGGTCTTGCCGACGCCGGGCTCGCCGATGAGCACCGGGTTGTTCTTCTGGCGGCGCGAGAGGATCTGCATGATGCGCTCGATCTCGGTCTCGCGCCCGACCACCGGGTCGAGCTTGCCGTCGGCCGCCAGCTTGGTCAGGTTGCGCCCGAACTGGTCGAGCAGCTTCGAGGACTTCTTGCCCTCGCCCTGGCCGGCCGGGCCCGCGGCCGCGCCCGCGCCCTGCCCGCCGCCCTGGCGGCGGCCGCCGGGGCCGGACAGCATCCGGATGACCTCGTTGCGGATCTTCTCGGAGTCGGCGTCGAAGTCGAGCAGGATGCGCGCGGCGACGCCCTCGTTCTCGCGGACCAGGCCGAGCAGGATGTGCTCGGTGCCGATGTAGTTGTGGCCGAGGCTCAGGGCCTCGCGCAGGGCGAGCTCGAGCACCTTCTTCGCGCGCGGCGTGAACGGGATCTGGCCCGAGGTCACCTCTTCGCCGGAGCCGACGATGCGCACGACCTGCGCGCGCACCCGCTCGACGGTGATGTCGAGGCTCTCCAGCACGCGAGCCGCAAGCCCCTCCTCCTCCCGGAGGAGGCCGAGGAGGATGTGCTCGGTGCCGATGTAGTTGTGCTTGAGCGTGCGCGCCTCCTCCTGCGCGAGAACGACCACCTGGCGGGCTCGTTCTGTGAATCGCTCGAACATGGGGTACGTCCTTCCTACTCTGGGCGGCGCTGGGTCTGGTCGTAGGGACGGTGAACTACCCGCCACTCATGTATTCGACCCCCGCGTGCCGAAAGATGAGTGGGCGGGCTCCTTTCGCGGGCATGGGCCAGTCTACCAACGGCCTCCGGCGGCCATCAGCGGTTCCTTCCCTCCTCCTACCGGACGCTCCCGCGCCGGCATCCATCCGTCAGTCTCGCATGGCGGGGAAGAGCACGACCTCGCGGATCGAGCGGCGCCCGCCGAGCACCATCACCAGCCGGTCGATGCCCAGTCCCAGGCCGCCGGTCGGCGGCATCCCGTGCTCGAGCGCCGTGAGGAACAGCTCGTCGAAGGGCTGGGCCTCATCGTCGCCCTCCGCGGCGTAGCGCACCTGCGCCTCGAAGCGGGCGCGCTGATCGTCGGGGTCGTTGAGCTCGGTGAACGCGTTGGCGATCTCCATGCCGTGGGCGAACGCCTCGAAGCGCTCGACCAGGCCGGGCTCGGTGCGGTGGGCCTTGGCGAACGGCGACAGCTCGACCGGGTAGTCGAGCACGATCGTCGGCTGGATGAGCTCCGGCTCGACGAACTTCGACAGCAGGTCGTCGACGAGCTGGGGCCAGGTGCGCTCCTCGACCGCCAAGCGGTCCCCGATCGCCGCCGCCAGCGCGTCGCGCTCGCGGTGGGCGAGGACGTCGACGCCCGTCTTCTCCAGGATCGCGTCGCGCAGCGTCACCCGCCGCCACGGCGGCGTGAAGTCGATCTCGCCCTCGTAGCCGACCTCGCGCGCCACCGCGTCGACGAGCGTCTCCAGCCGGTGCGCCGCGCCCGTGTAGTCGGCGTAGGCCTCGTACCACTCGACCATCGTGAACTCGGGGTTGTGCTTGGGCGACAGCCCCTCGTTGCGGAAGTCCTTGCCCAGCTCGTAGACGCGCTCGAGCCCGCCGACGATGAGCCGCTTGAGGTACAGCTCGGTGGCGATGCGCAGGTAGAAGTCGCGGTCGAGCGCGTTGAAGTGGGTGACGAACGGGCGGGCCAGCGCACCGCCGTACAGCGGCTGCAGCACGGGCGTCTCGACCTCGATGAAGCCGTCCGCGTCGAGCGCCCGGCGCACGGCGGCGATGACCTTCGCCCGCAGGATGAACAGCTCGCGCGTCTCCGCGTTGGCGATGAGGTCGAGCTCGCGCTGGCGCAAGCGGGTCTCGACGTCGGTCAGCCCGTGGTGCTTGTCGGGCGGCGGGCGCAGCGACTTGGCCAGCACCGCGAAGTCGTCGATGCGCAGCGTCAGCTCGCCGCGGCGCGAGCGCAGGACGGTGCCGTCGACGCCGATCAGGTCGCCCAGGTCCAGCGCGAGCAGGCGCTCCATGCGCTCGTCGCCCAGGACGTCGAGCCGCGCCTGGAGCTGCAGGCGCCCCGAGCGGTCGACCAGGTCGAGGAACGCCATCTTGCCCTGGCCGCGGCGAGCGGCGAGCCGCCCGGCGACCCGGTAGCGCGCCTCGGTCTCCTCGCCCGCGGGCAGGTCGGCGTGGCGCTCGGCGACGACGCCGACCGCCACGACGCCCGGATAGGCGTGCGGGAACGGGTCGATGCCGTCGGCGCGCAGCCGGTCGAGCTTCGCGCGCCGGACGGCGAGGAAATCGGAGGGCTCGTCGCCCGCCACCGGCGCGCCTTTACAAACCGACGTCGATCTTGGTGATCTTCAGCCGGCGCTTCTTGCCGTTGGGGAGCACGACGTCGACGACCTCGCCCTTGGAGCGGCCGACGAGCGCCTTGCCGACCGGCGACTCGTTGCTCAGCCGCTCGGGCGGCGCCGCCTCGGCCGAGCCCACGATCGTGAACTTCTGGCTGGCGCCGGTGTCCTCGTCCTTGACGTTGACCGCCGAGCCGACGCGCACGACGTCGGTGTCGAGCTCCTTGGCGTCGATCACCGTCGCTGAGCGCAACCGCTCTTCGAGCTGGGCGATGCGCTGCTCGAGCATCGCCTGCTCGTTCTTGGCATCGTCGTACTCGGAGTTCTCGGAGATGTCACCGAACTCGCGCGCTTCCTTGATGCGCGCGGCGACCTCACGACGCTTGGTCGTCGATAGCTCCTCGAGCTCGTCCTTGAGCCTCTGAAGCCCGTCGGGGGTGAGGATGACGTCCTTCGGCATGGGTCTGCGGCAAGTCCCTTGACTGGGGTTGAAAGGCGGGTCACTGTAGCAACGCGGGAACGGACCGGCGATAGCCTGCACGAACCGTGCCCGATGTCCTCATCCACGCCGGCACGCTGGACTGCGCCGAGATGCGCCACGAGATCCCGGCCGCGATCGTCGACCCGTTCCTCTACGGCGAGTGCGGCGGGGGCGCCTTCGCGGTGCTCTCGGTGCTCGACGAGGCGTCGGTGCGCGGCGTGCGGGCGGATGTCGAGATCGTCGATCCGCTGTCGCTCGGGCTCACCGAGCTGCTCGAGCAGGGTCTCGAGCGCGACGCCGCGCTGGCCGAGGTCGCCGTGCGCGCGTGCGAGCGCGTGGGGCTGCGCGCGGCGGTCGTGCCGCGCCGCTTCCCGCTGGCGATCGCGGACCGGCTGCGCGCCGCCGGCGTCGAGCTGACCGTCGACGGGCCGTTCTTCGACGGGCGCCGGCGCGTCAAGGCGGGCGCCGAGCTCGACGGCATCCGGCGGGCGGCGCGCGCGGCCGAGGCGGGCATGGCGACCGCGGCGGCGCTGATGGCCGCCGGGGCGCCGGGCGACGACGGCATCCTGCTGGTGGACGGCGAGCAGCTGACGGCCGAGCGCGTCCAGCGCCAGGTCCGCGCCGCGTTCGAGCGCCACGGCGCAGCGGGCGACGAGATCCTCGTCGCGCCTGGGCCGCAGGGCGCGACGGGCCACGACCTCGGCTCGGGACCGATCGTTGCGGGCGTGCCGGTCGTCGTCGACCTCTGGCCGCGCGACCGCGCCTCGGGCTGCTGGGCGGACATGACGCGCACGTTCGTGGCCGGCGAGCCGGCCGACGACGTCGTGCGCTGGCATGGGCTCTGCCGCGACGCGCTCGCGCGGGTGCTCGACGCGGTCGCGCCGGGGGTGACGGGACGCGAGCTGTGGGAGGTCTGCTGCGACGTCTTCGAGGCGGCGGGCGAGCCGACGCAGCGCGCCCCGCGGGGCCGCACGCCGCTGCGCGACGGGTTCTTCCACTCGCTCGGCCACGGGGTCGGGCTCGAGGTCCACGAGGCGCCGGGCCTCGGCCGCAGCGGAGAGCCGCTCGTGGCCGGTGACGTGCTGGCGATCGAGCCGGGGCTCTACCGCCAGGGCTACGGCGGCGTGCGCCTCGAGGACCTGGTGCTGGTCACCGAGAGCGGGTACGAGGCGCTGACGTCGTACTCGATGGAGCTGGCGCCGTAGCGCGGGCGCCGATGACGAGGAGGTATCGCATGCAGTGCAGGAACCTGGGACGCAGCGCGGCGATCGCGGCGATCGCGACGCTGGCGGTCACCGCCTCGGCGGGCGCGGCGACCGTGACGCCGACCGTCACGCAGTCCACGGCGCCGGCGACGCTGCCCCTGACGCTCAGCGGGCAGCTGCAGACCGGCGATCCCATTCCCACGGGCTCGGTCCTGCTGACGCTGGCCTTCCCGCAAGGGACGCCGGCGAACTCGGCCTTCACGGTGTCGTGCCCCGGCGCGACGATCGCCGCCGACTGGGGGTCGGGCATCTCCGCCGACCGTGCCGCGGCGAAGCCCGGGCCGCAGGGCTTCACGACCATGCCCGGGTTCAGCGGCGGGACCGCCTATGTCCTGTGCTCCCCGGTCGCGTCGGTCGTCAGCCAGAAGCTGCGGCGGACGGCCAGGATCCCGCGCACGCTGGTGGAGGACGACGGCGACGCGTTCACCTTCACCAAGAAGATGCGCGGGCTCTACCGCCTGATCCGGGTGCGAGCCACCGGCCTGAGCCACGGCGTCACGATGGCGGCGCCCGCGCCGTGCCCGACGATCAAGGGCGATACGTCCGAGCCGCTCGCCGCGACGCCGGTCGCGAACGTCTCGATGGTGCTCGGCACGCCGCTCCTGCTCACCAGCACGGCCACGGCGACGAGCGCGTCGTTCACGGTCTTCTGCCTGAGCGCGGGCTACGACAGCTGACCGGGACGGCTCAGGCGGCGGCGAGCAGCGCGTACCGCTCGGCCAGGACGGCGCGGGCGGCCGCGGCCGTATCGGTCTGCTGCATCGCGGACTGAAGCTCCTTGCCGCCGCCGAGCCGCTCGACGTACCACGGGTAGGCCTTGCGCAGCCAGCGCCCGGCGCGGACCGCGCCGAGATGCTCGACCGCGCGGTCCATGAGCCAGTCGAGCTCGGCCAGGACCTCCGCCTCCGACGGCGCGTCGTCGCGCTCGCCCAGGAGCTGGGCGAACAGCCACGGGTTGCCGAGCGCGCCGCGGGCGAGCATGATCGCCGCCGCGCCGGTCTGCTCGTAGGCGGCACGCGCGGCCGCCGCGTCGCGCAGGCCGCCCGACAGGATCACCGGCGCCGGCAGCTCCTCCACGAGCCGCGCCGCCAGCGCATAGTCCGGCGTGCCCTTGTGGTGGACCTGGGCCGTGCGCGGATGGAAGCCGATGGCGGCGACGCCCGCGTCCTCGACGAGCCGGCGGGCGAGCGCGACGCCGCTGGCCTCGCCGGCGCGCTGGCCGGAGCGCAGCTTCACGGTGACCGGCAGGCCCGACCCCTCGTGCGCGGCGCGCGCGACCGCGACCGCGGTGTCGGGGTCCGACAGCAGGGCCACGCCCGCGCCGGTCTTGCACACCTTCGGCACCGGGCAGCCCATGTTGATGTCGATCACGTCGACGTCGGTGTGCTCGCGCACGTACGCGGCGGCCGAGCGCATGATCTCCGGGCTCTGGCCGAACAGCTGGATGGACACCGGCCCGCCGCCGCGCTCGCCGGGATGCACGCGCAGCATCTCGCCGATGGTCTTCTCGTTGCGGTGGTGGATCGCGAAGCTCGAGACCATCTCCGAGGTCGCCATGCCGGCGCCGTAGCGCTTGGCCTGCAGGCGCACGAACCACGTGCCGATGCCGGCCAGCGGCGCCAGGACGACGCGGTTGGGGACGGTCAGGCCGCCGAGGCTCCAGGGCTCGGTGAGCACGAGGCCATCGTAGGCGCCTCGGCGCGCCGCGCGGACGGGTTTCGGCGCCTCTGCGCGCCGTCCGGCGGGGTTCCGGGCGCCCCTGCGCGCCGCCTCGCGGGGTTCCGGGCGCCCCTGCGCGCCGCCCCGCAGGGTTCCGGGCGCCCCTGCGCGCCGCCCGTAGCCGGTTGGCGGGTCGCGGCCGAGACTGACGGCTCATCGACGGGGTGCGGGGCGGTTCCGCGCTCCCCCTGGGCGTTCGGGCGGGTCCGGCGGGCGGGCGGCGCCGATCGTGTCGCGTTGACGGCCTCCCGCGCCGGGAACGCGACACGGTCGGCACCGGACGCGCGGCCCACCCACGAGCTTGTCGCGTTGACGGCGTCAGGCGCCGTCGAAGCGCCACCCCGCCCACGCCGGGCCACCCCACGGCCCACCAAGCCGCGCGAACCGGGCGCAGACCACGCCCCGTCCCCCTTCGTCGAGCCGTTCAGCGCGCCCAACCCCGCCATCCACGCTTGGGCGGAGCTCAGACACGCGAGCCGTTCAGCCCGCCCTACTGGTTGCGCTCCCACAGCAGCCGCAGCCCCGTGAGCGTCAGGAGGTCGTCCACCTCGTCGATCGTCTCCGTGAACGGCACGACCGCGCCCGCCAGCCCGCCCGTCGCGATCGCCTCCGTGTCCTGGCCGAGCTCGTCGCGCAGCCGCCGCACGATCGCGTCGACCATCCCCGCGAACCCGTAGACGACCCCCGATCGGATCGCGTCGACCGTCGTCTTGCCGATCAGCGCGCGCGGCGCGGTCAGCTCGATCTTCGGCAGCGCGGCGGCGCGCTCGGTCAGCGCCTCCATCGAGATCTCCACGCCCGGGAAGATGATGCCGCCGAGGTACTCGCCGGTCGCGCTGACCGGGTCGAACGTGATCGCGGTGCCGAAGTCGACGCAGATGCAGGCGCCCCCGACCCGGTCGTACGCGGCGACCGCGTTGACGAGCCGGTCGGGCCCGATCTCGCGCGGGTTGTCGTAGCGCAGGGCCATTCCGGTGCGAATGCCCGGGCCGACGATCATCATCTCGTGGCGCAGGTAGCGGGCGCCGACCGCCGCCCACTCGGGCCGCAGCTGCGGCACCGTGGACGAGACGATCGAGCCGGTCAGGTCGGCCAGGCCGAGCCCGCGCAGCTCGAGCAGGTTGCGCAGCGCGGCGCCGAGCTCGTCGGCCGTGGACGTTCGCACGGTCGCGAAGCGCCAGTGCTCGACGAGCCGGGCGCCGTCGAAGGCGCCGAAATGGGTCTGGGTGTTGCCGACGTCGACGGCGAGGAGCATGAGGGCCGACAAGTATCCTGCACGGAGGTGCGACCGCAGCGACCGACAACCCGGGAGCTCCGCGCCACCGCGTGACCTGGCTGCAGATCCTCGCCGCCTTCGCCCTCGTCGCCGCGAACGGCTTCTTCGTGGCCAGCGAGTTCGCGATCACGCGCGTGCGCCCGACGCAGGTCGACGACTGGGTCGCCCACCGCCGCCCCGGCGCGAGGTCGGTCAAGCACGCCGTCGACCACATCGACGCGTACCTCGCGGCCTGCCAGCTGGGCATCACGCTCGCCTCCCTCGGTCTCGGCATCGTGGGCGAGCGCGCGTTCCACCATCTGTTCGCCGACATCTTCGGCGCCGGCGCCACCGTCGCGGGCATCGCCGTCGCCGGTGCGCTCGCGTTCGCCTTCATCACCGTCCTGCACGTCGTCGTCGGCGAGCTGGCGCCCAAGAGCGCGGCGATCGCCCGCACCGAGCGCATCGTGCTCCTGCTGGCGGCGCCGATGCGCGTCTTCTACCTCGTCACCCGCCCGGTGGTGGACGTGTTCAACGGGCTGGGCAACCTGCTGCTCAAGCCGTTCGGCATCCCCCCGGCGGCCGAGGCGGGCCACGCGCCCCACACCGAGGACGAGCTGCGCGCGCTCGTGCGCCAGTCCTCGCGGGAGGGCCTCATCGAGCCCGAGGAGGGCCGGTTCACCGAGAACGTCTTCACGTTCGGCGACCGCCGCGCGCGCGAGGTGATGGTGCCGCGCCCCGAGGTGCAGTCGGTCGCCACCGACCAGTCGATCGAGGAGGTCGTCACGCGCATCGGCGAGACCGGCGTCACGCGGATGCCGCTGTGCCGGCCCGATGGCGGGCTCGACAGCGCGATCGGGATGATCCACGCCAAGGACCTGCTCGTCGCGATGGTCGGCGGCGCGCGCCCGGCGCTGGAGGCGATCGCCCGGCCCGTCGAGCACGTGCCGGACTCGCTGCTGATCGACGAGCTGCTCGAGCAGCTGCGCCGCCAGCGCGAGCACCTGGCCATCGTCGTCGACGAGCACGGCACGGCGGTCGGGATCGTGACGCTCGAGGACGTGCTCGAGGAGATCGTCGGCGAGATCGAGGACGAGTTCGACCCCGAGGGCCAGGCGCCGATCGCCGAGGTCGACGGTGAGCTGCGCCTCAGCGGTCGCGCGGCGGTGCGCGAGGTGGCCGAGGCGCTCGGCGTCTCACTCGACGAGATCCACGAGGCGACGCTGTCGGGCTACGTCATCGAGCAGCTCGGCCGCAGGCCGGACGTCGGCGAGCAGGTGGCGCTCGAGGGCGTCGCGCTCGAGGTCACGCGGGTCAGCGAGGCCCGCGTCGAGGAGCTGCGGGCGATACGCCCCGGCGGGCCCTGAGGCGAACGCGCCGCGCGGTCAGGGCAGGGACAGCGGATCCCCGGCGCGGCGCACGCCCTCGTCGACGGGAAGCACCGCGAGCGCGTCCGCGAGCGCGTCGCCTGCCGGGGTGCGCAGATCGAAGTCGAGCTCGAGCAGGGGGACGAGCACGAAGCGGCGGGCCAGGACCTGGTCGTGCGGCAGCGTCAGGCGGGCGGAGCGGTACTCGCGGTCGCCGAGCAGCAGGAGATCGACGTCGATCGGCCGTGGCGCGTGGCGGGCGTACTGGGCCGGGCGGCCCAGCTCGCGCTCGACCGCCTTGCAGACGTCGAGCAGCGCCTCGGGGTCGAGGTCGGTCTCGATGCGCAGGCAGGCGTTGAGGAAGCTCGGCTGGTCGAGGACCTCGCCGACCGGGTCGGTGTCGTAGGTGGCCGAGGAGGCGAGCACCCGCACCCCGTGGCGGGCGAGCGCGCCGACCGCGGCCTGGAGGTTCGCGCGGCGGTCGCCGACGTTCGATCCGAGCCCGAGGTAGCCGAGCGTCACGTGCTCAGAGGGCCAGGGCGAGCTGGCGGCCGTGGGCCAGCAGCGTGCCGTCGCGGTGGAACAGGCGCACGTCCTCCTCGAAGTAGCCGTCGCGCGAGGAGTCCGAGCGCACGTCGATGAGGACGTAGTCGTGCTCGCGCGGCAGCGGCGCCCGGAGGTGGACGGTGAGGTCGATCGTCGGCGCGGCGAAGAAGCGCTCCACGACCATGTACGGCGCCGGCCACCATGCGTCGGCGAGCGCGACGAGCGCGGCCTCGTCGAGCGGGCGCGGCTCGCGCAGCCGGATCCACCCGCCGGTGCGCGCGTGCGCCGCGGCGTGAAACGGCGCCGGGCCGGCAGGGACGTACTCGAAGTGCTCGGCGAACGTCGGGCCGCCCATCTGCGTCCAGGACCGCGGCTCGCCGAGCTGCTCGGGCGGCGGGACGTCGGGCATCTCGACGTCGTGGTAGGCGACGGAGGCGTCGAAGGCGCCGCCGAGCGCGGCGAGCGCGAGCGCCACGGTGCGGCCGTCCTGCTCGCAGCGCACGGAGGCGAAGGTCATCGTGCGTCCCGAGCGCTCGACGCGCACCGCGACGTCGGCCTCGCCCGCGGCGGGCGCGGCGAGGTAGTGGACGGTGAGCGAGCGCAGCGGCCGCTCGGGCCCGACCTCGGCGCGCAGCGCCCGGGCCAGCACCGCCGCGACGTAGCCGCCGTTGGGACCCCGCAGAACGAACCAGCCGGGGTCGAAGCGGACCCGCAGACGCCCGTCGCTCAGCGGCTCGGGCTCGGTGTCGCGGTCGAAGCGGGTCACTCGGCCGGCTCGCGGGAGACCTCGACCGAGACCTCCTCGACCGGCAGCGGGATCGGCGGCTCCGGCTTGGCCGCCTTGACCCACACGTACTCGACGGGGAAGTCGGCGAGGATGCGGTCGGCGATGACGCTGCACAGCCGCTCGAGCGTCCGGTAGGAGCCGTCCTGCGCGACGAGCCAGGCGGTCTCGCAGACCTTCCCGTAGTCGACGGTGTCCTCGACCATGTCGGTGACCGTCGCGTCGCACTCGCCGACGTCCATGCGCAGATCGATCAGCAGGCGCGTGCCGAGCTTGCGCTCCTCGTCGCTGACCCCGACCGACGCGAAGATCGACAGGCCGGTGATCTCGACGGTGACGACGGTCTCCGAGCCCGGCTCCTCGTCGTCGTCGTCGTAGCCGTCGCCGTCGTTCAGGTCGTCGTCGTCGGCCGCCATCGCCCGGCCAGCGTAGCGGTCGCCACGGCCAGCGCGTCGACGACCGGCGCGACGTCGTGGACGCGGAAGATCGCGGCGCCGCGCTCGAGCGCGAGGACGTTGCTGGCGATCGTCCCCCCGAGGCGCCGGTGGACGTCGCGGCCGGCGATCCGGGCCAGGAACGTCTTGCGCGACGTGCCGATCACCAGCGGCCGGCCGATCGCGACGAGCTCGTCCAGGCGCCGCAGCAGCTCGAGGTTGTGGTCGATGGTCTTGCCGAAGCCGATGCCGGGGTCGAGCCAGACGCGCTCCTCGGCCACGCCCTGCGCCACCGCGAACGCCAGCCGCTCTTCGAGGAACGCCTTGACGTCGGAGACCACGTCGTCGTAGTGCGGGGCGTCCTGCATGGTGCGCGGCTCGCCGAGCATGTGCATCAGGCACAGGTGGCAGCCGCGGTCGGCGACCAGACCGGCGAGCTCGGGCGCGTGGCGCAGCGCGGTGACGTCGTTGACGATCGTCGCGCCGCGCTCGATCGCCGCCTCGGCCACCGCGAGCTTGAACGTGTCGATCGACAGCGCGGCGCCGGTATCGGCCAGTCCCTCGACGACCGGCAGCACGCGGCGCAGCTCGACCTCCTCGCTGACCGGCGCCGCGCCGGGGCGGGTGGACTCGCCACCGACGTCGAGGATCGCCGCCCCCTCCGCGACGAGCTCGTAACCGTGCGCGATGGCCGCGCGCGGCTCCAGGAACGCCCCGCCGTCACTGAACGAGTCCGGGGTGACGTTGACGATGCCCATCACGCGTGCGGTCATGATCGGCGTCAGATTGTGACGATGCGTGGCTCGTCTCGTGGCGACGGGTACAGACGGGCCGCCGGTTGACGCTGACAGTGCGTCGGGTAGCTTCTGAACAAGACAACGCACGGGGGCCCGCCTCACGCCGGCAGGCTTCGGTACTCCACTCTGGGAAGCCGAGGGCCGGCATCGGCACCCCTAGGCGCCGAGCCGAACAAGGAGCACAGCGCATGCCAGATACGCCGCTTGACCGCCTATCCGCGGAGGGCCAGTCCGTCTGGCTCGACACGATCTCCCGCTCCGCGCTGAGCTCCGGCGAGTTCGCCGGCATGATGCGCGACGACGCGGTGGTCGGAGTCACCTCGAACCCGACCATCTTCCAGAAGGCGATGGCCGAGGGCAACGACTACGACGACCAGCTGCGCGAGGTGCTGGAGAACGAGCGCGACCCGAAGGAGATCTTCTACGCCCTCGCGCACCGCGACATCACCGAGGCGTGCGACCTGCTGCGCTCGGTCTGGGACCGCGGGTCCGGCCGCGACGGCTACGTCTCGTGGGAGGTCGACCCCCGGTTCGCCAACGACACCCAGGCGACGATCGACGAGGCCAAGCGCCTGCACGACTGGGTCGACCGACCGAACCTGTTCGTGAAGATCCCGGCGACGAAGGAGGGCCTGCCCGCGATCGAGGAGATGATCGCGATCGGCCGCAACATCAACGTCACGCTGATCTTCGGCCTCCAGCGCTACCGCGAGGTGACCGAGGCCTACCTGCGCGGCGTCGAGCGCCTCATCGAGGGCGGCGGCGACCCGGCGAAGGTGGCGTCGGTGGCGAGCTTCTTCGTCTCGCGCGTCGACACCGAGGCCGACAAGCGCCTCGAGAAGGTCGGCCACCAGGAGCTGGCGGGCAAGCTGGCGGTCGCCAACGCCAAGCTCGCCTACGAGGCCTACCAGGAGATCTTCGCCGGTGAGCGCTGGGAGAAGCTCGCCGCTCAGGGCGCCACGCCGCAGCGCTGCCTGTGGGCGTCGACGTCGACGAAGAACCCGGCCTACCGCGACGTCCTCTACGTCGAGGAGCTGATCGGGCCCGACACCGTCAACACGATGCCGATCTCGACGGTCAAGGACTTCCAGGACCACGGCCGGGTCGCCCGGACGCTCGACGCCGACCTGGACGCCGCCCACCAGGTGTTCACGGACATCGAGGCGGCCGGCGTCGACTACGAGGACGTGACGCACACCCTCGAGATCGAGGGCGTCGACAAGTTCAAGGACTCGATGCACGAGCTGATGGCCGGCATCGAGGCCAAGCGCGACGCGATGGTGGCCGCCTGAGGCACGCCTGCTCCCGGGCGCGCGCTACCCGCCGTGCGGCGCGGGAGCGCGCCGCCGCGGGGGCGGCGGCAGCGCCACCGTGCGCTTGAGCACGCGCTCCGGACCGATCCGGCTGTGGAGCTCGAGCCGCAGGCGGACGTCGTGGGCGCGGGCGCGCTGGAGCTGGGCCACCCGCCGTGGGCTCATCGACAGCGTGAAGCGGCGGGTGCGGCCGGCGGGCACGACGAGCTCGCGCTCGCGCAGGCCGATCCGCTGCCCGTTGGTGATCGCCGTCGGGGTCGCCGTGCAGCGGTCGTTGCAGCCGATCGTCACGCCGACGACGTCGGCGTCGCCGGCCCGGTGGACGCCGCGGTCGGCGGTGAGCGTCGCGGTCAGCGCCGCCGCGCGGCCCGGCTTCGGATGCGGGTCCAGCAGCAGCGGCCGCCGCGGCCGGTGGGCGAAGTCGAACTCGCGGCTGAGGTCGCCGAGGCGAGGGACGTCCTCGCGGACGGTCGGCCGCGGGTCGTAGCGGCCGTCGTTGGACGGATCCAGCCGCTGGCGGCGCAGGAACACGTCCTCGACGAACTTCAGGTACGCGTCGAAGCTCAGGGTCTGGTGGTCGATCACGCCGCGCCGCGCGTACGGGCTGATCAGCAGCCCGGGCACGCGCATCCCGTAGCCGTTGACGTCGATCGACGGCGGGTGCGCATGGTCGTAGAAGCCGCCCCAGTCGTCCCAGGTCACGAAGATCGCGGTGCTCTTCCACTGCGGCCCGCGCATGACGGCGTTGATCAGGCCGGTGACGTACGCCTGGCCGGCGGCGATCGACGACGGCGGGTGCTCGGAGACCGTGCTGTTGGGCACCACCCACGACACCGCGGGCAGCATCCCGGTCGCGGCGGCGGTGTAGAACTGCGACGTCGGGACGACGTTGCCCTCCTGACCGTTGGCGGCGACCGTCGAGAACAGCGGCAGCGGGTTGAACCCGCTGGGCCGCGACGCCGCCTGCTCGGGCTGCGCGCAGGTCGTCTCCTGGTCGTCGGTGCAGTCCGGCTGGCGGCCGGCGAGCACGTAGTAGCGCCAGCTCACGTTCGCCCGGTACAGCAGCCAGGTGATGTCGGTCCACGCGTACTGGCCGACGACCTGGCGCTGCGGCGCCTCCACGCTGCCCAGCGCGCTGACGCAGCTCGCGCTGTCGCCCGGCACCGCGCAGCGCGCCGACCAGCCGGACACGATCGCCAAGTGGACCGGCACGCTCGACGACGACACCGAGGCGAACATGCGGTCCTGGAGCACGAAGTTCTCGGCGTAGGCCCAGTAGTTGGGGATCTCGCGGGCGTCGTGCCAGCTCAGCACGTCCGGCGTGTCGCGCACCGCGCACTGCGGCCCCCGGTCGCCGGTGCGCCGGCACGCGCGCGGCGTGACCTGCGCCTGACGCAGGAAGCCGTCCATCGCGCCCCCGTCGATGTCGCCGACCGCCGCCTGGTGGCCGTGCGGCCCGCCGCCGTTGACGTCGCCGACGTTGTGCAGCGGCCGCTGGCAGCCGCCGTGGATCGCGTCGGGCAGGCAGACGGTCGGCACGCCGTCGAGCATCGGGATGCCGTCGGCGCCCGGGTAGGTGCCGAAGTAGTGGTCGAAGGACCGGTTCTCCTGCACGATGAAGATCACGTGCTTGATCTTCTGCAGGTCGCGCTCGGGGTACGGCTTCTGCGCGATCTCCGGCGCGGGCACGAGGTCGAGCGGCGCCGCCGCCGCGGGCGCGGACACGGCGAGCGCGGCCACCGCGACGGCAATCAGCCCGGCGCGGACACGGGGAATGGACGCCACGGCACCGCCGGCGCCGCGATCAGGCGGGCTCGGGCTTCTCCGGCAGGTCGAGGCCGCGCAGCTCGGTGGCGCCGCCGGCGAAGCCCGGACGCGGCAGCGGGCGCGGGTCGCGCCGGTCGGCGGGCGCGGGCGGCAGGGCCTCGGGGGCCGCGGGCTCGTCGGGCCCGAAGACCTCCTCCTCGGTCTTGCCGTCGAGCAGCTTGATGAACTCGTCGCGCTCGATCGTCTCGCGGCGCAGCAGGATCTCGGAGATCGTCGTCAGCTGCTCGCGGTACTGCAGGAGGATGTCCTTCGCGCGCTGGTGGGCGGATTC
>JAWKKD010000009.1:0-190112 GCA_041393435.1 Solirubrobacterales bacterium | reverse complement strand
GACCAGGTCGAGAACGCGCTGCGGGGCGCCGGCCTCTGGGAGGAGGTCAAGGATCGCCTCAAGGAGCCGGGGATCGGCCTGTCGGGCGGTCAGCAGCAGCGGCTGTGCATCGCCCGGGCGCTGGCGGTCGAGCCGGCGGTGCTGCTCATGGACGAGCCCGCGTCCGCGCTCGACCCGATCTCGACGCTGAAGATCGAGGAGCTTGTCGAGGAGCTCAAATATCGTGTGACCATCGTGATCGTCACGCACAACATGCAGCAGGCGGCGCGCGTCGCCGACCAGACGGCCTTCATGCTCGACGGCGAGCTGATCGAGGTGGGGCCGACCGACCGGATCTTCACCAACCCGGCCGACAAGCGCACCGAGGAGTACGTCACCGGGAAGTTCGGATGAACGGCACGGTGGGGGACACCAGGACGCACTTCCGCGAAGCGCTCGTCGAGCTCGAGACGCAGGCGCTGGGCGGCATCGACATGGTCGTGCAGCAGCTCGACCGGGCGATGGAGTCGGTCGCCCACCAGGACGTCGAGCTGGCGAGCTTCGTCATCGCCGACGACGACCGCCTCGACGGCCGCTACCTCGAGGTCAACCAGGGGATCCTGTCGCTCATGGCGCTGCAGGCGCCGGTGGCCGGGGACCTCCGCGTGCTCGCGGCGCTGCTGCACGTGATCAAGCACGTCGAGCGGATGGGCGACCAGTGCGCGAACATCGCCAAGCTGGTGCCGCTGGCCGGCCACGAGCCGCCGGTCCGGGCCGAGGTGATCGACAAGCTCGTGAAGATGGGCCAGTTCGCGCGGTCGGAGGCGCTGCAGTCCAAGACGGCGTTCGCCACGCGCGATGTCGAGCTGGCGCGCGACCTCGTGCGCCAGGACCGGGAGATCAACCGCCTGAACCGCGAGATCTTCCAGATGGCGATCGCCATCGGCGAGGACCCGGACACGCGCGAGTGGGCCATGCACATGGTGCTTGTCGCGCGGGCGCTCGAGCGCGTCGGCGACAACGCCGTCGACATCGGCGAGCAGACGGCGTTCGTGGTGACCGGGCTGTTCCGGGAGTTCTCGGACGCGTCGCCGCTCGGCGACAACCCGTGATCTTTGCCGCAATCTGCGGCGGTCCTGTCGCGTGCGGTGTGAAGATCCTGTGACTCTGGGCGCCTGGGGCCATGTGCCGGGGGGCCCGGTCAATAAGCTTGCGCCATGGTCGATGTGACGCATGGCGGGGGGGCCGGGGCGCCGTTGCGCCTGGCGGTGATCGATCGGGACAGCGGCTTTCTGCAGGTGCTGGGCAAGCGGCTGGACCGGCTCGGCTGGGAGCACCGCGTGCTTGCCAGCGCCGTCTCGCCCGATGCGCTGGTCGCGATGCGTTTGAGCGCGGTGGTCGTCGACCTCGCGACCCTGGGCCCGCAGGCGTGGGAATGGCTCGAGCGCACCTGCGGCGAGCTGCCCGGCCTGGGCGTCGTCGTGTGCACGGGCCAGTCGACGGTCGCGCAGCGCGTCCGCGGGCTGCGGTTCGGCGCCGACGACTGGGTGACCAAGCCCTGCCATCCCGAGGAGGTCATTGCCCGGGTGGAGTCGGTGGTGCGCCGCCGCCGCCGGGCGGAGGCGCGCGAGGACGCCGAGCCCGTGCACGCCGGCGAGATCGAGATCCGCGGCGACCAGTTCCAGGCGTTCGTGGGCGAGCGGTCCGTGGACCTGACGCGCCGCGAGTTCGAGCTCATCGACCTGCTCGCGTCCGCCCAGGGGCGGGTGCTCGAGCGCGAGGAGATCTACCAGCGGGTGTGGGGCTACGCGATGGCCCGCGGCGACCGGTCGGTCGACGTCTTCGTGCGCAAGCTGCGCCAGAAGCTCGAGAAGGCGTCGCCGCAGTGGCGGTACATCCACACGCACTTCGGCGTGGGGTACCGGTTCGCGCCCGAGCCGGTCGAGGGGGCCGAGATCGTGGCGGCGGAGGCGGAGGCGGTCGCGCGGGAGGCGGCGGCGGTCGCGCGGGAGGAGGCGGCGACGGCCGGAGCTGCCGACGCCGATCCCCATTGCGGGCCGGTGTCCGATCCCGGTCGCGCGCGCGTATCCGATCCCCATCGCGGGCGCGTATCGTCTGAGACGTGAAGCACGTTCGCAACTTCGGGATCGTGGCCCTGCTCGCCCTCGGCGTGTGGGCGCTCCCGGGGGGCAACACCGCAGCGAACCTGTTCGGCGCCGCCCTGTTCGTCGTGATCACGGTGGGGATCGGTCTGCTGGGCTCTCGCTTCTACCTCGAGCGCCGCTCCGACATCTACGCGCTCGGCGACTGGTGGCGCCTGCTGCTGTACGGCGCCCTCGGGGTGATCGTCCTGGACATGGCGGCGACGCCGAAGCTCTTCGATACCGGCGGGGGCACCGTCCTGTGGATCGTGCTCCTGGTGGCGTCGGTGTTCGCGCTCGTCCAGGTGTTTCGCCACTCGCGCGAGTACTGACGCACTTTCGCAACACTCTCGCGTAGCGCTGTGACAGCCGTCCCCGCGATGGTCCGCCTCCATGGACCCATCCGGCGGACTCCATCGACGCGGACGGCTCGATCGGCCTGGCCGTCGCGATCGGGTGGGTGACCTCGATCGGCTCGGCCGCTGGGACGGGCCCGGCCACCTCGATCGGCCTGGCCGTCGCGATCGGGTGGGTGACCTCGATCGGCTCGGCCGCTGGGACGGGCCCGGCCACCTCGATCGGCCCCGCCCGCAGCCCGGCGTCCGGGCGGCGTTCGGCGATCGCCCGCTGGGACGGGCCCGGCCACTCGATCGGCCCCGCCCGCAGCCCGGCGTCCGGGCGGCGTTCGGCGAACGCGGACAGGCGTCGGTGGAGCTTGTGGCGCTGTTGCCGCTGATCGCGCTGCTGGGGCTGCTGTGCTGGCAGGCCGTGGTCGCCGGCCAGGCGGTGTGGCTCTCGGCGCTGCCGCCCGGGCCGCCGCCCGCGCCGACGCGCTCGGCGACGACCCTCGCGCCGCCGCCCGCCGGGTCCTGCCCGGCGCGCTCGCGGAAGCGCGTCCAGGCCGGGCGACGGCGGGGATCCGTCACCGTCCGCCTGCCTATCCCGCCGTCGTCGGCGGGATCGACCTGACCACGATCTCCGCGAAGGCTCGCTTCGCGTCGCAGGCGGGATGAGCGGCGTGGCCGATCGTCGCTCCCCGCTCGCTCGCGGCTCGGTGCCGGGGCGACGGCCGCCGGTCGCTCTCAGCTCGTTCATTGTTCGGCGTCGGGGCGATGGCCGCCGGTCGTTCCCCAGTCCGTTCATTGTTCGGCGTCGGGGCGATGGCCGCCGGTCGTTCCCCAGTCCGGTCATTGTTCGGCGTCGGGGCGATGGCCGCCGGTCGTTCCCCAGTCCGTTCATTGTTCGGCGTCGGGGCGATGGCCGCCGGTCGTTCCCCAGTCCGTTCATTGTTCGGCGCCCGGCCGACGACTGCCGGTCGTTCCCCAGCCCGGCCGCGGTTGGACGGTCGGCCGGCCGCCGCGCGACGCGGACCGGGAGCCGGCGGGCGAAGGTCGCGACGGCTAGCGGGTGCGGACGGGCAGTCGGCGGTCGAGATCGTGGGACTGCTCCCGATTCTGCTGGCGGTCACCCTCGCCGCGGCGCAGCTCCTGGCCGCCGGGGTGGCCAACGAGGTCGCCGACCACGCCGCCGAGGCCGGCGCGCTGGCCATCCTCCAGGGCGGCGATCCCGCCGACGCCGCGCGTGCCGCCGTCCCCGGCTGGGCGCGCGAGCGCGTCGATGTCGCCGTATCCGGCACGCGCGTCGCGGTCATGGTCCGGCCGCCATCGCCGTTCCCCGGTCTCGCCGACCGGCTGACTGCCCACGCGTCCGCCCACGCCGGCGGCGGCTCATGACGGCGTTGGCACACCGCTGCGCGGTAGGGCTCGGCCCGGGCGGGACGGCGCGATGAGCGCGCTCTGGTCACGGGTCGCTTCCGCGTTCGTCCGACCGGCGGCCCCGGCGGGCGGCCTCGATGCGGTCGGGGCGCTCGACGGCGGTGCGGAGGGTGCGGGATGGGCGCCACCGGTCGCGCCCCCGGCGGCCGACGGCGCGGCGCCGACACACACCGATCCTGCGGTGGCGGCCACGCAGGTGTCTTGTGCTCGCCGTGTCGCCGGCGCGACGTCCGCGCCATGCACCTATGCCGTGCTCGCCGCACCCGCGCTGGCGCGACCGCTGGGTGCGGCGACCGCGCTCGCGGCAGGCTCAGGTGCGGCCGCCCTGATGTCGGCCTGGGGCACCACGAGGCCACGCCACGGAATGAGCGTCCCGGTGGCGCGGCCAGCGAGGCGGCTGGCTGCCTCGCTGGCCGCCCGCGGCCTCGACGTGCGCACCTCCGGCCGCCTGGTGGAGGTGTGGCTCGGTGAGGACGAGGACACTGCCGTCGACGACCTCCGCCGCGCCGAAGCGGCGGCCACCGCCATCGGCGCCGCGAGCGTCGTAGTGCTGGCCGCGGCCCGCGGCGAGGCGTGGGACGGCGTTCTCGCGACCCGGGACGCCGTGCTCGTGCACGGTGACGACGACGCCATCATCGATCTCGCCCTCGGCCAACTCGGCACGATCGGCGCCTCTGCTCACCGGCTCGATCATGCGCCGTCGCGCCTCGTCCTCGCGCTCGCCATCGCGGGCGTCAGGGCCTGGGGCGCCGCCGCGCCGCTGTGCGCGGCGGTGGAGGTCTCGTCGTGACTCGCGCGGTCGCGCCTGGCTGGCCGCCGCGCGTCGCCGGGCAGGGCGGGCAGGCCGCCGTCCTCCTGGTCGGCATCCTCTGTGCCGTCCTGTTCGGTGCGGCCGTGCTCGGCCTGCTCGCCGGCGGGATCTCCGCGCACGGACGCCAGCAGCGGGCTGCGGATCTCGGCGCGCTCTCCGCCGCCAAGACGATGCACGACCTGTATCCGCGCCTGTTCGAGCCGGTCGTGGTCGACGGCGTGCCGAACCCCAGGCATCTCTCGCGCGCCGCGTACCTCGCGGCCGCGACGAAGGCCGGCGCGCAGACGGCGCGGGCGAACGGGGCCGAGGCGGTCGCGGTGAGCTTTCCCGATGCCGATCCGATCGCACCGGCGCTGGTCCGGGTCGACGTCGGGGAGCGCATCACGGTGACCGTCGCCTCGTCCAAGCGGCCGATCGACGTGCAGGCCAGCGCCGACGCCACTCTGGTCCCGGTCGCCGCCACACCGACCGCCGCCTGGGGCGACGAGTACGACGGGCCGCTCGAGCTGCGCCAGGGCAAGCCGATGCGTCCCGACGTCGCCCGCGCGTTCGACCGGATGGCCGCCGCGGCCGCGGCGGACGGCGTCCAGCTCATGATCGTCTCGGGCTTCCGCACCAACGCCGAGCAGGCCGTGCTGTTCGCTCAGCACCCCGACCCGAAGTGGGTCGCGCCGCCCGGGCAGTCGCTGCACCGTCTCGCGACGGAGCTCGATCTCGGCCCCGGGAGCGCGTACGGCTGGCTGGCGGCGAATGCGCAGCGTTTCCACTTCGTGCAGCGTTACTCGTGGGAACCTTGGCACTACGGGTATGTGTTGAACCCGGCGAGCTCAAGAGCGATGGCCCGCCGCCGGGACGTCGGGGCCGACGGAGAGGCCGGCTCGAGCCTCCCGTCGTTCGTTCCCGAGCGCTACGCCCCGGCGATCACGCGAGCCGCTCAGCGCTACAACGTCTCCGCGACGCTGCTCGCCGCCCAGATCGAGCAGGAATCCGGCTTCAACCCGTTCGCGGTCTCGCCCGCGGGCGCCCGCGGCATCGCGCAGTTCATGCCCGGGACGGCAAGCAGCTACGGCCTGCACGATGCCTTCGACGCCGAGGCGTCGATCGACGCCCAGGCCCGTCTCATGCGCGACCTCCTGCGCCAGTTCGGCAGCGTCCCGCTCGCCCTCGCCGCCTACAACGCCGGCCCGCAGCGCGTGGCCGCGTGCGGCTGCGTTCCGCCGATCCCGGAGACCACCGCCTACGTCGCCGCGATCCTCGGCCTCATGGGCGGCGCGGGCGACGTATCCGGCTTCGGCGGCCTCGAGATCCGGCTGGTGCGATGAGGGCCCGAGCCGCATCTCGTGTGCCCGTGGCGATTTGTGTCGCCGGGGGCGAAGTTATTCGCCATCGGTCCGCCGTCGCCGGCCGGCGCAGCCGCCTACGGCAGGACCACGTCCGCCGCAGCGCAGGTCGCAACGGCGCGCAGGACGTCGTCCTCCGGCACGCCGCGCAGCCGCGGGTGGTCGAGATCGATCGCCACGGTCTGCGCGCCGGAGACGCCGAGGCTCGCGGCGCCGGTGCGGCACAGCTCGCCCCACAGATCCCCGTAGGCGGCCAGCAGCGCGTGGCGGGTGCGGCGCTCTCGGCGCGCGCCCGTCTCCAGCTCGCGCGTCTCCTCGAACGGGTCGACGATCACGTTCGAGTCGCTGCCGATCGCGATCCGCACCCCCGAGTCGCGGTAGCGCAGCGCCGGGAACCAGCCGTCGCCGAGGCTGCCCTCGGTCGTCGGGCAGGTCGCGACGATCGTGTTCGTGTCGGCCAGGAGCCGGATGTCCTCGTCGACGACATGGATGCCGTGGACGAGCGTCGTGCGCTCCCCGAGGAACCCGGTGCGCGCCAGCAGCTCGATCGGGGTGCAGCCGTGCTCGGCCCGGCACTCCTCGATCTCGCGCGGCTGCTCGTGGGCGTGGACGTGACGGACGAGACCGTGTGCGTCGGCGTAGGCGGCGATCGCGCGCAGCCACTCGGCGGGGACCGCGCGGACGCTGTGGGCGGCGACGCCGACCGACACCCCGTCGCGCCGGGCTGCCCACGCCCGCAGCGCGTCGACTCGGTCGAGGAATCGCTCCACCGACGGATCGCAGAAGCGACGTTGGCGCGGCTCGGCCGAGCGGTGGTATCCGCCGCGGTGGTAGGCGGCCGGCAGCAGGACGATCTCGAGGTTCGCCTCCAGCGCGGCTTCGGCGACCGCGATCGCCATCGCATTGGGGTCGTCGTACGGGCGGCCGCCGGGGTCGTGATGGACGTAGTGGAACTCGCCGACCGCGCCGTAGCCAGCGGCGGCCATCTCGCCGTAGACCTGCCGGGCGACGGCCCGCATCGAGGCAGGGTCGTGGCGCTCCGCCTCGGCGTACATCGCCTCGCGCCAGGACCAGAAGTCGTCGTCGTGCCGGCCGGGTCGCTCCGCCACGCCGCGCAGGGCCCGCTGGAACGCATGCGAGTGCACGTTGACCATCGCGGGAATCCGGTACGGCCGGGTCATGTGGCGAGCCGGGACGGCCGGGATCATGCGGCGAGCGGGGATGGTCGGGTCATGTGGCGAGCCGGTATAGCCGGGATCATGCGGCGAGCGGGGACGGCCGGGTCATGTGGCGAGCCGGGACGGCCGGGGTCGTGTGGCCAGCCGGGACGGCCGGGGTCATGTGGCCAGCCGGGACGGCCGGGGTCATGCGGCCAGTCGGTACGCGCCGGGTCATGCGGCCAGCCGTTCGACGGCGTGCAGCAGTGCGGTGGCGGCGATCGCCGCGTCTTCGAGCTCGACGTGCTCCTCGGGAGCGTGGCTGATGCCCTGCTCGTTGCGCACGAGCACCATGCCGGCTGGGCGCACCCGCGCGACCACGCCGGCGTCGTGGCCGGCGAAGCACACGATGCGGGGCGCGCTGTCGGGCAGGCTCTCCGCCAGCGCCGCGCGGACGTCCTGCGGGAACTCGGTCCCGGGCGACCAGGAGGCGGTCCGCAGCTCCAGGCTCACCCGCGTGGCGGCGGCGACGCGCGTGGCGTCCGCTTCGACGGCGGCCCGCCAGGCCTCGACGGTCTCGGGGCGCTCCGCGCGGGCGTCGAGCCACAGCCGCGTCCGCTCCGGCACGGTCGTGGCCGCGTTGGGCGCCACCTCGATCCGCGCCGGCGTGAACACCATGCCCGGATGGGCGAGCGCCTCGTCGTCGGCGGCGACGATCACCCGCGCCGCGGCGACCAAAGCGTCGCTGCGCTCGCCGCGCGGCGTCGTTCCCGCGTGGTCGGCCCGGCCGCCGAGCTCGAGCTGGAGGCGCAGCCGCGCCGCGAGCCGCTCGACCGCGCTGGCCGGTGCACCCGCGCGGGCGAGGTCCCGGCTCTGGTCGATGTGCAGCTCGAGGAACCCCCGCAGGCGCTGCGTCCACGTTGCGGCGTCGCGCAGGCCGCCGGGGTCCACGCCCGCCTGCGCCATCGCGTCGGCCAGCGCGATGCCGCGGTCGTCGACGCGGCCCAGCACGTCGTCGACGTCCAGCGCACCGGCGAGCGCGCGCGACCCGAACGTCGGGGTGTTGAAGCGCGCGCCCTCCTCGTCGGCGAACGAGATGACCGCCAGCGGCACCTGCGAGCGGGCCGCGACCGCGAAGGCCGCGGCGACGCCGAGCGCACCGTCGAACCGGCCGCCGGCCCGGACCGTGTCGAGATGCGAGCCGGCCGCCCACCACGGCCCCGGCGCATCCGGGCAGGCCCACAGGTTGCCGGCCGGATCGCGCTCGACCCGGCGCCCGAGCGCCGCCGCGCGCGCCGCGAACCACTCGCCGGCCGCCGCGTCCTCGTCGGTCCATGCCAGCCGGGTCGTCGCTCCGCGGGCGTCGAGGCCGATGGGCTGCACGCCGGCCAGGAGCCCGGCGAGCTCGTCCGCGCCGATCATCCCGGCACTCCCCGGGCGTTGCCGAGCCAGATCGGCACAGCGCGACCCGCACCGATCATGCGCCCACCCGCCAGGCCTGGTCGGGGCGCACCCACACGACCTCGCCGGCGCGCACGACGACGGCCACCGGGTTGCGGGCGAAGCGGTAGGGCACGTGCTCGATCGGCCCGTCGAGCACGAGCAGGTCGGCCTGCTTGCCGACCTCGATCGAGCCGAGGCGGTCGGACATGCCCAGGACCCAGGCGGCGTTCAGCGTGCACGCCAGCAGCGCCTCGCGCACGCTCCACCCGTACCGGCGGACGGCGAGGCCGGCGACGACGGGCAGGGAGGCGACCGGCGACGTCCCCGGGTTGCAGTCGGTGGCGATGACGCAGATCGCGCCGCCATCGGCGAGCGGGCGGCCCGGCGCCACCCGCTCGTCGCCGAGCAGCTCGGCGCCCGGCAGGAGCACCGCCGCGCACTCGGTGGCGCACAGCGCGCCCAGGTCGCGCGGGTCGAGGCACGCGAGGTGGTCCACGGACCGCGCGCCGGCGGCCAGTGCCACCGGAACCGAACGGTTGGCGTTGAACTGCTCGACGTGGGCGCGCAGCGCCACGCCCTCGCGCGCCGCGATCGCGCCGAGCCGCTCCAGGTCGGCGTTGCGGAACGCGACCGACTCGACGTAGATGTCGAGCGCGTCGACTGGGCATGTCGCGGCCAGGCGGTCGACCTCGTCCATCCACCCGGCGTGGTCGTAGGCCTCGGGCAGGGCATGGGCGAACAGGCCGGTCACCGCGTCGGCGCCGAGCTCGCGGCCGAGCCGTACGAGCCGCGCCTCCCCGTCCGGCGACAGCCCGTACCCCGTCTTGGCCTCGAACGTCGTCGTCCCGTGCCAGAGCATCTCCGCGCGGACGGCGCGCGCCTGGCCCAGGACCTCGGCGTCGCCGGCCTCGCGCAGGGCCCGCGCCGACGCCGCGATGCCGCCCCCGGCGCGGGCGATCGTGTCGTACGGCACGCCGGTGACCTTGCGCTCGTACTCGTCGGCCCGCCAGCCCGCGAACGGAAGGTGGGTATGGCAGTCCACGAAGCCGGGCACGATGGCGCCGCCCGAGGCGTCGACGACGACGTCGGCGCCGGGATCGTCGTCGAGGGCGGCGATCGCCGCGCCGTCCGTCGACACCGAGCCAGCCGGCGAGCGCATCGAGCCGGCGCGGTCGTGGCGCAGGAAGGCCAGCCCGTCCTCGGGCGGGCGCAGGACCTGCCGGGCACCGCGCAGCGAGACGCTCATCGCTCGCCGGGGCCTGGAGAACGGGCGTCGGGCGCCGCGTCTTGCATCTGGATCCGGATGTCGTGCGCGTCGGGCGCAGCGTCTCGCATCGGAATCCGGATGCCATGCGCGTCGGCCGCGGCGAGCGCCTCGGGGTATCCGGCGTCGGCGTGGCGGACGATGCCCATCCCCGGGTCGGCGCGCAGGACCCGCTCGATGCGGCGCGCCGCATCGGGCGTGCCGTCGGCGACGATCACCTGGCCGGCGTGGATCGACTTGCCCATGCCGACCCCGCCGCCGTGATGGATCGAGACCCAGCTCGCGCCCGCGGCCGTGTTGACCAGCGCGTTGAGCAGCGGCCAGTCGGCTACGGCATCCGAGCCGTCGCGCATCGCCTCGGTCTCGCGCTCGGGCGAGGCGACCGAGCCGGCGTCGAGGTGGTCGCGGCCGATGACGATCGGCGCCCGCAGCTCGCCCGAGGCGACCATCTCGTTGAAGCGCAAGCCTGCCCGGTCGCGCTCGCCGTAGCCCAGCCAGCAGATGCGCGCGGGCAGTCCCTGGAAGCGCACCTTCTCCCGCGCCAGCCCGATCCAGCGCGCGATGTGCGGCTGGTCGCCGAACAGCTCGAGGATCGCCTGGTCGGTGGCGGCGATGTCGGCCGGATCGCCCGAGAGCGCCACCCACCGAAACGGCCCCTTGCCCGCGCAGAACAGCGGGCGGATGTAGGCGGGCACGAACCCGGGGTAGGCGAACGCGTCGGCGTCGCCGTGGGCGGCGGCGAGCCCGCGCAGCCCGTTGCCGTAGTCGAACGCCTCCGCGCCGGCCGCCCGCAGCGCGCGGATCGCGGCGACGTGGTCGAGGACCGACGCCCCGACCCGGGCCAGGTAGTCGTCGGGGTCCGCCGCGCGCAGTGCGTCGGCCTGCTCGACGGTCAGCCCGGCGGGCACGTACCCGTTGAGCGGGTCGTGCGCCGCCGTCTGGTCGGTGACCACGTCGACGTGGACGCCGCGCCGCGCGAGCTCGGGCAGGACCTCGGCGGCGTTGCCCAGCAGCCCGATCGACAGGGAGCGCCCCGCGGACGCGGCGGCCTGGGCGCGGGCGAGCGCGTCGTCGAGGTCGGCGGCGCGCTCGTCGAGGTAGCCGCCGGCCATGCGCCGCTCGATCCGCCGCAGGTCGACCTCGACGCACAGTGCCACGCCGCCGGACATGGTGACCGCCAGCGGCTGGGCGCCGCCCATGCCGCCCAGGCCGGCGGTGACGACGAGCCGTCCGGCGAGCGTTCCGCCGAAGCGCTGGCGCGCGACGGCGGCGAACGTCTCGTAGGTCCCCTGGAGGATGCCCTGGGTGCCGATGTAGATCCACGACCCCGCGGTCATCTGCCCGAACATCATCAGGCCGGCGGCGTCCAGCGCCCGGAAGTGCTCCCAGGTCGCCCACTGGCCGACGAGGTTGGAGTTGGCGATCAGCACGCGCGGCGCATCGGGGTGCGTCTCGAAGACGCCGACCGGCTTGCCCGACTGGATCAACAGCGTGTGATCGCCGGCCAGGTCCATCAGCTCGCGCTTGATCGCCGCCAGCGCCGCGTGGTCTCGGGCCGCCTTGCCGATCCCGCCGTACACCACGAGATCGGCCGGACGCTCGGCCACATCCGGATGCAGGTTGTTCTCGAGCATCCGCAGCGCGGCCTCCTGCGGCCAGCCGTGGCAGCGCAGGGCGGTCATGTCGCGGCCTTCTGCGGCCAGCCGTGGGAGCGCGGGGGCGGTCATGTCGCGGCCTTCTGCGGCCCGCCGTGGGAGCGCGGGGCGGTCATGTCGCGGCCTTCTGCGGCCCGCCGTGGGAGCGCGGGGCGGTCATGTCGCGGCCTTCTGCGGCCCGCCGTGGGGCGCGGGGCGGTCATGTCGCGGCCTTCTGCGGCCCGCCGTGGGAGCGCGGGGCGGTCATGTTGCGGCCTTCTGCAGCCCGCCGCGGCGGCAGCGCGGTCACGCCGCCGCCTCGGTCGGGTGGCCGCCGAGCTCCGCCGACAGCCCGCGGGCGTGCTCGACCAGGAGCCGCCCGATCCGCTCGACGTCCGCATCCGACGTCCGGTACGTCGGCGCGATGACGCTGAGCGCGGCGACCACCTCGCCAGAGAGGCCGGCGACCGGCGCGGCCACCGCGGTGACGTCGGGCTCGACGCTCGCGGCGGTCGACGCGTAGCCGTCCAGGCCGACCTCGCCGCGCAGCGCGGCGCCCATCGCGGTGCCCTCCATCGGGATCGTGCGGCCGGTCCAGGAGGCGGTCTGCACGAGCCGGGGCTGGCGGCCTGCCGGAGGTAGAGCGCCTGCGCCGGCGGCGCATCGATCTGGATGCCGAGGTTCGCGGTCTCGCCGGTGGCGGCCGCCAGCTCGGCCAGGCGGGGCCGGCCAGCTCGTAGATCGGCTCGCCGCGCAGGACGCCGGCCGCGACCTGGACGACGCGGCTCCGGGCCGGTAGGCGCCGCGGTCGTCGCGCCGGACGAACCCGTGCTGGGCGAGCGTGGCCAGCAGCCGGGACGCGGTGGTCGGCGACAGCTGCGCGCGGCGGGCCAGCTCGCTGAGCGACGAGCCCTCGGGGTGCTCGGTCACGCACGCCAGAAGCTGGAGCGCCCGGTCGACGGTCCGCGTGGATGCCGAAGCGGCCATGGCGCGGAGGACCTTACCACTGAGTGACAGGAAAGAGCATTCTGTGAAAACATCGACGTCATGTCGACCCTCGAGCTCCTCGAGGCGGTCGCACGCCGCGGCGCTTCGCCTCCTCCCGCGACCGCCGCCGAGCGCGCGCGGGTCGCCGCCGCCCGCGGCGTCGTCGACGAGGCGCTGGCCGCCGGCGCGCCGGTCTACGGGGTGACGACCGGCTTCGGCCGGCTGGCGTCCGTGCGCATCGCGCCCGACGACGCCGCTGCGCTGCAGCTCAACCTCGTGCGCTCGCACGCGGTCGGCACGGGCCCGCCGCTGCCCGAGGAGGTCGTCCGCGGGATGCTGCTGCTGCTCGCGCTGTCACTGCGGCGCGGGCACTCCGGCGTCCGCCTCGACATCGTGGACCTGCTGGAGGCGATGCTCGAGCGCGGCGTGACGCCGGAGATCCCGAGCAAGGGCTCCGTGGGCTCGTCCGGCGACCTCGCGCCGCTCGCGCATCTCGCGCTCGTGCTGATCGGCGAGGGCCGCGCGGTGGTGGACGGCGAGCTGCTCGACGGCGCCGCGGCGCTGGCGCGGGTCGGCCTGACGCCGGTCACGCTGTCGATCAAGGAGGGCCTCGCCCTCATCAACGGCACGCACCTGATGGCCGCCGCCGGCGGGCTCGCCGTCCGCGACGCGCAGCGGCTCGTGGAGTCGGCGATCGTCGCGACCGCGCTCTCGCTCGAGGCGTTCAAGGGCTCGACCGTGCCCTATGACCCGCGCCTGCACGCGCTGCGCCCGCAGCCCGGGCCCGCGCGGGTCGCGGCGCGCCTGCGCGCGCTGCTCGACGGCAGCCCGGTCGTGGCCAGCCACGCCGACTGCGGCCGCGTCCAGGACCCGTACACGCTGCGCTGCGCGCCCCAGGTGATCGGCGCGGTCGCCGACGCCGTCGCCTACGCGGCGGGAGCGGTGGCCCGCGAGCTCGACGCGGTCACCGACAACCCGCTCGTCTTCGCCGACACGGGCGAGATCCTGTCGGGCGGCAACTTCCACGGCCAGCCGCTGTCGCTGCCGCTCGACCACCTGGCGCTGGCGATGTGCGAGCTGGCGTCGTTCTCCGAGCGGCGCACGTACGCGCTGCTGTCGCCCGCCTACGCCGGCCTGCCGCCGTTCCTGAGCCCGCGGCCCGGCCTCTCGTCCGGGCTCATGGTCGCCCAGTACGCGGCCGCCGCGCTGGTCAACGAGTGCCAGGTGCTCTCGCACCCGGCCGGTGCGGGATCGATCCCGACCAGCGCGGGGCAGGAGGACTTCAACTCGATGGGCGCGCTCGCCGCGCTGAAGGCCCGCACGGTGGTGGAGAACGCGGCGCACGTGATCGCCACCGAGCTGGTGTGCGCGGCGCAGGGCCTGGAGTTCCACCGGCCACTGCGCAGCACGCCCGTGCTCGAGGAGGCCGTGGCGAGGGTGCGCGCGTGCGTGCCGCGGATCGAGGAGGACCGCACGATCGCCGACGAGGTCGCCGCGCTCGCGAGCGCCGTGCGCACCGGCGCGCTCGTGCCCGCCTGAGCTGACGCCGCCCGAGGTGACGGCGCCTGAGGTGACGCCGCCCGAGCTGACGCCGCCAGAGCCACTAGGGTCTCGCCGTGACCCTGCCCCTGGCGGAATGGACGGACATGTACGTCGCCAGCGCCGGCGCCGCCGCGGCGCTGGCCGGGCTGGTGTTCGTCGCCGTCTCCATCAACGTCGAGCGGATCCTCAGCTTCCGCGGGCTGCCTGAGCGCGGGCTGGTGACGGTGCTCGTGCTCCTAGGCGTCGTCGTGGCGTCGCTGTTCGGCCTGCACCCGGACCAGTCGACCGAGGCGCTGGGGACCGAGCTGCTCGTCGTCGGCGTCGTGCTGACCACGCTGGCGGTCACGCTGACGCTCAAGTCGCGCCCGCGAGCCGGCGAGGAGTCCCACGTGGTCTCGGCGCTGGCGCTGGGGCTGGTGGGCAGCGTGCCCTACGTCGTCGCCGGCGTCCTGCTGATGAGCGGCCAGGACGGCGGACGCGAGTGGCTGTTCTCGGCCATCATCAGCGCGATCGTCGCCGGGGTCATGAACGCCTGGGTGCTGCTGGTCGAGATCCTGCGCTGACCACTCGGCGCCGACGAGCCGCGCGGCGGGTAGAGTCCCGGGCATGGCCAGCGCAGCCATCATGGCGGGGGCGGTCCACACCTACGCGACGATCGCCGTGGCCATCGCCGCGCTGGGCCTGCCGCTCTACCAGCTGCGCCGCGACGGGTTCCTGCCGCGCCTGCGCCGCCGCGACTGACGCGCCGAGGGCTCAGCCGAGCGTCTCGAGCAGGCCGCGGTCCGCGACCAGCGCCGCGTCGAGCGTCTTGTAGCCGACCGAGTCGAACACGACCGTGATCTGGTCGCCGTCGATGCGCGCGACCGTTCCCGTGTCCCAGTCCGGGTGCGCCACCCGCATCCCGACGCGGAACCCGGCCGCCTCCTCGCTGGCCTCCTCCTCGGCGCCCAGCCCGGCGTCGCAGACGTCGCAGCTCCCGCACGGCGGCTCGAACGCCTCGCCGAAGTAGCCGAGGATGAACGCCCGGCGGCATTCGCGCCGCTCGGCGTACGCCCGCATCATCTCGACCCGCGAGCGGTCGAACGCGTGCCGGTCCTCCTCGGCCCGCGCGGCCGCCTCGACCGCGTCGTCGAGCCCGTCCTCGCCGCCCACCGCCAGCACCCGTCCGTCGTCCTGCACGTCGACGAAGCCGGTCTCCTCGAGCCGGTGCACCGCGGTGGCGAGCTTGGTCTTCGACAGGTCGAGCTCTTCGAGCACGTCGGCCGGGTCGACCGGGCGCGCGGCCACGGCCAGCACCTTCGCCACCCGCTCCAGCGCCGCGCGGTCCACCGTCCCGCCCGCGAAGAACCGCCGCAGCCCGAGGTCCTCGGGCCGGTAGAACAGCACGGCGCGCGCCGGCTCGCCGTCGCGGCCCGCCCGTCCCAGCTCCTGGTAGTAGGCGTCGACGGAGGCGCTGACGTCGTGGTGGAAGACCCAGCGCACGTTCGCCTTGTCGACGCCCATGCCGAACGCGATCGTCGCCACCACCACGTCGACGCCGCGATCGTCCATGAACGCCGCCTGGACCTCGTCGCGGCGCCGCGCGCCCATCCCGCCGTGGTAGGCGGCGGCGCGCACGCCGCGCGCGCAGAGCTCCCGCGCCACCTCCTCGGCGCCGCGCTTGGTCGCCGCGTAGACGATCCCCGGCGGCGGCGCCTGCGCCACCGCGTCGAGCAGCGCCCGCCGCTTGTGCTCGGCGTCGCGGAAGGGCTCGACGCCGAGCCAGATGTTCGGCCGGTCGAACCCGCGCACGATCACCCGCGGATCGCGCAGCCGCAGCACCTCGACGATGTCGGCGCGCACCGGCGGCGACGCGGTCGCGGTCAGCGCGAGGACCGTCGGCCGGCCGAGGCGCTCGACGACGTCGGCGAGCTCGAGGTAGTCGGGCCGGAAGTCGTGGCCCCACTCCGACACGCAGTGCGCCTCGTCGACGACGAACAGCGACGGCCGCGCCGAGCGCAGGTGCTCGATGACCTCCTCGCGCGCGAGCTGCTCGGGCGCGAGCAGGACGTACTCGAGCTTGCCGCCGGCCGCCTCGTCGTAGACCTGCTCGCGCGCGGTCACCGACAGCGTCGAGTTCAGCAGCGCGGCATCGGCCTCGCCCTCGACCTGGTCGCGCTGCAGCGCGATCAACGGGGAGACGACGATCGTCGCGCCGTCGATGATCTGGCCGGCGATCTGATAGATCGCGGTCTTGCCGGAGCCGGTGGACATGATCGCCACCGTGTCGCGGCCGGCGAGGACCGACTCGACTGCCTCGCGCTGGCCCGGTCGCAGGCTCTGGAACCCGAGCCGCTCCCGGGCCACGCGCAGGATGCGGTCGCTCACCGGCCGCACGGTAGCCATCTAGTCTCGAACGAGATGGCGACCACGACCGCCCGCGTCCACGATCAGCGCCGCAAGCTGCCCGACGGCCCGGGCGTCTACCTGTTCCACGACGCCCGCGGCAAGGTCATCTACGTCGGCAAGGCGAAGTCGCTGAAGAAGCGGGTGGCCAGCCACTTCAGCAATCCGGTCACGCGCGGCGCGTACGAGATGACCGCCGTCATCGACACGGTCGAGTACCTGCTCGTGGCCAGCGAGGCCGAGGCGCTGCTCGTCGAGCAGAACTTCATCAAGCAGTACCAGCCGCGCTTCAACATCCGCCTGCGCGACGACAAGTCCTATCCGTTCATCGCGATCTCGATGGACGAGGAGTTCCCGCGCGTGTACTTCACGCGCGAGCGCCACCGCCGCAACCGCCTGTACTTCGGCCCCTACTCGAACGCCAAGCGGGTGCGCGGCACGCTCGACCTGCTCGGCAAGATCTTCCAGTTCCGCTCCTGCCAGGGTCCCGAGCCCGGCCGCCGCTCCGGCTCGCCGTGCCTGGACTACTACATCAAGCGCTGCGGCGCGCCGTGCGTCGGCTACGTGACGCGGGAGGGCTACATGGAGGCGATCGACGGCGTCGTCGCCTTCCTGTCGGGCCGCTACCGCGACATCGAGCGCGACCTCGAGCGGCGCATGCACGAGGCGGCGGCCGCCCAGGAGTACGAGCAGGCGGCGCTCGAGCGCAACCGGCTCAACGCCGTGCGCTCGCTGCTGGAGCGCCAGCGGGTGGCCAACGAGGCGGTCGGCACGCTCGACGCGATCGCGGTCGCCCTCCACGGCACCGACGCCAACGCCCAGGTCTTCCAGGTCCGCGACGGCGTCCTCTCCGACCGCCAGTCGTTCTACCTCGCCAACGAGGCCGAGCGCGAGCTCGGCGAGGTCGTCGAGGAGTTCCTGCTGCAGTACTACGCGGAGGCGATGTCGATCCCGGCGCAGCTGCTCGTCCAGGTGCCGGTCGACCCGAGCCTGGGCGCGGCGCTGACGCAGCGCCGCGGCGGCCGGGTCGAGCTGCGCGTGCCCGAGCGCGGCGACAAGCGCCGGATCCTCGACCTCGCCGAGCGCAACGCCAAGCTCGCGCTCGACCAGGAGAAGCTCAAGACCGAGCGCCGCCGCCAGCAGCGCGTCGAGGCGCTCGACGGCCTCCAGGCGGCGTTGCGCCTCGACAGCCTGCCGCTGCGCATCGAGTGCTACGACATCTCCAACCTCATGGGCACCCACCAGGTCGCGTCGATGGTGGTCTTCGAGGGCGGCGCGCCGAAGAAGAGCGACTACCGGCGCTTCCGCGTCCGCGGCAACGCCGAGGGCGTCCCCGACGACTTCGCGGCGATGGCCGAGGTGCTCGGGCGGCGACTCGCGCGCTGGGAGCGCCAGGCCGACCTGTCCCCGCACGACCCCGAGTTCGACGCCTCGTTCGCGGCGCTGCCGAACCTGATCGTCATCGACGGCGGGCCGGGCCAGCTCGCGGCCGGGCTGGGCGCGCTGGCGGCGTTCCGCGAGCGCGGCGTGGCCGTCATCTCGCTGGCCAAGCGGATCGAGGAGGTCTTCCGGCCCGGCGTCCGGGCGCCGTTGCTGCTCGCCCACGACACCCCCGAGCTGCAGCTCCTGCAGCGCGTGCGCGACGAGGCCCACCGCTTTGCGATCACCCATCACCGCGGCCGCCGCGACCGGGCGATGACCGCGTCGGTCCTCGACGAGCTGCCCGGCGTCGGGCCGGCGCGCAAGCGCGCGATCCTCAACCACTTCGGCTCGCCGGAGGCGTTCCTGGCCGCCTCGCGTGAGGAGCTCGAGGCGGTGCCCGGCCTGCCGGGCCGGGTTGCGCGCGAGCTGTGGGCCGCGCTGCACAAGACGGGCGTGTGACGGCGCCATCTGACCGGCCAGGCACAATGGGCGCCATGGCCACGACGTCGGCACGCACGCCGGGCTCCCGGCCCTTCGCCGGATCGCACGTCGAGGATCTCGTCGTCATCACCGGCTTCTCCGGGGCGGGCAAGTCGACGGCGATGCAGGTCTTCGAGGACGCGGGCTACTTCTGCGTCGACAACCTGCCGCCGGAGATGATCCGCGGCCTCATGGAGCTGTTCGTCCACGAGGGCTCGAAGGTCGAGCGCGCGGCGGTCGTCTCCGACGTCCGCGGGGGCGCGTACTTCGAGGCGCTGCGTGCGGTGCTCGAGGACCTCCAGGCGCTCGGCCTCACCCACCGCGTGCTGTTCCTCGACGCCGACGAGCAGACGCTCATGACGCGCTACAAGGAGACGCGCCGGCGCCACCCGCTGTCGCCGGAGGGCAGCGTCGCCGCCGGCATCGCCGACGAGCGCGCGCTGCTGGCCGGGTTGCGCGAGCACGCCGACGTCGTCATCGACACGACCGGGCTGACCGGAGCGATGCTGCGCCGCCGGATCGCCGACGAGTTCCTGCCGCGCCAGGCGACGTCGCGGATGTCGGTGACCTTCGGCAGCTTCGGCTTCAAGCACGGCCCGGCGCGCGACGCGGACCTCGTCCTCGACGTGCGGTTCCTGCCCAACCCGCACTACGTGCCCGAGCTGCGCCCGCTGACCGGCCACGACGACCGCGTCGTCGAGTACGTCGGCCGCGAGGGCAAGCTCGAGACGTTCTACGGGCTGCTCGAGCCGCTGCTGGACTTCCTCATCCCGCAGTACGTGGCCGAGGGCAAGGCGCACCTGATGGTCGCGGTCGGCTGCACCGGCGGCCGCCACCGCTCGGTGGCGATCGCCGAGCACCTGGGGCGCCGCTACCGCGATCGCGACGACGTGTGGGTCGAGGTCACCCACCGCGACGTGGACCGGTCGCCGAAGTGACCGTGCGGCGGCGCGACGCGGGCGCCGGGACGCGGTGATCGCGCACGTCGGCTTCGAGGTCTCCGACCTCGAGCGCTCAGCCCGGTTCTACGACGCGGTGCTCTTCGCGCTCGGCGTGCGCCGGCTGCACGAGGGGCCGGCGGCGATCGCCTACGGCGTGATGGAGCCGGAGCTCTGGATCGTCGCCCGCCGCCGTCCGCCGGCGCCCGGCTACGGGCACGTGGCGCTGCGGGCCAGCGGGCGCGCCGCCGTGGATGCCGCCTACGAGGCCGGGATCGCCGCCGGTGGGCGCGGCGACGGCGCGCCGGGGCCGCGCCCGCACTACGGGCCGCGCCCGTACGCGGCGTACCACGTCGACCCCGACGGACTGCGCGTCGAGGTCGTCAGCGGAACGAGCGGCTAGGCGCCGACGCGGACGAGCCGTCGCGGCCCGCTCAGAACGTCGGCGGCGTGATGGCCGAGATCAGGACCGCGCGGTCCTCGGCGCGGTTCACGACTTGGTGCGGCCGCCCGCTGTCGAACGAGATGCTGTCGCCCTCGTTGAGCGTGAAGTCCTCGCCGTCGATGGTCACGACGACGCTGCCCTCGATGCAGATCGCGTTCTCCTCGCCGGGGTGCGACATCGGCTCAGGATGGGTCACCGAACCCGCCTCATATTCAATCCAGATGAACTCGATCTGTCGGCTGAGGTCCGGGGTGAGCAGCTCGTACGCAACCCGCGACGGCGGGACGCGCAGCGACTTGCGCTCGTCCCGGCGCACGACCAATCGCCGGCCCGCTCGATCGGTCTCGCCGTTGGATCGGGGTGCGCCGTCCAGGAACAGCGCGGCGACGGGAACGTCGAGCGCGGCGGCGATGCGTCGGAGGCTGGTGATGGACGGGCTCGCGCGACCGCGCTCTACCTGGGAGATGAGGCTCTGGGACACCCCGACGACGGAGGCGAGGTCCTGAAGCGTCATGTTCGCCGCGCGTCTCAGCGAGCGGATCTTCTGACCGAACGCAATGCTCTCGGCGTCCGAGCGGTCGACGTCTCGGGGTTTGGAGTTCGTGGAGGCCATGTCATCCTGCCTGCGGCTGGAGCCTAGCGCGCGCAAGTCCGCGCTTCGGTGGTTGTCATCGGCATCCGGATCTTAAATACAGTTGCAATCATTTTTCAACGACGTTACAGTGCCGCGCCATGCAGAGAGGAGCCGTGCGGACCGCACGAGGACCGAGCCCGCGTCGTTGGGTACGAGTGCACTGGGTCGAGCTCGAGGCCTCGGCGAGAGTCGCGACGCTCCCCGCCGACACGTCCGCCGTTCCCTTCGAGCTCTGGCTCAACGGATGGTTGGAGGGCGATGGCGCCATCGGCGACCAGGTCACCGTCAAGACCGTCACCGGCCGGATCGTCGCCGGCGAGCTCGTCGAGGAGAACCCGGGATACCACCATACCTTCGGCCGACCGCCGCTTCCACTGAAGCTCGCCGGCGGCGCGGCGTGCGAGTTGCTGCAGCGCGAGGAGATGCCATGACGGTCGACGCCTATACGTCGATCTTCGACCGTCGCGACGAGATCCTGCGGCGTTCGGTCGGCATCGACTACGAGCAGTACCGACGCGGCATCCTCGCCTGGGACTACGAGGCCCTGATGGGAACGGTCGTGTACTCCGTCGATGAGGCCGCGCGCATCCAACGCGAGCGCGGAGTCGGCGGAACGCCGATGCAGGAGGCGCGCAACCTGACCGCTCTGATGCGGGAGGTGTCGGCGCCGGGTCACGGAGCGCGGATCTTCGTCAAGGATGAAGCGGCGAACCCGTCGGGGAGCTTCAAGGATCGCCGTGCGAGCCTGTCGATCTTCGAGGCCCGTCAACGTGGATACGGCGGAGTGATCGCGGCAACCAGCGGGAACTACGGCGCCGCGGTCGCCTCGCAGGCCGCCCGCGCCGGCCTGCGCTGCATCGTCGTGCAGGAGGCGTTCGACGGTCGCGGGGTCGGCCAGCCCGAGATCTTGGAGAAAGCGCGCTCGTGTGAGGAGTTCGGCGCCGAGGTGGTGCAGTGCTCCGTGGGGCCGGAGCTGTTCTACATGCTGCTGCAGCTCCTGGACACGACCGGCTACTTCAACGCGTCGCTGTACACGCCGTACAGCGTGGCGGGAATCGAGACGCTCGGGGTCGAGGTCGCAGAGGACATGCGCCGGTTGACGGGCCGTCCGCCGGACGTCGTCGTGGCGACGCACGCAGGCGGGGGCAACGTCACGGGGACCGCCCGCGGTCTGCGCAAGGCCGGAGCGGGGGCGACGAACGTCGTGGCGGCGAGCGTCGATCTCTCTGGCCTGCACATGGCCAGCGACGGCGACTTCAATCGAAAGTCGTTCACCACCGGCCATTCGGGCTTCTCCTTCCCGTTCACCATACGGCCCGATCGCAGCGACGTCCCCTTCAACGCCGCGCGGCCGCTGCGCTACCTCGACCGCATGGTCCTCGTCACCCAGGGCGAGGTCTTCTACGCCACCGAGGTGCTCAGCCGCCTCGAGGGAATGCAGCGGGGGCCGGCGGGCAACACGTCGCTGGCCGCGGCGATGGTCATCGCTCGGGAGCTCCCCGCGGACGCGACCATCGTCGTCCAGGAGACCGAGTACACGGGAGCCGGCAAGCACCCATGGGCGCAACTCGAGTTCGCCGCCGTGGCCAACGGGGTCCAGGTCCGCAACGGGTCTTCGCGCCGAGAACGTCCCTGGCCAGGTCATCGCCATCCCGACCATCCGCGCGACCTCGGCGTGGACGATGTCGACATCGATGAGCTGCGGTGTCCTATCTCCGCCATGCTCGACGGGCTCGACGTCGCCGAGCTGGGCGACGCGACCTCGCGTTCCTGGCCGAGGAGATCCGTCTGTCGGACGCGGAGCTGCGCAAGGCGGTGCAGCGCGCGTGAGACGCCATGACCTCATCCTCGCTGGCGGCACGATCGTGGATGGCACCGGATCGGCTGGCTATCGGGCCGACCTCGCCATCAGCGATGGACGCATCGTCGCCATCGGGTCGCTCGACGGGGCGTCCGCTGAGCGCATCATCGACGTCACCGGTCGGATCGTCGCGCCCGGTTCATCGACATCCACTCTCACTCGGATTTCGTGCTGCCGCTGCCGGACCAGGGGGACTTCCTCAAGCACTTCGTCCGTCAGGGCATAACGACGATCGTCGTCGGCAACTGCGGTTACGCACCGGCTCCGATCAACCCCGCCACGGCGGATCTGCTTCAGGCCTACACGGGAGCGATCAAGCCACGCGACATCGACTGGCAGTGGCGCACGTTCGGTGGGTTCCTGGACTATCTCGACGCGCACGGCGTCTACCTGAACACGGTGCCGCTGGCGGCGCACGGCGCCCTGCGAATCGCGACGATGGGATTCGAGGCGCGGGCCCCGCGCGACGACGAGATGCGCGAGATGAAGGGGCTGCTCGAGGAGTGCCTCGACAGCGGCGCCTTCGGTGTGTCCTGCGGGCTCATCTACGCGCCCGGGATGTTCGCCACCACCGACGAGCTGACCGAGCTGGGCAAGGTGACCGCGCCGTACGACGGGATCTTCGCGTTCCACGTGCGCGGCTCCAGCGAGACGCTCATCCCCGCCGCCAACGAGGTGATCGAGGTCGCGCAGCGCTCGGGCGTGCGGGTGCAGCACTCGCAGTCTCGAGGCCTTCGGCAAGTCGCACTGGCCGAAGGTGGCCGAGGTGTTGGAGATCCACGAGCAGGCGCGCCGTCAGGGCATCGACCACGGCTTCGACGTCATCCCGTACACCGCGGCGAACACGACATTTCGCCATCCTCCCGCCGTGGTCGCTGGACGGCGGCGTGCCCAAGCTGCTGGAGCGCCTGCGGCACGCCGAGACCCGCGCCCAGATCAGGCGGGACATCGAGACGGTCATCCCGAGCTGGCCATCGTGGGAGCCGGGCGGTTGGCCGCACAACCTCGTCGAGGCGACCGGCTGGGACAACGTCTGGGTCATCTGGGTGGCCAGTCGCACCAACAAGGCGTGCGAGGGCAAGAGCGTCGCCCGGCTCGCCGCAGAGCTGGGGAAGGATCCGTTCGACGTCGCCGCCGATCTCATCCTCGAGGAGCGCGGCCAGATCCTGGCGCTCTACATCGGCGTGAGCGGCGACCTCGACGAGCAGTGGGCGCTGCGCCAGATCGTTCAGCATCCGAGCGCGTCGGTCGAGACCGACGCGTTCTCGCTCGGCCACGGCAAGCCGAACCCGGCGCTGGTCGGCTCGTTTCCGCGGATCCTCGGTCAGTACGTGCGCGACGAGCGTCTCATGACGTTCGCGGATGCCATCCACAAGATGACCGCGCTCAGCGCGGAGCGCCTCCAGATCCAGGATCGCGGCGTCCTGTGCGAGGGAGCCTGGGCCGACATCACGGTCGTCGACGCCGAGACCGTCGGCGACCATTCCACCTACTTGGATCCGGATCGGCCTCCCAGCGGGATCGACTACGTGCTCATCAACGGCATCGTCATGGTCGATCAGGGCGAGACCGACACCACGACCTTCGCCGGACAGGTGCTCCGCGCGCAGGGGAGGCGATAGAGATGAATGTCGACGTGTCGGCGAAGCCCACGCCGCTCGAGCTCGAGCTGCGCGACCAGATCACCGCGCAACAGGTGCTGAGCCGCATCGAGGAGCTCGTCGAGCTGGGGGACCGGTTCGTCGGGACCGCCGGAGATCGTCGAGCCGCGGACGTCGTTCGTGGACGGTTCGAGGAGCTCGGGCTCGAGGTCGAAGAGCGACCGTTTCGGACGGTCGGCTATCGCGGTGACAGCGCCGAGCTGACGCTCACGGGCTCAGGGACGACGTTCACCGGCATTCCCCCGTACTTCTCGCCGCCCACCCCGACGGGCGGCGTCGAGGGCGAGCTGGTGTTCGCGGGCGGCGGCGAGGAGCAGGACTACGCGGGGCTGGACGTGGACGGTCGCATCGTCGTGATCCAGGAGGCGGGCCTCGGCTACGCCCGCTTCTGGATGGGGACGTTCGCCGCGCTGGCCCAGCGCCGAGGCGCGCTGGCGGTGATCGTCATCCATCCGTTGCCGTGGCCCTACCGGATGTCGATGGAGGCGGGCAACGGGGATCTCGACCGGCGCTTCTGCGCCGAGCAGCTGCCTGTCGCGTGCGTCTCCGCGCCCGATGGCGCGCTGCTGATGCAGGCCATCGGCGCCGGCGGCGCACGGGCGCGTCTCGTCGTCGACTGCGAGGTATCCGAGGTCGAGAGCACGAACGTGAGCGGGGTGCTCCGGGGCAGCGAGCTGCCCGATGAGCAGGTCGTCGTTCACGCGCACCGCGATCACGGCCTGTATCCCGGCGCCAACGACAACGGCAGCGGCCTGGGCACGATGCTGGAGATCGCCGCCGCGCTGGCCGGCCGCCGCCCACGGCGCTCGATCGAGTTCCTGTGCACGACCGCCGAAGAGGGGGTGACTCCCGGCGTCGCCGCCTACATCGCCGCACGTCAGGCGGAGGGGACCCTGACCCAGGCGCGCGCGGCGATCGACCTCGACATGTTCGGGGTCGGCGGGAAGCTGAAGCTCGTCGAGCTCGGCCTGTGGCCGGACAGCGATCCCATCCCGCACAGCGAGTGGGTGATGAGGATCATCGAGGAGGTTGCCGAGGGGCTCGGCTACGAGGTCGGGCGCATGACCTCCACGTGGGGCGTCGCCGAGTCCGGCCGCTTCCTCACGGCCGGCGTCCCGGCGGCCTGGTTCTGGAAGCCCGACGACCCGTACTACCACTCGCCGCACGACACCGTCGACAAGCTCGACGGCAACAGCCTCAAGGCCGTGGGCGACATGACCGCGATCGCGCTGTGGCGCATCGCCAACGCGGAATCGCTGCCGACTACGACGTGAAGACCCTGACGGACGCGGAACCCTCGACCAGACGTCACCACCACCACCACCAGAGGAGAGACATGGCCATGGACATGGACAACGTCGACACCGATCGGCTCATCAAGCTTCGCCACGAGGGTGCGCTGCGCGTCTGCGACCAGCTCGGCGTCGCGGCGCTGCTCGGTACGCAGCACGACAACGTCCAGTACATCAGCGATGTCCGTCGGTTCTTCGTCTACGGATGGGAGCCGAACTCGATGGCCGTCATCACCCGTGAGGGGGCGACCAAGCACGTCGACTGCGGCGGCCACGTCGCGCCCGGTCCGCATTGGGCCGACTCCGGCGCTCTGCTCAAGCGCGAGACCGGGTGGGACCACTTCACCATCTTCAATGCGAACCTGATCGCCGAGCGGTACGCCGATTGGGCCGCCGACGCGCTGCGCCAGGTCGGCGTGACCAGTGGCAAGGTCGGAATCGATCGCGTCTCGTGGATCCTCCTGGAGGCGTTCAAGGCAGCGATGCCGCAGATCGAGTTCGTGAACGCCGAGGACGCGCTGCTGCTGGAGCGAGCGGTGAAGAACGAGGAAGAGCGCAAGCTCATGCGCTACGCCGGCTGGGTGGCCAGCGAGGGGGTGAAGGCGGGGCTCGAAGCATGTCAGCCCGGCGCGACCGAGTTCGACGTCTACGGCGCCTTCATGGGCAAGCTCTACTCGCTCGGCTCGGAAGGTGACGGGTTCTATCCGTTCCTCGCCTCCGGACCGGTCAAGGAGGGGACGCTCTATCCGACCAATCGCGTCCTGGAGGAAGGCGATCCGGTGGTCATCGACATGGGGCCGATCGTCGGCGGCTACAACGGCGATTGCATGCGCACCGCGTTCGTGGGCGAGCCCACGCCGGAGTTCAAGGAGCTCTACCGGCTCAACTACGACGCCATGTACGCCGGGATCGAGGTGATCAAGCCGGGCATCCGCATCTCGGAGGTCGACGCCGCGGTGCGTGCGGTCGTCGACCAGCGGGGGTACATGAACGATCGCTTCGACACCGGGCACGGCATCGGGCTGAACTGCTGCGAGCTGCCGGTGTGCATGAAGAAGGGCGTCGCGCCCGACCACCTGGATATCGTGCTCGAGCCGGGGATGTGCTTCACCCTCGAGCCGCGCTACTTCAAGATGCTCGACGACGCGACGTACATCCAGTCGGCGCTGGAGGAGACCGTCATGGTGACCGACGACGGCGTCGAGATCCTGACCCCGGCGCCGTTCCTCGACGAGTGCCTCGCGACGCGGGTCTAGGTGGGAGGCGCATGACATGACCGCTCCGAAGCCGACCGACCTGCTCGAGGGCACGGCGGTTCGTCCGGCGATGACCCAGCGGCTGATCGACACGCAGGCGCCCCTGCTCCTGCGTCCGGTCGGCGATGATCCGAACGACCGGCGCAACTGGGTGCTCAAGGCGATCGAACGCACCGGGCAGTCGCTCGACGACGCGATCGCCACGTGGATGCTCGGCTTTGCCATGGGCGACGACCTGATCTGGAGTGCCACTGCGGCCGACAAGGGTGAGGCCGAGGCGACGCGTCTGCACGACCAGGTGTGGCAGGCCATGCCCGCGAAGTACCGCGATGCGGCGCAGGCCTGCTTCACCTTTCACAGCAAGTCGCCGCCGTATGGTCTGGAGCCGGTGTCGGTCGACGAGGCGGTCAAGCGCCTCGAGCTGTCGCGCGAAGAGACCCTCGTCCTGTGGAACCGTGCCTTCACCGGACGCGACCACCAGGCGTGGCTGGCCTGGGAGGACGCCTACGGCGCCCGCGAGGCGGTGATCGTCTACTCGCGGCTGTGGGAAGGCTTCGCGCTCGGCTTCCTCGACATGATCAAGCACTCGCTCGGCATGGAGACGTTCGAGTCCACCGAGGACCTGGCCAAGCTGAATCGCGCGTACTGGGAGGCGATCGGGTCGGAGGTGGAAGACGTCGAGCAGACGCCCGACCGGCTCGTCGCCGTCATCAAGACGTGCCCGTTCTTCGACAACCTAGTGGACATGTATGGCAAGGAGGCCGCCAGTGACATGATGAAGAAGACGATCGGATCGACGTCGTCCAACTACTACCAGGCGCTGACGAAGGCGCTGGGGCTCTGGGACGAGTACTTCGTGACGCAGGACCGGTTCCGGTGCCTGGGTGACGGAGAGTGCCGGATGGTGTACACCCGACGGTCGGCCATGGGGAACCAGGCGTGAAGTGCTTTGTCGCCTTCCGTCTGAAGCCGGGAGTCACTCGTGAAGCCTACGAGCAGTGGTTTCGTGACGTGAACGTGCCGGCCATCCGGCGCACCACGACCGTGACGGGGTATCGCGTGTGGCGCGTCGTCGGCGCCATGGACGGCGAGTCACCGTTCGACGTCGTCGAGGAGATGGAGATCACGGATCGCGAAGGCTTCGAGGGCGAGCTCGACAGCGTGCCGGAGGTCGCGGCCATGCTGACGCAGTGGTACGAGCGCGTCGCCGAGCCCGTGGTCGTATACGCCGAGGAGGTCCCGCAGGCCGCGTGACGGCGCCGGGGACGAGCGCGAGGAGGAGAAATCACATGCAAGACCAGATGCAGAGCGAAGAGACCACCGTAAGTCGCCGCCAGCTCTTGACCACGGCCGGCGTCGTGGGGGCCGGGGCCCTGGTGGTGGGCGGTGTCGCGGGCGGTGTCATCGGCAGCCAAGTCGGCTCCGACGACGGCAGCTCGAGCAGCACGACGGCGGGCGATCAGAAGCCGGCCGCCAGCGCCAAGGGGACGCTGGTCATCGGATCTCCCTACCCCATGAGCGGCCCGTATGCCGCCGATGGCGAGCAGATGACCAACGGCACGCAGCTCGCGATCGACGAGATCAACGCCGCGGGCGGAGTCGCCGGGCGCAAGCTGCGGCACGTCGTGGTGGACACCGACGTCGGATCGCCCGAGAGCGTGGCGTCGTCGCTCAACAACCTCGTCAACCAGAAGGTGGACGCGATCGTCGGCGGCTACCTGCAGGTGGATGGACCGGCCTACGACATCATCCCCGCCTACGGTGCCCCGTACCTGCACGGGAACACGATCCAGGCCGGGGTCGAGCGGGTGGCCCAGGATCCCGAGCGCTACGGGATGTTCTTCAACGTGGACCCGACCGAGGTCTGGTACGGCAAGGGATTCCCGACGTTCCTGGACGAGCTCGCCGCAGGCTCCTCGTGGAAGCCGGCCAGCAAGACCATGTCGGTGATCCAGGGCGATCTCGACTACAGCATGGTCATCTCCAAGGCCACGCAAGATGCCGCCAAGAAGGCAGGCTGGAAGATCACCGGCGTCGAGAAGGTGGTGACCCCCGTCAACGAGTGGGGCCCGGTACTGGGCAAGCTCCGCTCGCAGAAGCCGGCCATCGTCTACAACGCCCATCCGGCGCCCGCCGACCAGGCGGCGTTCATGAAGCAGTTCGTGGCCAACCCAACCCCGGCGCTGGTCTACCTGCAGTACGGGCCGTCGATCCCGCAGTTCCTCGAGCTTGCGGGATCGGCCGCGAACGGCGCGATCTGGGCCACGCTGGTGGGCAACGTCGGCGGGAGGCTCGGCGAAGCGTTCACCTCCAGCTACGAGAAGCAGTTCAACAAGCCCGCGGGCCTGGCCAACGCCCCGCAGGGCTACGACACGATCTACATGCTCGCCAACGCGTGGGCGATGGTGGGGGATCCGCGCGACTTCAAGTCGGTGTGCGGGCACCTGCGGACCCAGCGCTATCGCGGGGTGTGCGGCTCGTTCTGGATGGATCAGCCGGGCCAGTACACGTCCTCGTTTCCGGCCGCGATCGACGATCCGTCGCTCGGGATGCCGAGCCTGTACCTGCAGGTCCAGGACGGCGAGCACAAGGTCATCTATCCCGAGCCGTATGCGCAGGCCGAGTTCCAGATGCCTCCGTGGATGAAGTAAGGGGGCCTCGACGGTGAAGCTCGCAGGAGTCGGACTGCGCAAGCGGTTCGGGGCGCTGGCCGCGCTGGACGGGGTCTCGCTCGCCGTCGAGGCGGGCGAGGTCCTCGGCGTCGCCGGACCCAACGGCGCCGGGAAGTCGACGCTCTTCGACGTCCTGTCCGGGCACGTCACCGCGGACGAGGGGCGCATCGAGCTCGACGGTCGCGACATCACCGGGCTGTCGGCTCACCGGCGGGCGCGGCTGGGCTTGGCGCGGACGTTCCAGTCGCCGATCGTGCCCACGGAGCTGGGGGCCGGTGAGGTGCTCACGGCGGCACGTCGGGCGTGGGCGTCGAGCGCAAGCCTGCGGACGACCACCGAGAGCTGCCGGCTCGTGCATCTCGAGGTCGCCGCCGCGACTCCGGCGGGCCAGCTCGACACGCTCGCCCGGCGCAAGCTGCTGCTCGGCTGCCTCCTGATGCGCCGTCCGTCCGTGCTGCTGCTCGACGAGCCGTGCAGCGGTCTGCTGGCCGACGAGGTGGACGAGATGGAGGCGATCATCCGCCACGTTCGCGACGAGACCGGTCTGGCCATCGTCGTGGTCGAGCATCGCCTCGAGCTGCTGACCGCGATCAGCGACCGCATCCTCGTGCTCGACCAGGGGGCGGTCATCATCGACGGCGCGGCGTCCGAGGTGTTCGCGGATCCGGCGGTCCAAGCCGCGTACTTCGCCAGCCCGACCTCGGCGAGCCCCGGGGCGGTGCCCTCATGACCGCGGCACTCGAGGTGCGCGGGCTCTCGGCCGGCTACGGGCCGATGCAAGTGGTCCACGACGTCTCGCTGACCGTCGGCCGCGGGGAGCGCGTCGGCCTTCTCGGCCTCAACGGCCACGGCAAGACGACGCTCCTGCGGGCGATCGTCAACCTGGTGGGTTGGCGCGTCGGCCAGGTCGAGCTCCACGGGCGAACGCTCATGGGGCTGGCCACGCATGCGGCCGCGAGTCGCGGTGTCGTGCTCATCCCGCAGGGGGATGCGCTGTTCCCGGGGCTCACGGTCCGCGACAACCTCGACTCAGGCGCCTATGGCTCGCGCTCGTGGCATCGGCGCGGGCAGCGGCGGGACCGCGTGCTCGACATCTTCCCGCAGCTGGCGTCGCGGCTGGACCAGCCCGCCGGCACGCTCAGCGGCGGTGAGCGGCGCATGGTGTCCATCGGCCGCGGTCTCATGGCCGAGGGCGACCTGTACCTCGTCGACGAGCCGTCGGTCGGCCTGGCGCCGATCCTGGCGGTGAGCATGATCCAGACCCTGTTCTCGCTCGAGTTGGACGGTGGAGGAATGCTGCTCGCCGAACAGAACCGCGCCCTGATCGACGGGCAGATCGACCGTGTGCTGCACCTGCATGGCGGGCGCCTCACCGATGGGCCCGAGGCGGCGGACGGCAAACCTGGCGACGCCGGGGGACGCGGCGCGACGGTGAGGGCGTAGCGCGATGTCGATTCTCGTCTCGACGCTCAACCTGGCCGCCATCTACTCCCTGGTCGCCATCGGGATCTCCCTGACCTGGGCGGGCCTCGGCTTCCTCAACCTGGCGCACGGCGTGATCTTCACGGTGGCCGGCTACGGGGCCTGGTGGACCGCCGAGCACATCTCGACGTCGCCGTGGATCGTCGTGCTGGCCGGGATCGCGGTCGGCGCCGCCGCCGGAGCGGCGGTGTGCCTGGGCGTGTACCTCCCGCTCGACGGCCGCAGGAACTGGGAGATCCGGACCCTCACGGCGACGCTGGCGATCAGCTTCCTGGGGGCCAACGTCCTGCAGGAGGCCTTCGGCCCCGAGCCGAAGCAGCTCCCGTCGCTGTTCGGCAGCGGTCAGTTCAAGATCGGCGACACCGTCGTCACCGCCGACAAGTCGGGAGCGATCGTCACCGCCGTGGTGGTGTTGGCCATCCTGGTCGTCGGCCTGCTGCGCTCGCGCGTCGGGCTGGGGATCCGCGTGCTGACCCAGAACGCGGAAGGCGCGGCGATCGTCGGGATCAACCGCCGCAGGCTCGCGTTCGCCATCCTGGCCGTGAGCGGTGCGCTGGCCGGCCTGGCCAGCGTCCTGCTGGCCCAGGTCTTCTACGTGTCGCCGGACTCGGGCTACGTGCCGCTGGTGACCGGTCTGATCGTCGCATTGCTCGGTGGTCTCGGCAGCATCCCGGGCACCATCGCGGCCGCGGTGCTGGTGGCGGCCGTGGAGGCGTTGACCGCCACCTACCTCGGCGGCCAGTACGTGTTGATGACCATGTTCCTGCTGATCGCCGTGGTGCTGCTGATCCGCCCGCGCGGCCTCGGCGGCCTCCTGGAGAGCGCTCGTGCCTAAGGACATCCTTCCGAAGGGCTTTGGGTTCTGGTCGGCGGCTCTGCTGATCGGCCTGTTCCTGCCGCTGATCGCGGACGGGCCCGGCTTCCTCGGCGATTGCGCGCTGTTCGCGATATGGGCGTCGTTGAACGTGATGTGGTCGCTCGTCCTCGGCACGGCGGGGATCCAGTCGTTCGCCACGCTCGCGATTGCCGGTGCATCGGGCTATGCGGCCACGTACTCCTCGCTGCGCTGGGGGATCAGCTGGCCCCTGATGCTCGTCATCGGGACGGCCTTCGGCGCGCTCGTGGGCCTCGTCGTGGCGATTCCCGCGATCCGTCTGCGCGGCATCTACTTCGCCCTGCTGACGTTCGGCCTGGCGCAGCTGTTCCGTTCGTACACCACGGTCACCGACGCGCTGGGTGGCGCGCGAGGGATGTACGGGGCCGACAGCTTCATCCCGCTGGACATGATCGGCACGAAGTCCGGGGCCATGATCGGCTACTACGCGGGCTTCGGGATGCTGATCCTGGCGCTGCTCATCTATCTCGCGGTCGACGGGGGCCGCCTCGGCCTCCTGCTGCGCACCGCGCGCGAGAGCGAGCCGTTCGCTCGGGCCCTGGGCATCGATGTGGTCCGTGCCCGCATGGCCGTCTTCCTCGTCTCCTCGGCGATGATGGGGTTCGTCGGAGCGTTCTACGCCAGCTACTACCGCGGCGTGTCGCCGTCGATCTTCGACTTCTCGACGCTGCTGCTGCTGTTCGCGATGATCGTCGTCGGGGGACTCGGGTCTGCGCGCGGCGTGCTCATCGGCACGGCGATCCTGTTGTTCATCAACCAGCACTGGCTCGAGGCGGGGCCGGCTCGGCTCATCGCCGCGGCGCTGTTGATGTACCTCGTCTCGATCTTCACCGACAAGGGCCTGGTCGGCATCCCGGAGCAGATCCGCCGGTGGTCGGCCGTGCGCCGCGTTCGGCGCATGGGTGGGGCCGCGAACCCGGCCGCAGCGCCGGCGCTGGTCGGCGTCGGCGCTGATACGCAAGATCGCTCCGCGCCAGCCGCGGCCAACGTGGAGCGGACGTAACGATGACGAGGGAACCAGGCGAAGGAGCCACCATGGAGCGACCCATTGCGCAGCGACGACGTGACCTTCGGGATCTCGCCCGAATGCCTCTGCCATGACGTGCGCGACAACCTCGCTCGCCTGAGGGACTTGGAGGACGCCGGGTTCGACTTCATCTGGGAAGGCGACCACACGCTGCCCTGGCAGCATTCCGCCGGCCACAGCGCCGGCATCTTCAGCACGCTCGCGGCCTTTCTCGAACGGTCTCGGCGCGCGGTCGTGGGCGGCATGGTGATCCCGCCCATCGGCGTCCGCCATCACCCGATCGACGTCGCGCTGGAGATCGGCACCCAGGCGCTGATCCATCCCGGCCGCGTCGCGCTCTGCGTCGGCTCCGGCGAGGCGATGAACGAGAAGACCACGACGGGGTCGTTCCCCACGCTGCGTGAGCGCGGGGAGCGTGTCGTCGAGGCGATCGAGCTCATCCGCAAGGCGTGGACGAGCGAGGAGTACTTCACCCACGACGGGAAGTACTTCCACAGCTTCTTCCATATGTACTCGCGTCCGGCCGATCCCATCCCGCTCCTGTGCTCGGCCAACGGTCCGATGATGGCTCGCCGGGCTGGGCGATACGCCGACGGCTACGTCGCGGTCGGGGTGTCACCGGCCTATCACCGTGACATCCTCATGCCCGCGTTCGAGCGGGGAGCCCGCGAGGCCGGACGGGATCCCGACACGCTGATGAAGTGCGCGTGGGTCAGCGCGTCGTACCACCCCGACGAGGAGCGCGCGCTCGACGCGGCGCGCTCGTACGGCGGCCTGCTCATCCCTGAGTGCTACCACCACATCCAGGACCCGCGCATCATCGAGCAGCGGGCGCGCCTCGTGCGTGACGAGGCGCTCAAGGAGGCCTTCTGCGTCTCGTCGAGCGGCGAGCAGATGGCGGCCAGCTTCCAGTCGTTCATCGATGTCGGGTGCAACCACGTCATCTGGGCGGACATGAGCCCGGACCCGACGCTGATCGCCGACGTCTGGGCCGATCGCGTGCTGCCCCAGATCACGTTGCCGACCAGCTCACCCTCGCGCGCGACACCTGAGACCGTCGCTTGACGACCCAGCGCCGACGGGCCGGGTGATCTCTCGCCGGTATTCGACACGGTTTGCCGGTCCGCGGGCGCATCGCCGCGGCCGCCTCGCACAGGCCTGCGAAGCGGCCTCCGGGCGCGTGCGTCCGCTACGGTCCGGCGCACGAAGTTTGACGCCGTCATCACAAGGAGCACCTGAACGACATGCCCGTACGCGTCGGGATCAACGGCTTCGGCCGGATCGGCCGCAACGTCTTTCGCGCGGCCCAAGCCAAGAACGCGGACGTCGAGTGGGTCGCGGTCAACGACCTCACCGACGCCAAGACGCTCGCCCACCTGCTCAAGTACGACTCCACCTACGGCCCGTACCCGGGCACGGTCGAGGCCGAGGGCGACGCGCTCGTCGTCGACGGCAAGCCGCTGCGCGTGCTCGCCGAGCGCGACCCGGCGAACCTGCCGTGGGGCGACCTCGGCGTCGACGTCGTCATCGAGTCGACCGGCTTCTTCACGGCGCGCGACGCCGCCGCCAAGCACCTCGACGGCGGGGCCAAGAAGGTCATCATCTCCGCGCCGGCCAAGGGCGAGGACGTCACGGTCTGCCTCGGCGTGAACTTCGACAAGTACGACAAGTCGGCGCACGACGTCATCTCGAACGCCTCGTGCACGACGAACTGCCTGGCGCCGCTGGCCAAGGTCGTCAACGACGCGGTCGGCATCAAGCACGGCCTGATGACGACGATCCACGCCTACACGCAGGACCAGAACCTGCAGGACGCGCCGCACAAGGACCTGCGGCGGGCGCGGGCGGCGGCGATCAACCTCGTGCCGACCTCGACCGGCGCGGCGAAGGCCGTCGGCCTCGTCCTGCCCGAGCTCAACGGCAAGCTGCACGGCTTCGCGGTCCGCGCGCCCGTCCCGACCGGCTCGGTGGTGGACCTCACCTTCGAGGCGAACCGCGCGACGACCGTCGAGGAGATCAACGGCGCGCTGAAGGCGGCGGCCGACGGACCGCTGCAGGGCATCCTGCGCTACAGCGACGAGCCGCTCGTGTCGACCGACATCGTGGCCGACCCGCACTCGTCGATCTTCGACTCCGGGCTCACCGCGGTGCTGGACGGCACGCTCGTCAAGGTCGTGTCCTGGTACGACAACGAGTGGGGCTACTCCAACCGCGTCGTCGACGTGGTGCAGAAGGTCCTGTGAAGACGCTCGACGACCTGGACGTCGCGGGCCAGCGCGTCCTGGTGCGGGTCGACTTCAACGTCCCGCTCCAGGACGGCGAGATCACGGACGACACGCGCATCCGGGCGGCCCTGCCCACGCTGCGCGAGCTGCGCGACCGGGGCGCCGCGCAGCTCGTCCTGGTCTCGCACCTCGGGCGTCCGAAGGGGGCGCCCGACCCGAAGTACTCGCTCGCGCCGGTCGCCCGGCGGCTGAGCGAGCTGCTCGGCGTGGAGGTCGGCTTCGGCGACGATGCCGCCGGCGAGATCGTCCTGCTCGAGAACGTCCGCTTCGACCCGGGCGAGACGCGCAACGATCCCGGGCTGGCCCGGCGGCTGGCCGCGCGCGCGGACGTCTACGTCAACGACGCGTTCGGCGCCGCGCACCGGGCGCATGCGTCGACCGAGGGCGTCGCGCACCTGCTGCCGCACGCCGCCGGCCGGCTGCTGGCGCGCGAGGTCGAGACGCTCGAGGGCATCCTCGCCGACCCCGCGCGGCCGTTCGTCGCGGTCGTCGGCGGCGCGAAGGTGACCGACAAGATCGGCGTCCTGCGGCGGTTCCTGGAGGTCGCCGACCGCGTGCTCATCGGCGGCGCGATGGCGTTCCCGTTCCTGCGCGCGCAGGGCCATGCGGTCGGCGCCTCGCTGTGCGCCGGCGAGGACGTCGACGCGGCGCGCGGGCTGCTGGGCGACCAGAAGCTCGGGCTGCCGGTCGACCTGGTCCTCGGCCGCGAGTTCAGCGCGGACACCGAGACGCAGGCGCTCGACGGCGTGGACGTTCCCGACGGCTGGATGGGGCTCGACGTCGGGCCGCGCACCGCGCAGCTCTACGGTGAGGCGATCGCGGGCGCCGGAACGGTGTGCTGGAACGGGCCGATGGGCGCGTTCGAGCTCGCGCCGTTCGCGGCGGGCACGCGGGCCGTGGCCGAGGCCGTGGCTGCCAGCGCGGCGACGACGGTCGTCGGCGGCGGCGACTCGGTGGCCGCCCTCGTGCAGTTCGGCCTGGATGGCCGTGTCGACCATGTCTCGACGGGCGGCGGCGCCTCGCTCGAGTTGATCGAAGGCAAGAAGCTCCCCGGCGTGGAGGCCCTGACATGACAAACGGAAGTGGGACCCCCTCCGGCGGCCAGCCACCGGAGACCGCTCGTGATCCGCGTGGGGCCGCCTCCGGACCCACCGGCGACCGTACCCCGTTCATCGCGGGTAACTGGAAGATGCACAAGACGATCGCGGAGGCCGAGACGTTCGTCGCGGCGCTGCTGCCGCGCGTGGCCGACGTCGAGGACGTCGAGGTCGCGCTGTGCGTCCCGTTCACGACGCTGCAGGCGGTCGTCGACTCCACCCGCGGCTCGCGGGTCGAGGTCTACGCCCAGAACATGTGCGAGGCCCCGCAGGGCGCGTTCACCGGCGAGGTGTCGGCGGCGATGCTCACCGAGCTCGACGTGCACGGCACGCTGCTGGGCCACTCGGAGCGGCGCCAGTACTTCGGCGAGACCGACCGCGCCCTGCAGCTCAAGGTCCCGGCGGCGCTCGAGGCGGGGCTGCGGCCCATGCTGTGCGTCGGCGAGACCGAGGAGGAGCGCGAGGCGGGCGACACCGAGCGCAAGCTGCGCCACCAGGTCCAGGAGGGCCTGGAGAAGGTGCCGCTCGACCGGCTGGCCGAGGTGACGATCGCCTATGAGCCGATCTGGGCCATCGGCACCGGCCAGGTGGCGACGCCCGACCAGGCGCAGGAGGCGATCGCGTTCGTCCGCGCGCTCGTGGCCGGGTTCGACAAGGCGGCGTCCGAGCAGGTGCGGGTGCTCTACGGCGGGTCGGTCAAGGCCGACAACGCCGCCGAGCTGCTGGCGCTGCCCGACGTCGACGGCGCGCTGGTCGGCGGGGCGTCGCTGGACCCGGAGTCGTTCGCGGCGATCGTCGCGGCGGCGCGGGGCTGAGCCGTGGCGGTGCCGTCGGTCTGCCTGGTCGTCCTGGACGGCTGGGCGCTGGCGCCGGCCGGTCCCGGCAACGCGATCTCGCTGGCCGACACGCCGGTCATGGACCGGCTGTGGGCGACCTATCCACACGCCCAGCTGCGCACGTGCGGGCCCGACGTCGGGCTGCCGCCCGGGCAGATGGGCAACTCGGAGGTCGGGCACCTCAACCTCGGCGCGGGCGCGATCGTCAAGCAGGACCTGCTGCGCATCGACGAGGCGCTGGCCGCGCGGGAGTTCCCCGAGGTGCTGCGCCAGGCGATGCGCGGGGCGCCGCGGGTGCACCTGATCGGGCTCGTGTCGGACGGAGGCGTGCACGCGTCGATCGAGCACCTGGAGGCGCTCGTCGAGCTGGGCCGCGCCGAGGGGTGGCCGATCTCGTCGTGCACGCGTTCACCGACGGGCGCGACACGCTGCCCGCAACGGCGCCGGGTATCTGGATCGGGTGGCGGGCTGGGACGGCGTGCGGATCGGCTCGGTGATCGGGCGCTACTTCGCGATGGACCGCGACCGGCGCTGGGACCGCGTGGCGCAGGCCTACGACCTGCTCGTGCACGGGACGGCGGCGCATCACGTCGCCGCCGCGGGTGACGCGGCGCGCGAGGCCTATGCGCGCGGGGAGACCGACGAGTTCATCACCGCGACGACGGTCGGCGCCGACGCGCGGATCCGGCCGGGCGACAGCGTCATCGCGTTCAACTTCCGGCCCGACCGGATGCGCGAGATCACCCGCGCGCTGGCCGAGCCCGGCTTCGGCGAGGTCGCGCGGGGCGGGGCGCCGGTGGTCGAGCGCTACGCGACGATGACCGAGTACGAGGAGGGCTGGCCGTACCCGATCGCCTTCCCGCCGCAGCGCCCGGCGGCGACGCTCCCGGCGGTGGTGGCGGCTCGCGGCCTGCGGCAGCTGCACGTGGCGGAGACCGAGAAGTACCCGCACGTTACGTACTTCTTCGGCGGCGGCGAGGAGGCCCCGTACGCGGGTGAGCGGCGCGAGCTCGTCGACTCGCCGCGCGACGTGCCGACCTACGACCACAAGCCGGCGATGAGCGCGCCCGCGGCGACGCGCGCGTTCGTCGACGCGTGGCGCGCGGACGGCTTCGGCTTCGGGATCATCAACTTCGCCAACGCCGACATGGTGGGCCACACCGGGGTGATCCCGGCGGCGGTCGCGGCGGTGGAGACGGTCGACCGCTGCCTGGGGGAGGTGGTCGCGGCGGTGCGGGCGTCGGGGGGCGCGTGCGTCGTCACCGCCGACCACGGCAACGCCGACCACATGCTCGAGCCCGACGGCTCGCCCAACACGGCGCACTCGCTGAACCCGGTGCCGTTCATCGTCACGCTCGACGGCCTGCGGCTGCGCGAGGAGGGGATCCTCGCCGACGTCGCGCCCACCGTGCTGGAGCTGCTCGGCATCGAGCCGCCGCCGGAGATGACCGGGAGGTCGATGCTCGCATGATCGCCGCGTACGCCCAATCGATCTCGGCCGAGGATCCGCTCTCCGGGCTGGTCGTCGGCGAGCGCCCCGACCCGTCGCCGCCGGCCGGCTGGGCGGTGGTGACCGTGCGGGCGGCGGCGCTCAACCACCACGACCTGTGGTCGCTGCAGGGCCAGGGGCTGCGCGCCGACCAGCTGCCGATGATCCTCGGGACCGACGCGGCCGGCGTCGACTCCGACGGCAACGAGGTCGTCGTGCACTCGGTCATCAGCCGCGACGAGTGGCGCGGAGACGAGACGCTGGACCCCAAGCGCACGCTGCTGTCCGAGCGCCATCAGGGCGCCCTGGCCGAGCAGGTCATGGTTCCGCGGCGCAACTTGGTGCCCAAGCCGGCGGCGCTGTCGTTCGAGCAGGCGGCGTGCCTGCCGACCGCGTGGCTGACCGCCTACCGGATGCTGTTCGTCAAGGCGGCCGTACAGCCGGGGCAGACGGTGCTCGTGCAGGGCGCCGGCGGCGGGGTGGCGACGGCGGCGCTGGCGCTCGGCCGGGCGGCTGGCGTGCGGATGTGGGCGACGTCGCGCGACGAGGCCAAGCGGGCGCGGGCGCTCGAGCTCGGGGCCGACGCGGCGTTCGAGACGGGTGCGCGGCTGCCGGAGCGGGTCGATGTCGTGCTCGAGACGGTGGGCGAGGCGACGTGGGGGCACTCGCTGCGCGCTCTGCGCCCGGGCGGGACGCTCGTGGTCGCCGGCGCGACGAGCGGCTTCTCGCCGTCGGCGGACCTGCCGCGGGTGTTCTTCCTGCAGCTCAACGTGCTCGGTTCGACGATGGGCACGCGCGAGGAGCTCGAGCAGCTGCTGCGGATGCTGGAGGTCACCGGGGTGCGGCCGGTGGTCGACCGCGTCCTGCCGTTGGCCGACGTCCGCTCCGGCCTCGAGGCGATGGCGACCGGGGCGCTGGTGGGCAAGATCGTGCTCACGCCGTAAGGGCCTATCCCGGCATCCACGCGGCATCCCTCTGGCATCCACGCTCCTACCGGGATAGCCCCTCCAGGCGCGTGGCGTGCCGCTCGGCTCGGCGGCCGGGCGCAGAGGCTCGAGAAGGAGGAGGCGGCGGCCCACCGGCTCCGGACTGGGTCAGGGTCGTATGGGGGAGCCGGTGAACCGCCGCGGTGCGTCCTGGGGGAGGATTCGCACGGGCATCCTTGCTCGGCATCCTCAAGCAGAGGTCAAGATCGAGTGAAACGTTCCTGACCGTCGTTCGCGCTCGGCCGCGGGTTGTTGTCATGACAACGATGACGTTTGGTACGGTCGTTCGCGCCACGACGCCGCCCGCCCGCCTTGGCCCGCCTCCTCTCTCCGCCCGCTCGATGACCACCCCGACCTCTCCTCGCCTCCTGACGACGATCGAGCTGCGCGCTTGGCGCGGGTTCCTGCGCGTCCACGCGACGCTGGTCAAGGCGCTCGACGGCGAGCTCGAACGCGCGCACGGGCTGAGCCTCACCTCCTACGAAGTCCTGATGTTCCTCGGGGACGCCCCCGAGGGCCAGCTGCGCATGCACGACCTGGCGAGCAGCGTGCTGCTCAGCCGCAGCGGGCTGACCCGCCTGGCCGACCGGCTCGAGCGCGACGGGCTCATCGAGCGCCATCCGTGCACTGACGACGCACGCGGCTCGTTCGCGGTCATCACCGACGAGGGGCGCACCCGCCTGCGCGCCGCGCGGGCGACGCACCTCGACGGGGTGCGCCGCCACTTCCTCGCCCACCTCTCGCCCGAGGAGCAGGACCGCCTCGGCGCGACGTGGGAGCGGATCCTGCACTGACGCGCGCGCGGGGGCCCGCCCCGCCGCCGGGCGATGTCGTGCGGACGGTCGGGACACGTCCGGGTGCGCTTCCACGCGCGGTCGGACGTGGATCTCACCGTGCGCAAGAAACAAGACTTGACATCATACGACTGAGATTTCTATACTGCGACGCATCAATGTCCTTTCGTTCCACAGGAGGCCATCCATGGCGCTTGTCCGCTGGGAGCCGGTGACCATGAACCGGCTGTTCACCAACCTCTTCGACACCCCGACCGTCGCCGCGCCGTCCGCGTCGCGCTGGATCCCGGCGATGGATCTCGCCGAGACCGCGGACGCCTATGTCCTGCGCGCCGACCTTCCGGGCCTGTCGCCCGACGACGTGACGATCGAGCTCGAGAACCGCGTGCTCACCGTGTCCGGTGAGCGTCGCGCCGACGAGACTGCCGAGGGCACCGGCTGGCGCCGCATCGAGCGCAGCTTCGGCTCGTTCAAGCGGACGCTGACCCTGCCGCAGGGCATCGACGGCGACGCGATCGCCGCGTCCTTCGACCACGGCGTCCTCACCGTCACCATCCCGAAGCCCGAGGACCGCAAGCCGCGCCGCGTCTCGATCGCGGTCGAGGGCGCGGAGCCCAAGACGATCGAGGGAACCGAGAGCAAGTAGCGAAAAGGCTCGCCATCCGCCCGCGCGTCTTCCTCCTCCGGCGCGCGGGCGGACGGTGTCCCGTTCGCACTGTGGGACGCGACCGCGGGCGGACGGTGTCCCGTTCGCGCTGTGGGACGCGACCGCGGGCGGACGGTGTCCCGTTCGCGCTGCGGGACGCGACCGCGGGCGGCCGGGGCCTGCGGGCTGGGCCGCAGGCGTGCGGACGCTTGGGCCAGTGGGCGCGGGCGCCGGACTTGTCCGGGCGGACGCGCCGCTAGCGTGCGGGCGCGTGACCAGCGCGCTGACCATCCTCTCGCGCGATCCCGGCTCGCAGGCGCGGGCCGGGCTGCTGCGCACCGCGCACGGGGAGGTGCGCACGCCGGCCTTCGTCCCGCTGGCCACGAAGGCGACCGTGAAGGGCCTCGAGCCCCGCGACGTGGCCGCGCTCGGCTACGACATGGTGCTGGGCAACACCTTCCACCTCTTCCTCGACCCCGGCCACGAGCGCATCGCCCGCTTCGGCGGGCTGCACCGCTTCATGCGCTGGGACGGCCCGATCATCACCGACTCCGGCGGCTTCCAGGTCTTCAGCATGGGCCACGGGACGGTCGCCGACGAGATCAAAGGCCGCGCGCCCCAAGGCGCCGACCGTTCCGGCGCGATCCTCGAGATCGCCGAGCGCGGCGTCACGTTCCGCTCCTACCTCGACGGCGCCACGAAGTTCATGGCGCCCGAGACGAGCATGGAGGTCCAGGCCGCGCTCGGCTCCGACCTCGCGCTCGTCTTCGACGAGTGCACGCCGTTTCACGCCACCCGCGACTACACCGCCCGCTCGACCGAGCGCACCCACCGCTGGCTGCGCCGCTGCCTGGATTGGCACCGCGACCACGGGCCGCCCGACCAGCTCGTCTACGGCATCGTCCAGGGCGGCGTCCACGACGATCTGCGCCGCGAGTCGACCGAGGCCGTCGCGGCGACCGAGACCGACGGCGTCGCGATCGGCGGCTCGCTGGGCGAGACGAAGGAGCAGATGCACGAGGTCGCGGGCTGGTCGACCGCCGTCCTCGACGAGGTCGCGCCCGGCAAGCCCCGCCATCTGCTCGGGATCGGCGAGGTCGACGACCTCATCCGCGGCGTCGAGCTCGGCATCGATCACTTCGACTGCGCCATGCCGACCCGCATCGCCCGCCACGGCATGGCCATCGTCCCCGCGCCCGAGCAGCGCTGGCGCATCGACCTCACCGCCGCGCGCTTCAAGGACGCCGACGAGCCGATCATGGACGGCTGCCCGTGCCCGTGCTGCGCGGCCGGCTTCAGCCGCGGCTACCTGCGCTACCTGCTGAAGGCCCGCGAGATGACCGGCATGCGGCTCGTCACGCTGCACAACCTCGCCTTCGTCGCCCGGCTCATGACCGATCTGCGCGAGGCGATCCTGCGCGGGACGCTGGCCGAGACGGCCGCCGCGCTGCGCGCCGGTGCGCCGCCCGTGGCGGCGTGAGCTCGGTCAGGGCCGCGAGCTCACCGCGCAGCCCGTCGATCAGCGACCACACGTCCGGGACCATCTCGCGGTCGGCCACGACCCCGAAGTCCAGGTGGTCGAGGTAGCTCATGACGGTGATGTTCAGCCCGACGCCGTCGGCGATCACCGACACCGGGTAGTGCGCCTCCAGCCGGGCGCCCGCGCAGAACAGCGGGATCCGCGGCCCCGGCACGTTCGAGATGATGAGGTTCAGCGGCGGGCGGCGCCCCGCGAGCACGCCGAGCGTCGTCCGCGCCGCCCGCGCCGCGACCGCCGGCGGGATGAAGCGCGTCACGTCGGTCAGCAGGTCCGCCGGCAGCGCGCGATGGCGGTCCTTGGCCACCAGCAGCACGTCGTGCGTCCGCTCCAGGCGCCGGCGCGGGTCGGGCTCGTCGGTGGGGATCGGCACCACCATCACCGAGACGCGGTTGCCGAACGTGCCCAGCTGCTCGGGCGAGCGCACGGACACCGGCACCATCGCCAGCAGCGGCTGCGCCGGCAGCTCGTCGCGGTCCAGCAGCCAGCGGCGCACCGCGCCCGCGCACAGCGACACCACGACGTCGTTGACCGTGAACCCGTACGCGTTCTTGACGTCCTTGACCGCGTCGAGCGAGAGCGGCCCGAACGCAAACCGCCGGTGGGGCGAGATCGGCCCGTTGAACGGCGTGACCGGGGCGTGCTGGGTCGGGAACTCCAGCACGTCGTGCGGGCTGCCGGGGACGAGGCGCTGCGCGATGGCGCTGACCACCCCCAGGCCGGGGGCGTCGCGCGTACCCGGCAGCGCCCGCAGGTAGGGCAGCGTCGCCGGGGCGGCGCGCAGCGCGCGCAGCGGCTGCAGCGGCAGGCTGACGAGGGCGCGGGCGAGCATCTCGAGCTCGGAGGGCTCGCGCTCGCGCGCGGCGGGCGCGGCCGGCGGGACCTCGCGACCCTCCGGCGAGGGGTCCAGCAGCGCCGACAGGATCTCCGCGCCGGAGACGCCGTCGACGACCGCGTGGTGGATCTTCGTCAGCATCGCGACGTGGCCGCCGGGCAGGCCGTGGATCAGGTACAGCTCCCACAACGGCCGCGAGCGATCGAGCGGCCGCGCGATGATCCGCGCCACCTGCTCGGCCAGCTGCTCGTCGCCGCCGCCCGGCGGTAGGCCGATCTCGCGGATGTGGAAGTCCAGGTCGAAGTGCGGATCCTCGATCCACGACGGGTGGTCGAGCCCGAGCGGCACGGTGACGAGCTTCCAGCGCATCGGCGGCAGCAGCGGCAGCCGTTCGGCGACGAGGCGGCTGACGTCGGTGGCGTCGAGCGCGCCCGACGGGGTGGTGGACGGGTCGAGGATCGCCAGGCCGCAGACGTGGCCGACCATGCGCGGGCTCTCGATGGCCAGGAACTGCGCGTCCAGACTCGTCAACTGCCGCATGCCACGCTCCTTCGGGCGGGAGCCCGCCGTGCTGCCGACGCTAGCGGCTCGCGGGACGCGGGGTCGACCTACTTCGTGTTGTCGGAGATGAGCTGCTTCATCGCCTCGACGCTGCGGTCCACCGAGTCATAGACGACCTTGCGCAGCTGCACGCGCTGGCTGTCGCTCATCGAGGTGACGATCGCGATGCCGACGCCGGCCCCGATCAAGGCCAGGACGAGCAGGAGCGCCAGGACGCGCCGGCCGCGCCGGCGCTTGGCGGGCGCGCGCCGCGCCGAGCGCGCCGCGGCCCGGGCTCCGCCGGCGCCGCCGCGGCCGGCGCTGCTCGCCGCCGGCTCACCGGCTCGCGCGGCACGACCCGCGGCTGCTCGCTCGTCACGTCTCGGCGGTCGTACGCGCCCAGGACCGACGTGGCCTCGGTGCCGGCCATCAGGCTCGTGGCCGCGGTCGCCTCGTCGGGCGCGATGCCGGCCGCCGCGCGGTCCAGCGCCTCGCCCATCGCCCGCGCGCTCTCGTAGCGCGCCCGCGGGTAGATCGACAGCGCCACCGCGACGGCGGCGGCCAGCGCCGGTTCCACGTCGCCACGCAGCCGGTCCAGCGGCGGCGGGACCTCGCGCTGCTGCTTGAGCACCAGCTCCGACAGCGACGCCGCCTCGTAGGGCAGCCGCCCGGCCAGGCACTGGTAGGTCACGACGCCCAGCGAGTAGAGGTCCGCCTGCGGCCCCGCCTCTTCGCCCGCGGCCTGCTCGGGCGCCAGGTAGGCCGCCGTGCCCAGCACCGAGCCGACCTGCGTGATCGACGACTGGTCGGTCGCCCGCGCGATCCCGAAGTCGGCGAGCTTGACGATCCCGTCGGGCGTGATCAGCAGGTTGCCGGGCTTGACGTCGCGGTGCACGACGCCCTGGCGGTGCGCGTAGTCGAGCCCGTGACAGGCCTGCACGACGATGTCGAGCGTCTCGGCGACGTCCAGCTGCGGGCGGTCGCGCAGCAGCTGGGCCAGCGACTGACCGGGCACGTACTCCATGACGATGAAGTGCCGGCCGGTCACCGCGTCCAGGCCCGAGTCGAAGACCTGCACGACGTTCGGGTGCACGAGCTTGGCCGCCGACAGCGCCTCGCGCTGGAAGCGCGACACGAAGGTCGGGTCGTCGGCCAGGTGCTCGGCCAGCAGCTTGATCGCGACGTGGCGCTCGAGGCGCGTGTCGAGCGCGAGGTGGACGGTCGACATGCCGCCCAGCCCGAGGCGCCCCTCGATCTGGTAGCGGCCGGCGATCTCGGTGCCGGTCATGGCGTCGGCACCCCGCCGCCGGTGCCGCCCGTGCCGCCGGCACCACCCGCGCCGCCGGTGCCGCCGGTGTCCGGCGCCGTCGCGCCGCCGGAGCCGCCGGTCGTCGTCGGCGGCACGGTGGTCGGCGGCGTCTGGGTCGTCGTCGGCGGGACGGTCGTCGTCGTGGTCTGGGTGGGCGTGGTGGGCGTCGTCTCGGTAGGCGTGGTGGGCGTCGTCGCGGTCGGCGTGGTCGGCGTCGTCTCGATCGTCGTCGGCGTCGTCTGCGCCTTCGCGGCCTGGATCGCGCAGCGCTCGGGCGAGATCTGGGCGAGGTTGGCCGCCCCTTCCAGCAGCCGCCGCCGCAGCGCGGCGTCCACGCGGTTGGGCAGTGCGTTGACCTGCTGCTGGAGCGTGGTCAGCTCGCCGGCCAGCCCGTCGCATTGCCCGCGGCGCACCGACGATTCGATCTGGTCGAGCTGTTGTTGCATCGCGTCGGCGTCGTGGGCGGCGATCAGCCCTTTGCCCTCGCCGCCGCACGCGGCCAGCAGCGCGCAGGCGGCGCCGAGCGCGAGGGCGAGCAGGCAGGCGAAGACACGGCGCACCTACTGACCGTAGCCGAGGCGGTCGGCCAGGGAGTCCGGCAGCCGGGCGGCTCGGATGGCCGCCTGGGCGCCGCCGATGTCGTAGTCCACGCGCCGCCACGACGCCGTGCGCGCGTCCAGGTCGAGCAGCATCCACGCCGCGCGCGGGTCCCCGTCGCGCGGCTGGCCCACCGACCCTGGGTTCAGCAGCCATTCGCCCTCGGCGAGGTCGAGGTCGTCGCCGCCGCGGCGCGGCTCGCCGGTGGCCAGCTCGCTTTCGCGCCGCACGAACGACAGCGCGACGTGGGAGTGCCCGACGACGCACACGCGGTGCTTCTGAGCGTCGAGGCAGAGCTCGGCCAGCAGAGCCGACAGCACGTACTCCCAGACGGGATCGCGCGGGCTGGCGTGGTAGAGGCCGACCGAGCGATCCTCGTCGTGGGTGCTCAGCGACCGCAGCCAGTCGACGCTGGCCGGGTCCATCACCTCCCGCGTCCACCGCGCGGCGATCTCCGCGCCGCGCGAGAACTCGTCGAGCGACAGCTCGCCGGTCACGGCAAGGTCGTGGTTGCCGGCCAGGCAGATCGTGGTGTGGCGCTGCGCGAGATCGACGCAGGCGTCCGGCTCGGCCCCGTAGCCGACGAGGTCGCCCAGGCACCACGTCTCGGCCGCCGCCGTCGCGGCGATGTCGTCGAGGACCGCCTGGAAGGCGTGGCGGTTGCCGTGGATGTCGGAGACGATGGCGACCTGCATGGGGTGCGGGGGACGACCCGTCGAGGCTACCGGCCGCCGGGAGGAGCCCCGCCGTCTCGACCTCGGCCACCACCGTCATCGCCAGTCGCGGCCCAGCGGCTCGACGGGGAGCCCGGACGACGCGGCGGTCGCCGGCCGCGCCGTCGAGGGTGGACGCCTACTGCGGGTCGGGCGGCTGCTCGCCGCCGAACTCCGGCAGGTTCTTGATCCCCTCGCGCGTGCGCCACTTGGAGTAGTTGTCCTCCATGGCGTCGATCAGCTCGCGCATGAACCGCGGCGAGAGATTGACGCGGGAGACGACCACGCCGGGGATCTCGTCGTCCTCGACCTCGTGGTCGACGCGCGCGAAGGTGATGGTGAACTCGTAGTCGCTGTGGCTGACGTTCGCGAAGTTCGCGTAGACGCCCGCCATGATCTCGGGCGAGAAGTGGATGTTGATGTGGCGCTCTTGGCCCTGGTCGTCACCTGCCATGCGCTTAGCATCCCAGGTCGTGAGGCTCATCGTCGTGTCCGTCGGCCGCCTGCGCCCGCCGTACGTCGATGACGTCCAGCACTACAAGAAGCTGCTGGCCCGCCAGGCCCGCCTGGAGCTGATCGAGGTGCGTGAGGACGAGCAGGTCGCGCGCCGGATCCCGCAGCGCGCGTTCGTGTCGTTGCTCGATCGCGGCGGTGAGGCGTTCGACTCGCTGAGCTTCGCCCGCTTCCTCGAGGATCGCCGCCAGTCCGGCCGTGACCTGTGCTTCGTCATCGGCGGGCCGGGCGGGCTGGACCTGCCCGACGTCGACCACCGCTTCTCGCTCGGTCCGCTGACGCTGGCGCACCAGCTCGCGCGGGTGGTGCTGCTCGAGCAGCTGCTGCGCGGGCACAAGATCCTGGCCGGCGAGCCATACCATCTGTGATCTGTGGCCCGTCTCGTAACCCTCGACTCGAAATGACACCCATCGATCACCGCCAGGCTGCGTCCTCGACCTTCGAAATCCCAGGGGGATTCCTTCAGGTCTGCGTCCTTGCCTGGCGGCGCCGCTGGGCGCCCTTTCGAGCCGACGATCACGAGACGGACCACTGATGTCCTCGCTGCAGGATCTCCATGCCACCGTGCTCGAGGCGGCGACCGCGCTCGCCGACACGCCCCCGCGCTCCGAGCCGACCCTCGAGCGCCCGAAGCAGGCGGCGTTCGGCGACCTGTCGACGAACGCGGCGATGCTGCTCGCCCCGGTGCTCAAGTCCGCGCCGCGCGACGTCGCCGGCCGGCTGGGCGAGGAGCTCAGCGGGCGGCTGGGCGACCGGCTCGAGCGCGTCGAGGTCGCCGGCCCGGGCTTCCTGAACCTGTTCCTCGGCGACCCGTGGTTCGTCGACGCGCTGCGCAGCGTGCTCGGCGCGGGCGCCGGCTTCGGCGGCGCCGGCGCGGCGGTGGCCGAGCAGATCGACGTCGAGTTCGTCTCGGCCAACCCGACCGGGCCGATGCACGTCGGCCACGCGCGCAACGCGGCCTACGGCGACGCGCTGTGCCGGATCCTCGCGTTCCACGGCCACGCCGTCACGCGCGAGTTCTACGTCAACGACTTCGGCTCGCAGGTCCGCCGGTTCGCGGAGTCGATCCGCGCCCGGGCGCGCGGCGAGGAGGTGCCCGAGGACGGCTACCGGGGCGACTACGTGCGCGAGCTGGTCGCGCTCGACGACGGCGCGATCTCGCTCGACGAGCTGGGCCGGCGCGGCGTGGCGGCGATGGTCGACCGCATGCGCGACTCGCTGCAGCGCTTCGCGGTCGCGCCCTTCGACGTGTTCTTCTCCGAGCGCGACCTGCATCCCGAGAAGGTGCGCCACGCGTTCGACCTACTCGCCCAGCAGGGCAACACGTACCGCAGCGAGGGCGCCCTGTGGTGCCGGACCACCGCGTTCGGCGACGACAAGGACCGCGTGCTCGTGCGCTCCAACGGCGAGCACACGTACTTCGCGTCGGACATCGCCTACCACCAGGACAAGCGCGAGCGCGGGTTCGACCGGCTGCTCGACGTGTGGGGGGCCGACCACCACGGCTACGTCAAGCGGATGAAGGCGGCCTACGAGGCGCTGGGCGGCGACCCCGGCGCGCTGGACCTGCTGATCATGCAGTTCGTCTCGCTGCCCGCGGGCAAGATGAGCAAGCGCGCCGGCGAGTTCGTGACGCTCGACGACCTCGTCGACGAGATCGGCGTGGACGCCGCCCGCTGGTTCCTGCTGCAGCGCTCGCACGACACGACGATCGAGCTCGACCTCGACCTGGCGCGGCGCGAGAGCGCGGAGAACCCCGTCTACTACGTCCAGTACGCGCACGCGCGGATCGCCGGGGTGATGGCCAAGGCGGGCCGGACGGTCGGCTCGGTGCCCGACCGCGCGGCGCCGCTGGCGCCGGGTGAGCGGGCGCTGATCATGAAGCTGCTGGCGTTCCCGGGCGAGGTGGCCGAGGCGGCCGACCGCCACGCGCCGCACCGCATCGCCGCCTACGCGCTCGAGCTCGCCCAGGAGTTCACCGCCTTCTACCGCGACTGCCGGGTGGTCGGCTCGGAGGTCGAGGACTTCCGCCTGGCGCTGTGCCGCGCGACGCAGCGCACGATCGCCCGGGCGCTGGACCTGCTCGGGGTCAGCGCGCCGGAGTCGATGTAGCGGCGCCCGACGGCCGTCCCGCAATCCGTCACAACTACGGACAGCCGCGCGTACCTTGCGCCGTTGCGTTGCGTCGAACGACCAGCAAGACTTGAGCGGTTTCATCCCACCGTCCGAAGGAGCGGAGGATGCGCTGGCGCGACGCGAAGCTGATCGTGATCGGGGTCGCGTCGCTCTGGGGCGCGCTCGCGGGGCCGAGCCCGGCTGATGCCGCGGCCTTCGCGCTGACGGAGGACCCGGCCGCTCGGTATCCGGACGTGGCGGTCGACCCGGCCGGTACGGCGCACGTGGTCTGGGACGTGCATCGCAGCGGGAACGACCAGCTCGCCTACTGCCGTGTGCCGCGCGGCGGTCGCGCGTGCGCACCCCTGGTGGCGCTGGATCTGCCGGGCGAGGGCAGCGATCCGGACGTGGTCGTCATGGGCTCGGGCCGGGTGGTCCTCGAGACGAACGTGATCGCCGACTTCGGTGGCTACGTCGGCGACCGGTCCTACGTGTTCGTCTCGGACGACGGCGGCGCGACGTTCTCGCCGCCGAGCATCCTCTCGCAGCGCTTCTACGGCGTGGGGGACGAGGTGGCGGCCGGCCCGGGCGACTTCGCGCTCTCGCTGGTCGGCGGGTTCGGGGGCGCCAACCACGGGCTGCGCTACCAGGCCGCGCCGCTGAACGCCACCACCACCGAGATCGCGGACCTGACGGGAGGCGAGTGGCGCAAGGCGTACCACCCCTCCGTCGCGTTCCCGGACCCGCTGCGCCCGCTGGTGGCCTACGGGGATCTCGACACCGTGTCCTTCCGGTTGTTCGCCGGCGGCACCGCCTACAACGACGCCGCCAGCTGGGGTCCCGAGGTCGCGCTCGGCCGGGGCGACGAGCCGCGGCTCGCCGGCGGGCCGCGGGGCGTCTTCCTGCTCGACTCGGACGACGCCGTACCACGGCAGTACCGCGTGCGCCGCTACGACGGCACGACGTTCGTCGATCCCACCGTGGTCAGCGACCCTCGGCTTGGCTCCGCGATCTTCCGCGACTTCGTGCAGGACGGCAGCGGGCGGCTGCACGCGGTGTTCAAGCAGCGCCCCGGCGGCGCCGGCCGCTGGAGCCTGCGCCACCGCATCTCCCCGGACGGGCGGCGCTGGAACCGCGTGGAGACGCTGGTCAGCGAGTCGCCCACCGTCGAGTTCTTCAACCTGCGGGTCGCCGCGGCTCGGGACGGCTCCGGCGGCGTGGTCGCCGACGCGAACGGGAAGGGCCCGATCACGTTCGTCCCGTTCGCCGCGCGCGGCGGGGGCGACGGGGCCGATTGCGTGCCGACCGTGACGGTGGGCCAGACGATCGCCTTCGCCCGCCAGGGCTGCTTCACCCGCCAGGGCGACCGCTTCACGGCGACCGGCGACGTGCGCGTGAACGGGATCGACCTGCTCAGCGACGCCACCGTCGTGGTCGATCGTGGCGACCGGACGCTGACCACCGACGCCCCGGTCGAGGTCAGGATCGGACACATCGTGCTGGGCGCCCAGAGGATCGCGTGGCGGCTTCCGCCAGGCACCGGTGAGATCCGCGACCTCGCCGGCAACCCCGCGACGTTCAACAGCGCCGAGGACGGCGGGGACATCTTCGGGCTGCCGGTCTCGGGCTACACCGTGCCGCGCGTGGTCGGCGTCGGTCGCGGCGCCGTCGACGTGAACGTGGGCCTCCCGGCGCCCTTCGACGGTCCGCTGGGCGGCGGCGCCAGCGCGGCCACCACGCTGCACGCGAACAACGACCAGGGGCTCGAGGTCACCGACGTGACGTTCGCGGTGCAGGGCGCCTCGTTCGGGATCGCGGGGCTCGGCGCCCTGGAGCTCGAGTTCGTCGAGGGGACGTCCACCCTGCGCGGGACCGGCCACCTGCTGCTGCCGGTCGTGAGCTCCCCGCTCGAGATCACCATCCAGTTGACGGACGGCGAGTTCGACTACGGGCGCGGCCAGTTCGGCCCGGTCGTCCCCGGGATCCCGGTCGCCACGAACGTGTTCCTGCGCCAGATCACGTTCGAGGTGGTGAAGGGGAAGGGGTGCGCGCAGCCCACGCAGATCGTGGGCGGCGCGCTGTTCGTGACCGGCCAGCCCGAGGTCGTGGGCCGGCCGCTGATCTCGGTCGACGGCGACGTCTCCTACAGCTTCCCGCGCTCGACGTGCGGCCTGCCGGGCGTGCTCGCGGTCCGCGGCGACGGCGCGCTGGCCGGGTTCGACGTCGCGACGGCGGGAGCGCGCCTGACCACCGACCCGACGCTGAGCTTCGACGCGAGCGCCGGATTCGACGTCACCGCGGCGAGTGCGAGCGTGGAGGTGCAGGGCGGCGTCGACCTGGCCAAGAAGCGGTTCTTCGCGTCGGGCGAGGCGAGCGCCGAGATCGCGGGTCAGAGCATCGCCTCCTTCGACGTGATCGTCTCGAGCGTGGGGATGGCGGGGTGCGGCACCGCGCTTCCGGTGCCGAGCCCGGGCTCGCTGATCGAGGGCGATCCGGAGCCGATCGAGGCGGGCTTCAGTATCCGTGGGGCGGCTCGTTCGATCCGGACTGGCCCGACACCTGCGACGTGAACCTCGGCGCGTACAAGCCGACGGCGTTCTCGTCGGCGCGCCGCGGGGCGGGGACGACCGGCCGCGCGAGCTTCACGCTCCCGCGCGGGCTGCCGGCGGCGGAGTTGCGCCTCGCCGGCGCGGGCGCGGCGCCAGGGGTCGTGCTCACCGGCCCGGGCGGGCTGCGGGTCGAATACCCCGCCGGCGCCGTGGACCGGATGCAGCGATCCGGCGTCCAGATCGTCTCGCTGCCGCATCTGGGGCGCACCCACGTCCGGCTCGTGCGTCCGCGCGCGGGGCGCTACACCGTCGACGACGTGCCGGGGGCGCCGGCGATCACCTCGGTCGAGGTCGCGCGAGGCCTGCCGCAGCCGTCGGTGCGTGGTCGCGTCAGGCGCGCCTCCGGCGGCCGGCGCCTTCTCACCTTCCGCGCGCCGGATCGCGGGCCAGCGGCTGCGCTTCTTCGAACAGGGCGGCGGCGTGACCAAGGCGCTGGGAGCGACCGCCCGCGCGCGAGGCCGCCTCCGCTTCCGGCCCGCGACGGGGCCTGGCGGCCGGCGCACCGTCGTGGCGTTGGTCGAGCAGAACGGTACGCCGCGCGCGCGGGTCACGGTGGCCCGGTACCGGGTGTCGGCCTCGCGCCCCGGTCGCGTCTCGGGCCTGCGCGTCCGCCGCCGTGGCCAGAGCCTCCTGATCACGTGGCGCGGCGCGCGCGGCGCGCAGCGCTACGCCGTTGCCTGGCGGCTGAGCGACGGACGCCGGGAAGCCCGCATCACCCGCCGGCATCGACTGGTCTTGCGCGACGTCCCGGGGATCGACGCCGGCACGATCCGCGTGGCGGGCCTGCGCCGCGACAACGTCGCCGGTCGCGTGGCGAAGGCGACGGTGAAGGCGAAGCCCAAGAAGCGGCCGAGGCGCCGGTGATCGGCGCCAGTCCGCCCGGCCTCTCTCGCCGTCAGTGCGGCGTCTCTGACCTAGAGCGAGTAGATGAAGTTCAGGCCGAGGTCGCCCAGCAGCTTCTGGGCCTCGCTGTTCAGGCGCGTGAGCTCCTGCGTGAAGATCAGCACGCCCATCACGATCAGCACCGCGCCGGAGACCGCGGTGATGATCAGGTAGTGGTCGCGCAGCCAGCGAAACGCGGTGGTGGCGCGGTTGAAGGCGAGCGCGGTCAGCAGGAACGGCACCGCGAGGCCGGCCGAGTAGAAGGCGAGCAGCACGCCGCCGTGGGAGACGGAGTCGCTGGTCGCGGCGGCGGCGAGGATCGCGCTCAGCGTCGGGCCGATGCACGGCGTCCACGCGAACGCGAACGCGGCGCCGGCGATGAGCGGACCGCCCGAGCCGGCCTTGCGGATGAGCGTGTCCGGCCGCCACTCGCGGTTGAGCTTGGGCACGAACGGCGTGAGCAGGAAGAACACGCCCATCGCGATGATCAGCGCGCCCGCGATCTTGTCGAGCGTGGCGCGGTGGTCGTTGAGCGCCTGGCCGAGCCCGGTCGCGGTCATGCCGAGCGCGACGAACATCACCGTGAACGACAGGCAGAAGATGATCGCCGGCCCCAGGACGCGGGTCAGCGGGTGGTCGCGCTCGCGCAGGTCGCTGATCGAGACGCCGCTGACCGCGGAGAGGTAGCCGGGGACGAGCGGCAGCACGCAGGGCGAGATGAACGAGACGAAGCCGACCGCGAACGCGGCGAGGATCGTGGTGTCGGCGGTGGTGGCCTGGGCGAGCATCGTCGCCGTCAGCGGTAGCGGGCGAGGTCCTCGTCGAGGCGGCGGGCCTCGTCGGGGCTGAGGGCGGGCACGTCGGCGGCGGTCGCGTCAGCCCCGGCGGTTCGCTGCCGGCGCCGCCAGCGGGGCACCAGCACGGCGACCGCGGCGACGAGCACGAGCGCCACCAGCGCCGGGATGAGCCAGTTCGTGACCTCGAAGCCGCCGCCCTCGGGCGTGGCGATCACCGCGTCGCCGTACTCGGCGCGCATCGCGTCCTTGATCTCGTCCTTCGTCTTGCCCTGGGCGATCTGGCGGTTGATGAACGCCCGCTCGCGGTCGGCCTGCGGCGACTCGGCGATGTTCAGCGGCACGCCGCAGACGACGCACATGACCTCGTCCTCGACGTCGTTGAGCGTCGTCTGGGGGGTGGCGGCCAGGGCGGGCGCGGCGGCGAGGGCGGCGAGGGCGCCCAGCACGGTCACGAGCGCGAGCACCCGGCGCACGGTCAGCTCTCCGTCGCGGCGTCGAGCGCCCGGTCGAGGAACTTCTCGTCGACCTGCCCGCGCGAGAGCGCGACGACCCGGCCCTCGCGGTCGATGACGAACGTCTCCGGCAGCGCACGCGTGCCGTACTCCTGGGCGAGCTTGCCGTCGACATCGCGGATCGACGGGTAGGTGAGGCCGTGCTGGCGCACGAACGCCTCGGAGTCGTGCGAGGCGTCGCGGTACGTCACGCCGAGCACCGTGCCCGCGTCGTCCTTCTGCAGCCGCTTCTGGGCGCGCTCGAGCACGGGCGCCTCGGCCTTACACGGATCGCACCACGAGGCCCAGAAGTTCAGCACCACGATCTGGCCGCGCAGATCGGCGATCGACCGCGTGCCGGTGCCGCCCAGCACCGGCAGTGCCAGGTCCGGGGCGGCCGGCCGCTCGCCCTTCGTGACCGCCTCGTCGAGCGTCTTGTCCTCGCTCTTGGCCGCCACGCCGTAGACGAGCAGGCCGACGAGCGCGGCGACCGCGAGCACGGCGACAACGGGGATGGCGGAACGCCTCATCCGGGCTCCAGAGTAGTCCCTGGGCACGCTAGGATTGCCCACCCACGCGGGATTAGTTCATCGGTAGAACGCGAGCTTCCCAAGCTCGAGAGACGGGTTCGATTCCCGTATCCCGCTCTGGCGGAAGCCCCGGCCTCTACGGGGCTTTCGTCGTTTCTGGGGCCCCGAACGCGTCACCCACCACGACGCGAAGCGACGGGTGTGCCCCGGCGACGGTCGCCAAGCAGCGGCCGCGAAGGCAGGCGGGCCGTGAGCGCCCGCATGCGGCGAGCACGGTCGTCCGTGGCCTGCCCACGCTCCGGCCGAGGCGGGCGTGATCCGTGCTTCCCCATTGACAGGGATGAGAAGTTAGGTATCTTGCATCCCAGATGTCAGCTACCTCAACGAACTGGGCGCCAACGGTCCCCGACCAGCTCGGGGACGCGCTCGTCGTCGAGCGGCTCTCGGGGACCGAGAGCGTGGCGCAGCGTGCCTACGACGCGATCAGGACCGCGATCCTGGCCATGGACGTCTATGCCGCCGAGGTCGATCTGCGGCTCGACGAGAAGCGCATCGCGGCGGATCTCGGCATCAGCAGGACCCCGGTGCGCGATGCGCTCGCCCGGCTCGAGCATGAGGGGTTGGTTCGGATCGCGCCGCGCCGCGGGGTGTTCATCGTTCGCAAGAGCAAGGCCGAGATCGTCGAGATGATCACCGTCTGGGCGGCGCTCGAGAGCATGGCCGCACGGCTGCTGTGCGAACGCGCCTCAGACGAGGAGATCGCGAGCCTGCGCGAGCTCTTCAAGGATTTCGGCGCCGACACGGTGCGCTTCCGCCTCAACGAGTACTCGGCCGCGAACCTGCGCTTTCACCAGCGCATCATCGAGCTAAGCCACTCGCCGCTCCTCACGGAGATGGCGGAGCGGCTCATGGCGCACGTACGGGCGATCCGCGGCCACACGATCGGCGAGGACGACCGCGTCGAGCGTTCGATCGTGGACCACATGCACATCATCGAGGCTCTCGAGGCGCGCGGGGGGGAGCTCGCGGAGCGCCTCGTGCGCGATCACGCGCTCGCTCTGGCCGCGCACGTGGAGCGCACGGCCGACTACCTCGACTGACCACCACCTGGCACCGAGCATCCCGGCGCCTTTCACATCAGCAAGGAGATGATCACGTGAGCGCGACGCCGACCGCTCCGCCCGAGCCGCAGGTGCGCACGCAGACCACCGGTGCGACCGAGACGATCTCCGGCGGCCATCTGGTGGCGAAGGCGCTGCGGGCCGAGGGCATCGACACGATCTTCACGCTCTGCGGAGGCCACATCATCGACATCTACGACGGGTGCGTCGATGCGGGCATACGAGTGATCGACGTGCGCCACGAGCAGGTCGCGGCGCACGCGGCCGATGGCTACGCGCGCGTCACCGGACGGCCCGGTTGCGCCGTGGTCACGGCCGGCCCTGGCACCACCGACGCCGTCACCGGGGTGGCGAACGCGCTGCGAGCCGAGAGCCCGATGCTGCTGATCGGCGGCCAGGGCGCGCTCGACCAGCACCGCATGGGGTCGCTGCAGGACCTCCCACACGTGGACATGATGCGGCCGATCACGAAGTTCGCCTCGAGCGTCCTGACCACGGAGCGGGTGGCGGACATGTGCTCGATGGCGTTCCGGGAGGCGTTGGCCGGCGCCCCGGGCCCCGTGTACCTCGAGATCGGCCGGGACGTCCTCGACCGACGCGTTCCGCTGGACACGGCGGTCCTGCCGCAGCCTGGGCGCTATCGCGCGTCCACGAAGAGCATCGGCGATCCGACGGACGTCGACCGGCTCGCCGACCTGCTGCTCAAGGCGGAGCGTCCCTGCGTGCTGCTCGGCAGCCAGGTGTGGATGTCGCGGGGGCACGAGGCCGCGGTCGAGTTCGCCCGTGCGTTCGACGTTCCCGTGTACATGAACGGTGCCGCGCGCGGCACGCTGCCGCCGGGCGACCGCAACCACTTCCACCTCACTCGGCGGTTCGCGTTCAACCACGCCGACCTGATCCTGATCGTCGGCACGCCGTTCGACTTCCGGATGGGCTACGGCAAGCGCCTGCCGCAGGAGGCGACGGTCGTGCAGATCGACATGGACTACCGGACCGTTGGCAAGAACCGCGACATCGATCTCGGCCTCGTCGGGGACCCGGGGGCGATCCTCGCCGCCACCCAGCGCGCGGCGTCCGACCGGATCATGCGGGGTGGCGGCCGCGGGCGCGAACGGTGGCTCAACACCCTGCGCGACGAGGAGCAGGAGCTCAGCCAGAAGCGCCTGCCGAAGTTGCTGCAGGACACGGCCCCGATCCATCCGCTGCGCCTCGCGCACGAGATCAACCAGTTCCTCACCGACGACACGCTGTACATCGGCGACGGCGGCGACGTCGTGACCTTCTCGGGCGGCGTCGTCCAGCCGCACGGTCCGGGCCTGTGGATGGACCCCGGTCCGCTGGGCACGCTCGGCGTGGGTGTCCCCTTCGCGATGGCGGCCAAGGCCGCGTGCCCGCAGCGCGAGGTGGTGTGCCTCTTCGGCGATGGCGCCTTCAGCCTCACCGGCTGGGACTTCGAGACGATGATGCGCTTCGACCTGCCGTTCATCGGCGTGGTCGGCAACAACTCGTACATGAACCAGATCCGCTACGGCCAGATCCAGAAGTACGGGGTCGAACGGGGTGACATCGGAAACAAGCTCGGCGACGTTCACTACGACGAGTTCGCCAAGTTGCTCGGAGGTCACGGCGAAGAGGTGCGCGAGCCGTCGCAGATCCGTCCCGCGCTCGAGCGCGCACGCGAATCCGGGAAGCCGGCGCTGATCAACGTGTGGCTCGATCAGAACGCCTTTGCGCCCGGCACCATGAACCAGACGATGTACAAGTAGGGGAGCAGGCGATGAGCAAAGCGCTTGAGGGGATCCGCGTCGTCGATATGACGCACGTGCAGGCCGGGCCGGTCTGCACCCAGCTGCTCGCGTGGATGGGCGCCGACGTCATCAAGATCGAGCCGCCCGGGCGCGGTGACGTGACGAGGACACAGCTGCGCGACCTGCCTGACGTCGACAGCCTCTACTTCACCATGCTCAACTGCAACAAGCGCAGCCTCACGCTGAACCTGAAGACCGACGGGGCCAAGCGGATCTTCGAGGAGCTGCTGCGCCGGTCGGACGTGCTCGTGGAGAACTTCGCGCCCGGTGCGATGGACCGGCTCGGCTTCACCTGGGAGCGCGTGCGCGAGATCAACCCGAGGCTGGTCTACGCGTCGCTGAAGGGCTTCGGTCCGGGGCGGCTCGAGCACGCGAAGGCGTATGAGCCGATCGCGCAGGCGACCGGCGGCGCGATGAGCACGACCGGGTTCGAGGACGGGACGCCGACGGTGACCGGCGCCCAGATCGGCGACTCGGGCAACGCCGTCCATCTGTTCGGCGCGATCTGCGCCGCCCTGTACCAGCGCACGCACACCGGCCGCGGGCAGCGCGTGCAGATCGCGATGCGCGACGGCATCCTGAACCTCTGTCGCGTCAAGCTGCGCGACCAGCAGCGGCTGGAGCACGGCCCCCTGCCCGAGTACCCCAACCGGGAGTTCGGCGACGCCGTGCCGCGCTCGGGCAACGCGTCGGGCGGCGGGCAGCCGGGCTGGGCGCTGCGCTGCCACGGCGGCGGGCCCAACGACTACCTCTACGTCGTCATCCAGCCGCAGGTCTGGGAGGCGCTCATGCGCAAGATCGGCCGCGCCGACCTGGTCGAGAAGCCGGAGTACGCCACGCCCGAGCAGCGGCTTCCCCACCTGTCGGACATCTTCGCCACGGTCGAGGCGTGGACGCTCACGAAGGAGAAGTGGGAGGCGTTCCGCGAGCTCAACGAGATCGGCGTCCCCTGCGGCCCCGTGCTCGACACCAAGGACCTGCTCGAGGACCCCGACCTGGCCGAGAGCGGGATGATCGTCGAGGTCGATCACCCGCAGCGGGGCACGTTCCGCACGGTCGGCTGCCCGTTCACGCTCTCGGACTCGTCGGTCGAGGTCGTCCGCTCGCCGCTGCTCGGCGAGCACAGCGTCGAGATCCTCCAGGAGCTGCTCGATTGCCCCGAGGACGAGCTCGAGCGCCTGACCGCGAGCGGCGCCGTCTGAGCCGCTTGCATCCGGATCTGTGAACTGAGGAGGAGCAGTGGCTTCGACGATCACGGTCGCCGACCGCGACCGACTGGCAGTGCGTGAGGTCCTCCAGGAGGCACGCGAGCAGGGCCGGACGGCGCTCACCGCGCCGGAGGCCAAACGCGTGTGCGACGCCTACCGCATCCCCGTCCCGCGGGAGGGCCTGGCCACCTCCGCCGGCGAGGCCGTGGCGCTGGCCGAGGAGCTCGGGCACCCGGTCGTGCTCAAGGTCGTGTCGCCGGACATCCTCCACAAGACCGAGGCGGGCGGTGTGCTGGTGGGGTTGGCGTCGGCCGACGCGGTCGCGTCCGGGTACGAGACCATCCTGCGCAACGCGCAGGCCGACGCTCCGCAGGCCGAGATCGCGGGCGTCCAGGTGCAGCAGATGGTGAACGAGGGCCAGGAGGTGCTCATCGGCGCCGTGCGCGATCCCACCTTCGGGCCGGTGGTCACCTTCGGCATGGGCGGCATCCTGGTGGAGGTCCTGCGCGACGCCACCTTCCGTCTCGCTCCGGTGTCAGACCAGGAGGCGCGCGAGATGCTGGATTCGATCCGCGCGGCGGCCGTGCTGCACGGCGTGCGCGGCCGGCCCGGCGTCGATCGAGACGTCCTCGCCGACATCATCCGGAGCGTCTCGGAGCTGGTCGACGACTTCCCGGACATCGCCGAGGTCGACCTCAACCCGGTGCTCGCGCGCTCCGATGGAGCGACGGCGGTCGACGCGCGGTTTGTCGTCTCCGCGGATACCGCGGCGCAGCGGCCGCCGCGCTACGACCGCGACGAGATCCTGTGCGTCATGCAGCGCATGATGCGCCCCCGCGCGATCGCCGTCGTGGGTGCGTCGGCCGAGACCGGGAAGATCGGCAACTCGGTCATGCGCAACCTGATCAACGGCGGCTATCAGGGCGAGATCTACCCGGTCAACCCGAAGGCGACGGAGATCCTCGGCAAGCGCTGCTGCGCGGACGTCTCCGAGCTCCCCGACGGCGTCGACGTCGCCGTCTTCGCGATCCCCGCTCGGCTCGTGGCTGCCACGATCGCCAAGGTCGGCGACCGCGGCATCCCGGCGGCCGTGCTCATCCCGTCCGGCTTCGCGGAGACCGGCGAAGTCGAGCTGCAGCGTGAGCTCGTCGAGACCGCCCGTCAGCACGGCGTGCGCTTCATCGGGCCCAACATCTACGGCTTCTACTACACGCCCGAGCAGCTGTGCGCGACCTTCTGCACGCCCTACGACGTCAGGGGGCCGGTGGCGCTGGCCTCGCAGAGCGGCGGCATCGGCATGGGCATCCTCGGGTTCAGCCGCTCCACCGGCCTGGGCGTCTCCGCGATCGTCGGTGTCGGCAACAAGGCCGACATCGACGAGGACGACCTGCTGACGTTCTTCGAGCAGGACGAGGCGACGCGCTGCGTCGCGCTGCACATGGAGGACCTCAAGGACGGCCGCGCCTTCGTCGAGGTCGCCAAGCGGGTGTCCCAGAGCAAGCCGATCGTCGTGCTGAAGGCCGGCTCGACGCCGGCGGGCAGCCGCGCCGCGGCATCGCACACGGCGGCGCTGGCCGGCGACGACAAGGTCTACGACGACATCCTGCGCCAGGCCGGCGTGGTCCGTGCGCGCGGATTGCGCGAGCTGCTCGAGCTTGCGCGCTGCCTGCCGATCCTGCCGACGCCGGCGGGCGAGAACGTCGTGATCATCACCGGCGCGGGCGGCTCCGGCGTGCTGCTCTCCGACGCCTGTCACAACAACGGCCTGAGCCTGATGAGCATGCCGCAGGACCTCGATGCCGCCTTCCGGCAGTTCATTCCGCCCTTCGGCGCGGCCGGCAACCCGGTCGACATCACGGGAGGAGAGCCGCCCGAGACGTACCGCAACACGATCGCGCTGGGCCTCGAGGAGGAGCGCATCCACTCGCTGATCCTCGGCTACTGGCACACGATCATCACGCCGCCGATGACGTTCGCCAAGGTCGTCGTCGATGTCGTGACCGAGTTCCGCGAGCGCGGCGTCGAGAAGCCGATCGTCGCCTCGCTCGCCGGCGACGTCGAGGTCGAGGAGGCCGGCGCATACCTGTTCGAGCACGGCATCCCCGCCTACCCGTACACCACGGAGACGCCGGTGGAGATGCTGGCCGCGAAGTACCGGTGGGCGCGGATGGCCGGTCGCCTCTAGACCGACCGGCAGGTGCTCTGAGCATGTCCGAGCTGAGCGGGGACGCGCTCGCGGCGGCGCTGCGGGCGCTGGTGGCGACCACCGGCGACGCGGTCGTGGTCGTCGATCGCGACGGCATCATCCGCTTCTGGAACGCCGGGGCCGAGCGGATCTTCGGCCACGCTCGCGGCGATGCCCTCGGCGCCTCGCTCGACCTGATCATCCCCGAGCAACTGCGCGCGCGCCACGGGGACGGCTTCCGGCGGGCGGTCGCGCGGGGGACGACCAGCTACGGCGAGCGGACGCTGGCGGTCCCCGCCATCCGCGCGGGCGGCGAGCGGATCTCGATCGAGTTCACCGTCACGCTGCTGCGTGACGACTCGGCGGCGGTCGTCGGCGTCGCGGCGATCATGCGCGATGTCACGGAACGCTGGCGGGCCGACGTGGCCCTGCGCAAACGGGTGGCCGAGCTCGAGCGCGAGCTGTCGGAGGTGCGGACGTAGGCGAGGCCGAGGCGATCCGGGCTTCGTCTGTCTGGCTCTGCTGCGGCCGGTCGCCGGGGCTCGAGGCACCGTGTACGGTTCGCTCGATCGAGCAGCCGACAGGTCCAGCCGACACGAGGAGCGCACATGCGAGTCGAGGACGTCATGACCACCACCGTCGCGACGGTCGCGCCGGAGACGTCGCTGAAGGAGGTCGCGCGCGAGCTCGCCGAGCGCCAGATCTCCGGGATGCCGGTGGTCGACGAGGCCGGAGCCGTCGTCGGCGTGATCTCCGAGGCGGACATCCTGGCCAAGGAGCAGGCCGCCGATCCCCGCCACGCACGCCTCCTCAGCCGGCTGCTGGATCGCTCGGCCGCTGACGATCAGCTCAAGCTCGACGCCCGCACCGCCGGCGAGGCGATGACCAGCCCGCCGATCACCATCGAGGCGTTCTGGTCGGTCGCGAGCGCCGCCGAGCGGATGCTGACCAACAAGATCAACCGCCTGCCCGTCGTGCGCCAGGGCCGCCTCGCGGGCATCGTCACCCGCGCGGACATCGTGCGCGCCTTCGCACGCACCGACGAGACGATCGCTCGCGAGGTCCGCGAGCAGATCGACCTGACGCTCGCGCTGGCCGGCGACACCGCCCAGGTCGACTTCACCATCGACAACGGCCAGGTCACGCTCGACGGCCGGGTGGAGCAACGCCGGACCGCCGAGACCATCCCCTACATGCTCGTTCCCGGCGTCGTGGCCACCGACTCCAACCTCAGCTGGACGACCGACAAGCGGTAGGCCGGGCCGGTCGGCAAGCCGATAGCGGGCGCGCGGCGGGCGCGCTCAACCGAGCAGGTGGCAGATGAACTTGTGCACCTTCATCTCCATCATCGTGTCGGTCTCGATGACGCCGTCGAGACCGCGAAGGCGCTTGCTCACCAACTCCCAGAGGTGCTCGTTGTCGCGGCAGAGGACCTGCGTGTAGATGTCGGCCCGCCCGACGAGGCTCGACGCGTAGGTCACCTCGGGGTAAGCGGCGATGGTCTCGACGACGTGGTCGTGCCGGTGCGGCTCGACGCGCAGGAGCACCAGCGCGAGCACCGACGGACCCACCCGGTAGGGATCCGCGAAGGCGAGGATCCGCAGGATCCCGGCGTCCTGCAGGCGCTTGGTCCGGCTGCGGACCGTGCGCTCCGACACGCCGAGGTTGCGGGCGATCTCCCGAAACGGGCGCCGACCGTCGTCCTGGAGCTCGCCGATGATGCTGCGGTCGAGGTCGTCGAGGCGGTCCACGCTCACGAGGCGCCACGCTAACACCGACGGCGGCGCCGAGCCGACGCGCCCCCCAGCAGAACGCTCGGCCCGGCAAGAACGCTCCGCTCGGGTGCCCCGTCGCGCTGCCGTAGGCGGCACGAGACGTCGCATCGCGACGTTATTGCAGCGCTTTACGGAAGAAAAGCGGAGCGCTAGCGTCCAGGACAGTCGATTCGCGGAGGGAGGGGTCTGAGGGTGCAGACCGCAGAGCGAGTGGTTTCCGAGTGGCGGGACGTCGGCGTCGAGCGCAGCGGGACGCTCCCGGCCGACTGGTACACGTCCCGCGAGCTGTTCGAGCTCGAGCAGCAGCATCTGTTCCGGCACGTGTGGACGTGCGTGGGGCGGACCGAGCAGGTCGCCGAGCCGGGGCAGTTCTTCACCTGTGAGGTCGCCAACGAGCAGGTCGTCGTCGTGCGCGACAGCGACCAGGGACTGCGCGCGCTCTCCAACGTGTGCCTGCACCGGGCCGGCCCGGTGGCCATGGGCTGTGGGCAGCGCAAGGCGTTCCAGTGCCCGTACCACGGCTGGACGTACGAGCTCGACGGACGCGTCCGCCGCACGCGGGGCATGGAGAGCACCGAGGACTTCGACCCCGCGTCGATGCGGCTGCCGGAGTTCCGCGTCGCGACGTGGGGCCCGCTGGTGTGGGTCGCGCTCGAGGACGACGTGCCGCCGCTCGAGGAGTGGCTGAGCCAGATCACGCCGCGCGCGGCGAACTACCGGATGGACGAGCTGACCTACGTCGGCGGGCGCAAGTGGCGCATCGCGTGCAACTGGAAGATGTACGTCGACAACTACATGGAGGGCTACCACATCCCCTTCATCCATCCCGGCCTCAACCAGGGGCTGAGCCCGACCGTCTACACCTACGAGCTCGGCCGGTGGAGCAACCAGCAGTACGGCGCCGAGCCGCACCCCCGCGGACCCGGCAGCCGCGTCGCCTCGGTGCTGGGCTCGGTCCAGGCCTTCCGCACGCTCAAGCCGCCCATGGAGGGCCTGGATGCGACCGAGCGCAACGGCTACTACTTCTTCTGGCTGTTCCCGTGCCACACGCTGAACTTCATGCCGGACGGCTTCCTGCTCATGAGCGTCCGGCCGATCGACGTCGAGCTGACCGAGTCGACCTTCTCGTGGTGGTTCCCGGAGGAGACGGCGCTGGACCGCAAGCTGCTGCAGGCCGCGGTGGTGAACTTCGGGCACCTCGTCAACACCGAGGACGTCGAGATCTGCACGCACGCCCAGAGGGGCATGCGCTCGTCCGTCTACCACCAGGGCCGCTACTCGGCGGAGCAGGAGAAGTGCCTGCACCACTTCCACCGGCTCGCGACGGCGTACATGGAGCCGCATCTGGCGGCGGCGACCAACGGCAACGGGCGTCCACTGCAGCGGGAGGTTCCGGCATGAGCCACTTCGCGACCGCAGAGGAGCTGCGGGCCGAGCTCGGGGCGTTCCTGCGGGAGTTCGTGGGCTCCGAGACGGGGCGTCGTGCGGCCGACGCGGCGCGGGAGGCCGGCCTGATCGGTCCGCTCATCCTGAGGACGGTCAATCCGGCCGCGGCGGTGTGGCTGGACGTGTCGGAGGGCAGGGTGGACGCGGCGCCGGACGGTGAGCCGGTCATCGAGCTCGAGCTCGAGGCCGACGACCTCCACGACCTCCTGCTCAACCGACTGGGGCCGGTGGAGATCTCGCAGCTCTACGAGACCGACCGGGTGCGGTTCGCCGGGCCGCCCGAGGCCCTCGGCGCGCTGGCGATCCTCGCCGGGCAGCTGCAGCCGTTCTATCCCGAGAGCCTGGCCCGGCGCGGGCGCCAGGACCTGCTCGACACTCCGGCCCGGCCGACACGCACGCTCTGGGACGTGGACGGTCCGCCGAGGGAGGTCATCGGCAAGCGGCGTCCGTGGCAGCGCCCGAAGCGCACGGCGGAGGCGGTCTGAGCCCATGGCCTACGTGATCACCGACGCGTGCATCGACAGCAAGGACCAGTCCTGCGTGGAGGTCTGCCCGGTCGACTGCATCTACGAGGCCGAGCAGCTGCTGGTGATCCACCCGGGGGAGTGCATCGACTGCGGCGCCTGCCTGCCCGAGTGCCCGGTGGAGGCCATCTATCTCGAGGAGGATCTGCCGGCGGAGCAGGCGGCGTTCGCCGCGATCAGCCGCCTGCTGCCGGAGGGCGGCATCGCCGCCGTGGACGCGGCCGTCGCCGAGCACCTGAAGCGCCGCGCGGTCGGAGAGCGCCGCTGAGCGGCGCCCCGGTCCGCGGCGCGCTTGACCGAATCCATCGCAAACCTATATAGTTCTCGGATGTGCCTGCCGTTGCGCCATCCCGTGCCGAAGCGATCGATCGCGTCGCCGTCGAGCTGCTGCCGCGCGCGTCGCGCCTGACGCGCCTGCTGCTGCGGTCCGGCCCCGGGGGCCTGTCGCGCACGGAATCCGCGCTCGTGGCCGGGCTCGACGACGGACCGAAGCGGATCACCGAGATCGCCGACAGCCAGATCCTGGCCCAGCCGACGGTGACGCAGCTCGTCGACCGCCTCCAGCGCCGCGGGCTCGTCGCGCGCGAGCGGTCTCCCCAGGACGGCCGCGTGGTGCTCGTCTCGCTCACCGAGGAGGGCCGGGCCGAGCTCGCCGCCATCCGCGAGCACTACCGCGCGATCCTGCGGGCGCTGACCGAGGAGCTGCCCGACGCCGACGTCGCCGCGCTCGTCGCGGCCGTCGAGACGTTCGGACGGCTGATCGACGCGCTCCAGGAGGAGGCGCGATGAGGCAGACCCGGCGTGAGGCGGCGCTGGCCCCGGTCCTGATCTTCGTCACGATGGTGACCGCCATCGTCAGCGCGCTCGGGGCGCCGCTGATCCCGACGATCGCCGACGACTTCGACGTCTCGATCAGCACCGCGCAGTGGTCGCTCACCGCTGCGCTGCTCGCCGGCGCCATCGCGGCCCCGATCCTCGGCCGCTTGGGCGACGGGCCCCACCGCCGGCGCGCGCTCGTCGCGGGCCTGGCCGTCGTCACCGCCGGCGGGGTGGTCTCCGCCCTGGCCACGAGCCTGGCCGTGCTCGTCGCGGGCCGGGCGATGCAGGGCGTCGGGCTCGGCCTCGTGCCGATGACGATGGCGGCGGCCCGCGACCACCTCCCGCGCGAGCGCGTCGCGCCGGTCATCGCGCTGCTCTCGGTCTGCGCGGCGGCGGGCGTCGGCGCCGGCTACCCGATCACCGGCTTCATCGCCGACGGGCCCGGGCTGTCGGCCGCCTTCTGGTTCGGCGCCGTGGTCGGCGCGGTCGCCCTCGCCGCCACGCTGGCCGTCGTGCCGCGCAGCGCCAGCCGCGACGGCGTGGGCCTCGACCTGCCGGGCGCCGCGCTGCTCTCGCTCGGCCTCGTGGCGCTGCTGCTCGCCATCGCCGAGGGCAACACCTGGGGGTGGACCTCGACCGTCGTCGTCGCGCTGCTCGCCGCCGCCGTCGTCCTGCTCGCCCTGTGGGTGCGCCAGCAGCTGCGCGCGCCCGCGCCGCTGGTCGCGCTGCGCCTCCTGCGCCACCCGGCCGTGCTCGCCGGCAACTCGCTCGGGCTCGTCCTGGGCATCGCGATGTACATGTTCCTGTCGGCGGTGATCGCCTTCGTGCAGACGCCGACCGACGCCGGGTACGGCTTCTCGGCCAGCGTCGTCGTCGCCGGCCTGACGCTCGTGCCGTTCTCGGCGCTCAGCCTCGCCGCCAGCCGCGCGCTGCCGTGGCTGCACCACGCGATCGGCGAGCGCGCGGTGCTGCCGATCGGCGCCCTGATCGTGGGCGCGGGCAGCGCGTTCTTCGCGGTCTGGCACGGCGCGCTGTGGCAGGCCTTCGCGATGATGGCGATCGTGGGGCTCGGCCTCGGGCTGACGTTCGCGGCGATCCCGGGGCTCATCGTCCGCTCGGTGCCCAGGCCGGAGACCGGCAGCGCGATGGGCTTCTACCAGGTGGTCCGCTACGTCGGCTTCTCGCTGGGCAGCGCGCTGACCGCCGCGATGCTGGCCGGCCACACGCCGGCGGGCGCGCACCTGCCGACCGCGAGCGACTACGTGATGGCGATGTGGGTATCGGCGGGCTTCTGCCTCGCCGCCGCCGTGGTCGCCTGGGCCCTGCTCGAGGGGCGGCGGGCCGAGCGCAGCGCGGCGGCCGCGGCAATGGCGTCCGAGCACGTCGTGGCAGAGTAGGCTTGGCGCATGGCCACACGATCACGCGCCGGCGACCTCGAGTCCGCCGGCAAGCCCCGCCGCAAGATCACGCTGGCCCAGATCGGCTTCCTGATCGCGCTGGCGCTGATGATCGTCTTCGCGGTCGTCAACCTCGACAAGGTGCGCGTGAACTGGATCTTCGGCACGTGGAACACGCCGCTGATCCTCGCGCTCGCCGTCGCGTTCGTGCTCGGCGCGGGTGCGGGCGCGCTGGCGGTGCGCCAGCGCGGCGCACGCAAGCGCAAGGCTCAGACGCGGTAGCCGAAGCGCAGCGTCACCGTGGTGCGGGGTGACCCGCCGCGGTAGACGCAGGTCCAGCGGATCCGCTTGCTGGTGACGACCGGCGTGCAGCGGAAGCCGCGGGCCTTCATCGGCATCTCGGCGCCCTCGCGCACGAGCGTGCGGACCACGCGGCCGGCCACGACGCAGCGGGCCTTGCGCGCGGCGGTCGAGCCGGCGTCGTCGATGTCCACCCCCACGGTGACCTTGCCGCCCGGCACGTCCGCGACCTTGAGCGGGCACACCCCGGAGGCGGGGTTGGAGGCGGCGACGGCGGGCGCCGCGATCGCCAGCGCGGCGCCGGCGGTGAGAAGCGGGAGTCGAAGCATCTGGGCGAAGATCGGCCTTTCCTCGTCTGGGCTTTAGGTTCGGGGGTATCGTCGCACGTGACCTGGTCGGTTCAGACCTCCTCCTATGAAGCGGCCGGGTGGAGCAGAGCACCTCGGTCTTCCTCCAGGGATCGAGGACCCCGGCGACGCCTCGGCCCTCAGGGCCGGGGCGTCGATCGTGGTGGGGCAGGTCGTCGATCAGGACGTCGCCGTGTCGCCGGGCTGCGCGTCCGCGGCCAGCAGGCGGCGCACGCTCGTGACCTTGTCCTCGAGCGTCTGCGCCTTGTCGCGGCGCTCGTCGAGCTTGAGCACCGTGTAGACGCGGGGCAGGCCGAGCGCGAACGGCACCGCGTGCAGCTCGGCGGCGAGCGCGAGGATGTCGGCCGTCGTTCCCTCCAGCGCGGTGCCCATCGCGTGCATCTCGTAGCGGACGCGGTCCTGGGCGGCGAGCCGGCGCTGGATCTCGGCGACGTAGGCCGACGCGCTCGGATCGGCGCGGCCCAGCCCGAGGACGCTGATCTCCGCGGTGGCCATCACGTGGGCAGGGACGAGCCGGCGAAGCCGAAGAACCAGACGCCGAACGCGACGAGCGCGATGCCGACGGACACCACCATCACGCTGTCGAGCACCGTGCGCCGCCGCGTCGAGCCGCGCTCCCCGCGCATCGACCGCTGCCACGACGCCTGGATGCGCTGCTGGCGCGGAGCGCCGAGCACGACCGCGTACAGGCGGTCGAGGCGGGCCAGCAGCTTGCCGATGGCGAACATCGAGATCGCGATGCCGGCGATCACGAGCAGGTAGGGGCCGAGGCTCGGCTGCGATCCCTCCTGCAGCTTCGAGGCCAGCCAGAGCCAGAAGATCGGCACGGCGACCCACATCGCGACCGACCCGACCGCCATGAGCGCGATCAGGATCAGGGCCACCGGCCGGCGGACGAGCTTCCTGACCATGTGGTCAGGAGCGTACCCGTCGGCGCCGCCGGACTACCAGGCCTGGCCAGTGCCGCAGCGGGGGCACGAGACCGACGTCGAGACCGGCGCCGCGAACACCATGCCGCAGGAGCAGGTGTACGACGCGCGGTCCTCGGGGCCGCCGGCCTCGCGCACTCGTGCCTCCGGGTCGGGAGGCTCGGCCACGGGCTCGGGAGCCGTGGCGGCGGTTCCCGGCCGACGGGTCCGCGAGGAGCCGCGCCGAGTGGTGGTCGCGGGTCCGAGTCGCTTGAGTTGTTGAGCTATCCGGGAACGCATGGGGGTGGTGTTGGTGAACATCGTGTTTCTCCTCTCTCCCCCAAGGACGCCGGTCGACACGTTTCGTTTCGCATCTGCCGTCGAAATTCCTCGCGGCGTGCGCTCGCACGGGCGCGAGAGGCCCCTGCGACCGGGCCCGGCCGACCGCGGAGCACGCCGCGAGCGTGGCGTCCGGCGCGGGCGACCTTCGTAGACTGCCGGATGGCAGGAACTCCAGCCCGCAAGCGCCGGATCCGCCTGATCGTCGCCCTCACCGCCGCCCTGCTGCTCGCCAGCGGCCTCATCTACACGAGCTTCAGCGCGGGCAGCCAGGCCAAGAACCCCAGCGATCTGCTCACCGGAGCTCAGCAGGGCCGCAGCTACCAGCTCACCGGCAAGGTCGTCGACGGCACCGTGCGGCGCGACGGCGAGGCGCTGCTGTTCAAGGTCCGCGACCGCAAGGGCACCGCGTCGGTGCCGGTGCGCTACACCGGCACGGTGCCGGACCCGTTCCGCGAGGGGCGGGAGGTGATCGTCACGGTCAAGCCCGGCTCCGACGGCACGTTCATCGGGGAGCGCGACTCGCTGATCACGAAGTGCCCGTCGAAGTTCACCGCCGAGAAGACCCCGCAGTAGGGCGCCGATGGTCGCGGTCGACGGTTGCGGGGCGGGCCACTAGCTAGATGGCGATCGTCGGCCGCGCGGCTCTGATCATCGCCCTGGGCCTCTGCGCCTACGGCGTCTTCGCCGCGCTCTACGGGGTCAAGACGGGGCGGCGCGAGTGGGTCGACTCGGCCCGCCGCAGCGTCTACGCGCTGGCCGCCGTGCTGACCGTCGCCTTCGCGGTGCTCGAGATCGCCTTCCTGCGGTCGGACTTCCACTTCGTCACCGTGGCCCAGCACTCGTCGACGACGACGCCGGTCTTCTACCGGGCGGCCGCGGTGTGGTCGTCGCAGGAGGGCTCGCTGCTGCTGTGGGTCTGGCTGCTGTCGCTGTGGTCGAGCCTCGTGCTGTGGATGACCCGCCGGCGCATGCGCGACGTCGTGCCGTGGGCCATCACCGTGCTGCTCGGCTACGGCGCGTTCTTCTGCGCCCTGCTCGTCTTCGCGGTCACGCCGTTCGAGACGGTGGCCGCCGCGCCGGCCGAGGGGGTGGGCCTCAACCCGCTCCTGCGCCACCCGAGCATGATGGCCCACCCGCCCATGCTGTACTCGGGCTACACGCTGTTCGCGATCCCGTTCGCGTTCGCGGTCGGGGCGCTGATCGCGCGACGGGTGGACGCCGAGTGGATCCGCTCGACGCGGCGCTTCGCGCTGGCCGCGTGGCTGTTCCTCGGCGTCGGCATCCTGCTCGGGGCGCGCTGGTCGTACTCGGAGCTGGGCTGGGGCGGCTACTGGGCCTGGGACCCGGTCGAGAACGCGTCGCTCATGCCGTGGCTCATCGGCACCGCGTTCCTGCACTCGGTGATGATCCAGGAGAAGCGCGGGATGCTGAAGGTGTGGAACGTCTCGCTGGTCCTGGCCACCGGCGTGCTCTGCGTCCTGGGCACCTTCCTCGTGCGCAGCGGCATCCTCAACTCGATCCACGCGTTCGGCGCCTCGACGCTGGGCATCCCGTTCGTCGTGCTGATCTGCGGGATGGCGCTCGGCTCGATCGGGCTGGTCATCTGGCGGCGCGACATCCTGCGCTCCGAGCACAAGCTCGACTCGCTGCTGTCGCGTGAAGCGGCGTTCCTGCTGAACAACATCGTGCTCGTCGCGCTGTGCTTCGTCGTCTTCTGGGGCACGTTCTTCCCGCTGATCTCGGAGGCGATCACCGGCAACGAGACGTCGGTCGGGCCGCCGTGGTTCAGCCGCTACACGGTGCCGCTGGCGCTGGTGCTCGTCCTGCTGTCGGGGATCGGGCCGCTCATCGCCTGGCGGCGCGCGACCGCGGCGAACCTCTGGCGCACGTTCCGCGTCCCGGTGCTGTGCGGGGCGGTCGCGCTCGTGGCGCTGCTGCCGGTCGCCGGCGTGCCGCAGAAGCCGCTGGCGCTGGCCATGTTCGCGCTGGCCGCGTTCGTGATGGGGACGGTCGGCCAGGAGGTCGTGCGCGGCACCCGGGCGCGCCGGGCGCTGTCGCACGAGCCGCTGCCGGCGGCGTTCGTGTCGCTGGTGCGGCGCAACCGCCGCCGCTACGGCGGCTACTTCGTGCACCTCGGCATCGCGGTGCTGTTCGTCGGCGTGGCCGGCCTCGGCCTTCCAGGTGGCGCGCGACGTCACGCTGCGCCCGGGCAGTCCGCGCGGGTGGACGGCTACGACGTGCGCTACGTGCGGGCGCGACCGGCACGGCCGGCGACCCGGCGGGACCGGCGCCTCGCCGTGCTCGGCGCGGTCCTGCAGTTCTGCGACGGCAAGGTCGTCGCGACGCTGGAGCCGTCGCGCGGCTACTACCCGGCGATGAACCCGTTGCTGCCGGCGGTCCAGCGCCAGGTCACCGATGAGGGCGAGAGCGAGATCGGCCTGCGCGCCGGCTGCAGACGTGCACGACATGTGGACCGCGGTGAGCCCGGATCTGCAGTGGGTGATGAAGGCGGTCGACGGGGCGGACCGCTTCCTGGCCTCCGACCAGGGCGCCGGGCTGACCACGGACGCCGCGCTGCAGGGCGTGGCCCTCGCCTATGAGCGCACGGCGCCGCCCGCGACGTTCCGGGTCATCAACTCGCCGCTCGTCTTCTGGATCTGGGCGGGCAGCCTGATCGTGTTCGCCGGCGGCCTGATCGCCCTGTGGCCGGCGCCCGACGCGGCCCGCCGGCGCGCCACCGCGGGGCTGAAGGCCCGCGTCGCGCAGGACCTCGGCCGCGCCTGAGCGAGCGGTGGACGTGCTCGCGCTGCTGGCGATCCTCGCCCTGCTGCTGCTCGTGGTCGCCGCGGTGTCGGCCCCGCTGCGCCGGCGCAGCGTGGACGCCACCCAGGAGCGCGACCGCACGCGGCGCGACGAGCCCGAGGCCGCGCGCGAGCGAAGTACCGCGAGATCCGCGACGCCGAGCCTCGATCACCAGACCGGCAAGCTGTCGGAGGCCGACTGGCGGGGGCTGGACCGCCAGCTGCGCGCCGAGGCGGCGGAGACTCTGCGCCAGCTCGACGAGGTCACCGATTAGTCGGTCGTCCGTCTGCGGGCGGCCCGACTAGCATGCGGCGCTGATGGTGCTCCTCCTCGACTTCGTGCAGGTCATCCTGTCCGTGCTGCTGATCTTCCTGATCCTCATGCACTCGGGCAAGGACGCCGGGCTGTCCGGCGCCTTCGGGGTCGGGACCGGTCAGGGCCCGCTGGGCGGCGGGTCGCTCGTCGAGCGCAACCTGAACCGCTGGACGGTCGCCATCGCGATCCTGTTCGTGCTCAACACGATCGTCCTCATCAAGCTCTGATTCGCGGGCGCTGCGGTTAGGCGCCGCCGGTCACCCGGAAGCCGCCGGCGCGCAGCGCCGGCACGACGCTGCCCGACGCGAACCGGGTCCCGTAGAGCTCGGCCTCGCTGACGAGCCGCTGGCTCGCGGTCAGCGCCTCGGTCGCCTCGAGGATCCGCAGGGCGGAGTCGGTGAAGCGCACGTCGCGCAGCGGGCGGGCGATGCGGCCGTCCTCGACGAGGAAGGTCCCCTCGCGCGAGACGCCGGTCAGCAGGGCGCTGCGCTCGTGGACGACGTTCAGGTACCACAGGCGCGTGATGTAGAGGCCGCGCTCGATCGGCGCCGCCAGCTCCTCGACCGAGGCCGCGCCGCCGCCGGCGAGGACGAGGTTGCGCGGCCCGGGCCCCCAGGCGCTCCCGCCCGGCTCGAGCGCGTGGCCGGTGGAGACCGCGCCGCCGCCCGCGATCGCCGCCGAGCGCGTGTCGTAGACCACCGCGCGGGCGACGCCGTCGGCGATCAGCGTCCGCGGCGCCTTGGGAACGCCCTCGGCGTCGAAGGCTCGCGGCAGCGTCCCCGGGGGGTGGGGGTGGTCGGACAGGTCGATGCCGGGCGCCGCCACGCGCGTGCCGAGGCGGCCGGCGAGCGCGCCGCGGCCCTCCGCGTGCGCGAGCCCGTTGAACGCGACGTCGCCGAGCATGTCGAGGATCGCGCCGACCGCGTCGTGGTCGAGGATGACCGGGTACGCGCCGGGCTCGAGCGCGGCGGGCTCGCCGGCGACGACCTTGGCCGCGGCGCGGTGGGCGAGCTGCGCGCCGTCGACCGCGCCGATGCCGGTGCCGGCGCCCGCCGCGAAGCCCGCGCGCCCGTCGCCGTCGCGGCAGATCACGCGCATGAAGGCGTCGGTCACGCGGTCGCGGACGGCGAGGCCGCGCGACGACGCGATCGCCGTGCGCACGTCCCCCGCGGTCCAGACGCCGTCGGCCCGAGGCCGCGCTCGCCGCATGGCCGTCGCGCGGCGGCCAGGGCCGGCGCCGGCTGGCGGCCGGTCGAGCCGCGCCGGCCGGCCCGTCGAAGCCGGCGGGGAGGGGCGGCGGCGGGCTCGGGCAAGGGGCCGGGGTCCGAGTGCGCGGTGGCTTGCGCGGCGCGCTGGACGCGGGCGGCGGCCGGATCGGGCAGGCCAGGGTAGAGGCCGGGGCCCGAGCGCGCGGCGGCTTGGGCGGCGCGCCGGGCGCGGGCGGCGGTGGCGCGCAGGGTGTCGTCGTCGAGCGCGGTGCACGCGGCGCCACCGGTCTGGCCGTCGACGACCGACAGCACGTGGACGGCGATGGTGTCCAGCGCGGTGGCCTGCGTGGGGACGGAGCGGGCGAACCGGCTGGTCAGCGAGCGCTCGCGCACGACGGTCACCTGCGTCTCGCCCTCGGCCATGGCGAGCACGTGGGCGGCGAGCTGGAGCGGATCGGGCGCGCCGGTCATCCTGCCACCCCGACGTCCACGTCGCGAAACCGGGCGGGCGCGGTGCCAGCAGACCGCCATGATCTGGCCGGGCTCGCCCTTGCCGCAGTTGAGCAGGCCGTGCAGGCGCCACCGGGCGCCGAGCACACCGCGTCGAGCGATCCCCAGAAGCGCGGCGAGACGCCGGCGTACGCGGCGTTGCGGTACAGGCGGCCGAGCTCGCCGCCGCGGATCTCGCGCGCGACCTCGGTGCCGAACTGGAAGTGCAGCCGGCGGTCGTCGATCGACCACGAGCGGTTGGTCTCGAGGTACAGGCCCGCGCCGGTGTCGGCCAGCAGGTCGGCCAGCGAGCCCGCGGCGCCCGGCTCGAGCGAGACGTTGGTCATGCGCACGATCGGCTGGCGGGCGAAGCCGTCGGCGCGGGCGCAGCCGCCGGACTGCGCCAGGCCGATCGCCGCCGCCGACGTGCGGTCCGACAGCGCGGCCCGCAGGATGCCCGCCCTCGACCAGCGTGGTGCGCTGGGCGGCGACGCCCTCGTCGTCCCAGGCAGAACGAGCCCAGCCTGGCGGGGAGCGTCGCGTCGGCGGTGACGGTCATCGGCTCGGCGCCGAAGCGCAGCGGGAGCCGAGGTCGCCGGGCCCGATCCAGCTCGTGCCCGCGTAGGAGGCCTCGGCTCCGAGCATGCGGTCGAGCTCGAGCGCGTGGCCGACGGACTCGTGGACCTGCAGCGCGAGCTGATCGGCCCCGAGGACGAGCGTCGTGCGCCCGGCGGGGCAGACCGGGGCGCGCAGCAGCGCGACGGCCTCGTCCGCCACGCGGGGCGCGTGGGCGGCGAGCTCGAGGCCGAGCAGGTGCTCCCACCCGGCCGCCGCGACCGAGCCGCCGTGGCCGCTGGGGTAGGAGCGCACCTGGGCCTCGTCTCCGTCGGCCGCCAGCGCCTGGAGCCCCCCGCCGCAGTGCACGATCGTCTGCTCGCACAGCGCGCCGGCGCTGGAGGCGAACGTGGTGTGCGTGCGCACGCTCAGGCAGGACGCCTCCCGGCGTACGAGGCGCGGGTCGCCGGCCATCGCGGCCTCGGCGGCGAGGAGGTGCTCGAGCTTGGCCTCGGTGGAGACAGCGAAGGGTCCTGCTCGCACGGTGACGACCAGGCGCCGGTGGCGGAGCGCGCACCCGTACCGCGGCGGCGCCATGCGCGCCCGTGCCGGCGGGGCGCGGCTGGGCGCGGGCGACGGCGATCGCCCGGGCCAGCGCGTCGTGTGCGGCGAGCGGCGGTCAGCTGCGCCCCGGTGGCGGCGAAGCCCCATGCGCCGCCGGTGAGCACCCGCACGCCGAGCCCCGACAGGCGTCGGCCTCCATCCACTCCACCGCGCCGTTGCGTACGCCGATCGCCTCGCTGTCGCGCTGCACGATCCGCGCTTCGGCGTGGTCGCAGCCGGCGGGCAGGGCGCCGACGAGGTTCTGCAGGAGGTCGCGCACGGCGGTCATCTCCCCGGTCGCGTTCGCCGCGTGCCGCGGGCGTCGCTGGGCCGGCGTGGTGTCGGTGCGCCCTGCACTGCCACGCCGCGGTGTACAGCTCGAGGAGAACCGGCGGCGTCGGCGGCCGGCAGGGTCAGCGCGAAGGCCGTCGGCGCGGCGGGCGGCGGCCTGCGCGATCTCGAGCAGGCGATCGTGGGCGACACCGAGGTCGCGGATGCGGCGGCGCCCGGCCCGGCGCGCCAGGTCGGCGGCGACGGCCGCGTCGCCGCCCATTCCGTCTCGACGCGCGCAGAACGGTCGGGGCGCGGCGGCGCAGCGCCTCGACCGTGTGCGCGGAGGACCGCGTTGGCCGGGCCGTGGCCCACGCCGCCCTCGCGCACGAGCGTCTGCGCGGCGACGTGGTGCAGGCCGTAGCCCTGGCTGTCGATCGCGTATCCGGACAGCAGCGCGCCGAGGGCCAGCGCATCGCGGTCGGGCTCGGGGGAAGGCCAGGCGGCGGCGATGAGCCGCGCGGCCTCGATGGCGGCGAGCGTCGGCACGGGGAGGCCTGCGTCGTGAGCGGCTCGATGGCGTGGGCGAGCGCGTTGGCCGCGCTGGCCGCGAGCGGGCCGGCCGGCTGGGAGGCCGACAGCGCCGGGTCGTTGAGCACGATCGCCGGGCGCAGCGGCCGCGGTCGCAGGCCGCGCGGCGAGCGGTGCCCGCCGGTCATCTCGGCGGCCGAGAGCGTCGTCGGGATCGCGGCGAGCGCGCGGGCCCCGGTGGCCCCAACCGATCCCCTTGCCGACGTCGACCACCCGCCCGCCACCGAGCGCGACGATCAGCATCCCCGCGGCGTCGTCGAGGCGCTCGAGCTGATCGGGCGACGTCGTCCACCCGACCGGCGGGCACGTCGTGGCGCTGCGCGGCGGCTGCCGCGATCGCGAGGGCCGCGGCGGCGGCGCTGGTCGTCAGCAGCAAGGTAGCCGTCGCCGAGCAGCACCGGAGCATCGGCCAGGGCGCCACGTCCGAAGCGGATCGTGCGCTGTCCGTCCGCAGCGAAAGCCCTCCCTCATCGGATGCAGTATGGGGGCTGCGGCTGCGGGGTGCGATCGGCCGAGCTGGCGCGCGCGAGGTCAGACATCCGGTGTATCGTCCCCGGGCGCAGGGGGAATACGTGCGGGGACGCGATCGCTGGATCGAGAGCCTGAGGATCCTCGTCGTCGACGACGAGCCTGCCAACGTGCTCGCGCTGCGGGCGCTCCTGGAGAGCTGGGGCTTCGAGCGCGTCGACACGACCACCGATCCACAGGATGCGATCGTCCGCTGCGAGGCGCGCGAGCCCGACCTGCTGATGCTCGACCTGCACATGCCCGGCACCGACGGCTTCGCCGTCATGCGCCGCCTGCGCCTGCGCGTCGACGCTCATCGATCGCGCTGCCCGTGATGATGCTCGTGCTGACCGCCGACATCACGCCCGAGATCCGCCGCCGCGCGCTGGACGCCGGCGCGCGCGACTTCGTCACCAAGCCGTTCGACCCGCAGGAGGTCCGGCTGCGGGTGCGAAACCTGCTCGAGATGCGCGAGCTCCAGCTCCAGCAGACGGCGATCGAGGCCTCGCTCGAGGCTCGCGTGCGCCGACGGACGGCCGAGGCTCGATCGCGCGCCTGGAGATGCTCCAGCGCCTCGCGCTCGCCGCCGAGTTCCGCGACGACCGCACCGGGCGCCACACGCAGCGCGTCGGCCGCAGTGCACGGGAGATCGCGTTCCTCATGGGGCTGCCCGACGACGAGGTCGAGCAGATCGGGCTCGCCGCGCCGCTGCACGACGTCGGCAAGATCGCCCTCAGCGACGCGATCCTGCTCAAGCCCGGCCCGCTCACGGCGGACGAGCGCACGACCATGCAGCGCCACACGCTGACCGGCGCCGAGATGCTGCGTGGCAGCGGCTCCCACCTGCTGCGGACCGCCGAGCAGGTCGCGCTCAGCCACCACGAGCGCTGGGATGGCGCCGGGTATCCGTACGGCGTGGTCGGCGAGCGGATCCCGCTGGCGGGCCGGGTGGTCGCGGTGGCCGACGTCTTCGACGCCCTCACCCACGAGCGCCCCTACAAGGAGGCGTGGAGCATCGACCGCGCCGTCTCGACGATCCTCGAGCACCGCGGGCGCCGCTTCGACCCGCAGGTCGTCGACGCGTTCGCGACGCTCGAGCATCCGGTCCTGCTGTGATCCGGCCCCTCGCGGCGCCGGTCCGCCGTAGGCTCGGGGGCGCATGTCGCCCGACCCGCGCATCGAACGCTGGAAGCGGGCCGCGATCACCCGCGCCGAGGCCAGCCGGTTTCGTGCGCACCTCACGCGCGGCGCCGACTTCGGGCGCCGCTGCCTCGAGCGCCTGGTCGAGGTCGAGTTCGTCGACCGCTCGATCGCGCTGGCCTCGCTGACGTTCACGTCGCTGATCCCGCTTGGCGTCGTGCTCGGCTCGGTGACGCCGATCGACAGCGAGGGCTTCGCAAGCTCCCTCATCCGCCGCTTCCATCTCGACGGGACCTCCGCCGAGCTCGTCCGGAGCATGTTCGCGCCGCCCAGCGACGTACGCAGCACGGTCTCGGTCCTCGGCGTGGCGCTCCTGGTCGCTTCGGCGCTGAGCTTCACGCGCGGCCTGCAGCGCGTCTACGAGCGCAGCTGGCGGTTGAAGTCGCTCGGCGTGCGCGCGACGCCCGCCGGCCTGACCTGGCTGCTGGGCGTGGCCGTCGTGGTGAGCATCGTCGTCCCGCTGCGCCACGTGATCGCCGACGCCACCGGCCCGCTGCTCGGTCTCGTCGTCGCGCTGACGACCGAGCTCTTCGTCTGGCTGCTGACGCCGTTCGTCCTCCTCTCCCGCCGGGTCCCGTGGCGGGCGCTGGTGGCGACCGCGGTCCTCACCGCGGTGGTGATGGACGCGCTGAGCGTCGCCTCGCTGGTGTACATGCCGCGGGCCATCGCCGAGTCGGCCGATCGCTACGGGACGATCGGCATCGCGATCGCGCTCATGTCGTGGTTCGTCGGGGCGGGGTTCGTGCTGGTGGCGTGCGCGGCCGTGGGAGCGGTGCTCGGCGAAGGTCGCGCGGGGCCGGCGCTCAGCCGAGTGCCGCGCCGATCGCGGTTGCCGAGCGCATGAGCGGAGCGGCGGCCACGGCTGGGTCGCGCGCGTCCGTCCACACCGCGCTGATCGACGCCTCGACCACGCCGCCCGGCGGCCGGATCGCGGCACCGATCCCGGTCGATCCGGGCAGCAGCTCGCTCGTCGACTGCGACCAGCCGCGCTCGCGCGCGACCCGGATCGCCTCGCGCTCGCCGTCGCGGGGCGGCAGCGCGGCCAGGATCGCGATGCCGGAGGCCGCCTGGTCGAGGCGGTGGCGCAGCCCGCTGCGGTAGGCGATGTGCATGTCGGTGTTGCGGGGCTCGACCACCGCGGCCACGACGGCCTCCTCGTCGTCGCGGACGGTCAAGGGCGGTGGTCGCCCCAGCTCGTCGGCCAGGCGCCGCAGCTCGGCCACCGCCACCTCCTGCAGCCGCGGGCGCACGCGGCTGGCGAGCTCGATCAGGCCCGTGCCGAGGGTGTGGCGGCCGTCCTGCGAGCGCACGACGAGCCGCTGGTCGATGAGCGGGCCGAGCAGCCGGTAGATCCCGCGCGATGCGTGCCCATGCGCGCTCGCCAGCTCGGACACCGACAGGCCGGCGGGGTGCTCGCCGAGGACGCGCAGCAGCCGCAGCCCCCGCTCCAGGGTCTGCGATCCGCCGCTGGCCGCGCGTGCGCTCACGCCCGGCACCGTAGCCCGCGAACCCGTCGCGCACAACAGTTGTACGCATGAACGAATAGTGTACGTTCCTGGGCATGGGTGAGAGAGCGGGGCGGCCGCGCCGTCCCACCATCGGTCCGCAGGCCGCGGCGCGTCGGCGCTGCGCGCCTGCCTGGGCCCTTCGCCACCGGCGTCGCCGTCGTCACCTTCGCGGGGCCGGACGGCCGCGCCACGGCATCACGGTCAACTCGTTCACGTCGGTGTCCTCGACCGCCTCGTCGCTCGTCAGCGTGGGTCGGCGCGCGCTCGCACACGACCTGCTGCGCGGCCGGCCGTTCACCGGTCAGCGTGCTCGGCGCCGAGCAGGAGCCGGTCGCCCGCTGCTTCGCCGGCGGTCCGGCGTGCGACGTGCACTGGGTCGAAGCGACACGCGCCGCGGCTGGCCGGGGTCCTCGCCCATCTCGAGTGCACGCCGTGGCGCAGCTACGCCGCCGGCGACCACACGCTGTTCCTCGGCGAGGTGACCGGCTTCGACTTCCGCGACGGCGACGCGCTTGCGTTTCTCACCAGCCGCTTCACCATCCTGGCCGAGGAGCAGCTCGGCCAGGAACACCTCATCTAGGAGACACGACCCATGGGTGCACGTACGGGCCAGGACTACCTCGACCGCCTGTCGAGTCTGAAGACCACGGTCCAGATCGGCGGCGAGACGCTCGAGGGCGGGATCCCCGACCATCCGGCGTTTCGCAACGTCACGCGCACCTACGCGCGGCTGTACGACCGCCAGCACGAGCATCGCGACGTCATGACCTACGAGTCGCCGGCCAGCGGCGAGCGGGTCGGCACGTCGTTCATGGTCCCGCGCACGCCCGCGGACCTGGCCCAGCGCCGGGCCGCGTTCAAGCTCTGGGCCGACGACAGCCTGGGCACGCTGGGCCGCACCGGCGACTACCTCAACTCGTGCCTCATGGCCCTGTCCGAAGCGGGCGACTGGTTCGCCCAGGCCGACCCCGCGTTCGCGCAGAACGTCCGCTGCTACTACGAGATGGTCCGCGAGCAGGACCTGCTGACCACCCACACGCTCATCCCGCCGCAGGCCAACCGCAGCCAGCCGGCCGGTGCCCAGCTCGGTGGCAAGCTGACCGCGCACATCGTCAGCGAGGACGACAACGGCATCGTCGTGCGCGGCGCGCGCCTGCTCGCGACGATCGGCCCGACGGCCGACGAGCTGCTCGTCTTCCCGTCGACCGTGCTCAAGGGCAGTCCCGAGGACGCGCCGTACTCGTTCGCGTTCGCGATCAACTGCGACGCGCCCGGCCTGTGCTTCATCTGCCGCGAGTCGATGGACCACGGCCGCAGCCACTTCGACCATCCGCTCGGCTCGCGCTTCGAGGAGATGGACGCGGTGGTGGTCTTCGACGACGTCCACGTGCCCTACGAGCGCTGCTTCCTGCTCGGCCACCCGCAGATGTGCAACGGGTTCTATACGGAGACGTCGGCGGTGGTGCACATGACCCATCAGGTCGCGACGCGCACGATGGCCAAGACCGAGTACCTGCTCGGGCTGATCTCGTGCCTGACCGAGGCGATCGGCATCGAGCAGTTCCCGCACGTCCAGGGCGACATCGCCGAGGTGATCGTCGCGCTGGAGCAGTCGCGCGCGCTGGTCCGCGCGGCCGAGGCGGACGCCGCGCCCAACCGCTTCGGCGTGATGACCCCGCGGTGGGAGCCGCTGAACGCCAACCGCAACTGGTATCCGAAGGCCTACCAGCGCTTCCCGGAGATCCTGCGCAAGCTCGGCGCCAGCGGCCTGATGGCGCTGCCGACCGAGGCCGACGTCCACGGCGACGCCCACGACGACGTCGAGGCCTACCTGCAGTCGGCGACGCTGACGGGCACCGAGCGCGTGCGGCTGTTCCGGCTCGCCTGGGACACGTGCATCAGCGCGTTCGCCGGGCGCCAGGCGCTCTACGAGTACTACTTCTTCGGCGACCCCGTGCGGATGGCGGGAGCGTTCGTGAGCTCCTACGACCGCGAGCCCTACAAGCGGCGCGTGCGCGAGTTCCTCGCCCGCGCGGACGAGCCGGTGGTGACCGCCTGAGCCGCCTCGCCGGGGTCAGGCGGGGGTGAGCGGTTCGACGTGGGGCGACGTGGCGAGCAGGGAGAGGACGCGCTGGCGGCCCGCCTCGCTCAGCGGCGCCAGCGGGATCCGGGCGTGGGCCGAGGGCAGCAGTCCCATGCGGTGCATGATCCACTTCGCCGGTACCGGGTTGGTCTCGGTGAACGCGGCGTCGACGAGCGGGTGCAGGTCGTAGTGCAGCCGGCGCGCCCGGTCGTGGTCGCCCGCCGCGAACGCGTCGTAGAGCTCCGCGCAGGGCACCGGGGCGAAGTTGCCCACGCAGCTGAGGTGCCCGGAGCCGCCGAGGCAGAGCATCGGGTAGCACAGCAGCTCGATCCCCGACAGCGCGACGAAGTCCGTCCCGCACTCGTCGAGCACGTAGGAGACGTGCTCGAAGTCCTTCGTGGTCTCCTTGATGCCGACGATGTTCTCGTGCGCGCGGCGCAGCCGGCCGACGGTGGCCGGGTTGACGTCGACCGCCGCGCGGACCGGGACGTTGTAGACGATGATCGCCAGGTCGGGGAACTCGCTGGCCACCCGCGAGTACCAGCGAAACAGGCCGTCCTGCTGGGCGCGCGAGTAGTAGGGCGAGACGACGAGCGCCGCCGCCGCCCCCAGCCGCTGGGCCTCGGCCGTCAGCTCGAGCGTCTCGTCCATGAGCGCGCTCCCGGTGCCGGGCAGGAACGGCACGCGGCCGACGATCGCCGTCGCCGCGGCGCGCATGACCGCGATGCGCTCGGCCACGGTCTGCGACGTCGGCTCACCGGTCGAGCCGCCGACCGAGATGCCGTGCGTCCCGCGCTCGAGCTGCCAGTCGACCAGCGTCCCGATCGTGTCGAGGTCGAGCGCGCCGTCGTCGCGAAACGGGGTGACGAGCGGGGTGATCGCTCCCGTGATCATGCGTGCTCCTTTGCGGCGCGCCAGGCGTCGTACTCGGGCAGCCGCTCCTTCGCGATGGGGTACGTGGTGCGGACGCTCTCGCCCGCGGTCACGCGCTCCAGCGCCCACTCCTCGCGCAGCTCCTGCTCGAGCGCGTCGTGCGCGACCTCCTCGGCCAGCGCGGCGGGGATGACGAGCACGCCCTCGGCGTCGCCGACCATCACGTCGCCGGGCATGACGAGCACGCCGGCGCACGTGATCGGCACGTCGTCCTCGAGCGGGAAGTGCTTGAGGCCGAGGACCGCGGCGTGGGGCGCGCGGTAGTAGGTGGGCAGGCCGAGCTGCGCGAACGACGGCGAGTCGCGCACGCCGCCGTCGGTGACGATCCCGGCCGCGCCGCGGCGCAGCGCGCGCATGGCGAGGATGTCGCCGATCGTCCCCGCGCCGGGGTCGTCGCGGGCCTCGATGACGAGCACCTCGTCGTCGCGCAGCGCCTCGATCGTCGCCTTCTGCGCGTTCAGCTCGCCGGTGGCGGCCTGCGCCTGGCGCACGTCCTCGCGCAGCGCGACGTAGCGCAGCGTGTGGGCGTAGCCGAGCAGCCGCAGGTCCGGCCGCGCCGGCCGCAGGCTACGCCGAACGTGTTGGCGATGCCGCGCCGGCGCAGCTGGACGGTGACGTGGCGGTGGAGACGCGGTTGAGCGCGTCGCGGGCCGCGGACGACAGCCGGGGGTGGCGGGCGTGTTCGTCGCGTCGGCGCGCACCTGCGGCGTGACCTTCGGCATCGCGCCGTAGGGCTCGAGGTCGGTCGCGGCCGCGACGATCTCGTTGCGCAGCGTGCCGACCCCCTCGACCTCGACCTCGACCACGTCGCCGGGGGCGACGGGCTGCGCGTCGGCCGGGGTGCCGGTGAGGATGATGTCGCCGGGCTCGAGCGTCATGAACCGCGCGAGGTCGGCGACGAGCGCGCCGAACGGGAAGATGAGGTTGGCGGTGCTGTCCTCCTGGACGACGTGGCCGTTGACCCGCGTGCGCAGGGTCAGCGCCGCGAGGTCGAGCGAGCGGGCGGGCACGAGCCGCGGCCCGATCGGGGTGAAGCCGTCCTGGCCCTTGGCCAGCACGTTCGAGCCGCGGTCGGCCCAGCGCAGGTCGTAGACGCCGAAGTCGTTGGCGGCAGTGATCCAGCCGACTGCCGCCGTGCCCTCCTCGGGGGTCACGTCGCGCGCGCGCGTGCCGATCACCACCGCGATCTCGCCTTCGAGCACGAGCAGCTCGCAGCCGCGCGGGCGCACGACCGGCGCGCCGGCGCGCGACAGCGACGACGGCGGCTTGAGGAAGTAGGACGGTGCGACCGGCAGGCGGCCGCGCTGCTGCGCACGGCTGCGGTAGTTGAGGTGGACGGCAACGATCTTCGACGGCCGCAGCGACTCGAGATCCATGGGCCGGACCTTATCGGCTTTCGTATAGGATTGCCGCGATGATCGACATGACGACCGCGATCCGCGCCCAGCAGCACTTCATCGCGGGCGACTTTCGCGACGGCGCGTCCGGCCAGACCTTCACTACGCTGAACCCCACGACGAACGAGGTCATCGCCGAGGTCGCCGCGGGCGACGCCGCCGACGTCGACGCCGCCGTCGCCGCGGCCCGCCGCGCGTTCGACGCGGGGCCGTGGCCGCGCATGACGGCCCGGGAGCGCGCCGCCGTGCTGCGCCGCATCGCGAACCTCATCCGCGAGCACGCCCAGGAGCTCATCGCGCTCGAGTGCCTGGACATCGGCATGCCGATCGCCCAGATGAAGGGCCTCGCCGCCCGCGCCGCGGAGAACTTCGACTACTTCGCCGGGATCGTCGAGGAGCTGGCCGGCAAGGCGTGGCAGACCGGCTCCTTCCTGAACTACTCGGTGTTCAAGCCGGTCGGCGTGGCCGGGCTGATCATGCCGTGGAACGCGCCGCTCATGCTCTCGACCTGGCGGATCGCGCCGTGCCTGGCCGCGGGCAACACGATCGTGCTCAAGCCGGCCGAGTGGTCGCCGCTGACCGCCACGCGCCTGGCCGAGCTGCTGGCCGAGGCGCAGCTGCCCGAGGGCGTCTTCAACGTCGTCCACGGCTTCGGCGAGGTCGCCGGCGCGCCGCTGTCCGCGCACCCGGGCGTGAACCTCATCTGCTTCACGGGGGAGACGACGACCGGCCAGGTCATCATGGCCGCGGGCGCGCCGACGCTGAAGCGCACGTCGTTCGAGCTGGGCGGCAAGTCGCCGGTCGTCGTCTTCGCGGACGCCGGTGCGGACTTCGAGCGCCTCGTCGACGCGGTCGTCTTCCAGATCTTCTCCATGAACGGCCAGCGCTGCACCGCCGGCGCGCGGCTGCTCGTGGCCGACGGGCTCTACGAGCGCCTGGTCGAGGCCGTCGCGGCCCGGGCGCGCAGCATCCGCGTCGGCGACCCGTTCGACCCCGACACCGAGCTCGGCCCGCTCATCCGCCCCGAGCACCACGCGCGCGTGCTCGGCTACATCGCCGGCGCGCGGGAGGCGGGCGCCCGGATCCTGGCCGGCGGCGACCGCCCGGCGCACCTGCCCGCCGGCAACTACCTCGATGCGACCGTCATCGCCGACGTCACCGAGGACATGAAGGTCTTCCAGGAGGAGATCTTCGGGCCGGTGCTGGTCGCGCTGCCGTTCTCCGACGAGGCCGAGGCGGTGCGGCTGGCCAACGCGACGAAGTACGGGCTGGCCGCCTACGTGTGGACGAACGACCTGACGCGGGCGCACCGCGTTGCCCAGGCGATCGACACCGGCCTGTGCTGGGTCAACTCGCAGAACGTGCGCGACCTGCGCACCCCGTTCGGCGGCGTGAAGGGCAGCGGCATCGGTCGCGAGGGCGGCGAGTACTCGTTCGAGTTCTACTGCGACCAGGAGACCGTCCACGTCGCGCTCGGCGAGCACCGCATCCCGCGCCTGGGCGTGGGCGGATGACCGTCGCGCCGAGCAAGCTCGAGCGTACGTACACGCTGCTGCGCCAGCGGATCCTCGACGGCGTCTACGGGCCGGGGCACCGGCTGGTGATCGACGCGCTCGCGCGCGAGCTCGAGGTCAGCCAGATGCCGGTGCGCGAGGCGATCCGCCGCCTGGAGGCCGAGGGCTGGGTGACCTATCAGCGCCACCAGGGCTTCCAGGTCGCGCCGATCGACGCGGCGTCGTGGACCGAGGCGACGGCGACGCTGGCCGTGCTCGAGGGCTATGCGACCGCGCTGGCCGCGCCGCACCTCGACCGCGGCGACCTCGACCGGATGGCCGAGCTCAACGAGCGGATGCTGGCCGCGATCGAGGACCTCGACGTGCTCGCCATCTCGCGCCACAACCAGGCCTTCCACCAGGTCATCTACGACCGCTGCCCCAACGGGCACCTGCGCCGCGAGCTGCAGGCGATCCAGGAGCGCGTGAACACGCTGCGCAGCTCGATCTTCATGTTCATCCCCACGCGGGGGCGGGCGTCGCTGGCCGAGCACGAGACGCTGATGGAGCGCATCGCAGGCGGGGCGGACTCGCTCGAGATCGAGATGCTCGCGCGCGAGCACAAGCTGCACACGGTCGCCGCCTACCAGCAGCGCCGCAACGACGAGGAGGCGTCATGAGCCGGGTCGAGGAGCTGATCGGCGAGGTCAAGCGGCCGCCGTTCGACATCATGCGCGCGGCGCACGTGGAGCTGGTCGTGGGTGATCTGGAGCGGTCGCTGCGCTTCTACGACGCGCTGCTGGGGATGATCGTCACCGAGCGCGGGGCGCACGCCGCGTACCTGCGCGGGTGGGAGGAGTTCCTGCACCACAGCCTCGTGCTGCGGGCGGGCGCCGAGCCGGCGGTCGACCACGTGGCGTTCCGAGTGGCCGAGAACGAGGACCTCGACGCCGCCGCAGACTACTTCGCCGGCCGCGGCTGCCCGGTGCGCGAGCATCGCGGCGAGCCCGGGCAGGGGCGGGCGATCCGCGTGCAGGACCCGCTCGGCTTCCCGCTCGAGCTCTTCCACGACATGGACGTCGTCCCCAGCAACACGCAGGAGTTCCACCTCCAGCGCGGCGCGCCGATCCTGCGCTTCGATCACGTGAACTTCCACGCGCCCGACCCGGAGGCGGCGTTCCGCTTCTGGCAGGAGCTCGGCTTCCGCGCGACCGAGTACATCTCCACCGACGGTGCCGACGAGAAGCTCACGGGCGCCTGGCTGCGGCGCAAGCCGACCGTGCACGACGTCGCGCTGACGGCGGGCACCGGGCCGCGGCTGCACCACTTCGCGATGTGGCTGGCCGAGCCGAGCAGCGTCCTGCGGGTGTGCGATCAGCTCGCGGCGGGCGGGTTCGTCGACGCCATCGAGCGCGGGCCGGGCCGCCACGGCGTCTCCAACGCGTTCTTCGTCTACCTGCGCGACCCCGACGGCCACCGCATCGAGCTCTACACCTGCGACTACTACACGGGCGATCCCGACCATCCGCCCAAGCGCTGGAGCGTCACCGACGCGCGCTGCCGCTCGTTCTGGGGCACGCGGGCGCCGGATAGCTGGTACGACGAGTCCTCGAGCGTGCTCGACCTCGACGGCCGGGTGGTCCCGACCCGCGCGGCCCGGGTCGACGAGCGCACCGAGATCATGGCCTGACCTCGCCATCCGCCCCCGTGCGGGCGCCGCCCAGCGCGTAGCCTCCCCGCGGTGACCAAGCGCGGGTTCTCGCTCTGGCTGGGCGCGATCGCCCTCGCCGCGCTGGCGGCGCGGCTCGTCTACGCGCTCGCGGTCGCCCCCGGCCTGCCCGCCCGCGGCGACACGCTGCTCTACCACTTCCTGGCCAACGGCATCGCCGACGGCGACGGCTATGTCCGCCCGTTCTCGGAGCTCATGACGGGCGCGCCGGTTCCCACCGCCGCCTACCCGCCGCTCTATCCGCTGTTCCTGTCGGTGTTCTCGCTGGTGGGGCTCGACTCGCTGGACGCCCACCGCGCGGTGTCCTGCCTGCTCGGTCCGGTCGCCGTCGTGCTCGTCGGCCTCCTCGGCCGCCGCCTCGCCGGCCCGCGCGCCGGGCTCATCGCCGCCGGGCTGGCCGCCGTCTACCCGCAGCTGGTCATGGTCGACGGCACGGTCATCACCGAGGCGCTGTACGCGCCGCTGATCGCGCTGATCCTGCTGCTCGGCTACCGCCTGCTCGACGGCGGCGGCCTGGGCCTGGCCGCCGCGCTCGGCGCCGCCATCGGGCTGGCGACCCTGACCCGCACGGAGGCGATCGCGCTCGTCGTGCTGCTCGCCATCCCGCTGTGCGTCGCGGCGGCGCGCCGCCGAGTGCAGCCCCGCGCCCGCATCCGCGACGCCCTGCGGCCCGCGCTGCCGCTGGCCGCCGTCGCCGTCGCCGCGACCGCCCTCGTGCTCGTGCCGTGGGTGGTGCGCAACGCGATCACGATGGACCGCGCGATCGTCTTCACCTCCAACAGCGGCCATACCGCCGCGGCCACCGTCTGCGACGACACCTTCCGCGCTGGCAGCCCCTACCTCGGGTTCGTCCGCCATGAGTGCGCGCTGCGCGGGCCGTGCGTGAGCATCGCCGACGAGCTCGAGCAGGCCGCCTGCCAGCGCGACCAGGCCTGGCGCTACATGGAGGACCACGCGAGCCGCGTGCCGGTCGTCGTCGCGGTGCGCGTCCTGCGCGTGTGGGAGCTGTACCGCTACCAGGACGACCTCGGCTACGGCGAGCTGTGGAGCCGCTCGATCCCGGTGGCCAAGGCGGGGCTCGTCATGTACGCGCTGATGGTCGTGCTGGCGATCGGCGGGATCGTGCGCCTGCGGCGCGCGCGGATCCCGGTGTGGCCGCTGCTGATGCTCGCCGTGCTGGTGTGCCTGTCGGCGGCGATGACGTTCGGCTTCAGCCGCTACCGGCTTGCCGCGGAGATCCCGCTCGTCCTGCTCGCCGGCACCGGGATCGACGGGGGCGTGGCCGCGCTGCGCGCGCGGCGGCTGCGGGCCGAGCCGGCGCCCGCGTAGGGTGCCGGCGTGTCCGCCGACCCGTTCACCCGGCTGCCCGACGACGAGCGAGCACGGCTGCGCCCGCAACCGCTGCCGAATCGGGTCGCGCTGATGAAGGCGGTCCTCACCGATGAGCGCTTCTCGGACCCGGACTGGATCTACGAGCGCAAGCTCGACGGGATCCGCTGCGCGGCGATCCGCGGCGGCGGGCATGTGCGGCTGCTGACGCGCAACGACCTCAGCCTCAACGGCCGGTTTCCCGAGGTCGCGGCGGCGCTGAAGGCGGCCGGCGGCGCCGACGTGGTCCTCGACGGCGAGGTCGTCGCGCTCGCCGATGGGCAGACGAGCTTCGCCGCCCTGCAGCAGCGCGGCGAGCGCCCGGTCGCCGTCTACTACTACGTCTTCGACCTCTTGCACCTGGCCGGCTACGACACGACCGCCCTGAGCCTGCGCGCACGCAAGGCGCTGCTGCGGGCGACGGTCCGCGCCGGCGGCCCGATCCGCCTGACCGCCCATCGCAACCGCGACGGCGAGGCCATGTACGCCGAGGCCTGCCGCAAGGGCTGGGAGGGCGTCATCGCCAAGCGCGCCGGCGCGCCCTACACGCACGGGCGCTCGCGCGACTGGCTGAAGTTCAAGTGCTCGGCCGAGCAGGAGCTGGTCATCGGCGGCTTCACCGCGCCCAGGGGCAGCCGCACCGACCTCGGCGCGCTGCTGGTGGGCCACTTCGAGGACGGGCGGCTGCGCTACGCGGGCAAGGTCGGCACCGGCTTCACCCGCGCGACGCTGCGCGACCTCGCTGCGCGCCTGGAGCCGCTGCGCCGCGACACGTCCCCGTTCGCCGACGAGGTCCGCGAGCGCCACGTCACCTGGGTGGCGCCGCGGCTGGTGGCCGAGGTCGGCTTCAGCGAGTGGACGCGCGACGGCCGCCTGCGCCACCCGCGCTTCCTGGGCCTGCGCGACGACAAGCCCGCCGAGCAGGTCGTGCGCGAGCGGCCCAGCTGACCGCCGCTGGCCGCGCGCTCACACACGGCGGTCTCGCGTTCGCACCGCGAACCGCGACCGGCGCGGGCACCGCCCGCGTGCGGCGTTCGGCATCGGCCTGGTCCACGGGATCGGCGGTTCGGCGGGGGCGGGCATCCTGCTCGTGGGCGCGCTGCCGGGCGAGACGGCGGCCACTGCGGCGCTGGCCCTGTTCGCGGGCGCGACCGCGCTGTCGATGGCGCTGCCGTCGGCCGGGCTTCATGCTGGTCGGTGTGGCGGCAAAGGATGTCAGTGGCGAGACGCTGGATCAGAGTGGGACCCGGGTGATCCTGCTCGACCGGGTATGGCGCGAGAAGGTGCTGCGTGATCATCCCGAGCTGGACTCTCATCTCGATGCCGTGCTACGGGCGGTCGAGGCTCCGGACCACGTCGAGGACGATCCCGTCTTTCCGGAACGTCGCCGTTACTACCTGCGCGGCACCGGCCCGAGCCGGTGGCTGATGGTCGTCGTAAGCTTTGAACAGGAGCCCGCGCGGATCATCTCCGCGTTTGGCAACCGCAAGGATCCGAAGTCATGGAGCGTGTGAACATCACGATCGGCACGGTTACGTTCGACCACGCCGACTACGACGCCGACAACGATGTCCTGTATCTCCACGTTGGCGAGCCGCAGCGCGGCGAAGGTGAGGAGACCCCCGAGGGGCACGTGATCCGCTATGCGCCAGGCACATCGCAGATCGTCGGCTTGACGCTCCTGGGCCCGCGACGGATCCTTGATCGCGACGGGCATCTCACCGTGACTGTGCCGGAGGCGGTCGAGACCAGCGCTGAGGCGCTGGCTGCCGCGCTGGCCGCGGCGTAGCCGGTCGCCTTGCGCGGCCCGCTTCCTGCTACCCGGCGGACGGTCGGCGGCCTGACGTTGCGCCCCGCGCCGCAATGGAGCATCATGTGAGGCGGCGGCGTGAGACGCCGCCGGCGCGCTACGACAAAAGACCGTAGTCCGATTTACGGGGCCGCGCCCTCACCCCCGCGGCTCGAGCAGGTAGTCAGTCCGGACCGCGGAGGTTGGCCAGGGTGGAGCTGTCGATTGTCGTAGGAAATCCGAAGCCGAGATCGCGCACGTTGACCGTGGCGGAGGCGGTGGCCGAGCGCATCACGGACGCGACGGGCGCGACGGTGGCGCGCACCGTCGACCTGTGCGACCACGCCGCCGATCTGTTCGCGTGGCCCCATGAGGGGTTGGCGGCGCTCAACGACGCGGTCGCGGCCAGCGACTACGTCGTGTTCGCCTCGCCGACGTACAAGGCCGCCTACACCGGCCTGCTCAAGGCGTTCCTGGACCGCTATCCGAACAACGGCCTGGCCGGCGTCACCGCGATCCCGGTGATGACCGGCGGCTCGCCGACGCACGCGATGGCGGTCGATACCGCGTTGCGCCCGGTGCTCGTCGAGCTCGGCGCATCGCTGCCCACGCGCGGCCTGTTCTTCGTCATGACGCAGATGGCGGAGCTCGACGCGGTCGTCGACGAGTGGGCGGCACAGAACCTGGCGGCGCCGGCGGTGCTCGGCCCGATGACCCGAGGGGCGGTGGAAGGATGACGACGGCCGACAACATGGTGGACATCGACCCGGGACGCTTCCGCCAGGTGCTCGCGCACCTGCCCACCGGGGTGACGGTCATCGCCGCCCACGGGCCGGACAACCCGATCGGGATGGCCGCGAACTCGGTGACCTCGGTCTCCCTCGACCCGCCGCTCATCCTGTTCTGCCCGGCGAAGTCGTCGACGACCTGGCCGAAGATCCGCGCGGCCGGCTCGTTCTGCGTGAACGTCATGGCCGGCCACCACGAGGAGATCACTCGCCAGTTCGCCGCCAAGGAGGCCGACCGCTTCTCCGGCGTCGACTTCATGCACCGCCAGACCGGCCCGGCGCTGTGCGACGCGGTGGCCTGGATCGAGTGCACGCTCGAGGACGAGCACGAAGGCGGCGACCACACGATCGTCGTCGGGCGCGTCGTCGCCATCGAGGCGGCGTCGGACGTCGAGCCGCTCGTGTTCTTCCGCGGCAGCTACGGCTCGTTTCGCGAGGGGGACGCCTGAGCGAAGGCCGCGGGCGCCGCGAGCCCCATGTGGGCCCCGGCGTCGGCCAGCACGTCGTGCAGGCGGGCGACGATCTCGTCGAGCAGCGCGCGGTCGCTGATGAGCGGCGGGGCGATCTGCAGGACGGCGTCGCCGCGGTCGTCGGCGCGGGCGATCAGTCCGGCCTCGAGCAGCCGGCCGGGCAGGAAGCCGCGCAGCAGCCGGTCGCGCTCGGCCTGGTCGAAGCGGGTGTTCTCGGCGTCCTTGACGAGCTCCATGGCCCAGAAGAAGCCGGCGCCGCGCACGTCGCCGACGATCGGCAGCTCGCGCAGCGTGTCCAGCCGCTCGGCCAGCTGGGGCTCGAGCGTGCGGACGTTCTCGAGGATCCCGTCGCGTTCGAAGATCTCCATGTTCTTCAGCGCGACCGCGGCACTGACCGGGTGGCCGCCGAACGTGATGCCGTGGCGCAGCACGCCGCCGGCCTCGGCGATCGGGTCGACGACCCGGTCGGCGGCAAGCACCGCGCCCATCGGCGCGTAGGCGGACGTCAGGCCCTTGGCGATCGAGATGAGGTCGGGCGCGACGCCCTCGCGGGCGATGCCGAACCACTCGCCCAGGCGCCCCATCCCGGTGATCACCTCGTCGGCCATGAGCAGGGCGCCGTAGCGGTCGGCCAGTGCGCGCAGCCCCGTCCAGTAGCCGGGCGGCGCGACGAGGCAGCCGCCCGCGTTCTGCACCGGCTCGGCGATGATCAGCGCGACCTCGTCGGGGCCGGCGGCGACGATCGCCGCCTCGACCTCGTCCAGCAGCCGCGCGCAGAACGCGGCCGGGTCGTCGCCGTCGGGCGCGCGGAACGCGTTCGTGTTCGAGACGTGCGTGACGTCGATCGGCGCGGGCCCGAACGGGTCCTTGAAGCGCGAGACGCCGGTGAACGACAGCGCCCCCAGCGTCACGCCGTGATAGGCGATGTCGCGGGCGATGGCCTTGGTGCGCTGCGGCTGGCCGATCGCGCAGTAGTGCTCGCGCACGAGCTTCCAGGCCGCCTCGACCGCCTCCGAGCCGCCCGACGTGAAGAACACCCGGTTGACGCCGTCGGGCGCCACGTCGGCCAGTCGTCGGGCCAGCTCGATCGCCGGCGGATGCGCCGTCGCCCAGTTCGTGTTGAACGCCAGCGTCGTCATCTGCGCGGCGGCGGCCGCCGCCATCTCCTCGCCGTGGCTGTAGCCGATCTGCGCGCAGAACAGGCTCGACAGCGCATCGAGGTGGCGCCGGCCCTTGGTATCGAAGACGTACGGTCCCTCGCCGCGCTCGAGCACCAGCAGGTCGTCGACCTGCGGCTTGGCGAAGTGCAGCAGCAGGTGCTCGCCCGCCGCCGCCTGGAGCTCTTCGTGGGTCAGGCCCATCGCGTCGTCACCACTTTCTTGCGCGTGTAGAACTCGACGGCGTCGCGGCCGTTGGCGTGCAGGTCGCCGTCGATGGAGTCCTTCCAGCCCGAGAACGGGAACCAGGCCACGGGGGCGGCCACGCCGATGTTGACCCCGACCATGCCGGCCTGCACGCCATAGCGGTACGCGCGGGCGGCGCCGCCGGACTGGGTGAAGATCACCGACGCGTTGCCGTACCGGCTGGAGTTGACGAACGCGATCGCCTCGTCGAGGTCGGCGGCGCGCACCAGCGTGAGCACCGGGCCGAACAGCTCCTCGCGGGCGGCGCGGCAGTCCCGGGGCACGCGGTCGAGGATCGTGGGGCCGAGCTGGCAGCCGCCCGCGCCCGCCTCGCCGCGTCCGTCGAGCACGACCCGCGCCCCGTCGGTCTCGGCCTGCTCGATGTCGGCGACCAGACGCTGGCGCGCGGCCGGGTTGACGACCGGGCAGACGTCGGTCGCCGGGTCGAGGCCGGCGCCGGTGCGCAGCCGCGCGGCGGCGGCCACGATGCGGTCGCGGGCCGCGTCCTGCTCGGCCTCGCTGCCGACCAGCACCGCGATCGAGCCGGCCAGGCAGCGCTGGCCGGCCGCGCCGAAGGCCGAGCCCATGACGCCGCCGACCATGAGGTCGGGGTCGGCGTCGGGCATCACGACCATCGCGTTCTTCGCGCCGCCCAGCGCCTGGACGCGCTTGCCGTTGCGCGTCGCGCGCTCGGCCACGTAGCGGGCGGTGCGAGCCGAGCCGACGAACGAGATCGCGTCGACGCCCGGGTGGTCGAGCAGCGCGTCGACCGCGTCGTGCGCGCCGTGGACGAGGTTGATCAGCCCGGCCGGGAACGCGTCGACGGTGGCGGCCAGCGCGACGATGCGCTCACCAGGCAGCGGGTCCTGCTCGGACGGCTTGAGCACGAGCGCGTTGCCGGCGGCGACCGCGTAGGGCAAGAACCACAGCGGGATCATCGCCGGGAAGTTGAACGGCGTGATCGCCGCGACGACGCCCACCGGCTGGCGGATCATCTCGACGTCCACGCCGGTGGCGACGCCCTCGAGATTCTCGCCCTTGAGCAGGTGCGGCATCGCCGCCGCCGCCTCGCACGACTCGATACCCCGCGCGACCTCCGCTCTCGCGTCGGGCAGCGTCTTGCCCATGTCGCGGGTGACGAGCGCGGCCAGCTCGTCCTGGTGCGCGAGCAGGACCTCGCGCAGCGCCATCACCGCGCGGGCACGCAGCAGCGGCGAGGTGGCGCGCCAGGTGGCGGCGGCGGTGCGGGCGGCGGCGACGGCGGCGTCGACGTCGGCCGCGGTCGACAGCGGCACGCGCGCCAGCAGGTCGCCGGTCGCCGGGTCGCGGTCCTCGAGCGACTCGGTCGCGCCGGAGGGAGTCCACGCGCCGCCGACGTAGTTGGCGAGCAGGCGGGTCTCGGTGGGGCTCGGGATCGTGTCGGCGGTCATGCCCGCAGGTTCGCGCGCGCGGCGATCGAGCGGCAACCCGCCGGTCTGTCTGCGTATGCGGGGCGCCAGGCGACACAGTGTCGGCCGTCCGGCGCGCTCAGCCCCCGGTGGCGCGGCGGGCGTGGAGGGCGAGCTGGAGGGCGAACACCGTGTCGGGGTCCGAGAGGTCGGCGTCGAGCACGCGCTCGAGGCGGGCGATCCGGTCGTAGAGCGCCTGGCGGTTGAGGTGCAGCGCCCGCGCCGCCTCGGCCCGCCGGCCGCCGGCGGCGCACAGCGCCTCGAGCGTCGGCATCAGCGGATGGCGCCGCCGCGCATCGTGCTCGACGACCGCGCCGAGCAGGCGGTCGACATAGCGGCGCACGTCCTCCTGGTCGCGCAGGCGCCACAGCAGCCGCTCGACTGCCATCGCCGTCGCGTCGTGCCACGGCCGCGCCGGCAGTCGCGCGGCGACCGCGCCCGCCTCCGCCGCGTCGCGCAGGCCGCCGCCGAGCGCGGACCAGTCGCCGGCCGCGCCCACGGCGACGACCACGTCCGTCTTCGCCCGCCGCGGCGCCGCCGCGTGCACGATCGCCGCCGCCCGGTCGGCGACCGGTCCGCGGTCGCCGGGATCGTGCAGGCCGAGGACGACGAGCAGGTCGCCCTGTCCCGGCTCGAGGCCGACCAGCGCGGGGACGCCGAGCGACGCCAGCTCGCGCTCGAGGTCGCGCAGGCCGGCGGCCCACGTGGCCGGCATCCCACCGACCCGTGGGCCCAGCCCGTCGGCCGCGGCCGGCGTGGTCAGCCGCGCCACGAGCGGCAGCAGCGCGCCCGCGTCGCGCGCGACGAACCCGAGCTCCTTGGCCCGCACGGCGGCAAGGGTCGGGTCGATGCGACCGTCGGCCAGGCGCGTGAGCAGGTCGCCGCGGCCGAGGGCGAGCAGCTCGCTCTCCTGGCGGGTGCGCAGGAACGCCATGGCGACGATGCCGGCCGCGCGGGCGATGGCCAGCGGCGCGAACGCGTCCAGCGGCGCATCGATCGGCAGCGACAGCAGCCGGCCGCCGCCGGGTATCGCGGCGACCTCGCCGACCGCGTCGGCATCGGCGCGGGCCTGGCTCCAGGCACCGACCGGATCGGCCTCCGGGTCGCCGCCGGCCGGCGCGGCGTACGCGAGCAGGCGCCCGTCGCCGGCTTCGAGGAAGACCGGGTTGGCGACCGTGTCGGCCAGCAGCGAGAGCACGTCGGGCACGCCGCCGCCCTGGACCATCGCGGCGGTGAAGCGGGCGTAGAGCCCCTCGGCCCGGCGCAGCAGGTCGTAGTCGCGGTTGACGATCTCGCGGTGGACCGCCTCGGTCACCGTGACGAAGCGGACTGCCGCATGCAGCTCGATGAGCGGCAGCCCGTGGCGCTCGGCGGCATCGGTAAGCGCCGAGGGCAGCCGGTCCGCGAACGTCCCGCCCAGCTCGATGACGAGCCCCGAGACGTCGCGCTCGGCCAGGTCCGCGACGAACCGGCGCTGCTCGACGGCGCGGGGGCCGATCCCCATGCCGGTCGTCAGCAGCAGCTCGCCGCCGCGCAGCATCGCCGCGATGTTCGGCACCTCGCCGGCGTGGACCCAGCGGATCGGGCGGTCCAGCGCGGCCGCCCCGGCGACGACCTCCGGCAGCCCCCGGCGCAGCTCCGGCAGCTCGAGCACCGCGCGCACGGTGATCCGCGAGATCGGCACGCGGTCCTGGTGCTCGGCGCTGGACACGACGCCGCGCAGTATGGCGGTCCGCGCGGGCCGGCTTCGGCGTCCGCGCTGCGCGGCGACGGCCCGGGCGATCGTTGCGCCGGATGTTCGCCTCCGGACACGCGCCGCATCGCAGCGGCGAGGTTCCCTACGGTGGGTCCCTCGGTCCCAACCAGAAGGGGGGTGAGCTTCATGCTCACGATCACCGAGACCGCCGCCGACGCGCTCGAGACCATCGTCGACTCGATCCCGGACGCGCCCGAGACGACCGGCCTGCGCATCGCGCACGGCGTCGGGTCCGACGGCCAGCCCGGCCTGACGCTCGAGCTGGCGCCCGAGCCTGCCCCAGACGACCAGGTCGTCGACGGCCGGGCCGTGCCGGTGTTCCTCGATCCCGAGCTCGCCGAGGAGCTCGACGACAAGGTGCTCGACGCGCAGCCGCAGGGCGACCGCTTCGCCTTCGTCCTCGCCGAGCAGGCGTGACCCGCGGTCAGCGGTCGCCAGGCGCCGGCGGCGCCTGACCGGCCGCTACCGCGCGTCCTGGGCCAAGCCCTCGGCGTAGCCGGCGGCGCTCTGAACGCCGACGATCGCGCGCTCGTGCAGCTCCTCGAGCGTGCGCGCGCCCGCGTACGTGCACGCGCTGCGCAGCCCGGCGCTGATGTGGTCGAGCAGGTCCTCGACGCCGGGGCGCTCGCGGTCCAGGTAGATGCGCGCTGACGAGATCCCCTCCTCGAACAGCGCCTTTCGGGCCTGATCGAACGGCGAGTGGTCGGCGGTGCGCCGGCGCACCGCCCGCGCCGAGGCCATGCCGAAGCTCTCCTTGTACAGCCGCCCGCCAGCGTCCTGGTGGACGTCGCCGGGCGACTCGTGCGTGCCCGCGAACCACGAGCCGACCATGGCGCTCGCCGCGCCGGCCGCGATCGCCAGCGCCACGTCGCGGGGCTGGCGGATGCCGCCGTCGGCCCACACGTGGCGGCCGAGCTCGCGCGCCTGCGCCGCGCACTCCACGACGGCCGAGAACTGCGGGCGGCCGACGCCCGTGACCATTCGCGTCGTGCACATCGCGCCCGGCCCGACGCCGACCTTGACGATGTCGGCGCCCGCCTCGACCAGGTCGCGCACCCCGGCGGCGGTGACGACGTTCCCGGCCACGACGGGGACCGGCGGGTCGAGCGCCCGCACGGCGCGCAGGGCGTCGAGCATCTGGCGCTGGTGGCCGTGGGCGGTGTCGAGCACGAGGACATCGGCCTGGGCGTCGAGCAGCGCCCGCGCCCGCCCCTCGACGTCGCCGGTGACGCCGATCGCGGCCGCGACGCGCAGCCGCCCGGCGGCGTCCGTGGCGGGGCGGTAGAGCGTGGCCCGCAGCGCGCCCGTGCGGCTCATCACCCCGACGAGCGCGCCGTCGCCGTCGACGACCGGGGCGAGGCGGTGGCGGCCCTCGGCGTGCAGCCGGTCGAACGCGTCGCGCGGCTCGACGCCGTCGCGCAGCGTGACCAGGTCGCGCGACATCACGACGCGCAGCTGGGCGAAACGGTCGACGTCCTCGCAGTCGGCGGCGGTGACGATCCCCACCGGTCGCCGGCCGTCCACGACGATCACCGCGCCGTGCGCGCGCTTGGGCAGCAGCGCGAGCGCCTCGGCGACGGTGGCGCGGGCGTCGAGCGTGATCGGGGTGTCGTAGACGAGGTCGCGGGACTTGACCCAGGCGACGACGTCGGCGGCGACCTCGATCGGGATGTCCTGGGGCAGGACGGCCAGGCCGCCGCGGCGGGCGATCGTCTCGGCCATGCGCCGGCCCGAGACGGCGGTCATGTTCGCGGCGACGACGGGGATCGTCGTCCCGCAGCCGTCGGCGGTGGCGAGGTCGACGTCGAGGCGCGAGTCGACGTCCGACGCCGACGGCACGAGGAAGACGTCTTCGTAGGTGACGTCGTAGGGGGGTGGAGAGCCGTGGAGGTGACGCACGCCCCAGGCCTACCCGCGCCGGTCGCGTTTCGCTCAAGGCGCCGAGGGTTCTGCCGATGATCAACGGATGATCGTCTCCCGTTCCCTCGTCACCATGGCCGCGGCGGCCTTGGCCGCGCTCGTCCTGGCGCTGCCCGCCGCGGCCGGTGCCCAGGACACCGACCCCGTCCCGCCGCCGACCGCGGTCGGACAGACCGGCGCGTTCAAGGTCCAGTGGGCCAAGATGAAGAAGGCCAACCGGCCGGTCGCCCGCAAGCTGCGGCGCTCGGGCGCCGTCGAGCGGGTGGTCACGGCCGTCAACGAGCTCGTCGCCATCCCGCGCGACATCCCGATCGTCTTCACCGACGAGTCCGACGTCGGCCCGGCCTACATCCCCGATCAGAAGGGCCAGAAGCTCAACCTGATCCTGTTTCCCGGGTGGTTCCTGCGCCTCGAGCAGGACGCGCTGCGCCAGGAGCTGCGCGGCGTCAAGGCGATCACCGTGAGCCAGGCGGTCGCCTACGCCAACCAGTTCATCATCGCCCACGAGATCGGCCACGCCCTGGTCAACCAGCTCAAGCTGCCGATCACCGGCAAGGAGGAGGACGCGGTCGACGGGTTCGCCGCCTACCTGCTGACCAGCGACAAGCGCTTCGGGCCGCTGGCGCCGATCAGCGCCGCTGCGCTGTTCGACGCGATCAAGACCGACGACGGCAAGCTCGGCAACAGCGACTTCGCCGACGAGCACTCGCTGCCCCAGCAGCGCGTCTACCAGTTCCTGTGCTGGGTCTACGGCAGCGACCGCCAGAAGTTCCAGTCGATCATCGGGCGCGACGGGCTGCCGCGCGCACGCGCCCGCCGCTGCGCGGGCGAGTACAAGCAGCTGCGCTCGTCCTGGGATCAGCTGCTGGCCTCGCATATGCGGGACTGACGGCGCCGCTGGATCCGGCGGCGGGGCGGTGGCTCACCGCGCCGCCGCCACGATCCGGGCCAGGTCGCGCGTGAACGCCAGCCGTTCGGCCTGGCGCTGCGCAGCGTCGGGCTGGCGCAGGATCGCGGACGGGTGCACGGTCGCCGACACGAGCGGCGCGAGGTCGGACTCGAGCGCGCGGCCGCGGTTGGGCGTGAGCCTGAACGAGCGGCCGAGCAGCGCCTGGCCGGCCGTCGCGCCGAGCAGCACGAGGACCTCCGGCTTGACCACCGCCAGCTCGGCGTCCAGCCAGGGGCGGCAGGCCTCCACCTCGAAGCGCTTGGGCGTGCGGTGCAGGCGGCGCTTGCCGCGCTCCTCGAACGCGAAGTGCTTGACCGCGTTGGTGATGTAGACATCGGCGCGGTCGATGCCGACCTCGGCCAGCGCCCGGTCGAGCTCGCGCCCGGCGGGGCCGACGAACGGGCGGCCCTGACGGTCCTCGCGGTCGCCGGGCATCTCGCCGACGAACACGAGCTTCGAGCGCTTGAGCCCCTCGCCGAACACCGTCTGCGTCGTGTGGCGCCACAGGTGGCAGCCGCGGCAGCCGGCGGCCGCGGCGCGCAGGGTCGTCAGCGAGCGGCGGGCGGGCAGGAAGGGGGTGGCGTCGTTGGGCTCGGCGGTCGTCGGCCCGCTCATGGGCAGCGACTACCGCGCGGCGGTGGCGACGAAACGGCGGGGCGGAGCTGCGGCGCGACGCGACCCCCGGCCGACCGCCGCCGAACCAGGTCCGTCCTGGCGCGGACCGGCGGTGCGAGCGCGGCGCAGACGCGGTGTTTCCGCGCGCTGAGGCCGGGAAGGACGAGGCCATGCGCTACTGGACCCAGCTGGCCTGCGAGCAGTTCCCGCCGAGCGACCTGATGCGCCAAGCGGTCGAGGCCGAGCGCGCCGGCTTCGACGCGCTGTGCGTCAGCGATCACTTCCAGCCGTGGTGGGAGCCGGGAGAGTCGGCCCAGGCCTGGGTGCTGCTGGGCGGGATCGGCTGCGCGACCGAGCGGATTGCGCTGGGCACGGGCGTGACGGCGCCGGTGCACCGCTATCACCCGGCGGTCGTGGCGCAGGCGTTCGCGACGCTGGAGGAGATGTATCCGGACCGGGCGTTCGTCGGGATCGGGTCGGGCGAGTCGCTCAACGAATCGCCGGCCGGGATGGACTGGCCGCAGGTCGCCGAGCAGGTGGAGCGCATGGACGAGGCGCTGGAGATCATCGACCGGCTGTTCGCCGGCGAGCGCCTCGACCACGGCGGGCGCTTCTACAAGACCAAGCGCGCGTTCCTGCACACGCGCGGCGCGCGCCGCCCGCCCGTCTACGTGTCGGCCTTCGGCCCGCGCGCCGCCGGCGTGGCGGCCCGGCGCGGCGACGGGGTCTGGACGCTGGCGGACCCGCAGACCGCGCCGGCGGTTGTCGAGGCCTACCGCGCGGCGTGCGAGGGCGCCGGTCGCGCACCGGGCGAGATCATCCTGCAGGTGGGCGCCTCGTGGGCCGCCAGCGACGAGGCCGCGCTCGACGGCGCGCGGGTCTGGAAGGGCGCGCAGCCCGACGAGTACTACACCGACGACTGGAGCGAGCCGCAAGCGATGGCGCGCCATGCCGAGCAGACGATCTCCGACGCCGCGCTGCGCGCGGCGTACATCGTCTCGTCCGATCCTGACGAGCATGCCGACCGCATCCGCGAGGTCGAGCGGATGGGCGCGACGGTCGTCTGCATCCAGAACGCCTCGGGCGCCGATCCGCATGCGGCGCTCGAGGTCTACGGCGAGCGGGTGCTGCCGGCGCTGCGCGGGCGGCGGACCGCCGCGGTGGACGGCGGCTGACGGACGCCGATCGCGCACGAGCGAAGGGTCTCCCCGGCCCAGTTCGAGCCGACGGTCGTCTGCGCGACAGCGAGACCGCGCTCGCCCCGCCCACGCCACCGGTGGGGACCGTGGCCGAGGACCACGACGCCCGGCGTCGGTCCTGCGGACCGTCTCCGAGCGGACGTGTGGCAATCGTACGTTCACGTTAAGATCAACTCCGTGACGGTCAAGGTGGCAGGGCTGCGCCGGCGCCCGGGCGTCGCCGCGGAGCATGCGAGCTACAAGTGGTGGGCGCTGTCGTGCACGAGCGTCGGCATGCTGCTGGCGACGATCAACTCGGGCACGCTGATCATCGCGCTGCCCGACCTCGAGCGGGCGCTCGGCACCACCCTGCTGCAGCTCGTCTGGGTGATCCTCGCCTACATGATCGCCTCGACGGTCCTCGTGCTCACCGCGGGCCGGCTCTCGGATCTCTTCGGGCGCAAGCAGGCCTACGTGTGGGGCTTCGTCGTCTTCGGGGCGGCGTCGCTGGGCGCCGGCTTCGCGGCCGACGGCACGCAGCTCATCCTGTGGCGGATCGCGCAGGGCGTCGGCGGCGCGTTCCTGTTCGCCAACTCGGCGGCGCTGGTCACCGACGCGTTCCCGCGCGAGCAGCTCGGCCTGGCGATGGGGACGAACACGATGGTCGCCGCGGTCGGCCTGGTGCTCGGGCCCGTGCTCGGCGGTGCGCTGGTCGCGATCTCGTGGCACTGGGTCTTCTGGTTCAACGTCCCGTTCACCGCCGCCGGCGCGCTGTGGGGCGCGGTCGTGCTGCACGAGCTGGCCCGGCCTGACGCCGAGCGCGGGCTGGATCTCGCCGGCACCGCCGCGTTCGTCATGGGGCTGACGGGGCTCGTGCTGGCGGTGTCCAAGGCCGGCTTGACGAGCTGGACGGATCCGGTCGTCGTGGTCGGGCTGGTCGTCGCCGTCGTCCTGCTGCCCGTGTTCGTGGCCATCGAGCTACACGCCCGGGCGCCGATGCTCGACCTGACGATCTTCCGCAACCGGCTGTTCGCGGCGGCGACCGGCGCCGCGTTCATCAACGGGCTGTCGCGCTTCGCGCTGATGTTCGTCTTCGTCTTCTACTTCCAGGGCGTGAAGGGCGACGATCCGATCGTCGCCGGCATCAAGCTCGCGCCGCTGGCGATCGGGATGCTCGTCGCCTCGCCGCTGGCCGGGATGTGGGCCGACCGGCACGGATCGCGGGCGCTCGCGGCCGCCGGCATGCTCGTCACCGCGGGCGGCCTGGCGGCGATGACGACGCTCGTGACCGACAGCCCGTACTGGCAGAGCTCGCTGTGGCTGCTGATCGTCGGGATCGGCTCGGGCATGTTCAACTCGCCGAACACCGCCGCGATGATGGGTGCGGTGCCGGCGTACCGGCGCGGCATCGCCGCCGGCGCCCGGACGATGCTCCAGAACACCGGCGCGGTGCTGTCGATCGCGCTGGTGCTGGCCATCGTCACCGCCGCGGTGCCCAAGGACGTGCTGCTGGCGATCTTCTCGGGGCTGGCGTCGCACCTGTCCGACGCCCAGCTCAACCCGTTCGTGGGCAACATGCACACGGCGCTGTGGGTGCTGGCCGCGACGTCGCTGGCCGGTGCCGCCGTCTGCCTGCTGCGACCGCGGCACGGAGGCGTGGCATGAGCGACCGGGGCCTGCGCATCGGCGAGGTGGCGAGGCTGACCGGGACGACGACGCGCACCATCCGCTACTACGAGGAGATCGGCCTGCTGCCGGCGGCACCGCAGCGGCCGGCCGGCTCGCACCGCCTCTACGGAGAGGCGGAGGTCGCGCGGCTGCGGGAGATCCTGCGGCTCAAGGAGCTGCTCGGCGTCTCGCTCGACGAGCTGCGCGAGGTGCTGGAGGCCGAGACGGCGCGCGCCGCGCTGCGCGACGAGTGGCGCAGCGGCGGCGTCGGCGACGATCGGCGCCGAGAGATCCTCGGCGAGGCGCTCGAGCACGTCGACCGCCAGCTCGCGCTCGTCGAGCGGCGCCGGGAGGAGATCGCGTCGCTGGAGGCCGAGCTGCGGGCCAAGCGCGAGCGGCTGCTGGCGCGGCTGGGGGAGCGGGGCGCGCCGCTAGGAGCCTAGGATCTTGGCCTTCTGGGCGGCGAACTCCTCGTCGGTCAGGATGCCCTGGCTCTTGAGCTCGGCGAGCTCCTTGAGTTGCGCGATCGGATCGGCGGCGGGCGCGGCGGCCGGGGCCGGAGGCGGAGGCGGAGGCGGGGGTGCGGACTGCTCGTACTCGCGCTCGTCCTGGCCCTGCCAGCGCCGCGCCTGGCGGCGGCTGACGCGGTTGGACACCGATGTCGCGGTGCCGGCGATGACCGCGGTGCGTGCGATCCCTCTGATCAACGGCATGGTGGTGATCTCCTGTGTCGTGGACGGCGGTCAGGCGGCGGTGCCGGCGTCGTCGAGCCCCTCGATCGCCTCGAGGAGGTCCGCGGCCGACACGCGTTGGAAAGCGAGCAGCTCGCCGCCGTTGCGCCGGACCGCCGCCACGAACGGCGCGGCCCAGCGGTTCTCGTAGACGATGACGATCGCGGCGGTTCCGGGCGGGACCTCGTCGGCCGCCGTGCGGAGATCCTCGTCGCCGATGAGCCCGGTGCTGGCGCCCGAGAAGGCGACGAGGTCCGGAAAGCCGTCCTGGTCGATGTCCTCGCCGACGAACGCGTCGAACGTGCCGTCCTCGTTCTTGCGCACCCCGGCGACGTCGAGCACGCGGATCACGCCGCGATCGACGAGGTCGATGAAGATCGGGATGGCTTCGCCGGTCTGCGGTGCGTCAGGCGGGTAGCCGATGACGACGACGTCGACCGGCCCCAGCTCCATGGTGTCTGCTGCTCCCATGATGGCTCCTTGCTCGTGTTGCCTCGTGTCGGCGCCGCTTACGACTGCCCGGCGAGGGCCTTGCGCTTGAGGTCGTCGTACTCGCTCTGGCTGATGGCGCCGGACTCGAGCAGGCTCTTGGCGGTGGCGATCTCGGAGGCCGGGCCCGAGCGGCCCGCCGCATCGCGGACCTGCTGGTCGAACACCGCCTGCGCCGCCTCCTGATCGCGCGCGTTGCGGCCAGCGATCGACTTGTGGTACGCGATCAGGTAGATGAGGACGCCGAACAGCGGGATGAAGATCACGAAGATGATCCACAGCGCCTTGACGAATCCACCCATGTCATGGCGCCGGAAGATGTCTGCGAAGACCAAGACCGCGAGCCAGATCCAGAAGAAGAATCCGACGAACACGAGCATCGACCACAGGATGTCGAGGAATGGATAATCGGCGGCGAACGGAAGGCTCGTCATCGTTGTCTCCCATCGGGTTGGGGTGGGGTGCCGTCCGGCACTGCGACCCTCCACCACCATCCAGTGGCCTGGCAAACCGGTGGACTGGCGTTCGTAGGTGCGGTGCGCATCACCACGGGACGGGTCGCTCGGGCTATGCCGACCGCCTCGCCGAGGCAGGTGACGCAGACGCTCCGTCGCGCGTCATACCAACCGGGTGATGCGGCGCGGCGCGGCGCGCGGCAGCGTTGCGGGCGCCACAGCACGCGGTAGACAAGGGAGCACCATGGCCAGGACGTTCAAGGGCAAGATCGCGCTCGACATCCGGGATTCCACGCCGGACTGGGAGCCCTTCCTGGCTCCGAAGGCGCCCGACGGGGCCCCCAACGTGCTGATGATCGTCTGGGACGACCTCGGCTACGCGACGATGGACGCCTTCGGGGGTCCGGTCGAGATGCCGACGATGCGGCGCATCGCCGACATGGGCGTCCGCTTCTCGAACTTCCACACGACCGCGCTGTGCTCGCCGACCCGCGCCTCGCTGCTGACCGGGCGCAACGCCACGACCAACGGGATGGCGACGATCGCCGAGTTCGCCGCGGGCTTTCCCGGGATCTCCACCCGGATCCCGTTCGAGAGCGGCTTCATCTCCGAGGTCCTGGCCGAACGCGGCTACAACACGTACTGCGTCGGCAAGTGGCATCTCACGCCGGGCGAGGAGTGCAACGTCGCGGCCTACAAGGGCCGCTGGCCCGTCGGCCGCGGGTTCGAGCGCTTCTACGGCTGGCTCGGCGGCGAGACGAACTCGTACTTCCCCGACCTCGTCCACGACAACCACCCCATCGAGCCGCCGGCGCGGCCCGAGGACGGCTATCACCTCGCCGACGACATGTCCGACAAGGCGATCGAGTTCATTCGCGACGCCAAGGTCATCGATCCCGACAAGCCGTTCTTCATGTACTTCGCGCCGCAGGCGGGCCACGCGCCGCACCTGGTTCCCACGGAGTGGGCGGACCGGTACAAGGGGCGCTTCGACGAGGGCTACGAGGCCATGCGGGTGGGCATCCTGCGGCGCCAGATCGAGCTCGGACTGCTGCCCGCCGACACGCAGCTGTCGCCGATCAACCCCCATGGGGAGCCCACGCGGACCGGCCCGGACGGACAGCCGTGGCCGATGCTCGACACGGTCCGCCCGTGGGACTCGCTCAACGACGACGAGCGGCGTCTCTTCTGCCGGATGGCGGAGGTCTTCGCCGGCTACATCTCCTACTACGACGACCGCCTCGGGCGGGTGCTCGACTTCCTGGAGGAATCGGGCGAGCTCGACAACACGATCATCGTCGCCGTCTCCGACAACGGCGCCAGCGGCGAGGGCGGCCCCAACGGCAGCTTCAACGAATGGCGCTTCTTCAACGGCGTGCCCGACACGGCCGAGTCGACCCTTCCCCACATCGACGAGCTCGGCACCCCGGCGTCGAACAACCACTACAACACCGGGTGGGCGTGGGCGCTGGACACGCCGTTTCCCTATTGGAAGCGCTGGGCCGGCTACGAGGGCGGGTGCGCGGACATGTGCCTCGTCTCCTGGCCCGCGAAGATCGCCCCTCAGAGCGACGTCCGCCACCAGTACGTCCACGCCGTCGACGTCGTGCCGACGCTCTATGAGCTGCTGGACATCGAGCCGCCCGACGTCCTGAAGGGCTTCCAGCAGCTGCCCATCGAGGGCGAGAGCTTCGCGGCGGCGCTGACCGATGCCAGCGCGCCGGGCAAGGCGACCCAGTTCTACGCGATGCTGGGCCAACGAGCGCTCTACCACGAGGGGTGGCTGGCGTGCACCGTCCATCCGCCGCTGAGCGGGTGGGGCCGGTTCGAGCTCGACGAGTGGGAGCTCTACCACCTCGAGACCGACCGTGCGCAGACGACGAACCTCGCCGCGCAGGAGCCGGAGCGGCTGGAGACGCTCAAGGCGCTGTGGTACTACCACGCCGGCCGCTGCAACGGCCTGCCGCTCGACGACCGCTCCGCGATCGAGCAGGTCCTGTCCGAGCGCCCGCGCGCGGCCGCCCCCCGGGACCGCTACGTCTTCTATCCCGGCTGCGCCGACGTGCCCGAGTCGGCCGGTCCGGTCATCACCGGGCGCGCCTACAGCATCGCCGCCGGCGTCGAGGTCGAGACGCCCGACGCCGAAGGGGTGATCTGGGCCGCCGGCGGTGTCCCGGGCGGCCACAGCCTCTACATCAAGGACGGCCGTCTGCGCGACACGTTCAACTGGATCGGCACCACCCTGCAGAACGTCGTCGCCGACCGTGAGATCACGCCCGGCAAGCACCTCTACACGGCGGAGTTCACGCCCAACGGCGCCGAGCCCAACCCGCAGATGCCGGGCTGCCCGGGCACCCTGACGCTCTACGTCGACGGCGAGCCGGCGGGCGCCGGCGAGATCGTCACGCAGCCCGGGTACTTCTGCCTGACCGGAGACGGCACGTGCGTCGGGCGTGACAGCGCATCCTCCGTCACGCCGGAGTACCAGGCGCCGTTTGCGTTCACCGGCGGCACGATCGAGAAGGTCGTCGTCGACGTCTCCGGCGAGCGCTTCGTCGACCACGAGGCCGAGGTCCGCGGCTGGTTCATGATGGACTAGCCCGCCCCGTCATGCCCGTGCCGTTTCACCTGCTGGCCAAGCCGACCGGTGCGGTCTGCAACCTGGACTGCGAGTACTGCTTCTTCCTGTCGAAGGAGATGCTGTATCCGGGCAGCCGCTTTCGCATGACCGACGACGTGCTGGAGGCCTACCTGCAGCAGCTGATTGACGCCCATGCGGGGATGGCGGAGGTCACGATCGCCTGGCAGGGCGGCGAGCCGACGCTGATGGGCCTCGACTTCTTCCGCCGCGCGGTGGACATCGCCGCACGGCGCGTGGCGCCGGGGCAGCGCGCGGTCCACACGATCCAGACCAACGGCACGCTGCTCGACGAGGCGTGGGCGGCGTTCTTCGCCGAGCACGAGTTCCTCGTCGGCATCTCGATCGACGGGCCGCGCGAGATCCACGACACCTACCGGGTCACCAAGGGGCGGCGGGGCAGCTTCGACAAGGTCATGCGCGGGCTGGGCCACCTGCGCGCGGCGGGGGTGGAGTGGAACGCGCTGACGACGATCCATGCCGCCAACGCCGGCCGGGGCCGGGAGGTCTACCGCTTCCTGCGCGACGAGTGCGATGCGCGCTTCGTGCAGCTCATCCCGATCATCGAGCGCGTCGCGGAGACGGCGCAGGACGGCACGGTGCCGTGGTCGTCGTGGCGCGACCGTCCGCTCTACGTCCAGGAGGGCGAGGCCGTGACCGGGCGCTCGGTGACGGGCGAGCAGTACGGGCGCTTCCTCATCGAGATCTTCGAGGAATGGGTGCGGCGCGACGTCGGCCACGTCTTCGTGCAGATGTTCGACGTGGCGCTCGCCAACTGGGTGGGCGCGCCGCCCAGCCTGTGCGTGCACACCCAGACGTGCGGGGCGGCGCTGGCCCTGGAGCACACCGGCGACGTGTACGCGTGCGACCACTACGTCGAGCCCAGCCACCTGCTGGGAAACATCGGCGAGCAGACGCTCGCCGAGATGGTGACGTCGCCGCAGCAGCGGCAGTTCGGGCGCGACAAGCACGACACGCTGCCCGAGTACTGCCGCAGCTGCGACGTGCGCTTCGCCTGTCACGGCGGCTGCCCGAAGGACCGCTTCGTGTCGACGCCGTCCGGCGAGCCGGGCCTCAACTACCTCTGCCCCGGCTACAAGGCGTTCTTCGCCCACATCGACGAGCCGATGCGCGCGATGGCCGACGCCTTGCGCGGCGGCCGCGCACCGGCGGAGATCATGGAGCGCTACGCCGCCGAGGACCGCCGCCGCGGGCGCAACGAGCCGTGCCCGTGCGGCAGCGCGCGCAAGTGGAAGCAGTGCCACGGCGACCGCGTGCTCGCGGCCGTCGTTCAGTAGCCCACGTTGGTCTTGACCCGCGCGCGCTCGGCCTCGTGCGCGCCGCCCTTGCGCTCGAGCGTCTCGCACGCCGCCGCGATGTCGTCGGCCAGCGTGTGGACGAGGGCGTGGCTGAGGTTGAGCTTGACCAGCGCGCGCAGCATCTTCACGTGGTCGGCCTTCGGCGGCATCGTGTACGCGGGCAGCATCCAGCCGCGCTCGGCGGCGACCTGCCAGGCGATGTCGAACTCGTCGTAGCCCCGGTCCTCGGCCAGCCTGAACGCGACGAGCGGCAGCTGCTCCGCGTCGGCGCCGATCTCCTCGAACCGCCCGGTCTGCGCGAGCCGGCCGGCGAGCAGCCTGGTGTTGTCCTGCATGATCTGCATGACGTGCCGGTAGCCGGTCCGCCCGAAGCGGATCAGGTTGAAGTACTGCGCGAGGACCATCGCGGAGCCGGTGGAGAAGTTCAGCGTGAAGGTGGCGTCGGTCTTCCCGAGGTAGTTCTCGTAGAAGACGAGATCCTCGGCCAGATCCGCCGCTTCGCGGAAGATCAGCCAGCCGATGCCCGGATAGACCAGTCCGAACTTGTGGCCCGAGACGTTGATCGAGCGCACCTGCTCGAGCCGGAAGTCCCACGCCGAGTCCGGGTACAGGAACGGCCAGACGAACCCGCCGCTGGCGGCGTCGATGTGCAGCGGGACGTCCATGCCCCGGTCGTGCTTGAGCGACACGAGCAGGTCGTTGATCCCCGTGATGTCGTCGGCGTGGCCGGTGAACGTGGTGCCCAGGACGGCCGCGACCCCGATCGTGTTCTCGTCGAGGTGCGGCTCGACGTCCTCCGGGCCGATCGTGAACTTGGCGGGATGCAGAGGGACGATGCGCGGCTCGACGTCGAAGTAGCGGCAGAACTTCTCCCAGACGACATGCACGTCGCCGCCGAACACGAGGTTCGGCCGGTCGCTGGACTGGCCCGCCGCCTCGCGCCGCTTGCGCCAGTTCCACTTCAGCGACAGCGCTCCGAGCATGATCGCCTCGGACGAGCCCTGGGTGCGGGCGCCGGTCGTCGTGCCGGGTGCGTGGAAGAGGTTCGCGAGCATCCGGATGCAGCGCTGCTCGATCTCGGCGGTCTGGGGGTACTCGGCATGGTCGATGAAGTTGCGGTGGAGGTTCGCGGTGATGATCTGCTGCGCCTCCGGTGCCATCCACGTGGTGACGAACGTCGCGAGGTTGCGCTCGGGGATGCCGTCGAGGACGAGCTCCTCCTCGATCAGGCGCATCGCCTCGACCGGGGACATCGGCTCGTCGGGGATCGCATGATCGGGGGCGTCCCTGATGAGGAACCGGCCGCCGTACTGGCCGGCTCGCTCGGCCAGCTCGTCGAGCGCCGTCATGTCCGCCTCCTGATTCGTCGGATCAGTTCGCCGCGGCATCCGGTGCCGCACCGCCACCACGGTCCAGCTTGGCTTCCTGCGAGCTGGTGCGCCTCACCCGGTCCGGGTGATCGCCGCCTCGCCGGCGCCAGAGCGTCGCATTGAGGAACGCCGCGGCCACCAGCAGCCGCGCGACGAGGAACAGCCACAGCAGCAGGGTCGCCGCCGAGCCGAGCGACCCGTACAGCGCGGGCGCCCGGGTCAGCTTGGGGGCGAAGTAGTAGACCGTGGCGACCTGCAGGACGGCGTGGCCGAGCGCGACCAGGCCGGCGCCGGGCAGCAGCGCGCGCCAGTTCGCGTCGCCGTGGGGCAACAGGAGCGACAGGCCCAGCCAGGCCCCGCCGGCGATCGTGAACGAGATCGGGATGGCGGCGAGCGACAGGAGGGGGTCGCGGTGGCGAAGATAGGTCACGCCGGTCTCGGCGAGGATCGTCGCCAGGATCGCGCCCGAGAAGATGGCGCCGTCGCGCAGCAGCGCGGGATGGCGGCGGAAGGGCTCCTCCCACGCCAGGACGTGCGAGACGCGCAGCGCGCGGACGAGGCTCATCGCCGTGTAGAGCATGAGCACGACGCCGATGGCGGCGAGCACCGCAGCGCCGCGGTCGGACTGCCGCGTCGCATGCTGCACGGTGCTGGCGACGGAGGCGGCCAGGCCGAGGGACCTGGCGACGCGATCGGGCGACGCGCCGCCGGACGGTCGCACGAGGCCGGCGAGGGCGGCGACGAACAGCGCGGCCGGCAGCAGCCACAGGAACACCCGGAAGGCGATCCCGCCCGCGAGCAGCGAGCCCGCCCGGCGGCGGTCGAGCTCGCCGGCCTCGAGGGCGGCGTCGACGAGCGCGCTGCGGTCGCGCACATCCTCGAGGCGGCGGGACGCCGCGCCGCGCGCAGCGGTGACCCGGCTCTCTGCCGGCGGCTCGTCGTGCGGCGTATCGAGATCGCTGTGGGCGTCGTCGCGGCCCATCGCCCTGGGAACGCTCGTCCAGAGGGGGCGCGCGGTCATCACCCGATTCGAGGGATGGACCCGGCCTGCTCCTCCTCCTGGTCTTCCTTCTTCCCGGTCAGCCTGTCGGTTCGAGCGCGTGTCACCCGTTTCGGTCGATGACCGGCGATCGGCCGAGATGCAGGATGGCCGCTGACGACCAGCCGCCGGGCCAACGGCAGGTGCGTCGGACGCAGTCAGCCACGACCGAGGAGGCAGGATGGAAGCCAGCGAGCTTGATGTGCTGGGGCCGGTCGACTACTTGGTGGTCGAATTCCCGGCCGACCGGGCCAACTTCTCCGGCGAGATCGCCGGCGAGCTGACGTCGCTGGTCGATCGGGGCTCGTTCGCGTGCTGGACCTGGTCCTGCTGACCAAGGACGTCGATGGCTCGGTGCAGGCGGCGGAGCTGCGCGACGCCGACGAGAGCGACCTCGGCGCGATCCGAGATCTGGAGGCCGAGCTGGCGATGCTGCTCGCCGAGGAGGACGTCGAGCAGTTCGGCGACGTGCTCGAGGCCGGAAGCATCGCGGCGGTGCTGGTGTACGAGAACACGTGGGCGGCCCCGTTCGCCGCATCGGTACGGCGGGCCGGCGGCCAGCTGGTGGCCAACGGCCGAGTGCCGGCCCAGGCGCTGCTCGCCGCGATCCAAGCCGACGAAGAAGGAGCATGAGATGCCACTGGCACGAGGACGTGTGGGGCGCCGGCGCGTGATCGGCGGTCCGGTCACGCGCACGGCCGCGGTCGTCGGAACCGCCGCGGTCGTCAAGCACGGTCACGACAGGCGGGCCGATCGGCGCGACGACCGGCGCGACCGCCGCGGGCGTTAGGCCGAGTCAGACGAGCCCGAGCTGCGCGGCCCGGGCGACCGCCTGCGATCGCGACGACACGTCGAGCTTGCGGTACAGCGCGTGCGCCTGCGTCTTGACGGTGTTGGTGGAGACCCCCAGCGCCGCAGCGATCTCGCGCAAGGAGCCGTGGGAGGGCAGGAAGCTCAGGACGCGAAGCTCGGCCGCCGTCAGCGAGGACGAGCAGGCGGTGGCGTCCTGGACGAACGAGCGCGTGCGGTGGCCGGCATCGTCGATCCACATCTGCAGCGTGGGAGCACCGGCGGCATGGCGGGCGGACTCGACGAGGAGCGCCCGCGCCGCAGGTGCGTCACCCAGCCGGAGCTGCGCGCGGGCGAGCGCCAGCGTCGTGAGCGCCGCGAAGACGGGCGTGAAGTCGTCAAGGCGCGGCAGCAGGCGGTGGGCGTCGTCAACGTCGCGGCGCGCGGCGTCGGGCCGGCCGCGCTGCGCGCGAGCAAAGGCGGAGACGGCGAACACCAGCGCGCACGTCGCATACTCGCCCAGTCCCACGCGCTCGACCTGGGCACGGGCGAGGTCGGCGATGCGCCCACCCTCCTCCCATTCCTCCCGCATGAGCGCGACCAGCGCGAGCAGGCCAAGGCACAGAACCTGGACGCCGGGCGCGCTCGTCGCCCCGCGGCGGCTTCCCTGCTCCAGCCGCTCGCAGCCTTCGGACTGGTCGCCCCCGACGACGTGAGCCGTGCCCATGAGCAGGCAGGACAGGGAACGCCAAGGGCTGTCCTCGGCCAGCTGGGCGTCGGCGCGTGCCGCATCGTCGCGCATCTGCGCGATTCCGCCGCGCGCGACGGTGGCACGCATGATCGCCACGCCCGCCTCGAGGTCATCGCGGGCCTCGTCGGCGGCTCTGTCGAGCCGCGCGCCGGCGAGCAGCGCCCAGCGCTCGACCGCGTCGCGCTCCCCGCTGATCATGTGCGTCGTGGCGGCGGCGAGCGCCAGCTCGGGCTGATGGGCGATCCGGTCGTCGGTGAAGTGCTCCAGCCAGCGCTTCACGGTGGCGTGGCGCCCGTACGCGCCGTACACGGGGACGACACGCCAGATGAGCCGGCCGGCGCGGGACGCGTCACCCGCCGCGATCGCGTGCTCGATGGCCCCTTCGACGTCGTCATGCTCGTCGCACCAGTCGCTGGCGCGGCGATGGACCTCCGCCTCGGTCTCGGGCTCGACACGGCGCAGCTCGGCTCGCAACGCGTCGGCCAGCAGCGTGTGGCAGCGGAAGCGCTCGTCGCAGCGGTCCAACGGCGACAGCAGGAGGTTCGAGCGTGCGAGGCGCCGCAAGACGGCACCCGAGCCGCTCGTGCCGGTGACCGCGTCGCACAGCGGGCCCGACAGCTCGTCCAGCGGCGAGCAGCGCATCAGCAACGCGCGGTCCGCCGGCGCCAGCCGGCACAGCAGCTCGTCGTGCAGGTAGTCGGCGACGAGCCGGTCGTCGCCGGCGAAGTGCGCGATCGCCGTGTCGAGGTCGTCCTGCTCGCGCAACGCCAATGCCGCGAGATAGAGACCCGCGGGCCAGCCCTCGGTCTGCTCGACGAGCGCGTCGATCTGGTCGGCAGCGAGGTCGAGGCCCTCGGCGGCCAGCATGTCGCGCGCCTCGCCGCGTGTCATCGCGAGGTCTGCGGTGCGCACCTCGACGACCTGCGCATGGGCGCGCAACCGGCCGAGCGGCAGCGCCGGCTCGCATCGCGCGGCGACGGCCAGCGCACTGCCGTAGGGCAGAAGGCCGCTCAGCGTGCCGAGCACGTCGAACGCGCCCTGCTGCGACAGGATCTCGGCCTCGTCGACCACCAGCACGAACGGCTGCGTGCGCGCGGCGAGCGCTTGTTCGAGCCGCGGCACCACGACGGTGGAGATGGCCGGGTGCGGCGTTCGGAGCGCCGTCATCACCGCGTCGTCGACCGGCTCGATCGTGTCGAGCGCCTCCACGATGTCGGTCAGGAGGCGCACAGGATCCTCGTGGCCGCGTCGGATCGTGACCCACGCGAACGCGCGTGGATCACGCTCGGCCCACTGCCGCAGCATCGTCGTCTTGCCGTACCCCGCGGGGGCGACGATCACCTGCAACGGAGCGTCGTTGCCGGCCACGACGCGAATGAGCCGCTCGCGCACGACGAGCGGCCGGCGGGTGGGAGACGCCGCTGGATCGACCAGCGCCGCCACGCGGCCGACCGTCCGCGCGCCCGGCGCCGGGACGACGTGCAGACGCGCGGCGTGGGCTCGGGACATGCCCCGACCTTGATGGGCCGCGGCGGTCGCCGCAAGACGGCACGCACCTCTTGGTCATGCCTGGTGCGCACCACTCGCGCATGCGTGTCCGAGCGGGCCTCTAGGCGGCCAGGCCGGCGATGCCGTTGCGCAGGAGCGCGGCCGCGAGCAGTAGCACGATGACCGCCGCGATCGTCCTCGCGTGCGATTCGAGCCACGCCCGCGTAGCCCGCAGCCTCCGCTCGGTCGCGGCGCGGGCGACGACCAGCATGACGAGCGCCACCGCCAGCGGCAGGAGGGCGACCAGGGTGAAGAAGACCCACTGAACGATGTATCCGCCGGCGCTCGGGTCGGTCTCCGAGATGCTCTTGAGGGCGATGGGGATGAACCCACCCGGGTTGGCCAGCATCGCGCCCGCGCCCACGATCGCGATCGCCGGCGATGAGGCGACCTTGCTCATCTGGGCGATCATGCCCTCGATGCGCTCGCGATCGACCGGGCGGCGCAGGACGTGCACGACGTAGATCACGAGGATCACCGCGGCGGCGATGTCCAGGACCGCCACCCAGGTCTTCGGCGTGGACGCGTTGGAGGACGCGGCGACGTCGCCCAGCACGAAGGCCGCCGCGATGCCCACGCCGAGCGTCGCGACGAGCGCCCCGACGTAGAAGTAGACGCCGGTGCGCAGTGGCCGGTCGCCGAGCACGAGCGCGAGCACGGAGAACGACAGGGTCGTCGGCGACAGCATCGCTGCGAGGGCCACCAGCGCCAGCTCAGCGTGGATCCAGCCCACGTCGGGCCCTCCTTCGGTCGGGTCCGGCGAGCGTGACAGGCGCCCGGGATCCGGCGCATCGCCTGGAAGGGGTGATGCGCGGCGCTGGGCGAACGGCGGCGGTCATCCCATGTCGGCGTCGGCGGGGGCGAGCAGCGCGATCGCGTCCGGCGTTGCGGGCTCCGCCGGTCTGCCGGCGGCCGGGACGGCTCCGGTCACACGCGTGCCGTGACCGGGGGCGGACTCGACCACGACGCGGCCGCCGACGGCGGACAGTCGGTCGTGCAGGTTGGTCAGCCCCGCGCCGGCGGCGCCGTCGTTGCCGTCGACCTGGAATCCCGCTCCGTCATCGCGGACCTCGAACTCCAAGCTCTCGTCGAGCCTGAGCGAGATCTCGACGTGGGCGCCCGGGCCCGCGTGCTTGGCGCTGTTCTGCATCGCCTCCATGCAGGCGAAGTAGACCGCGCTCTCGACCTCCGGGCGATAGCGCTTCGACCCCGTCGTACGCACGGACGTGGGGATCGGCGCGGTCAGGGCCGCGGTCGACAGCGCGGCGGCCAGGCCGCGGTCGGTGAGCGCCGACGGGTAGATCCCGTGGGCGAGACGGCGCAGCTCGTCGATCGTCTGCTCGACGTCGTCTCCGAGCGCCGCGACGTTCTGCCGGTCAGGTCCATGCAGCCGCTCGGCCTCGGTCGACAGCCTGATTCGCAGCGCCACCAGCCGCTGCTGCGCGCCGTCGTGAAGGTCACGCTCGATGCGCCGCCGAGTCTCGTCGGCCACGGCGGCGGTTCGTGCGCGAGACTCCGACAGGCGGTGCAGCGACGATCGCAGGCGCCCGACGAGCTGGGCGTTCTCGATCACTGTCAGCGCGATCGTTCCTGCGGCGCGCATCATGACCCGGTCCTGGGCCAGCGACTCGTGGTGGACGATCGCCGCGACCCGCTCGCCGTCGATCGCGATGTCGGTGACGGCGCTGCCGGGGGCGCATTGCGGGGCGGGCACCGGGGCGCCGTCCTCGTCGATCCACCGTCCGTCCGGGGTCTCACACGAGAAGATGCGCAGCGTCGGATCCTGAAGCGTGGCGGCCAGCGTCGTGCGGACCTGGACCGGCGTCGGGTGGGGCGGCAGGTCGATGAGGAAGCGCCGTAGCGCGATCGCCGCGTAGAGCCGGCGCAACAGCAGGCCCGTGCCGAACCCGATCGCGATCGCCGGCAGCGAGAACATGTACAGCCAACCGATCGCCAGCAGCGTCTCGCCGGCGTGCGGATCGATCGCGCGGGCGATGAACCATCCGCACATCACGGCGCTGCGCAGCGCCACCGTGGCCACGACCGGGATCAGCGTGCGGCGCCGAAGCGGGCCGGCGCCGCGGACCCGCGCGATGAGCCGGGCCAGCACCGCGAACCACAGGACCAGCGTCAGCACCTCGCGCAGCGGGCGGACCAGCGCGTCGATGACCGCAGGCTGAGAGGCGGTCAGCTGAAATGCGTTGGATGGGCAGTCCGCACCGCAGGACACCCACGGAGTCGGCAGCGGGTACTGGGACACCACGAGCCCGGTCGGGATCCAGAGCGAGAGGAGGAGCGCGGCCCCCAGCGCAAAGAGGCGCCGTTCCGGCGCCTGGCCGAGACGACCGGAGGGGAAGCTCAGCACCAGGTAGAGGAACGCGAACTCGAGCAGCCAGAGCATGATCCGGCTGGCGCTGTAGGCCACCGGGCTCGCGGCTTGTGTCAGCGCGATGGTCGAGGATGCGAGCCCCGTCGCCACCAGCAGGCGCGCGAACCGATCGTGAGGTCGACGGGCGAGGACGATCAGGCCGATGCCTGCGGAAGACATGATCGCGGCGGCGAGCAGGAGGGCTTGCACGGCGGCGTGCGGGTATCCGGCCGCGACCGTCAACGCGACCGCGCCGACCGTGAGGGCACCGGTGGCGCACGCGCCCAACAGCAGCAGCCACGGTCTCAGCCGTTCCTGCGGTGCCGCATCGTGGGGGCTCGTCGTCCGAGTCGAGATTCGCCAGGCTGAGGACCCAGGTCCGCAATCTGACCTCTGCACGGGCCGAGCCTAACCGGATGCGCAGGGCTCAGGTCGAGATCACACGCGGTAGACGGGTGCGTCGGGCGGCTCGAGTCCGAGTGCGCGGGCGACCTTCGCATCGATCATCGAGCCGCCGTCCGCGACCGCTTCGATGGTCGCGAGCAGCTGCGGGACGTTGGCCAGGCGCTCCTTGAGGAGGTACGCGCGCCCGTCGGTGCCATGGCGCAGGAGCGCGATCGCATAGGCCGGGTCACATTGGACGCTGAACACCACGACGCCGATCTCCGGTCTCGTCTGGCGCAGGTCCTCGGCCAGGCGGATGCCCTCGTCGGTCATGGTGGGAGGCATCCGGATGTCGGTGAGGACGACGTCGGGCGCATGGGTGGCGATCGCCGCGCGAAGCTCGTCTGCGTCGGCACAGACCGAGACGAGCTCCAGCTGCGCGACGGGGCTGAGCGCGTCCACCAGCGCGCGCCGGACCAGGATGCAGTCGTCGGCGACGGCGATCCGGATCGGTCGCGGGGCCGGGCCGGTGCTGATCTGTCCGCTGGCCATGGCGGGCCTCCTCCCCGGGCGGTGCATGCTTGCGGTGGAGCTTGATCGCGACGCTACGGTCGGACGGCGGGCGGGGCATCGCCCTCTACGGGTGATCTCTCGGGCCGGTCGCTGCGATAGCGCCCGGCCTCATCGCCACTGGTCCACCCGCCGCGGATGGCGCTATAGGCTGGCCGCATGGCCATCACGGTGGTGCTCGCCGATGACAGCCTCATCGTCAGGGAGGGGATCGCGGGCGTGCTGGCCACGGAGGCCGAGATCGAGGTCGTCGGCCTGTGCGCGGACTTCGACTCTCTCAACGACGCCGTGGAGCGGCTTGCCCCGGATGTCGTGGTGACCGACATCCGGATGCCGCCGACGTTCACCGACGAGGGCATCCGCGCCGCTGGTCTGCTGGCCGAGCGCGGCCTGCAGACCGGGATCGTGGTGCTCAGCAACTACGCCGACCCGTCCTATGCGGTCGCTCTGCTCGACAGCGGGGCGCCCGGGCGCGCGTATCTGCTCAAGGAGCGCGTCCACGACCGTGCGCAACTCGCATCGGCGATCCACGCGGTTGCGGTCGGCGGCTCGGTGATCGATCCGAAGATCATCGAGCCCTTGATCGCCATGCGCGCGCGCAACGAGCGGTCGCCGCTGGCCGACCTCACGCCCCGCGAACGTGAGGTGCTCGCCCACATCGCCGAGGGCAAGAGCAACGCGGCGATCGCCGGGACGCTGGTGCTGACGAAGCGGGCGGTCGAGAAGCACATCAACTCGATCTTCATGAAGCTCGGCCTGCTGTCTGACGAGAACGTCAGCCGTCGCGTCAAGGCGACGTTGATGTTCCTCGCCGACGTCAACGCGGCTCATCTCGTCGAGGATGGCGGTCAGCCGGACATCGCGTGAACGCGATCACCCGTTTCGAGTGATGACCTCCGTTCTCGCGGGCGTCACGCTCCGCGCATGGACTACGGCGTCATTCAACATGTCGCCCCGCCGCCGCCACACGACGATCGATCGTCGTCCGGGCATTTCTTCGGGTGGTTCCTGGTCGGCTCGTCGATGTTCTGGCCGCGGATCTTCTTCCTGGCGTTGTGGATCTTCGGCAGCCAGCTCGGCCGGGCGTTCGACTCGTGGGTCATCCCGGCGATCGGCTTCTTCGTGTTGCCGTGGACGACGGTCGCCTACGCGTTCATGTGGAGCATCTCGTCAGACCGCGTCTCGGGCGTCGAGTGGATCGTCGTCGGCTTCGCGGCCCTCGCCGACGTGCTGACCTGGGCCGGTGTGCTGGCGCTGCGGCGGTAGCGGGCTGTCGGGGTCGCTGGCGCTGCGGCGGTCCGGCCTCCACGCCGGCCTGGTCTCAGCTCCGCTGCGACCCGGGGCTCACCCCGCCCGGTCGTGACCGCGCCCGCCCCGTGAGATGCGCGGTCGCCACCGCGGCGGTCATCGCCCGCCCGGCCGGCCCGCGCAGGCGACCCACGGCGATCCCGACGGCGACGCCGGCCGCGACGTCGCCGGCGTAGTGCACGCCGAGGTAGGGCCGCGACGCGGCCTGCACGATGGCGAGCAGGCACAGCGCCGCCGCGGGCAGCAGCCCGTCGAACGCGGTGATCGCGGCGACGGCGTCGGCGGTGTGGGAGCTGGGGAAGCTGAGCGGGTCGGGCACGTACGCCAGCGCCGGCAGCCCGTCCAGCTGCGGGCGTCGGCGGCCGACGCGGCGCTTGATCGCGCGGCAGGTCGCCTCGGTCGCGGCGACGCCGGCGGTCGCCTGCAGCCAGCGCGCCCGTCGCGACGCATCGAGGGTCGCCCCGGCCGCGCCCAGCACCAGCCAGCCGTTGGCGTGATCGGTCGCCCGCGACAGCCCCGACAGCGTCGCGTCGAGGATCGGCGCGTGGGGGAGGGTGCGGATCGCCCGGGTGACACGGCGGTCCAGCCGCGCCAGCGTGCCCGCGGTCATGCGGCGGGCACGCGGATGTTGCCCAGCCAGCGCGGGGCGTGGCGCCAGTCGTCGTCGGCGTCCCGGGCGATCTCGGCGAGGATCGGCGGCATCAGCTCGGGCGCCACGCCCGTCTCGAAGTCGACCAGCTCCAACCCGTCGAGGTCGATCGGCTCCACCGGCTCGGCGGCGAAGACGAGGTTGATCTCTTGGACGCCGATCGAGAACACCTCGCAGACATACAGCAGGCGGCCGACCTCGACCTCCAGGCCGGTCTCCTCGCGCACCTCGCGTCGCAACGCGTCCAGCAGCTCCTCGCGGTCCTTGACGCGCCCGCCGGGCAGCGAGACGTGCGGGTGACCGCCGCGGCGCGATTCGCGCACCACCACGAGGCGGCCGTCGATCATGATCACGGCGCGGACCTTGACCTTCATCGCTCTGGGGCTCCTCTCGATGTCGCGTCGCGGGCCACCACGTCGAGCTCCCACAGCTCGAAGTCGAGCTGCGCCACCAGCGGCGCGCCCGCCAGCATCTCCAGGCACGCCCGGTAGTGAGCGCGGCGGCGCAGCATCTTGTCGCTGGGGCCATCGGGACGCCGCGCCCAGCGGGCGCGGAGCTCGCGAGCCTTGGAGATCTTGTCGGCCGCGAACACCAGCCGTGCGTCCGGTCCGGCGGCGAGCACCTGGCGGCGCAGCGCGGCCTTGCGCGGCGCGTAGTCGCGGATCGTGGGGTCCTGCGTGAGTGCGGCGACGATCGTCGCCACCCGCAGCCCGAAGTGCTGTCGGAGCTGGTGCGCGGTCTGATCGGTGCGCTCGAGCACATCGTGCAGCAGCGCCGCGCAGATCACCTCCGTGTCGGCGCCGGTCGCGGCGACGAGCGCGGCGGTCTCGGCGACGTGCAGCACGAACGGCGTGCCGTCGGCGCGGGCGTGTCGGCGGTGCGCGGTGGCGGCCCAGTCGAGCGCGTGCTTGGTACGGGGGCCGCAGAGCAGCGCGGGGCGTGCCTCGGCTCGGGCCGGCGCGCGGCGGACGCGTCACGGGTTCGCCTCCTCGTCGATGATCGCCGCGCGGATGCTGCTGGTCTCGCTGGCCTGCCCGGCCGGCCAGCGGCGGTCGCGCGCACGAGACCGCGCTGCGTCGGCCCGCGCCGCGTGCGGTCCACACTGCCGCAGCGCCAGGACGGCGTTCGCCGTGCGCAGCAGCAGCTGGACGTCCTCGAGCCGGGCGCGCTTACTCAGCCACGGCCACCGCGGCCACCGGCTCCGCTCACTGCGCGCCAGGCGGTCCCATACGGCCGCGAAGCGGCGCTCGGGCGCGGTCGGTGGGGCGGTGGTGCCGTCGAATCCGGCGAGCACCATCGGGCACTGCGGAAACCAGCTTCCGATCGTCACCTCAAGGCCGGGATCGGCCGACAGGCGATCGGCCAGCCGCTGGATGCGCTCGGTGCTCAGGCCAGACAGCGCATACCGCAGATCGTCAGCGGTCATGGTCATTTCGGTCTCCTTGCTTGCCGCGCCCGACCGCCAGCCCACGGAGATCGGAGATCGGGTCGCTCGTCGTAGCGATCGTGCCCACCGCGAGCCTCACCGCTCGTCGCGCATGCTCGTCCTGTCGCGCCGCGACGACATCCAGGCGCGGACGCCGGTGACGCTGTCGGCGGCGATCCCATGGTCAGCCAGCCAGCGCCGGTCGCGCGCTCGAAGCTGCGCCATCTCCTGCTCGCCCGCCAGCAGCCCGTAGATCCGCAACGGGAGCTCCCGTCGGAGGGTCTCGTCATGCCGGGTGAAGGTGATCTCCGCCACCCAGTCCACGTAGGGCTCGTCAGGATGCAGGCGCAGCGACTGCGGCGTGGACGCACGGCTCGCCGTCCCCGCCCGCCGATCCACCACGGTGTCGGGCGTCTCGATCGGCCAACTTGGGTCTGTGCTCACGGCAGCTCCTCTCGCGACGGGCGAAAGAAGCCATCAACCGATGTGCGCGGCGGTTCGGGAGGACACGCGCCCTCCACACCAGGGCCTCATCTGGCGGGTCGGAGCATACCCCGGTCTCGACGTCGCTACTCCTCCACTTCGCCGCGATGAGCGCACGGCCGCGGTGGGCGCAGCGCCGGTGCGTCACGTCGGCGCCTTCGAGGAGCTCGAGGCGGGCGAGTGCCACGAGCCGGACCTCTTGCAGCGCCGCTTTACGCCTGCCGGGCCCATGCGCTGGCGAGAGGTAGCTGAGGGTCAGCTGGCGATCGGGATCCGTCCGGCGACAGGCTATGCTGCATGTGAAGATCGTCACGTTCTGGTTTCGTCGCCTCCCGGTACCACGTGGCTTTGCACCTCCGGAGGCGCCTGAGGAGCACACATGGCCAGACCGCCGAGGTTCTCGTGGTCGAGCAAGCGCGTGACACCCGCGGAGCTGGGCGCACAGCACAAGGCCCACCAGGAGAAGCTCAAGCAGGACGCGGCGGATCGCCGGGAGGCGGCCGTGGCGCGGAAGCCGCGCCCGTCGCGGGCCCGCCGGCGCGGCTGAGCGGGGGATCGCGACGCGTGGAGGACGACGCGCTCGAGGTCCTGCGGGCCGAGGCGCGGTACCGCCGCGAGCGCGTCGATTTGTATCGCGCGAAGGAGTACAGCGGCCGTTCCACGCGGCCGGGACGGCTGCGTGAGCTCGAGAACGACGCCCGGCGAGCCGAGGAGCGCCTGCAGCACGCGCTGCGCGAGGCGCGCAGTGACGCGGGAGCGCAACCAGGCTCTGACGCCGGCACGGGGGCGGCGCCCGGGACGTAGGCCTAGCTCGGAGCCGGCGGCGCTGCGCGAGGGTCCTGCCGGAGAAGGCGGTGCGGGGTAGCGCCGTCGCCGCGTGTTGTCCGACCGGCGTGCTGATCGACGACTATGGCGCTCGAAGAATCGCTGCTTCGCCGCCGAAGCTCGTGATCACGCCGGCACGAACCATGTGGGACACGTTGGCGGCGATCCTGCCGAGGTCGGCGTTCAATCGCTTGGCCATCTCGCCGGTTGTGCTTTGCGGGTGGTCCCCGAGGCATTCGACGACGTGGGCTTCGATGTCGTCCTTGCGCTCACGCGCCGTGGCGCGGCGCTGGCTCGCGCGACGCGCGTTCGCTCGACGAGCGGAGCGCTGCGGCACCACGGGAATAACGCGTACGGACTCAGGGCTGGGCACTTCGTCCACGGCGTGCTGTGTCTGCAGGACCAAGACCTCCCGACCCTCTGGGGGATGTCGCGCGAGAGGAAGAGGGGACGAGATCGACCGCGTGGAACAAGCGGCCAACCCCGCGGGTATCGATCATGGCCTCAAGGTCCGCGCCTCGGCACAAGCGTGCTTTGGTGGCCTTCGGCTCCGAGGCTGATGTGCTCCCCCGCAGAGTCGACTGCTTCGTCCGCAGTACTCCCTTCCGGCCTGACACCAACTTGCAGGACATGCGGCGCCGGCCCGGCACGCTCAGCGGCCGCGTGGCGGCGCGAGTCAGTTGGCGACCGGCCCGGCCGTCGGCCGCCTTGACCCGTCGTCGCCGCCGAGCCCTGCGGGGCGGGTGGCGCTCAAATGCTTCGGCCGGACCGCGTTTCGTCTCGATGCACCGGCGGGTAGGCGATCGGCGCACAGGGTCAGCTGAGCAGGGGGCGGATATGGGCAGGGGACGGATGTCGCGCGCGGTGGTGGCCGCGTTCGTGGTGGCCGGGTGCGTCGCGGGCGGTCCCGCGCTGCCCGCCGCGGCGGCGCACGACGCCGACGTGCTGTTCGCCCTGCGCCATCGCGGAGGGCTCGACCGGTTCGTGCGCGCCGTGTCCGATCCGGCCTCGCACCGCTACCGGCGCTACCGCAGCGTCAAGCAGCTCGCCGCGCGATTCGGGGCGCCCAAGGCGCTGCGGCGCGAGCTGCGCCACTGGGGCTCGCGCCGCGGGCTGCGGATCGAGGTCGGCCCGTCGGGGACGTTCGCGCTGGCGCGCACCGACACCGTGCGCGCGCGCCGGCTGCTCGGCGGCGCGGGCGCGTCGGCCGCACGGACGGGCTGGGCGCCGCGCGTCCCGGCGTCGCTGCGCGGCGCGGTGTCCGCGGTGGCGGTGCTGCCGGACGCGGCGGCCGCCCGCGCCGCCGGCACGCCCCGCCAGGCGCCCGAGCCGGTCCACCCGTTCCCGCAGGCGTTCGGCACGGTGCGCACCCGGACGGGTACGCCGGCGGGCTGCGAGGCCGGGCAGAACGCCGGGCTGCCGGCGCCCTACCACGGCTTCACCCCGAACCAGTACCTGACGGCCTACGGCCATCAGGCGCTGCACCGCCGCGGGCTGTTCGGGCAGGGCGTGCGGGTCGCGCTCGTCGAGCTCGGCGGCGTCTCGCGCAAGGACGTCGCGACGTTTGCGAGCTGCTTCGGCCTGCGCGTGCCGCCGATCCGCCTGCACGTCGTCGAGGGCAAGCCGGGCCTTGACGGCGAGGACGCGGTCGAGACGCTGCTCGACGTGCAGATGATCGTCGCGGGGGCGCCTGGCGTCGAGTCGATCGACGTCTACCAGGGCCGGCTGCTGCACAGCGGCATGCTGCGGCTGCTGAGCGCGGCGATCGGGGCCCGGCGCGCCCCGCACGTGGTGTCGAGCTCGCTCGGGCTGTGCGAGCCGCTGTGGAACCGCCAGCGCAGCTGGATGGAGGCGGTCAACGATGTGCTGGCGGTTGCCGCGGGAGCCGGGATCTCGGTCGTCGACGCCGCCGGCGACAACGGCAGCGCCGACTGCGGGGGGCTCGGCTTCTTCGCCGTGGACTTCCCGACGTCGTCGCCGTACATCACGTCGGTGGGCGGCACGAACGTCACGCTCGACACGGCGAACCGGCTGGTCGAGGAGGTGCCGTGGAACAGCGCGCCGGGCGGCGGGCCCGCGGGTGGCGGCGGCGGGCTCAGCTCGCTGTTCGCCCGCCCGTGGTGGCAGGCGGAGAACGGGCTGCCGCCGCAGCGCGGCAAGCCGGACATCACGCGGCTCGTGCCGGACGTCGCCGCGCTCGCCGACTCGTATCCGGGCTACGCGATCGCCTGCTCGGTGCCGGGCTGCAAGGCGATCGTTCAGGCCCCGACCGGCTGGGGGGCCGTCGGCGGCACGAGCGCGGCGGCACCGCTGACCGCCGCGGGCATCGCGCTGGCCGACCAGGCGGCGCGCCGCGCGGGCCAGCCGCCGCTCGGGTTCGTCAACCCGCTGCTGTACCGGCTGGCGTCGGGGCCGCACGCGAGCCGGATCGTCCACGACGTCACAACAGGCAGCAACGACATCGGGCCGGGCTCGCCCGGCGGCGACGGCGAGCTGCTCGGCTGCTGTCCGGCGCACCGGGGCTACGACCAGGCCAGTGGCTGGGGATCGCTGAAGATCGCGGCGTTCAGCGACGCGGCGCGGGCGGCGGCGGAGCGCGCCCGCGGACCGGCGCCACGACATCGCTAGCGTGCGGCGGGCATGCTGCTCGCCCGCCGCATCGTCCTGCGCTGCTCGTCGGGCCGGCCGTCGCGCCCGCCTCCGTCGCCGGCTCGGCGACTCACCCGAGCGACGAGCAGATCGCGGCGCTGCGCGAGTACCACGACTCCGGCCGCTACGCGCGCGACCTGCGCGCGGTCAACCGGTCCGCCCGCCGATACCTGCGCCGCGAGCTGCGCGATGGCGTGCGACGGCCGGCGATCGTGCTCGACGTCGACGAGACGTCGCTGTCGAACTGGGCGCGGCTGTCGGCGAGCAACTTCGGAGCCAAGCCGGTCCCGAAGACCGTCGCGGCGCGTCCCGACCGGCCGATCCGCTCCACTTGCGCGCTGTACCGCGAGGCCTGTCGACGCCACGTCGCGGTGTGCACCGTCAGTCGTTGTGGGTGCCGGGCTCCAGGTACGGTCAGCGTTCGCGCAGCCAGCGCGCGTAGAGCTCGCCGAAGGTCTCGCGCGACGGCAGGGCGACCTCGCCTCGTGAGACCGCGACGATCATCTGCTCACGCGCGCGTCTCTCGGCGCGCTGGCTCGTAAATCCGCGCTTGGTCGCGCTGCGTCCATTCGCGGATCGGTACTTGAAGTAGAAGCGCGTGCCCTGCGCCGTGTCGTAGGCGTAGATGCCTCGCTCGCTGCCCAGCGATGCTCCCTCGTCGGATCGCCGTTTGTTCTCAAAGGCGTTCTCACAACAGACGGAACCCGAGTGGGGCAACCCCCAAGCAGCTCGTACCGGCAAACAAGAAGCCCCGCCGGAGAGGCTGTCGCACAAAGTTCGATTCGGCGGGCGCTGTTGTGTCCGGGGCGGTGTTGAGACTGTGCGTCATGGCCCAGAACTTCCTGTCGTGCGATCGTGAGCAGGAGTTGTTGTTGGCGCCGAGTCTGTGTGACTGGCTGCCGGAGGGCCATTTGGCGTGGTTCGTGCTCGATGCGGTCGACGTGCTCGATTTGAGCGAGTTCTATGGGGCGTATCGCGAGGGTGGCCACGGCCGCGCGGCGCATGATCCGGCGATGATGGTCGCGCTGTTGCTCTACGGCTATGCGATCGGGGAACGCTCGTCGCGGGTGATCGAGCGCCGTTGTCGTGAGGACATCGCGTGTCGGGTGATCTGCGCGAATCGGGCACCGGATCACGCCACGATCGCGCGGTTCCGCGCTCGCCATCAGGACGCGCTGGCGGCGACGTTTACGCAGGTGTTGGCGTTGTGCGCGAGGGCCGGCCTGGTGTCGGTTGGGCTGGTCGCGCTCGACGGCACGGTGATCGCCGCCGACGCGTCGCTGGCGGCGACCCGGACGCATGAGGCGATCCGCGAGGAGGTCGATCGGATCCTTGGCGAGGCCGGCGAGACAGACGCCGCAGAGGACGAGCGCTTCGGTGGGGATCGCGGTGACGAGCTACCTGCCGAGCTGGTGGACCGGCGCTCGCGGATCGCGCGGTTGCGCCGCTGCCGCGAGGAGCTCGAGGCCGAGCAGGCCGCGGGCCCAGGCCGCCTATGAGGCCAATCTGCGTCGCCGCGCCGAGTGGGAGGCCGAGCATGGTCGCAAGCTCGGTGGCCGCAAGCCGTTCGCGCCGGATCCGGCGGCGCTGGCCGCGCGCAAGATCAACACCACCGATCCGGACTCGCGATTGATCGTTCGGCGCGCCAAGACGGCGGTGCAGGGCTACAACGCCCAGGCCGTCGCCACCGCCGAGCAGATCATCGTGGCCGCCGACGTCTCCCAGCAGACCAACGACGCCGGCCAGCTCGAACCGATGCTCCGCGCCGCCGCCCGAGAGCTGCAGGACGCTGGCGTCGGCGAGCCGATCCGCGGTGGCGCTCGCCGACGGCGGCTACTGGAGCTCGCCGCAGATCACCGCGCTGCGCGAGGACGGCATCCAGACGATCGTGCCGACCAAGGCCGCCGCCCGGACAGCGCCGCGGACGCTGTCAGCCCGCCAAGGCCCCGAAGCCGAGCGCATCGACCGGTTGCTCGACACCCCCATGGCGCGGCGCTCTACCGGCGACGACAACAGATCATCGAGCCGGTCTTCGCCCACACCAAGTTCCTGCGGCGCATCGACCGTTTCAACGCCGCGGACCCGCCGCGCAAAGCCGAATGGCAGCTCATCGCCGCCGGCCACAACCTCCTCAAGCTCTGGCGAGCCACGACACCGGCCGCCGCCTGACCTCGCGGCCCACCGCGACCGCCGCGGGCCCGCCGCTCGCCGCCGCCGGACACCGATCCCATCATCCCTGATCAACGACAAACCCCGCCGAAGCGGGGTTTGCGCAACAGCCTCCAGAGCGGGGCTTTTCGTCTATGCGCCGGAGAGGACTCGAACCTCCACGAGCTATTCGCTCACAAGGCCCTCAACCTTGCGCGTCTACCAATTCCGCCACCGGCGCTCGAGGGCGGCGCCGAGCATAGCGATCTTGCTTCCGTCCGCACGCCTCGCTACCTTCACGAACACATGTTCCCCCTTGATCAACGTCGGCTGTGAGGAGTGCGGAGGCCATGGATCTCACCAAGCGCCAGCAGGAGATCTTCGACTTCATCAAGCAGTACTCGAACAAGCATGGCTACCCGCCGACGGTGCGCGACATCGGCAAGGCGGTGGGGCTGGCCTCGTCGTCGACGGTGCATGCGCACCTGGCGAACCTCGAGCGGATCGGGCTGCTACGGCGGGATCCGTCGAAGCCGCGAGCGATCGAGCTGCTCGATCGTGCGGTGGGGGGGGTCAAGAGCCTGGTCACGCCGTCGGATGGGCTGCCGCTCGTGGGGTCGGTCGCGGCGGGCCAGCCGATCTTGGCCGAGGAGAACATCGAGGACCACATCCCGGTGCCCAGCGAGGCGGGCGGCGGCACGGGCGAGTTCATGCTCCGGGTGCGCGGCGACTCGATGATCAACGCCGGGATCCTCGACGGTGATCTGGTGGTCGTCCAGCGCCAGGAGACGGCGGCCGATGGTGAGATCGTCGTGGCGCTCGTGGGGGAGGAGGCGACGGTCAAACGCTTCTTCCGCGAGGCAGACCACGTCCGCCTGCAGCCGGAGAACGACCTCCTCGAGCCCATCCGGTCGCGCGAGGTGCAGATCGTGGGCAAGGTCGTGGGTCTGTTGAGGCTGATGTCATGAGCGCGACGCTGAGCCTTCTGGAGCTGGTCGAGCGGCCGTCGATCCTGGACGCCGAGCGAGACCAGCGCCGCCGTGATCGTCCGCGCCCACCCGGCGACGGGTGCGAGCATGAGCGCGTGCGTCGCCCGCAGATCGGACGCGAGAGCAGCGACCGCAGCGACCAGGCGTCGCCGCCGGTGGGAGGCGCGCCCACGCTCGACGACCTGCTCACCGGCATCTGGGACACGGTCGCGTCGGACCAGCCTGCGACGTGCCCCGTCTGCCAAGGCGTGCTCGAGCCGCGACACGGCGCCGGTGCCGTGCCGGTCGGCGCGCGCTGCACGAGCTGCGGTACCGAGCTCTCGTAGGGCCGCCGCGTCGGCACCCGCTGCGTGAGCTGCGGCGCCGAGTTCTCGTGGAGCCGCCGCCGCGGTGGCGTGACCGCTGGCGGATGCACCCTCGCATCGCTAGATTGGGTCGTGCAGGCCAGGCAATCGCGGAGGTGAAGGCCTTCGAGGAAAGTCCGGACATCACAGGGCAGGGCGGTCGCGGAGGCGACCCGGGGAAACCCGCGGGAAAGTGCCACAGAAATGACACCGCCTACGTTCGGGGCAGCAGCTGCGTCCCGAGCCGGCAAGGGTGAAATGGTGCGGTAAGAGCGCACCGGCGTCGCGGTGACGCGGCGGCCAGGCAAACCCCGCCCGATGCAAGGCCAAGCAGGACCACTCGCAGGCTGCCCGCCGAGGTCCAGGTCGGCTGCATAGATGGATGGTTGCCCACGACAGAATCCGGCTTATCGGTCTGCTACGGGAAGGCTCCGCTCCGGCGGGGCCTTCCTATTGCTCCATTGCGGCGTGAGACGCGACGCCCGCGGCACGAGTACGAGCCGCGCGTGCCTCGAGCCGCTCGTGCGACGTGCCGGCCGCGGGGCGTCGCGAACCCGCAGAGGCTCGCGCGCGGACCCGCGGATCAGCCGCCCCGCGCGCGAACCCGCCGGACCGGCCCGGCCAGCCCGACGTCCGACAGCGACCGGACCTCGACGCGCAGGCGCCGCTCCCAACGCACCGCGCCAAACCGAACCACACGTCGGCCCGCCGGCACGAGCCGCGCGAGGCGCGTGCCGCGCGAGCCCCGAACCACGACCATCGTGCGCGCGGCGCCGCGGCCGGAGCGGTAGCGCACGGTCAGCGACGATCCGTGCTTGCGCGCCTTCAGTCCGCGCACGGCGGCGGGGCGCCGCGGCGGCGGGGCCACGTAGGTGCCGACCCGCCGGCGCTGCACGACCAGCCCGTCGCGCTCGATCAGCGCGTCGACCGCTCGCCGCCCGCCCGGTCCGGCCGCCGGGCGGAAGCGGACCGTCCCGCGCGTCCGCTTGACCGTGGCGATGATGCGCGTGCCGAAGCGCCCGCTCTCGCGGAACGCGACGCGCTGGCCGCTGCCGAGCCCGGAGATCCGGTAGGCGATCCGGCCGCGCCGCACGCGGGCGCTCACCCGCGCGGGCACGAATCCCTGCGAGACCTGCACCTCACCGAGCGCCACCGACCCCGAACGCGGCGCGACGGTCCAGGTGCCGGCCTGCGGCTTGTTGAGCACCACCCACGCCGCATCCGCACCCGACACGCCCACCACGGACCCGGCGTCGGAGGGCTCGCCCGAGCTGACGACCTGGCCGCTGGGGCCTCGCACCTCGACATCGGGCCGGCCGCCGGCGCCCATCACGCGGATCGTCGCGCTCGGCAGTCCGCCGGGAATGGTCACCGCCTGCCCGCCGGCCTGGGCTGCCCGGGCGGGCGCCGGGCGCGGCGGAGTTCGCGAGTACGGTCCGGTGTTGCACGGGATCGCGACCGCGTCGATGATCTGCGCGGTCAGAAGGACGGGGCTGGCGAGGACGGCGGGAGTGATCTCGTTCCAGCGCAGCGCGAGGCCGCCGCTGACGCTCGGCAGGGGGTCGGGCTCGATCCTCGCGCAGGCGGCGAAGCCCACGTCGGACACCGCGGCCTGCGTGCCGACCTTGCCGCACGCGCGGATCGGATCGGCGGGCGAGGGCAGCGGGAACTCGAGGCACACCTGGGCGTCGCCCTTGAGGTCCGCGCCGAACTGGCCCGTGGTCGCATCGACGAAGCCCTGCACCTGGGCGCCGCCGCTCAGCGGTCCGAGGTCGAGCTGCGTATTGCCGCCGAACTGCGCGTAGCCGTCGGTCTGGAACTGCAGGTAGCCACCGCCGATGCGCAGCATGAACAGGTCGACGTCCCCGACCAGCGAGAAGCTCGCCGGCGCCGCGGGCGGGAACAGCATCGTGAAGGTGCCGCGGACCTTGACCGGCGACTCGCCCTGGATCGCCGCGCCCGCCCCCACCTGTGCGCGAGCGACGATCTTCACCGGCTGGACGAAGAAGTCGCCGCCGATGGAGATCAGGTAGACGAACGGGCCGATCGTGGCGGGCGGGTTGAGCGGATAGTCGAAGCCGGCGCCGCGGAACTCGCCGTTCTCGAACTCGACGAACGCCTGGATCGTGCCGCCCGCGGGCACCCGCAGCCGCCCTCGCCCGCTCCACGTGTTGCCGCTCGTCCAGTCGATGTCGATCGACTCGACGACCAGCACGCCGAGCGGCACCGGCCCGATGTGGATCTTCAGGCTGTCCAGCGCGAGCCCGCGCTCGGCGTCCGCGAGCAGCTCGGCATGGCCGGTGAAGCCGCCGAACGCGGGCGGCAGCTTGACGTCCACGGGGATGCGGACGCGGCCGCCCTCGCCGAGGACCACCGGGATCTCGCCCGACACCTCGAAGCCGAGGACGTTCGCCTTGAACGCGCCGGCCGGGAACTCGAAGAGGCGCGCGCCCGGCACGACGCGCGAGAGGTCGCGCTGGATGACCCCGTGGTAGAGGACGACCTCCGTATCGCCGTTGCTGACGAGCACCCGCACCTGGCCGATGGAGTCGATGCGCAGCCGCTCGGGGTCGATGACGAGCCGGGCGCCCGGGTCGGGGACGATGCGCACGCCGTTGAGGGTCACGGGCCCGCCGGTCACCACGAGGCGCGAGTTGCGGCCGGTGCCGTTGAGGAAGCAGCCCTGGAGCGCCTCGATGGCGAAGCTGCCGAACCGCACGCGCTGGCAGGACACGTTGGCGGCTCCGCTGCCCCCCTGCAGGCCGCCCAGCCCGAGGGCGCTCGTGGGTCCCTGGTTGCCGAACCCCGCGGCGACGATCTGGCCGGGCGAGTTGATGCCGCCGGTGTGGTTGAGCACGGCGAAGCCGCCGCCGTCGGCGGCGGCGTCGAGCGAGATCTGGCCGTTGTCGTCGCCGTCGATCAGACGCTGGCGGTCGCCGAAGCCCCGCACCCCGCTCGTCGACGTGCGCAGGACGACGCCCGTCCCGGTCTGCTGCCATGCCGCCAGCAGCCGCCCGGAGGGGTCCTCGGCCAGACGACCGAAGCGGGCGCCGTCGGCCTTCGACAGCGTGACGGGAGCGCCGGGCGAGAGCGAGCCGTCGCCGCCCGTCGCCACCGGCCGGATCTGGTACGGCCCCGAGTAGCCGGGCCGCTGGAGCAGGAACGTGCCCGAGCGCCCGCTGGCGAGGTCCGGCTCGTCGCCGGCTAGCGGCGCGGCGGTGGACCAGGTGCCGGGGTCCGTCACCGGCTGCGCGCCGCTCCAGCGCCGCAGCCAGATGCGGGGCTGGAGATCGCTGAAGCCGGCGACCAGACCGGTGCCGTCGGCGACGAGCGTCGCGTTGTAGTTCGAGTCCGGGTCGGTGTTCAGCACGCCCTCGGCGCTCGAGTACTGGCCGGACTTGAACGCGGTCACGCACATCCCGCCGCAGAAGGGGTCGTGCGCGAGGTTGACGATCGTGGGGTCGTCGTCGGGGCCGAGCACGGCGACCTGGCCCAGGTTGCGCTTGCCGAAGATCGCCGACGAGCTCCACGTGGTGCCGCCGTCGTTCGAGCTCCAGGCGACGACGGTGTGGCTGGACGCGCCGTCGGGCTTGACGCCCATGGTCGGGTAGCGCTTGGAGAGCACGACGAGCTGGTCGCCGACGCGGACGATCCGCGGGCCGCCGTCGTCGGTGTTGAACTCCGGGCCGTCGCCGGCGTCGTAGCTCTTCTCCCAGGTCAGGACCGCCGTCGCGTCGCACGCGGTCGCGCCGCGCTTGAGCCGGCAGTAGATGGCGGCGTCCGCGTCGTCGCCGCGCCCCTCGTTCCAGACGATGTGCGCGGTCCCCGCCTCGTCGATGAGGACATCCGGGTGCACGCCGGTGGACGACAGCGTGACCGCGGGGCTCGCCGGCGGCGGCGGTGCGGGCCGCGTGGCGGGTGCCTTCGTGACGCCGCGGTAGCCGGGCGGGTCGCGGTAGACCGGCCCGGCCGCGGCCGCGTTGGAGACCGCGAACGTCGTGAGCGCGATGGTGATCAGGCTGGCCCCCGCCAGCAGCCTGCGAAGCATGGCGGCGAATCTCTCATGATCGTGGCGTGCGATGCAAGCTCGTCGTGGCAGGATGAGCGCGCCGCCCATCCGGCTGAAGGAGAGGAGACCTACCGGTGCTCGAAGGCCTCATGCAGCACGACTTCCCGCTCAGCCTGCAGCACATCCTGTGGCGGATGCGTGCGCTCAACGCCGGCGCCGAGGTGGTCGAGCTCCTCGAGGAGGGCTCGAGCCGCATCACCTACGGGGAGCTCGCCGAGCGCGTCGACCGCCTCTGCCACGTGCTGACCGAGCTCGGCGTCCAGCCCGGCGACCGCGTCGCCACCTTCAGCTGGAACACCCAGCGCCACCTCGAGCTCTACCTCGCCGTGCCGTGCATGGGCGCGGTCCTGCACACCCTGAACATCCGGCTGTTCCCCGACCAGATCACCTACATCGTCAACCACTCCGCCGACAAGCTGATCTTCGTCGACCCCGCGCTGACCGAGACGCTCGCGCCGATGCTGCCGACCTTCGAGACGGTGCAGCGCACGATCGTCCTGAACGACGAGTACGAGGCGCTGCTCGCCGCGCAGCCGCCCGCCTTCGACTACCCGGCCATCGACGAGCGCCAGGCCTGCGGCCTCTGCTACACGAGCGGCACCACCGGCCACCCGAAGGGCGTCCTGTACTCGCACCGGTCGAACATGCTGCAGGCGCTGGGCAAGTGCCTGGCCGACACCGAGGCCATCAGCCGTCACGACCGCGTGATGCCGATCGTGCCGATGTTTCACGCCAACGCCTGGGGCTTCCCGTACGCGTGCACGCTCTCCGGCGCCGACCTCATCCTGCCATCGCGGTTCATCAATGCGCCGCGGATCGTCGACACCATCGTCTCCGAGCGCGTGACCGTCTCCGGGGCCGTGCCGACCGTCTGGCTCGACGTCCTCGAGTACGCCGACGCCCATCGCCCCGACCTGTCGAGCCTCCGCGCGATCCTGTCAGGCGGCGCCGCGGTTCCCGAGTCGCTCATGCGCGCGTTCCAGGAGCGCCACGGCGTCACGATCGTCCACGCCTGGGGCATGACCGAGACGAGCCCGCTCGCCTCCCTCTCGCTCCCGGACACGACCCTGACCGGCGACGCCCACTGGACGCAGCGTGCCCGTCAGGGCACGCCGCTGCCGCTGGTCGAGGCGCGGCTCGTCGACGACGCGGGCGACGAGGCGGCGTGGGACGGCGAGGCGACCGGGGAGCTCGAGGTCCGCGGCTCCTGGGTCGCGCGCGACTACTACGAGGACCCCGCCGGCGCCGAGAAGTTCCACGACGGCTGGCTGCGCACCGGCGACGTCGCCTCGATCGACCCCTCCGGCTCGATCAAGATCTCCGACCGCACGAAGGACGTCATCAAGTCCGGCGGCGAGTGGATCTCGTCGATTGAGGCTCGAGGGCGAGATTATGGCCCTCGACGGGGTGCGCGAGGCGGCGGTCGTCGCGATTCCCGACCCGCGCTGGACGGAGCGCCCGCTCGCCTGCGTGGCGCTCCAGCCGGGCGCGACGCTCACGCTCGAGGAGATGCGCGCGCACCTCGCCGGGCGGGTCGCGAAGTGGTGGCTGCCCGACGAGGTGGTCATCGTCGACGAGATCCCGAAGACGAGCGTCGGCAAGTTCGACAAGAAGGCGCTGCGCGCGCAGCTCGCCGACGGCACGCTCGAGCGCCCGGGCCCGCCGGCGCGCTGAACGTCAGCCGTCCCAGGCCTGCACGCCGACCTCGCGCGCGATGCGCCCGTCGCGCAGCTCGGCGACCGCCGCGCAGAGCACGTGCGTGCCATCCGGGTACGCGCAGCGCACCGTGTAGCCGACGGCGTCCGGCCCGACGGCGATCGCCTCGACGTGGTGGGTCATGTCGCGCTCGTAGACGTCGGCGAGCAGGGCGCCGATCGCGTCGCGCCCCACGACCCGCGCCGGCGCGCTCGGCGGGTTCTGCGCGTCCACGCGCTCGATCGTCGCGTCGTCGGCGTACAGGTCGAGCAGGGCGGAGGCGTCGCGGGCCTCGATGCCGCGCCGCAGCGCGGCGGCGTCGAATGTGGTGGTGGTCGTCATGCGGCGACCATGGCGAGGCCGCGTCACCGCTCCATCAATACCGCGTGAAACGGGCCGGACGCAGGCGTAGACTCGGGCGGTGCTGCAGGTCCGGCTCTTCGGGAAGCTGGAGCTCACGGTGGGGGACACGACCCTGCCGCTGCCCCCGAGCCGCCGCGCCTGCGAGTTGCTGGCGTGGCTGGCGCTGCATCCGGGCGAGCACCCGCGCGGCATCGTCGCCGCCACGTTCTGGCCCGACGTCCTCGACACGAGCGCCCGCGCCTCGCTGCGCAGCGCGGCCTGGTCGGCGCGCAAGGCGCTCGGGCCCGCCGGCGACGCGCTCGTCGCCACCCGCGACCGGGTCGCGCTGCGCTGCACCACCGACCTGCAGCGCTTCGACGAGCTCGTGCACGACGGCCGGCTCGAGGCGGCGGCCGCCCTGTGCCGCGGCCCGCTGCTCGCCGAGCTCGACGACGACTGGGTGCTCGAGGCGCGCGACCGCCACGCCGAGCGGCTCGGCACCGTGCTGACCGCGCTCGCCGACGCGGCGCCCACCCCGCAGGCCGCGGTCGAGCACGCTCGCCGCCGGCTCGCGCTGGACCCCCTCGACGAGGCGGCCGCCCGCGACCTCATGCGCCGTCTCGCCGCGGCCGGCGATCGTCCGGGGGCGCTGGCCGTCCACGACCGGCTCGCCGATCGCCTGCGCACCCAGCTCGGCCTCGCGCCAGCGCCAGAGACGCGCGAGCTCGCCGCGCAGCTGCGGGCGCCGCCCGCCGCCGAGCCGGACCGCCCCGCCGCGGCCCCGCCCGCGCCGGCGCTCGTCGGCCGCGACGCCGAGCTCGCCGAGCTGCTCGCCGCCACCGCCCCCGGTCGGCGCGCCGTCGCCGTCCTCGTCGGGGAGGCCGGCATCGGCAAGACCTGCCTCGCCGCCGAGCTGCTGGCGCACGCCGCGTCCGGCGGCGCCCGCACCGCCTCCTGCGCCGCGTTGGAGCTCGGCGGTCCCGCGCCCTTCCAGCTGTGGGCCGAGCTCGTGCGCGACCTCGCCGACGCCGTGCCGGCGCCGCCCTCGAACGCCCGCTGGCCCGAGGAGCTGGCGGCCATCGCTCCGTCGCTGCCGATGCGCTTCGACCGGACCGCGCCCGTCCCCGCCGCCGTCACCCCCGAGCTCGCCCGCGCCCGGCTGTTCGAAGCGGTCGTCGACATGCTCGAGCACGCCTGCGCCGATCGCCCGCTCACGCTGCTCTTCGAGGACGTCCACGCCGCCGACGCGCCCAGCCTCGAGCTGCTCAGCTACGCGCTGCGGCGCTTCGACCGCCTGCCGATCGCCGCCGTGCTCACCCGGCGCCAGGTGCCCGCCCGCGCCGACCTCGACGCGCTCCTGCACGCCCACCGCGCCCGGGGCGGCACCGTCACCGAGATCGCGCTGCCGCCGCTGAGTCGCCCCGACGTCGACGCCCTCATCCGCCAGGTCGCCGAGCTCGACGCGCCCACGCGCGACCGCGTCGCCGGCGCGGCCGACGGCAACCCGCTGCTCGCGGTCGAGAGCGCGCGGGCCGCGGCGAGCGGCCTCCAGGGACCGGCGCCCACGCTGCAGGCCGTCGTCGCCGCCGCGCTCGGCCGCTGCCGGTCGGCGCGCGCCGCCTCGCCGAGCTTGCCGCCGTGGCCGGGCGGCCGCTGACGCACGCCGAGCTCGACGCGCTCGGCCCGCAGCCGCAGGACGCCGTTGCCGCCCTCGAGAGCGGGCTGTTCACGGCCGACCGCGCCGGCTTCGGCTTTCGCCACCAGCTGCTGCTCGACGCCGCGCTCGCGCAGCTGCCGCCGCCGCGCGCCCGGGCGCTGCACGGCGAGCTCGGCGCCGTGATCGCCGGGCCGGCCGCCGAGGTCGCGCGCCACCTGCGGGCCGCGGGCCAGGACGACGCCGCGGCCCAGCGGCTCGCCGGGGCGGCGAGCGAGGCGCTGCGCGTCGGCGCCGCCACGGAGGCGACGGCGTTCCTGCAGGAGGCGCTGGACCTGCGGCCCGGCGATCCGGCTCTGCTGCTCGACCTCGCCCAGGCCTACGCGTACAACGGGCGGCGCGACGACGCGGAGGCGACGCTCGAGCGCGCGCTGCGCCGGATCGACTCCGCCGACCACGCCACCCGCGGCGCCGCCCACCTGCGCGCCGCCCGCTGGCACGCGGGCGTCCTGTGCTGGCCGCGGCGGACGGTCGAGGAGGCGAGCCTCGCTCTCGCCGCGCTCGACCGGGTGCCGGAGACCGACGCCCGCACGATCGCCGAGGCGGTCGCGCTCGGCGCCTGGGCCGAGGCCGCCGCCGGCGACCCGGCCCGCGCGGAACAGCTGCTGCGCCGCTTCGACGCACTGGGCGTCGAGGACCCCGACATCCGCTACGAGAACGCCAACGCCCGCGCCTGCCAGGCGATGCGCCAGGGCCGCCTCGAAGAAGCGATGGACCACTTCGCCGAAGGCATCGCCGCGGGCGGCGGCTCGCCCGACACCATCTACGCGGCGTGGACGAACCGTGCGGCGCTCGCCGCCGCGCTCGGCCGCATCGCGGAGGCCCTCGACTACGCCGAGCACGGCCTCGCGGCGGTGCACGACCTCGGCGACCTGCCGCCGCTCGTCGTGCCGCTGCACGCCCAGCGCGCCACGCTGCTCGTCCGCCTCGACCGCATCGACGACGCGCGCGCCGCGATCGCCGCCGAGCGCGAGGCCGCCGAGCGCAGCGGCGCCCCCAGCCTGCTCGCGCTCGCCGAGCACGACGAGGGGCTGCTCTGCGTGGCGGCCGGCGAGTACGAGCGGGGCGCCGCGCTCCTGTCCCGCGCGCTCGACCAGGGGGCCGCGGTCAGCCGCCCCGTCGCGCGGCTCGCCCGGGCGGAGGCGCTCGCCCGGCTCGGCCGCGCCGACGAGGCCGAGGCCGAGCTGCGCGCCGTGACCCTCGAGCCGGTGCACGCCGTCGATCGACCACCCGTGCTCGTCGCCCGCCTCAGCCATGTCCAGGGCCTCGTCGCCCTGGCCCGCGACGACGCCGATCTGGCCACCCGCCGCTTCGAGGAGTCGGCGGCGGCGTGGCGGCGGCTGCCGACCGTGGGGGCGGGCGGGGAGCTGCTCGCCAACCTCGTCGACCTCGGCCGCCCGACGCTCGGCCCGGTCGAGCCCGCCCGCGAGCTCGACCGGGTTCTCGCCGACCAGCGCCGGCTCGCCCCACTGCCCACCTGAAGGAGGCCACGCACGATGCCCAGCTTCGACGACGAGACGACGACCACGGCCCCGGTCGAGGAGGTCTGGAAGCTCCTCTACGACCCGAGCCGCTTCCCCCAGTGGTGGCGCGGCGTGGAGACCGTCGAGCCCCCGGCGCCCGGGACCGAGGGCGACTACACGATGTACCCCGAGGGCTACCCGGACTTCCCGATGCCGCAGGCGCTGCGCGCGGACACGAGCGGCCACCAGGTGACGATCTCGTGCCTGGTGAGCGACCTCGTGTTCGCCTGGCGGCTCGAGCCGCTGCCCGGGGACGACGGCACGCGCATCGGCGTGCACGTCGAGATCCCCGAGCACGAGGCGCACCGCCTCGACACGCAGCGCGACGCGATCAGCGCCTCGCTGCGCTCGCTGGCCCAGCGCGCCGCCGCTACGGCCGCGCCTCCAGCACGAGGTTGAACGGGGTCTCGGCCGCGCGGCGCACGCGCGAGAAGCCGCCCGCGTCGAGGACCTCGGTCAGCCGCGCCTGGCCGGCCTGCGCGCCGAGCCCGAGCCCGACCTCCTGGCTGAGCGACGCCGGCGTGCAGACCATCGTCGACGCGCTGTAGAAGACCCGGCCGACGGGGTTGAGGTTGTCCTCGACGCGGTCGCCGGCGAACGGCTCGACGACCAGCCACGTCCCGTCGTCGGCGAGCTGGTGCGCACGTTGCGCGCCGCGCCCACCGGGTCGCCCATGTCGTGCAGCGCGTCGAAGATGCAGACCAGGTCGTAGGGGCCGCCGCCGAAGCTCTGCGCGCCCGCGACCTCGAAGGACACGCGGTCGGCGACGCCCGCGCGCTCGGCGGCGCGGCGGGCGGCGTCGATCGAGCTCTCGTGGTAGTCGGAGCCGACGAACGTCGAGCGCGGGAACGCCTTGGCCATGATGACCGTCGACGCGCCGTGGCCGCAGCCGATGTCCGCCACGCGCGCGCCCGCCTCGAGCTTGGCCTGCATCCCGTCCAGCGCGGGGATCCAGTCGGCCACGATGTGCGCGATGTAGCCGGGCCGGAAGAAGCGCTCGGTGCCCTCGAACAGGTCCTGGTCGTGCTCGTGCCAGCCGAAGCCCTCGCCGGTGCGGAAGCGCTCTGTGATGTGCGGCTCGTCCTTGATCAGCGCGCCGGCGAGCTGGAACGCGCCGGGGATGAACGCCGGGCTGTCGGGGTCGGCGAGCGCCATCGCCTGCTCGGGCGGCATGCGGAACGTGCCCGTGCCGGGGTCGTACTCGACGTAGCCGCCCGCCGCCTGCGCGCACAGCCACTCGCGGATGTAGCGCTCGCGCGTGCCGGTGCGCTGCGCGAGCTGCGCCGGGGTGATCGGCTGCGAGTCGGCCATCGCCCGGTACAGGCCGAGCTTGTCGCCGATGACCACGAGCGGCGCGGCGGCGAGCGCGCCGATGTCGCGCACGAACTCGCCCATGAACGCGTCGAGCTTGGCCTCGTCGATCGTGGGGCCCGGTGTGGTGGTCGCCATCTGGCACCTCCCGTCGGTGAGTGGACGGCGGCCAGCATCGGCGGCCAGCGTCAACCGGCCGTCAACGGCGCGTCAGCTGGTCGCGCGCGCCTCGCGCGACCAGATGTCGGCGCAGGCCTCGCACGTGCTCTGCGGGATGATCCCGGCGCGCATGAGCAGCGCGAAGATCCGGCAGCCGAGGCACAGGCCGAACGCGGCCTCGAGGAACGCGGCGGCGGCGAGCATGCCGGTGACGACCCACGCGGCGGTGGGGGCGTCGAACATGAGGGCCAGCAGCGTGGCGACGAGGCTGAATGCGAGGCCCATGCCCTGGGCGAAGCGCTTCGGCGGACCGGGGACCGGGCGCTCGGCGAACGGCAGCCGCGGCACGATCACGCGGGTGGCGAGCAGGCCGAGCGGCGAGAGCCTCGGCCCGGTGGCGACCCGCGCGGCGAAGCCGTAGAGCAGGACGAGCAGCAGCCAGCGCCAGCCGGTGGCGATCGCGGCGACGCTCATGACGACGACGCCGGCGGCCACCGTGCGGGCGGCGACCTCGTTGACCGGGTTGGGGAAGGTGAACACCACCAGACACGATAGCTGAGAAGTTCGGTCGGCTTTAGGGCCTATCCCGGTAGGCCCGCGGCGCGAGAGGGCGCCCCGCGGCGCCAGTGGTCGTCCGGTCGCTTGCGAAGGCCACCAGCATTGGCTGTGCGACCGGACGACCCCTGGCATCCACGGTGCATCCCTCTCGCATCCACGCTCCTACCGGGATAGACCCTTAACCAATTTCACCGAGGTTGCCACTCCTCGCGCGCACGTGCGAACATATGTTCGATGACGATCGTCTGTGTCCTCCTTCCGCGTTTCGCGCTGACCGTCGCGGCCGGCGAGCGCGAGGCGCTGCTGCGCGAGCCGGCGGCGCTGGCGCCCGAGTCGGGGCGCGAGCAGGCGATCGGCGAGGTCTCGCTGGCCGCCGAGGCGTTCGGCGTGCGGGCGGGGATGCGGCTGGGGGAGGCGCTCACGCGCTGCCCGCCGCTGGCGCTGGTGGCGCCGGATCCGATGGGCGTCGCCGACGCTTGGGATGGCGTCGTCTCGCGGCTCGAGTCCATCGGCGCGGCGGTCGAGTCCGAACGGGCGGGGCTCGCGTGCTTCGATGCGGCCGGCCTGCGTCGGCTGCACGGCGGCACGCTCGACGCGACGCTGCAGGCGACCCGCCGGGCGCTCGGCCTGCCCGCGCGCCTGGGGGCCGGGCCGTCGCGGTTCGCGGCCCTGGCTGCGGCGCACCGGGCTCGGGTGCGCCGCCCGGAGGTCATCGGCGGTGACGCCGCCACGGCGCTGGCCGGCGAGCCCGTCGCGCTGCTGGATCTGCGGCCGGCCACCAACGCCCTGCCCGAGCCGCTCGAGCGGCTCGGGATCGCGACGCTCGGTGCGGTCGCCGCCCTTGGCCGCGCCCATCTCGCCGATCGCTTCGGTCCGGCCGGCGTGGCCGCCCACGACCTGGCGTGCGGGCGCGACGAATCGCCGCTGCGTCCGCGGCCGGCGGACGAGACGCTGTGCGAGGCGCTCGAGCTGCCGGAGGCGGGGTCGGGCGAGCAGCTCGAGCGCGCGCTGGGGCTCTTGATCGACCGCCTGCTCGCGCGGCGCGATCTGCGGGGCCGGACGCTGCGCGCGGTGGCGATCGCGGCGCGGCTGGTCGAGGGCGGGACGTGGCGCGAGCGGGTCGTCTTCCGCGAGGCGCTGGCCGATCCGGTGCGCATGCGGTTGGCGCTCGGCCGCCGCCTCGGGCTGCTGCCGGCGCCGGCCGAGGTGCTGCGCCTGAGCGCCGAGTGCTTCGGCCCGCCGGGCGGCGACCAGCGCCCGCTGCTGGAGGACTCCGCGGCGCATCGGACCGCTCGTCTGCGCGAGGCGATCCGCCAGACGCGGGCCGCGGCGGGACCCGAGGCGGCGCTGCGGGTGCTCGAGATCGACCCCGGCTCGCGGGTCCCGGAGCGGCGGATGGTGCTGACGCCGTTCGAGCCATGAGCGGCCCCCGTCGGCTCGGCGAGCCGCGCCGCGCGCGTGTGCGAGCGGACGCGCGCGGTCGTCCGCTGGTCGTCGATGGCCGCGCGGTCGAGGCGGTGCGCGAGTCCTGGCTCGTCGAGGACCGGTGGTGGACGTCGCAGCCGCTGCGCCGCCGCTACTGGGAGGTGGTGACCGCCGACGGCCGCGACGTCGTCGTCTTCCGCGAGCTCGTCTGTGGCGGCTGGTTCAGCCAGCGTGGCTAGTCAGCTCGCGCGCCCCTTTCGCGCCGCCCGGTAGCGCCGGATCAGCGCGTTCGTCGAGCTGTCGTGCTGGAGGTCGGGCTCCACGTCGGCCTGCAGCTCGGGGATGATCTTGCGCGCCAGCTCCTTGCCCAGCTCGACGCCCCACTGGTCGAAGGAGTCGATGCCCCAGATCGTGCCCTGCGTGAACACCTTGTGCTCGTAGAGCGCGACGAGCGCGCCGAGCGTCCGCGGCTCGAGCCGCCGGCCCAGGATCGTGTTCGTCGGCTGGTTGCCCTTCGTGACCCGGTAGGGCTCCGGCGCCTCGCGACCAAAGGCCAGCGCCTCCGTCTGGGCGAACATGTTCGCCATCAGCAGGTCGTGGTGGTCGCCGAGCGGGTTGAGCGTCTCCAGGAAGCCGATGAAGTCGCACGGGATCAGCTTCGTGCCCTGGTGGATGAGCTGGTAGAAGGCGTGCTGGCCGTTCGTCCCGGGCTGGCCCCACACGATCGGCCCGGTCTGGACGCCTACCTGCTTGCCGTCGAGGTCGACGTGCTTGCCGTCGGACTCCATGTCGAGCTGCTGCAGGTAGGCGCTGAAGCGCTCGAGGTACTGGTCGTAGGGCAGGATCGCGACCGTCTCGACGCCGAAGAAGTCGTCGTACCAGAGGCCGATCAGCCCCAGGAGCACCGGCAGGTTGCGGTCGAACGGCGTCGTGCGGAAGTGCTCGTCCATGGCGTGGAAGCCGTCGAGCATCTCGGCGAACCGCTGCGGCCCGATCGCCACCATCAGCGACAAGCCGATCGCCGACGGGTACGAGTACCGCCCGCCGACCCAGTCCCAGAACTCGAACATGTTGGCGGTGTCGATGCCGAACTCCGACACCTTCTCGGTGTTCGTCGACACCGCGACGAAGTGCCGGGCGACGGCGGACTCGTCGCCCAACGCGCTCACCAGCCAGTCGCGGGCGGTGTGGGCGTTGGTCAGCGTCTCGAGCGTCGTGAACGTCTTGGAGGAGATGACGAAGAGCGTCTGCGCCGGGTCGAGCCCGCGCACCGCCTCGGCGAAGTCCGTGCCGTCGACGTTCGAGACGAACCGGAACGTCATGTCGCGCTGGCTGTAGGAGCGCAGCGCCGTGTAGGCCATCGAGGGCCCGAGGTCCGAGCCGCCGATGCCGATGTTGATGACGTTGCGGATCCGCTTGCCGGTGTGGCCGGTCCAGCTCCCCGACCGCACGGCGTCGGCGAACGCCCCCATCCGGTCGAGCACGCCGTGCACCTCGGAGACCACGTCCTCGCCGTCGACCACGAGCTCGGCGTCGCGCGGCAGGCGCAGCGCGGTGTGCAGCACGGCCCGGTCCTCGGTGACGTTGATGTGGTCGCCGCGGAACATCGCGTCGATGCGCTCGCGCAGCCCGCGCTCCTCGGCCAGCGTCAGCAGCAGGTCGAGCGTCTCCTCGGTGATCCGGTTCTTCGAGTAGTCGAGGACGATGCCGGCGCCCTCGGCGGTGAAGCGCTGCGCCCGGTCCGGCGACTGCGCGAACAGGTCGCGCAGATGCACGTCGCGGATCTGGCGAAAGTGCGCCTCGAGCGCCTGCCACTGTGGGGTCTCTTGAACCGGCGTGATCGTCATGCAGAGTCCTCCGACGGGTGGGGATCCAGCCACTTCGCGCCGGCGGGCAGGAGCCGGTCGGCCTCCGCCGGGCCCCAGCTCCCGGTCGCGTACGGATGGATCGGCGTCACGTCGCCCAGGATGCCGTCGACGATCCGCCAGGCCGCCTCGACCGTGTCCTGGCGGGCGAACAGCGCCTGGTCGCCGTGCAGCGCGTCGCCGAGCAGGCGCTCGTAGGGCTCCATCTCCTCGACCTCCTTCTCGTCGAGGTCGAGCGCCACCATCTCGCCGACCATCTGCTCACCCGGCTTCTTGACCATCACGTCGAGCGAGATGACGACGCTCGGGCTGATCTCGAAGCGCACGCGGTTGGGCACGCCGCGGTCGAAGACACGCGCCGCCGGCTTGCGCAGCACGACGACGACCTGCGTCGCCGTCGTCGCGAGCTCCTTGCCCGCGCGGATGAGAAACGGTACCCCGGCCCAGCGCCAGGAATCGGCGTGGAGCTTGACGGCCACGAACGTCTCGACCTTCGAGTCCTGGCTGACCCCGTCCTCGTCGCGGTAGCCGTCGAACTGGCCCCGGACGACGTCGGAGGGGATGAGCGGCCGCAGCGACCGCATGAAGCGGACCTTCTCGTCGCGGATCGCCTCCGAGGAGTGATCGACCGGCGGGTCCATCCCGAGCATCGACAGCACCTGCAGCAGATGGTTCTGGACGACGTCGCGGATCGTGCCGGCCTCCTCGTAGAACCGCCCGCGGCCCTGCACGCCGAAGGACTCGGCCATGGTGATCTGGACGTGATCGACGTGCTCGGCCCGCAGCAGCGGCTCCAGGAACCGGTTGGCGAAGCGCACGTAGGTGAGGTTCTCGACCGGCTCCTTGCCGAGGTAGTGGTCGATGCGGAACACCGAGGTCTCCGGGAAGACCTCGTGCAGCACGCGGTTGAGCTCCTGGGCGGATTGCAGGTCGTGCCCGAACGGCTTCTCGACGACCACCCGCGCCTCGTCCGCGCTGCCGCTCGTCTGCAGCGCCTTCACCACGGTCCCGAACAGGCTCGGCGGGATCGCCAGGTAGTGCAGCGGCCGCTTCGCGTCGCCGAGCTGCCGGCGCAGCTCCTGGAACGTCGCGTCGTCGGCGTAGTCGCCGTCCACGTAGCGCAGCAGCGCCAGCAGGCGCTCGAGCGCATCGTCGTGCTCGTCGATGCTGTCCCGCGCGCGCTGCTTGAGGTCGTCGAGCGACCAGCCGGCCTTGGCGACCCCGATGACCGGCACATCGAGCGTACCCCGGCGAACGAGGGCGTGCAGAGCCGGGAAGATCTTCTTGTGCGCCAGGTCGCCGGTGGCGCCGAAGAAGACGAGGGCATCGCTGTCGTGGGTCATCGCAGCGGAGAGACTGGCAGAGCGGGCGGCGTGAACGCAATCCGCTGAGTACCGGCGATCAAGTGACCGATTGGTTCAACCGCAATATCGCGTTCTTCGACATCAATCAGGATTCCTCACCATCGGGTCGCGGTCATCGTCGCCGTCGGGCGGTGTCGGTCGGCGCGGCGGTCTGCTGGTGACACCGGCGCGGTTCTGGGAGCGTAGGAGGCTGAGATGCGACGCGCGGGGATCGTGGCAGCGGTGACGGTGGCCGTGATGGCGGCGGGGCTGCCGGTGTCGTCGGCGGACGCGATCTCGCGCGACGTGGCCACGCGTGTGGCGCAGCGGTATCTCGACGCGATCAGCCGCAGCGACTGGCGACGGGTGTGCGCGATGCTGGGCAAGCAGGCGCGCCAGGATCTCCTCGATGCGGCGGAGGCGGCCGGCGAGCCCGCCGGCAGCTGCCGTCAGGCCGCGGGCGCGATGTTGTTCCCGCAGCTCGGCGACGTCGACATCGCCGCGGTGACGACACACGGGCGTACGGCGACGGTGTGGGTGATCCACGGCAACGACCCGGACACCAGCGGGAACTTCCGGGTGCGCCGGGTCGCCGGACGCTGGCGGGTACTCGACCTGTAGCTCTGCCCGCGGCGCGTCGGCACGAACACGTGTCCGCGGTGCGGCGGCGCGCCGACCGAGTCGGCGGCCCCGGCCGATCGCACCGCCGGATTGGTCTGCGGCTCGGCCTGCGATCGCCGCGCGCCGGCGCTTGCATGCGTGACGTCTGGCGCGCGCGAATCGTTGCGATTGCGTGCTGATCTGTTGCATCTCGATCGTCACGCTGGCGGCCATGGGACAGCGGGGGCAGGCATCGGTCGAGTGGGTGGGCGTGGTCGCGCTCGTCGCCGTCGTGATGGCGTCGGTCGCCGCGTTCGCGTTGCCGACCGGGATCGGCCCCGCGGTCGTGCGCCAGATCCATCGTGCCCTGTGCATCGTCAGCGGCGGCGTCTGCGACCTCGACCAGCGCCCGTGCGTCACCGCGGCCAACGCGACCGAGGACGAGGCCCATCTCAACCTCGGCATCCTGCGCCTCGGTCGCCACGAGCTGATCCTGCGCGAGCACCAGTCCGACGGCAGCGTCCTGGTCACCTATCTCCACGACACGAGCGCCGGCGGGAGGTGGGCGCCGGCGGCGACGTGTCGATCGGCGGGCGGCTCGGCGGCATGTCCGCCACGGCGCGCGCGGCGATGCTCGTGTCGCTCGGCGGCGGCGAGACCTGGCTGTTCCCCGACGCTCGTGCGGCCGATCGCGGGATGGCGTTCCTCAGCGAAGGCCGGTCGCCGCCCGGCGCCCAGCGCGCGCAGCGGATCACGCAGCGCGGCCTGCAGCTGTCCGGCGACGCGTCCGTGTCGGGCGAGAGCGCCAGCGCTGCGCTCCACCTCGATGCGAAGCTCGTCGAGGGCACGGTGGTCGACGAGCGCGATGGCCGGCGCACCCATGTCATCGCGCATCGCGGCGAGGCCGCGGCGATCGTCAAGATCTCCGGGGACTCGGGCGCGTCGGGGAGCGCCTCGGGCGAGGAGCGCATCGCGGTGACGACCGATGCCCGCGGTCGGCCGCTGGAGCTGGTCGTCGTGCGGACCGGCGAGCTGCAGGGAGCGCTGAGCCTCCCCGACGACGTGCAGCCGATCGCCGGCGTGCTGCTCGGGTCGACGAACGGGCATCGCCGCTGGGTGGTCGAGCAGCGGCTGGACCTCACCGATTCCGGCAATCGGGCGGCGGTGCAGGGGATGCTCGACGCGCTCGACGGGCCGCTCGGAGCGCTGGCCCGCGCCGACGACGCGCTGCGGCGCCAGCTCAGGGCGCGGGGGGTGACGGAGGCGCGCACGTACGACGTCGCCGTCGAGGACGGCGGCGGATGGGGCGGTCATCTCGCCGAGGGCCTGAAGATCGGCGGCGGGGTGGCGGATACGGCCGAGCGCGCCACGCTGGTCGACGCTCGCGTGCTGGGTCCCGACGGCGAATGGCGGCGCAAGACCGAGTGCCTGACTCGTGCGTGACGCCGTCCTGAAGGAATGCGAACATGCGTTCGCCGTGTCCTACGTCGAGCTTCACCTCCATTCCGCCTACTCCTTCCTCGACGGCGCCTCGATGCCGGACGAGCTCGTGCCGGCCGCGCTCGAGCTCGGTCATCGCACGATGGCGCTGACCGACCACAACTCGCTGTCGGGCGCGATGGAGTTCGCGCAGTCGGCCCGGGCGCTCGGGCTGCGCGCGCTGCACGGGGCGGAGATCGACGTTCGCGACGAAGCGGGAGCGCGCGCGGGCGGGGACCCGCCGCTGACGCGCCACGTGACGCTCCTGGTGCGCGACGCGGCTGGCTGGCCCAACCTCTGCCGGCTGCTGACCGCGGCGCACGCGCAGACGCGGGTGCCCGGCCGCCCCGGCTGGATCGGCCAGCCGAGCGTGACCCTGGACGAGGTCGCCGCCCATGCCGAGGGGCTCGTGTGCCTGAGCGGCTGCGCGACTCGCGGCGTTCGCGACGAGCCGACGATGCGCCGCCTGCTCGACGCCTTCGGCCCCGACCGCTTCCGGGTCGAGCTGCAGCGGCCGTTCGCCCGTCACGACCGGGCGTTGAACCGCGGCCTGGCGTCGCTGGCCCGGCGTCTCGGCGTTCCGTGCGTGGCGACCGGCAACGTCCACGCGCACACGCCCGCGCGCGCCCGCCTGCAGGACGCGTTCGTGGCGATCCGCGAGCACACGACCCTCGACGCCTCCGAGCCGCTGCGCCGCGGCAACCATGCGCACGTGCTGGCCTCGCCCGAGGCGATGGCGGCGCGCTTCGCCGACCATCCGGAGGCGGTGGCCGAGACGGCGCGCCTGGCCGAGACGCTGGAGTTCGACCTCACCAGGGATCTCGGCTACCGCTATCCGGGGTCCGAGGACGAGACGGCGAGCCGGCGCCTGGCCGAGCTGTGCTCCGCGCGTCTGGAGGAGCGCTATCCGCGGGGCCACCGCCTGCGCGGGGACGCTCTGGTGCGGCTCGAGGAGGAGCTGCGGGTCATCGACCTGCTCGAGCTGCCGGGGTTCTTCCTCCTGCACCACGAGCTGCTCGAGATGGCTCGCGTGGCGGCCGCGGAGGTGCGCGCCGCCGCCACCCGCTCCCTGCCGCCGGGGCGTGGGCGCGGGTCGAGCGTGTCGTCGATCGTCTGCTACCTCACCGGGCTCTCCCACATCGACCCGCTGGAGAACGAGCTGGCGCTCGGGCGCTTCCTCAACGAGGAGCTCACCTCCCTGCCGGACATCGACCTCGACTTCCCGCGCGACGTGCGCGAGGTCCTGATCCGGCGCGTGCACGACCGCTACGGCCGCGACCGCTCCGCGCTCGTGGCCGCCTTTCCGACCTTCCGGGCGCGCGGAGCGATCCGCGAGCTCGGCAAGGCGCTCGGGCTGCCGGCGGGCGAGATCGAGCGGGTCGCCCGCGGCTCGGAAGGCTGGGGGGCGTGGGCGGTGGACAAGGACATCGAGGTGGCGCTGGGAGAGGGGCGTCTGCAGGCCGACCCGCCCAATCGCTGGGGCTGGCTGGCCGAGCTGTCGGCGGAGGCGGCCGGGCTGCCGCGCCATCTCTCGCAGCACTCCGGCGGCATGATCGTGGCGACTCGCCCGCTGATCGACTGCTGTCCCGTGCTGCCGGCGGCGATGGAGGGCCGCCAGATGGTGCAGTGGGACAAGGACTCCTGCGCCGACGCCGGCTTTCTGAAGATCGACCTGCTCGGGTTGGGGATGCTGTCGGCGGTCGAGCGCTGCGTCGAGCTGGTCGCGCACCGGCGCGGGGAGGCGATCGACCTCTCGCGCATCTCGTACGACGATGCCGAGACGTACGAGATGATCCAGCGGGCGGAGACGACCGGCGTCTTTCAGATCGAGAGCCGGGCCCAGATGGGATCGCTGCGCCGGACGCGGCCCGAGAACCTCGACGACCTCACGGTCCAGGTGGCGATCGTGCGGCCGGGACCGATCGTCGGCGGAGCGGTGAACCCGTACATCGAGCGCCTGCAGCGCCTGCGCGCCGACCCTGGCTACGAGATCCCCTACGACCATCCGTCGCTGGAGCCCGTCCTGCGCGACACGCTCGGGACGATCATCTTCCAGGACCAGGTGCTGGAGGTGGCGCAGGCGTTCGCCGGGTTCTCCTCCGGCGAGGCGGAAGAGCTGCGCCGGGCGATGAGCCGCAAGCGCTCGGCGGCGGCGATCGAGAGCCACCACCGGCGCTTCGTCGAGGGCGCGACGACACGCCACGCCGATGTCGACGAGGCGCTGGCCGAGCGCGTCTGGCACATGGTCGTCGGGTTCTCGGGCTTCGGCTTTCCCAAGGCCCACAGCGCGGCGTTCGGTCTGCTGGCCTATCAGTCGACCTGGCTGCGCGTCCACTACGGCCCGGAGTTCCTCTGCGCGCTGCTCGACGAGCAGCCGATGGGCTTCTATCCGTCCGACGCACTCGTCCACGAGGCGCAGCGCCGGGGCATCGAGATCCTGTCGCCGGACGTCAACCGCAGCGCGGCCGAATGCACCGTGACGCCGGAGGGTGCGGTTCGCGTGGGGCTGGGCTACGTGCTCGGAGTGCGCCGTGGCGAGATCGAGGCGCTGGTGGCCGAGCGGGAGCGGGGCGGGCCGTTTCGGTCGATCGAGGATCTCGCCGCCCGCGCCGGCGCCGGTCGCCCGGCGCTCGAGCAGCTCGCCTGGGCAGGCGCCTGCGATGCGCTGGTGCTGAAGACCGGCGAGGCGGCGTCGCCCGACCGCCGCTCCGACCGGTCCACCCCGGGATCGCCCGACCGCCCCGTCTGTGTGTCGCCGTCCCCCGCTGTCGCGCGGCGGACAGCGCTGTGGCAGCTCGGCGTCGCCGCCGCGGCCGTGCCCGCCGGCGAGCACGGGATGCAGCTTGCGCTGGCGCTCGACCTGCCCCAGCCGCCCGCGCTCCGGGCGCTCGACGACTGGGACACGATGGTGGCCGACTACGCCACCACGGGCATGGCGGTCGCGCACCATCCCCTCGAGCTGCTGCGTCCGCATCTCAAGCGCCGGGGGCAGGTCTCCAGCGGCGATCTGGGATCGCTGCCTCACGGGGCTCAGGTTCGCATCGGCGGCCTGGTGATGGCGCGCCAGCGTCCGTCCACCGCGAACGGCGTGTGCTTCCTCCTGCTGGAGGACGAGTTCGGGACGGTCAACCTGGTCGTGCCGCCGCCGGTCTACGAGCGCGATCGGCCGGCCGTCCGCTCCGAGCCGCTGGTCGTCGCCGACGGTCGGCTGGAGCGCTATGCCAGTGCCGGCGGAGCGATCAATCTCGTCGTGCGACGCCTGCGCGCCCTGGACGTACCGGTGGGGGAGATGGCCGAGGTGCACGACCTGTCGAGCCGTGCCCGCCGCCACCTCGAGCCCGTGCCCGACGAGACGGCGGTGGAGCCGGCGGCCGTTGCGGCCGGCGGCGCCGGGGCGTTCCGCGCGGTCGCTCCAGCGGTCCAGAGCTTCGCGCGCGGCCGCAGCCGGTGATCGCCACGGTGGACGGTCGCGCCCGGTGAGCCCGTGCTGCGGCGCCGCCGATGACGATCGGCGTCTTGCTGTCGTCAGGCGCTGCCGTGCCGTAGATTGCCCCCATGGCGGTCGCCGTCCCTGAGGCCTGCGCGCCGTCCATGGTCGTCTCTTCCGGCGTGGGCGGGTAGGACAGCCACCATGGATGAAGCACGAGCGCGAGAGCTGTTGCGAGCCGAGCGCGAGCGCGTCGAGCGCGCGATCGCCGCGGTCGAACGTCCCGATCCCGACCAGGGCGACGACGGCGAGCCGCATCTCGAGCAGCACATCGCCGACCAAGGCAGCGATGTCTTCGACAAGGAGCTCGCCGAAGGCCACCTCGAGGATCTCCGCGATCAGCTCGCCGCCGTCGAGCGCGCCGAGCAACGGCTGGCCGACGGCACGTACGGCCTCTCGATCAAGAGCGGCGTACCGATCCCCGACGCCCGCCTCGAAGCCGTCCCAACGGCTGAGCGCACCGTCGAGGAGCAGGCGGCCTGGGAGCGCGGCCGCTGAGCGTCGGCGGTCGGTCGCGGCGATCCCGCCGTTCCTGGATCTGCTTGGCCGGCTTGGCCGAATGTGCTCGGTTGGCTCGGCCGAACGTGTTCGCCGCCTCGCTCGACCGAACGTGCTCGCCTCGCTCGGTCGAACGTGCTCGCCTCGCTCGGTCCAGCGACCTTCTCCCCGGCGACGGCGCGTGCGGGTGGGCGGCGATTATCCCGCACTTTGCAGCATTTCTTGCAGTGTGCAGGGATTTCCGTCATTGCTACGATGCCCGCGTTCCGCTGAATCGTCTCCGGTAGCCGACCGGTCGACGAGCGGGGGACCCGAAGCCGTCCGGGGCGAGTCGCATCATCTGCGTAGCGCATCTCTCATGCGCGAGCCCGTCAGCTAACCCCGTAAGCCGTCACAGAGAAGCGATGTCTCAAGCCGCCAGGGCCCACGACCTGTGGGCTGAAGATGTGCATACGCTGCCGCGCCGCCGTCCTCGGGCGGTCGACTCGTGGGCCTCGGCCGAGGACCTCGAGGTCCTCGGCGGCCTCGGGCGCGCCTCGTCGGCGACCTGGACCGTCCTGACGCTCGATCGCGACGACGAGGACCCAGCGGGCCACGCCGACGCCACCGGCGACGGGGGCTGGTCCGCCGACGTCGCGCTCGTCGACGACCCGGACGAGGAGTCCTCCTTCTGGGCTGCGACGGACGAGGATGAGCCGGGCGGCCGGCGGCCGAGGCGCCACCGCTTCCGTCGCTCAGGCTTCGTGCGGCCCGCCGTCGCCGAGGATCCCGCGCCGCCCGTGCGGCTGGTCGACCAGGAGGCGGCGCCGATCGACTACATCTCCGAGCCCCCTGCGCCGCTGCTTCCCGGCCAGCGGCGCACCGTCGTGATCCGCGGCCGCGTCCCCGCGCCCGCGGCCGTGGCGGCGCCCGACCGCCGGCGTCCGGCGCCGCGGACCCGCGACCGCGTGGGCCATCGGCCCGACCGCGTCGCGCTGTGGGCCTTCGTCCTCGGCCTCCTGCTGATCCTCATCGCCGTGCTCAGCGCCGGCGGCTCCGCGTAGCACCGCCGACGCCCGAGCGCGAGCGTCCCCGCCGCGACCGCCGCGACCGCCGCGACCGCCGAGACCGCTGCGGCTGCCGCCGCTTAACTGCCGCCGCTTAACTGCCGCCGCCACAACCGTGGCCATCGCCACAACTGCGGCCGCCGCGACCGTGGCCTCCCCAACCGCTGTCGCCGCCCCAACCGCGGCTACCCAACCGCTGCCGCCGCCCCAACTGCCACCCCAACCGCTCCCGGCCCGGCGAACGCCCGGCTTGAAACCGCGGCGGTCCGTAGGTACCTTACGAATCATAAGGAAGTGTCGTCACTGAAGTGACATCGCCAATCGACTTACGTGCAAGGGCTGCGCCATGAAGACCGCGATGAGCAGATTCCCCGTCCATGACGAGCTGACCGCGCCGGAAGGCTCCGTTCCGGTCCTCCGCGGTGCGCTGGCCACCGCGGGCCAGCTGCCGAACTTCCTCGGCGTGCTGGCCGGATCGCCGGCGGCATTGCGCGGCTACGCGCGCTTCCGCGCCGAGCTGCGCCGAGGCACGCTCAGGCTCGAGACGCTCGAGCGGATCTCGCTCGCCGTCGCCGAGCACCACCGCTCGCAGCCGGGGTTGGCGCTCCACGCCCGCACCGCGCGCGGGGCCGGGCTGGGCATCGACGAGGTCGCGCTCGCCCGCGAGTTCGACTCCGCCGATGAGCAGCAGGCGGCGCTGCTGCACTACCTGCGCCCGCTCGTCGAGGGCGGCCGCCCGCCGATGCACCTGCACGAGGAGGCGCGCGAGGCGGGGTGGACCGACGAGCAGCTGCTCGAGGCGATCGCCTACGTCGCCCTCGAGTCGTTCACGGCCATGGTGAACGTCGCCGGCGACGTGCCGGTGGACGGCTCGACGGAGGAGACGCGCCGGCTGCGAGCGGCGTAGCCTCTTCACCATGGAGCTGCGCCAGGAGGAGGAGCAGCGACCGGGGTCGACCGACTGCGGCTGCTGCCCGTGCCTGCACGAGGCGGTCGAGCTGATCGGCCGGCGCTGGACCGGCGCGATCCTGGAGGTGCTGCGCCAGGACGGACCGCTGCGCTTCTCCGAGATCGTCGGCGCGATCCCCGGCCTGTCGGACCGCCTGTGCTCAGAGCGGGTCAAGGAGCTCGAGGCGCGCGGCATCATCGAGCGCACCGTCCACCCTGGCCCACCGATCCGCGTCGAGTACGCGCTCACCGAGATGGGCCAGGCGCTCGAGCCGGTGCTCGGCGAGCTCGCGGCGTGGGCGCGCGAGTGGCTCAGGCCTCGGAGCGACGAGGCCGCGCCGGTCGGCGCCGAGTGAGGCATGTGTGGCCCGCTGGCGAGAGGCGGGTGAGGCGTGCGCGTGGCGCGCGGGGTGAGAGGCGGATGAGGCGTGCGCTCGGCGCGCGCGGGTGCGTCGTCTAGGCTCCGCGCGATGCCCGACCAGCCGCAGACCGCCGCCGACGTCAAGGCGCTCGTCGACGAGCACAACATCCGCTTCCTGCGCCTCTGGTTCACGGACATCCTCGGCCAGCTGAAGTCGTTCTCGATCAACGCCGAGGAGCTCGACGACGCCTTCGAGAACGGCATGGGCTTCGACGGGTCGTCGATCACCGGCTTCAACGCGGTCGAGGAATCGGACATGGTCGCGGTGCCGGACCCGAGCACGTTCGCGGTGCTGCCGTGGCGCCCGACGGACCAGGGGGTGGCGCGGCTGTTCTGCGACATCCACACCCCCGAGCGCACCCCGTACGAGGGCGACCCCCGCCAGGTCCTGCGTCGCGCGCTGCAGCGCGCCGAGCAGATGGGCTTCGACACGTTCAACGTCGGGCCCGAGCTCGAGTACTTCCTGTTCAAGGACAACACGTCGACGGAGGTGCTCGACGAGGGCGGCTACTTCGACCTGACCACGCTCGACGCCGGCTCCGACGTGCGGCGCGAGACGGTGCTCGCGCTCGAGCAGCTCGGCATCCACGTCGAGTACTCCCACCACGAGGTCGGCCCGTCCCAGCACGAGGTCGACATGCGCTACGCGCCCGCGCTGAAGATGGCCGACGACTGCATGACGTACCGCATCACGGTCAAGGAGATCGCGATGAAGTACGGCTGGCACGCGACGTTCATGCCCAAGCCGCTGTTCGGCGAGAACGGCTCCGGCATGCACACCCACCAGTCGCTGTTCAAGGACGGCCGCAACGCGTTCTACGACCCCGACGACCAGTACTTCCTCGCCGACGCCGGCAAGGCGTTCATCGCGGGTCAGCTCAAGCACGCCCGCGAGATCTCGTCGATCTTCGCCCAGTGGGTGAACTCCTACAAGCGCCTCGTGCCCGGCTACGAGGCGCCGGTCTACGTGGCCTGGTCGCGACGCAACCGCTCGGCGCTCGTGCGCGTGCCGCTGTACCGCCCGGGCCACGAGCAGTCCACGCGCATGGAGCTGCGCTGCCCCGATCCGGCCTGCAATCCGTACCTGACGTTCGCCGCGCTGCTGCAGGCCGGCCTGGAGGGCATCGAGAAGGGCTACGAGCTGCCCGAGCCGATGGAGAAGAACCTGTACCACCTGGCGCCCGACGACCGCCGGCGGCTCGGCATCGAGCAGCTCCCGGAGACGCTGGGCGAGGCGATCGAGATCACCGCCGAGTCCGAGCTCGTCCTGCGGACGCTCGGCGAGCACATGTTCAACCGGTTCATCGAGATCAAGCGCCAGGAGTGGGACGACTACCGCGTGCAGGTCACGCCGTGGGAGCTGGACCGCTACCTGCCGGTCCTCTGACGCGGGCCGTCAGCCGACGACCCGCCGCGTGACGGTCCCGGTCTCGACGAACTTCGGCGACGTCTTGGGGCTGTAGCGCTTGCGCAGGTCGATCTGGATGCGCCACTTGCCCGTCGCGGGGGACGCGATCGGGACCATCGCCAGCCGCTTCTTGAGGACGCCGCAGCGCTTCGGCATCCGCCCGAACGACACGCGCCGCTGCTGCTTGCCGCCGTGCACGTAGTGGGCGTACACTCGCGCGCCCGGCCGCAGCCCCGACACCCGCCAGCGCACGCGCGTCTGCGGCTTGCTCGGCACGAGCGGCCGGTGGCGGGCCGCGAACGACGTCACGCGAACGGTCGCCGCCGCCGTGTTCGTCCCGTCGCCGGCGTTCAGCGTGAACGTCCTCACGCCGGGGCCGGAGAACGGCAGGGCCGGCGCGCTCGACGTCGCCTGGAAGCTGCCCGCGGCGTCCGCGACCGGTGCCGAGGACAGCCCCTGCGACTCGATCGAGACGGTCGCGCCCGGCGTGAAGCCCTGGCCGGCGATCGTCATCGGCGTGCCCGGCAGGTAGCAGGCCGCGTTGGTGGCGATCGTCGCGGCGTCGGCGGAGGCCGCGCCGGCGGCGAGGGCGGCGAGCGCCGCCCCGGCCCCCGCCGCGCGACGAAGTGACGTATTCCTGTGCATCACGGCAGCATGACCGATATGGCGGCGGTGGCGTGGTGGCACGCGGCGGCGGTGGCGCGGCGCCGGACGCTCAGGCCGAGGCGAGCAGCCGCTCGAGCTCGATCGGCGTCGTGACCGGACGCTGACAGGCGAAGCGCTCGCACACGTACGCCGCCGCCTCGCCGTCCACCGGCTCGCGACCCTCGAGCAGCGGCACCGAGGCGTCCGCCGCCGGACCGCCCGCGAGCACCACCCGCGGCCGGAACGTGTCGCGCACGACCCGGGCGAGCGCGTCCGCGCCGGCGGCCGGGCCCACGATCGCGACCTCGCGCGCCGGCCCGATCGCGAACGCCATCGCCTGCAGCAGATGGCCGAACGCCGCCGGGTGCTGGGGTGCGATCTCGTGGACCAGCGCCAGCACGGACTCCGCCCGCTCGCGGTACTCGGCGCGGCCGGTCAGCGCGTGCAGCCGCAGCAGCCCGAGCGCCGCGCTCGACGACCCCGACGGGATCGGCGTGTCCTCGAGGTCGCGCCGGCGCGCCACGAGCTCCTCGTGATCGGACGACGTCGAGAAGAAGCCGCCGCTGGAGTCGTCGGCGAACCGGGCGATCATCGCGTCGGCCAGCGCGCCGGCCTCGTGCAGCCACCGCGGCTCCCACGTCGCCTCGTAGAGCACGACGAGGGCCTCGACCAGGAACGCATGGTCCTCGAGATAGGCGTTCAGCCGGGCGTCGCCGTCCTTGGACGTGCGCAGCAGGCGGCCCGCGCCGTCGCGGTGCACGCGCAGCAGGTACTCCGCCGCCTGCCGGGCGGCGCCGACGTAGTCCTCGCGCTCCAGCACCGCGCCCGCCTCGGCCAGCGCAGCGATCGCCAGTGCGTTCCACGACGTCAGCACCTTGTCGTCGAGCCCCGGCCACACGCGCTGCGAGCGCACCGCCAGCAGCCGCGCCAGCACCCGCTCGCGCACCTCGTCGGGCGGCTCGGGCCCGCGCGCCTCGAGCACGTTGGCGCCCTCGAAGTTGCCGCGCTCGCTGGCGCCCAGCCACGCGATCGCCGCGTCCGCGTCGGCGCCCAGCACCGCCCGCAGGTCGTCCATGGACCACACGTAGAACCGGCCCTCGACGCCCTCGGAGTCCGCGTCGAGCGCCGACCGCAGCGCGCCGCCCGGCGCGCGCAGCTTGCGCAGCATCCAGTCGAGCGTGTCGTGGACCGTGCGCCGCAGCAGATCGTCGCCCGACACCTGCCAGCCGTGCAGATACGCGCGCGCGAGCAGCGCGTTGTCGTAGAGCATCTTCTCGAAGTGCGGCACCGTCCACGTCGCGTCGGTCGAGTAGCGGGCGAAGCCGCCGCCGACCACGTCGTGCATCCCGCCGGTCGCCATCGCCCGCAAGGTGCGCAGCGACATCTCGGTCTCGCCGCGGCCGAGCAGGAACTCGATCACCGACGCGGACGGGAACTTCGGCGCGCTGCCCCAGCCGCCGTTGGCCGCGTCGAACCCGGACCGCAGCGCCGCCGCCGCGTCGTCGAGGGCCGCCGCCGACAGCGCTGCCTGCGACGGCTGCAGTGCAGCGGACACCGCGAGGCGCTCGCGCAGCCGTGCGCCCTGCGCCTCGATCTCGCCGCGCCGGTCGCGCCACGCGCCGGCCACCGCCTCGAGCACCTGGGTCCAGCTCGGCATCCCCATTCGCGGCTGCGGGGGGAAGTACGTGCCGCCGAAGAACGGGACCTGGTCGGGCGTGACGAAGACGTTCAGCGGCCAGCCGCCCTGCCCGGTCATCGCCTGCACCGCGTCCATGTAGAGCGCGTCGACGTCCGGGCGCTCCTCACGGTCGACCTTGACGCAGACGAAGCGCTCGTTCATGAGCGCGGCGACCGCCTCGTCCTCGAACGACTCGCGCTCCATCACGTGGCACCAGTGGCAGGCCGAGTAGCCGATCGACACCAGCAGCGGCACGTCGCGCTCGCGCGCGCGGGCGAGCGCCCAAGTGCCCCACGGCATCCAGTCGACCGGGTTGTCGCGGTGCTGGAGCAGGTAGGGCGATGTCTCGCCGGCGAGCGCGTTGGCCACACGAGCATTCTTCCCGACCGATACGGTGTTCATCCACATGTCTACGCACCGTGAAGTGGTCACCGCGATCGAGGCGCCCGCGGCGATCGGGCCCTACTCCCACGCCGTCCGCGCCGGCGGCCTGCTGTTCTGCTCCGGCCAGATCCCGCTGGACCCCTCCACCGGCGAGATGGTGGGCGCGACCCCGGCCGAGCAGGCGCGCGTCTGCCTGGAGAACCTGACCGCCGTCTGCGCCGCCGGCGGAGCGAGCCTGGCCGACGCCGCGCAGGTCACCGTCTATCTCACCGACATGGGCGCCTTCGCCGAGGTCAACGAGGTCTACGCCAGCTTCTTCGAGGCCGATCCGCCGGCGCGCGTGGCGATCGCGGTCGCCGCGCTGCCCAAGGGGGCGCAGGTCGAGGTGGCCGCGGTGGTGGCGCTGCCCGACGCGTGACCGTCACGGTCGCCGAGATCCACCGCGCGCGGCGCGCGGGCGCGGACGTCGTGCGGCGCACGCCGGTCCTGACCTCGCAGACGCTCAGCGATCAGGCCGGCGGGAGCGTCGTCCTCAAGGCCGAGTCGCTGCAGCGCACCGGCTCGTTCAAGATCCGCGGCGCCCTGAGCAAGCTCGACGCGGTCGGCGACGCGTGCGCCGCCGGGGTCATCTGCGGCAGCGCGGGCAACCACGCGCAGGCGCTGGCCGCCGCGGCGCGCGCCCGCGGCGTGCCCTGTGAGGTCGTCATGCCCGTCGACGCGCCGATCGCCAAGGCGGAGGGCGCGGCGGCGCTCGGCGCGAAGGTCACGCTCGAGGGCGACAGCGTGACCGAGTGCGTGGCCGTGGCGCGCGAGCGTGCGCAGCGCACCGGCCTGACGTTCGTGCACCCATTCGACGACGATCACGTGATCGCCGGCCAGGGGACGCTCGGCCTCGAGCTGCTCGAGGAGGTCGAGGACCTTGCTCGCGTCCTCATCCCGGTCGGCGGCGGTGGGCTGGCCGCGGGGGTCGCGACCGCGATCAAGGACGCGCGGCCCGACGTGGAGATCTTCGGGATCCAGGTCGAGACCTTTCCGGCGCTTGCCGCGTCGCTGGCGGCCGGCCACCCGGTCGACGTCAGCCCGCCGCTGACGACGATCGCCGACGGCATCGCGGTCAAGCGCCCCGGCGAGATCACGCTGCCGCTGCTCGAGCGGTATCTCGACGGGGTCGCGATGGTCTCCGAGGACGAGGTCGCCGAGGCGATCGTGCTGCTGCTCGAGAAGGCCAAGCTGGTGGTCGAGGGCGCCGGGGCGGTCGGCGTCGCCGCGCTGCTCGGCGGCCATGTCGCTCCGGCGTCCAGCGGCAGCACGGTCGTCGTGCTGTCGGGGGGCAACGTGGACGCCGGGCTGCTGGCGACGGTCGCTCGCCGCCACGAGACCGAGGCGGGTCGGCGCATCGCGCTCATCACCCGCCTCCCCGACCGTCCGGGCCATCTCGCGCGGCTGCTCGTGCTCGTGGCCGACGCGGGCGCCAACCTCGTCGAGGTCGAGCACGTCCGCGAGGGCATGGACCTCCACGTGCGCGAGACCGCCATCCAGCTCGTGCTCGAGACCCGCGGCCGCGACCACGCGCAGGACGTGCTGCGCGCGATCGCCGAGGCGGGCTACGACGCGCGCGTGCTGCGCTGAGCGCCGGCGTCACGCCACGGCGCGGTTCGCGCCGGCGCCGGGGCGGGTAGCCGATCCGGTCATGAGCGAAGATCGCGACGACATCGGCGCCGAGGGCGGCGACAACGAGAACACGGACACGCTGCCCGTGCTGCCCTCGAAGGACGACGACTCGCCGCTGGGCGACACCGACCAGCACTCGAAGGCGCCACCGACCAAGCACGACAGGCCGAAGGACTGAGCACGGCGCCGCCCTCAGGCGGCGCGGTCGGTCGTGTCGTCCACCGGGGGCGCGAGCGTCAGCCAGCGGACGTTCAGCCGGCGGCGGAAGCGCTGCAGCGCGGCGACGAGCGCGGGGCCGAACGCGAGGTAGAACGCCACGTTGCCCACCGCGTGGGCGATGTTCCACGGCAGCGACGTCCCCGACAGCACCAGGTACTCGTCGAGCGTGTGGCTGCCGGCGAAGGTCGTCCAGGTGGAGAGGTCCATGATCGCGCCGAACGCGAGGCCGGCGGCGCCGCACCACAGCGCCATCGGGACGCGGCGGATGCGGCCCCCGCTGGCGTGGGCGAGCAGGGCGCCGAGCAGGCCGACGAGCCCCCACGCCGTCATCTGCCACGGCGTCCACGGGCCCTGGCCGAAGAAGAGGTTCGAGGCCAGCGCCGCGACCGCGCCGACGACGAAGCCGGGCGCGCCGCCGAGCGTGTAGCCGGCGATGAGGACGATGTCGGTGGTCGGCTTGACGTTGGGGATGGGGGCGAAGGCGATGCGCCCCAGGGCGGCGAGCGCGGCCAGGGTGGCCACGAGCGCGATCACCTTCGGCGGCGGGTGGGTGCGCTCGTACCAGGCGAACCCGGCGAGCAGGGCGAGCGACAGGATCGCCAGCGAGGCGAAGGCCCAGCTCATCGCTGCGGCACCTCGGCCCGCAGCAGCTCCGCGCCCTCCGCGGGCGTGAGCGCACCGCACACCCGCGCCGTCTCGGTGGCGAAGTACCAGCCGCCGGTGAGGACGCGGTGCGGGTCGTCGTCGGCGATGATCTCGCCTTCGCCCATCAGCACGACGCGCTGCGCGAACGCGACGGCGAACTCGGGGTCGTGGGTGGCGACGAGCACCGCCGTTCCCCGCTCGGCCAACGCGCAGATGTGCTGGGCGAGCTCGGCCTTGTGGGCGCGGTCCATGCCGCGGGTCGGCTCGTCGAGGCACAGCGCGGCGGGCGGCGTGGCGCCGGCGGTGACGATGGCCAGCGCGAGCCGCTGGCGCTCGCCGCCCGACAGGTCGCGCGGGTGGCGGTCGGCGAGGTGGGCCAGGCAGGCGGCGCGCAGCGTCGCGGCGTCGACCTCGTCGCCGGCGCGCTCGGCCAGCAGCAGGTCGCCGGGGTTCTGCAGCAGCAGCCCGACGCGGCCGGCGGCGCGCACGCGGCCGCGGGTCGGCTTGAGCAGGCCGTTGGCGTGGCGCAGCAGCGTCGACTTGCCGGCGCCGTTGCGGCCCATGAGGGCGACCCGTTCGCCCGGTGCGAGCGCGAGATCGATGCTGCGCAGCACCGCGCGGCCGCCGCTGCGCTCGTACCACAGGCGCTCGAAGGCGAGCGCCGGCGGCGGCGCCTGGCGGCGGGTGAGCGCACGAAGCGAGAGCGGCCCGCGCCGGGGGCGGGCGCCCGGCGGCGCGGCCAGTCCCGGTTCCCGCGTGCGGGTATCCGGCGCGGCCGGCTCCAGCCCCCGCTCGCGCAGGGTGGCGCGCGCCTGCTTGACCCCGGCCGGCAGCGGCCGCAGCCCGGCGAGCGAGAACATCCGCGCGGCGGGCGTGGCCAGCGACGGCTCGTGGTCGATGGCCCAGGTCAGGAAGTCGCCGGGCGGCGCGTCGCAGGCGACCGCGCCGTCCACCAGCGCGATCACGCGGTCGGCCGCGGGCAGGCAGCGCTCCAGGCGGTGCTCGGCCAGGACGATCGCGGTGCCCCATTCCTCGTTGAGCCGGCGCAGCAGCCACACGAGCTCGTCGCCGGCGACCGGATCCAGCTGCGAGGTCGGCTCGTCGAGCAGCACGAGCTGCGGCCGGCCGGCCAGCGCGGCGCCCAGCGCCACCCGCTGCAGCTCGCCGCCCGAGAGCTCGCTGGTCGAGCGGTCCAGCAGCGGCGCGATGCCCAGCGCCAGCGCGGCCTCCTCGACGCCGCGCGCGACGGCTGCCGCCGGCCAGCCCCGGTTCTCCAGCCCGAAGCCGAGCTCGGCGCGGACGCTGCCCATCACCGTCTGGGTCTCCGGGTCCTGGAACAGCGTGCCGGCGTGCGCGGCGATGTCGCCCGGCCCGTGCTCGCGGGTGTCGAGCCCGGCGACCGTCACCCGGCCCGCGAACGTGCCGCCGTGGAAGTGGGGGACGAGGCCGCTGGCCGCGCGCAGCAGCGTCGACTTGCCCGACGCCGACAGCCCGCAGAGCACCACGAACTCCCCGTCCTCGACGCGCAGGTCGACGTCGCGCAGGGCGGGGCGCGCAGCGTCCGCGTGGGTGTAGGTGAGACGCTCGACGTGCAGGACGCTCACGGCACGCCTCCGAGCCGGCCGACGGATCTCATCGCGCCACCCCGCGCCGGTCGGCGAACGGCGCCAGCGCCGCGAGCAGGACGACGGCGCCGAGCACGACCGGGCCCGCGCCGCCCGATGCGGGTGACCGGATAGGCGTCGACGCTGGCCACCCCGGCGATCGCGCCCCCGATGCCGGCGGCCAGCAGCACGACGGCGGACGCGGCGAAGGCGAGGTCGTGGCGCGACCAGCGGCGGCGCTCGGGCGGCGGGCGGCGGGCGCTGCCGTAGCCGCGGACCTCGAGCGCGGCGGCGACGTCGGTGGCGCGGTCCAGCGCGCCCGCGGCCACCGCCCGCACCAGCGCCAGACGCGACGCCGCCGGGCCCGGCCGGCAGCGCTGGCCCTCGGCCAGCCGCCGCCCGTCGGCGGCGAGCACGCCGACCATGCGGGTCGCCAGCGTCGCGGTCAGCGCGGAGCGAAAGCCGGCCCGGCGGAACAGCCGCAGCACCTGGTCGGGGTCGACGGCGGCGGCGTAGAGCGAGCACGCGGCGATCACCGCCAGCGCCCGCAGGCCGAGGATCGCGCCGTAGACGACCGCCTCGCGGGTGATGTCGAGCTGGCCAAGCGGCCCGGCCCCGCCGAGGCGGGCGATGACGGTCAGCCCCTCGCGGCTGACGAGCGGGTTGATGACGACGAGCAGCACCGCCAGCGGGAGGCCGACGAGCAGCGTGAAGCGGCCGACCTCGCGGGCGACCCCGGCCGCCGCGGCCGCACCGAGCGTGGCGGCGACGACCGCGCCGAGGACGACCGGATGCGCGTTGGCCAGCGCGACGGCGACAAGCGCCGCGCACCAGATGCACGCCACCGACGCGCGGGTGGCGTGGAGTGGGCTGGGGCGGCGGCGGTAGGTCACGGTCAGGCGGGCCTCACGGGCAGCGGCACGGGCGCGTCGGCCCCCGCCTGGACGGCGACGGCGAAGTGGCGGCGCAGCGTGTCGGCGTCGAGGGCGGCGACCGCGGCCCCGACGCCGGCGGCATCGGTGCCGGTCAGCAACCACGTCGGTGGCTCGTCCTGAAACCGCGTGGCGGCGACGATCCCGAACCCGGCCCCCAGGCGCCGGACCGGGTGGCCCTCGTCGTCGAGCAGCGCCAGCGACCGCCCGCCGGCGCCGAAGCGCGCGAAGATGCCCGACGCACGCGGACCGTCGGCGAGCAGCGCCGCGGCGCGGTCGCCGCGCACCGCCCGCCACGTCCCGACGAGCACGCGCAGCCGCCCGCGGCCGGTCGCGGTGGCGGCCACGGGGGAGACGCCGGCCTCGCGAAGGCGCTCGGTCACAGTGGCGCACAGCTTCGCAGCGGTGCCGTCCGCGCACTGGACCTGAGTCGGCCAGCGGCGGCGCAGCCCGTGCACGAACGGCTCGGGATACGACCCGACCACCGCCGGTGAGCGCTGGGCGCCGTCCCACGGGTGGTGGTCCCACCAGATGCGGTCGCCCGCTCGGATCCGCATGGTCGTCGCGCCCTGGCTGGCCTCCACGCCGTTGACGTAGAAAAACCAGTCGACCGGCCGCTTCCGCGTGAAGCCGCCCGCGAGGCCATCGATCGACTGCACGAAGCCGCCGCCGTAGCGCGTGCCGACGTCGAACCCGCGCTGCAGGTAGCGCATGACGGTGTCCTGGCCGGTCGTCTCGCCCGTCCGCTCTCCCAGCGTCCGAGCGCCGAAGTCGCGCGTCACCACCAGCGCGACGTCCGGCGCGCTCTCGCCGGCGCCGACGCCGCAGGCGCCCAGCGCGAGCGCGCAGGCGGCACCGGCGACGGCACCGGCGACGCGCCTCATCGCAGCGGGAACGGCCGGCGCGCGAACGCCGTCAGCGCCTGCGCGGTGACCCACACCGGCGTCTGGGCGCTCGTGCGCGAGTAGCGCACCATCCCGTTCGCGGTCTGCAGCGAGCGCAGGTACTGCAGCGGCGTGCGGCTGCCGCGCCGGCGGACGCGGTCCGGGTTGCGGCCCGCGGCGACGAGCGCCTGCACCGCCCACGCCGTCGACTGCGCGTTCGTGGCCCCGCCCGGCTGCAGCGGGAAGCCACCGTCGGCGCGCTGCTGGCGGGCGATGAACGCCGCCCCGCGGCGCACTGGCCCCGACCGGCGCGACCGCCCGCCGGCGACGAGCGCCTGCAGCGCCCCCGCCGAGTCGTCGATCCCGCTGCGCCCGCCGCGGCCGCCGACGTTCCAACCGCCGTCGCGGTTCTGCTGGCGCACGAGGAACCGCGTTGCGGCCCGCACCGCGCCGTCGCGGGTCGAGCGCCCGACCGCCCGCAGCGCCAGCACGCCGAACGCCGTCCAGTTGACGAGCCCGTCGAACGAGCCGTCGGCGCGGCGGTGGCCCAGCAGCTGCCGCGTGAGGCTCGCGGGCACCTTCTGGCGCGATGCGCGCAGGGCGAGGATCGAACGCTCGAGGTCGCCGGTCGTGCGCGCGCGGCTCGCGTACGCGCGAACGGCCGCGGCCAGCGTGCGTCCGCCGCCGCGGCGCATCGCCGCCGGCGAGTGCCCGGCCGCGGCCACGCCGAGCGCGGTCCATTGCGTGGACATCGCGCCCGATGGGTTGCCGGGTGCGTTGCCCAGTCCGCCGTCCGCGTTCTGCGCGCGCGCCAGGTAGCCGGCCGCGCGCTGGGCCGGCGTGGCGGCGACGGCCGCCGGCGCCAGCATCGCGGCCGTGGCCACGGCGAGCGCCAGCGCCGCCACGCGCCGCACCGCAGCGAGCCCGAACCGGCGCCCGACGCTCGCGTTAGCGGACACGGAACCGCACGCTCGCGTTCGTGGAGCGGTTGCCCGCCTGGTCGGTGGCGCGCGCCTGCAGCTGGTAGAGCCCGCGGCCCAGGCGCCGGGGCAGCAAGTAGGACCACTGCGCTTCGCTGCCCGCGTCGAACCACGGGGCTGCGCGCCGGCACGAGCGCTTGACGAAGCGCTCGCGCGCCGCGTCGAACACCGAGCACCGCTGGCCGCGCTGGCGCTGGAGGCGCAGCTGCACCTGCTTGATGGCACCCGCGTCGGCGATGGTGCCGCGCAGCGTGCGCGGCCCGTGGCCGGAGCGGAAGTGCTGGCGGCGGCGCACGCCGGCGATCAGCGCGACCGGCGCCGTGCGGTCCACGACCGGCGCGACGATCGACGGCTCGGTGATCGCCGGCGGCGTGACCGGTGCCGGCGGTGCGGGCTCGGGCGTGGGGGTGGGCGCCGGGGCGACCAGCGCCGCGCTGACCGTGACCGTCGCCAGCGGCGACGACACCGAGGCCGGCGCCGAGGCCTGCAGCTTCGCGATCCCCGGCGTGCTCAGCACCAGCGTGGCGGTGCCGTCGGCCCCGGTCGTCGCACTCGCGCCGGCGCCGTCCGTGACCGTGGCGCCGGCCACGGGCGTCGAGGTCGTCGTCGTGCCGTCGGTGACGCGGCGCACGACGCGGACGGTGATCGGCTGGCCGGCGGTTGCCGTCGCCGGGACCGACGCGAAGTACAGCGGGTAGATCGTGCCCACGAAGCCCGGTCCGTCGCGCTGGACGTAGAACAGCAGCTCGTCGCCGGGCTGCACGGTGTAGTCGCAGGCGCCGACCAGGCTGTAGGTGCCGTTGACCCAGAAGGCCCAGTAGTCGTTGTTGGCGTACTCGTGGGTCTCGCCGAGGATCGTCTGGACGTAGCGCTGGTGATCCCAGTTGCCGGCGGTGGCGGCGTCGAGCGCCCCGGCGGCACTGCCACCGGGGCAGGCGCCGTCGTTGATCGTCACCGGCGCCGCGGGCGTGTTGACCACGATCGAGCCGATGTTGTTGTCACCGGCGATCCGCACCGTGGCGGGCACCGCGAGGGCCGGCGCTGCCGCCAGCCCGAGGATCACCAAGACCGCGGCGAGAAGCCGGAGGAACGTGTACCGCATGTCGTGCTGCCACCCCTTTCCGCGAGGGCGTCGTTGCTGGATGCGGTCGGAGGCAGGTCTCCTGGCTCCCGGGCCCTTCGCCCACGCCTTCCCGGGCCTTCGCCCAGTGGCTCGCGCTGTGCGCGTGTGCACGACATCCCCGGTCACAGTGGCGGGTCCGCGCCGGATTCGCACCGGCTTCCCTTCACCACCGACCGGCGCGAAATCTAGCGCGCTAGGGGGCGGGACGGCGCCCCGCTCGTCGCGGGGCGCTCGTCCGCCCGGCCCGGGGCGAGCGCCGCCAGCAGCGCCTCCCAGCGCGCTGTGATCACCGCCGGGCCCTGGAGCGCCGCGCGCGCCTGCGCCGCCGCGCCCATGCGCCGCCGGCGCGGCGCGTCCTCGATCAGGATGCGCAGCGCCGCGGTCAGCGCGCGCACGTCGCCGTCGGGCACCAGCAGCCCGTCGCGCCCGTTGGCGATCAGCTCACCGGGGCCGGTCGGGCAGTCGAAGCTCACCACCGGCACGCCGGCCGCGAACGCCTCGAGGATGACGAGCGGCATGCCCTCGAAGCGCGAGCTCAGCGCGAAGACCGACGCGCCGGCGAGCACGGCGGGCAGGTCGCGCGTGCGGCCCATGAGCTCGACTCGGCCGGTCAGGCAGCGCCGCTGGATGAGGCGCTCGAGCGCCGGCCGCTGCGGCCCCGCGCCGTAGATGCGCAGGGTCCACTCGGGATGGCGGGCGGCGACGGGGGCGAACGCGCGGATCAGGCGGTCGAACGCCTTCTGCGCCGTCAGGCGGCCGGCGGCCACGACGACCGGCGCGGTCAGCGGCGCCGGATGGCCGGCCACCGGCGGGCCGGCGTTGGGCAGGCAGACCACGCGCCCGCGGCCGCCCAGCGCGGCGGCATGCGCCGCCCGGTCGCGCTCGGTGAGCGTCACCACGGCGTCCAGGCGCGGGTAGCGGCGCGCCATCGCCTGCCGCAGGGCGGGCGCGTGCGCGGCGCGGTGCATGTGCTCCTGGCCGATGGTCACCAGTCCCGGCCGCGCCGCCGCGCTGGCAAGGAGGTTGAGGCCCGGCCGGGTGGCGATCAGCACGCCGTCGTCGAGCGACCGCAGGCGGCGCGCCAGCAGCAGGTCGGTCCACAGCGTGCACGTGCCGGCCCGGCGGTCCGCGGGGTGGACGAGGGCGCTGGGCCGCGAGCTCAGCAGCCGGCGCAGCGGTCCGTTGCGTCCCGCGCCCGGCCGCCGATCGTCGAGCGCGGTCACGGTCACGCCGGGCGGGAACGCGAAGAACGGCCGCTCGCGGCGGCGCACGACGCTGATGACCTCGACCTCGTGGTGCTCGGCGAGGCGGCCGGCGAGGTCGAGCGTGGCGCGGATCGTGCCGCCCATGCCCCACGCGTTGAGCAGCAGGAGCTGGACCTTGGCCGGGCCGCCGCCCGGCGCGCGACGGCGGGGAAGGTGCACCGCCGCGCGGACCAGGCCCAGCGCCAGCTGATGGCGCCACAGCGTCGGGCCGGAGGGCGTTGGCATCATGCGCTGGTCATGGTGGCGCGGGCCGCCTGAACGGCGCCTGAGCGCCGCTCGACCTCCGGGCACCTGAACGCCGCCTGACCACGGCGGCGGCGCCGCGGCCGCGCCCCGCGATACTGCGCACCATGTCCGCGCATCGCCTGCTGGTGGTGGAGGACGATGCCGACCTGCGCTCGGTCCTGCGCCGCGGCCTGGGCGAGGAGGGCTTCGAGGTCACCGCCGTCGCCGACGGGGCGGCCGCGCTGGCCGCCTGCGTGCCCGAGCCGCACGCGCTCGTCATCGACATCGGCCTGCCCGACGCCGACGGCCGCGACGTCTGCCAGGCCCTGCGCGCGCGGGGCACGAACGCGCCGGTGCTGTTCCTCACCGCCCGCGATGCGCTGACCGACCGCCTGTCGGGCTTCGGCGCGGGCGGCGACGACTACCTGACCAAGCCGTTTCACTTCGCCGAGCTCGTGGCGCGCCTGCGCGCGCTGCTGCGGCGCGCCGGCGCCGACGCGGCGGTCGACCTCGGCGGCGGCCTGCGCCTCGATCCGGTCGCCCACGCCCTGCGCAGCGGCGGCGCCGAGATCCTGCTGACGCCCACCGAGTTCCGGCTGCTCGCCGCGCTGGCCGCCCGTCCGCACACCGTCCTGCGCCGGGCCGAGCTTGTCCGGGCGGCCTGGCCGGAGGGGGCGATCGTGCACGACAACACGCTCGACCAGTACGTCGCCCGGCTGCGCCGCAAGCTGCGCGCCGCGGATCGCGAGGACGCGATCGTCACCGTCCACGGGGTCGGGTACAAGCTCGTGGCCCGTCCACGCGGATGAGGTTTCGGACCCTTCGCGGGCGGCTGACCGCGGTCGCGCTGGTGGCGGCCACGATCGCGGTGGCGCTCGCCGTCGCGGCGTTCAACGTGCTGCTCGTCGCCTCCGTGCACTCCGACGTCCGCCAGCGCCTGCGCACGCGGGCCGAGGCGGCGGCCACCACCGTGTCCCTGCGCGACGGCCGGCTCGTCGTGCGCGCGCGGTCCGCCGCGGATGCGCTCGACGCGCGCGTCTGGGTGTTCGACGGCGCGCGCCCCGTGCTGCGCGCGCCGGCGCCGCCGGGGCTGCAGCGCGCGGCGCAGCGCCTGGCCGGCCGCGACGACGTGTTCGCCGACGCCGGCGACCCCGACACACGCCTCTACGCGCTCGCCGTGCGCCGCGGCGGGCGGCAGGTCGGCACCGTCGTCGCCGCCCAGCCGCTCGACGGCTACGACCACACGATCGCTGCCGCGCTGGTCGGGTCGATCCTCCTCGGCGCGGTCCTGCTCGCCGTCGTCTACGCCGCCGCGTGGATGCTCGCCGGCCGCGCGCTCGCGCCGGTGACCGAGATGACGCGCACCGCCGCCCAGTGGAGCGAGCACGACCCCGACCGGCGCTTCGGGGGCCGCCCGCGGCCCGACGAGCCTCGGCGAGCTGGCCCGGACGTTCGACGCGCTGCTGGACCGGCTGGCGGCCGCCCTGCGGCGCGAGCAGCGCCTGTCGGCCGAGCTCTCGCACGAGCTGCGGACCCCGCTGGCGCGCATCACCGCCGAGATGGAGCTGCTCCAGCGGCGCGACCGCTCGCCGCAGGAGCGCCGCGAGGCCTACGACGTGGTCGCCCGCAGCGCCGAGCAGATGGACCGCATCCTCGCGACGCTGATGGCCGCCGCGCGGGCCGAGAGCGCCCAGGAGCGCGGCCGCAGCGCGCTGGCCGACGCGTTCACCGCGCTGGACGACGAGTGGCGCCCGGTGCTGGCCGGCCGCGGCGTCGCGCTGCGGGTGGCGCCTACGGGCGAGACCGTGGGCGTCGACGACGGGGTCGTCGAGCGCATCGTCTCGCCGCTGCTGGACAACGCGGCGCGCCACGCCGCCGCCACCGTCCGGCTGGACGCGCGGCGGGCCGGCACGGTGGTGCAGGTGCGGGTCGCCGACGACGGCCGGGCGTCGCCGCCGCCGACCGCGAACGCGTCTTCGAGCCGGGCGTGCGCGGCGCCGGCGCGGACGGCGACGGCGCCGGTCTCGGCCTCGCGCTTGCCCGACGGCTCGCGCGGGCGTCGGGTGGCGAGGTGCGCCTCGACGGCGACGGCAGCGCTCAGGGCTCGGCGTTCGTCGTCGATCTGCCGGCCTGAGCGGGCGCCGGCTCGCCCGCCATCCGGGGGAGCCGCAGGCGGGCCGCGGCCAGGCAGACGAGCGCGGCGCACGCGAGCCCGAGCAGCGCCCCGGCCAGCACGTCGCTGGGGTAGTGGACGCCCACCACCACGCGCGCGACCGACAGCGCGAGCGCGGCGAGCAGGACCGGCGCGGCGGCCCAGCCGAGCCGGATCACGAGGACGCCGGCGATCGCGAACGCCGCCGTCGCGTGATCGCTCGGGAAGCCCGGGTCCGCGCCGTGGCCGAGGAACGCGTGGATCTCGGGATGCGCGACGAACGGCCGCGGCCGGTCGACCACGTGCGCGACGACGGCGGCGACGGCCAGCGCCGCGCCCGCGGCGGCGAGGGCGAGGAGCCCCGCCATCCACAGCGCCCGCCGGCGTAGGACGGCGCCCACGGCGATGAGCGCGGCGAGCCCGGCGATGAACAGCGGCTCGGAGATCGACGCGTACGCGCGCGCGACGTCCTCCCAGGCGTCGTGGTGCTCGGCGAACCGGTTGGCGTGCTCGGCGATCGTGAGGTCGAGGTTCAGGCGGCCATCCTCGCGGCGGCCAGCTGATCGCGACCTGAACGCGTGGGCCGGCGCTGCCTCAGGGCTCGGTGGCCACGCGCGAGGCGGGCCGCGCCGGCGTGCGGCGCGGCGTGGTGCGGTAGAGCACGAAGGCCGGGATGACCGCGACCGCGGTCAGCGCGACGGTCCACCAGAACGTGTGCGCGAACGCCGCGGTCAACGGCTCGGCCAGGCGCGCGCGGGCGACCGGCGGCACCGTCTGCGCGCCCTCGATGCCGGCTGCGCCCACGGCGGGGATCTCCTGGCGGATCTCGCTCGACAGCACGACCGCGAGCACCGCGGTGCCGATCGAGCCGCCGACGCGCTGGATGACGTTCAGCGCGCTCGTCGCCCGCGGGATCGCGCTCAGCTCGAGCGCGGCGTAGGCGGCGGCCATCGTCGGCATCATCGACGCGCCCAGCGCGATGCCGCGGATGAACAGGACCACGACGATCAGCCAGTCCGGCGTGCCCGGCGTGATGAGCGCCAGCGGGATCGTCGCCGCGATCATCAGCGCCAGGCCGGCGAGCGTGACGCGGCCGCCGCCGATGCGGTCGGTCAGGCGGCCGACCGGCGGCATGACCAGCGCCGCGCCGAGCCCTTGGGGGGCCATCAGCAGGCCGGCTTGCAATGCGCTCTGGCCGCGCGCGATCTGGAACAGCAGCGGCAGCAGCAGCATCGAGCCGAAGAAGGCGATGCCGAAGAGCAGGACGGTCACGGCGGCCGAGGAGAAGGCGACGTTGCGAAACAGCCGCACGTCGATGAGCGGCCGCGGCGCGCGCAGCGAGTGCACCACGAACGCGGCGACCAGTCCGAGGCCGGCGACCAGCGGCAGCCACGCCGACGTCGCGCCCAACCCGGCGTGCGTCGAGGTCTCGGCCAGGCCGAAGACGGTCAGGCCGAGGCCGGGGGACAGCAGGGCGAAGCCGCGCCAGTCCAGCCGGCCGGGATGATCGGACGGGTTGACGCGCGGTAGCCAGCGCAGCCCCATGGCGATCCCGACCAGGCCGACCGGCACGTTGACGAAGAAGATCCAGCGCCAGGACATGTGGTCGACGATGAGGCCGCCGAGCACGGGGCCGAGCACCGGGCCCAGGAGCATCGGCACGCCGATGATGCTCATCACCCGGCCCACGCGCTGAGGCCCGGCGGCCTGGGTGATGAGGATCATCCCGATCGGCATGACCATGCCGCCGCCGAGGCCCTGGAGGACGCGGAAGACGATCAGCGAGCCGAGGTCCCAGGCCAGGCCGCACAGCACCGAGCCCGAGACGAAGAGGGCGACGGAGACGAGCCACACGCGGCGCGCGCCGAACCGCTCGGCGGTCCAGCCGGTGAGCGGGATGACGACCGCGAGCGCGAGGAGGTAGCCGGTGGCCACCCACTGCACGTCGTCGAGCGACGCGTCGAGGTCGCGGCTGAGCGTGTCCAGCGCGACGTTGACGATCGTCGTGTCGAGGATCGACATGAACGCCCCGACGACGACGACGGCCGCGACGACGAGCACGTCGCGATCGAGGCCCGGCGCCTCCGGTGCCGCATCCCGGTCAGCCACCGAAATAGATTAGCAAGCTAATGATTAGTGCGTACCGGATGTCACGATAGGCTGCCCGGGGCATGGAGGCCGATCAGTTCTCCGAGGCGATGGAGCAGTTCTTCCGTGCGATGCGCCGGGCGCGGACGCGCTGGAACGGCGACCTGGAGGCGGGCGGGCTCACCGCGGCGCAGTTCTCCCTGCTCGTTCCGCTCCTCGACGGCGAGGACCGTTCGGTGCGCCAGCTGGCGGAGGGCGCGGCGGTCTCGTCGCCGACCGCGACGCGCATGCTCGACGGCCTCGAGCGCGACGGGATGGTCGTGCGCCGGCCGTCGCGGCTGGACCGGCGCTGCGTGCTCGTCGCGCTGACCGACGCGGGGCGGGCGGCGCTGGCCACGGGGCGCGCCGCGGCGCGGACGCGCCGGCGGGCGATCTACGACCGGCTCGAGCCCGCCGAGCGCGACGACGCCGAGCGGATCCTGCGCCGGCTCGCCGTGCTCACCGACGACATCGCCTGAGACACCCCGCCCACCCGCTCAGCCTGGCCCCGCGCAGCGGCGCCCGGTGCATCGTCCCGCGCGCCGGCGCCTACCCGCCCGCCTCGCGCAGCAGCGCCCGGCGCACCTTCCCGCTCGCCGTCTTGGGCAGGTCGGCGGCGAAGTCGATCCGCCTCGGGTACTTGTACGGCGCTGTGGTCTGCTTGACGTGGTCCTGCAGCGCCCGCGCGAGGTCGTCGCTCGGCGCGTATCCCTCGCGCAGCACGACGACCGCCCGCACGACCGCGCCGCGCTCCTCGTCGGGCGCCGCCACGACCGCGGCCTCGGCGACCGCCGGGTGCGCCACGAGCGCGGACTCGACCTCGAACGGCCCGATGCGGTAGCCGGCGGAGATGATGACGTCGTCGGTGCGGCCCTCGAAGTACAGGAAGCCGTCGTCGTCGGCGTGGACGCGGTCGCCGGTGCGCCAGGGCGCGGCGAGGTCGGGCGGCGGGTCGCCGAGGTAGCCGGCGAAGAACGTCGGGACGCTGCCGGGGTCGGCGACGAGGTTCGCCGTCGTCGATCCACAGCCGCATGCCCGGCAGCGGCCGGCCCATCGAGCCGGGCCGCACCGGCTCGCGCAGCGGCGTGCCGGTCATCTGGCCGGTCTCGGTCTGGCCGTAGCCGTCGCGGATCCACAGCCCCGTCGCCTCCTGCCAGGCGGCGAGCACCTCGGGGTTGAGCGCCTCGCCGGCGGCGACCGCGCCGCGGAGCCTCGGCAGCCGGCGCAGCGTGGCGCGCTTGGCGATGACGCGGTACTCGGTCGGGGCCATGCAGAGCACGTCGACGCCCTCGCGCTCGAGCAGGTCGAGGCGCTGCGCGGGGTCGAAGCGGTCGTCGTGCAGCAGCGCGGCGGCGCCGCGGATCCACGGCGCGACGAACACGTTGCGCGCCGACTTCGACCAGCCGCTGGCCGCGGTGCACCAGACCAGCTCGCCGGGCTGGGCGGCGAGCCAGTGCTCGGCCTGGACACGCTGGCCGGCGAGGTAGCGCTGGGCGTGGACGACCGCCTTGGGCTCGCCCGAGGTGCCGCTGGTGAAGATGAGGATGGCGGGGTCGGTGGGCTCGAGCTCCTGCGCGGGGGCGGGCTCGCCGTCGCGCCAGAGCGCGTCGTCGGGCACGAGCAGCACCGGCGTCTCGCCGGTGCCCGCGGCCTCGAGCTCGCCGCGGTTGCGCACGTCGGCCACGATCGCCGCCGGCCGCGCGATGGCGAGGCGCAGCGCGAGGTCCTTGGCGCGCAGCTGCTCGTTGCACGGCAGCACCACGGCGCCGAGACGGAAGCAGGCGATCATCGTCATGACCCACTCGGGCCGGTTGCCGATCAGCGTCATCACGATGTCGCCGCGCCCGACGCCGTGACGGGCCAGCGTGCCGGCCATTCGCGCCGCGCCGTCCGCCACCGCGCCGAAGCGCCACTCGCGGCGCGTGCCGTTCCGCGCGAGCTCGACGAGCGCGAGCCGGTCGACGGGCGCGGCGTCGACGACGTCCCGGGCGAAGTTCATGGGCCGGCAGCCTATGACCCGGCGCCGGGGAGCCGACGTGTCGCGAGAAACCGTCGCTGGTGAGGGGAAACTCGGGACACGTCTGGCCAGGCATTGCATAGCTAGCTAAATATCTGCTAGCATTATTCCCATGCGCAAGTCACTCGCCGGCGACATCGAACGTCACGTCTGGCTCGTCGCCGCGGTCGTGGCGATGGGCTCGGTGATGTCGATCCTCGCCGTCACCATCGTCAACGTCGCCCTCGAACAGCTCAGCGCCCAGCTGGACAGCCCACTCAACGACATCCAGTGGGTCGCCACCGGCTACCTGCTGGGCATGGGGGCGGTCATCCCGGTCAGCGCGTGGGCGGCCAAGCGGGTCGGGACCAAGCGCATGTACCTGATGTCGCTGGCCGCGTTCGTCGCCACCTCGCTGCTGTGCGCGGTCGCGTGGTCGGCGCCGTCGCTCATCGCCTTCCGCGTCCTGCAGGGCGTGGCCGGCGGGCTCACCCTCCCGCTCGGCCAGATGATGCTCGCTACCGCCGCCGGCCCGCAGCGCATCGGCCGCGTCATGAGCGTCATCGGGATCCCGATGGTGCTCGGGCCGATGGTCGGACCGATCGTCGGCGGCCTGCTCATCGACCACCTCAGCTGGCACTGGATCTTCGTCATCAACGTCCCGTTCGGGATCGCCGCGCTGATCGCCGGCGCCCGGCTGCTGCCCGCCTCCGCGCCCGAGCCCGCCGGCCGCCTCGACCTGCGCGGGCTGATCCTGCTGTGCACCGGCGTCCCGCTGGTCATCTACGGGCTCTCGCGCACCGCGTCGGCCGGGGGCTTCGGCTCGGCCTCCGTGGTCCTGCCCACCCTCGCCGGCCTGCTGCTGATCGCCGCCTTCGCCACCCACGCGCTGCGGACCAGCCATCCGCTGCTCGACATCCGCCTCTTGCGCAACCGCGGCTTCGCGGCGGCGTGCATGGCGACGTTCGCCGCCGGCGGCGCGCTGTACGGCGCGATGCTCCTGCTGCCCCTGTACTTCCAGACCGTCCGCGGCGAGGACGCGCTGCACGCCGGCCTGCTGCTGATTCCCCAGGGCGTCGGCGCGGCGCTGTCGATGGGCGTCGCCGGGCGGCTCGCCGACCGCATCGGCGGCGGGCGCGTCGCGGTCGCCGGCCTGGCGATCATGGCGCTGGCCACCGTCCCGCTCGCCGCCGTGACCGCGACCACGTCCTACTGGCTCATCGGCGCGGTGCTCGTCGTGCGCGGGTTCGGCACGGGCGCGTCGATCATGCCGCTCATGGCCGCCGCGTTCGCGACGCTGCGCACCGAGGACGTCCCCCACGCCACCCCGCAGCTCAACGTGGTCCAGCGGGTCGGCGGGTCGATCGGCACCGCGATCCTCACCGTCGTGCTGACGAACGCGCTCGCGAGCGCCGGGTCGGGCTCGCCGCAGGCCGCTGCCGCCGCGTTCGGGCACGCGTACTGGTGGGCGGTCGCCGTCACCGCCTTCGCGGTGCTGCCCACGCTGTACCTCGCCTACGTCGAGCGCCGCGAGCGCGAGCGGCGGGCTGGGCTGCGCGCCGCCGTCGACGGGGAGATCCTGCCGGCGGACCCCCAGGCCGTCGCGGCATAGAGTTCTGGCGCATGGTGGCCAGTCGGGAAGACGCCGTCGCGGATGCACGGCTCGCCCTGCGCGAGTTCCTCGCCGCTCAGCGCCGGCTGCGCGGGCGCGAGGCGCAGCGCCACGACACGCTCAGCTTCTCGCAGTACGCGGTGCTGCGGGTGCTGGTCGACGGCGACGAGCACCCGATCGGCGAGCTCGCCGCCGCGGCCGACGTCTCGCCCGCGAGCGCGACGAAGATGATCGACGGGCTCGAGCGGTCGGGCCTCGTCGCCCGGGTGCGCGACGTGGAGGACCGCCGCCGCGTCGGCGTGACGATCACCGACGACGGGCGCGCGGCGCTGGCGGGCAAGGACCGCGAGATCCAGGTGGCGTGGGAGCGGGTGCTGCAGGACGCCGAACCGGACGAGATCGCCGCGATCGCGACCGCGCTGCGCCATGTCGCCGCGATCTACGAACGGCTGTAACCCCGAGCGCCACCGCCCGCCCGCGGTCGACGAACGGCCGTGAGGTCCGGGCCGCACCACCCTACGGTCGGGCTTGCGGTCGCGGGTGCCAGCCCAGCGCGAGCGAGATGCTGGCGGCGGCCTGTCGCGCGCGGGAGACGAGCTTGTCGCAGAACTCCTGGTCGTCCAGGAGCGCGCTCTTGACGACGAGCGAGACGCAGCCGATGACCTCGTCCTGGGCGTCGCGCACGACGGCGGCCGCCGACCCGACGTCGAGCTGGAGGTCCTCGCGCGTGACGGCGTGGCCCTCTTTGCGCAGGAGCGTCAGGCGCTCGCGCATCTCGTCGGGGTCGGTGATCGTGTGCTCGGTGAACGCCGGCAGGGGGCTGGCGAGCATCTGCTCGCGCACGTCCTCGGGGGCGAAGGCCAGCAGCAGATGTCCCTTCGCGGCCACGCCGAGCGGGAAGGTGAAGCCGGGAGACGTCTTGGGGATGTCGGTGGGCGGGTCGATCGCCGCGACGGTGATCACCGACAGCGCGTAGCGCTCGTTGGCCTGCGCGCCGCACTCCAGGTGGTCGGCCGCGGTGCGCAGGTGCGGTCCGGCGGCATGCGCGAACTGGTGGCGGGTCAGGTACGTGCCACCGAGCGCGTAGATGCGCGCGCCGATCGAGTACTCGCCGCTCCCGGGGTCCCGCTCGAGGTAGCCCTGCTCCTCGAAGTAGGTCAGGGTGCGGTGGGCCGTCGTCCACTTGAGCTCCAGGGTCTCGGCCAGGTCCTTGGCCCGCATCGGTTGGCGCGCGAGGGTCTCGAGGATGGTCATCCCCCGCCCGACGCCCTGCAGCGCCGCATAGCGGCGGTCCCGCGCGGGCTTGTCGTCGATCTCCGGCGCTTGCTCAGTGTCGGTCATCTGGAGTCGCTTCTGGGAACGGTGCCACAAACGCCTGGCATCGCGTCGTCAGTCCGTGTACCATGGTGCGCGTCAACGAACAGTGTATTCGCTGACAGGATACAGATCTACCAATAGCGAATGTCGTCTCTGGTGGGAGGATCGTAGTGGACTCGCGCAACGGCTTTGGCACCGTCCTGGACCTTTCCCAGGACTTCTCGATGCATTCACCGGCCTTCGCGGGCTATCTGGGGCCGCAGATCCGCTGGATCAAGCGCCTCGCCTTCGACCGGGGCGGGGGCCAGGAGATGCTGACGACGATGCACGTCAGCACGCATCTCGACGCTCCGGCGCACTTCCTGTCGGGCGGCAAGACCATCGGCGAGCTGCCGATCGACTGGCTCGTCGGGCCGGCCTGCGTCGTCGATCTCGAGCGGATGGGGCTGGGCGACTACGACATCTACGGTCCCGAGCACTTCGAGCAGTGGGAGCGCGACACCGGGATCACGATCGAGCGCGGCGACATCCTCGTCATCCACACCGGCTACCACCGTTACTACCCGGAGAACTGGGCCGATCGCAGCGAGACCGACGAGACGAAGTACTTCGCCCGCCATCCGGGACCGGCGCGCCCGTTCGCCGAGTGGGTGCTCGAGCGCGGGATCCGCTGGATCGCCGTCGACGCGGGCTCCGCGGACCATCCGATGAACACCATCATCCGGCGCATCCGCGACGACGAGGCGGTCCTCGCCGAGAAGGCGCTCGGGCGCAGCCTCGACGAGGTGTTCCCCATCGAGGACTACCAGGTCATGCACATCCGGCTGTTCCCGCACGACATCATCCATGTCGAGAACCTGGGCGGTGACATCGACAAGGTGCTCGACCAGCGGATCACGTTCGGCTGCTTCCCCTGGCGGTTCCTGGGCGGCGAGGCGGCGATGAGCCGCTGCGTCGCGTTCGTCGACTGACCGGCGCCATGGCTGAGAGCACGCGGCACGACGCGTCCGCCGTCCCCGAGGTCTGCCTGCTCACGGCGACCGAGATGCGCCGTGAGCTGGACGCGAAGCGGATCTCGGCGGTCGAGCTCCTGGAGGCGCATCTCGAGGTCATCGAGCGGCTCAACCCGCAGGTCAACGCCATCGTCACGCTGGACGGCGACGGGGCCATGGCGGCGGCGCGGGAGGCCGACCGGCGCCAGGCGCGCGGCGAGCCGCCCGGGCTGCTGCACGGGCTGCCGGTCGCCCACAAGGACTTCCTGCCCACCGCCGGCGTGCGCACGACGTTCGGGTCGCCGATCATGGCCGATCACGTCCCCACGCAGGATGCGCTGGTCGTCGCGCGGCTGAAGGCGGCCGGCGCGGTCTCGGTGGGCAAGACGAACACGCCCGAGTGGGCGGCGGGGTCGAACTGCATGAACCCGGTGTTCGGCGCCACGCGCAATCCGTACGACCTGGACCTCACGTCGGGCGGCAGCAGCGGCGGGAGCGCGGCGGCGCTGGCCTGCTCGATGGTGGCCCTGGCCGACGGCACCGACATGGGCGGCTCGCTGCGCAACCCCGCGAGCTTCTGCAACGTGGTCGGGCTGCGTTCGTCGCCGGGCCGGGTGCCCATCTTTCCCTCTCCGCTGCCCTGGCACCCGTACACGATCCACGGCGCGATGGCCCGCTCGGTGGCGGACCTCGCGCTGGCCATGCGGGCGATCGCCGGCCCCGACGACCGCTCGCCGATCGCGCTGCCCGAGAGCGGCGAGCTGTTCGCGGCGTCGCTCGAGCGCGACCTGTCCGGCGTGCGGGTCGCCTGGAGCCGGCGCCTGGGCGAGCTGCCGGTCCAGCCCGAGGTCACCAGCACGATCGACGCGCAGCGGCCCGTGTTCGCCGAGCTGGGCTGCCGGGTCGACGACGTCGAGCCCGACTTCTCCGGCGCCGACGAGGCGTTTCGGGCGTGGCGGGCGTGGATCTTCGAGGCGCTCCTGGGCGATCACCTCGACCAGCGCCGCGACATGCTGGGCGCGTCGGTCGTGTGGAACATCGAGCAGGGACGGAGCCCTGAGCGGCCCGCAGCTGGCGGCGGCCGAGCGTGTCCGAGCCGAGCTCTACCAGCGCGTGCTGGGGCTGTTCGACCGCTACGACTACCTGGTGGCGCCGGTCGTGCAGGTCCTGCCGTTCGACGCCAGGCTCGAGTACCCGCGCGAGATCGAGGGCGTGGCCATGGACACCTACATCGACTGGATGAAGTCGTGCTACTTCATCAGCGCGGTCGGGCTGCCCGCGATGTCGGTGCCCGCCGGCTTCACCGCCGGCGGCCTGCCGGTCGGCCTGCAGGTCATCGGACGCCCGCGCGACGAGTTCGGCATCATGCAGGTCGCGCACGCCTTCGAGCAGCGCACCGAGCACTGGCGGCGGCGCCCATCGCTGCTGACCCGACCGACAGAGCGCTGAGAGGAGCGGTCGTGCACCTGTCACCCAAAGAGACCGATCGGCTGTTGCTGTTCCTCGCCGCGGAGCTGGCGCGGCGGCGGCGCGACCGCGGGCTGCGCCTGACCTATCCCGAGGCGCGGGCGCTGATCGCCGACGAGGTGGCCGAGGGAGCGCGGGACGGGCGCAGCGTGGCGGACCTGATGGCCTTCGCGCGGACGATCCTGACCACCGACGACGTGCTGCCCGGGGTCGCGGAGCTCGTGGGCACGCTGCAGGTGGAGGGCTTCTTCGAGGACGGCCAGAAGCTGGTGACGGTGCACGACCCGATCGGCCCGGGCCGCGAGCCGGTGGAGGGGGTCGTCCCGGGCGAGGTGCTGGCGGCCGAGGGCGAGATCGAGCTGAACGTGGGCCGGCCGACGGCGACCGTGGTGGTGACCAACATGGGCGACCGGCCGGTGCAGGTGGGCTCCCACTTCCACTTCTTCGAGGTCAACCGGGCGTTGCGCTTCGACCGCGCGGCGGCGTTCGGCATGCACCTGGACATCCCGGCCGGGACGGCGGTGCGCTTCGAGCCGGGCGAGGAGCGCGAGGTGGCGTTGGTGGCGCTCGGCGGCGAGGGCGTGGTGCACGGGCTCAACCGCCTGACGGAGGGGCCCACGGGGGAGGCCCAGCGCGCTGATGCACTGGCGCGGGCGCGGGCCGAGGGCTTCGTCGGAGAGGATGCGTGAGATGGGCCATGTGATGTCGCGCCGCGCGTACGCGGAGCTGTTCGGGCCGACGACGGGCGATCGGGTGCGCCTGGGCGACACCGGCCTGCTGGCGCAGGTGGAGCGTGACCTGCTGGTCGCCGGGGACGAGTGCGTCTTCGGCGGCGGCAAGACCCTGCGCGACGGCCTCGGCGTGCACGGCGGCGTCACCGCCGCCGACGGGGCGCTGGACTTCGTGATCACCAACGTCCTGGTGCTCGATCCCGTGCTGGGGATCGTCAAGTGCGACATCGGCATCAAGGACGGCCGGATCGCCGGGCTCGGCAAGGCGGGCAATCCGCGGGTCATGGACGGGGTGACGCCGGGCATGGTCGTCGGCGCCAACACCGACGTGCGGTCGGCCGAGGGCATGATCGCCACCGCCGGAGCGATCGACGTGCACGTCCACTTCGACTCGGCCGGGTTGTGCGAAGAGGCGATCTCGGCCGGCGTGACCACGATGCTGGGCGGCGGGCTGGGACCCGTCACCGTCGGGATCACCTCGTCGGGCACGACGAACCTGGGCCGGATGCTGCAGGCGGCCGAGGCCTGGCCGATCAACTTCGGCTTCCTCAGCAAGGGCTCGGCCCACGACGTCGAGCCGCTGCTCGAGCAGGGGCGCGCCGGCGCGGTCGGGCTGAAGATCCACGAGGACTGGGGCGCGATGCCCGCGGTCATCGACGCGTCGCTGCGGGCCGGGCGCGAGCTGGACATCCAGGTCCAGATCCACACCGACACGCTCAACGAGGCCGGGTTCTACGAGGACACGATGGCGGCGATCGCCGGCCGGACGATCCACACCTACCACTCGGAGGGCGCCGGCGGCGGGCACGCCCCCGACATCCTGCGGGTGGCGGGCGAGCCCCACTGCCTGCCGTCGTCGACCAATCCGACCAACCCGTTCACGGTCAACACGTTCGACGAGCACCTGGACATGGTGATGGTCTGCCATCACCTCAACCCGCGGGTCCCGGAGGACGTGGCGTTCGCCGAGTCGAGGATCCGGCGCGAGACGATCGCCGCCGAGGACGTCCTGCACGACCTGGGCGCGGTCAGCGCGCTGGGCTCGGACTCGCAGGGGATGGGCCGCATCGGCGAGTCGATCGCGCGGACCTGGCAGGTGGCCTCGCACATGCGCGACGAACGCGGCTCGCTGCCCGAGGACGCCGGGACGGGCCACGACAACGCGCGGATCAAGCGCTACCTGGCCAAGCTGACGATCAACCCGGCCCGCATCTACGGCATCGACCACGAGATCGGCTCGCTGGAGCAGGGCAAGCTGGCCGACATCGTGCTGTGGGAGCCGAAGATGTTCGGGATCAAGCCCGAGGTGATCTTCAAGGCGGGCTTCCCGGCGTGGTCGGTGATGGGCGAGTCCAACGCGTCGCTGATGACGTGCGAGCCGCTCGTCTACAAGCCGCAGTGGGGGGCGTTCGGCAAGGCGCCGTGCCAGCTGGGCGTGACGTTCATGTCCGGGCAGGCGATCGACGCGGGCGCCCCGGAGCGGTGGGGGCTCGAGAAGCGCTGCGTGCCCACGCGCGGGACGTTCGCGCTGACCAAGCGCGACATGCTCCACAACGACCACACGCCCGACATCGCCGTCGATCCCGAGACCTATCGCGTCGAGGTCGACGGCGAGCTGTGCACCTGCGAGCCGATGCAGCGGGTTCCGCTCGGACGGATGTACATGCTCAAATGAGCGCCGCGGCCCGCGTGGGGATCGGTGGCCCGGTCGGATCGGGCAAGACCCGGCTGATCGAGGCGCTCCTGCCGCTGCTGGCGCAGGACGGCACCCGCACGGCGGTGATCACCAACGACCTGGTCACCACCGAGGACGCCGAGCGCGTCCAGCGCGGCGGGCTGATCGACCCGGACCTGGTCGTCGGCGTCGAGACCGGCGCCTGTCCGCACACGGCGATTCGCGAGGACCCGTCGGCCAACCTCGACGCCGCCGACCGCCTGGAGCGCGAGCACGGCCCGCTCGACCTCATCCTGATCGAGTCCGGTGGCGACAACCTCGCCGCCACGTTCTCCAGCGAGCTGGTCGACTACTGGATCTACGTCATCGACACCGCGGCCGGCGACGACATCCCCCGCAAGCGCGGCCTGGGACTGCTCCAGGCCGATCTGCTGATCGTCAACAAGGTCGACCTGGCGCCGCACGTCGGGGCCGACGTCGAGCGCATGCGCGTCGACGTGGCGGCGATCCGTTCCCACCGACCGTCGCTGTTCACCAGCCTCGCCGATCCGGAGGGGGCGCTCGCCGTCCATCGGGAGCTGCGCCATGCCGTCCTCTTCGCCGCCTGACCAGGAGGGCCGGCTCGGCCTGCGCTTCAGGGCCGACCCGCGCGGGCGCACCGCCCTGGCCGGCTGCGAGCAGCGGTTCCCGCTGCGCACCACCGTGCCGATGTACCTCGACGACGCCGACCGGGGGATGGCGTTCGTCTACGTCCAGAACCCGACCGGCGGCGTCTTCGCCGACGACCGGCTGACCACCGACGTCGAGCTGGGCCGGGGCACCCGCGTCCACCTCACCACCCAGTCGGCGACCAAGCTCTACGACATGGCGGGCGGCCACGCCCAGCAGCACCTGCGCTTCACGATCGCCGACGACGCCTACCTCGAGCACCTCCCCGACGCGCTCATCCCGCAGGCGGGGGCCCGCTTCACGCAGCGCACCGACATCACGCTGGGCCAGGGCGCCGCCTGCGTGACCGCGGAGCTCGTCGGTCCCGGGCGCCGCGCGCGCGGCGAGCGCTTCGGCTACCGCGAGCTCCTGCTCAGCGCCGAAGCCCGGCGCGGCGGCGAGCTGCTGTGCTCCGATGCGCTGCGCCTGTGCCCGCAGGCCGTGGCTCCCTGGGCGCCGGGAGCGCTGGGGACGCGCGACTATGTCAGCACGATGCTCGTGATCGCTCCCGACCGCGACGTCGACCGCTGGGTCGACCAGCTCGACGCGGCGCTCCGCGGCGAAGCCGGGGACCTGGGGGCGGCGGCCGCGCTGCCCAACGGCGCCGGCGCTCTGGTGCGCGTGCTGAGCGCGACCGCGACCGAGGCTCGGCGGGCGTTGACGGCGGCCTGGCGCGTCGCCCGGGCCGAGCTGCTCGACCTGCCGCTGCCCCGGGTGCGCAAGTGATGCTGGCGGTGCGCGGCCCGATCGGCACCGAGGACGAGGCGCGCTTCGCCGGGCGCACCCGCGAGCACGTGCGCGTGACCTGGGACGAGGCGTCCAAGCGCCGGCTGCGGCGCACCACCGAGGCCGGAACCGACGTGGCCGTCACGCTCGACCGGGACGGCTACCTGGCCGACGGTGACGTCCTCGACGACGACGGCGCCCGGATCGTCGTCGTGCGCCGTCCGCTCGAGCGGGCGCTCGTCGTGCGCCTGGACCCAGCGTCCGACCGCGCCGTCCGGCTGCGCGCGGCGGTGCTCCTGGGCCACGCCTTCGGCAACCAGCACGTGCCGCTGGAGGTCGACGGCGACGAGGTCCGCGTCCCCGTGACGACCAGCGAGGCGATCGCGCTGCAGACGGTTGCGGCGCTCGAGCTGCCGGCCACCCGCGCGCGCATCGAGACGGTCGCGCTCGGCGCCCGCCGGCCGTTGACCGGCGGCGGTGGGCATCACCATCACGCGTCGTGAGCGGCGACGGCGCCTTCCTGGCCGCGCTGCAGCTGGCCGACAGCGCGCTGCCGATCGGCCGCTTCGTCCACTCCCACGGGCTGGAGTCGTGGCTGGCCGAGCACGACGATGCCGGCGACGAGCAGCTGCGCGAGCTGGTGGCCGCCGTCCTGGTGGCCAGCGTCGCGCCGCTGGATGGCGCGATCGTCGCGCACGCCCACGACGCCGGCCGGCGGCTGGACGGCCTGCTCGAGCCTCGACCGGCTCACCACGGCCCACAAGACCACGCCGGCCAGCCGCCGGGCCTCGGAGTCCTGCGGCCGCGCCCTGGCCCTCCTCGGCGCCCGCCTGACCGCCGAGCCCGCCGTCGCCGGCCTCGCCGGCGCCGTCGCCGAGCGCCGCACCCCCGGCAACCTCGCGGTCGTCGAGGCGCGCTGGCCCGCGCCCTCGGCCTCGCGCCGCGAGGCGGTCCTGCTCGAGCTGCGCGGCTTCGCCACCGGCCTGCTGTCGTCCGCGGTGCGCCTGGGGCGCTGCACCGCCGCCGCCGCGCAACAGCACACCCTGGCGCTCGCGCCCGCGATCGCGCACGCCGCGTCGATCGCCGCGGCCACGCCGCTGGACGCGCTGGCCACGGGCTCGCCCGAGCTGGAGATCCACGCCATGCGCCATCGCCAGCGCGATGCCCGGACGTTCGGGACGTGAGCGCGCGCATCCGCGATGGCGCTCTCGGGAGGACGAACCGCACACCACGGAGGTACCCACATGACGTGCTCGCTGGTGATTCGCAACGCGCGCCTGCGCGACGGCAGCGACGTGGACATCGCGATCGCCGACGGTCGCTACGCCGAGATCGCGCCCCGGCTGGCGCAGCGTGGACAGATCGAGCTCGACGCCGACGGCCGGCTGGTCACCGAGAGCTTCGTCATCGGACAGCTCCACCTCGACAAGGTGTTCACCGGGTCGTGGCTCGGCGAGGAGGCCAAGACCGAGTACTTCGACGAAGGGGCGATGGGCGGTGCCATGACCAGCATCGAGCTGGCGGCGCGCGTCAAGGAGCGCTACGGCGAGGAGGAGTGCTACCAGCGCGTCGCTCGAGCGCTCGAGCTGGCCGTCCAGTCGGGGGTGTCCCACGTCCGCGCGTTCGTGGACGTCGACAGCAAGGCGCGCCTGATCGGCATGCGGGCCTGCCTGCGCGCCCGGGAGGCGTTTCGTGACCGCATCCAGGTGCAGGTGATCGCGTTTCCGCAGGACGGGGTCCTGCGCGAGCCGGGCGCCATCGACCTGGTCCGGGAGTCGCTGGAGCTCGGCGCCGACGTGGTCGGCGGCATCCCCTGGCTGGAGTACACCGACGCCGACATCACGCGCCACGTCGACCTGCTGTTCGACCTCGCCCGCGAGCACGACAAGGACGTCTCGATGCTCGTCGACGACGCCGGCGATCCGGGGCTGCGATCGCTGGAGACGCTCGCGCTGCGGACGATCAGCCACGGGTGGCAGGGCCGGGTGGTCGCCTGCCATGCGCGCGCGATGTCGGCCTACACCGAGCTCTACCACCGCAAGGTCGTCCACCTGCTGCGCGAGGCGCAGATCGGCATCGTCACCAACCCGCACACCGGTCCTCTGCACGTCCGCGTCAAGGACCTCGTCGCCGCCGGCGTGCCCATCGCGCTGGGCGGCGAGTCGGTCTACGACGCCTACTATCCGTATGGCCGCTGCAACATGCTGGAGGTCGCGTTCGTCGTCTCCCATGCGCTGTGGGCGATGGCGCCGGGCGACTGGGAGCTGCTCTACGACGCGACCACCACGGTGCCCGCCCGCATGATCGGCCTCGCCGATCACCGCATCGCCGTGGGCCACCCGGCCAACCTCGTCGTGCTCCAGCATCGCGGTCTGCGCGACGCGCTCAGCTTCCATCAGGAGCCGCGCTACGTGATCCACCAGGGCCGGCTCGTCGCGGAGTCGACCGTCGAGACCGTGCTGCACCCCGCACCGCAAGACGGCTGATCCGCCGCCTCGCCGCCGGGCGAGCCCCGGGACCTAGTGGGCCGCCCGCAAACGGACGACCCACCAGCCGCCGGCGCGTCGCCGACGCGACCGGCGTCGGCCGGCGCGGTCGGCGCCGAGCGGCAGCAGCTTGCGCGGAATTTCGGCAACGGGTATTCTGCTCGACAGAGGAATGCGATGTTCGTCCAGAGAACATAGCGCCTGGTAATGGTCGAACCAAGCGCTGCATCGGCCGAGGGCGAGCCCGAGCACCTGCTCGAGCTGCAAGGGCTGTCCGCCCGGTACGGGTCGCTGGTCGCCATCCGCGAGGTGGAGATGACCGTCGACGCCGGCGAGGTGGTCACGCTGCTGGGCGCCAACGGCGCTGGCAAGAGCACCACGCTGGGGGCGATCGTCGGCCTGGTGACGAAGTGCGGCGGCAAGGTGCGCTTCGAGGGCCGCGACATCAGCCGCCTGTCGACCGAGGCGGTCGTGGCCAGCGGCATCACGCTGGTGCCCGAGGGACGGCGGATCTTCGCCAACCTGAGCGTGGAGGACAACCTCCGCCTCGGGGGCGCCACGCTTCCGGCGGGCGAGTACGCCGCCGCCCGTGACGAGGTCGTCGATCTGTTCCCCCTCGTGGGCAACCGCTCCCGCACCCTGGCGGGCCTGCTCTCGGGCGGCGAGCAGCAGCAGGTGGCGATCGCGCGGGCGCTGATGAGCCGCCCCAAGCTGCTGCTGCTCGACGAGCCGTCGCTCGGTCTGGCGCCGGTCATCGTGGCCGCCGTCTTCGAGCTGATCGCGCAGCTCAAGTCGCGCGGGATCACCATGCTCCTCGTCGAGCAGAACGTCGAACGGGCGATGGAGATCGCCGATCGCGCCTACGTCCTCAGCACGGGCCACATCACGATGGCCGGCGACCAACTCTCCGTGGCCGAGATCGAGGACACGTATCTCGGCCTGACCAGCAGCAGGAGCGGCGACGATGCGTGAAGTCATCCAGCAGGTCGTCAACGGCCTCTCGGTGGGCAGCATCTACGCGCTGGTCGCCCTCGGCGTGGCGATCGTCTTCAGCATCCTCAACCTCGTCAACTTCGCCCACGGCGAGTTCATCACGGCCGCGGGCTACACGATGTTCTACCTCGCGGCGGGCGACGTGCCCTGGGTGCTGATCTTCCCGTCGGCGATCATCGCCGGAGCCCTGGTGGCGGCGATCCTGGAGCGGGTGGCGTTCCGGCCGCTGCGCGGAGCGGCGATCGCCACGCAGCTCCTGGCCTCGTTCGCCGTGAGCTTCGCGATAGAGAACGCGCTGCAGCTGTCGGTTGGCGCGCGGCCGAAGGCGATCGACTACCCGAGCTGGACGCAGACCACCCTGCACCTGGGCTCGATCGACATCCAGTGGCTCGACATCACGACGTTCGTGACCACCATGGCGGTGCTGGCGCTGATCATGTGGTATCTGCGCCACACGACGACCGGCCTGGCCATGCGGGCGGCCGCCGACGACTTCGCCACCACGCGCCTGATGGGCATCCCGGCGAACCGGGTCGTCGTCGTGGCGTTCCTGATCTCCGGGGCGCTTGCCGGCCTCGCCGCGATCTTCTACTTCGGCAACTCCCCGGTGGTCAGTCCGACCTCCGGCTTCGACCCGCTGCTGAAGGGCTTCATCGCCGCCGTGATCGGCGGGCTCGGCAGCCTGCCCGGCGCCGTCTTCGGCGGCTTCCTGCTCGGCGGGCTGGAAGTGGCGATGGACGCCACGCTGCCGGCCGGGTTGACCGGGTCGATCGACGCGTTCATCTTCGCCCTGCTCATCATCGCCCTGCTGTTCCGGCCCTCCGGGATCTTCGGCGTCAAGACGGCGTTCTCTCGTGTCTAAGGCGGCGGTGGCCAACGACGCCGGAGCGACCTCCGCCGCCACGCCGGGCCGGCAGCTCGGCCCCTGGTGGCTGCGCTCCCTGGGCGGCTCGGCCGGGCTGATGGTGGTCCTGCTGGTGATCGCGGTCGCCGTCAACGCGGCCGGCTCGCCCACCGACCTGCGGGTGGCGACGACGTTCTTCATCTACCTCGTCGTGGCGCTCGGCCTGCAGACGTTCACGGGCTACTCCGGGATCATCTCGTTTGCCCACGTCGGCTTCATGGCCCTCGGCGGCTACGCCAGCGCGCTGCTGACCACGCCGGCGTTGATCAAGCAGACCTCGATCCCGGACGCGCCGCACTGGCTGATGAGCGCGGAGCTCAACTTCTGGGTGGCCGGGGCGATCGCCGTCGTGCTGGTCATGCTCATCGCGTTCGTGATCGGCATCCCGCTCGTCCGGCTCAACGGCGCGCCCGCCGCCGTGGCGACGATCGGCGTGCTGGTGATCGTCAACACCATCCTGTCCAACAGCGACTCGATCACCCGCGGTGCGCAGGCGTTCTACGGGATCCCGGCCAAGACGACGATCTTCGTGGCCGCCGCGGTGGCCGCCGGGGCCGTGCTGGTGGCGCGGCTGTTCCGCGACTCCGACAGCGGGCTGGGGCTGCGCAGCAGCCGCCTCGACGTGCTCGGCTCGGAGGCCTCAGGGGTCAACGTCGACCGCGTCCGGCTGCTGGCGTGGACGCTGAGCGCCGGCATCGCCGCCGCGGGCGGCGTGCTGTTCGCGCACTACCTGACCACGCTGCTGCCCTCGGTGTTCATGTACAACCTGACGCTGACGATCCTGACCATGATCATCATCGGTGGCCCGACCGCGTCGGGCGCCGTGGTGGGCGCCATGATCGTCAGCGTCGCCACGGAGTTCCTGCGCCGAGCCGAGGACACCTTCTCGGCCCCCGGACTGTCGACCGTCGTCCTCGGCATCTTCATCCTCGTGACCATGATCGTCCGGCCCAGCGGCCTGCTCGGGCGCTGGGAGATCGACACCTGGTTGCGCGGGCGCTGGCGGCAGGTCCGCCGCGTGCAGAGCGGTACCACGACTGGAGGAGGAGGATCATGACGGGCCGATGGATCACCTGGAGGAGTCGTGCCGGCGCGGCCGCAGCGGTCGTCGCGGCCTGCGCTCTCGCGGCCGGCGTCACCGCGTGCGGCTCGAACTCGGATAGCTCGACCGGCGCGGCGTCGACCAGCGCCGGCACCGGCACCGGCAGCAGCGGCGGCGGCACCTACAAGATCGGCTGGGCGGAGGCCAAGACCGGCTATCTGGCCCTCGTCGACCAGCCGCTCGAGAAGGGGCTGCGGGCGGAGATCGCGCGCATCAACGACGCCGGCGGGATCGACGGCAAGTACAAGATCGAGCTCGAGACCCGCGACATGAAGACCGACGCCGCCACCGGCGCCACCGTCGCCCAGGAGCTGCTCAGCGACGGCATCGACGCGCTCATCACCACCTGCGACACCGACGTCTCGCTCCCCGGCGCGCAGATCGCCGCCCAGCAGAACACCCCGGTCATCAGCAGCTGCGGCGCCGGCGCCCAGTTCCCCCAACAGGTGCCGGCTCCCTACGGCTTCCTCAACGTCTCCGGGACCGAGGCGGAGGGCTCGGCGATCGCCGAGTACGCGAACAAGAAGGGCTACAAGACCGCCTACATCCTGTCCTCGAACTCCGAGGCCTACACGAGCCGGCTGCCCGCCGCCTTCGAGAAGCGCTTCAAGGAGCTCGGCGGCCGCATCGTCGGTAGCGCGCAGTACAAGATCGGCGACACCGACTACCGCGCCACGGCGACGAAGATCGTCTCGGCCAACCCGGACGTGATCGTGCCGGCCGCGTTCCCGCCCGACTCGATCGCGTTCCTGAAGAACCTCGCGGCCGCCGGCAACACGAAGCCGATCATCCTCAACGACGGCAACGACACGCCCGCCATCTTCGGCGCGGGGTCGCAGCTGAAGAACTCCACGATGATCACCTACGGCGGCTACACCGGGCCCGACTCGACGGCCGAGCAGTGGCTGGCGGCCTACAAGAAGATGTTCGGCGGCGAGCCGGGCTCTCTGCAGACCGCGCTCGGCGGCGACCTGGCCGACGCGCTCGCGGCGGCGGTCAAGGCGGCCGGCTCGACCGACGGCACGAAGGTGGCCAACGCGCTGCGCGGCCTGCCGACCTTCCCCGGCGCCACCGGGCCGGTGACCTACGGGGACTCGACGAAGTTCGGCCTGACGCCGGGCGTGCCCAAGAAGATGTTCGCCGTGGCCACGTTCGACTTGCCCAACAAGTCGTTCAAGGTCGTCGAGAGCTTCTTCCCCGACAAGGTCGTGCAGTAGGCGAGGCGCGGCGGATGCCGTTGGAGTCTCAGCACATCGTCGTCCGCTTCGAGGGCATCGTCGCCGTGGCCGGGGTCGACCTGACCCTGGCCGACGGCGAGATCCTCGGGCTGATCGGGCCCAACGGGTCCGGCAAGACGACGCTGCTGAACACGCTGACCGGAGCGGTCCGGCCCACCGAGGGCAACGTCGCCGTCGATGGCCGGCCGCTGCGCTCGCTGACGCCCTACGGTGCGGCCCGGCTGGGCATCCGCCGCAGCTTCCAGAACCTCCGGCTGTTTCCCGAGATGACCGTGCTGGAGACGGTCGAGGTCGCCGGCGGCGCGCTCGGCGGGCGCGCCGGCCGGCGCGCCTCGATCGCCGCGCTCGACGAGCTGCGCATCGCCGAGCACGCCGACAGCGTGGCCACCGAGCTGGCCTACGGGCTCCAGCGACGCCTGGAGATCGCCCGCGCGATCTGCGGCGTGCGGCCGCGGTTCCTGCTGCTCGACGAGCCGACCGCCGGGCTCAACCACGAGGAGTCCGCCGACCTGGCCGGGATCGTGCGCACGATCCGCGACCGCCTGGGGTGCGGGGTCCTGCTCATCGACCACGACCTGCACGTGATCATGTCCACCTGCGACCGCGTCGTCGTGCTCAACGAGGGCACGGTGATCGCCGACGGTCCGCCGGCCCAGGTTCGCGATGATCCGGCCGTCGTGACCGCCTACCTGGGGTGATGGAATGACGAGGATCCAACCACTGGCCGTCGATGCGGTCGACCCGTCGCTGCAGGAGGCGCTGCACCTGCAGAACGCTCTGCTGGGGTTGATCCCGGAGAGCCTGCTCACGATGGCGCACCGGCCGCGGATGGCCCTGCTCTTCGCCGAGCTGGCCTCCGAGTGCCTGCAGCCCGGCAGCCTGGACCGGCCGCTCAAGCAGCTCGTCGGCTACGTGGCCAGCGCCACGACCGGCTGCCGCTACTGCCAGGCCCACACCGCGCAGAGCGCGGACATGGTCGGGGTCGAGGCGGCCAAGCTCGAGGCCGCCTTCGAGTTCGAGACCAGCCCGCTGTTCTCCGACGCCGAGCGCGACGCGCTGCGGTTGGCGCGCGACGCGGCGCTCGTGCCCAACGACGTGACCGACCAGCACTTCCGCGACCTGGCCCGGTGGTACAGCGACGAGCAGATCGTCGAGATGGTCGGGGTCATCGCGCTCTTCGGCTGGCTGAACCGCTGGAACGACACGATGGCCACCACCCTCGAGGACAGTCCGTTGACCTGGGCGTCCGAGCACCTGCCGCGCGACCGGACCGGCTGGGAGGTCGGGCGCCACGCCGCCGGCGGCGGCTGACGCTAGCCCGCGGCGGGCGCGTCGTGCGCGACGTCGGCGACCACCATCAGGTGCTCGCGCATGGCGGCGCTGGCCCCCTCCTCGTTGCGGGCCACGATGGCCTCGAGGATGCGCCGGTGTCCTTCCAGCGAGCGCGCGGGGCGGCCGGGCCGCGACAGCGACGCCCGCCGCGTCAGGGCGATCTGCGTGGCCAGCTGGTCCATGAGCCGCTCGAGCATGGGGTTGTCGGCGGCGTGCGCGATCGCGGCGTGGAACTGCGCGTCGGCGTCGCAGGGATCCTCGCCGCGCTCGATCGCCGTCGCCATCGCGTCGTAGGCCGCGCGGAGCCGGTCGACGTCCTGGTTCGAACGGCGGCGGGCGGCCAGCCGGGCCAGATGGGTCTCCAGCGCTTCGCGGACCTCCATGACCTGCGGCATCGACTGCTGCGCGGCGATGGCGGCGGTGGTGAGGTCGGCGTGGATCTCCTCGGGCGGGCGCTGGAGGTAGACGCCGTCGCCCTGGCGCGTGTGGATGAGCCCGGCCGCGCGCAGCAGCGTCAGGGCCTGGCGCACCGACGATCGGCTGACGCCGAGGCGCTGGGCCAGCTCGCGCTCGGGCGGCAGCCGGTCGCCCGGCTGCAGGCCGGCGCTGGCGGCGAGGTCCCGGACGCGCTGCGCGACCTGCTCGTAGAGCGGCGCGCGCGACGGCGACGGGGAGATCGACACAGGCAGATCGTACGCCGTCGGCCGGACATCCGCTCAGGATTGGCCTGCCCAATTCCGGGCCTATGGGCGTGATGGACGGATGCGGTTGACGATTGGCCGTACCGCATGTCATACTGGTCCGGCCAATCGTGTCGTCTCTCCGTGAGGGTGCCGTGAACGTTCCCAGCTCTCCGCCGGCGCTGACCGGCCTGAAGGTCATCGACCTGTCGCGCGTCCTGGCCGGGCCCTACGCGGCGATGCTCCTGGCCGACATGGGGGCCGACGTCATCAAGGTCGAGCGGCCGCCCGGCGGCGACGACACGCGCCAGTGGGGCCCGCCGTTCGTCGGCCCCGAGGGCGAGCGCGAGAGCACCTACTTCCTGTCGACCAACCGCAACAAGCGCAGCCTGGTCGCCGACCTCAAGGACCCGGACGACCTGGCCGTGCTGCGCGCGCTGCTGGCCGACGCCGACGTGGTCATCGAGAACTTCAGCACCGGCGTGATGGAGCGCCTCGGGCTGGGGGCCGACGCGCTGCGCGAGCTCAACCCGCGGCTGATCACCCTGTCGATCAGCGGCTTCGGCCCCGACGGTCCCGACGCGCAGCGCGCCGGCTACGACCAGATCCTGCAGGCCGAGGGCGGGCTGATGAGCTTCACCGGTCCGACCGCCGACCAACCCACGAAGGTCGGCGTGCCCATCTCCGACCTGATCGCCGGGACGTTCGGCGTGGTCGGGGTGCTGGCCGCCCTGCACCAGCGCGCCGAGACGGGCCTGGGCCAGGTGGTCAACACGTCGCTGCTCGCCGGGCAGATCGCGATCCACTCCTTCCAGGGCACGCGCTGGCTGGTGGCCGGCGAGGTGCCCGAGCCGGCCGGCAACCACCACCCGACCGTCTGCCCGTACGGGCTGTTCCCGACGGCGGACGCGAGCCTGGTCATCGCCGTCGGCAACGACGCGATCTGGCGCCGCTTCGCCCCGCTGGTCGGCATCGACCCCGAGGACGCCCGCTTCGCGACCAACGGCGATCGCGTGGCCTATCGCGCCGAGCTCGAGGAGCGCATCTGCGCGCAGCTGCGCACGCGTCCGGCCGAGCACTGGCTCGCCGCGCTGGC